>NZ_LYCS01000001.1 GCF_001659985.1 Oceanobacillus sp. Castelsardo
CCATATACTGCCACGGAGGTATACCCAAGTCTGGCTGAAGGGATCGGTCTTGAAAACCGACAGGCGGGTCAAACCGCGCGGGGGTTCGAATCCCTCTACCTCCTTCATAAATAAAAAAACAAGTAGAAATACTTGTTTTTTTATTTATGAAATTTTATTTTACCTTCATAAGGCAAAATATTTGCAAGTATATGAAAGCAATGATAATCTTCTTATTAAAGGGTGATTAACCTAAATTATCCATTTTTAATTTATTAAGGAGGAAGATTCTCATGGCTAAATACGAATTACCAGAATTACCATATGCATATGATGCATTAGAACCAACAATTGATAAGGAAACAATGAATATTCATCATACGAAGCACCATAACACTTATGTAACAAATCTAAATGCTGCTGTTGAAGGGATTTCCGAATTAGAAGGAAAATCAGTTGAAGAATTAATCAGTAATTTAGATGCTGTTCCTGAAGCAAAACGTACAGCTGTACGCAACAATGGTGGTGGACATGCTAACCATAGTTTATTCTGGAAAATTTTATCACCGAATGGTGGTGGAGAACCAACTGGCGAACTTGCTGAAAAAATTAATTCTAAATTCGGTAGTTTTGATAAGTTCAAAGAAGAATTTGAAAATGCTGCAAAAACACGTTTCGGTTCTGGTTGGGCTTGGCTAGTGTCTAATAATGGTGAGTTAGAAGTTATGAGTACTCCTAACCAAGATTCTCCACTAATGGAAGGTAAAACTCCTTTATTAGGTGTTGACGTTTGGGAACATGCTTACTATTTAAAATATCAAAACAAACGCCCTGAATACTTAGCGGCTTTTTGGAATGTTGTTAATTGGGATGAAGTAGCTAAGAACTTCAAAGGTTAATAGGGAATGATTATAAACACGTGGGATTTTCCCGCGTGTTTTTTTGCATATCTGACAATTATTCGCCAACACTAAATTACTAAAGGAGTAGTTAGATATGCCAAAAATCATACAAGCATTTGGAACTAAAATGGACGTTAATCGAGATTTATTATTATTATTACTAATAGGCGGCCTTTATTCCTTAGGTATTTTCCTTTCTAATACATTCGTCAATATCTATTTATGGAGACAATCTGGAGATTATATTACGATTGCTGTTTATAATCTAGGGATTAACCTTTTCCAAGCTCTAACTTTTATATTGGCGGGACGGTTAGCTAAAAAAGTTGATCGGATTATTGTACTTAGATTAGGCGTTATATTTTTATCCGTTTTCTTCTTAAATGTATTAATTATTGGGGAGAAAGCCTCTTATTTTAATTTCTTATTAGGATGTTTGTTAGGGATAGGTTATGGGTTTTATTGGCTAGCTTTTAATGTATTAACATTTGAAATTACGGAACCAGACACAAGAGATTTTTTTAATGGGTTTTTAGGAGTTCTTCAATCGTTAGGTGGGATGATAGGTCCACTACTTGCGGGATATATTATCGCAAAGTTAGACGGTAATGTGGGATATACAACTATATTTACTATTTCGTTCATATTGTTTATTTTGGCTGTGATAGCTAGTTTCTTTTTGAAACGTAGAAGTGCAAAAGGGGATTTTTTCTTTAGAAGAATTCTACATGAAAGAAAAAATAATAAGAACTGGAGCAGAATATTATACGCACATTTTTTTCAGGGGATACGAGAGGGAGTATTTGTATTTGTTATATCTATTTGGGTGTTTATCGTAACGAAAAGTGAGTTTGCCCTCGGAACCTTTAACTTAGTCTTATCTGGATTATCAGCAGTTTTATATTTTATCGTGACTAAATATATAAAACCGTCAAGGAGAAAAAAGGCGATCCTATTTGGTGCTATTCTTTTATATGTATCCATTTTTATTATTTTATTTAATGTAAGTTATTTCTTACTTATTTTATATGCCATTGTGATAGGTATTGCTTATCCAATTATAAATGTACCTTATATCTCTTTGACGTATGATGTAATTGGAAAAGCTTGGAAGGCTGGAGAACGACGAATAGAATATATTGTTGTTCGAGAATTGTTCTTAAATGTAGGAAGAATAGTTTCCGTACTTATTTTTTTATTGGCAGTTTCTCTTTTTGATGCGGAAAAAATCATACCTATTCTTTTAGTTGTTTTTGGAGCGGGTCATTTACTTATTTATCTATTTGTAAGGAACATATCATTAGGTAGTTCTTCCCGAAAGGAAATATTAATGAAAGAGCAATTAACTGACGAAAAAGATCGATAAATATGGTAAAATGTCTTTGATTGCATTTTAAATTTTGGGGGAGAACATATGTCAAAACTACGGAAGAAAAGGAAAAAGGCACAATTACCCTTCCGAATAAATATATTGTTCTTTGTTATCTTCTTATTATTCTCTGTTTTAATTTTGCAACTTGGTGTAGTTCAAATATTAAATGGAGAAGCTTTTCAAAAAGAAATAGAAAGAACGATTCAAGATACAACAAAAATACCTGTCCCTAGAGGGAAAATATATGATCGTGACCATAATGTTATTGTGGATAATGAGCCGGTTTACTCTATTACGTATACACCTGAAAAAGGAATACAAGCTGAAGAACGACTTGAAGTAGCAGAAAGATTAGCTGATTTTATTTCACTTGTTCCTAAAGATGAGAATCCGAAAGAATATTTGGAACGAAAATTAACAGAAAGAGATCTAAAAGAATACTGGTATTTGTTAAATAAAGAAGAGGCTGATAGCAGACTTACTGATAAAGATATAGAAGAGTTAAGTAACGCGGAGGCTTATAATAAAACATTAGAGTTAATAACGAAAGAAGAAATAAGTGTTTTTTCTCTTCATGATAAAGAGATTATTGCCATAAAAAAAGAGTTAGACAAAGCTTATTCTCTAACTCCACAAATTGTTAAAAATGAAGGAGTAACAGCGGAAGAATATGCTTTAGTTTCTGAACATTTACCTGAACTTCCAGGGATTAATGCCACAACGGATTGGAATCGTGAATATCCTTATGGTGACACATTACAAAGTTTATTAGGTTCTGTTACAACACAGGAAGAAGGTATCCCGGCAGAGAATGAAGATTATTTCATAACTCGTGGTTACAGTAGAAATGACCGTGTTGGGAAAAGTGGCTTAGAACAATACTATGAAGAAGTTTTAAAAGGAAGAAAAGAACAAATTGAATATACAACAACTAAGAATGGTGTCATTGTAGGTGCTGAAACAGTTGTGGAAGGACAACGCGGCAAAGATTTAGTACTAACTATAGATATGGATTTCCAGGAAGAAGTAGATAAAATTGTACAAGAAGAATTATTAACCGCAATTAGAAAGCATCCTGGAGCTAATCAACGTTTAACTGATGCGCTTGCAGTTGTTATGAATCCACGAACTGGAGAACTTCTTGCTGTATCAGGTCAACATTACGATAGAAAAAAAGGAAAAGTTTATAATGAATCATTTCGTACTTTATATGATTCGCACCGTCCTGGGTCAACTGTAAAAGGGGCAACGGTATTAACTGGTTATGAGACAGGAGTTATGAAACCAGGCGAGACTATTTATGATCGACCAATTAAAATAGCTGGAACAAAAGAAAAATCATCATGGAAAAACTTAGGCGCAGTTAATGATTTGGATGCGTTAAAGTTCTCATCAAACGTATATATGTTCTATGTTGCATTAAGGTTGGGTGGAGATTATCGTTATCCGTTCCCGCAAAATAAGTCTGCGTCTATAGATTACAATGCATTTCAGCAATTTCGTCAATATTTTCAACAATTTGGTCTGGGTTCTAGTACTGGAATAGATTATCCTTACGAGGCAACCGGATTTGTTGGAACAAATCCTGATCCTGGGAACTTACTAGATTTTGGGATTGGTCAGTATGATACGTATACAACGATGCAATTGGCTCAATATGTTTCTACCATTGCAAATGATGGGTATCGTGTTAAACCACATTTTTTAAAAGAGATACGAGAGCCAAACGGTACTGAAGAAGCATTAGGCTCTATCTATAGAGTAGAAAATACTACAGTACTAAATCAAATAGAAATGGATCATATTGATCGAGTGCAAGAAGGATTTAGAAGAGTTTTTCAAGTGCCTGGAGGGACAGCATATTCTTATTTTGCTGGTAAAAGCTATAACCCAGCTGGTAAAACAGGAACTGCCCAAAGTGATGATTATGATGCTGAAAAAGGAATACTGTATACAACAGAGAATCGTTCATTAGTAGGGTATGCTCCCTTTGATAATCCTGAAGTTGCCTTTGCGATTATTGTTCCCAATTTAGGATCGAATGTAAGTGGACAACATCCTATTAATAATTTAATAGGTGAACGGATTTTGGACACTTATTTTGAAATGAAAAAAAATGAAGACAAACAAGATGATAAGATTAAAGAAGGCAATCAAGAGGAAGAAAATGATGAATAAGGTAAAACCATAAATCTTTTTAGGTTTATGGTTTTTTTACATTAATTTTACAGGGAGTTAATAATGATAATCTATAATTAGGGTTATAGATTATTCAAAGGTGGTTTTTATTTTGATGACACGAAATCATTTCCAAGCCGAATTAGATGATTTAAATAGCCTTATTGTTCAAGTAGCGGAATTATCGGGGAAAGCATTGTCAGAAGCAATCGATGCATTGTTTACAAATAATTTAGAAATGGCAAATAACGTAGTAAGGAATGATATTCATATTGATCGTGGAGAATTAGAAATAAATGATAAAGTGGTAGTATTAATAGCAAAACAACAACCCGTGGCAACCGATCTTAGAAGGATTATTGTTTTCCTTCGTATCGCAACAGATATTGAAAGAATGGCGGATAATGCAAAAAATATTGCTCAATCTACTATACTTCTAGAAAATAACAATATACCCAAATTAGACAACCTCAAAAAATTACATGACGTTGTACAAAATATGTTAGAAAAAGCGATTATAGCATTTAAAAATGAGGATGTGAATATTGCAAAGGAATTAGGGGAAATAGATGATGATGTTGATCGACTTTATAATAATATTGTTAGTGAGTTATTAGGGATGACGGCAACTAATCCAGATAAAATACAATATATTATGCAATTAGCTTTTTGCGCACGGTATTTGGAGAGATTTGCAGATCATATAACAAATATTGGGGAAAGTGTATTATTTTTAGTGAAAGGCATTAATTATGATTTAAATTAATTAAAAAAGATGGCAATCGCTATTAGCCTTGTCGAGTGAATGACACTTAGCTGCACTTATGAGGTAAAAAGGTATTATACTGTCCAATTTGCCATGAGAAAAGGAAGCGTAGATTGCTACGCTTCCTTTTCTGTTACTAATAATTCATTAATGCTTGTGCTAATTCATAGTAGCTCATGTCACTAGTTACTTCTGTTTTTTTAGCTTTTACTTTTAAGCTATATTCATGTTTTTCAAGGTATTTCGTGAATTCGGAAGCATTATCGATAATTCCATTTTCTTCAAGAATAGTACTGATAGAAGAAGTCGGCATTCCTGATTTGACGTTTAAAACATAAGATTTGTTTTTATCTTCTTTCTCATCTTTTTTGGCTTGTTCTTTATCAGTTTCTTTTGCTTCTTTCTCATTATCCTTGCTTTCATTTTTCTCTTTTGAATCCTTATTGTCGGGATTCTTTTTCGTTTCATTATCAGAATCTTGCTTCGCTTTATTCTCATTTGGATTTACAGACATAGCAATATATTCATTATTTGAAAGCACATGATAGCCTTCATTTTCTAAAATAGGAATTAATTCCTCCGCGGATAGTTCACTTTGTTTATTATTATCAGAAATGAGTACTACACCTAACATAATAATTCCTGCTGTCAATAATCCAAGTGAGAAATATCTCACAAGCTGTTTCATTTAAATCACCTTTAATTCATTAGTTTGATTATACCTTTTCTATACCATCAGATAGTAATTCTTCTTCCAATACCTTAACTTTTTTCTTCATTTGATATGTATCCTGCATAGTAGTAATGGAAAGTTGTTCCACCTGACTCTCTAGTTCTTCTATTCTATCATTCATGAAAAATGATAAAACAAACAGAACAACAGCAACAATCAAAATAGAAACTATTGCATAAATCATCTATATTCCTCCTTTACCATTAATAGTTATAACATAGAATGAGACTTGAAACCAATGGTAATTATAGGTTTAGCTAAATTCATTCTTAATAACAAATAAAAGATTCGAATTAATGTTTTTCTTTTTGGTGGTTTGTGTAATTTTTAAATTTCATTCTTGATTGTAAACAGAAACTCTGATATTATTAATAAAGTCTAAAACGAAATGTTTTTTGGCAGTCGGGAAAGTCTAAAACTTTTCTTCCTGCAAAAATACAACTATGGCATTCGCTCAAAGGCCTTGGCATTGCCTTAGTTTTCTATTAAGTTTTTATAGTTTGGAGGGAAAAACATGCGCGTAAACATTACTTTAGCTTGTACTGAAACGGGTGATCGTAATTATATTTCAACTAAAAACAAACGTACAAATCCTGAGCGTATCGAGCTTATGAAATATTGTCCACGTCTTAAAAAACACACTTTACATCGTGAAACAAAATAATTGATAAAAATCCCTTATCTATATTGGTAAGGGATTTTTTGTTATTTCAGATTATGTATAAATACCTTCTCGTTTCAAAAACTAATAAAAATATGAAAAAGAAGGTGTGAACATGAAAGGAATAGCATCGTTGATTTCTTTATTTTTCGCTATCTTTTATATTTACAAAAATCGCTATCGATTTATAAATTTCATTATGAAAGTGGGATTCTTACGTAAATACGCAGTTCGAATTTCCATGAATATTCCAAACCTACGCTATAAACTTTTACCAAGTATATTTGATATGGAAAGTGAATAAAAAAGAAGTAAGAGGGTAAAAGACTGGGACATCGCTAAAGTGTTTAGCAATAAGACGAACAATTATCTAACCAATCGAAGTTGTTTGTGGAACGGTTTATACGCATTATTCATGTTCGGACTTTGATAAAAACACTTTTGTTCCAGTCTCTTTTTTTATTGTTAGAACTGTTATGATAGAAGATAAGGAAGGTGAATAAATGGATACGAATGATTCGTATATAATGCATACTTTTGCCTATAAGTTAATGAATCGAGAAGGTTTTGAAGTTATAAGTATCAATGAAAGTGAAATTTGGTTAGAGCAATATGAAAATAAACATTCTAATATCGTTCGACTAACTGTAAGTGGATATGATTGGAAGAATCACTTGAAAATAAATATGCTTAAAGTTTTACAAAAAGTTAGTAACATGAAACGTCACTTTAAAGCTAAGAAAATCACGTTATTTAACGTTTATATTTCTTCTCACTGTCCCATAGATAGCTGGGAATATCTAAAAAAACCAATTCAGTTAAAGGATAAAAACTCTATTCAACAAAAGATGTTTTACATACATGAAAAAGATAAAGAACAAGAAATATTAAGATTTCAACACTCTATTGATGCGGATTCTTTTGAAATAAATGATAACCTACTAGACTCAGAAAAAGAAATACAAATTCATAGTAATCGTGAACAAATGATAAATAAATTAAAAAGTAAACAAGAAATGGTTGAAAAAGTCTTTTCTTTTGGCAAACCATTTTTCGCATATATGTTTATCATCATTAATATATTAATGTTCATTTTTCTTGAAATAAAAGGCGGGAGTACAAATACAGATATTTTATTACAGTATGGTGCTAAATATAATCCAGGTGTAATAGAAGATAATCAATGGTGGCGTATAATTAGTTCGATGTTCATTCATATTGGTTTTATCCATTTATTAATGAATATGATTGCTATTTATTATTTAGGGGTTTTAGTAGAAAAAATATATGGAAGTTGGAGATTTTTATTTATTTACTTACTTTCAGGAATAGGTGGGGGAGTTGCTAGTTTTGCATTTTCTGTCCATATTTCTGCAGGAGCATCAGGGGCAATATTTGGATTATTCGGTGCACTGTTATTTTTTGGCTTTATCTACAGGCAAATATTTTTTCGGACATTAGGATTTAATATAATTTTTATTCTTGGGATTAATATTGTGCTTGGATTTTTTATTCAACAAATTGACATGGCAGCCCATTTAGGTGGGTTAATTGCCGGATTCATTGCATCTGCTATTATATTTCTTCCAACAAAGAAAAAGAGGCTTATTCAATTAATTGCTGTCTTTGCTTATATTGTAGGTTTATTATATTTAGTAATATTTGGGATTCAAAATAACCTAAATAAACAAGAATATCATTTAATGATGATAGACGAATCTCTTTCGAATAAAGAGTATGAAAAAGTTGTGAAAATCTCTGAAGATGCATTAAATGCAAAAGGAAATTTAGAGGGAATTATATATTTTCAAAGATCTTATGCTTTTATTGAGCTTAACCAAATAAACAAGGCGATTGCAGACCTTGAAACAAGTATTAGTTTTGATTACATCCCCGAAGCTTTTTATAATTTAGCATTACTTTATAATGAAATAGGTAATGAAGAGAAGGCAAGAGAAAATATCAATGAAGCATACTCCAGAAATCCAGAACATGAGGATATTATTAAATTATATAAAGAAATTACAGGGGAATCTTGTAAACATACACTTCAAGCAAGTATAGAAAATGATATTAAGTTCAAACTAATTCTATCATTACTCAGATGATAGGTGTGAAATTATGGAAAATGAAAAAAAGCCGCTATTTTCGTCCTATGACGAGAATGTAAATTATATAAATGAAAGATTAGCGGTAGATGAAAGCTTTGATTTAATACGTTTAGATATGGAATTTGCCGGACGAGATATGGCCTTCTTCATGGTGGACGGTTTTGCAAAAGATGACATCATGCATTTATTAATGAAGTTTTTAGCCAAATTAGAACCCGAGCATCTCGATCCTGATCCATTGACCAAATTGATGAAAAAATATATTCCTTATATAGAAATAGATGTGGTCGATGATTTAAATCAAGCATCAGATACTGTTCTAGCTGGTCCAACTATTTTAATTGTAGATGGTATCGATAAAATTATAGTTATTGACGCGCGTACCTATCCTGTTCGCTCTCCAGCAGAACCGGATTTGGAGCGGGTAGTTCGAGGTTCTAGAGATGGTTATGTTGAAACCATTGTATTCAACACAGCATTAACTCGTAGAAGAGTTCGAGACCGTTCATTAAGGATGGAGTATCTACAAATCGGTAGGAGGTCTAAAACAGATATTGCTATCTGCTATTTGGCGGATATTGCCGATAACGAACGTGTCCAACATTTGAAGCACATTCTAAAAAAAATTGATACTGACGGATTACCTATGGCTGAAAAAACGGTAGAAGAATATTTAGGTGGTAGACATTGGAATCCATATCCTTCGATACGTTATACGGAAAGACCAGATACAGCAGCAGCCCATTTATATGAGGGACATGTTTTAATCATTATTGATGGTTCTCCAAGTGTAATGATTACTCCGGCTACTTACTGGCACCATTTACAGCATGCAGAGGAATATAGGCAAAAGCCATTAATTGGTAGCTACTTACGAATGGTTCGATATGTTGCAGTATTTTTATCCATATTTATTTTACCTTTTTACTATCTAATTTCAGTGAATCCAGAATATTTACCCGTGGGACTTGAATTTTTTGGGCCAAATGAAAAAGGAAATATTCCGCTAGTGTTACAATTTATATTTGCTGAAGTTGGTATGGATATGCTCCGAATGGCTGCCATCCATAGTCCATCATCACTTGCGACAGCGTTAGGGTTAGTTGCGGCAATTTTAATTGGGCAAATTTCAGTAGAAGTTGGTTGGTTCTCGAACGAAGTGATATTATATATTGCAATTGCTGCAATCGGAACCTATGCTACACCAAGTTATGAAATGAGTCTTGCCAACCATCTAGTTCGAATCGTATTATTACTTTTAACCGCTATATTTGGTGGGCCAGGATATATTATTGGTATGACATTATTTATTCTTTATTTAGCTCGAATGAAGACATTTCACATTCCATATTTTTGGCCATTCATACCATTTTCTTTCCGAGCATTCAAAGAGGTTTTATTCCGATCACCTATTCCATTACAAAGAAAAAGACCAGAATTTTTAGATCCACAAGACCCAGATCGTTAACGCGATTTTGGGTTTTTTATATATCCTATTTAATATTTTATATTGCTTATGAAATTTGATATAATAAAAAATGGTGAATAACAATTGAAAACAGTATTTGATGTCCAACAATTATTAAAAAAGTTCCATACCTTTATTTATACCGGTGATCGTGTAGGTGATTTAGAATTAATGGAAATGGAAGTTGACGATCTCCATAAATTGGAATTTATCTCAAATGAGGAATATATACAAGCAAAGTTTATTTTAAAAAAAGAAAAATCAAAACTTACTTAGACAAAGGAGAAACAAATGGAAAAAATTTTGGTCGGGGTCGACATTGGTGGAACTACCATTAAGTTAGGTTTTATTAATTTAAATGGTACTATTATAGAAAAATGGGAAATACCAACGAATACTACCAACAATGGAAATGCAATTGTAGATGATATATGGAAGTCCATTCAAAATAAGTTAGATAATCAAAAAAACAATATTGGATTATATGGAATTGGGGTTGGAGCTCCAGGTTTTATTAATGTTGAATCAGGATATGTTTCTGAAGCCGTCAATATCGGTTGGAAAGGAATGGATTTAAAACATCAATTAGAAAAGAGGTCTACTATACCTGTATTCGTTCAAAACGATGCGAATATTGCTGCTTTAGGGGAATATTGGATAGGTGCAGGCCAAGGATCGCTAAATATGATTGCAGTTACACTTGGAACTGGAGTTGGCGGTGGAATCATTGTAAATGGTTCAATTTTAAATGGAGAAAATGGCATGGCTGGAGAAATAGGTCATATAAAAGTTGACCCAGAAGGTGTTCAATGTAATTGCGGAGGTACCGGATGTTTGGAAACTATTTCCTCTGCTACAGGAATAAAAAGACAAGGGATGAATTCCATTTTAATTAATCCAAACTCTAAATTAGCAAAGTATTACGAGGACAAAGGAGTAATTACTGCTAAAGATGTTATAGATTTTGCTAAAACGGGAGATGAAACATGTCTAAAAATAGTAGATTATTCCTGTGACATCTTAGGAAAAGTTTTAGCGAACATTGGAACTGTAATAAATCCTTCCAAAGTAATTATTGGCGGTGGCGTTTCAAAAGCAGGGGATTTCTTACTGGAGAAAATAGATACGGCTTTTAGAAAGTATGCAATTCCGAAGCTTCATGAGATCTGTGAATTAAAAATAGCACAACTTGGTAATGATGCTGGCATTCTTGGTGGAGCATTTTTAGTTAAACAAAATTTAGAAGAACAAAAAATTCAACTGAAATAATTATTTACATGAAACAATCTATGTAGTTAAATATAAATATTAAGAAATTGTAAAATAACTGAAACCTTTTTTTATTTTTATCGTCATATAATATAGGAGTATTCGTATAAGTGCGTGTTCAAAAATGGAGGTAAAAGGATTGAGTCGGAAATGCGCAATGTCATTTTTACTGGACTTTTTTGAACAACTCTAATCAAAAATGACGCATTTAATGTGGAATGGTCTAGGAGGTAATAGTTTGATTGGGAAAAGACCGAAAATACCATTATATGTAATTGCTAGTTTATTGTTTGGAATTAAAACATATATTGTTTACAGGTTTATGTTTAATATTGAGCTCGACAATTCAATGCAGGAATTTATATTATTAATCAATCCGTTTGTTTCTGCATTTGTAATGTTTGCTATTGCTGTATGGTTTAATAAGCCATCAAGACAAATGAAATACATTCGATATGCAGCTTTTGTAGCTTCTTTTATTGTTTTTGCAAATCTTGTATTCTATCGACAATTCACGGATTTTATAACAATTCCGCAATTATTTATGGGAAGTAATATGGCCGATTTAGGCTCTAGTATTTTAACATTAATAAAACCATACGATATCTTATTATTTATTGACACAGTATTCATTTGGGTGTGGAGCAAACGAAAAGAAGAGTTCGTTAAAGTCTCCTATGCAAAAAGATGGAAGGTATTTGCACTATCTGTGTCCATGCTATTATTAGCAGGAAATTTTCTTCTCGCAGAAATGGAAAGACCACAACTATTTACCCGAGGTTTTGACCGTGAATATTTAGTTAAAAATATTGGGTTGTTTAACTACCATATTTACGATATTGTGCAGCATTCCAAAGCAGAATCTCAGAGAGTTTTCGCTGATGGTAATGAGTTAAATGATATTGAGTCCTTTATAGATGAAAATGTGAAAGTGAATGAGAATTCAAATATGTTTGGTGCAGCAGAAGGAAAAAATGTCATTTGGATTAATGCAGAATCACTGCAGTCTTTTGTTATAAAAAATGAGCTGAACGGAGAAGAAGTAACGCCGTTTCTAAATAGTTTAATAGAAGAAGAAGATACGTATTATTTTGAAAACTTTTATGAGCAGACCGGGCAAGGGAATACTTCTGATTCGGAATTCTTAATAGAAAATTCCATGTATCCTTTATCTAGAGGTGCTGTATTTTTTACCCATGGTGGGAACGAATACCATGCAACACCAGAAATTATTAAAAAAGAAGGTTATACTTCAGCCGTATTGCACGCGAATAATGGAAGCTTTTGGAACAGATTTCAAATGTACGATAGTTTAGAATTTGATCATTTTTATGACGAAGATGCTTATGAAATCAATCCGGAAAATTCAGTAGGCTGGGGTTTAAAGGATAAACCATTCTTTGAACAGTCCATTAAATATTTAGAATCAATGGATAAACCTTTTTATGCTAAATTGATTACTTTAACAAATCATTTTCCTTTTGAACTAGGTGAAGAGGATCGTTCGATTGAACCTTATAATTCCAATTCAAATACACTTAATAACTATTTTCCGGCCGTTAGGTATATGGATGAAGCTATTGAGGAATTTTTCACTCTACTGAAGTCTACTGATCTTTATGAAGAATCAATAATAGTCATTATGGGTGATCATATAGGAATAAGTGCAAACCATAATAAAGCGATGAGTATGTATTTAAATAAAGAAGAAATAACTCCGTACGATCAAGTTCAATTACAAAGAGTTCCATTTATTATCCATATTCCAGGGGATGGAAATGGAAAAACAATATCAACTGTCTCTGGACAAATTGACGTAAAACCAACGATTCTAAGTCTTCTAGGCATAAATGTGGAAAATGATATTTATTTCGGAAATGACTTATTTTCAAAAAATAGGAAGGGTTACATTGCTTTACGGAACGGTGATTTTATAAGTGATGAATTTATTTCTACTGCTGGTGCTTGTTATAATCGGGAAACAGGTGAGATAGTAGAAGAAGATACGAATAGTGATATAGAATTACTAAGTAGTTGTAACGAAATCAGAGATAATGTCGAAACAGAATTACAACATTCAGATGACCTAATTTATGGCGATCTTCTACGATTCTACGATTTTGAATAAGTTTCGAAAATAGGAGTAAGAAAAAAGCTGCTTATAAATAAGCAGCTTTTTACATAGGTAATGCGGTATAAAAATTTAAGCTTTATCAGGCCAATTTTGGCTTCAGCGCCTTTGGTCTTATCCGGCTATTTCGGAAATAATCGTTGCGATAGAAAAGAAACCAAATACTAAAGCAGTAAGAGCGGAAAAAATTAGCGCAAACGCATTCTTATATTTCAGTTGACGTACCACTGAGATTACCGCTAATAAAGCAACGAGAAGACATATTATTCCAAATACAATGTGTGACATTAATTAAAATACCCCCTTTTGCTAATTCTCCCGAATAGAAAACCTTTGATTTGGGAAATACATTTATATTATTATGTAATTAAATATACATATTCATTCTATAGTAATATATGGAATTTGTCGAGGTATATACATGTTTTACATTTATATAAAAATTATTTTGGAGGTATATCATGGAAGTTTTAACGTTGTCTCTAGGACCATTGGGAACGAATTGTTATATTATTATCAATGCGAAGGAAGCACTAATCATTGATCCTGGTGGGGAGGCAAATAAAATAATAGAAAAGTTAAAAGAAAAAAATACAACACCTAAAGCAATCCTATTAACCCATGCACATTTTGATCATATTGGTGCGGTGGAAGATTTAAGAAACCACTATGATATTGGGGTGTACTTACATGAAAATGAGAGTGAGTGGTTACTAGACTCTAGATTAAATGGTTCATTTAAATTTGTAGGAAATGAGATTAAAACAAAAAAACCGGAACATACCTTATCTGAAGGGTCTTTAACTATATCATCATTTACATTTGATATAAAGCATACACCGGGGCATTCACCAGGAAGTGTAATCTTTGTATTTGAAAAGGAACAATGGATTTTCGGTGGAGATGTGTTATTTTATGGCGGTGTTGGACGAACTGATCTTAGAGGAGGGGATATGTCTCAACTCATCCAATCTATTCAAAATAAATTTTATAGCTTACCTGACGATTTTATTGTCTATCCTGGTCATGGACCAAAAACTTCTATTTTATTCGAAAAGAACAATAATCCCTTTGTTTCATATCGTCTATAAAGTGAAAGTTATTTAGTGGGGGGCGACGCACAGGACGAGCTAGTTCCGACGTTGTGACAGGACGTCGATTTTAGTCGGCCTTCCATTCCCACTGAATGTTATGTTAGTTGAACCTATCAGGGCGCTACTGGCTGTTGTCCCCGACTTAGATTTTTTGGTTTAACTCGATTTCTTGAAGTGGGGTCTTACAGTCAGTTAAGACGTGATAAATGGACAATAAAAATCCTACACAAATAAAGTGTAGGATTTTTATGGCGCATTCTAGTGTCCGAACCCTGGTACTAGTATAAATTCGGAATACCACGTAAAGCCTACCATAAACACTGTACAATACGCTCCGAATAGGTACATATACATTCTTTCAGACAATCTTAAATAACTCAATGTAAGGAAAAACACCGTTTGAACTAGGAATAATAGCGCCGTTCCAACCATATCACCAACATAGAACATGACTGTGAATATACCTGTCCAAAAGGCAAGGACACGGAACATACGATCCATGCGAGTTCCCCCCTTTTTTAGATAACGTTATCATACCATATTATAAACAAGAATTTCCATCTTGTAAATGAATCTGCTAATGATTAGCAATTAAATTTGCTGTATAGGAACAACTATCACAACTATGCGCAAACATATTTTTATCCTCTACCAACTCGACCTCGGTAAATAATACTTCTAACATTCCTTTAATAAAGGCGTAATGCATATCACAAATCAAATGTTGATTTTTCGCTGCTAATTCTTTAAAGGGACAATTATTTACCTGAAATTTTATCGTATGCTTTTCTTCGTTGTAAAAGAAATTGGAATAAAGGCCCATCATAGTGGAAGCTTCTCCAAGAATGTTCAATTTTTGACCTGTAGAGAGATTATTTGCATGGAAACCATCCATAATTTTCTTTCCGTATTTTTCACCGATAGTATATAAGGTTTTTCTTCCGATATCTCCCATTTCTGCTAAAGAATCGATAAGAATAGAGGACAGGAGCTTATAATCACGGTAAGGGAAATTTAATTCAATAACTTTATCTGATAAGAAATAAACACGACTTGGTCTTCCACCTTTTCCGGTTTTCTTTGAATAGGATGTAAGTAATTGGATATCTTCTAGTTTTGAAAGGTGTAATCTGGCTACATTGGGATGAATATCAAATTCACTAGCAATTTCCGCGACATTAACTTCCTTATGCTTTTCCAGTAAATATTGATAAATATTAAATCGGGTTGGATCACTTAGTATACTTGTTACTTTTAGTGTTTGATTCATGTTAAACACCTCACAATTGTTATATACTATTATTATAGTAAAAATATTACTATGGATGGGTAAACTAAATAAAATGTAATAAATTATACATAAATAGGAAATAATCCATTATGTTTGAGTAGTTACTATATTGACAGTATAAGAAAAGGTGTATTTGAAGTTTAATTCTTTCGTTGTAATAATGTATACAAAATCATATAGGTTATCGGACTCCGTCGTTATGTGGATAATTACCTTTCCATCGGGAAAATCATATTGAACCGTTGGGGGGATAGGAGAATCATTCGATAATATTTCCTGATTGAATTTCATTTGACTCATCTGAAATAATGTTTCTACACGAATATGTTCTAAATAATGGTCAGTGAGATATATATCGTTTCGATAAAGTAGAATACTAGATGTAATCAGTATGAAAACTATGCTTATCACAAATAGTACATAAGGTAGCATAAACCCATTTTGGTATTTGGTAAAAGACAATAACCTTTTCATAAGTATCTCCTAGCGTATTTCTTATCTTTATTCGAATTCCATAAGGATTTGATTCTATAGAAAATTGGTCAATATCTTGTAACAATATTTCATGTCCTTTCCTGTCAACCTGCCTACGGATAAGAGCGCCATATTGTTCAATGATAATTTCTGAATCAAGTTGAGTTAGTTTAAGTTTATTTCCTTCTATTTTAATATCGTTAGCATTGATTATTTCGTCTCTAATGAACTGAAAAAACTGTTGAGTTGAAAGTTCGTTATAATTCGATGATAAATGGCTCGTTGTTTGAAGCAAGTAAGCAACTATTGGTAATGTCATGCTTATTATTGTGAGTGCAAAGATCATCGTAATAAATGAGAATCCTTTTTCATTTTTTAGCCAGTCCTTCCAAACAAAACGTTTCATTCGTTTTTCTTGCATTCTCCCAGTGTGCACATCCTTTAATGAACTTATTTTTTTCTTTGAAGGTATAGCGAATTGTTTTGCCATTATTATTTTTTTTGGAAAAAGAATCTGGTACTGACTTGTTGGTCCAAATAAAGGGCTGTAATTCATCATGTAATTCATATGCGATGGATCGCCGTTCGCTAAGAACGGTTTCTTCTTTTTTTATTTGGGTAATGATTGGTACAAATACCATCACTATAATCATAAAAATACCTGTTGCGATTAAAATTTCAATTAATGTAAATCCATTAAACTTCGACAATATTCATTCTCCCTTTTCCTAGTGGAAAAACTAAATGATAAGTAGATTGATTTGTTTTTATCACTATAGTTTTTCTATTTACAATCGTTCCTGATACTTTAAATTTAATATTGTTATTTTCTCTTGTATTAACTGTTATTCCATCAGGATAATATCGATTTAATATATCCGCTTCTCCTTTCTTTAAGGTATAGCTATTATTAGAAAATGTAATACGAACATTATCTTCCGTAGTAGTGGAAAGGTTTTGTAAATATAAAACATCCGATTGAAGAACTGTTAAAAATTGTTGATCTTGAATATTTTTTAGGCTAGCTCCTTTTAAAGTAGGACTAATGAGAATAATAATGGAAACTATTGCTAATACGAAAAGTAGTTCGATTAACGTAAATCCGTTCTTTATCATATTTTTTTATCAACTACCAATTTTAACATTATTATTTTCATCTAAAATCAGGCTTTTTCCGTTTGGACATTTGGTTTGATCATTCGTAATATATCCATTACTTTTTAAATCATTGATACTAGTAGCATGATTATTATTTTCAAGGTAGTACGCATCTGCTTGTGCTTGCACTAGTGATTTTAAAGCATCACACCCTTTTTCGTTTACCTCTGCACTTCTTCCACCGAGATTTGGAACGATAAGAATGATTAGTACCGAAATAATCAACAAAACGATTAGCATTTCTACTAGCGTGAAACCGCGATTATTATTGAACATTTAAAAACACTCCTTAAACAGTTTTTATTAATTGGAACATTGGCCACATTAATGAAATATAAATAAATATGATTAACCCTCCAATAATGATTAAAAAGATAGGTTGTACCCATGTTAAGATTTTTAATGTTTTTGCTTCTATATCTTCCATTAATAATTCGGCATATACAGAAAGATCCATTTCCAATGCATCCATATCCGTATCTTGTTGAAAAATAGAGATTAGATTTTTGTCTAATAAATGCAATTGTGACAAAACATAACTTAAATGAATACCTTGACTTAATTCATTCGATATTAAGGTGGAATAATAAGATATAATAGGAAGCTTCGGTTGATCCGCCATATGTTGAAGTATTTCTTTAAAAGACATGCCGGTTTTTAGAAGGGAAGAGAAATGAGAAGCAAAAAAATAGGAGGTTTGCATCTTCATGTAGTACCTATATAATGGAATTCTTAAATAAATATTTACCTGTTTTTGTATGCTTAGTTTTTGCTGAATAAAATACCATATAATATAACAAAAAATAAACACGAAAACAGAAATAGTAATGAAGGATGTGACAAAATCGATTAACATCACAGAATAATAGATAGATGAGTTGGAATGGTGTTCACTATCAAAAATTTCAACGAATGTCGGTAATACAGATTCCTTAATAAAATAAAGCAATGTAGAAAAGATAAAGATTAAAATTAACGGATACCTAATAATTTGTTTAAACTTTTTTGTGTTTTTAATACGCTGCTGAAACATTTCTATCGCTTTTTCTAAGTTACCTTCCAAATCATTGTTTGCTTTTACAAAAAATAAATAAGATGTAATTGTCGGATGGAAGTGAACTTTTTCGAAAGCTTGGTCAATCGTTTCTCCGTTTTTAAGTGAATAAATGATTTCAGTAGCGTAACTAGAGAGATGTCTATCCCATTTTATTTTTTCCAATGCTGTTAAGATGGGATAACCATTTTTTAGTAAGCGTGACAATCGTTTAAGAAATCTAAGCTGTAGTTCATTATTAGGTCTCAACCTGTGATTCAAATAAAGTTTCTTTAGAGATAAATCCATATGCATATGCCTTCTTTCTTAAATGTTGAAATGAATGATAGTTTTTAACCTTATTTATATCACCTCCTTTTAGTACATAGTCAAGAAGTTTCCCGTCTAATATTTCTAAAATTGCAGCACGTCTTGTGACTTTTTTATTTATTTGTATTGGAACTAATTGGATAGAAGCCACAGCAATAAGAGTGTGTTGCAAGTCTATTTCTTTAATATCCAAATCCCTTAAACGATGAATAGTGCCGAATGAATTTTTAGCATGTAGTGTGCTCATAACAAGATGACCAGTTAAAGCAGCTTCAAAAGCAAATTTTGCGGTATATTTATCACGGATTTCACCAATCATAAGAATATCTGGATCATGCCTAAGTGCTGCTTTTAGGCCAGTTTGATAGGTAATTCCGGCTTTTTCGTTGATTTGAACTTGAATGATATCTTGTATTTCTTTCTCGATGGGATCTTCTAATGAGATGGTTTGATAAGAGTCTTCCTGAAGAAGTGAGCGGACTAAAGAATATAAGGTTGTCGATTTTCCGCTTCCAGTCGGACCTGTGATAAGAATAATGCCCGAGCGATGCTTTATCCATTTTTTAATTTGTTTATATTGATTAGGGAATAAAAAAAGCTCGTTTAGGGTATGGTTTTCTTTTTGTGGGAGTACTCGAACAGCTAAGCTTTCCAACTGATGGATGGGAAGTGTTGAAAATCGAAGGGAATAAATCATGGAATTTTCGTGATGTTGGATAGTTCCATTTTGGGGTTTTCTTGTTTCGCCAATATCCATTCCGGAACTAAATTTATAATAAGTCAGAAGTAGTTGGTATTGATTCGTGGAAATTTTTTTATAGAAGATTCTTTTTCCATTAACGCGGAAAAAAATATCGGTTTCCGTATTAAACGGGTAAAAATGAATATCGGAAGCATTTTGCTCAATTGCTGCTGCTAATATGTTTCTCGAAAGTGTTAAAGCAGAACTCAATTTATTCTCATCTCCTTTTATTTTCTTGTTAATTACTATGTTTCGACATTATTTGTTAAACTCCTTCTTTTTTCTAATAAATATTTATAAAATTTTTTGAATAAGTTTTAACTGATGAGTTCAATCTACTTATAGAAGGAAATGAGGTGAAATCATTGAAAGGAAATGATTATCTGAAATTTGTAACAGAACAAGTTGTTTCTTATTTAGATTTACCAGCTGAAGAGAGGCAAAAGCGAAAATCTGAACGTAAAAATATGGGTTCCGGTTTTTCCAATCATTGGTTTGGTGTACTACCATTTGCGATTAAATCATTAAGAAAGAAGGCAGAATAGCATGTACTTAGCTATCTGCCTTATTCAGTTAAATAAAAGATTCCACCGTTAATGACTTCTTGAGAAATTATTGGATGATATCTAACTTTAATTTCTTCCATTTCCTTCTCCATTTGTTCTAACTCTTCTGTTCTTCCTTCATAAAAGTGTTGTAACGTTTTGATTTCTTCATCTAATTCATGTATGGATTCTACGGCCCATTCATGTGTTTGGTTTTCGATGTATGTCGAAATGACAGCTTCTATCCTTTTAAAGCCACTTTGTAATTTGATTATTGGTGATATGGTGTAACAGTAATCGGAAATAGCCATTTGTAAAGGTAAATTCTTTAGATAATCCATCATTTCCAATCGCATATTTCCATTTACAAGCTGTAAACCAATAGAAATTATTTCATCCTTTTTTTGCTTTCCTTTGTAACTCTGTTTTAAATTTACTACTAACCAAGGGTATAAGGGAGTGTTTTGGTTCGTTTCAACTTTTTGAAAAAGCTTTGTAAATCGTTCATTTTCTTTAAGATGATGAATAATTTGTTGTAACCTTGGACTACCAAAGTGAATCCATTCCCCTTTTTCATCCTTTTTTTTCGGATTGGTAATTAACGTGAGGTTCATCGGTTCACCTTGTTGTCCGATTTTTTTAATATAATGCCAATAGAAAGGGCGATTCATTAATGCTCGATCCATTTCTTCTGTTAATCGGATTTTTAAAATCCCATCATTGTTTTCGAGTATTTGGCAGCGATGGGAAACAAAGTAATCTTGTAAAAACTGATTTAAATTAGTTATAGCCATAATTTTGCTCCTCTTGTGATTGTTCCATTGAGCTTTTAATGATACTTGTTAGGTTATCTAATTTAATTTTTACTTCACCAACAGTTGATGATTCGCTATATATAGATTCTATTTCTGATTCCATATTTGAAATATTTAGTTCCTCTAAAATGGCATCAAGGTTTCCAATTACCTGCTCAAATAAATTAATTTTTTCATAAAGTAATGTCATAATATGTTCTTCAATGGTTCCTTTAGTAGCAAAATTATAAATTTGAACATCTTTTTCTTGGCCGTAACGATGAATACGTCCAATTCGTTGTTCCAAGCGCATAGGATTCCAAGGCAAATCATAATTAATTAGGTGATTACAAAATTGCAAGTTAATACCTTCTCCACCAGCTTCTGTAGCAATTAACACTTGGGCGTGATTTTGGAATAATTGTTTCATCCAATCCTTTTTCCCGCGTTTAAACCCACCTCGGAAGGGAACCGATGTAATTCCATGTTGTTTCAAAATCCATTGAAGATATAATTGGCTAGCCCGGTATTCTGTGAAAACAATAACCTTCTCATCACCGAATTGCTTAATTAGTTCTACTAATTTTTCTGCTTTTGAATGGTGTGGAAGCTTTTCAATTTTTGAATTAACTTGTTCGATGTAAGGGTTTGGATTTTCTTCATGTAATTTTTTTAAGGAAAGATAACAAGCTTCTCTCGATGAGCAAATTTCTCGTAGAAAAGTAATCTTAGAGAAACTTGAAAACCCAGCAGAAGCAGACTCTAGATCGTCATACACTTCTTTTTCTTCTGGTTTAAAATCAATCCAAACGGTTTGAATATTTCTTTTTGTGTTATTTAGTGTTGTATTTTGTCTTGTGTTGCGAATCATTACTTTTTGAATGAGTTGTTTCAAATAAGCATCTTGTTTGATTTTACTCCGGTCTTTCCCATAATTCTCCAAGAATGAATCATAATTACCTAAATGACCGGGCTTTAAAATTGAGATTAAGTTAAAAATTTCTATTAATTGATTTTGAACAGGGGTTGCTGTCAACAGTAGACAATATTTCTTTTTTAATGACCGTACAAATTCATAGTTTTTTGTTTTATGATTTTTAAGTTTATGCGCCTCATCAATTAGAATAAAATCGTATTCAATATCTAAAATACTTTCTCTATGAGGGGACCGTTTCGCTGTATCAAGGGAAGATATAATAATATTCTGGTCCCAACTATAATTTTTTCGATGTGCTACAGCTGGAATATAAAATTTTTCATTTAATTCTCTGACCCATTGACTGACTAAAGAAGCAGGTACTAGAATAAGTGCAT
The DNA here is from genome assembly GCF_001659985.1 of Oceanobacillus sp. Castelsardo. Classification (GTDB taxonomy): domain Bacteria; phylum Bacillota; class Bacilli; order Bacillales; family Amphibacillaceae; genus Oceanobacillus. Next base: position 22,346 of record NZ_LYCS01000001.1, read on the forward strand.
TCTTTACTAATCCACGAATCATGTATTCTTTTAAAATAAGTCCAGCTTCAATTGTCTTTCCGAGACCTACTTCATCTGCTAAAATAGCTCTTCCGTTCATTGTTTCAATTACTTGCTCTGCCGCATCAACCTGATGGTCCAAAAACTTTATATGAGGTAGATATTCAAAAGCTCGTAATCCTTTAAATTTAGGAGTGATAGTAGTAAGCTCAGCGTGGTACGCCATAGAAAAAAGATCCCAGCTAGAATATGGTCCATCATTCTCAACTATTGATTCTAATTCGGTTATAAATGCTGTATCTTTGTTAACTTGAATAGAATCCATAAGATACTCCTTTTATTAAGTGAATTTATTATGGAATTATTACTATACTTTTCAAAGTATAGTAAGCATCGTTTTTACATATATTTTAGTATAACCAATATTTTTTAAAATATGAGGATCATACAGTAGTGAAACGAATGGATGAAACTGCAGCGGCAAGGAAATCCGATTTAGAAATATGATCATGGTTAATATGAACAAGCGAAGAGGACCAAAGGTATTAGTGTTATACCTTGGTCCTCTTCTTTTTTATACATTTGAAAGTTTAAATTCACTATTTACTTTTTATTTTTCCGGTCCATTTTTTAAATCCACCTTTTAGCTGGGAAATATCCTCATAGCCTTTTTTGTGGAGGATTTGTGCAGCTCGAGCAGATCTTGAACCACTTTGACAATAAAGATAAACAGGTTTATCTTTTCTTAATTCAATTAACCGTTGTTTCAATTGTGTGACTGGAATATTTCTTGCTCCAAGAATATGACCACGATCAAATTCTTGAGGTTCACGTACATCTATTAGTTGAGCCTTACGATACCCCTTAACAAATTCATCCTCTGTTAAGTTTTTTAGGTAAGCTCGTTGTCTGTAATAGCGAAAAATTCCAAATGCAAGAATAACTAATAAAGCAATAATTAAGATTTTCATTTTTTTCCCCCGTTTTTTCTCGAATGTATAATATTTATTATATGTTTAATTTGCTATTTTTTAAAGTTTTTTATATGATGACTACTTGTAATCCTATTAAAAATGACGAATGAGGAGTTTAAATAGAATATAAAAAGGTATAAAAGCAAATGGGAAAAAAGTTTATTCCTGTGACTTTTTCTTCCAATTCTATTATTTTTCTCCATTATTTAACAAAATTCATAGATTTTCTAAGTTGACAAAAATGATATTTACACATCGGTATACAATATGTTGTTATAACTTTTAAATTAGGCACAATATATTGTTTTAATTTCATTTCGATGGTATTGTTATAGTATCATAAAAAATTACCTTTTTGGTAGTATATTTTTTTCAAGGGAGAAGATTCAATGACTATTTTTGTCGAGGGAAAGAATCGAATAAACATCGAATCGCTTAACAAAGACATAGAACAGTTTAGTGCTGTACATCCAATAACAAATGATATGAAACTAACTCACAAAGGTGTTTCCCGCTTAGTAATGTTAGACCGTTATTCTTATAAAGATACAACGAAGAAAACATTAAAGGTAGGGGACTTTGTTGTGTTAACGGTCAAAGCGGACCCTAAGTTCCCGGCTAGAGGCCTAGGTTTTATCGAGTCCATTGATTGGAAAAGCAAAACAGCTGAAGTAAAGGTTGAACCAGATTATGTTTCTGTTTTAGATAATGAAAATGAAATCGAAACAGGAATTGTCGTACGTTCATTAGATACGATTGATAAGCCTTTAGAAGTTTATTATGAACAAATTGCCATGAGAAATGCGACTGGTTTATCCTCTGTCGAAACATCAAAAGATAAGCAGACAGAATGGTTCCAAAACTATTATGAGGAACTTTCTAGTTTGAATTTCATCCCGGCTGGTAGAGTATTATATGGTGCTGGTTCTGAAACAGAGGTAACATACTTTAACTGTTATGTTATGCCATATGTAAAGGATTCTCGTGAAGGTATATCGGACCACCGAAAAAAAGTAATGGAGATCATGAGTAGAGGTGGGGGAGTAGGAACAAACGGTTCTACTTTAAGACCGAGAAATGCGCTAGCAAGAGGAGTAAATGGGAAATCTTCTGGTTCCGTTTCTTGGTTAGATGATATTGCGAAACTAACCCATTTGGTAGAACAAGGTGGATCCCGTAGAGGGGCACAAATGATAATGTTAGTCGATTCTCATCCTGATATCATTGAATTTATTATTTCAAAAATGCAAAACCCAAGAATTCTTAGGTTTTTAATTGAAAATACAGAAGATGAACAAATTAGAAAATTAGCAGAAGAAAAATTGAAATTTACTCCAATGACTGAGACAGAAGAAGACCTTTATCAAGGGATTCTTAACTATAAAAACATTCCTGGTCAAGGTGGTTTTACGGATGCGGTATTCCGTGAGGCGGAAGATAAATTAAGAACAGGTGGTACATATGCTGTTCATAACCCTGAATTTTTAACGGGAGCAAATATTTCTGTTTGTATAACAAAAGAATTTATGGATGCTGTTGAAAATGATGATTATTATGAGCTTCGTTTCCCAGATGTTGAGAATTACACGGAAGAAGAAATGAAGGCTTATAATGAAAAATGGCATGAAGTTGGCGATGTTCGTCAATGGGAAGAAATGGGTTATGGAATTCGTATATACCGTCACATTAAAGCAAAAGAATTGTGGAATTTGATTAATGTCTGTGCAACGTATTCAGCAGAACCAGGTATTTTCTTTATTGACAATGCTAACGAAATGACAAATGCGAAAAGTTATGGACAACAAGTAGTTGCAACAAATCCGTGTGGTGAGCAACCACTTGCACCATTTTCTGTTTGTAATTTAGCTGCAGTAAACCTTGCGGAGATGGCTAATAAAGATTCGAAGACAGTAAACTTTGAAAAACTAGAGCAAACAGTTAAAACTGGGGTGCGCATGCAAGATAATGTAATTGACGCAACCCCATATTTCTTAAAAGAAAATGAAGAACAAGCATTAGGTGAACGACGAATTGGTTTAGGTGTGATGGGACTTCATGATTTATTAATTTATTGTGAATCTGCCTATGGATCAGAGGAAGGAAATAAATTGGTTGATAAAGTCTTTGAAACCATTGCTTTAACAGCTTATAGAACTTCTATTGAATTAGCTAAAGAAAAGGGAAGTTTTCCATTTTTAGTAGGTAAAACCGAAGAAGAAACAAAACAATTACGTCAAGCGTTTATCAATACAGGTTATATGAAGAGAATGCCTAAGGATATTCTTGATGACATCTTAAAATATGGAATTCGTAATTCACATTTACTAACTGTTGCACCAACTGGCAGCACTGGAACCATGGTCGGGGTCTCAACAGGACTTGAACCGTACTACTCCTTCTCTTACTTCAGAAGTGGACGTTTAGGTAAATTCATTGAAGTAAAAGCAGATATTGTACAAGAATATTTAGATCAGCATCCTGAAGTAGACTCAAATGAACTACCAGAATGGTTTGTAACTGCGATGGATTTAGCACCTGAAGATCATGCTGATACACAATGCGTTATTCAACGTTGGGTAGATAGCTCGATTTCTAAAACAGTGAATGCTCCAAAAGGATATTCTGTTGAACAAGTAGAAAGTGTATATGAAAGATTGTATAAAGGCGGTGCGAAAGGCGGTACGGTATATGTAGATGGAAGCCGTGATAGCCAAGTACTAACCTTAAAAGCGGAAGAAAATACATTCGAACAAACAGAATTATTTGAAGAAGACAAGAAACCTAAAGTTGTACTTGTTGACACAGTTCCAGAATTGGAAAAAACGAGCGTTACAATTGGCTCAGAGATAGGAAATACTTGTCCAGTATGTCGTGAAGGAACTGTTGAAGATATAGGCGGATGTAATACTTGTACTAGCTGTGGTGCACAATTAAAATGTGGGCTATAGGATTAGTAAAAGGGATTAGCTCATAAGCTAATCCCTTTTCTATGATAAGATATATGTGAGGTAGAATTTAAAACTTCTACACAGATGGTAAAAAGCTTGTTTAACATATTTCTTTCATGTATTCTTGATTATAGTAAACAATTTTGCCTGAACTAAAAAAGAAGCGAGGTAATAGAATGCCAACTCCTAGTATGGAAGATTACATAGAGATTATTTATAATCTACTTGAAAAAAAAGGGTTTGCTCGTGTTTCTGATATTGCAGAGAAGTTATCTGTTCACCCTTCATCTGTAACAAAAATGGTACAGAAATTGGACAAAGATGACTATTTAGATTATGAGAAGTATCGCGGGTTTATACTTACTTCAAAAGGAAAAAAGATTGGTGAGCGCTTAGTATACCGACACGAACTCCTAGAAGTATTTCTCGAAATAATTGGAGTAGAGAAAGAAAATATTTATAACGATGTGGAAGGTATTGAACATCATTTAAGTTGGAATTCCATTGATCGTATAGGTGATCTTGTCCGTTATTTTAAGTCAGATGAAGATAGAGTGAAGGAACTTAGAAAAGTGCAAGATGAAACAGAAAATAATCAAGATTAATTATAAATATAGTTCTAAAAGTTTTTACTCTAGATTAAGAATATAAGTAGCATAAGGTTTACATGCATCCTTAAGAATTTCCGTGTATAGAATAACAATCATAAGGAGCGAACGGATGAAAATTGATGCTGTTTTTTCTGGTGGTGGAGTAAAGGCTTTTGCATTTGCGGGCGTATTAAAAAGCCTAGAGGAAAGTAAGTTTCATTTAGAACGAGTTGCTGGGACATCTGCGGGAGCAATTGTTGCATCTCTTATCGCCTCAGATTACAAAACAGATGAAATCATTCATTTAACCCAAGAGCTTGATCTAAAAAAGTTTTTAGATCCCCCCGCTCTAACGAAATTCATTCCAATAAGTAAATGGTTGTTTTTATATTTCCAATTAGGAATCAACAAAGGAAACAAGTTAGAAGATTGGTTATATCGAACACTTGCCGAAAAAAAAATATATACATTTAATGATATTAAAGAAGGGTATCTTAAAGTTGTTGTCAGTGATTTGTCCTTAGGTAAGTTAGTTATTATTCCTGATGATTTAGAACGTGTTTATGGACTACATCCTAAACATTTTCCGATTTCAACAGCTGTAAGGATGAGTGCTGGATTTCCTTATTTTTTTATGCCAAAGAAAATGCCAGGAAAAACAGAAAAGAAAAGTATCATTGTGGATGGAGGATTATTAAGTAATTTTCCTATGTGGTTATTTAGTGACGGGGAAGAGAAAAGGGACACAAGACCAGTACTAGGAGTAAAGTTTACAGGTTCCATTGAAAAGGAAAATACCCCACGAAAGATTACGAATGCATTTGATATGTTTACAGCACTATTTGCTACAATGAAACAAGCGCATGATGCTAGGTATATATCAAAGTCGGATAAAAATAATATTATTTTTATACCGGTAGTAGGTGTAGATACGGTAAATTTCCATCTCGATAAAAAAGGCAAACAAGAATTATTCGATATCGGTAAAACTTATACGGATGAATTTTTAAAGTATTGGCCTAAATAGGAACAAAATCGTCAACAACCATTCGCTAATTGCCGGCGTGGCCTTCCCTAAGGATAAGATTTGATAAGCTAACCTCCTATAATTTTTTACCACAAAAAGAAAAGACCGGGCTCCTAGAAGGAAGCATGGTCTTTTCTTTTTGCTTTATTTCCATCAATAACTTTCAGGTGCCCAGCTGAACGTTTACTCCGGTTTTTCTTTATCGGATTTGGTTGCTTTTTAGAAGCTAGTTTTGCAGCTTGAGTCGCTCTTGCATTGTCATTATTGTATTTTGCTTTTGATTGGCGAACAGCTTTTTTATATTTCTTCATTTCATTAGAAGGAGCCTTTTTTCTAAGAAAAACGAAATAAATCACTGCAAATATAACTAACCCAAAGAAAATAGTTGTTAAAATACTCATTAAAAACTTACCAGGTTGTGTAAAGAGTTGAGAAAATAAGCCAATAACGCCTAAACCAATAATTACATAAAACAGTATTGACCATTTATTCCGAACCATCAGAATCTCCTCCTTCTTTATTTGAGTTTATTATATATTCTGGAAGTAAATGTAATGCCATAGATGAAAATTGTTCCTATAATTCCAGGATATGTAAACTTTGACCAAATCATATTCTATACCTAATTTTTCCCTGTTTTTCTTAAAAATATTCATTATAAAATAACAAGTTATAAAAAATCTTGTTTATTCTATTGTATGCACGACTACAACTATGTTTAATTTCATTTTACTAAATACTGAAGAAGATAACTAGTTATTTACAACAATCTGTATGATTGGTTTTTACGTATTTGGTAATAATACTTGTGAGGTGATTCATATGAGCGATAATAAGCAATTAGAACAAAATAAACCGGAGAATACGATGTCAATCTTGGGAAGATCTTTGTTAACTGGTTTTGTTGGAGGTATTCTATGGAGTACGATTGCTGTATTTTTATATTATTTTAATTTTGTGGAAGTCTCACCAAAATCATTTGTGTTAAGATCCTGGTTGAAAACGGATTGGACTGACAGTTGGTTAGGTGATCTTGTTTCCGTTATTATAATAGGACTTTTATCCATTGTCACGGCTATGATTTACTATGGCATTTTAAAAAAGGTGCAAACTATGTGGATTAGTGTAGTTTATGGAATAATCCTATGGGGAATTGTTTTTTATTTATTACAGCCCATATATGCTAATATTCCTAATTTAGTTGAATTGCAATCTAATTCTATTGTAACATCTTTATGTTTATTTATCTTGTATGGTACATTTATCGGATATTCTATTTCTTATGATTATCACGATACTCAAGTAGAACAATTATAGAGGTTGTTCAAAAAGGCCGGTGATAATGACATTTCAAGACAGGGATATTCTCCAAAGTTTCTTTATACGTTCTTCTACCTGAGCGCAAGAACGTCAAAGTTCCGCCGCCTCAAGCTGCCGAAGAACAGGTCATGCTAGTATCGGAGTTGTAAAAGGACTTTGCGTACTTATCTGACTCGGACCTTTTTATTCTCCTCTTGAAACGTACTTAGAAAAAACCTCTTATCGTTTTCAAGTTGTTTTTATTATTAAATGGTTATTCAAATGAATATTTTTATGATAAACTAAAGAATAGTTAAATTTTAACAAAATTCTCATGAAAGATGATTTTCATTAGGAAAGGGTGGGGGCATGGAAAAGTTATCTAAATTGAGAGAAGCATTAAATCAAAATAAATTAGATGGAATACTTGTAACCAGTCCTTATAATAGACGATATATAACGGGCTTCACGGGTACGGCAGGTGTTGCAATCATTTCTGAAAATGATTCTCGATTTATTACAGATTTTAGATACACAGAACAAGCGAATGAACAAGCAAAAGAGTTTCAAATTATTGAACATAAAACGCCAATTGAACAAGAAATAAAAACTCAATTAAAAGAAATGAATATAAGTAGGCTTGGCTTTGAAAGAGATCATGTAACTTTTGGAGAATATGCATTATATAGTAAGACCTTAGAAGTGGAGCTTGTACCAGTAAGTGGAATCATCGAGGAAATTCGTTTAATAAAAACAACGGATGAATTAGAAATTTTAAGGAAAGCAGCTAAAATTGTCGATGATGCTTTTGCACACATACAAAGTTACATTAAGCCCGGTGTGAAAGAAATTGATATATCGAATGAACTAGAATTCTTCATGAGAAAACAAGGTGCTACAGCTTCGAGTTTCGATACCATTGTAGCTTCAGGTTATCGTTCTGCTCTTCCCCATGGAGTAGCTTCAAATAAAGAAATTCAATCCGGAGAATTGGTAACATTAGATTATGGTGCCATTTATGAGGGTTACTGTTCAGACATTACGAGAACAGTAGCTGTTGGTGAAATCTCGGACCAACTAGATGATATATACCATACTGTTTTAGAAGCTAACTTAAAAGGGGTAAAGGGAACGAAACCTGGCATGACTGGAAAAGAAGCAGACGATTTAACTAGAAATTATATCGAAGGAAAAGGCTATGGTCAATATTTTGGTCATTCTACAGGCCATGGTATTGGCCTTGAAGTACATGAAGGTCCAACATTATCCAAGCGTTCTGACAAAGTTCTTGAGCCTGGAATGGTAGTAACGGTAGAGCCGGGTATTTATATCGCTAATATCGGAGGGTGTCGAATTGAAGACGATATAGTCATTACAGAAACCGGGAATGAACGTTTGACCTTTGCACCTAAGCAATTAATTCAACTTTAGTATTTGAGACGGAGGAAAACATAATGATTTCAGTAAACGAATTCAAAACAGGATTAACAATTAAAGTGGATGGAGACATTTTACAGGTTATCGAATTTCAACATGTTAAGCCGGGGAAAGGTGCAGCTTTTGTCCGTTCAAAATTACGTAATTTAAGAAATGGAAACATTCAGGAAAAAACATTTCGTGGCGGTGAAAAGGTAGATACAGCACATATTGATAACAATAAAATGCAGTATCTTTATGCAAGTGGTAATACACATGCTTTTATGAATACAAATACGTATGAACAAATAGAAATTCCTTCAGAACAAATTGAATATCAATTGAAGTTTATAAAGGAAAATATGGAAGTGAACGTAATAAGCTATGAAGGCGAAATCTTAGGTGTTGATTTACCTAATAACGTGGAACTGGAAGTGGTTGAAACAGAGCCAGGTATTAAAGGTGATACAGCTAGTGGTGGTTCCAAACCTGCAACTGTAGAAACAGGCCTAGTCGTTCAAGTACCATTCTTTGTAAATAAAGGAGATATCTTAGTTATTAATACTTCTGATGGAAAATATGTTTCTAGAGCAAACCATTAATATATTTTTTAAAAAGTCTTAGCAAATGCTAAGGCTTTTTTTTATAGAGTCATAATTCAACGATGTGAACATACATTTTACTATATAACTACAAAAAAAGAGAGGGTCCATAATGGAAGAAATTTTACGATTATTTCCAAGTGAGATGAGACAAGCTATTCAGACGAAAATTGGAAATCGTTGGGACTTTCTTCAAGAAATTCGAATACGATTGTTTCAGCCAATTGAATTTATTTTTGATAGGCAAATAGAGTGGGTTTCTCATGTAAAACCAAATAAGAACGACGGTGTATATATTGTTAACCAGCTTAGTGAATTTTCATTATATCGTATGACAGATGAACTACGAGAAGGGTATATCACGATAGAGGGAGGCCATCGGGTAGGAATAGCAGGAAGAGTTAACACGATCGGTGGTTCTGTAAAGGCGCTACAATACATCACTTTTTTTAATATTCGAATAGCGAAACAAAAAATCGGAGTTGCTAACGCCATTATTCCATATATTTTTAAAGAAAAATATTTAAACACATTAATTGTTGGTGCACCACAAACTGGTAAGACAACACTCATTCGGGATACTACCAGGATAATTTCATCGGGGTGGGGAAAAGTTCCAGCACAAAAAGTTGGTGTAGTTGATGAAAGGTCAGAAATTGCTGCGGCTATTAATGGTATTCCACAACTTAATCTCGGGATTAGAACGGACGTAATGGATGCATGTCCAAAAGCGGAAGGTATGATGATGATGATTCGTTCCATGTCACCTGATGTATTAGTAGTAGATGAAATTGGTAGTGCAGACGATATTAATGCGTTGATGGAAGCAATTAATACAGGGGTAACAGTTATTTGTACGATACATGGCCATAGTCTAATGGAATTAAAAAAACGACCTTCCCTTGAAATTTTATTTCAACATAAGGTTTTTGAAAGAATTCTTTTTTTAGAAAAATCGAGACAACCATCTGTTTTGAAGAAGGTTTATGACCAGAATGAAAAGGAAATTTTACAGAAAACGAGGTTTGTTATCACATGAATTGGATTGGCGCCCTTTTATTAATCATTACAACAACATGGCTGGGATTTGATTGGAGTAACCGACTATCCAATCGGCCGAAACAAATAAGACAAATAAAAAATGCATTACAAATTTTAGAAGCAGAAATTGTTTATAGCCAATTACCACTCAGAGAGGCCTTTATAAATATATCCAAACAAATACCGGAACCTACAAGATCATTTTTTGAAGAGATTGGTCTGAGTTTACAAGATAAAAATATTGATTTCTATATAATTTGGAAAGAAAAAGTGGATGTACTAATCAGAAATTCCAGTCTAGCTGGTAATGAAAGAGAAATTTTATACCAATTTGGCAGAACAATAGGGCAGCATGATTTTTATCAACAACAAAAGCATATTCAATTAACACTATCCCATTTAGAACGAGAGCTTGAGGATGCAAGAGAGGAGCAATACAAATACAGTAAAATGGCCAAAAGTTTAGGATTTTTAGCAGGTTTATTTATTGTATTATTGCTGATTTAAGTGCGCGTTCAAAAAGGAGGATAAAAAAGCCCGAGAAGTTCGAGGCGGCGAAGCTTTGAGTACCGGAGCGTATGCAGTTAATACGTGAGGAACGGAAAAGCAAGCCAACGAAGAAATTCGAAGTGTCATTTTTACCGGACTTTTTGAACAACCTTTTTAACGGAAAGGAGTCAATCCATGTTTACAGATGCACAAATCTTATTTCAAATAGCAGGAATTGGAATCATAGTTGCACTGATACATACCATCTTAAAACAAATGGGAAAAGAGGAAATAGCACAGTTTGCAACGTTAATAGGATTTATCATTGTTCTTGTCATTGTGATTAATGGACTATCTGATTTATTTAACCAAATAAAATCGGTATTTCTTTTCTAGGAGCATGTAATCATGGATATTTTACAAGTTGTGCTTCTCGGGGTTGTTGCGAGTATACTATATCTCATTCTAAAAGACACAAATAGTTCTTTCGCATTTTTTATTATTTTGATAACTGGTATCATCATCTTTTTTGCTATCATTCAACAAATATTAATTATATTTGAATTGATCCAAAACCTAGGTAGAAATGCGAATATCGATGGTTTGTATATGGAAACAATCTTAAAAATTATCGGTATTGCATACATCGCGGAACTTGGAGCTAATTTAACGAAGGAAGCGGGACTAAGTGCCGTAGCTAAAAACATTGAACTAGCAGGGAAAGTTTTTATTATTCTACTTGCAGTTCCAATCATTACAGCAGTCGTAGAAGCTATTTTGAACTTCTTACCATCTGTATAAATTATTATAGAAACTTTGGCCACCCCACCATATAGATTTGCAAAAATGTAACTAAGGCATTGCTTAAGCCTTGCGAATGCTAAGTTTCTTAGAAGGGGGATTATATGATGAATGAAATTTAAAATATATGTTGCAATTCTATTCACTACTATTTTTCTCTTCATTGGACAAGCATCTGTTTATGCCGAAACGGAAAAAATGGATGTTTCGGATGCTTTATTAAATGAAATTTCTTTAGATGGTGTTCAAAATTATTGGGATCAATTAATTCAAGAATATGGTACATATGTGCCGGAACTAGAAAAAACAACCGTTTATGAATTTATAAAAAATCAAGATTCATTTTCAATTAAATCAGTTTTATTAGGTTTAATTAAATATCTGTTTCATGAAATTATATTAAACGGAAAATTACTTGGTACATTGTTATTACTTACTTTATTTTCTATATTATTGCAAACGATGCATACAGCCTTTGAAAGTTCAGCTGTAAGTAAAATAGCATATTTTGTAGTATATATTGTTCTAATCTTTTTAGTGTTAAATAGTTTTTATGTGGCTGTATCTTATGTAGAAAATGCTATCGGTATGATGAGTAGTTTTATGATTGGATTACTGCCCCTAATCTTAGGATTAATGGCAACATTCGGCAATATAGTTTCAGTATCTTTCTTCCATCCAATTATTATTTTTCTAATTAATGTTAGCGGTATATTAGTATCTACTTTTATTTTACCTTTATTATTTTTATCAGCAATCCTTACCATTGTAAGTAATATAAGTGAAAATTATAAAGTTAGTCATTTAGCCAATTTATTTAAGACAGTCAGTATGGGAGTATTGGGTATATTCCTAACCATCTTTTTAGGGGTTATATCTGTACAAGGGACAGCGAGTGCGATACAAGATGGTGTTGCGATGAAGACCGCAAAATTTGTAACTGGTAATTTCATCCCTGTCGTAGGTAGAACATTTACTGATGCAACAGACACAATCTTAAGTGCCTCTTTACTATTGAAAAATGCGGTGGGGATTGTCGGACTAATTATCGTACTATTTATTGTATTATTTCCTGCTTTAAAGGTTGCTGCCATTGCTATTATTTATAAAATAGCTGCAGCAGTATTACAACCAATAGGAGATGGGCCTGTTATCACCACTTTAAATACAATAAGTAATTATATTCTATTTGTCCTTGCTTGTCTGTTAGCGATATCTATTATGTTTTTTTTAGCAATCGTTATTATCGTTGTTGCTAGTAATCTTACAATGTTAATTCGATAGGGATGGTAGAGATGGATGTAGTCATAAACTGGGTTACACAAATTATATTATTTATTGTTCTTGCTACTATCATTGATTTATTAATCCCAACCTCTTCAATGAACAAATATATCAAATTAGTGGTCGGATTAATTCTTATTTTAATTTTATTAAAACCAATATTTTATGTATTGAATATTGATATGGAAACCGCATTAAATAAGTCTTTTCAACAGGTCAATGATGTTGGAAGTGACAGTGAATCTGTAAAAAATTTAATAGAATTTCAAAAAAAAGAGATACAAACCACACAAGATGCATATATTTTAGAACAAATGGCTGTCCAACTAATAGAAATTGCTGAGGATCCTATAAAAGAAGAACATCAATTGGAAATAACGAATATCGAATTTAAATTTAATTCAAATGAGAGTTATTCTTACGAGGATCTTGAAGAAGTCATTGTTTATGTAAAAGATTTGGTAGAAGAGGAGGGAGAAGATAGCGTAGTTGAAGATGTTGTAATTAACACAGATCATGTAGTAGAGAAAAAAGACGTGGACAGGCATGATGAGAAAATTAAACAATTACTAACAAAGGTTTGGGAACTTACCGACAAAGAGATAACAATCTACTGGGAGGGAGGCGCATCTTGAAAAAATTCTTCGAGAAATTTTTCCAGTCTAAGAATGGTAATGGAAGTAAAAAAGTATCAAATAAAATAGGATATATCATTATTCTAGGTTTGATAGGTATACTTCTTATATTTTTAAATAATATTTTGACAGATTCAAGTGGAGAAACAGAAATTAATAAACCGATGGAACAAACCCAAAAAGAAAATGTACAAGTATCCAATCCTGAAGACAGTGAAAGAACTTCTGATGTTGAAGAATTAGAAAAAGACTTTGAAGGGGATTTAGAAGAAATGCTGAATAAAATAAAAGGTGTTTCTGATGCAGAAGTTATGGTTAATCTAGCATCTACGAATGTCCAGGTTTTCGAAAAGAATATAATAAAGGGTCAACAAACTTCGGATGAAACTGATAAAAATGGAGGGATAAGAAAAGTTGAAGATCAGACAGAAGAAACTCAAATTGTATTCGTGCGCCAGGGAGATAGAGAAGTTCCTTTACTAGTTAAGACAGAAAAACCGGAAGTAAGTGGTGTGTTTGTAGTTGCAAAAGGAGCTGACCATGCCACGGTAAAAAAATGGATTGTTGAAGCAGTTTCAAGGGTACTTGATGTGCCAACACATAAGGTTTCGGTAATGCCGAAAACTAATTAAGGGAGGAAGTATAATGTTAAAAAAACAAACAGTTTGGTTATTAACAATGTTGAGTTTAATGATTGTATTAAGTGTGTATTATTTGATTTCACCGAATAATGATGATTTGGCTTATATTGATAATGGCAAAGAGCCCGCTGAACAGGCGACGGATGCAACAAGCGCTCAAGCTGAAGGTACAGAAGTGGATGAAATGACAAACATGGATGGCAATGAACTATTTACTACCATTCGCATGGAAGTACAAGATGAAAGAAGTATGTCTAAATCAAGACTAGAAGAGGTTGTCGCATCAGGTTCTGCAAGTGTTGAGGATAAAGACGAAGCATTAAGGGAAATCGATCAGTTAGAAAACACATCAAAAATAGAGAAGATTTTAGAAGAAACAATATTAGCTTCTGCTGAGTATCAAGATGTTTTAGTACGTTCCGAAAACGATAAAGTACATGTTCATGTTCAAGCGAATGAACAACTTTCAAGCACAGAAGCAAATAATATTATGAGAATGGTTTATGATGAATTTGGTGAAATTCCTGTAGATGTCATTACTCAACCATCTGATAAGGAAGCCCCTGAGGAGTCAGCTGAGAACAATACAGAGGAGCCAACTAAAGAATCGACTGAGCAATCAGACAAAGAATAAAATCAGGAAATCAGATGCTATTTTAGCCGGAGCATCTGATTTTCTTGTTTTTGTAGAAATTATTCAAGGAGATTGTTATAATAATTTTATATTGTTTTTTGAATATTTTATATTTTGGAGAAGGGTTTAATCCTTGATGTATTTTACAATCTAATAGTAAAATGATAAAGAAGTTATTATACCTATTAGTGTGTGTTCAAAAAAGGAGGATAAAAAGACCGAGTGGTACATGCTAAAAAGTGCTTTTCTTTTTCAAGGACGTGACGGAACTTTTTTGGTGGTTCCTTGTACCGAAGTGTCATTTTAGCGGACGTTTTGAACATCAAATAGTAAATTTTTTCAAAAGGGGTGCCATACATGTTAAAAGTACAAGAGATTAGAGAATTAATTAAGCTTATTGATAAGTCCGACATTAGTGAATTTACCTATGAAAATGATGGGACAAGTGTAACAATGAAAAAATCTGGAAATGGATTTGTTGAACAACAGCAAGTTGTTACAGAGACTCCTAAACAAACAGTTGTAAACAATGAATCAAAAGTAACTACTGATAAGGAAGAACCAATAAAAGTTGAATCTGTTCAAGTTAAAGCTGAACCACAAGTAGATTCTACAGATGCTAATTATGAAATCGTATCACCGATGGTAGGTACATTTTATGCTTCTCCATCGCCAGATAGTGATAATTATGTTTCTAAAGGGAGTAATATTCAAAAAGATACAATTGTATGTATCGTCGAAGCAATGAAGCTATTTAATGAGATTGAAGCAGAGGTCGACGGAGAAATAGTAGAGGTATTAGTAGAAAATGGTGAACTGGTAGAATATGGACAACCATTATTTAAAGTGAAGACAAAGTAAGGGGTTGGAATAATTGATAAAAAAACTGCTAATTGCAAATAGAGGAGAAATTGCAGTTCGGATAATACGTGCATGTAAAGAATTAGGTATCAAAACCGTCGCTGTATACTCAGAAGCGGATAAAGAGGCATTACATGTACAGTTAGCAGATGAAGCATATTGCATCGGTCCGAAATTAAGTAAAGACAGCTACCTTAACTTTACAAATATTATGAGTGTTGCAACACTAACAGAAGTGGATGCCATTCATCCTGGATATGGATTTTTAGCCGAAAATGCAGACTTTGCGGAAATTTGTAACGATTGCAACATTGAATTCGTAGGTCCTACACCAGAAGCAATCCAAAAAATGGGTATCAAAGATGTTGCTAGAGATACAATGAAAAATGCAAATGTACCGATTGTACCAGGTTCTGATGGTATAATAGAAAGTGAAGAAGAAGCATTAGAAATTGCTAATAAAATTGGATTTCCAGTTATTATTAAAGCAACAGCTGGTGGCGGTGGAAAAGGAATTCGTGTTGCGAGATCTGAAGAGGATTTAATAAAGGGTATTCGTGTCACTCAAAAAGAAGCGGAAACAGCTTTCGGTAATCCGGGAGTCTATTTAGAAAAATTTATTGAAGATTTCCGACATGTAGAAATTCAAGTATTAGCTGATAAACATGGTAACGTAGTTCATTTAGGGGAGAGAGATTGTTCCATACAACGTAGACTTCAAAAATTGGTGGAAGAAACCCCATCACCAGCTATTACCCCGGAAACTAGACAAAAAATGGGGGAAGCATCAGTGAAAGCTGCAAAAGCAGTAAATTACGTTGGTGCAGGAACCATTGAATATATTTTTGATAGGAAATCAAATGAATTCTACTTTATGGAAATGAATACTAGAATACAGGTAGAACACCCTGTGACTGAAATGGTCACTGGAGTTGATTTGATTAAAGAACAAATTAAAGTAGCAAATAATGAAAAACTTAGTATTTCTCAAGATGATATTAAGTTAGATGGACATGCTATTGAATGTAGAATCAATGCTGAAAACCCATTTAGAAACTTTATGCCATCAGCGGGGAATATTAATATGTATCTAGCTCCAGGTGGATTAGGTGTTCGTGTGGATTCAGCGGCTTACTCTGGATACCAAATCCCACCTTACTATGATTCTATGATTGCCAAGCTTATTACGTATGCTCCAACACGTGAAGAAGCAATTAAACGTATGAAACGCGCGTTGGATGAATTTGTTATTGAAGGTATTCATACTACCGTTCCATTCCATAGTTTAATTATGGAAAATGAGGTCTTTATTAAAGGAGATTTCAACACTAATTTCTTGGAAGAAAACCCGATTATTCAAAAAGAAAATTAGGAGCGTATTTACGTACGAATTAGGAGTGATATCATGAGTGAACAACCATTATTGAGTGTTAAAGAGGATTCAGCATTGGGTAGTATTGAGATTGCTCCAGAAGTAATAGAAGTCATTGCAGGGATTGCAGCTACAGAAGTAGAAGAATTATATGCAATGCGAGGAAATTTTGCTTCAGGTGTTGTTGAGCGTTTAGGTAAAAAAACTCATAGTAAAGGTGTAAAAGTCGAGCTAACAGAGAACGGAATTTCTATTGACCTTTATGTTATTTTGAATTTTGGTGTTTCTATACCTAAGGTAGCCCAAAAAATTCAAACTAATATACGTGAATCATTAAAATATATGACTTCTTTAGATTTAGATGAAGTAAATGTTCATGTTGTTGGTATTAACATGGAAGGAAACGAAATTAGTGAACAAGATTAAAATGAAGGTCAAATGACCTTCATTTCTTTACGTTGGGAAAGTAAAGAAAGGTAAGTAGCGAGTTCAACGCAGCTAAATTTTAATAACCCAATATATGAAAAACTAAACACATTCGCTCATTCTTAGCGAATGTGTTTAGTTTTGCTAGAACTATTCATTTTTCTACAGAATTCTAGCTTTAGATAGATTATCGTGTTATTATTTGTAGAGAAGAAAGCAAAGGAGTTAGGCTGATGAATCGACATACAGCAAGGGTAAAAGCATTTCAAATCTTATTCCAAATGGATTTAAATGAAATGGAAATAGAAGCAGCAATTGGGTCGGTAGTAGAAAATGGTAAAAAAGATTCGTTTCTTGAATCAATTGTTCATGGGGTAATTGCTAATCAACATGAAATTGACACTATTATTTCTAATCACCTAGAAAAATGGACTTTAAATCGTATTGCATCTGTTGAGCGAAGTATTTTACGTATAGCGACCTTCGAAATAAAATTTCTTGATGACGTCCCAAATAATGTTTCGATAAACGAAGCAATTGAATTGGCAAATAAATTCGGTGATGAAAAATCAGGGAAATTTGTGAATGGTGTTTTATCAAAAATTATTTCTTAAAAGGAGAAACATACATGACAGCAGAAGTTATTAACGGTAAAGATTTAGCACAAGAACTTAGAATGAACATGAAAGAAGAAGTTACGAAATTAAAACAAAAGGGGATTCATCCGCATTTAACAGTTGTATTAATTGGGGATAATCCTGCTTCTAAATCTTATGTTAAAGGAAAAGAAAAGGCAGCGGCTGAAGTTGGAATTTCTTCTTCACTTATTGAATTACCAGCAAGTACATCGGAAGAAGAGTTATTAAATCTAATACATAAATTAAACGATGACATTACAGTAAACGGTATTTTAGTACAATTGCCTCTTCCTAAACATATTAGTGAACAAAAAGTGATTGATACAATTAATCCCGATAAAGATGTTGACGGATTCCACCCCATTAATGTTGGGAAGATGATGCTCGGTGAAGATACCTTTCTACCGTGTACCCCATATGGAATTATAACGATGTTAAAATCAAGAAGTATCGATATAGAGGGAAAACATGCAGTGATCATTGGCAGAAGTAATATTGTTGGGAAACCTGTTGGACAATTACTATTAAATGAAAATGCAACTGTTACATATTGTCATTCACGTACAACAAATTTGAAAGAATACACATCGAAAGCAGATATTTTAATAGTAGCTATCGGAAGACCAAACGTCATTACAGCTGATGATATTAAAGAAGGTGCTGTAGTTATTGATGTGGGAATTAATCGTTTAGAAACAGGTAAACTAACAGGCGATGTAGATTTTGACAGTGCTGTAGAAAAAGCTTCATACATTACCCCAGTTCCTAAGGGAGTCGGACCGATGACCATTGCGATGCTGTTAGAGAATACAATTAAAGCTGCTAAAGGATTAGAAAATCGTTGATTGAAAAATATTTAACAGTCACTGCTGTAACAAAATATATTAAACGAAAAATGGATACGGATCCTCATTTAAAGCAAATTTTAATAAAAGGTGAAATTTCCAATTTCAAACAACACTCCCGTGGGCATATGTACATGACCATCAAGGATACTCAAACAAAAATACAGGCAGTAATGTTCGCTGGAAATAATCGATTTTTAAAATTTAAACCGGAAAATGGAATGAATGTATTAATAAAAGGCGAAATTAGCGTATATGAAGCTTATGGACAATATCAGCTATATATAAGTCAAATGGAGCCGGATGGTATTGGATCATTATATTTAGCATTCGAACAATTAAAAGAGAAACTACAGAAAAAGGGATATTTTGAACCTTCCATTAAGAAAAACATTCCCCTTTACCCAGAACACATCGGGGTTATTACATCTCCAACTGGAGCTGCAGTTAGAGATATAATTACAACGTTAAGAAGAAGATATCCAATTGTAAAAATAACGGTTATACCTGTATTAGTACAAGGTCCAAATTCCCCGTCCTCAATCTCATTGGCTATTAATAAAGCAAATGAGATTGGTGGCTTTGATACTTTAATAGTTGGTAGAGGTGGAGGTTCTATCGAAGAGTTGTGGAGTTTTAACGAAGAGAAAGTTGCCGACGCTATCTACCATTCGAGTATTCCTATTATCTCAGCTGTAGGGCATGAGACCGATGTCACGATTAGTGATTTTGTTGCTGATTTAAGGGCACCAACCCCTACAGGTGCTGCGGAAATTGCTGTACAATCGGTTATCGATTTAAAAGAAAAACTTTTGATGCTAAAGCAAGCTCTAAATAGAGAATTGTATAAAGAAACCTTGAATCATAAAAATCATTTAAATCGATTAACGAAATCATATGCCTTTCGTTATCCTGAGCAACTAATAAAACAAAAAGATCAGGATTTAGACGCGTTAATGGAAAGATTACAAAGGGCTATGGTAAGAAAACAGGAAAACAAAAAACAAGAAATTCATCATGTTATGAGACGATTAGAAGTACAACATCCAAAAAAACAGATAGAACAAACAAAGAAAAAAATTTCAGAATATATAAAGCTTCAAAATGATTATATGTTAAGAAACTTTGAAAATAAAACAAATAAATGGTCCAATACAGTTGAAAAATTAACGTTATTAAACCCTTTACAAATTATGAAAAGGGGTTTTGCCTTACCTTATACAGAATATGGGGAATTAATAAAGACGATTAATCAAGTACATATAGATGATAAAATCCAGGTCCGATTAAGTAATGGAAGGATTAATTGTCAAGTACTCCAATTAGAGGAGGATATAAATGAGTAAAGAAGAACTTTCATTTGAGGAAGCGATGAGTAAATTGGAAGAAATCGTTCAAAAACTTGAAGAGGGAGATGTTCCTTTAGAAAAAGCAATTACTTATTATCAAGAAGGAATGAACCTTTCTAAAATATGTAATGATAAGTTAAATAATGTTCAGGAGAAAATGGCGCAAATAATGAATGAACAAGGGGAATTCGAACTGTTTGAAGTGCAGGAGGAAGATTGACGTGTCGGAAAAAATAAATGCCTATATTAATCGATACAGAAAGATAGTCGATGAAGAGTTGGTTCAGCATATAGAAAGCCTTCCAATCCCCGAACAGTTAAAACAATCTATGTTATATTCAGTTGAAGCAGGAGGTAAAAGGTTAAGACCAGTTCTATTAATAGCCAGTTTTGAATCTTTTGCTGATGAATTTAATCGTGCATTAAGCTCTTGTATTGCATTAGAGTTAATTCATACTTATTCACTTATACATGATGACTTACCGGCGATGGATGATGATGATTATCGAAGAGGAAAACCTACGAACCATAAGGTATTTGATGAGGCCACAGCTATTTTAGCTGGAGATGCCCTACTTACTTATAGTTTTGAATTAATTGCTCAAGATCCATTATTAAATAATAATCAAAAAGTAGAAATAATTAAAATGCTTTCAGCAACTAGTGGACCAAAGGGAATGGTTGCCGGACAAATATTAGATATGGAAGCAGAAACGCGTCAAGTAAAAATAGAAGAACTTGAAAACATTCATGCATTGAAAACAGGGAAATTACTGGAGTTTGCGATGTCTGCAGGTGGATATCTTGGTGGCGCATCAGAAAGTCAACTGCAGCATTTGAAACAATTTGCTTATTATTTAGGGTTAATTTTTCAAGTACAAGATGACATACTTGACGTAACCGGTGATCAAGAAAAATTAGGTAAACCTGTGGGCAGTGATGAAAATAATCATAAAAGTACTTATCCCAAATTACTTGGTTTGGATGGGGCAATGGATAAAAAGAAAGATTATGTTGAAAAAGCATATCTTGAACTTGAAAATGCGGGAGCGAGAAGTGCAGTTTTAAAAGATTTAACGCATTATTTTAGTAACCGCGATCACTAAAATCAACATAGAAAAAATGACAAATTCCTGTTATAATAAAAAGTATAAATGGGATGGTGCAGTATTCTAGTCAGTCCTCCTATCCTGAAGGCGGGCCTAAAAATTCGCCAAAGGGCACATCGATGAAGTTCCTTGTGTCGGCTTGAGGCGCCCAGCCTTGGGTCGGTGCTGGGAGTTAAGGATTTCGGGCGATCCACAAAGGCATGTGGGCGTTGACCCGATTTCCGCGGAGGCCCATCTCTGTTGTGATAACTAAGCCTAGTTATGATGATGGAATGGGGTATGAACCTGCAATACAAGGGTATAAATACCTAATGTGCAGCGTAGCCTGTCTTGAGTGGTGCTGAGGGGATTAGATTAATCCGTATTAAATCTAGGTGGCCACTAGGTTTAATATGAATGTCTATGAAATCCGTACTGCAAAAGAGACTAGGGATAGGTTAAAGACTGTTAGAGGAAATCTCCTAGACTGTTCAAATGACTTTTAGAAGGGATTATAGTGCGGACTAAGTGGTAATCCAGTCTAGCTTTTGGTGACAAGGCTAAGGTGGATTTAAAGGGGAACCGCCCTTCACGGTGACGTGGGGTATCTACTTGGGAAAACCTACTGGACCTAAGCCGTAGTTTTAACCTTTTAAAAGACCATTCCAGTTACATATTTTTATTTAGGGGAAATAAATGAAATCACAAATAAAACGTTCAATTAAATTTAGCCTGACTATTGCCGTTATCACTTTTGTGTTAGCGGCTATTTTTTCAGTTGTATCTTCGTCAATCCTTAGTGGGGTTGTTTGGTTTACAGGTATTTTTATCGTTCTGATCATTATTCTTATTGGAGTCATTTTTGATATGTTCGGGATTGCTGCAACTGCTGCTGATGAAAGGCCATTTCATGCAATGGCTGCGGAGAAAGTACCAGGGTCAAAAGAAGCTGTTTATTTAGTAAGAAATGCAGATCGCTTTGCAAGCTTTTGTAATGATGTAATTGGTGATATATCCGGAATTGTTAGTGGTACCGCATCTGCAATAGTAGTGTTACAAATCGCTTCATTATTAAATCAGACAGAGGGGGCACCTAGCCAATTAGCTTTGTCAACAGTATTAACAAGTATTGTTGCGGCTTTAACAGTTGGTGGAAAAGCTTTAGGTAAAACCATTGCAATAAACAGTTCAACACAAATAATATTTTTGATTGGTAAAACTTTATTTTTTATTGAAAATAAATTAAAAATAAAAGTATTACCAAAAAATAAAAAATAAAAGGGTGTACGAATGGGTAAAAAAAGACTTGATGAATTATTAGTAGAAAAGCATTTATTGGAAAGCATCGATAAAGCAAAACGTATCATAATGGCTGGTCTAGTTTTTTCTGGACAAAATCGTCTCGATAAACCTGGCATGTTGATAAAAGAAGATACTCCCTTACACATTAAAGAAAAAAAGATACCATACGTTAGCCGTGGTGGATTAAAATTAGAAAAAGCTTTGACATGCTTCCATATTTCAGCTGAAGGAAAGATTTTAATTGATATTGGATCTTCAACTGGCGGGTTTACGGATTGTGCTTTACAAAATGGAGCTCGGTTAAGTTATGCAATTGATGTTGGATATAACCAGTTAGATTGGAAATTAAGAAATGATAATCGTGTTGTTGTAATGGAAAGAACAAATTTCCGATACGTTACGTCCGAAATGTTAGAAAAAGGAAAGCCTAACTTAGCTTCCATAGATGTATCCTTTATTTCGCTTAGACAAATCCTTCCAGTACTAAAAGGATTATTAGAAGAAAATAGTGATATTGTTGCTTTAATTAAACCACAATTTGAAGCAAAAAGAGAACAGGTCGGTACGAAAGGGATTGTTCGTGATAAATCGGTTCACTATAATGTTATCCAGAACATTACTCAATTTGCCCAAACTGAAGGTTATGAAATAATTAATATAACATTTTCCCCGATTACAGGGGGGGAAGGGAATATTGAATTTCTCGCACATTTAGGTTGGAAGACAAATAATACTCCATTAAACCCAATGAATATGGAAGAAATTGTAGAACAGGCCCATAAAACACTAGATAAAAAGTAAGGTACCACTTTAATGAAATAAGGAGAAGTAACGAATGAGTAAAATTCAACGTCATTTAAAAATTCGAGAATTAATAACAGAGAAAGAAATTGAGACACAGGATGACTTAGTTGATCGACTAAAAGCTCTTGGTTTTAATGTTACCCAAGCTACAGTTTCAAGAGATATTAAAGAATTACAACTCGTGAAAGTTCCAACAACTAACGGACGATATGCGTACAGTCTCCCAGCAGATCAAAGATATAACCCACTTGAAAAATTAAAAAGAATGATTATCGATGTTTTTGTTAAGATTGATTCTGCAAGTCATTTTATTGTATTAAAAACATTACCAGGAAATGCCCATTCCATCGGTGTTTTAGTTGATAACTTAGATTGGGATGAAATAATGGGTACCATTTGTGGAGATGATACATGTTTAATCATATGTAGAACAGAAGCAGAGTCAGAGGAAATTAAAAATCGGTTAATTAATATGCTTTAATGTATTGGGGTGATTATGTTTGTTAACAGAACTATCAATACGTGACTTTGCAATTATAGAGGAGATTTCAATTACTTTTACGGAAGGTTTGACGGTATTAACCGGAGAGACCGGAGCTGGAAAATCAATCATTATTGATGCAATCCAATTATTAGCTGGTGGACGTGGTTCAGTTCAATTTGTTAGGCATGGTTCAAACAAAAGTGAAATAGAAGGTTTATTCATTATTGATAGTAACGCTCATCCAATCTATGGTGTTGCCAAACAATTCGGTGTCGATATACAAGATGGACAAATTGTTTTAGAAAGAACAATTACAGCTTCTGGTAAAAGTATTTGTCGTGTAAATAGTAAGTTAGTTACCTTAGCTATTTTAAAGGAATTTGGTCGGAAATTGATTGATATTCACAGCCAGCATGAGACCCAGGTGTTAATGGATACTGATAATCATTTGGATTTTCTTGATATGTATGAACCAAGATTGATTGGGAAAGCAAAAGAAGAATACGCGATACTATTTGACCGATTAACAACTTTGAAAAATCGATACAAACTATTAAATGAAAATGAACAAGAAACAGCCCATCGTCTTGATCTTTTAGAATTTCAAAAAAATGAAATAGAACAATCCAATTTGGAACCAAACGAAGATCATGAGTTAGAACAGGAACGTAACGGTCTTGTAAATTTCGAGAAAATATATTCGTCATTAACGAATGCCTATAATGCATTGTATGGTGAGGGAAGAGCTCTAGACTGGTTAAATAAAGCACATGTCTCCATGGAGGAAAATCTTAAAGTTGATCCTTTTATTGAAGAGAATTCTGAGAAGTTTGCTAATCATTATTATACCTTGGAAGATTTTGCTTATGAATTAAGAAATAAGTTAGACTCATTACAATTCAATCCAGAAAGATTAAATGAAATTGAATCGAGAATAAATGAAATAAACCGGCTTAAAAAGAAATATGGTGGAAGTGTTAATGAAATAATCGAGTATCTTGCGAAAATTGAAGAAGAAATTGAAGAATTAACGAATAAAGATACACACCTTAACTCATTATTAAAACAAATAGAAGAAGTTGAAAAAGATGCATTATTAGAAGCAAAACAATTACATGATATTCGTAAAAAGTTAGCTGATAAATTAACAAAAGCGGTAGTAAGTGAATTTAAAGATTTATACTTAGAAAAGGCTTCTTTTTCTATTTTTTTCGATTTAGACGAAGATCATAATCAAAATCCTAAGTTATACAAATATGGCTTTGATAAAATACAGTTTTTAATCTCAACCAACGCTGGAGAACCCTTGAAAGTGTTAAACAAAGTGGCCTCTGGGGGCGAATTATCCCGAATTATGTTGGTTCTTAAAAAGTTATTTGCCAAACAACAGGGTGTGACTAGTGTTATTTTTGATGAAGTTGACACAGGAGTTAGTGGAAGAGTTGCACAAGCAATGGCCGAAAAAATTCACCAAATATCACATGATTCCCAAGTTCTCTGCATTACACACTTACCTCAAGTTGCCGCAATGGCAGATACACATAAATTTATTCAAAAAGAAGAAAAACATGATCGTACTGTTTCGACAGTCAAAGAACTGACCTTAGTTGAACAGGTTAATGAATTAAGTAGAATGATTACCGGGACAAAGCTTACAGAAACAGCGAAAGAGCATGCAAAAGAATTATTAGACTTAGCTTCCAATTTTAAACAAACAGTTAGTTGAATATTTATCCATTAAAGTCAGAAACTAAACCATCTGGCTTTTTTTACTTTTAACGTAAATTTTTAATTTCTCATATTAATTAAATCCTTAATAAAAAGTAAGTATCATTGAATAATTCCATAAATACTTGGGCTAAAGGACTTATACCTTTTTCACTCATTTTTCTATAGGTAAAGATAGACATCTTTTCTTATGTTTCTCCAGTTTAAAACTAACGTCATAAGGTCAAATTAGAAATACAGATATAAATTGAAAAGAAGTAATGGTTTGGGTGGTTAGAGATAAGGAGAGTGAACCAAATGAAAATACCTAAATTTAATACGGTTAGACAATGGATAGGTGTTATACTCCTTTTGGTTTTTGTTACATTTCCTTTCATAACCCCTATAAACAAATATTTCTCAATTCCAAATGAGGTAGTAACTTTAAATGATGAAAAACCAATTGAATTGCCGAAAATTGCAGATAGCGTAACGGTATCAACAAACAGCGAACATGTTGAAGCAATTGACACTTCTATGTTTTATGCCGGTGATTCTGGATCAAGTGAATTAGTTTATGAAGTGAATGGTTTTCCAATTAAAAAAGTGAATCTTTCGGTATTAGAGGATGTAAAGGTAATACCTGGTGGTCAATCCATAGGTGTACAATTACAAACACGAGGAGTTTTAGTAGTCGGACATCATCTTGTAAATAAAAACGACAAAACCGTTTCACCGGGGGAAGAAGCAGAGATAAATGTCGGTGATGTCATTGTTAAAATTAACGATAATCCAATTAAAGAGATGAAAGAAATTAAAGATTATGTAATTGAAGCAGGGGAAAAGAATGAAGATTTAAATATTACAATTAAAAGGGGCAAGGAATTAATTGAAACAAAGCTAGAACCCATTCTTGATGATAAAGAAAATGAATATAAAATTGGGTTATATATAAGAGATTCGGCTGCTGGTATTGGAACAATGACTTTTTATGAGCCAGAATCCAAGAAATACGGGGCATTAGGTCATATTATTTCTGATATGGATACAAAAAAACCAGTTGAAATTAATGATGGAACCATTGTACGCTCATCCGTTACTTCTATTGAAAAAGGAAATAACGGAATTCCTGGAGAAAAACAAGCAAAATTTTCATCTAACCAAAATATTATAGGAAATATAACCAAAAATAGTCCTTTTGGTATTTTTGGTAAATTAAATGAAGATATAAAAAATGGCAAATATGATAAGCCAATGCCAATAGCTTTATCACATGAAGTAAAGGAAGGACCGGCTAAAATTTTAACAGTAGTTGATGGAGAAAAAGTTGAAGAGTATGAAATCGAAATAATTAGCAGTGTACCTCAAAAGTATCCTGCTACAAAAGGTATGGTTATCCAAATAACGGATGAAGAGCTTTTAGAAAAAACGGGCGGAATCGTACAGGGAATGAGTGGTAGTCCGATAATTCAAGATGGAAAGGTTATCGGAGCGGTTACACATGTTTTTGTAAATGATCCTACTAGTGGTTATGGTGTCCATATTGAATGGATGTTGCAAGATGCCGGAGTAGATATATATGGTAATAAAAAAGAGGCTAGTTAAAGAAAAGTGATTTGTTATGAGCGTCATAACAAATCACTTTTTTCTTTTTCTTTTTTAAATATTTTTCGACATATAATGTCAAAAAACAGAGAAAAACGAAGAATGAATGAGAAATAGTAATAAAACGGAATCTTTTTAAATAAATAAAAGGATATTTAGAACTTTTGTAGAATATCATAAAAAGGAAAAGTATTCGTTACATATGTTAAAGGAGGAGCTTTTGTTGAAAAAGATAAAAGTGGGATTAGTTGATGATAATAGAGAACTAATACAAATGATGGAGGAGTATTTTGAAGAACAAGATGATATTGAGATAATTGGAACTGCTCATAATGGAAAGGATTGTTTAAATCTTTTAGATGAAATTGATCCAGATGTGCTAGTGTTAGATATTATTATGCCACATATCGATGGCTTAGCGGTTTTAAATACAATTAGAGAAAGAGGAATGAAGTCTAACGTCATTATGTTAACAGCATTTGGTCAAGAGGAAGTAATGAAAAAAGCGGTTGATTTAGGGGCTTCTTATTTTATTTTAAAACCATTCGATCTCGATCACTTAGCTGATCAAATTAGACAGGTTGAAGGAAAACAAATTATCCAGTCAAATATTAAAACGACAATGAAAAAAGAGAAGAAGCAAGATTTAGAAGCGAGTATTACAAATATAATCCATGAAATTGGTGTGCCTGCACACATTAAAGGATATATGTACCTTCGTGAGGCCATTACAATGGTTTATAATGATATTGAGCTATTAGGTTCGATTACAAAAGTATTATACCCAGCTATTGCAAAGAAATTTAATACAACCTCTTCTAGAGTAGAAAGAGCGATTCGACATGCAATTGAGGTTGCTTGGAGCAGAGGGAATATTGATTCCATTTCAAAATTATTTGGATATACCATTAATATTTCCAAAGCAAAGCCAACGAATTCGGAGTTTATAGCGATGGTAGCTGATAGATTACGTTTAGAGCATAAAGCTAGTTAATAAAATAAAAATTAAAAAATTACTGTACTTATTGTCGTACAGTAATTTTTTGTAATAATTTATCGTATTTCAGATTATGCTAATAAGGGACAACTTTTATTATTATTCAAAAAATGCATGGTATAATGAACGAATAGCTTTATCCATATCAACTGCTTGAATCCCAAACATCATAGAAACTTCAGAAGATCCTTGGTTAATCATCTCAATATTAACATTTGCATTGTAGAATGCGGAAGTTGCACGATGAGCGACCCCAACTGTTTGAACTAATCCTTCACCAACAACCATTACTACAGCGATACCCCTTTGAAGACTTACTGTGTCAGGATGAAGTTCATCATTAATACGATTGATAACGATCTCTTCTTTTTCCGGAGTTAATCTGTGTTCTCTGATGATAACGGACATATCGTCAATTCCAGATGGCGCGTGTTCAAATGATATACCTTCATCCTCAAGAATATGTAAAAGCTTACGACCGAAACCAACTTCTCTATTCATTAAATATTTACTAACGTATAGACTACAGAAGCCAGTATCACTAGCAATACCTGATACACATTTATCGTTTACTTCCCTTTCGGCTACAATTAGTGTGCCTTTTGCATCGGGGTTATTTGTATTCTTAATACAAACAGGAATTTTTGCTTTAATCGCAGGGATTAATGCCTCATCATGGAAAACAGAAAACCCAGCATAAGACAATTCACGCATTTCTTTATAAGTTAATTCTGTAATTTCTTTCGGGTTATCAACAATATTTGGATTTACTGTATAAACGGAATTAACATCTGTAAAGTTTTCGTATAAGCTAGCCTGAACTCCCGCTGCTACTATCGATCCTGTAATATCAGACCCACCTCTTGAGAAAGTTACAAGCTTTCCTTCATTGGTATAGCCAAAAAATCCCGGAATAACGAAGATTCCTTCTTCTTCACGTAAGGAATACATTTTTGGAAAACTCTCGGGTAATATTTGTGCATTTCCAGGTTCATCACTTACGATAATACCGGCTTGTTCTGGGTTCAGGTATGTTGCAGTTAATCCGATATCAGATAAATAAGCGCTTATAATTTTTGCATTATTATTTTCACCGATTGCTTTAACAGAATCCATTTTTACATCATCTGAAACATTTTCGGACAGTGTGTGTTTAATGGATCTTTCAATTTCTTCAAGTAAAGATGAAGAGAGATTTAATTCTTCAATAATATCCTTAAACCGCTTTAAAACAATGGAATAATACTCTTCATAGTTCTCTTTATTGATAAAAGCATTTCCCATTTTGATAAGCATATCTGTCATTTTGAAATCATTGCTATCGCGTTTACCTGGAGCAGAAACAACAATAAATTTTCTTTCAGGATCACTTTTGATGATTTCGGCAACTTTTTTGATTTGAGTTGCATTTGCTACGGAGCTCCCTCCGAATTTTGCTACTTTCATACTTTATCCCCCTGATCTGGTTGATTATTCTATATAATAACACAATTTTTTTATTAATCTAATATAAAATTAAAAATAGATATTATTTTTATTCATTTTTATTTTTCTTATCTGGAATTGCACGATATTTATTTTTTTTGTCTCGATAAATAA
Source organism: Oceanobacillus sp. Castelsardo (assembly GCF_001659985.1). Classification (GTDB taxonomy): domain Bacteria; phylum Bacillota; class Bacilli; order Bacillales; family Amphibacillaceae; genus Oceanobacillus. Next base: position 51,804 of record NZ_LYCS01000001.1, read on the forward strand.
TAAATCCTCCTATAAAAGCAAACCCTAATATAAAAAGTACAACCCCAACAAAAAATTGAAACCCAGCGTTGAGTAAGAAAGGATAGTATTCTGCAAAAATGGAATCTCTCATTAATTTAATGCCAAAAACAGATACTAATCCAGGAGCTAAAAGCAATAGTAGCGCTAAAATTCTCATATATTTTTACCCCTCTATATTATTTCATATCTAGTATAGCAAACATGTTCGAGAAATGTTGAAATGGATAGGTAGATTCATAAATATGTTGATATATACTAATCAATTATAACTAAATAATCAAATTTTTTATCGTTTTATTAATAATAAATATATTTTTAATGGTATAATTAATGAATCTGCAGATATTTGAACAAATTTTGAATATAGGGCATAAATGGCCAATTCTGTTTACAACTATCTGGCTAAAATTAACAAAATTAAATGGGAGAGATTACATATGGCAATATTCGTTGATATGGAAAAATATGACTACGAACAAGTTTTATTTTGTCAAGATAAAAATTCAGGATTAAAGGCAATTATCGCTTTACATGATACAACATTAGGTCCTGCGTTAGGTGGCACACGTATGTGGACCTACGCTACAGAAGAAGCTGCAATAGAGGATGCCTTAAGACTTGCGAAAGGTATGACATACAAAAATGCTGCTGCAGGTTTAGATTTAGGTGGCGGTAAAACAGTTATTATTGGTGATCCTAGAAAAGATAAAAATCCAGAGCTATTTCGTGCATTTGGGCGTTATATTCAAAGTTTAAACGGACGTTACATTACAGCAGAGGATGTTGGTACAACTGTGGAAGATATGGACCTTATTCATCTAGAAACAGATTATGTAACAGGAATTTCACCAGAATTTGGTTCATCGGGAAATCCATCACCAGTAACAGCTTATGGTGTATATATGGGAATGAAAGCTGCTGCAAGGGAAGCATTTGGAAGTGATTCATTAGAAGGAAAAACAGTAGCTGTACAAGGTGTTGGTAACGTCGCTTATGGTTTATGTGAACACCTTTATAAAGAAGGAGCAAAAATAATTGTAACAGATATTAATGAACAAGCAGTAAAACGTGCGGTTGATGCATTTAAAGCAACAGCAATAGATCCAGACACTATTTATGATGTCGAATGTGATATTTATGCTCCTTGTGCATTAGGTGCAACCATTAATGATGACACAATTCATCGAATAAAAGCGAAAGTCGTAGCTGGTTCTGCTAATAATCAATTAAAATTACCTAAACACGGTGATATGTTACACGAAAAAGGGATCGTGTATGCTCCTGATTATATTATTAATGCTGGTGGCGTAATTAACGTAGCAGATGAATTAAATGGGTATAACCGAAACCGTGTTATGAAAAAAGTTGAAATCATTTATCATAATCTGAATCGTATTTTCGAAATATCTATAGAATCGAATATTCCTACGTATGTTGCAGCAGATCGTATGGCTGAAGAAAGAATCGCATCGGTTCGTGCTTCAAGAAATCAATTTTTAACAAATGGACACCACGTTTTAAGCCGAAGAAAATAATGGATCATGAGGCTGGGATATACCTCAAAGTGTTTAACTCTAAAGACGAACAGTCGCACTACGAAAGCGAAGTATATTTCCGGATCGGTTAATCTGTCCAACCGTGTTCTGATTACAATTGATGAAAACACGTTTGTCCGGGCCTCAACCATTTTAAGGAGTTGATATGATGTCTAACGAATATGATGTTGTTATTCTTGGTGGTGGAACAGGAGGGTATGTAGCAGCAATCAGGGCTAGTCAATTAGGGATGAAAGTGGCCATTGTTGAAAAAGAAAATCTTGGTGGTACATGTTTACATCGTGGTTGTATTCCTACAAAAGCATTATTAAGAAGTGCAGAAGTTTATCAACAGACGAAAAGAGCCAATGAGTTTGGAATCGAAATGCAGAACATCACATTAAATTTTTCGAAGATTCAAGAGAGAAAGAGCTCCATTATTGCCAAGTTACACAGTGGTATAAAAGGTTTGATGAAAAAAAATAAAATAGATGTCTATCATGGTTTTGGTCGTATATTAGGACCAAGTATTTTTTCCCCATTACCAGGTACGATTTCTATTGAACACGATGATGGGAAAGATAATACGATTCTTATACCAAAGAATGTCATTATTGCAACAGGATCGAAACCAAAGATATTACCTGGACTAGATAATGATGGGAATCATGTTCTTAATTCAGATGAAATATTATCAATAAATCAATTACCGAAGTCCATCGTAATCATCGGTGCGGGTGTCATAGGTGTGGAATGGGCATCTATGTTAAGTGATTTTAATGTTCGTGTTACGTTGGTGGAATATTTGGATCGTATTTTACCAAATGAAGACGAAGAAATTGCTAAACAAGTAGAAAAAAGTTTAAGTGAAAAAGGTGTTAAAGTTATAAAAGAAATGAAAATTATTCCTGAAACATTAGAAGAAAATAAAGATATTGGGATTATGGCAGAACAAAATGGGGAAAAAATTCGGTTAGAAGCTGAAAAAATATTGGTCTCTGTAGGTCGAACCGCCAACATCAATAATATTGGTTTAGAAAACACAGAAATAAATATTGAAAATAGTTATATTCAAACCAATAAATTTTATCAAACAAAAGAATCTCATATATATGCGATTGGAGATGTTATTGGTGGGATGCAATTAGCACATGTAGCATCCCATGAAGGAATCGTTGCTATAAATCATATTGCAGATAAACAACCTTTACCAATTAACTATGATCAAGTTCCTTCCTGTGTGTATTCGAACCCAGAAATAGCAAGCATTGGATTGACAGAAAAGGAAGCAAGAGATCAAGGTTTTACTATAAAAGTTGGAAAGTTCCCATTTTCAGCAATTGGTAAGGCACTTGTTTATGGAGAAACAGAAGGATTTGCCAAAATTATCTCGGATAAAAAAACAGATGATATTTTAGGTGTTCACTTAGTAGGTCCACATGTAACAGATTTAATTTCAGAAGCTAGTTTAGCTAAACTATTAGATGCAACTGCATGGGAAATCGGTCAAACGATACATCCCCACCCTACTTTATCTGAAGTGATTGGTGAATCAGCATTAGCTGTAGAGGGATTTCAAATTCATGGGTAGGGTGTATTAATTTTGAATTGGGAGGTATTTAGATGACAAATCGGCATACTAAGTTAGGATTGTCAGATCAAGAAGTTCTAGATATCTATAAAACAATGTTATTAGCTAGGAAAGTCGATGAAAGAATGTGGTTATTAAATCGATCCGGAAAGATCCCATTTGTAATATCCTGTCAAGGACAAGAAGCAGCTCAAGTTGGGGCTTCTTTTGCTTTGAATAAGGAAATGGACTATGTTGCTCCATATTACCGGGATCTAGGAGTTGTATTATCTTTTGGCATGACAGCAAGGGATATCATGTTATCTGCTTTTGCAAAAGCAGAAGACCCGAATTCTGGTGGAAGACAGATGCCTGGTCATTTTGGACAAAAGAAAAATCGAATTATTACCGGTTCTTCTCCAGTTACTACCCAGGTACCACATGCGGTAGGATTTGCATTAGCGGCAAAAATGGAAAAAAAAGATTTTGTTTCGTTTGTCACTTTAGGAGAAGGCTCATCTAACCAAGGAGATTTTCATGAAGGCTTAAATTTCGCTGGTGTTCATAACCTTCCGGTTATTACCATGGTAGAAAATAATCAATACGCTATTTCGGTTCCATTCCATAAACAAATAGCTAGTAAAAATGTATCTGTTCGATCCGTAAGTTATGGCATGGAAGGTGTAACAGTAGATGGGAATGATCCACTTGCGGTATATGAAGCTGTTAGAGATGCTAGAGTAAGGGCTATAGGGGGAGAAGGTGGTACTTTAATTGAAGCAGTATCGTACCGTTTTACAGCACATTCTAGTGATGATGACGATAATTATAGAGAAAAAGAAGAAGTAGAGAAAGCGAAGAAACAAGATGCGATTGTGCTATTTGCTAATTATCTTCGGGAAGAAAAGATTCTAACGGTAGAGTTAGATAAAGAGTTTAATGCTGAAATTAACTCGATTGTTAATGACGCTACGGAATATGCAGAAGAAGCACCGTATCCGTTGCCTGAAGATACTCTTAAATATGTTTATGAGGATTAGGAGGGGAAAACATGCCAATAATGTCTTATATCCAAGCAATAACCCAAGCTTTAAGAGAGGAGATGTTACGTGACGACAAAGTCTTTATTCTTGGTGAAGATGTTGGGAAAAAAGGTGGCGTTTTCCGAGCGACAGATGGGCTATATGATGAGTTTGGTGAGTACCGTGTTTTGGATACACCACTTGCAGAATCAGCAATAGCAGGAGTTGGTATTGGTGCAGCAATGTATGGTATGCGTCCAGTAGCTGAAATGCAGTTTGCAGATTTTATTTTACCAGCTGTTAACCAAATTATTTCGGAAGCTGCTAAAACTAGATACCGTTCCAATAATGATTGGAATGTACCTATAACGATTCGGGCACCATATGGTGGCGGAGTTCATGGGGCGCTATATCATTCCCAGTCTGTGGAAGCTATATTTGCAAACCAGCCTGGCTTGAAGATTGTCATGCCTTCTAGCCCTTATGATGCAAAAGGATTATTAAAAGCGGCAATCCGTGATAATGACCCGGTTTTATTTTTTGAACATAAACGTGCGTATCGATTATTAAAAGAAGAAGTACCAGATGACGATTATGTACTTCCAATTGGAAAGGCCGATATTAAACGTGAAGGTACTGATATTACAGTAATAACTTATGGACTTTGTGTTCATTTTGCTTTACAAGCAGCGGAAAAGCTAGAAGAAGAAGGAATAAGCACCCATATTCTTGATTTACGTACGGTCTATCCACTAGATAAGGAATCTATTATAAAGGCGGCTAGTAAAACTGGAAAAGTTCTCTTAATAACAGAAGATAATTTGGAGGGGAGTATTATAGGAGAGGTAGCTGCTACCATTGCTGAAAAATGTTTATTTGATCTTGATGCTCCAATAATGCGGCTAGCAGGCCCAGATGTACCGGCAATGCCATATGCTCCAACGATGGAAAAGTATTTTATGATTAATCCAGATAAATGTGAAAAGGCTATGCGTGAACTAGCCGAGTTTTGAGTGGAGGAGTGTTTAAATGGCTTTAGAAAAAATAACAATGCCACAATTGGGTGAAAGTGTTACGGAAGGTACGGTAAATAATTGGTTAGTGAAAGAAGGGGACGAAGTTAACAAATACGATCCAATAGTAGAGGTATTAACAGATAAAGTAAATGCTGAGGTACCTTCTTCTTTTACAGGTAAAATCAAAGAACTTGTTGTAAAAGAGGGAGAAACCATTGCTGTTGGTGAAGTGATATGTACGATTGAAGTAGCGCAAACGAATAATAAATCAACTGAACTATCTGCTAGTGAGGAAACAATATCTGACATAAAAAATGATGCTAATCAAGAGTCTATGAAAAAGAGATATTCCCCTGCAGTTTTACGACTTGCGCAGGAAAAAGATATTGATTTAGAACAGATTACTGGATCAGGTAGAGGTGGAAGAATCACTCGAAAAGATATAGAGAAAGTTATTCAAAATGGGGGGATTATCCAAAAAGGTGATACATCTCAACAAAAATCCACTATCACTTCGGCCCCTTTAAATACTTCTCAAAAAATAAATGAAGGTGACATAGAGATACCAGTAACAGGAATTAGAAAAACGATAGCACAAAATATGTTACGGTCCAAACACGAGATACCGCATGCATGGATGACAATTGAAGTGGATGTAACAGATTTAGTACATTATCGAAATAAAATAAAAAATGATTTTCAAGAAAAAGAAGGATTTAATTTAACCTATTTTCCTTTTTTTGTTAAGGCAATATCGGATGCTTTAAAAAAGTACCCACAAATTAATAGTACATGGCAAAATGATAAAATTATTCAAAGGAAAGACATCAACCTTTCTATTGCAGTGGCTGTGGAGGAAGAATTATTTGTTCCTGTCATAAAAAATGCGGATGAAAAAAGTGTTAAAGGAATAGCCAAAAACATCCATGACTTAGCTAAGAAAGCTAGAAATCACAATCTATCAGTAAACGATATGGAAGGTGGAACTTTTACAATTAATAACACAGGAATTTTTGGTTCTGTTCAGTCGATGGGAATTATCAATTATCCACAATCCGCTATTCTACAAGTAGAGTCCATTGTGAAGCGTCCAGTGATTATAAATAATATGTTTGCTGCACGTGATATGGTTAATTTGTGCTTATCACTTGACCATCGCATTCTTGATGGTCTTGTTTGTGGAAAATTTCTAGCTTTTATTAAAGAGAGATTGGAAAATATGAATGAAGACAATATTAATATATACTAGATATATCTTCTTTACAGTCTAAATTTATTGAAATTAAACTTCAAAGTTGGTAATCTAAAAATATGAAACACTTTACTATTAAAGGAGTAGGATACGATATGGATTTTAATCTATTTATGAATGACATAGTTAATGCAGCACGAGAAGATATAATTGAAGCAGGTTATCAAGAACTAAAAACTCCTGAAGAAGTAGATGCTTCCCTAACCAAAGAAGGAACAACTTTAGTTATGATTAATTCTACATGTGGCTGTGCAGGCGGTGTCGCTCGTCCTGCAGCTAGAAATGCAATTCATTATGATAAAAGACCTGAACATTTGGTAACTGTTTTTGCTGGTCAGGATCCTGAGGCAACAGAAAAGGCGAGAGAGTACTTTGAAGGTTATCCACCATCTTCACCTTCATTTGCATTATTAAAAGATGGCAAGATTCTAAAAATGGTAGAACGTCATGATATTGAAGGTCACAGCCCAATGGAAGTTACGACTAAACTACAACAATTATTTGAGGAATATTGCGAAGAGGTTTAATTTTAACTGAGGCTGTTCTTACATAAGGCAGCCTCTTTTATCATGAAAAGAACCGACACAATTATTTTGGGTCGGTTTAGAAATTTACAAAGTATGCTAATCCCGCTGTTAAACTTGAAAGTACCATAGCAATAATCATAATATAAATAACGAATTTTTGTCGACTTTGACGTTTTGATTTTCTTTTGGGGGCACTTTTTTTTACGTTTGTTGCCAAGTTAAAAACCTCCTAAAGTTAATAAAGACTATAAATATTTTATCGTGAATTAAACTATTGGACAAGTATAAATGTTTTTGGTGGACATTTCGAAAAAAATATCTGAAAATAGATTATATAATTATAATTTCACAAATTATGGATGGGGGTATTGCATGTGGGTTTAGATAAAGAAAATTCAAATGCAAATGAAAGATGGGAGAAAGCTGTTTCTAAGGCAACTTCGCGATTTCCAGAAAGAAAAGAAACATTTACAACATCTTCAAATATAAAAGTGGATCGATTGTATCAACCAAAAGAAGAAGTAAATGAGGAATTAGGATATCCGGGAGAGTATCCTTTCACAAGAGGAATTCAACCAACGATGTATCGTAGTAGATTTTGGACGATGCGACAATATGCAGGATTCGGATCAGCTGAAGAAACAAATAAACGATTTCGTTACTTACTTGAACAGGGGCAGACAGGGCTGTCTGTTGCATTTGATTTACCGACACAAATAGGCTATGATTCTGACGATGTTATGTCGGAAGGGGAAGTTGGTAAAGTTGGGGTAGCCATCGATACATTAGAAGATATGGAAAAATTATTAGATGGAATTCCATTAGATAAAGTAAGTACTTCCATGACAATAAACGCACCTGCATCTGTTTTACTATGTATGTATCTTGCTGTGGGGGAGAAACAGGGAGTACCTTTTGAGAAAATTACTGGTACGATACAAAATGATATCTTAAAAGAATATATTGCTAGAGGAACTTACATTTTCCCACCAAAACCATCTATGCGATTAATTACGAATATTTTTGAATTCTGTAACCAATATGTACCGAAATTCAACACAATAAGTATCTCAGGATATCATATTAGGGAAGCTGGTTCCAATGCAGTTCAGGAAGTAGCATTTACCATTGCTAATGGTATGGCATATGTGGATGCTGCCATTGAATCAGGATTAAAAGTAGATGATTTTGCACCACGATTAGCATTCTTCTTTAATGCCCATAATAACTTTTTTGAAGAAGTAGCTAAGTTTCGGGCCGCAAGAAGAATTTGGGCAAAGATTATGAAAGAACATTATCAGGCAAAAAATCCAAAAAGCTGGAAACTAAGATTCCACACTCAAACAGGTGGTTCTACATTAACTGCACAGCAACCGGATAATAATATTGTACGGGTAGCGATGCAAGCGCTATCAGCTGTTTTAGGTGGAACACAAAGTTTGCATACAAATTCCCGAGATGAGGCCCTATCCTTACCAACAGAAGATTCGGCTAGAATTGCACTACGAACGCAGCAAATTATTGCTCATGAAAGCGGTGTAGCCGATACCATTGATCCATTAGCTGGGTCATACTATGTTGAAAATTTAACTGATGAAATAGAGAAAGAAGTAAATAACTATTTAGATAGAATAAAAGAAATAGGTGGAGCAGTACAAGCAGTAGAAGAAGGTTATATGCAAAGAGAAATTCAACATAATGCTTATGAAATTCAAAAGAATATTGAAAAAGAAGAAGAAATTATTGTTGGATTAAATAAATTTGCGTTGGATGAGGAAATCGAACCAGACCTTATGAAAGTGGATGAAGCATTAGAAAGAAATCAAATTGAATCTCTAACATCGATTAAAGAGAAGAGAAATAACGAAAAAGTAAATGAAGCCTTAGCTGCACTTAGAGAAAATGCAAAAGATGAACATTCTAATTTATTACCTTTCATTTTAGATGCAGTAAGAGTATATGCTTCTGTTGGAGAAATTTGTAACATATTACGCGAGGAGTTCGGTGAATATAAGGGAGTTTAAAAAGGGGGAAAAACAAATGGGGAAAAAAATACGTGTACTAGTTGCAAAACCAGGGCTTGATGGACATGATCGTGGCGCATTAGTAATCTCTCAAGCTTTAAGGGATCATGGGATGGAAGTTATTTATACAGGACTAAGACAGTCACCTTTACAAATTGCTCAAGCAGCAATTCAAGAAGATGTTGATGTAGTGGGTTTATCTTCTCTTTCAGGAGCTCATAGAACTTTATTTCCAAAAGTAGTGGAAGAATTAGAGCAGAGGGGTGCTGGCGACATCCCTGTTGTAGGGGGAGGAGTTATCCCGAGTGTGGACATTCCTTATCTTTTAGAAAAGGGTGTAAAACGGATATTTACTAGTGGTTCATCTACAGATTTGCTAGCTAATTACATAAAAGAATTAGTAGACCCACAGACTAAGCCTGTTATGGCACCTAAAAAGATAGCTCATATTGGGATAGCGGTAGAGAGCATTGAACAAGCATCTACCTTTTATCTTGATTCGCTTGGGCTACAATTAGAAGGCGTGGAAGAAGTTCAGAGTGAAGGTGTAAAAGTAGCGTTTATTAAAATAGGTGAAACTCGTTTTGAGTTATTAGAACCAATTAATGAAGAATCTCCTATTCGTAAATTCCTCGATAAAAAGGGAGAAGGATTACACCATATCGCATTAGAAGTAGATGATATACATGCTCGACTGGAACAGCTTAAAGTGAATGGAGTAGCATTAATTAATGAAGAGGCAAAATTAGGTGCACATAATAGTCAGATTGCTTTTATTCATCCTAATGCGGCAAGTAAGGTACTTTATGAATTATGTCAATATCCAGAGGGGAGTGAATCCTAATGGATATTTATGATAAAATTAATGAATTATATGACAAACGAAGGCAAGTAGAACTTGGCGGTGGAGATGAGCGTATTGAAAAGCAACATGCCAAGGGGAAAATGACTGCTAGAGAAAGAATTGAATATTTACTTGATAAAGGCACATTTGTTGAACTGTATCCTTTCATCGAAACACGTGCTTCTGATTTCGGTATGAATAATAACTCTGCTAAGGGTGAAGGTGTTGTTACTGGTTACGGTAAAGTAAATGGAAAACCTGTCTATTTATTTGCCCAAGATTTTACTGTTTACGGTGGAGCATTGGGGGAAATGCACGGTCAAAAGATTGCTGCAGCAATGGACTTAGCTGCAAAAAATGGGGTACCTTTTATCGGATTAAATGATTCTGGTGGAGCGCGTATTCAAGAAGGTGTTTCATCACTAGATGGATATGGTCAAGTATTTTACCGAAATACAATATATTCCGGTGTAATCCCACAAATTTCTGTCATTATGGGACCAAGTGCTGGTGGTGCTGTATATTCTCCTGCTATAACAGATTTTGTCATTATGGTAGAAAAAACGTCACAAATGTTTATTACTGGGCCAAAAGTTATTGAAACAGTAACAGGGGAAAAAATTTCCTCAGAAGACTTAGGTGGAGCATTCGTCCATAACGCGAAAAGTGGAAGTGCGCATTTTAAGACTCCATCCGAAGAAGAAGCATTAGAGTTAGTTAGGAAGTTGATTGACTATCTTCCTTCCAATTACAAAGAAAAACCTGAAAAGAAATCATACGAACAAACAGATGATGAATCTAGACCGGATTTGACGGATATTGTTCCATATAACGCTGTTCGACCTTATGATGTGAAAAAAGTAATTGAGCAAGTAGTCGATCAAGATAGTTTTTTAGAAGTTCAACAAGATTTTGCTAAAAATATTGTAGTTGGTTTTGCGCGTATTAAAGGGGAAATAGTCGGACTAGTATGTAATCAACCGAAATATTTAGCTGGCGGACTTGATATTGATTCAAGTGATAAAGCGGCAAGATTCATTCGATTCTGTGACTCATTTAATATTCCATTGATTACGTTTGAAGATGTAACTGGTTTTTTCCCTGGTGTAAAACAAGAACATGGAGGTATTATCCGTCACGGTGCAAAAATTCTTTACGCATATTCAGAAGCAACTGTTCCGAAAATCACGGTTATTACGCGTAAGGCATATGGAGGGGCGTATGTAGCTTTAAATAGTAAGTCTATTGGTGCTGATCTAGTCTTTGCTTGGCCAAACGCTGAAGTTGCAGTTATGGGACCTGAAGGGGCGGCAAATATTATCTTTGCAAAGGAAATTGCAGAAAGTGACGAACCGGAAAAAGTTAGACAGGAAAAAATAGATACATATAGGGAAAAATTTGCAAATCCTTATGTCGCTGCGGGTCTAGGAATGATTGACGATGTAATAGATCCTAGGGAAACTAGAATTAAGTTAATCCAGGCATTAGAAATGCTGAAAAATAAACAAGAAGAAAGACCAAACAAAAAACACGGAAATATTCCGTTATAATTTCATGAAAAGATATCTCTTTTTTGGGGATATCTTTTCATTTCTTGTAGTAAATGTAGTAACCTAATAATTAGGAGGTTATATATATGACAATAATGGTAAACGAAAAAAGATTAGTTGATGAATTTTTTGAATTAGTCAAGGTTGATTCCGAAACGAAAAACGAAGAAAAGATTGCTGAAGTGCTTAAGAAAAAGTTAACTGAATTAGGCGTAGAAGTATATGAGGATAATAGTAAAGAAACCACAGGCCATGGAGCCGGTAATTTAATTTGTACATTAGAAGGAAATAAAGAGGGGGTTGATCCAATTTATTTTACTTCTCATATGGATACAGTAGTACCTGGTGTGAACATAAAGCCATCCATTAAAGATGGATATATTGTTTCAGATAGTACCACTATACTTGGTGCAGATGATAAGGCTGGATTAGCTGCTATTTTAGAATCCATTAAACTTTTGAAAGAAAATAAAGTCTCACATGGGGATATTCAATTTATTATTACAGTTGGAGAAGAATCCGGATTAGTAGGCGCGAAGGCTATCGACAAAGAATTAATAAAAGCTAAATACGGTTATGCTTTAGATAGTAATGGAGAAGTTGGTGACATTATAGTAGCAGCTCCGACACAAGCAAAAATTTATACCATCATTAAAGGGAAAACCGCACATGCGGGCTTGGAACCCGAAAAAGGTGTTTCTGCCATAACGCTTGCTGCAAAAGCTATTTCGAAAATGCCACTAGGACGTATCGATGAGGAAACAACTGCCAATATTGGAAGATTTGAAGGTGGAAAACAAACGAATATCGTTGTGGATCACGTAGAAATCTTAGCAGAAGCTAGATCATTAAATCCAGAAAAAATGGAGAAACAAGTTGCTAAGATGAAAGAAGTGTTTGAGAAAACGGCAGAACAATATGGCGGATCAGCTGATGTAGATATACAAATCATGTATCCTGGCTTTAGTCAGGAAGCAGGCGATCAAGTAGTAGAAGTTGCAAGAAATGCAGCTAAAACAATTGGCCGTAATAGTCAATTGCATAAAAGTGGTGGGGGCAGTGATGCGAATATCATTGCTGGTTTCGGTATTCCTACTGTAAACCTTGCTGTTGGCTATGAAGAAATCCATACAACCAATGAGCGTATATCTGTAGAAAACTTGGTAAAAATAACGGAATTAGTAGTATCGATTATAAAAGAAGTTTCGAAAGATTAATCTTTCGAAGCTTCTTTTAAATTTGTAACAGCCAAATCGAGCTAATATACAGTATTGGCGAACTGAAAATACTTTTTCCTTCATCATGTTATTTGCATAAGGCTTGGCAATAACAAGTTTTCTAAGCAGTAAGGAAAGTATAAAATCTTTCCCGTCTGGGGCTCCGGTTACTCGCCCCACCGTAAAGATATGCATAAGTGCAACTAAGGCATCGCCAAAAGGCTTGTCGAATGCCAAGTTTTCTAATAAATTGTGCTATAATAAATGGGATTAAGCAAATAAGGATGTTATAACTATGTCAATTCCTAAACAGAGTAAAAGAAGAATAATATTCCATATAGATATGAATTGCTTTTATGCATCTGTGGAAATGGCTTTTAATCCAAAATTAAAAGGGAAACCACTTGCTATTGCGGGAAACCCAGAGGAAAGAAAAGGGATTATCGTAACGAGTAGTTATGAAGCAAGGGCAAAAGGGGTTAAAACGACAATGAATGTTTGGAAGGCGAAAAAACTTTGTCCTGAACTTATTGTCATGAAACCAAATTTTGAACGATATCGAAATGCATCCAAAGAATTATTTAAAATACTTTCTGAAATTACTCCATATGTACAACCTGTTTCTATTGATGAAGGATATATGGATGTAACAGGTATTTCTTGGAAAGGAACACCACCAGAATTAGCCGGGTATTTACAAAATAGAATTTTAAACGAGCTTGATCTACCATCAAGTATTGGGATTGCGCCAAATAAATTTCTAGCAAAAATGGCTTCAGATATGAAAAAACCTTTAGGAATTACAATACTAAGGAAACGAGAATTAGATAAAACATTATGGCCTTTACCTGTTCAAGAAATGTATGGTGTTGGTGAAAAAACTGCAAAGAAATTACAATCAATAGGAATTAATACGATTGGTGACTTAGCAAAAAAAGACACATATGAATTAAAACAAATTTTTGGTATAAATGGGGAAAGATTAAAAAACAGAGCAAATGGTATTGATTCAAGACCAGTTGATCCAGACGCTATATATGATTTTAAAAGTATAGGTAACTCGCAAACATTGCCGCAAGATACTACTGATGTAAAAGAAATAAATAAATTAATGAATTATTTAGCGGATAATGTTGAAAAGAGAATGAAAAGAAAAGATGCAGCCGGAAAAACGGTTCAACTAATGATTCGCTACTACGATCGTAAAACGATAACTAGGAGTAAGAAATTACAAAATTATATCGATTCTAAATCTGATATTTTATTTATTGCTAATGAGTTATTAGAAGAACATTGGAATCATGAGCCAATACGACTTATCGGAATTACTGTGCAAGATGTTGAAAATAAACAAAATATAGGTCAGCAATTAGATTTATTTACGTACGAAAGTGAAGCAAATAATGAAAAACTCCATCATACCATTCATCAATTAACTGAGAAATTCGGGAAGAATGTTTTTAAAACTTTAAAAGATAATGTTATAGAGGATGGTTTACAACAGCCGCGTACAAGTTTTCAGAAAGACTTTTTAGATGACTATAAAAGGTAAAAAAGTCCAACTTTTAGTTTGGACTTTTTTAGTGTGTTAATTTTTTTACAACAGAATTAGATATCTTTCCTTTTGGATAACGGAATGGTAAATCAAATTTAGTTGTTTGTTTTAATATCCCCTTTTGATGAGAAAAAGTATCAAAGCTATATTTTCCGTGATAAGTGCCCATACCACTAGTTCCTATACCACCAAATGGTAGATGTGGGTTCGCTAAATGGTAAAGTGTATCATTTATAGAACCACCACCAAATGGAACATATTCAATCACCTGCTGTTGTGTTTGTTTGTCTTCTCCAAAATAATATAATGCCAAAGGACTTTCTTTTGTTTTAATTTGGTATAAAGGGTCTTCTAAATTCGAAAAAGGTATCACAGGTAAAATCGGACCAAATATTTCATTTTGCATAACAGGATCGTTCCACGTAATTTTATCTAAAATAGTTGGTTCTATCATTAATGTATCCCTATCATAATTTCCACCATGTATGATTTCTCCGTTTGTTAAGAATGAAACTAAACGATTGAAGCTTTTTTCGTTAATGATTTTAGTATATTCATTACTTTTACTATAAAAAGCTCGTATATATCTTTTAGCAGCTTTTAAAAATTTAAATTTAACTTTTTCATGTACATATACATAGTCAGGTGCAACACAAGTTTGACCAGCATTTGTAAATTTCCCCCAAACAATTCTTTTTGCTGCTAAATTTACATTGGCATCTTTATCTACAATTGCAGGGCTTTTCCCACCTAATTCAAGTGTAATTGGGGTTAGGTGTTCACTTGCTGCTTTCATTACGATTTTCCCAACCTTAGAACTTCCTGTGAAAAAGATAGTGTCAAACTGATGTTTTAATAATTCTTCTGTTTCTTCTTTTCCACCTTCGATTACAGTGAAAAATGAACTATCAAAGTACTCTTCCACCATATTCGCAATTAAAGAGGAGGTCTCCATAGCTAATTCTGAAGGTTTTATAATAACACAGTTTCCAGCTGCGATGGCACCTATTGCTGGAGCCAAAGCCAACTGCAAAGGATAATTCCAAGGTGAAATAATCAATGCAACACCATATGGTTGATTAATAATATAACTTGAAGAACCTTTATGGGTGATAGGGCTCGTAACCTTTTTTGGCTCCATCCAACTTCTAAGATTTTTTATCGCAAAATCAATTTCAGAATAGAGAAAGCCTAATTCAGTAATGAGGGTCTCATGTTTTGATTTATTTAAATCGTTTTTTAATGCTAGATAGATATTTGCTTCATTTTTTTTGAGCATTTGTTTTAAGTTTTCTAATTGTTTTTTGCGAAATTCGTATGTTACGGTATTCCCATTTAAAAAATAGGTTCTTGCATTAGATATGATTATCTTCTCGGTTGTTTCCATAAAAATACTCCTCTTTTAATTGTTGATTACTATCCTTGAAAAATCGAATGCTATCTTGGTATTTGGAAAAACATCTTTTGCTTCATTCAATAGTTGAGTATCACTTTCTTTTTGATAGCGTGATGAAATATGTGTAAGAATTAATTTCTCTATTTCACCTTGTTTTGCAAGGATCGCAGCCTGTTTTGTTGTTGAGTGATAGTATTCATAGGCAAGGTCTGATTTTTCTTGATCGAAGGTAGCTTCATGAACCAAAACATTAGAGTGTTTCACAAATTCTATATGTTCCTCTCGATAACGGGTATCGCCAAGAATGCTTATAACTCTACCTCTTTTAGCAGATCCAATAAAATCAGCACAATTTATCACTGTTCCATCTTCTAGATTTACTTGAGGATTATTTTTTATCTGTTTATAAATCGGACCCGGCATAATTCCGATGTCTTTTAACTTATTAACGAGTAATTCCCCGGGTTTATCTTTTTCAGTAATCCGATATCCATAGCTATCGATTCCATGATCCAATTTTTTAGCATAAACCGTAAAGTCATCATTATCCAGTATTAAACCTTCTTTTATTTCTACAAAGGAAATAGGATAGGTAAGATGGGATGAACTAATTTTTAGGCTAGTTTCCACATATTCTTTAATTCCACTTGGGCCGTATATCGTTAATTCCGTATTGCCTCCTTGAAAGGAGCGGCTACTTAACAGGCCCGGTAATCCAAATATATGATCCCCATGAAGATGTGTAATAAAAATTTTATTTATTTTCCTTGGTTTTATAGATGTATGTAGAATTTGATGTTGAGTTGCTTCACCACAATCAAACAACCAAACACTATTAATTTCCTGTAGCAATGATAATACGATACTAGTTACGTTACGTTCTTTAGAAGGGACTCCTGCACCTGTCCCAAGAAATAGTAATTCCATTTTCTAATCTTCCTCCGACTTTATTTCCAACCACGTTTATATGGAATGGGAGCTTCTAGGTTCGATTTTAATTCATCTGCAGCAGTTTTTGCCCAATAAGGATTACGTAAAAGTGCTCGTCCAATAAAGATTAAATCAGATCTATTGTTTTGTAGTATTTCCTCTGCTTGTAAGCCAGATGTGATAAGACCGACAGCCCCGGTTGCAACATCTATCTCGTGTTTAATAATTTCTGCTCGTTTTACTTGATATCCCGGGAAAGTTGGGACACGGTTAGGAACGACGCCACCTGAACTACAGTCGATTAAGTCTACTCCTAATTCTTTTAATTTGTTTGTAAAATAAAGAATGTCCTCCAACGAATTTCCTTGAACGTCATATTCATCTGTAGAAATTCGCACAAATAATGGCCCATCCCATTCTAATTTTACACCTTGAATGATTTCTTTTAAAAATAAAAATCGTCCTTCTTTATTCCCACCAAACTTATCTGTTCGTTTGTTAGTTAATGGTGATAAAAACTCATTAACTAAATAACCATGAGCCCCATGTATTTCTATAATGTCAAAATTTGCCTCTTTTGCGCGCATAGCTGCTTGTTTAAAAGCTTGGATAGTATGCTCGATATCTTCTTTCGTCAGTTCAAGAGGCTTTCTATACTTTTCACTAAACGAAATTGGGGAAGGGGCATAATTAGGTATAGAATCTACTTCTGATTTTCTTCCTGCATGTGCTAATTGAATTCCCGATTTTGCCCCATAGGTATGGATCTGTTCATTTAATAGCTTAAATCCTTCGATATGTTCATCAGACCATATTCCTAAATCTTGATCAGTGATACGTCCCTCTGGAAGGACACCAGTAGCTTCTATCATGATTAATCCGACTTGCCCTACGGCTCTAGAAACATAATGTGTATAGTGGAACGGGGTAAGCATTCCGTCTTTATTATCGGAAGAGTACATGCACATTGGTGACATAACAATTCTGTTTTTTAGTGTTACATTCTTTATTTGAACGGGGGAAAATAATTTAGACATAGTCATCCTCCTATATTTTTTATTCTATAAGATAATGCTTTATCGGGTACATCTGTAAAAATACCGTCGCAACCCAAATGAAAACACTGTTTCATGGAAGGGTATTTATTAATGGTGTATACCCGAATTTTCATATCCTTTTTACGGCTTTCATTCATAAGTTTATCATTTAACAATTTATATTTAACATGGATGGCATTCGCACCTAAATCTTCAGCATAGGTTACGAGTTTATTATTTTGCTTAGAGGTTAAGTAGGCGACTTCTATCATTTGGTTGACTTCCTTCAGACGCTTTACACTCTCTGAGTTGAAAGTAGAAATAGTGGTGCGGTCTAGTAACTGGTGTTCTTTAACCATCTCGAATACTATCAATTCTAGATGCTTATAATCTATTTTATTATTTTTTAACTCAATATTTAAGTATAACGGCTTAAATTTTATCCAATTTAAAAGTTCCTCTAAAGAAAGGATTGGCGTATTCTTATATTTTCTTGAAAACCATGCTCCCGCATCAAGCTCCCGTATTTCTGCAAATGTAAAATCTTGAACAAACCCTGTTCCATTTGTAGTTCTTTTTACGTTTTCATCATGAATAAGAATTGGAATTCCATCTTTTGTAAGTTGAACATCTGTTTCTATTCCATCCGCTTTCATTTCATATGCTAAGTTAAAGGCTGGTAGTGTATTTTCTGGAGCATATTTACTTGCTCCTCGATGTGCGTATATTTTTGTCATTATTTTCATAACCCCTTTTAGTTAATTGTTCTTCCATTTTATGAATTATGTATGAAAAGCGGACCAAATAATTACTTTAAATATAAATAGTGATATAGTAAATAGGAAGGTGGGATAAATAATGAAACTAAAAATTACAAAACAAGCATTAAACAAGTTAAATGAAGTTAATACAGATAATATGAAATATTTACTACTTTTCTATGATCGTGATGACTGTGGTTGTGGTGTAAATGGTGTTCCAACTATTCGCTTAACGAACGAAAAAAGAGATTATTATGATATAGTAATAAATGATGATATGCCTACATTTGTACCAAACCAGCAAGCTGTGTTTTTTAATAAAGAGTTAAAATTGGAATATCGTAATGGGTTTTTCCAATTACTTAGTAAAGAAGAGACATTAAATGCTTTTATATCACTTCAAACAGTCTGTCCTATAAATAAATAGGTTGATACTTATTCGTATCAACCTATTTATTTTTTTCGCGTAGCCTGTATCATCTATGTTCTTTATACTGAATAGGTTTGGTAATAGCTTTTAATTCTTCATAGATATCATTAGGTAATTCACTTTCTATGTTTATATTTATGTTCTCATTTATTTGCTCGATGGAACTTGCACCGAATACCGTGGATGTTACTGCAGGGTGTTTTAGAACATATTTTAAAGCTAATTCATGCGCACTATATTGATTACCTGCTAATTTCGTTAGTTTTTTAGACATGTTTAGTAGTTCTTCATAAGTGTAATCAAGATAACCTTTATTTCCTTTTTTATTTATTTGCTCGGTTGATCGATTACTTAACATACCTTTAGCAAGTGGTCCCCTAGCCAGAACACTTATTTGATTTTTATGTAATAAATCAAGAGTATCTTCCTCTGGCCTACGATCAAATAAGTTATATTGTGTCATTACTGCATCGATAGAAGAATATTTAACGAATTCGCGGATAACGTTAGGACGAATAGATGAGATACCATACGCTCGAATAATCCCTTCTTTCTTTAATTGTTCAAATGCTTCAATCGTTTCGGAAAGTGGGTCTTCCAAGGTACCACCGTGCAACATGTAAAAATCGATGTAATCTGTTTTTAATCTTTTTAAGCTTTCTTTTACCTCTCTTAAAATATAATCTTTGGATGGATCCCAAAACCAATCCTTTGTTTCTTTATTAAAATGATTTCCTACTTTTGTTGTTAAAATAATATTTTCTCTTTGATTATGGATAATTTCACCAATCATTTCTTCATTCAAGCCGAAGTCGTATAAATCGGCTGTATCGATGTGGTTAATTCCTTTATCAATGGCCAAATCAATTATTTGTTTTGCTTCATTTATATCCGTTCCAAGTGACATGCCACCTAGGGTTAATTCTGAAATAAATAAATCAGATTTTCCCAATTGATTCTTCTTCATTTAATCCCTCCAAATAAACCCGCTAATCTTATATTAATATATTTAGTTGAAGGAAGAAAGGAAATGAATTCAACTTTAAAAAACCTACTATTAATCAAGACCTCTCCGTGTTAAAGCTAATATTTATTTAATATGTGGTCATTAGTATATAAATAATAAAATTTAGTATAAGGAATGGTTATGATAAAATAGAAGTAATGATGATTTAAAGGAGAAAATGCATGAAAAAGTTTGAAGAGAAAACAATAAAGTCTGAGAAGATTTTTGATGGAAAAATCGTTCAATTACAAGTAGATGAAGTTCAATTACCAAATGGTAAAACATCCCAACGTGAGATAATTAAACATCCCGGGGCAGTAGCAGTAATTGCAATCACAAAAGAAAATAAAATTGTATTTGTGGAACAATATCGTAAACCACTTGAAAAATCTTTAATTGAAATTCCTGCGGGTAAATTAGAGCCGGGAGAAAATCCGATGATTGCAGCGATTAGAGAACTAGAAGAAGAGACTGGATACTCAACAAATAGTTTATCATTTGTTACTTCCTTCTACACTTCACCAGGGTTTGCTAATGAATTACTTCACATTTACATTACGAATGATATTAAAAAATTAGATAACCCAAGACCGGCAGATGATGATGAATTCGTAGAGTTGGTAGAATTAACTTTAGATGAAGCGAAACAATATGTGGAAGAAGAGCGAATTCATGATGCAAAAACAGCATATGCTGTTTTATACTTACATGCATTAGAAAGAAGGTAAAGTTTTGAATTCCTATTTTGCGGATTTGCATATTCATATTGGAAGGGATATGTATAATAAACCGGTTAAAATTACCGGGGCAAAAAGTTTAACTTTGACTAATATTTTACAAGAATCCAGTAGAAATAAGGGGATAGATCTTGTAGGTGTTATTGATTGTCATGCCCCAAATGTACAGCAGGAGATTAAAGAGTTAATTAGTGAAGGAAAAGCAAGAGAACTTGAAGATGGTGGTATCCGTTTTGAAGAAGTAACGTTGTTAATGGGATCTGAAATTGAAATTTATGATGAGAACTGTAAAGGTCCGATACACGTATTATGTTTTTTTCCGAACTTAGAAAATATCTCTCTTTTTTCTGAGTGGCTTACAACTAAGATGAAAAACATTACATTAAGTTCCCAAAGATATTATGGAACTGCTAGAGAACTTCAATATAAAGTGAAAGAATTGGAAGGAATATTTATACCAGCTCATGTTTTTACCCCTTTTAAAAGTCTTTATGGGAAAGGGGTAAATCAATCTTTAACAGAGGTGTTCGATCCTGATTTAATTGATGGAATTGAATTAGGATTAAGTTCAGACACTTATATGGCAGACCATATAAAAGAACTTCATTCGTATACGTTTGTAACGAATTCAGATGCTCATTCTCTTCCTAAAATAGCTAGGGAATATCAAGAAATCATAATGGAAAACGCGACTTTTAAAGAGTTTCATTGGGCATTGAATGAAGTAAATGGGAGGAAAATCAAGCAAAATTACGGGATGGATCCTAGACTAGGTAAATATCATATGACAGTTTGTAATAACTGTTTTACAGAGCTAAACCCTGATAGTACAATATGTCCGAATTGCGAGTCGAAAAAAATTATTAAAGGGGTTTCTGACAGAATTCAAGAACTATCAAATGTTGAAGAATCTAATAGGGAACGACCGCCATATTTATATCAAGTGCCTCTAGAATATCTACCAAAATTAGGTCCAAAAACGTTTAAAAAATTATTAGACCGATTCGGTACGGAAATGAATGTTATTCATTACGCAAGTTTTGAAGATTTACTAGAGGTAGTACCTGAATCAATCGCGCAATCTATCATATCTATGAGAGAAGGTAAACTTCACGTAAAGGCTGGTGGTGGCGGTAAATATGGCACTGTCTCAAATGAATAGAATATAGAATTTATGAATAAAAAAGAGATTTTGGTATTTTTAATCGGAATTCTTCATAGTTTTTAATATAAGAGGTTGTATAAGTATCAACTTTGAAATGGAGGATTCCGATGAATAATAGAGCCGTATTAATTCAGCACATGAAAGACTACGCGACCATATATTTGTTTATGGTAATTTTATTTTTAACTGGTATAATTTTTGGTGCTATTATAGTAAACAGTATGAACTTTGTTCAAAAGCAAGATTTATTTTTTTACCTAGAACGATTTTTCCTTCAAATAATAGAAGGTCAATCCATAGAAAAAACGCTCATATTAAAAGAAAGCTTTTTTTATCATTTTAAATATTTAGTAATATTATTTTTACTAGGTTTATCGGTAATTGGACTTCCTATCGTATGGGTTCTTTTATATGTAAAAGGTCTTGTTGTAGGGTTTTCTGTTGGTTTTTTAGTAAATCAAATAGGTGTTAAGGGGTTAATCTTAGCTTCCTTATCCATCGCACCACAAAATTTAATTATTATTCCAGTTTATATTATCGCTGGTACACTTTCGATGATCTTTTCGCTAAAATTATTAAATAAATTATTTTCAAGAAGACCATCTGGACCGATATTCCAGCCGTTTGGTAAATATTTATTATCATTTACGCTTTTATTAGTAGTTGCTATCGTTGCTTCAGGGGTAGAGGCCTATGTGGCGAATGGCTCTATGGAATCATTTATAAAAAAGTTTTATGAAAAATGATTATTAAATTATAATTATTTTAAATATCTACTAATAATATTTTTGACACGCCTTTTCAGAGTGCATATAATAAAATAGATGGTAAGAGGGGAGCGACGAGTTATGGAACATCGGATTGAGCGAATAAAAAAACAGCTGCATTCTCAAAGTTATAAATTAACTCCACAAAGGGAAGCGACTGTCCGTGTTTTGCTTGAGCGTGAAGAGGACCATCTAAGTGCAGAAGATGTTTATTTATTAGTTAAAGAAAAAGCACCTGAAATTGGCTTAGCAACTGTTTATCGTACGTTAGAGCTACTATCAGAATTGAAAATTGTTGATAAGATTAATTTTGGTGATGGGGTTTCCCGATATGACCTAAGAAAAGAAGGGGCTAAACATTTTCATCATCATCTCGTCTGTGTCGAATGTGGGTCAGTAGAGGAAATAGAGAATGACTTATTAGAAGATGTAGAGAAAATTGTACAAAGAGATTGGGGATTTCAAGTTCAAGACCATCGTTTAACATTTCATGGAATATGTAAACAATGTCAAAAGTCAGCGGTAAAAACAACATAATAAGAAAAATGAAGCCTTTTTTTCGATAAGAAAGAGGGCTTTTGTTTTGGACAAGTATTAAGTATTACTAAAGCTTATTATTTTAATATTTGTAGAAAAAAAGATACATTAAAATTAAGTACTATTTAAAAATTTAGATATCTATATGTATATTATGATTTGAAATTGGCATATCTTTAAGTAGGAAGTAACTTTAAAAAGAGGGGATATGCCATATGAAACAATTGATATGGGATACGTTGAAAGTTTTTGTAATCTTTACTATATGTACTTGTCTGTTTTATTTTGGATTAAAGATGATGCATGCAGAATATGAAAATTATCATAAATATGATCAACCTGATGGACCTTCTGTAAAGGTTTTTAATTCAAATGAGGAGATTATAGAGAAAATGAATCTATTTTTTAGATTAGGGGAATAAAATATGTTAAATGATGCACTAGAAGATTATTTTCATTTTTTACAGATTGAAAGAGGGCTTTCTGAAAATACACTAAAGTCATATAGACGAGATTTAAAAGACTATACTAATTTTTTAATGAAGAAATTAGAGGTTAAATCCTGGAATAATGTTACTAGAATTGAAATTATTCATTTTCTATATGCTTTAAAAGATGGGGGCAAATCCACTTCCACTATCTCTAGACATATATCATCTATTCGTTCTTTTCATCAATTTTTAATGAGAGAAAAGATAGTTAACCAGGATGCTAGCTTACATATTGAAACGCCAAAAAAAGAAAGAAAACTTCCTGATGTTTTATCCCAAAAAGAAGTAGAACAACTACTTTCTATTGATACGAAAACCCCTTTAGCATATCGTAATAAAGCAATGTTTGAATTGATGTATGCAACAGGGCTTAGGGTTACTGAATTAGTTACTTTGAATATTAGTGATTTGCATTTAACAATGGGTTTTGTTCAATGCTTTGGTAAAGGATCAAAAGAAAGAATTGTACCTATTGGAGACGTAGCAATACACGCAATAGAACAATATTTGCAACATGGCAGAGGCAAATTATTAAAACAAAATTCTACTTCAACACTATTTTTAAATCAGCATGGAAGACCATTAACTAGACAAGGATTTTGGAAAATATTGAAGAAGATAGCTTTAGAAGTTGGTATAAATAAAGAAATAACCCCACATACATTAAGGCATTCTTTTGCTACGCATTTATTAGAAAATGGAGCGGATTTACGAATCGTTCAAGAGATGTTGGGTCATGAGGATATTTCCACTACACAAATCTATACTCATGTCACAAAAACTAGATTAAAAGATATGTATAAAACCTACCATCCCAGAGCGTAAAAATCTAGATCTTATACATATATAATTTGGAAAACGGGAATATAGTATTGGGAGGTATTTTAATGTCTAATTTTAATCGGATATTTCTATTAGTTATGGATTCAGTGGGTATCGGTGAAGCTCCAGATGCGGAAAAGTTTAATGATAAGGGTGCGGATACTTTAGGACATATTGCGGAAGCGATGAATGGACTTCATATGCCGAATATGGGTGAATTAGGATTGAGTAATATTCGTGAGATAGAGGGAATAGAAAAAGTGGAAAAACCTAAAGCTCACTTTACGAAAATGGAAGAAGCGTCAAATGGTAAGGATACTATGACTGGTCATTGGGAAATTATGGGGTTAAATATTAAACAACCTTTCCAAACATTTCCTGAAGGGTTTCCAATGGAACTTGTTCAATTATTGGAAGAAAAAACGGGAAGAAAAATTATTGGAAATAAACCCGCTTCTGGTACAAAAGTAATTGAAGAGCTTGGCGAGGAACATATGAAAACGGGTTCTTTAATTGTATATACTTCTGCAGATTCTGTGCTACAAATTGCTGCACACGAGGAAATTATTCCAATTGATGAACAATATCGAATCTGTCAAATTGCACGGGAACTGACTATGAATGAAAAATATATGGTTGGACGAGTTATCGCCCGTCCTTTTATTGGGAAACCTGGAGCATTTGAGCGAACGTCTAACCGTCATGATTATGCCCTTAAACCATTCGGTAGAACAGTAATGAATGAATTACAAGATAATGGGTTTGACGTTATTGCTCTTGGAAAAATCTCAGATATTTACGACGGAGAAGGGGTAACAGAGGCTATTCGGACGACAGATAACGATGATGGAATGACAAAACTCATCGAATCCTTAAAGAAAGATTTTAATGGGCTAAGTTTTCTTAATCTAGTCGATTTTGATGCTAGATATGGGCATAGGCGTGATCCGATAGGGTATGGTAAAGCTCTAGA
Organism: Oceanobacillus sp. Castelsardo; assembly: GCF_001659985.1. Lineage (GTDB taxonomy): Bacteria > Bacillota > Bacilli > Bacillales > Amphibacillaceae > Oceanobacillus. The sequence goes on from NZ_LYCS01000001.1 coordinate 76,989, forward strand.
GGACTATGATAAACGCTTGCCGGAAGTCTTTGCTTTAATGAAAGAGGATGATTTACTTATTATTACAGCCGACCATGGGAATGATCCTGTTCACCATGGTACTGACCATACAAGAGAATTTGTTCCATTACTTATTCACCATAAAAATATTAAGCAAGGAAAGGCATTACCTGTTCGGAAAACTTTTGCAGATATAGGTGCAACTGTAGCAGAAAACTTTCAAGTAAAAATGCCAGATTATGGAACAAGTTTTTTAAATGAAATTAAATAGAAGGGTCTGATATAGGATGAAAAATGTTATAAGTGAAGCTAGTTCATTTATTTTGAATAATACTACGAAAAGACCAATTATCGGACTAATCCTTGGTTCCGGTTTAGGTATTCTTGCCGATGAAATCAAAAATGCTATTTCTATACCTTATGAAGAAATCCCACATTTTCCAGTTTCAACAGTTGCAGGTCATAAAGGGCAATTAGTAATCGGAGAGCTAGAAGGAAAAGAAGTTATCGCTATGCAGGGGAGATTTCATTACTATGAAGGCTATTCTATAAAAGAGGTCACATTCCCTGTTCGTGTCATGAAGGAGTTAGGGGTGCAAACATTAATCGTTACAAATGCAGCTGGAGGAATAAATGCAAATTTTAAACCAGGAGATTTAATGGTAATAACGGACCACATTAATAATATGGGAAATAACCCTTTAATAGGTAAGAATGACGAAAATTTAGGTCCTCGTTTTCCTGATATGTCCGAGAGCTACCATCCGTCATTAATTAACCATGCGGAAACATGTGCAAATAAATTAAATTTAACCATTCAAAAAGGCGTGTATGTTGGTAATACGGGCCCTTCTTATGAAACACCTGCTGAAGTACGAATGCTAAGAACGTTAGGTGGGGATGCAGTTGGAATGTCTACTGTGCCAGAAGTAATTGTTGCTAACCATGCCGAAATAAAGGTTCTAGGTATTTCGTGCATCTCGAACATGGCTGCCGGAATTTTGGATCAGCCATTAACACATACAGAAGTGATAGAGACAACGGAAAATGTAAGAGAAGATTTTTTAAGATATGTTAAGAAGATAATTGAAACGCTACTACAATAAAGTTCACCCCCCAAACTGAATTTATGAAATAGAATCCCAAAAGTAGTGAAAAGAGTACAAAAGTATTTGTGCTCTTTTTTTGTATATTTCGATATGAAGATGGAAAAAATAAAAGTATATTGAGTTTGGAGGTAAAGCTATGAAAAAGTGTATTCTCATTATTAGTATGATTTTTTCTATATTCATATTAGGATCATCAGTCTTTGCAGAAGAAAAGTCAGAATCGGAAGAAGATAAAAGTGAATCCATAAATCTAGCTCCTGATGCAAAATCAGCTATCTTGATAGAAAGAGATACTGGGACTGTTTTATTCGACAAAAATGCTCATGATGTCCTTCCACCAGCTAGTATGACAAAGCTAATGACATTACTGCTAATTATGGAAGCAATAGATCAGGGGGACTTAAAAAAAGATGAGATGATTCGAGTAAGTGAACGAGCAGCATCTATGGGAGGTTCGCAAATATTCCTTGAAGCAGGAGAAGAAATGTCTGTCAATGACTTATTAAAAGGAATAGCAATTGCTTCCGGAAATGATGCTAGTGTTGCTATAGCTGAACGACTTGCAGGAAGTGAAGAAGCATTTGTAAAAAAGATGAATGAAAAAGTTAAAGAACTTGGTCTGAAAAATACGAAATTCCAAAATACGACTGGTTTACCGAGTGATGACCATTACAGCACCTCATATGATATGGCTATGATTGCAAAAGAATTATTAAAATATGAGGATATTACAGATTATACATCAATTTATGAAGATTATTTAAGAAAAGGAAAAGAAAATGAATTTTGGCTCGTGAATACGAATAAGCTAGTCAAATTTTATCCCGGGGTTGATGGATTAAAGACAGGTTATACAAACGAAGCAAAATACTGTTTAACCGCAACAGCAGAAAAGAATGATATGCGTGTCATTGCAGTTGTAATGGGTGCAAATACAACGAAAGAAAGAAATGCAACCATTTCAAGTATGCTTGACTTTGCGTTTAATCAATATGAAACGCAACAATTATTCAAAAAGGATCAGGTTGTTTCAAATCTAAATTTAATTAAAGCAGAAGAAAATGATATTGAAATTATTGTTCCTGAATCAGTAAGTACATTACATAAAAAAGGGGAATCTACAGAAGAAGTAAAGACAGAAATTAAATTAAAAGAAGATTTTGCTTTACCTATAAATAGAGGAGATGATGTAGGTACATTAACCGTTAAAAATGGAAATGAAATTATTTTAGAAGTTCCACTGACGGTAAATAATGATGTCACTAAAGCATCCTATTTAACTCTGTTAAAACGCACATTGCAAGAAATGGCGAAATATTAACAAAACCTTCTAACTTAGGCGAATAAGGACTTCTTTTGTCATAAAGCAGGAATTAGCCCTCGTCATCAAGAAGAAGAAATACAGAAGAGTGTAAGGAGGAGATTATTAGAATGGGGCTGCATTCAGTTTTTGATGTAAAAGAAGATGTATTAATTGTTAGACTATCGGGTGAATTAGACCACCATGAAGCAGAAAGCTTACGAGATAAGTGGAAGGATATGATGTATAAAAGTCCTATTAAACATGTCATTCTAAATTTAGAAAATGTTTCCTTTATGGATAGTTCAGGTTTAGGGGTTATTTTAGGTCGATATAAAGAGGTTTTACAATTAGGTGGAGAGATGGTCGTCTGTTCCATTTCTCCATCGGTTAAACGTTTGTTTGAAATGTCTGGATTATTTAAAATTATTCGTTTAGAAGAAAATGAAGCATTTGCGTTAGAAACTTTGGGGGTGGCTTCATGAGGAATGAAATGGTTGTTGAATTTTCTAGTAAAAGTGAAAATGAGGCATTTGCAAGGGTTACGGTTGGCGCTTTTATTTCGCAGTTAGACCCTACGATGGATGAATTAACAGAAATCAAAACGGTGGTTTCAGAAGCAGTAACGAATGCCATTATACACGGATATAACAATGAGCCTAATCAAAAAGTAATGATTAAATGTGTCATTGAAAATGACGAAATTGAGCTAACGGTGAAAGACTTTGGAATAGGAATTGGTGATATTGATCAAGCGAGACAACCTTTATATACTTCAAAACCTGAATTAGAACGGTCTGGAATGGGCTTTACTATTATTGAAAATTTCATGGACTCTGTTAAGGTCACTTCTTCAAAAACTGACGGGACTACACTTTACATGAGAAAGCAACTAGCAAAAATAAAGACGGTTTATAATTAGGATATGGGCCTATGAATGTAAATGTAAAAAAGACGAAGGGTGAAGAAACCTTAACGGATGAACAAGTAAAAGATTATATTTTACAGAGCCAACAAGGCAATAGGGAAGCAAGGGATATATTAGTAGAAAAAAATGTCCGGCTTGTTTGGTCAGTTGTTCAGCGTTTTATTAATAGGGGTTATGATCCAGATGATCTATTTCAAATAGGAAGTATCGGGTTAATAAAGTCAATTGATAAATTTGATCTTTCCTATGACGTTAAATTTTCGACCTATGCGGTACCGATGATTATTGGGGAAATTCAACGTTTTATTAGGGATGATGGCAGTATAAAGGTTAGTCGCTCTTTAAAGGAAATTGGGAATAAAATAAGGAGAAAGAAGGACGAATTAACGAAGCAACTAGGTAGGTCACCAACAGTGAATGAAATTGCAGAAGCTTTGGAAATAACACCAGAGGATGTTGTTCATGCACAAGAGGCATCTAAATCTCCGCATTCTATTCATGAAACCGTATTTGAAAATGATGGGGACCCTATTACACTATTAGACCAAATAGCAGACAATGATACAAAATGGTTTGATAAACTAACATTGCAAGAAGCAATTAAGAATTTAAATGAACGTGAACGACTTATTATTTATTTACGATATTATAAAGATCAAACCCAAACCGAAGTTGCAGAAAGGCTAGGTATCTCTCAAGTACAAGTATCTAGACTTGAGAAAAAGATATTAAAAGAAATGAAAGTAAATATGGATTTGTAGAAAAAGCTTTTAAAAACCATCACTATAATGTGGTGGTTTTTTTCTGTACATTGTTATGATAAAAAGTTTCTACTTGGCAATACTAAACATACAGTTCAGTTATTTAAGGATGGGATGACCTTGACGAACATAGTGTATTTACGGATGAAAAAAAATGCCAACTTCCCTAACTTATGTGAAATTTTCCTAAAAGACATAGCTCATGTTTCAACAGCTGACACTTCTTTAAAGAAAAAATTAGAGAATATACCAATTTATCGCCTAACAAAAAAGGATAAAAATTTGGTGGTTATCGATAGCATCTTAATTATAGAACATTTAACCAAAAATTATGAGGATATTGAGATTCAACTTGTAGGACCAAGTCAAACCATTGTTAGAGTGATTTCGTATAAAAAGTCTAATTCTATTTTCCTCATAGCATGTGTATGGCTTATATTGTTTATCGGAACTGCGATGACTATAGTGAATTTTCATTATGATGTTAGTATGCAGGAAGTGCAACAAAAGCTTCACCTTTTAATAACCGGTGAAGAAAATGAATTCCCATTGTGGATTCAAATACCATATTCCATCGGATTAGGCTTAGGAACCATCCTATTTTTTAATCACTGGTTTAATAAACGCTTTAATGAAGAACCAAGTCCACTGGAAGTTGAAATTTTTAACTACCAACAAGATCTCGATAATTATTTAAGTCATAAAGAAAATAGTTTTAATGTTAGAGAACCTTCTAATTAATTTTGTTCAAGTATTTATTGGGTTTAGTGGAGGTCTTGCGGTAGGTGGTGGATTCGTTGCCTTTATAACGGTATTAGGAGTTATCCCAAGGTTATTACAACTAACAAAATCTTATAAGCTAATCAAATTTTATACCGCTTGTGTGGTTCTTGGTTTAATGATGGGATCATACTTATCCTTTGCCAAAATTAATCTAAATCAATCCTTTATCATTTTAGTCGTATGGGGATTATTCCATGGAATATTCAATGGAATGCTTGCCGCTGCACTAACAGAGGTATTAAATGTTTTTCCGGCTATAATGAGAAGAATACGCATGGAAAATAGTCTCCTTATCCTATTAATGGCAATATTATTTGGTAAGATAGTTGGATCATTATTTCAGTGGACTATTTTGGTTAGGTTGTAATGAGAGTGGAGTGTGGATACAATGAAGAAAAAAAAAGATAAAGTTCCTGTATCGGCTAATATAATACGTAACCAAGAATACATGGAGAAAAGAGTAGGTCTCAATGTCTCTTTCGATGTTGGTTTTCGAGAAATCATTATATTAAAAAAGAAAGTTCAACTTTATTACGTTACAGGATTGTGTGATACGTCAGTAATACAGGAAATTTTGGAAATGATCATTGAAATTAATGATGATGAAAGTAATAAGAAAAAGTTACCGGAAATTATCGAGAACCGCTTAGTTCATCAACAGGTGGAAGCTGTAGAAACGATGGATGAGGTTGTCGATCAGATATTATCAGGATTAATTGCTTTTTTTGTAGATGGTGAAAAGCGAGCCTTTATCGTTGATGGTAGAACTTATCCAGGAAGAAGCCCAGAAGAACCAGACACGGAGAAAGTAATTCGGGGTTCAAGGGATGGGTTTACTGAAAATATTATCGAAAACACTGCCTTAACACGTAGAAGAATACGCGATGAACGTTTACGTCACGAGATGCTAAAAGTTGGGGAAAGGTCAAAAACAGATATATGTATTAGTTATGTTCAAGATATTGCGGATCAAGATTTGGTTGATTTAATCAAGGATAAAATTGAATCCATTGAAGTGGATGGAATATCTATGGCTGATAAAGCTATCGATGAATTTTTTATTGATCGCAAGTGGAATCATTATCCTTTAGTGCGGTATACGGAGAGGCCAGATGTTGCTGCAAGCCATTTATTAGAGGGGCATGTGATTATTATGGTAGATACTTCCCCAAGTGTCATTATTATACCAACAACGTTCTTCCATCACTTGCAGCACGCAGAAGAATATCGACAAACTCCAGCAGCTGGGACGTTTATACGATTTATTCGCTATTTAGCGGTATTTTTGTCTATGTATCTTTTGCCAATATGGTTACTGTTCGTCTTAGACCCTACGTTATTACCAAAGGAACTATCTTTTATTGGACCAAGTGAAGAAGGTAATATTCCAATATTAGTTCAAATCATTTTGGCAGAATTGGGTATTGAATTTTTAAGAATGGCTGCAATTCATACACCAACACCATTAGCAACTTCTATGGGGCTGATAGCGGCAGTATTAATTGGACAAATCGCAATCGATGTAGGAATGCTTAGCCCGGAAGTTATCCTTTATGTAGCAATAAGTGCGATAGGGTCATATGTTACTCCTAGCTATGAGCTTAGTATTGCGAATAAATTAACGGGACTATTCTTAATTTTAGGAGCAGGTTTCTTTGGCGTGAAAGGATTTGTTATTGCATTCTTAATCCATCTGTTGTATATGGTAAACCTGCAATCACTAAAAACACCTTACTTATGGCCGTTTCTACCTTTCAATGCAAAGGCAATGATTAATATCATCTTTAGAATTCCTGTTCCTTATGCTAATGAGAGGCCGAGAATTGTCCATCCTAAGAATAATTATAGACAACCAACGAAAAAGAGCTAACCCTATTGTTAGCTCTTTCGTTTTTTGTCTATATATGTTAAAGTATTTTTATATTTTTACGAATAATCGGGGGAATTAAACTTATGATTACGGAATATCATCCTTTTCCTATAAATGAAAATGGACATCTTGTAATAGGTGGTATAGATACAATCGAATTAGTAGAAAAATATGGAACACCCTTATATGTTTACGATGTCTCCATGATAAGAAAAAATGCAAGATCATTTGTGGAAACCTTTGAAAGATTAGGTGTGCAAGCAAAAGTTGCATATGCAAGTAAGGCTTTTTCGTCTATTGCCATGGTACAAGTAGCAAAGCAGGAAAAATTGTGTCTTGACGTAGTTTCTGAAGGAGAATTGCACACAGCTTTACTTGCGGATTTTCCGGTAGAAAAAATTCATTTACATGGAAATAATAAAAGCTTAGACGAAATTAGAATGGCAATAAAGTATGATATTGGCTGTATTGTTGTCGATAATTTTTATGATATAGAATTGATTGAACAAGTAACAAAGGAGTACGGTAAAAAAGTTAATGTATTAATACGTGTGACTCCAGGGGTCGAATCCCATACTCATGAATACATTATGACGGGAAATGAAGATTCAAAATTTGGATTTGACTTGCAAAATGGTCAAGCAGAAGAAGCATTTAAACGACTATTAAATCACGAAACCATTCAATTTAAAGGCCTCCACTGTCATATTGGTTCGCAAATATTTGAAACAGATGGATTTAAGGTTGCAGTAGATCTATTATTTGAAGAATTAGGTAAGTGGAAGGAACGCTATGATTATACACCTGAAGTTTTAAATTTAGGTGGGGGGTTTGGGATTAGATATACGAAGGAAGATCAGCCTTTACCGTATAATATTTATGTCGAGGAATTAGTAAAATCAGTAAAAGGCCAAGTAGATTTATTAAATATACCTATGCCAGAAATTTGGATTGAGCCTGGTAGAGCAATCGTTGGAAATACAGGTATTACACTTTATACCATTGGTTCCATGAAAGATATACCTGGTGTTCGTAAGTATGTATCAGTTAATGGTGGGATGACTGATAATATAAGACCCGCATTATACCAAGCAAAGTATGATGCAGTAATTGCTAATAAAGCAAATCGGCCTGTAATAGAAGAAGTGTCTATTGCGGGGAAAGCATGTGAATCGGGAGATATGTTAATTTGGGATTTATCTGTACCTAATTTAGAACATGGTGATGTATTGGCAGTGTTTTCAACAGGTGCGTATAATTATTCTATGGCCAGTCATTATAATAGAATTCCTAATGCAGCAGTAGTTTTCGTAGAGAATGGCGTAGATAAATTGGTTGTGAAACGCGAAACGTTTGAAGATGTTGTGAAAAATGATTTATCCTATCTATAATACGGGTGACAATTCTTTCCTATCAATAAAATTAATGATAGAATAAGCATTATTAATAAAGTTTGTTCAAAAAGTCCGGTTTAACAGTTTAACCTCCTTTTTGAACAAAGTCTAAAGGTGAAGGAGATTTTAAAATGGCTAAAAAAGGATATATTTTAATGGAAAATGGAAATAAAATTCAATTTGATCTATTTCCGGAAGAGGCACCTGGTACAGTAGCAAACTTTGAAAAACTAGCTAATGAAAACTTTTATGATGGTTTAACTTTCCACCGTGTCATTCCTGGTTTTGTTAGTCAAGGTGGTTGCCCTATTGGTAATGGAACTGGAAATGCTGGATATACGATTAAATGTGAAACAGATAATAACCCACATCGACACGAAGAAGGTTCATTATCAATGGCGCATGCTGGAAGAGACACTGGAAGTTGCCAATTCTTTATCGTACACGAACCTCAACCACATTTAGATGGAGTCCATACCGTATTTGGAAAAGTAACTTCTGGAATTGAACACGCTAAAGCAATGAAAAATGGAGATGTCATGAAAGAAGTTAAAGTTTTTACTGAATAATTTATTGTGATGAATTTAATCCAGGTATTATTCTTTTTAGTATTGATTATTGCACCATTAAGTACGTTTTTTCATGAAATTGGCCATGCTATCGCAGCAAGAACGCTTAAAGCTAGTGAGATTACGTTGAAAATGGGTATAGGCAAAAGAATATTAGCAATAACACTACTGGAATTAAACATCGAAATCTATTCTCTCTTTTTTATAGGTGGGCATACAGTAAGTAGTCGACACCCGTACTATAAAAAGGGAGAATTAATTTATATATCATTAATGGGTCCACTTTCAAATGGTATTATTGCGTTATTTTTATGTTTATATTTACGTAATGAGGTAAATTTATACATAGAGCTAAGTTTTTGGTTTAATATTTGGTTGTTTATTATGAATATAATCCCTATACGCTTGAATAATAAGTACACAGATGGTTATATAGTGTATAAATTAATAACTGAAGGGCAAAAATAGGTAGATACAAATTCTTTTTTACTTCTTAGGTTCATTTGACAAAAAGCATATTTAATGCAATAAATATATATATACTTTTCAATAGTCGTAATATGGCTTTAAGAAAAATAACTCTATTAGTCTTTATAAGAGGGGTCTTTATGTTAATTCGTTTTAAAAAGAATATGGAAAAAATTGCCATGGGATTATTGTCATTTATGCCAGATGTAAAAAATGATGTGAAAAAGTTACAGAATACAATTAAAGAATATGAAACCAATCCAAATTGGAACCTTTATTTATGGAAAGAGGACGATGATGTTCTAGGTGCAGCTGGTGTTCGGTTAGATAATGAGCGTATTATTATACAACATGTTTCAGTTAACCCATCCCATCGAAATCTAGGGATAGGTAAGAAAATGATAAATGAACTAATTAAACTTTATGAAGGAGAACATACTGTTTTACCTAGTGACGAGGTCCAAGAGTTCTATCTTAAATGTAAAGATAATCATATTCAAGGTGAAGAACAATAAAAGCCAGCCCATTGATGAGGGCTGGCTTAAAACTTGGTAGACATTCCTATTTGCTTAAGTTATCTAAGGCATTCGCCGGGATTTTGGCGAATGCCGAGGTTTTTTTATTATATTTTAGAACCAAGCGGCACCAACAATGATCAGAAGAATAAACAATACAACGATTAACGCGAAACCTCCGTTATATCCATGACTCATAAACAATTCCTCCTTTTTTCTTCTTCAATAAATGTTTTGTTTAACATTTATCTTACATTAATAACTTATGTTGGTATTTATCATGTGTATGGGCGAATATTACAAAAAACTTTAATTTGCAACTAAAGAGAGGTAAGAAATATGAATAACCAAGCCTACGAAGTAAAGTTAGATGTCTTTGAAGGGCCATTGGATTTATTGTTACATTTAATAAATAAATATGAAATCGACATCTATGATATCCCGATGGCTGAACTTACAAAACAATATTTGGATTATATACATACGATGAAATATTTAGAGTTAAATATTGCAAGTGAGTATTTAGTTATGGCCTCGACTCTTGTTGCAATTAAAAGCCAAATGTTATTACCAAAACAGGAAACAGTCAATGAAACGGATGAATACGTCGAAGATCCGAGAGAAGAATTAATGAATCGATTAATTGAATATCGAAAATATAAACAGGCTGCGGAAAAATTAAAAGAAAGAGAAGAAGAAGCAATTCATACGTATACAAGGCCACCTGTTTCCTTTAACGAACTAGTACAGGGTAAAACAACTATTTCAAAAGGGAATGTTTCAGTTTATGACATGATCAATGCGCTAGGTAAAATGTTTCAAAGAAAGAAATGGGATCAACCACTTGATACGAAAGTAAGTCGAGCGGAGATACCAATTGAACAACGAATGAAGGATATATTAAAAGTTGTAAAGCAATCTCATAATGGTATTGCTTTTGATCAATTATTTCCTTATCCTTCAAAAACACACGTTGTTATTACTTTCATTGCAATATTAGAATTAATGAAAGTTCATGAGGTTTATTGTAAACAAGAACAACATTTCGATACGTTATATGTATTTTCTATGGAGGAATGATTTTGGAAGTTACAGAATGGAAAGCGGTTGTTGAAGGTTTAATTTTTGCAAGTGGCGATGACGGAATAACGGTTAAACAATTGAAGAATATTTTAAATCTCACTAATGAAATGATTGCCCATTTAATTGAAGAATTGAAATATGATTATGAACGAATAGATCGAGGCATCATGATAATGGAATCAAAGGGGATACTTCATCTTACTACGAAACCGGAGCATAGTGAATTTTATAAAAAACTTATGGAAACACCAAATTCTAATCGTATGTCCCAGGCGGCGCTTGAGACTTTGGCCATTGTCGCCTATAGACAGCCGATTACCAAAGCTGAAATTGAAGAATTACGTGGAGTTAAAAGTGATCGTCCACTTCAATCTCTTGTAGCGAAATCGCTAATTGAAGAAATAGGAAGAAAAGACAGTGTAGGAAGACCTATTCTTTATGGAACGGGTAAAGATTTCCTTACTTATTTCGGATTAACCTCACTAGAGGAATTACCATCTCTCCCTGATGACGTTTCTGAATCAAATGAAGTGAATCAAGAAGCAGATCTGTTTTTTGAACATTTTAATGAGGAACTAAATAATAATGATTGATGAATCCATACATTAAATTTTGATGTATGGATTTTTGCTTATTTACGATTCAATAAATTTGAAAATCGCTCATATCAATTCAGTTGGTGCATAAAATGTATGGATACCATACACTTGGGAGGACAACGAAAAATGAAAATAAGAATTTTATTACTAACCGTAATATTCTTTGCTGCTAATTTGCTAATCTCTACAAATGGACAAGCAGCTTCTGCCGCACCGGGAGTATCAGCAAATAATGCTGTATTAATAGAACAATCTACTGGACGAGTATTATTTGAAAAAGAGGCTCATTCCCAGGAATCCATAGCTAGTATAACTAAAATTATGACAGCAATTATCGCAATCGAATCAGGAAAAATGGAAGAAAAGGCGACCGTAAGTAGAGATGCAATTTATACAGAGGGGTCCTCTATTTATTTAGAGCAAGGTGAAAGAATGACGCTTGAGGATTTAGTTTATGGATTAATGCTACGGTCTGGTAATGATGCTGCAGTGGCAATAGCAGAGCATGTCGGAGGTAGTTTAGAAGGATTCGTCTATCTTATGAATGAAAAGGCAAAATGGTTGGGAATGGCGAATACTCATTTTGATAATCCGCATGGTCTTGATTCAGATACTCATTATTCAAGTGCATATGATATGGCGATTTTAACGCAATATGCCATGAATAATGAGAAGTATAGAGAAATATCGGGTACCACTTCTTATAAATCAGATGGAAGAACATACAGTTGGATAAATAAAAATAAATTATTAACCCAGTATTATGAATATTGTACAGGTGGAAAAACTGGTTTTACAAAGAAAACAGGAAGAACACTTGTTTCAACGGCCAGTAAAGACGGCATGGATTTAATTGCGGTAACGCTAAATGCACCAGATGACTGGAAAGATCATATGTCCTTATTTGAGTGGGGGTTTGAAAATTTTGATATGAAAACATTAACAGAAGAAGGGGAAGTGAAATTTAATTTAATCGACCTTAATAAAAGTCAAATCGGCTATTTACGAGACAAAATTCATTTTCCATTATCTGATGATGAGGAGCACGAAGTAACATTTAAGAATTATATTTTAAAAGATGTGGATACATCATCAGAAAATAACGTAATCGGAAAAAAGGTATTTTTCTTAAATGATAAAGAAATTATGGAAACGCCAATTTATGCGGTTGAAGACTCCTATTCATCAGATGCAAATAAAAAGTCATTCATATCAGAAGTCCTCTCCGTTTATAAAAAAGTAACAGGGATGTAGATATATATGGTTAATCTAATATGGGCATTTATGGCAATTGTTGGTATTGTTTATGCGATGTTTAATGGAACGATGGAAGAAGTCAACAAAGCTCTATTTGAAAGTGCAGATGAAGCCGTAAAACTATCTATTGGGTTAATTAGTATTCTAGTGTTTTGGTTGGGGATTATGAAAATAGCAGAAGAAGCAGGTATATTAAGAGTGCTAGCAAGACTAATGCGTCCAATAGTAGTTAAAATATTCCCGGAAATTCCGAAAGATCATCCAGCAATGGGGTACATTTTATCCAACTTCACGGCGAATATATTTGGTCTAGGAAATGCGGCCACACCACTTGGAATAAAAGCAATGGAAGAGATGAAAAAACTAAGTGGAACAGATACTGCATCTCGCTCCATGATCACTTTTTTAGCCTTAAATACGGCAGGCTTAACCTTAATTCCATCTACAGTAATCGCAATTCGGATGCAATACAACTCCAGTTCACCAACTGAAATCGTTGGTACTACTATTATTGCTTCCGCTGCTGCATTAGCTAGTGCATTATTATTGGATCGGTTCTTTTATTATAGAAGCCTTAGGAGGAAGGAATAATGGGAATTATCACTACAGTAAGCACTTGGCTTATTCCTTGCTTTTTATTATTAGTACTAAGCATTGCACAGTGGAAAAAGCTTCCATCTTACGAACTATTTGTTGAAGGAGGAAAGGAAGGTGTCAAATTAGCATTTTCTTTACTTCCTTTTTTAGTTGGTATGTTAGTTGCTATCTCAATTTTAAGAAGTTCAGGAGCGTTAGAAGCGTCTATTGGTTTAATAGCTCCACTATTAACTGCAATAGGAATCCCTCCAGATATTGTCCCATTAGCACTAGTTAGGCCCATTTCCGGAAATGCTGCATTGGGAGTCACATCAGAATTAATTGCAACACATGGGCCGGATTCTTTTATAGGCAGACTTGCATCAACCATGCAAGGAAGTACGGACACCACATTGTATATTTTAACTGTGTATTTTGGTGCTGTAGGCATTAAAAAGATGAGATATGCCGTAAAAGTTGGACTCTTAGCTGATTTAGTTGGTATAATTGCATCAATCATAATTGTTACCCTTGTATTTGGGTAATACTAAAAAGTGGCGTTAACTTCTTGTTAGCGCTATTATTGTTTATGAAAATAATTATAAGAATGGTGATATGATGGCAAACAACTTGGAAAGACTGCAAAAAGTGATAGCTCAAAGTGGAGTTACTTCTAGAAGAAAAGCAGAACAACTAATTTTAGACGGAAAAGTAAAGGTAAACGATAAAGTGGTAACTACTTTAGGAACAAAAGTGTCTAATAGTGATAAGGTAGAAGTGGAAGGAATTCCACTGGAAAAAGAGTTACCAGTATATTTTCTTATGTATAAACCACGTGGAGTAATTTCCAGTGTTAAGGATGATAAAGGAAGAAAGGTAATTACAGATTTACTTGGTGAAGAAGTAGAGGAACGTGTATTTCCAATAGGAAGATTAGATTACGATACTTCTGGAATTATTTTACTAACCAACGATGGTGATTTTGCAAACTTACTTATGCATCCAAGACATCAAATTGATAAGGTTTATGTAGCTAAAGTGAAAGGCATACTCAAAAAAACGGATCTAACACACCTTAAAAAAGGGGTAAAATCTGACAAAGATTTACTTAAGGCTGTAGATTATAGAATTATATCAACAGATAAAAAGGCAGAGACTACGGTTATAGAACTAACACTTCATGAAGGGAAAAATAGACATGTAAGAAGGATGATGGAAGGGTTAGGGTTCCCAGTGGTGAAATTAAAGAGAGAAAGGTATGGATTTTTAAATTTAGATGGCTTAAAGCGTAGTGAATATCGTCCATTAACTCCTAAAGAGGTTAAACAAATGTATAACTTAGCAAATCAAAATTAAATTGTTGAATTATTGACAAATTTCATCTTCTTAAAAAATGGTATACTCATCTAAGGAGTGATTGAAATTGAGTTTGGAAAATAGGAAAAAGTCAAAAAAAATAAAAAAAAGGAATCGATTAATCTTTCGTTCGATTATTTTAGTAGTTTTAATCGGAGCTACTATTTTTGCAATTGTTTCTAATTCTAAAGCTGATAATTCTATTTATCGTGCAGGGGATTCAGCACCAGATTTTCAATTAAAACAAGTTAGTCACAATAATAATCTAGAAAACGTCCAATTAAGTAATTTAGAAGGGAAAGGGGTAATGTTGAATTTTTGGGGAACTTGGTGTAAACCCTGTGAAGCTGAAATGCCTTATATGGAGAAACTATACCCTGAATATCATGATAAAGGAATTGAGATCCTTGCAGTTAGTTTAGATAACACGGAATTAGTAATTAACCGCTTTATTGATAAGTATGATTTAACGTTTCCGGTATTACATGATACAACGGGTGAAATCAGAGATTTATACAAAGTAGGGCCAATTCCAAGTACCTTTTTTATCAGTCCGGATGGAGAAATTAAAGAAGTTGTAAATGGAGCACTTACACTAGAAAAGTTAGAGCGATCATTGCAAAGTATTTTACCGGAATAATTGATTTTATCCATACAACAACATGGGGGGTCAGTAATGAAACAAGTTAAATGTGAATGCGGTCACGTTAATCCATTGGGTACCGTACTTTGTGAATCCTGTGGAAAACCAATAGAAGAGAACCAACATATTGATGGTAACGAGGGGAAAAAACTATTAAATATGCGTTATGACGGTACAGCAAGACGATCCAAAACGTATAATAAATCGATTGTGGATCGAATTTGGAGTTTCTTTTCTTCTGTTAAAGTAGGGGTATGGCTAATTGTCTTAGCTTTAATTGCCTCTATGATTGGGACCATCTTCCCGCAAGAAATGTACATACCAGCAGATGCGCCAAATCGTGATCCAGCCGTATTCTACGAGAGTCAATATGGCGTATTGGGGCTTATATTCTATCAGCTAGGCTTACATAATTTATACTCATCATGGTGGTATATGTTACTAATTGCTTTAATTGGGGTTTCGTTAGTCATTTGTAGTTTAGATAGATTTATACCACTTTTTAGAGCATTAAGACATCAAAATCCAAAAAAACATCAATCTTTTTTAAGTAGACAGCGTTTATACAGTGAAACAGAATCATCAACTGATGACGAATTGAATATGGTTAAAAAACAATTAAAGATACGTCGTTACAACATTAAAGAGACTGAGGGCTATCTTTTGGCGGAAAAGGGTCGATTTTCTAGATGGGGTCCCTATGTCAATCATATTGGCTTAATTATTATCCTAATCGCCGCTATTTTACGTACTACACCTTTATTTTTTATGAATGAGTATGTTTGGGTACGAGAAGGGGAAATAGAAGTTTTACCTGGCTCAAATGGAGAGTATTATGTCGAAAATAAAGACTTTATTTTTGAAACTCATGATGAAAATGATGAAAGATTTAAAGAAGCTTTAAGTAAAGAAGGAATGGTTGCCAGCAACTATCAAACAGACGTGGTTGTATATAAGGCAGATAGATCTATTCCTGGTGAAGAACCAGAACTTGAGCCAATCGTAGAGGATTCAATCCAAATGAATAAGCCACTTAGTTTCGAGGGTTATGAATTAATTCAATCTTGGTATCAATTAAATGAATTTTCTTCGATGACTTTTAAAATTCATGAAACATCAGATGCAGACGAAAAATCATTGGGGTCTTTTACTGTTGATTTAAGAAATCCTCAACCTGAATTCGAACTTGATAATGGTTTTAAAGTTGTTTTGGATCAATACTATCCAGACTATTATTTAGATGATAATGGCATTCCAGCTTCTGAAACCAATTTCCCGCGAAATCCAGCTTTTGTATTTTCTATTTATAGTGAGGGAAATGATAAGCCAGAGGTAAGTTTTGTTGGAATTGGAAGAAACATAGATGGAACAGGAGAAAATAACTATAAGCTAGGCATTCAAGAATTTGAAATGCACGATGTTAGTGGCCTGACATTTAAATATGATCGATCCCTACCATTTTTTGGTATAGGTGCAGCTATTTTTATGATTGGTGTTATTCAAGGTATGTATTGGCAACATAGAAGAATATGGATCCATAAGAGAAAAGATGGTTCATTGGTAATGGCGGCTCATACAAATAAAAACTGGTTTGGCCTAAAGAAAGATATAGAAGTCGTTACCCAAAATACAAATATTAAAATGGTTGAAGATCAGCAGGAACTAGACGAAAAAGATAAATAATCTTTTTCGTAAAGAATCAAGGAGGTATTTTCCATGGATCTATTAAATATTAGTAGTACAGCATTATATACAGCTTTTATTTTGTATTTAATTGCTACATTTTTCTTTGGTGCTACTATTAAAGATAAACAAACAGATAATAATAAAAAGGGATTTTCAGGAAAAATCGCCATCACACTTACGATTATTGGATTTCTAGCACAGCTTGTTTACTTTACAACAAGATGGATTTCTAGTGGACATGCTCCAGTTAGTAATATGTTTGAGTTCCTAACTTTTCTAGGTATGGCTTTAGTATTCGCTTTTATAATTCTATATGCATATTACAAATTAAGTTTCTTAGGATTATTTGCTCTTCCTATCTCTATGATCATCATCGCTTACGCAAGTATGTTTCCAACTGATATATCACCATTAGTACCTTCGTTGCAAAGTCACTGGTTATATATTCATGTTACAACCGTTGCATTAGGTCAAGGTATACTAGGGATAAGTTTTGTAGTAGGTTTAATGTACTTGATAAAAGAGATTGATCAAACTGTGAAAAGTAAAGAAACAACATGGTTGGAAATAGTCATGTATATTTTATTTGTATTCATTGGATTTATTGTTATTACAACTTCTTTCAATTTAATGAACTATAATGCTACTTTTGAATATGGACCTGGAAATCGCACGGTAACAACAGATTATCATTTACCTGCTATTGCGGCTCCAACCAATAGTACATTAGTAACAGAAGACGTCATGCAACCATGGTTTGAAACACCAGAATGGTTCCAAGGGGAAGATGCGGGACGTAAATTTAATACATTAATTTGGTCTGTTATTACTGGAACCATTATTTATTTAATTACTAGATTGATCTTAAGAAAACGCGTTGGTGCAACTCTTCAACATTTATTAAAAAATATAAAAGCTGATTTATTAGATGAAATAGAGTATCGTTCGGTTGCGATTGGATTTCCAGTTTTTACACTTGGTGGTTTAATCTTCGCTGCGATTTGGGCGGAAATTGCTTGGGGAAGATTTTGGGGCTGGGATCCAAAGGAAGTTTGGGCATTTGTTACATGGTTATTTTATGCGGCATACTTACACCTGCGACTTTCAAGAGGTTGGCATGGTAAAAAATCTGCTTGGCTAGCTGTAATAGGCTTTGGAATTATTATGTTTAACTTAATTGTTGTAAATCTAGTTTTAGCTGGATTACATTCATATGCATAAAAAATAAAGAGGGACGAGGTTTTCATAACCTCGTCCACTTCTTTATACATTTTGGTCACTTTCGTTTATAATTAATATATGATAATCGGATGTATAGGGGGATTTTGATGTCACAAGAAACAAAAATTTTAATTGTGGATGATGAAGATAGAATTAGAAGATTAATTAGAATGTATCTTGAACGAGAGGATTATATAATAGAAGAAGCTGACAATGGTAAAGATGCTCTCGAAATGGCGTTAGAAAATAACTATCATGTTATTATTTTAGATATTATGATGCCCGAAATGGATGGAATAGAAGTTTGTCAGAAATTAAGAAAAGAAAAATCTACACCGGTAATCATGTTAACCGCTAAAGGGGAAGAAGCAAACCGAGTTCAAGGTTTTGAAGTAGGTGCAGATGACTATATTGTAAAACCATTTAGTCCACGTGAAGCAGTTCTACGTGTTAAAGCATTATTACGAAGAGTAAATGTGGCCTCTTTTAATGAACAAGAAGTCGTTTCGAAAGATTTATTAGTCTTTCCTCATATAACGATTGACTATGATGCTCATCGAGTAACTGCAGAAGAGCAGGAGGTTAGTTTAACACCGAAGGAATATGAATTACTATGCTTTTTAGCTAAATCCCCAGATAAAGTATTCAATCGAGAAGTTTTACTTAAAGAAGTATGGCAGTATGAATTTTTTGGGGATTTAAGGACAGTCGATACTCATGTGAAGCGGCTAAGAGAAAAATTGAGTAAGGTTTCTAAAGACGCTGCAAAAATGATTGTAACGGTATGGGGTGTCGGTTACAAATTTGAGGTTGATGATAAGTAATGTTTTGGCGTAGTGTAGTGGTCAAGCTAGCAATAACTATTTTACTGCTAGTTTGCTTTGTATTATTTATATTATCTATTTTTTTATTACAGTTTTTTGAGAACTTCCATCTTAATGAAGCTGAAACAAGTATGATGAAAACAGCAACAAAAATTTCTTATTTGGTAGACGAACAAGAAGATCATCAAGTTATTCAAGAGACTACAGACTTAGTAAAAGATCCCAATAATCGAGTAGTCATTATTTATCCGGATGGTGATTTTTGGGTTTCGGAAAGTAATGATGATCATCTGTATAGGTTAGAAGAGGATTGGATTAATAGCGATTCTGAATTAGTGGAAGTAATGACGAATTCAAAAGAATTAAAAAAACAAATTACATTACCCCATAGTGATGTGGATGCTATTATTGTTGGAAAACCTGTATTAAATAATGGCGGTGTTTTTGTTTATCAGTCTTTACAGGCAGTAGAGCAAACAAAGTTAGAAACTAGAAAAATTATTTATTTAGCAGCTGGTATCGCTCTTGTCTTAACTACATTTTTTGCTGTCTTTCTTTCTACTCGTATAACCTCGCCATTAATCAAGATGCGAGAAGCAGCACACGAGCTAACTAGGGGTGAATTTAATACGAAGGTACCTATTTTGACGCATGATGAAATTGGTGACTTAGCGATTGAATTCAATCGTATGGGTAGACAACTTAAGTTTCATATTAATGCTCTTAGACAAGAAAAGGAACAATTTTCTGGCATCGTAACATCCATGGCGGATGGTGTTGTTACATTAAACAGAAATGGGGATATGATTATCATTAATCCCCCAGCAGAGAAGTTTCTAGAAAACTGGTACTTTGAATATAATGTAAGTACAAATCTTTCTAATAAACCTCTTCCTACTGAATTAAAAGAAGTTTTGGAAGAGGTCATCGGTGGGGAGGACAAAGTACTACGTGAAATAATTATTCAAGGTAGAAACTATGTGATGCTTATGACACCTTTATATGATGGCTCACAGGTACGTGGAGCTGTAGCTGTTATTCGTGATATGACTGAAGAAAGGCGCTTAGACAAGTTAAGAAAAGACTTTATCGCGAATGTATCTCATGAACTAAGAACACCTATATCGATGCTTCAAGGATATAGTGAAGCGATTGTTGATGATATTGCAGAAAGTAAAGAAGAGAAAAATGAACTCGCTAAGATTATTCATGATGAATCATTAAGAATGGGTAGATTAGTAAATGAATTACTTGATTTAGCTCGAATGGAAGCTGGACATATTCAGCTCAATAAGGAAGAGGTTGAAATTCAAGCTTTCGTTGAAAGAATCTTAAAGAAATTTCATGGCATAGCAGCCGATAACCAGATAGAGTTACTATTTGAAAATAATATCACTAGTAATAATGCTCTATTAGATCCCGATCGTGTAGAGCAGGTTTTTACTAATCTAATTGATAATGCGATTCGCCATACAGAAGAAAATGGCTCTGTGAAAGTATCCGTAAAAAATAATGAAAATGAACTTAGTGTGTCTATTGAAGATAATGGTAGTGGAATACCTGAAGAAGATTTACCATTTGTTTTTGAAAGATTTTACAAAGCGGATAAATCAAGAACTAGAAACAAAGAGAAAAAAGGAACAGGGCTTGGATTGGCAATTGCTAAGAATATAGTAAATGCACATAGAGGATCGATAAGTGTTAGAAGTAAACTACATCAAGGTACAACATTTACTTTTAATATTCCAAAGAATAGTAAATCTTAATTTAAATCAATTATTTATTGTGTTAAAATTATATAGTCATGAGGGATTATATAATTTTTAAGGAAGTGGCAATAGTGGGAAAATATTCTATCATATTAGTTACTTTTTTCATCTTATTCATCTTTTCAGGATGTTCGGAGAGTAATGAAAATGAAAATAATGTAACAACCAAGACTTCAAATAGTACACATTCAGAAGAAGTTGCTGAAGATTTTGTGCGAATTACGGTTTCTAAAAATAATGGAACAGAATTCTTAACAGAAGAGGAAATTTCAATTGAGAGCGGAGAAAATTTACTTGAATTGATGCAAAATAATTTTTACACGGAGCAAGTAAATGGTCAAATCACTTCAATTGAAAGACAGAAGGCTAATGAGAAAGAAAATTTACTTTGGGTTATTACTGTAAATGATGAACCTCTTACTGTGATGCCAGCGGAATATAAGGTACAATCTGGTGATAAAATTATTTTTGACTTACATGAAGTAAAATAATGTTTTTAAAATACCAATCAGCGTTAATTCACTTTATATGAGTAAAGAGGCTGGGACATAACAAAAGTTTTTGACCTTAAAGACGAACAATGTGCTATCAAAGCGAATTTCCGGAGCGATTATTCGCTCAATCATGTTCGGATTTCATGTGGTTAATATACTTTTGTCCCAGCCTCTTTCAACCTGTTATCATATAATATATTTATTCTCCAAATTTTAAAGGATTCCCATCAAATGTTTTCTTAGAAATTTTAATAGAATCTGTAGGGCAACCTTCATAAGCGTCTAATACATCATCCACACATTTTTTTGGAACGCGTTTTGTACCTTTATTATCGTCGATTATAACGTACGAAATACCTTCATCATCATAATCAAATACTTCTGGTGCTGCCGCCCCACATGCTCCACAAGCGATACAAGTTTCTTGATTTACTATAGTAAATATCGACATTATAATCCTCCTAAAATAAAACAAAAACAACTATCTTTATTGTAAAATTAAATAAAATATTAATCAATCTTACTTATGAACATGCTATGGGAAGGGGGTTCCTTGATTGATATTCGAGCGGATATTACTAGATTGTTTTCAAAACATACAAGCTGAACGAAGCTCTTCAAGTATATATCACTTATTAAAAGGAAAGAGGTCGATTCAAACCGTACAAGATGCTCATATATATTCATTAGATCCATATTATGGCATCTATAAAAATATTTCAAAAGGGTATTATGATAAGAAAATTCAAGAATTAGTGAAAGGTGACTTATTAGAAAAAGTAGACGAAAAAGAAATGACACATAATATTTCCCATCAAGGATTAGTATGGAAAAACAATCAATCTTATTCTTTATTCTTTAAAGGGTTACTATATTATGATAAAACAGATGTTTTTATCGGGCGACTACTGTTGCTTGTCCAAACCTTAACGAATAGTAAAATGAACTTTTATTCCTTTATCCCAGTTGTGAATAATCCGCAAATAGAATTATGGGTGAGAAATATGTTTAGACAGGTGAAGGGTTCGGAATCAGTGATCTTACAAAAAATATATAGCGAATTAAAGCTTTGTTTATTCCAATTAACGGAGAAGGAAGCAAATATTTTCGTTGATCGACTAACAGGTTATCAATCTTATGGTATGAGTTTATTTCAATTGGCAAAGGAATATGAAATGACGGTAGATGATATACACCTAATCTTAATTAGTATCATTCATCGTATATTAAATACTTTGGAAGTTAACTCTACGAAATTTCCAGTTCTTTCAACTATGGTAGATAATCAATCATCTTTATCACAAATTACGAATTCGGCTAGTGAAACTTATAAATATTTTTTAAATGGATTAACCGTTGAGCAAATTTCAAATGTAAGACGTTTAAAAATAAATACTATCTACGATCATTTAGTAGAAATTGCTTTATATGATGATCAGTTTCCAATTGATCAGTACGTCAATGTTGAGGAACAAAATGAAATTCTTTGTGCGGTAAAAAGGGCGCATTCCCATCGCTTAAAAGATATTAAGGAACTAGTTAAAAACGAAATTAGCTACTTTCAAATCCGGTTAGTTTTAGCAGTTATGAATAAACAAAAAATAGGAGGAAATTAATTGGAATTAGATTTGGAACATGAATTACTAAAGCATTTCCACTTTTCTACTTTTCGACCCGGCCAAAAAGAGATTATACAGGATGTACTTAACGGGAAAGATGTGCTAGGAATCTTGCCAACTGGTTCGGGAAAATCGATATGTTATCAGTTGCCAGCCATCATAATGGATGGATTAACGATTGTTGTTTCACCTTTAATTTCTTTAATGATGGATCAAGTGAAGGAAATGAAAGCAAATCATTTCAAAAAAGTAATTGCAATCAATAGTTTCATGAATTTTGAAGAAAGAAGAGAAATTTATAGAAAGATCCATACATATAAACTTCTTTTTATTTCTCCAGAACTCCTGAATCAAACCTTCATTATTAAATTATTTCAAGGTGTAAAAGTTTCTCTTTTTGTTATAGATGAAGCACATTGTATTTCTCAGTGGGGACATGAATTCAGACCGGACTATTTAAAGTTAAGCTCAATTATTGAAAAATTAGGAACTCCTCCTACATTAGCATTAAGCGCTACAGCAACACCAGAGGTACAAACGGATATAATAACATCTTTAAATAAACCGAAAATGGTAAAACATATCTATCCAATGGATAAGCCCAATATTGCCTTTTGTGTAGAAAGAGTGGAGAATGATCAAGAAAAAAGTGAAATTCTGATTCCATTATTAAAAAAGTATAAAATACCTACATTAATCTATTTTTCAAGCAGATTAGCGGCAGAAAACTTTACTAGATACCTTTCCGAGAACTTACAAGATAGGAGAGTCGGTTTTTACCATGCCGGGATGGAACCGATGGATCGAGTTATGATTCAACAGCAATTTATGAATAATCAACTGGATATCGTTTGTTGTACAAGTGCTTTCGGAATGGGGATTAATAAAAGTAACATTAGACTTATCATTCATTATCATATACCGTTGCAATTGGAATCTTTTATTCAGGAAGTCGGAAGAGCTGGAAGAGATGGAAAATCAAGTGTTAGCTTATTACTTTTTTCTAAAAGTGATATGTTACTACCGAATAATTTAATAAAAAATGAATTACCCGATGAGAATATTTTATCTAATGTATTTCGATATCTTCGTGATTTATCTTTACAAGATATGGATTTACCTAACGATGATGTACAAATACAAAATCTTTTAAACCTAAACGAAACCCAATGGAGATTTTTACGATATCAGTTAGAGAAACACAATTTGATCAATGGTATTAAAATTATGGATTATAGTGAAATTTGGAAAGACATTTATCAATCTATATTCCATGTTGTAAAGAGCCGTGTTAAACTAAAGATAGGTAAACTAACTGAAATTAATAAATGGATTCACGAAGATAAGTGTTTAAGAGATACCTTATATCAAAGTTTTCAACCGGTACATAATGGAGCAGAGTTTCAATGTTGTAGTAACTGTGGATTTACGTGGTCAGAATGGAGTCCAGAACAACAGGAAATCGAAAGTAGTTCAGAGCTAAATTGGGAAAATAAACTAAAAAAGCTTCTATTACTAGATAATAGTAGGTAAAGTTAGTTGACTCTTAATATTAATCGCTTTAATGGTGGGGTGTAATGTACATGAATGTAAAAACAAAAGAAGACCAAGCATCAGAACTTAGAAGTCTGCTTGATGGTATGGAAAATGAAAAGAAATGGAAAAAAGAAGACCCTCAAAAAGCGATCATAGACGTGTTAAACTTGCCACCTAGAAAGGAATTTCATACGAATAAAAGTAGAGCCCGTTTTAAAATTGATAATCATTTAATTCGACTTATTATCGTCGTAATAATCGCGGCCCTTCTTATTGGCGCGTATTATTTTATAGGAGAAAACATATTTTAGTCAGGGGAAATATTCATTGAAGAAATGTTATTTATTTATCATTTTCATTTTTCCTATCTTTTTATTTTATATGATTTTTAGGGCACATCATGATAAAATAAATTACCTTACTATATTTGATGAAAAGCTCCCAAAGGAATTTGAAAATTATCGAATTTTTTATATATCGGATATACATCGACGGCGTGTGAGATATTCCACGCTGAACTCTATTTCCGAAAAAATAGATTCAGTTATAATCGGTGGGGATCTAACTGAAAGATTCGTACCGATGGAAAGAACTAGGAGAAATCTTCAATTATTGTTGAAATGGAAAAAACCACCTATTTTTATATGGGGTAATAATGATTATGAAGTCACCTCTTATAATTTAGAAACATTATTAGAAAATGGAAATGTAGATATATTAGCTAACAAATGTAAGAATATAAAAAAAGGAAATGCCATATTAAGTGTTATAGGTCTTGATTGTTCTACATATGCGGAATCAAGGATGGACTTGGCATTAAATGAAATGGAAGGAAATTATTCCATATTACTTTCACATATACCGATTCATTATTCAGAACTACCGGATGATGATAAAGCAAGAATAAATATTGTCTTATCCGCCCATACCCATGGGGGGCAAATTCGATTTTGGGGACTAGGGCCTTATGAGAAAGGCACTTTTGAAAAATTTGGAAATACCTCCATTTTAATTAGTGAAGGTTATGGATACTCCTTGCTTCCATTCCGATTTGGTACAAAAGCTGAGTGTCATGTCATTACCCTTAAACGTAAATAGAGGGTTAGTCCGTGACAAAGGAGTTGCACTATTTTAATGGAAGAATAATTAACGGTTTAGTTATAACAATTTTTCTTCCATTTTTAAGAAGTTTTTAAGGAAATCTTGCTCAGATAAAGTTCAATAATAAATCAATATGCATATAATAATGTAATTAATGGTTTTATTAGGAAATTTGGTTTTCGCAATTTGGCTTGATAAATGCCTTAAGTTTGCATTTATACAGATAGGAAACCTTTTACTTCCCTATCTACCAAAAAAGGAGGATACTGGTATGCGGGTGGAACGTTTGTCTGATGATCAATTTTCTATTTTCCTACATTTCGATGATCTAGTGGAACGGGGTTTTACGACAAAAGATTTATGGAATGATGCATCAAGTGTCCGAAGTTTATTCAGCGATGTAATGTACGAGGCTAGTTCAGAAATTGGATTTGAATTAGAGGGAATGCTACTTGTACAGGTTCAATTAATGCAAGCCCAGGGAATGCATGTTATTGTAACACAGGAAATAGAAGAGATGGATTGGGATGATGATTATATTGAAATGAAGGTTACTTTAGATGAAAGTAAAGAAATTTTATTTTCCTTTTCCGAATTCGAAGATGTAATCCAATCAACTTCATATTTATCTTCTAAATCTATTACTGGTGGCCAAGTTTATTATATGAATGATCGTTATTATATGCTCTTTAAAGAAGATGATGTATCAATTGAGACAAGGGAAGATGTCATTGCAATATTATCTGAGTATGCAACTCCTAGTATTGTAACTTCCTATAGATTATATGAATACGGTAAAATAATATATGAAAATAATGCTGTTCAACAAATTATAGATGTATTTTGGTAGGGCATAAAAGTATAAAATTCCTTATCCTGCATAATGAAACTATGGTATTCGCCTAATCTTTAGCGAATACCAAGTTTTCTAATTAATAATTGTTTGAAAGCGTGTTTACAGAGGAGTGCGTAACATGAAGATTGCTGTTCTTTACGGCGGAATTTCTGGGGAAAGGGAAGTCTCTCTCTCATCAGGAAATGGAATTATTAATGCATTAAAATCAAAAGGTCATGAAGTCATTGGAATTGATTTTCATCCGGATCGTCTGGAACAAATCATTCAGTTAAACGTTGACTTAGTCTTTATAGGTCTACATGGAAGATTTGGAGAAGACGGTAGAATTCAAAGTTTATTAGAAATGTTAAAAATCCCATATGTTGGTTCAGGAGTATTAGCCTCAGCTTTAGCTATGGATAAAGCAAAAGCTAAACAAATTTTCGATATGAACCAAATTCCAGTTGCTAAAAGTGAAACATACACGTTATTAGATAAGTATAGTAAGGAAGATATAGTAACTAGTATTAGGGAGACCTTTCAAATACCGTTTGTAATAAAACCAAATCAAGAAGGTTCAACTCTGGGGTTATCCATCATTAATGATGAAAGAGAAATTTACGATGCTGTTAACAAGGCGTTTAATAGTGATGATACCATTTTAGTAGAAGATTTCATTAAAGGAAAAGAATTAACAGTACCAGTAATGGGTTCCCCAGGTAATGAAAAGGCACTTCCTATTATTGAAATTATACCAAAAAATTCTTATTATGATTATGAATCGAAGTATGCACCGGGTGGTAGTGAACATATTGTACCTGCAAAAATTGATGAGGAGTTAACAAAACAAATTCAAAAATTCGCTGTTCAAGCTCATCAAGTATTAGGTTGCGAAACATATTCAAGAGTAGATTTTATCTTATCTGATGAGAATGTACCAGTTATTTTAGAGGTTAATACGTTACCTGGAATGACTCCAACGAGTCTTTTTCCTGATTCGGCTAAAGCGGTTGGTATATCCTACGAAGATATGGTTGAGCAATTTGTTAAGTTATCCTTATGATGTTAAATTATTTCAGTTGGAGATGGATTAAGCCCCCACTGAATACAATTTTTACTTTAATTGCATATTTATAGTGAACGTGTATACTAGTCATTAAATAGAATGTTTGCAAATTACTTTGGTGCATAATGTAGGAGGTAAATGCATGGTAGCCGAACAACCAGCAGACTCTAATTCAAATCAAGAAAACATGGATGTTTTATCGTCTACACGTACGGTGATTAAAACTGCATTAGAAAAACTAGGTTACCCGGAGGAAGTTTATTCGCTTCTCAAAGAGCCATTAAGGATGATGACTGTTCGAATTCCGGTAAGGATGGATGATGGAACAGTTAAAGTTTTTACTGGCTATCGAGCTCAACATAATGATGCTGTTGGACCTACAAAAGGTGGAATAAGGTTTCATCCAAAAGTAACGGAGAAAGAAATTAAGGCACTTGCTATATGGATGAGTTTAAAAGCTGGAATTGTTGATCTTCCATATGGTGGGGCAAAAGGTGGAATTGTTTGTGATCCAAGGGAAATGTCCTTTCGTGAATTAGAAGGTCTTAGTCGTGGATATGTACGAGCGATTAGTCAAATTGTAGGACCGACGAAGGATATTCCTGCTCCAGATGTGTTTACAAACTCACAAATTATGGCATGGATGATGGATGAATATAGTCGAATTGATGAGTTTAATAGTCCTGGATTTATAACTGGAAAGCCTGTTGTTTTGGGAGGATCTCATGGAAGAGAGACTGCAACTGCAAAAGGCGTAACAATAGTTCTTAAGGAAGCGGCTAATAAAAAAGGGTTAAAAGTGAAAGATGCTAGAGTAATTGTACAGGGGTTTGGTAACGCAGGTAGTTATCTTTCTAAATTTCTGCATGATTCTGGGGCGAAGGTTGTTGGTATATCAGATGCTTATGGGGCTCTTTATGATCCAAAAGGGCTAGATATTGATTATTTGCTTGATAGACGAGATAGTTTTGGTACTGTTACAAAGCTATTTAATAATACGATAACAAACAAAGAATTATTGGAGCAAGAGTGTGATATTCTAGTGCCAGCAGCAGTTGAAAATCAAATTACGAAAGAAAATGCGAAAAATATTAAAGCAAATATTGTTGTAGAGGCTGCAAATGGACCAACAACAATGGAAGCAACAAAGATTTTAACGGACAGTGGAATCTTACTTGTGCCTGATGTACTAGCCTCAGCCGGAGGAGTTACGGTATCTTATTTTGAGTGGGTTCAAAATAACCAAGGTTATTATTGGTCAGAACAAGAAATTGACCAAAAACTTAATGAAATCATGATAAAATCATTTAATACTATTTATAATACAGCGCAAACTAGGCGGGTAGATATGCGATTGGCAGCGTATATGGTCGGTGTTAGAAAAATGGCAGAGGCATCTAGATTCAGAGGCTGGGTGTAATCAAAAGTGCAGGTTAAGAACGTGACATCCTGGACTTCAATAACCCCTTTAACCAAAAAATCTGCCGTGTAAAACAGTATCTAAATAAAATATACTTTTGCCTTTAATTGTTATAAGGTGAAGGAAATTTTGCTGTAGCTGTAGTGATGGAGCTGGACAAAGCAAGAATAAGGACGAAAAAACTCTTATCATTTATAATAGGGTAAGAGTTTTTTTAATTTTATAAAGGAAGTGAAGAAATTGCATCACGAGGAGGTTATTATAGTAGGTGGAGGACCTTGTGGAATGGCATGTGCGATTGAATTACAAAATGCGGGTATAAATCCACTTATTATAGAAAAAGAAAATATTGTAAATACGATTTATCAATTCCCAACACATCAAACCTTTTTTAGTTCAAGTGAAAAATTGGAAATTGGTGATGTCCCATTTATTACCGAAAATAAAAAACCAGTTAGAAATCAGGCACTAGCATATTATAGAGAAGTTGCATTAAGGAAAAACCTGAGAATCCATTCATTTGAAAATGTACATAATGTTATTAGAACTGGGGATCATTCGTTTGTTGTTGAAACGAAGAGGATGGATGGAGAAGATAGAATTTATAAATCCAATCATGTAGTAGTTGCCACGGGGTATTATGACCAACCGAATTACATACACGTCCCTGGGGAAAATCTTCCTAAAGTTATGCACTATTTCAAGGAACCACATCCATACTTTGATAAAGATGTGGTTGTAATAGGAGGGAAGAACTCTGCTGTTGATGCTACGTTAGAGTTACATAAAGCTGGTGCTAGGGTAACGGTCCTTTACCGGGGAAATG
The DNA here is from genome assembly GCF_001659985.1 of Oceanobacillus sp. Castelsardo. Lineage (GTDB taxonomy): Bacteria > Bacillota > Bacilli > Bacillales > Amphibacillaceae > Oceanobacillus. The sequence goes on from NZ_LYCS01000001.1 coordinate 106,597, forward strand.
AATATTCAACAAGTGTAAAACCATGGATATTACCAGAATTTGACTCATTAGTACGGAATGGGCGTGTAAATATGGTATTTAACTCGCAAATGACGGAAATAACAAATGACACGGTTACATATTCTGTGGATGATCAAGAATATACAATTAAAAATGATTTTGTTTTTGCTATGACAGGTTACCAACCTAATGTCACTTTTTTGGAGGATATAGGAGTACATGTAGATAAGAATACTGGAAAGCCAGATTATAATGAAACAACCTATGAAACGAATGTACCGGGATTGTATATAGCAGGTGTTGTAGCAAGTGGTTTCAACAATAATGAAATATTTATTGAAAATGGTCGCTTTCACGGTCAAGGTATTGCTAAATCCATAATTAGTAAAAAATAGCGGGAAATTTTTCCCGCTATTTTTTATTTGAAGATACAATAATGATTACTTCGTATGATTTTTATAATTAGTATTTTCATAACAGATACCTCATGTTAGGATAATAGTAGTGAATCGAAAAGAGGTTTAGATAAATGGTTGGGTTATTATCAGCTGGTTTAGCTCCAGCCTTTGCGATAATGTCATTTATATATTTAAAAGATCGGTTTACTGAACCCATTTCACTTATTGTAAAAATGTTTATTTCTGGTGCATTATTAGTTTTTCCTATTATGTTTATTCAATATGCTTTAGCTGCGGAAAATTTGACAAGTAGTAATTTTATACATTCTTTTTTCTTTGTTGCATTATTAGAGGAATTTTCTAAGTGGTTTTTATTTATCTATATGATTTATCATCATGAGGAATTCGATGACCATTATGATGGGATTGTATATGCTGTAGCTATTAGTTTAGGATTTGCTTCATTAGAAAATATTCTTTATTTATTAACGAATGGAATAGAGTATGCCTTTTTAAGGGCTTTCTTTCCCGTATCATCACATGCACTTTTTGGTGTGATAATGGGTTATTATTTTGGTAGGGCAAAAGTAACAGACTGTCATACTAATTGGAACCGTATTTTTGCTTTTGTTTTTCCATTTCTACTACACGGTATATACAATTACATACTAACTGGTATTAAAAGTAATTGGACTTATTATCTTATTCCATTTATGATTATTCTTTGGTTAGTTGCCTTACACCGTATGAAAGTAGCAAACCAAGCAACAACTTTATAGAAATTATAGCTTTACCTATCAATAGAAGGAACCTGATGTCTTCGTGTACATCAGGTTCCTTCTGTTTTTTTACCTCCTTTGAAAAACTACATATTTGAAGAATTTACTATTGGTGTATAAAAAGGGGAGTTTATCAAAAAATAGATATACAAAACTTGGTATCAGGAGGCAATGCAATGATCTATAAGCGAACAAGTCTACTAATTATAATTATGTTCACCTTGTTTGTAGTATTTGGAGCATCGAATGATTCAAAGACAGTTCACGCATTTAGTTCACAGGTTATTCAACAAGGGGCAGTTGGTGATGATGTTATTGAATTACAAGCAAGATTACAATATATAGGGTTTTATAATGGCAAAATTGATGGAGTTTTTGGTTGGGGGACTTATTGGGCATTGAGAAATTTTCAATATGAATTTGGTATGGAAATAGACGGTTTAGCTGGACAAACGACAAAAGATAAACTAGTTCAAGTTACAAATTATGATAAAGCATATGTAAAAAAACAGATAGAAAGTGGAAATAAATTTACTCATTATGGTGGGGTAGATAAAAATAAACAATCTAGTCCACCAAAATCAAATAATCAGAGTGGGGCAAAGCAACAACCATCGAATAATAATCAAGCATCCAATAGCAATCAACAAGGACAAGCTACAGGTGGGGGGCCTAATGTAACGGCAGTAAATGTACCCCAAGGATTCTCACAAAATGATATTCAATTAATGGCGAATGCGGTGTATGGAGAAGCAAGGGGAGAACCATACGAAGGACAAGTTGCAGTGGCTGCAGTTATTTTAAATCGACTAGAAAGTCCAACTTTCCCCAATACAGTTTCAGGTGTTATTTTCGAACCAAGAGCATTTACCGCCGTTGCTGATGGCCAAATATGGCTTACACCTAATGAAACAGCAAGGAAAGCGGTCTTGGATGCTATTAATGGGTGGGATCCAACAGGCAATGCGCAATATTATTTTAATCCAGATACAGCAACTTCAGCTTGGATTTGGTCTAGACCGCAAATTAAACAAATTGGAAAACATATATTCTGTAAATAGGAGGGTGAATTAAATGAAGAGATGGATATTGATAGCCTTATTAGCCGTAGTTGTCGCAGGAACAGCTTTTTGGGGTTATCAGGAACACCAAGAGAAGAATGCTATTCTGATTCAGGCGGAGAACAACTATCAAAGAGCCTTCCATAATCTTGCTTACCATGTTGATTTACTCCATGATGAGATTGGTACAGCATTAGCAATGAATTCAGATAAGCGATTATCGCCACAGATGGTAGAAATTTGGAGATTGACTTCAGAAGCTTCTTCAGATGTAAGTCAGTTACCTTTGGCACTTTTACCTTTTAATAAAACGGAGGAATTTCTTTCGCAAATAGGAGACTTTACTTATCGAACGGCTGTTAGAAACTTGGATGATTCTCCTTTAACTGATAAGGAAACAGACACTTTACAACAGCTATACAAACAATCTGCAGAAATTGAACAAGAATTAAGAAAGGTTCAGCACATAGCATTGGAAGAAAACTTGCGGTGGATGGATGTCCAGTTAGCATTAGCATCGGATGATGACCAAGGTGATAATACTGTAATAGATGGATTAAAAACAGTGGAGAAGACTGTAAAAGGATTTTCAGAAACAAATGTGGAATCATCTATTATCGGTACTTCAGCTGAGAACCACCAATACAATTATTTAAAAGGGAGTAAGGAAATAAGTGAGAATGAAGCGTTGCGAATTAGTAAGGATATATTAAAAGTAAAAGACCCATCAAAAATTAAGCTATCAGAAACAGGGGATGGAGCGGATGTTCCGTTATATACGGCAACTTATGTTAGTGATGATCGAAGAGGATATATGGATATTACTAAACAAGGTGGAAATCCAATCACACTATTAAAAAGTAGACCAGTTGGAGAAAAGAAGATAAGTTTAAATGAGGGAATGGAGAATGCCACAAAGTATATTAAGCAATTAGGATTTAAAAATATGGTTTTATTTCAAAGTAGTCAATATGATAATATAGGGGCGTTTACTTACTTATATAGTCAGGATGGAGTAAGGGTATATTCTGATGCGATTGAGGTCAAAGTAGCACTAGATAATGGTGAGATATTAGGATTAACTGCGCAAAATTATATGAAAAACCATAGGGAAAGAAGTATACCTAAGCCGGAAATTTCAAACTCTGAAGCAAAAGAAATGGTGAATCCAAATGTAGATATACAAGAGGAGTTTTTGGCTATAATTGACAATGACTTGGGAGAAGAAATTTTAGCGTATGAATTTTTAGGTGTTTACGGTGATGATACGTACCGAATATTTATCAATGCTTTAAATGGAAGAGAAGAAAAAGTTGAAAAACTTGGTGGAAGTGAAATAAATTATGCTATGAACTAAGGGAGAGGTTTAAAACCTTTCCCTTTTTATTATTTTTTGCAATAATAGGTATATAGTCTTATCTTTTCTGAGGATTAATTGAAGGAGTGGGTTTTATATGAAGATTGGTTCTTCCATAACCCTTGAAGTAAGAGAAGCAAAAAATAAAGTGATAAAGTATCGTTGTAAAATAATCGAAGAAACTGAACAATATTTAGTTGTTGATTACCCGATTAGTATTCATAATAATAAAACGACCTATTTAGCTGTAGGAACGAGGGTATCTATATCTTTTATTGATAATAAAGCGGTGTATCAATTTAATAGTAAAATACAATCAAGGATCAATTCAAAAATACCAGCCCTGGTTATACCATATCCAGAAAAAGAAGAAATACATAGGATTCAAAGAAGGAAATTTGTAAGGGTTGAAACAGCTGTTGATATCGCTATCCATAGTGTAAAGAATAAATTCCAGGCATTTACGGGGGTTACTTCCGATATTAGTGGTGGAGGACTTTCTTTTACCATTCAAGAGGATCGATTTCTTGAGATTAGTGACCATTTAAATTTATTTATTGTTCTTCCAATGGCCTCAGGTGACTTTGAGTATTTAACTTTAAATGGTGAGATTGTTTACCAAAAAAAATTGAAAAACACTTTACTAAGAACTTCGGTTAAATTTAATAATATTACTACGAAAGAACAACAAATAATTGTACGGTTTTGCTTTGAAAGGGAACGTGAGATTAGAAAAAAAGAATTGCAATAATATCTATTAATAAATAGACCATTTTTTTCAATGTATGTTATTATTCTATTTAGGAATGTTAAGCGTAGATTATAAGTTCAATTAATTCGGTGGAAGATGGGAGTTAATTCAACACCTACTGATTAGTTTTACAATATTTACAATGGATTGAATGAGAGGAATGAATGAAAAAAACATGATTGAAAAAAGAATTGCAGTTGCAATAGATGGTCCTGCTGCTGCTGGTAAAAGTACAGTGGCAAAAATAATTTCCGAAAAGCTATCGTATATTTACATTGATACTGGCGCAATGTATCGTGCATTGACATTAAAAGCGTTAAATAATAATTTAGATTTAAAAGACGAATCAAAAATAGAAGAAATTTTATTACATACTACGATAGAATTAAATCAAAAAGACAATAAACAAATCGTTCTACTTGATGGTGAAAATGTTACGGAAGAGATACGCAACCAAGAAGTAACAAACAATGTTTCTTATATCGCTAAAATATCTGCCGTTCGTGAGCAAATGGTTCTTAGACAGCAAAAACTTGCTGAACATCGGGGAGTAGTGATGGATGGAAGAGATATAGGTACCCATGTCTTACCAGATGCGGAAGTAAAAATATTTTTAATTGCAAGTGTGGAAGAAAGAGCAATCCGCAGGTACGAAGAAAATAAACGTCGTGGAATTTTAACTGATTTGGAAGAACTTAAAGAAGATATTAAAAGACGCGATGAAATGGATATGAATCGTAAAGTATCTCCTTTAATAAAGGCTAGTGATGCAGTGGAAGTAGATACAACCTCTTTAACTATTGATGAAGTTGTACAAGCAATATTAAATGTAGTTTATAACTATTTGAGAGAAGTTTAGTAAAGGGAGAGAACTTATGCTTTATACCATTGCTAAAAACATAGTGGCAATTATCTTATTTCCTTTATACCGTATTAAAATTATTGGAAAAGAAAATATTCCATCAACAGGATCAGTACTCATATGTTCAAACCATATATCGAATTTAGATCCTCCAGTTGTCGGAATCACATCATCTAGGGACATTCACTTTATGGCCAAGGGAGAATTGTTTGAGAACTTCTTGTTTGGGAAATTGTTAACCGGCATTAATGCATTTCCTGTCAAACGCGGATTGGCTGATAGAAATGCATTAAGAAGAGGTCTTGAAATATTAAAAAATGGCAATGCGGTTGGATTATTTCCTGAAGGTACACGTAGTAAGACTGGGGAAATTGGTGAACCATTAGCTGGTGCTGGTTTCTTTGCTCTAAGATCCGAAGCACAAGTTATACCGTGCGCTATCATTGGTCCTTACAAGAAATTTCAAAGATTAACAGTAATATATGGAAAACCTATGGATATGGAATATTATCGAACAAACAAAAAATCTGCAAAAGAAGTAGCTGACGCAATTATGATTGAAATAAAAAAAATAAAAGAAAATCATGAAAATCAAGTATCTTTACTTGACAAATAATTACAATTATTAGAAGTTATATAGAAAGAATAGGTTTTAATTTCATTTTGTTATTGTAATAGGAGGTTATGGATATGGGCGAAGAAAACAAAGAATTACTAGAATTGCATGTAGATGATACGGTTACAGGTAAGGTAGTTAAATTAGAAGAAAAACAAGTGCTTGTAGATATTGGTTACAAGACGGAGGGAATCCTTCCAATTAGTGAGTTATCTAATCTTCATGTAGAGGCAACAAGTGATGTTGTTAAAGAAGGGGACGAGCTAACAGTTAAAGTAAAAAAAGTGGAAGATGATGAGGTAATACTTTCTAAAAAAGCAGTAGACTCAGAACTTGCTTGGAATGATTTAGTTGATAAATACGAAAATGGAGAAGTATTTGAAACAGAAGTGAAAGACGTTGTTAAAGGCGGCCTAGTAGCAGATGTAGGTATTCGTGGTTTTATCCCTGCTTCCCTTGTAGAAACTTTCTATGTAGATGATTTTACGGATTATAAAGGTAAAAATTTAACAGTAAAAATTGTAGATTTAGATAAAGAAAAGAATCGAATTATATTATCACATCGCGCTGTTGTGGAAGCAGAAGAAAATGAGAAGAAAAGTTCATTACTTCAAACACTTGAACCTGGACAAGTAGTGGAAGGAACGGTTCAAAGGATTACTAACTTTGGCGCTTTTGTTGATCTTGGCGGAATTGATGGATTAGTACACATTTCTCAACTCGCTCATGAGCATGTTGAGAAAGCTTCTGACATTGTTTCTGAAGGGGACAATATTAAAGTTGAAATCTTATCTATTGATCGTGATAATGAGCGTATCTCACTATCCCATAAAAATACATTACCAGGACCATGGGCAAATATTGAGGAACATATTTCAATTGGAGATGCTTTAGAAGGAACAGTAAAAAGACTTGTAAATTTCGGAGCATTTGTTGAAGTTTTACCAGGTGTAGAAGGATTAGTTCATATTTCCCAAATTGCTAACCGCCACATTGGTACTCCTCAAGAGGTTTTAGAAGTTGGTGAAAAGGTTAAAGTAAAAGTACTTGACCTTAATGAGAGCGAAAAACGCATTTCGTTAAGTATAAAAGAACTTGAACAAGAGCAAGAAGAACAAGAGTACAAACAATATGAAAAAGATGAAGAACAATTTGGAATACATCTTGGAGATTTAATTGGCGATAAACTAAATAAATACAAGAATTAATAAAAAAGGCTTTTTCCAAAAAAGGAAAAAGCCTTTTTTATTAATTCTTCTGTAAAAAGTATAGAAAAACAATTTTTTGAAATTGTATAAATTTAACGTAATCTAGCAATAATGCGTAATAATAGGTGGTGATATGTAAAAAATGGAAGAAGGTATTTTGTTTTTCTGGACTAGTTGGTTATTATGGATCATTGTTACGTTTCTTATGAAAAAATCATTTAGACGTACCCTATTAGCTTATTGGACTTTATTAACAATTATAGGTTCATCTTTTTATTTCTATATTGGTCCTTTTGTATTTTCTTTAGCAATTTTCATACTTTTAGGTGGAACGATTATATTAATGTCTAAACAAACAAAAACGATTTACCATTTACTTTCCGCTTTTACAATAACGATTTGTTATTCCGCATTATTGCTTTGGGAAAAGATCTCTCCAATTTGGGTTATTTTACCGAGAGAAATTTTAATTTCTATTATCATTGGTTATTTAGTTACTATACTTAGTTATAACTTTAGAGGTCGGATAAGTATATGTCTGTTCGGTATGCTTACTGGGGAAATGATCTATAGTTTTATTTTATCAGGATACGGGTTTCAGGAAGTAGTAGGTGAAAAAGCATTTTTAGATACTTTAATATATGCCCTTTTATTATTGACTGTTTTAGACATACTACATAAAGGGAGAATTAAAGTAACAACCCTCATTACAAAATTATTAACAAAATTAGAGGTGGCGAAATGAGCGAATTTACTTATCCTATACTTTTTGGAATTTTAATAGGTACTATCCTAAGAATTGCAATGTTAAGAACAGATTATCGACAATATCCAACCTATCTTCATGGTAAAACGATTCATGTATCTTTAGGGTTTATAGCTGCAGCATTAGGTTCATTAGTTATACCTGCACTATTATCGAAGGAATATACAGCGGTAACTATTTTAACAGTTGCAGCAACACAATTTAGAGAAGTACGTAACATGGAAAGAAATACATTAAATGAAGTAGATAGCTATGAATTAGTTTCTAGAGGAAAGACGTATATTGAAGGGATTGCCATTTCTTTTGAAAGTAGGAATTATCTCGTTATCATTACTTCATTTATCGTGACCTTTGTATATGTATTTACGAATATTATCTTTGCTATCGTAGCAACTATTATATGTTTTATTCTGTCTAAAATTTTAATGAGTGGAAGCGTTATGAAAGAAATTGTAGATATTGAATATAAAGACTTACATTTTGATGGGGCTGGTTTATATGTCGATAATATTTATATTATGAATATCGGATTACCCGAAAGACAAAAAGAAATTAAGAAATATGGAATGGGTTTTGTTTTAACTCCTAAAGATATGAACACCATTACTACGGTATCAAATTTAGGACAAAGACAAGCTATTTTACATGATGTATCTATTGCTTTAGGTGTATTTCGTGATTCAGGAACGCCAGCACTTACTCCATTAATTAAGCGGGATTTAGATGATGGTAGATTGGGTGTGTTTGTACTTCCTCAAGTTAGAGATGTGGATAAGGCAATTGAAATTATTGGTCAAGTCCCTGTTTTAGAAAGTGCGATTAGAATGCCGTCTGAATCTAAATCTCATAATAAGGAGGTACCATCAAATGATGATTGAAAAAGCAATATTAGCCGTCATTACTTTAGATCAATCTAAAGTATCTGGTGGAGCGCCTATTTTTATATGTGAAACGAAAGAGGAGTTAGAGAAGGTGGCAGCTAATATTGAAGCAATTACAGATGGGATCGTTCACGGATTGAGTGACGAATTATTTATTGTTGTTAAACATTAATGAACAGATAAACCCATATTATAATTGTTAATAATTTCTATATTTGCTAGAATATATAGAGGCTTCGCAACAAGCGAGAGCCCTTTTATTTTAATATTGTAAAAGAGAAAGGAACTCTTTTTATGAGGAAATCTGTAGTAGCAATAGTAGGAAGACCAAACGTTGGGAAATCAACCATTTTTAATAGATTAGTGGGAGAAAGAATTTCTATCGTAGAGGATATACCTGGAGTTACAAGAGACCGTATATACTCTGAAGCGGAATGGCTTAATCAAGAATTTAATTTAATTGATACTGGTGGTATCGAAATTGGAGATGAACCACTACTTATTCAAATGCGACAACAAGCAGAAATTGCAATCGATGAAGCGGATGTTATTATTTTTATTGTTAATGGGAAAGAGGGGATAACAGCCGCTGATGAAGAAGTAGCGAAATTGTTGTTTAAATCTAATAAACCAGTTGTGTTAGGTGTCAACAAAATGGACAATCCGGAAATGAGAGCCATGGTGTATGAATATTATTCATTAGGTTTTGGTGAACCATATCCAATTTCTGGAGCGCACGGATTAGGTTTAGGCGATTTATTAGATGAGGTTGTTAGTCATTTCCCTAAGATGGAAGGGGAAGAAAAGGATGAAGATACGATATACTTTAGTTTGATTGGAAGACCAAATGTTGGTAAATCTTCTCTTGTTAATGCCATTTTAAATGAAAACCGAGTTATTGTAAGTGATATAGAAGGAACGACTAGGGATGCAGTAGATACACATTTACAAAGGGATGGTCAAAACTATGTTATCACGGATACAGCTGGGATGCGAAAACGTGGTAAAGTTTATGAATCAACAGAAAAGTATAGTGTATTAAGAGCTTTAAAGGCAATAGACCGTTCTGATGTCGTTTTAGTATTAATTGATGCAGAAACAGGAATAAGAGAACAAGATAAAAAGATTGCTGGTTATGCACATGAAGCTGGAAGAGCAATTGTAATTGTAGTGAATAAATGGGATACGATTGAATCAAATGAAAAGGCGATGAAAGAATTTGAAAAAAAGATAAGGGCACATTTTCAATTTTTAGACTATGCTCCAATCGTTTTTCTTTCCGCCAAAACAAAAAAACGATTGCATACTTTAATGCCTATGATTCAATTAGCTAGTGAGAATCATTCCAAACGGATTCCAACAAACGTGTTAAATGATGTTATTATGGATGCATTAGCTATGAATCCTACTCCGACAGTCAAAGGGAAAAGGCTAAAAGTTTTATATGCTACCCAAGTAGCTGTAAAACCACCAAGTTTTGTTATATTTGTAAATGATCCTGAATTAATGCATTTTTCATATCAAAGGTTTTTGGAAAATAAAATTAGAGATGCATTTGGGTTTGAAGGAACACCTATAAAGATATTTGCACGTAGGCGTGGTTAGGGGGATGACAATGGATAAAATTGCAGTTCTGGGTGCTGGTAGTTGGGGTACGGCTTTAAGTATTGTACTATCAGATAATAACTATCATGTGAATTTATGGAGCTATAAAAAAGAACAAATGGAAGAAATTAATAAGTTTCATAAAAATGAACGTTATCTTAATGTACCCCTTTCAGAAAATATTGTTGCGTTTTCAAGTATAGAAAAAGCTGTTGAGAATGTTAAAGCAATTGTAATGGTTGTTCCAACAAAAGCGATAAGAGAGGTTTCTAAAGAGCTTAATAAAATGATCAGCCCTTCTATACCAATAATTCATGCGTCTAAAGGGATTGAACCTGGCACTTTAAAAAGAGTAACACAGATTATTGATGAAGAGATTGAACATTATAAATACGATGATATTGTAGTATTATCAGGTCCTAGCCATGCGGAAGATGTAGCTTTAAGGCATCCCACAACCGTAACTGTTGCATCTTTGAATGAAGAGAATGCAAAAATTGCGCAAGATATTTTTACTAATGATGCCTTTAGAGTATACACAAGCAAAGACGTTTTAGGTGTCGAACTTGGAGGATCCTTAAAAAATATTATTGCATTAGGTGCAGGTATTTCGGATGGATTAGGTTATGGTGATAATGCTAAAGCTGCCCTAATTACAAGAGGTTTAGCTGAAATAGCAAGACTAGGAACGAAATTAGGTGCAAACCCATTAAGTTTTCTTGGTCTTTCTGGTGTAGGGGATTTAATTGTAACGTGTACAAGCGTTCATAGTAGAAATTGGCGTGCAGGTAATTTATTAGGTAAAGGACATCCTTTAGATGAAGTTCTTGAGCAAATGGGTATGGTTGTAGAAGGGGTTAGGACTGTAAAGGCTGCATATCAATTTGCTAAGGAAGAAAATGTTGAAATGCCAATTACAATGGGAATATACGATGTACTATATAACCACAAAAAACCTAAAGAAGTAGTGGAACAATTAATGACTCGTTCTAAACGAGAAGAAATGAATGATATTGCTCATTTATTATATGAACGATATTCAAAATAACACGTAATGAAACTCCTTGCATATACTATTTTGAACTAAAAATGCAAGGAGGAAGTAACGTGAATAAATTCCAAAAAGGAATGTTTGACAAAATACAACAAAACTCAAACATAAATCCTCAAGATATTTTGAAAGTGGCAGACTCTGTAAAAAATGCAAATTTCTCAGATGAGAAAACAGTACGTAATCTGGTACGTCATCTAGCGAAAATGGCTAATAAACCATTAACGAAGGAGAAAGAAGACTCTATTGTTCAGGCAATCACTAACAACAAGATACCTGGAGACGCACAATCTTTAAATGATTTATTTAAAAAGTAACAATTCTGGGCAAGTGAGTATACATTAATACGTTTACATGCATAAAATAAATCGCACAAGCATTCAAAGATAGAGCTTGCATGGAGTTATTTAGTCAACACCGAGGTGAAGATAGCCCCCTTCATCTCGGTTTTTATTTTGGCTGTTACGCTTTACGTGTCTTTTTAATACTTAGAAATAGACTTCGTATGGTATAATACGATTTGCGTATAAAATTTTAGGAGTGAAAAAAATGTCGATTTCGATGCTTAAAATGTACATATCCTTTGTCGGGATGCTTTTATTATTTTTGGCTATGGGACTTATTTTTCTCAGTCGATACAAATTAAAAGGTTGGATAGCTAGAATCGTTTCATTATTTGCCTATATCAGTCTAATTTTTGGAGCATTTATTATCATTTACATAGTTCTAAGTGGTCCAACCGCATAGTCATGTAGAAGGAGGAGGTTTAATTGAAATATACCTTTAAAATAACGTTTACATTATTATTGGTTATTGCTATTTTAAGTGGTTGTCTCTATCCAGAAAGTGAAAAGTCTAAAAATCAGGAAGCGCATGAGGACCAATTAGTACGTGTCCAACAAGCAGTAGATGATTATCGTGAAGCAACAAATGGTCTAGTACCAATACGAACGAAAGAGAATGATACGCCGATTTTTCAAAAATATTTGATTGATTTCAATCTATTAAAAGAGAAAGGATTAATTTCAGAAATTCCCGGTAATGCATTTGAAAATGGTGGGAAATATCTATATGCCCTAATTACACCGGATGATCAACCAAGGGTGAAATTAATTGATCTTAGAGTGACGGAAACAATCCGTTCCATTAATATCCGGGTAAATACATATCGTGATGAACATCTTTACCCTCCATTTGGGGAAGTAGTAGCTGATGATATCTATTCTATAGATTATAAAAAAATAGGTTTAGAATCCACACCAACAGTAGAAAGTCCATATTCAAAGGAATCACTGCCAATTGTAATGGATACAAATGGGAAGTTATATGTGGATTATCGTATAGATCTAAATCATGCATTGCATGAGTACGAGCATGATTTTACAGAAGGGGATGATATCCGATATATATTAGCGGAAAATACACCATTTCTCCCGGCGTATTCATTACCTTATACGATTAAGAATGGAGAACCTGTTTTTTTAATTAAATAAATTTTACATATTTTTTCCCTTGTAACATATATTGTTGCAAGGGTTTTTTTGGCAGGTAGGAAAGTATAAATATCTTTCCCGTCTGAGGATCCGATTATTCGTCCTACCGTAATGAACTGTAGAAGCTCAACGAAGGCATTTGCCTAAAAGTGAGACTAATGCCAAGTCTTCTTTATCATTTTCATATTATTTTTCTCTTTTATTAACACTTTAAGTCATATTTTGATAGGACAACATCATAGAATTGTAATGTTATCATTCGTAGTTTTTCTGAAATTTAAGCATACAAGATCGGGAGGGGATCTTTTGGAAAAGATTGATATTTTCAAAGATATTTCAAAACGGACTAATGGAGATATTTACTTAGGCATTGTTGGGGCAGTCCGAACTGGTAAATCAACTTTTATAAAGAGATTTATGGAATTAGTTGTACTACCGAATATTGAGGATCAGGGTGAGAGAGAAAGGGCGCACGATGAACTACCACAAAGTGCTGCAGGTAAAACCATTATGACAACGGAGCCAAAATTCGTTCCAAATCAGGCTGTTTCGGTCAATGTGGATGAAGGCTTGGACGTAAATATTCGTTTGGTAGACTGTGTTGGATATGCAGTGGAAAGCGCAAAAGGCTTTGAGGATGAAGATGGTCCCAGAATGATTAATACTCCATGGTATGAAGAACCAATTCCTTTTCACGATGCTGCTGAAATTGGAACACGAAAAGTAATTCAAGAACATTCTACCATTGGTGTGGTTGTAACAACAGATGGGACAATTGGGGAAATTCCTCGCGCTGATTATATAGATGCCGAAGCAAGAATTGTGGAAGAATTAAAAGAAGTGGGTAAACCATTTATTTTGGTTATTAATTCCGCAAGACCATCTAGCCAAGAAACCGAACTCCTTCGTAATCAATTAGCAGAGGAATATGATATTCCTGCTTTAGCGATAAACGTTGAATCTATGTCCGAGCATGATGTAAACAGTGTATTGCGTGAAGCATTGTTTGAATTTCCTGTATTGGAAGTTAACGTAAATTTACCTAGCTGGGTAATGGTGCTTAAAGAAAATCATTGGTTAAGAGAGAATTATCAAGAAGCAATACAAAATACAGTAAAAGATATAAAGAGATTACGAGATGTTGATCTAATCGTTGGAAACTTTGATGAGTATGAGTATATTGAGAAAGCTAGTTTGGCAGGTATGGAAATGGGAGAAGGGGTAGCTGAAATTGATCTTCATGCTCCAGATTACTTATACGATGAAGTACTGAAAGAAATTGTAGGAGAAGAGATTAGAGGAAAAGACCATTTATTAGAATTAATGCAGGATTTTGCACATGCTAAAAGGGAATATGATCAAGTAGCGGGTGCCTTGCAAATGGTGAAACAAACCGGTTATGGAATAGCCGCCCCGAGTCTAGAAGACATGATTTTAGATGAGCCTGAAATCATTAGGCAAGGATCCAGATTTGGGGTTCGATTAAAGGCGGTAGCCCCATCTATCCATATGATTAAAGTGGAAGTGGAGTCAGAATTTGCTCCAATAATTGGAACAGAGAAACAGAGTGAAGAACTGGTTAGATATTTAATGCAAGATTTTGAAGAAGATCCATTATCAATTTGGGAGTCAGATATCTTCGGAAGATCATTAAGTTCCATTGTAAGAGAAGGAATTCAAGGTAAGATATCATTAATGCCAGAAAACGCAAGATATAAATTAAAAGATACTTTGGAAAGAATCATTAACGAAGGAACAGGTAGTTTAATAGCAATTATTTTGTAGCAGCTTTTTTAAAGCTGCTTTTCATTTTGATAAAAATAATTTATTCGCGGAATAGTCACTTCTGGCCCGAGCACCTTTGTTCTAATTTTTTAACAAAAAATTTCAAATATTTGGAAGGGATTCCAGTAGAGATGTCGTATTTGTATCATTAGAAGAGTTTGCTTATAATAACAATTGAGAATAATAGTATAAGAATTCAAAAAGGTTAGGTCTATTATCGATAAATATCGAATTTCTTAAAAAAATATTTAAGGAATTAGATACTAATTGTTGAATTTTATGGTAATCTCAGTTATTATAAGCCTTGTCATCAATTCACTTTGATGGCAAGACGTATAAAAGTGGACAAAATAGTGAACAAATGATTTTAAATAGTTATTTTGTTCTGATTTTATTTGCGAGATTTGGGAGGAGGTGAATGTCATGAATAAAACAGACTTAATTAATGCAGTTGCTGAAAAAAGCGAGCTTTCTAAAAAAGATGCAACTAAAGCTGTAGATGCGGTTTTTGAAGCGGTCATGGATTCACTTAAAAATGGTGAAAAAGTTCAATTAATTGGATTTGGAAATTTTGAAGTACGTGAACGTTCTGCGCGTAAAGGTCGTAATCCACAAACTGGTGAAGAAATCGAAATCCCTGCAAGCAAGGTTCCGGCATTTAAACCAGGTAAAGCCCTAAAAGATGTAGTTAAATAAATACATAGGGGCAAGATAAGAAGGGTACGTTTTTAAACGTATCCTTTTTCTTTGGTAGTTAGAGAGTAAAAACTTATTTTTTTAAATGCAACTAAGGCACTCCCAATTTATATCGAAATAATGTGTTTTCTATTAAATAAATAAGTTATCTAATACATAAAAATATCTAATACATAAAAAGTTTTTTGAAAATCTTTAGATTTAAGGATGGATTCAGTATAAAATGGTAGAATAAAAAAGATTTGGGAGGATTCGTATGAATAATAATACAAAATATAATTCCGACTTCTTTGTCATAAAAGCACTGGAAGATGGCGTGAATGTAATTGGTTTAACTAGAGGTACAGATACCCGTTTCCACCATTCTGAAAAGTTAGATACAGGTGAAGTGATGATTGCTCAGTTTACGGAACATACATCAGCGGTAAAAGTTAGAGGAAAAGCTCTAATCCAGACTAGCAATGGGGAAATGGAATCTGAATAAGTTTGCGATTTCACATTATAGAAAAAACAACCATTTGGTTCACGTAAGAATTATGCTATAATGACTAGAGCAGTTAAAGAGGGGCTAGAAAGGCTTTAGGTGATTTTTTTGACTACATCTGGCATAGATATTGAATTTATAAAAAAACAATTAAAAGATAAATTAAATCATTCATACATAAAACAAATAATAGGGAATCCAACTATTGATGAAGATAAATTGATTTTTATTTCAGCACTTATAAATAGACAATCAAGCCTATCATTAATCGAAAAGACACAGTTTATTATAACTACTATGTTAGTTCAGATTGCGTTGGATACCCACGAACAAGTTCCAGTAGCTTTTCATAAAGATATGAGCCAAGAGGATAAAGAGGATAATCAATTACGTGTCCTAGCTGGTGATTTTTATAGTGGACAATATTATTATTTACTTGCACAAATAGACCAGTTTGATTTTATTCAAACCTTATCTATTGCCATTAAAGAAATTAATGAAAATAAGATGAACCTATATTATCTAGATGATAACCTTTTAGAAGAAAGTATTTCTATTGTAAAAAATATAGATACTCTACTGCTTTCGCACGTCGCTAAATATTTTAATGACTCAAGTTTAAATAACTTAGCTAGTGAATGGTTACTTATTAAAAGATTAATTCAAGAAAGAGATATACTTAACGCTAATGAATATTCTATCTTTATTAGTAAATTTGTAGATAGTAATCCATCATTCCTTTATCAACTCGAATTATTGATTGAACAAAAAATTGTAATTCTTAAGCAGTTATTAGAGACTCAAGAAAGTTATCAAGATAAGGATTTAGTAACTTATGTTGATAAACAAATAAACTTATCTATGTTAAACTATAAAACCTCCATTGTGGAAGAGGGATAAAAATGGAAGAACAATCTAAAGAGGAACGTGTTCATCACGTATTTGAAAAAATATATAAAAATTACGACTCGATGAACTCCATCATTTCTTTTCAACGACACAAAGCATGGAGAAAAGATGTAATGAAAAGAATGAAGGTTAAAAAAAAATCTAGCGCTCTAGATGTTTGTTGCGGTACTGGAGATTGGTCTATCTCTTTGGCTAAGGCAGTTGGCAAAAAAGGATCTGTTGTAGGATTAGATTTTAGTAAGAACATGTTATCTGTTGCAGAAAAGAAAAAAGAAGAGAAGAATATTAAGCATCTTGAGTTAATCCAAGGGAATGCAATGGAATTACCTTTTGAAGATAACTCATTTGATTATGTAACGATTGGGTTTGGTCTTAGAAACGTTCCTGATTATATGACGGTCTTAAAAGAAATGTATCGTGTAGTTAAACCTGGGGGAAAAGTGGTATGCTTAGAGACGTCACAACCTACTACAATTGGGTTTAAACAAATATACTTTTTTTATTTCCGATTTATTATGCCATTGTTTGGAAGGCTATTTGCCAAAAGTTATGATGAATACGCTTGGTTAAATGAATCAACAAGGTCATTTCCAAATAAAGAAAGATTAAAACAAATGTTTCTAGAAGCTGGATTTTCCAAAGTGAAAGTAAAAAGTTATACGTTTGGAGTCGCGGCGATGCATATGGGTTTTAAAAAATAGAAATAATCTGTACACATTAGGTGTGTAACTTCTGGTAAGTATAAAGGTGAAGCACATGAAACTTCCAAAGACATATGGATATTTAAAAAAAGATTTAGATTTTATTGAAAAATCATTACATCAAACAATTCAAGCTAATCATCCAATTTTACGTAATGCTTCAACAGAATTATTAAATGCTGGGGGGAAAAGAATTCGTCCAGTATTTGTACTTCTTTCGGGACAATTAGGTGAATTTGATATCGAAAAAATTAAAAAAGTTGCTGTATCGCTAGAATTAATACATATGGCAACCCTTGTTCATGATGACGTAATTGATGAAGCAGAATTAAGACGTGGAAAACCAACGATTAAAAAGCGATTTGGAAATCGAGTCGCTATGTATACTGGGGATTATATATTAGCGAGAGCATTAGAGGAAATTACCTCTCTTAAAAATCCTAATGTCCATCATATTTTATCTAAAACAATAGTAGAAGTATGTATTGGCGAGATAGAACAAATGAAAGATCGGTTCAATTGGGATCAGGATTTAAGAAATTATTTAAGAAGAATTAAAAGAAAAACTGCTTTATTAATAGCGACTAGCTGCCAACTAGGTGGTGTTGTTTCAGGACTTTCAGACAAAGAATCCAGGAAAATGTTCCAATACGGCTATTACATTGGAATGTCCTATCAAATTATTGATGATATTTTAGATTTTACATCTACTTCTAAAGTACTAGGAAAACCAGCCGGTAATGATTTATTACAAGGGAACATTACACTGCCAATTCTATATGGGATGCATGATAAGGAATTTAATCTGTTATTGAAAAGTACTTTTCATCATCCTGAAAACGTCTCAAAGAAAGAAATGAATGAAATCATAAATAAATTACATTCCATCGGTGCTATTGAAAAATCCTATAAATTAAGTGAACAGTACTTGAAAAAGGCACTTCATACATTGGAAAGTCTCCCTGATCGAAAGGCAAGGAAGACTTTAGAAGATATTGCAAAGTTTATCGGTAAGAGACGCTCGTAAATATGTTGTTATTTTCTAATAAATTTGATAAAATTTATTAGGTAAGTCTAGTATGATACATATAGGGGTGTAAGGATTATGGAGAAAACTTTTCTAATGGTAAAACCAGATGGGGTACAACGAAATTTAATTGGAGAAATCGTAAGTCGTTTTGAATCAAAGGGGTATAAGCTTGCGGGTGCTAAAATGATGTCAGTTTCCCAAGAACTAGCTGAACAGCATTATGGTGAGCATAAGGAAAAACCATTCTTTGGAGAATTGGTAGATTTCATCACTTCCGGACCTGTATTTGCAATGGTTTGGGAAGGTGAAAATGTAATATGTACAGCACGGAACATGATGGGGAAAACAAATCCTTCTGAAGCTTCCCCTGGAACAGTTAGAGGAGATTATGGGCTAACTGTTGGGAAAAATGTGATACATGGTTCTGATTCTAAAGACAGTGCAGAACGTGAAATTAATCTATTTTTCAATCAAGAAGAATTACTATCATATGAAAAACAAGATAGTTCTTGGATATATTAGTTTAGATACCTCCGTTTGATATAACGGAGGTTTTTTAGCAAATACGAAAAATTTGCATAAGTACAACTAAGGTATTCGCTATGAGAATAGCAATGCCATGTTTTCTAACTAGAGGGAGTGGTTGGTTGATGATGGACGAAGACTATAATCAATTTATTAAAAAAATACATAATAAATTAGGTATTAATCTTAACTTATACAAAGAAGCGCAAATGAGAAGGCGAATTACAACATTAAAAAACAAACGTGGTTTTACTAGTTTTAATAGCTATTATAATGCACTAATGACAAATGGAGATTTACTAAATGAATTCATAGATAGATTAACCATAAACGTTTCAGAATTCTATCGAAATCCAAAAAGATGGGAAGTATTGAAGAATACTATTTTTCCTCAATTATTAAAAAATAATCATTCAATATCTATTTGGAGTGCAGCTTGTTCCACAGGCGAAGAACCGTATAGCTTAGCTATTTTATTACGGGAGTATTTTCCTAATATACGAGTAAGAATCCTGGCAACGGATCTAGATGAGAATGTATTACAACGTGCAAAGGAAGGTATATATCCAAAACAGGCTTTAAAGGACCTTCCTCAACCACTAATTAATAAATATTTCACAGAAAAAAATCATCTTTTTCATATTGACCCTTCATTAAAAAAAGACATTACATATAAAAAACATAATCTATTAGCGGATCCTTATCCTAATAATATGGATTTAATTGTTTGTAGAAATGTCGTTATCTATTTTACGGATGAGGCTAAGGATATAATTTATAATAATTTTGGAAAAGCCCTTAAACAAAACGGGGTCCTTTTTGTTGGAAGTACAGAACAAATCTTTAACCCTAACCAATATAATTTTAAATTAATAGATACGTTTTTTTATCAGAAAAATTAATCTATGAGAGTGATTAAGATATTAAAGGTAATTTATTTATAAAATTTTTATCACAAATAATAGAATATATGCTATAGTAGTTAGAAAATATTTAGCATTCAAAAATATGTTGATAAAGGAGAATGTAATTTGCGTTACTTAACAGCAGGAGAATCTCATGGAAAACAATTAACAACTATAATAGAAGGTTTACCGGCACAAATGCCAATTACAAAAGAGGATATTAATGAATCATTACTAAGAAGACAAGGTGGTCATGGTAGGGGGAAAAGACAACAAATCGAAAAAGATTTAGTGAATATTACTGGCGGAATTCGTCATGGATATACATTAGGTTCTCCTATTTCGCTCGTTATTAGTAATGATGATTTTAAACATTGGACTGATATTATGGGGGAAGATCCTATTGCCGATGACGCAGAAGTAAGAAGGGTTGTATCTAAACCAAGACCTGGACATGCTGATTTAAATGGTGCATTAAAATATGGGCATCGCGACATGCGAAATGTATTAGAACGTTCTTCCGCTAGAGAAACAGCTGCACGTGTTGCTGCTGGAGCTGTTGCTAAAACATTTCTTAAACAACTTGGAATTGAAGTTGTAGGCTATGTTAAAGAAATAGCTGGTATACGAGCTAAAGATGTGGACTCTTTAACAAGTGAAGAAAGAAAATCTATATCTTCCGAGTCTCCCGTTATGGTGCTTGATAAAGATGTTGAAAAAGAAATGATGGATAAAATCGATGAAACTAAGAAAATTGGGGATTCAATCGGAGGTGTCTGTGAAGTTTATGTAGAAGGAATGCCTGCAGGGATTGGCTCCTATGTTCACTACGACCGTAAACTTGATGCAAGAATAGCTGGTTCTGTCATGAGTATTAATGCTTTTAAAGGTGTTGAATTTGGGATAGGCTTTGAAGCTGCAAGAAAAAATGGTAGTGAAGTTCATGATGAAATTGCTTGGAGCGAAGAAAAAGGTTACTACCGTACAACGAATAGATTAGGTGGTTTTGAGGGTGGTATGACTTCTGGTATGCCAATTGTAGTTCGTGGTGTGATGAAACCTATTCCAACTCTCATGTTAAAACCTCTACAAAGTGTTGATATTGAAACGAAAGAACCATTTAAAGCAACTGTTGAAAGATCCGATGCCTGTGCGGTCCCTGCTGCTTCAGTAGTGATGGAACATGTTGTGGCATTTGAACTTGCCAAAGCGATTACTGAGCAATTTCCTAATGATCAATTCTCAAAACTTAAAAAGGCTATGGATGAATATCGTGAAGAAATAAGGTGTTTTTAATGGAAGAGCTTGAGGTTAAATCCAGTACACATGAATATAAAATAATGATTGGTGAGGGTATCAGGTATACCCTTCATCAATATATACCTAAAAAATATTCATCTATCTTAATTATCACGGATGATAAAGTGGCTAAATTACACCTTGATGCGGTTAAAGAAAGTTTAGCAAATGAGAAAGTCTATGAATCCATTATTCCAGCAGGAGAACAATCAAAAAGTATAGATGTTTTCTATCGCTTACATACGGACGCTATTCAATATGGGTTAGATCGTAAATCTCTTGTAGTTGCTTTAGGTGGTGGAGTCGTAGGGGATTTAGCTGGATTTGTGGCTGCTACATATATGCGCGGAATAGATTTTATACAAGTTCCTACTACTATATTGGCACATGATAGTAGTGTGGGTGGGAAAGTAGCAATAAACCATGAATTCGGTAAGAACATGATTGGTAACTTTTATTCCCCCGTAGCTGTAATTTACGATGTGGAAACATTATCTACACTAAGTGACAGAGAAATACGTTCTGGATATGCTGAAATAATTAAAGAAGCTTTAATTTCCGATGAAACTACTTTTGAACAGTTAATGAACCTACGTTTAAATGAAATCTCAAACGATGAATTAAAAGAACAGTTATCATTTGGTATTAAAGTAAAAGCGAAAATTGTGGAAGAAGATGAAAAAGAGTCGGGTGTGAGAAAGTACTTAAACCTAGGTCATACTTTAGGCCATGCTATTGAAGCTGAATTGAGTTATGGAAGATTAACTCATGGGGAAGCAGTTGCAATAGGGTTGTTGTTTGCGTTATATGTAAGTAATAAAGAGTTCAAGGCTGATTTACCTCTAGAATCATTACTTACTTGGTTTAAATACAATGATTATCCGCTTAATATAAGTGATTGTAAAGTTGAAAAATTAGTCGAAACAATGAAATCGGATAAAAAGGCTACAAACAAAAAAATTCAAATGGTACTTTTAGAGGAAATTGGTAAACCAACTGTAAAAGATTTAGATGATGAAGTAATCGATTCATACTTACAATCGTTTATGGAAAAGGTGATTAAATGACAAGGGGTATACGTGGGGCAACTACAGCGGTTACAAATGATGAAAAAGAAATTTTAGATGTAACAAAAAAATTAGTAGAAGAAATGATAGAAAAAAATAGGGTACAAGCAACTGATGTATCACATGTTTTTATTTCTGTCACTAAAGATTTAACAGCCGCTTTTCCGGCTAAAGTATTAAGGAGCATTGAAGGTTGGAAATATGTACCCGTCATGTGTATGGCAGAAATTGATGTACCTAACAGTCTTGAAAAATGCATTCGGGTAATGATGGTAACCAATACAACCATACCACAGGAAGAAATCCATCATATTTATCATAATGAAGCGGTAAAACTAAGACCAGATTTAATTAAGGGTGAATAAGTTTGAATCAAACAATATTAATTGCGGGTTTAGGTCTAATTGGTGGATCACTTGCAATCAATCTATCAAAAACAAACGAAGATCATGTAATCGGCTTTGACATAAGAGAAGATAGTTTAAATTTTGCATTACATAATGGAATCATTCATGAAGCTAGTACAAATTTCACTGAAGCAGCTCAAAATGCAGATATTATTTTTCTGGCTGCCCCTATATCAGAAACTATTAGATTATTAAAGGAACTAGATACAATCTCTTTAACTAAAGAAGTAATAGTGACCGATACATCATCCGTAAAAGGAACAATTATCGAGACAGCTAAACAAATACAAAACGAGAAAGTTATTTTTATAGGTGGGCATCCTATGGCCGGCTCCCATAAAAAAGGAGTTGAAGCAGCAAAAGGACATTTATTTGAGAACGCAATTTATGTTCTTACTCCATCTGTACGTAGTAAAGAGGCAGACGTAAAAACTCTTAAGGATATTTTGAAACCTACGAAATGCAAATTTGTTGTTCTAAATTCGGACGAACATGATGAAATGACTGGAGTTGTATCTCATTTTCCACATTTAATTGCTTCATCTCTCGTTCATCAAGCAAGAAAGTGGCAAGAAACTCATTCTTTTTTACCAAATCTTGCAGCAGGGGGATTCCGAGATATTACTAGAATTGCTTCAAGCAATCCAGAGTTATGGCAGGATATCTTTTATCATAATCGTCAGAAACTTTTAACATTATTAGAAGGCTGGATACAAGAGATGAAAGATATACATTCACTTGTTGAAAATAATGAAAAGCAAGAAATGATTACATATTTAACGAATGCCAAAAATTATCGGGATGGATTGCCTGTTAAGAGTAAAGGGGCAATTCCAGGATTTTATGATATATATGTCGATATTGCTGATAAACCAGGTGCAATTGCATCCATTGTACTACTTTTAGCGAATATGAAAATAAGTATTAAAAACATTGAGATTTTAGAGATTAGGGAAGGTATTACAGGAGCGTTGCGCTTAAGCTTCTATACAAAAGAAACACAACAAAATAGCTTAGATATTTTAGCGAATCACGGATATGAAGCAACGATTCAAGAATAAGTAAGGGAAGTGAAATAAACATGGCAGAAGTAACACTAGCACCTTGTAACCACGCTTTATCTGGAGAGATAGAAGTACCTGGTGATAAGTCCATTTCACATCGTGCTATTATTTTAGGTTCCTTAGCAAATGGTGTTACAAACATTACCAACTTTTTAGATGGCGAAGATTGTATGCGTACGATTCATGCTTTTCAATCGATGGGTGTTTCTATTACGAAAGAAGGATCCACCGTTACAATTGATGGAAAAGGTATTTCGGCGTTAAAGGAACCAAAAGAGCCTTTATATTTTGGGAATTCAGGTACAACAACGCGGTTAATGCTTGGAATATTATCGGGATTAAACTTTTTTACTACAATTTATGGTGATGAGTCACTTGCAAAAAGACCGATGGATCGGGTTGTAAATCCACTTCGCGAAATGGATGCAACCATTGATGGAAGAAATACTGGTAATCTGTTACCACTTTCTATTCGTGGAAAACAATTAAAAGGAATGGAATATACATTACCTGTAAAAAGTGCACAAGTAAAATCCGCTGTATTATTAGCAGGTTTATTCGCAGACGGTAACACAACTGTCGTTGAGAAAACTCAAACAAGAGATCATACAGAAAACATGCTTGAAGCTTTTGGAGCTGATATTACAAGAAGTGGTTTATCTACAACGATAACAAGTAATCATAAACTAATAGCTTCTGATGTACATGTACCAGGTGATATTTCCTCTGCAGCTTTTTTCCTTGTGGCAGGTGCTATTGTTCAAGGTAGCGACATTACACTGAATAATGTTGGATTGAATGAAACAAGAACAGGGATAATTGATGTTTTAATAAAAATGGATGCGGATCTTGAAATTCAAAACAAACGGTTGGTAAGTGGTGAATGGATTGGAGATATTACGATTCGTCACTCAGAACTAAAAGGAATTACGATTGATGGAGAAATTATTCCACGATTAATCGATGAGATTCCGGTTATTGCCTTACTAGCTTCACAGGCAAATGGGGAGACCGTTATTAAAGATGCGGAAGAATTAAAAGTAAAAGAAACGGACAGAATTGCGGCTGTAGTTGACGTTTTATCCACTTTAGGTGCAAATATCCAAGGAACGGAAGATGGTATGATTATCAAAGGTAAAACCCCTTTAAAAGGTGGAAAAATCGCATCATACCATGACCATAGAATAGCAATGATGGGCGCAATCGCTTCCCTAGTTACAAACGACACTGTTACAATAGATGACGCATCATCCATATCTATTTCCTATCCAAGTTTCTTTGAACATTTGAATTCCTTAAAGTAGAATAAAAAAGAGCTTACCTTTATTATGTAAGCTCTTTTTCCTTTTAGAAATAAAATATTCATATTATGTTAGAATGTTGGGTAAGACAAAGCGTATTTTATGAAATATAATATTATACATATAAAGTGAAGCTTCAATCAGTGGGTGGTCCTTACCTCCCCCCACTGATTGTTAGTTTTAACGAATGGGGCTTTTACTGGCTGCCCGTCCCCTATTTACAATTCTTGGATTCTCCTCAAATTCTTGATGTGGGGGCCATACAGCCAGTTAACCTGCGATAAATTAGCTTTCTAAGATCTCACTTTAATAAATGAAAGGATGAGTGTACATTGGACACCATACTTGAAGCATATCAATTAATGGAAAATAATCAACCAGAAAAAGCTATACAATTGTTAAAACAATATGAGTCAAAAGCGAATGACGATGAAAAATTTACGATTGCACAAATGTATATGCAAATTGGTTTCTTGCAAGAAGCAAGTACTATTTTACATAGATTACTTCAAAAATACCCTACTGAAAGTGAAATATTAATTACACTTGCGGAGGTTTATATTGAAATAGAAGAAGACGAACAAGCTATGGAGTTACTGAATCAAATCAATGAGGAAGATACCGCTTATACACAAGCTTTAATACAATTAGCAGATTTATATCAAGCACAAGGATTATTTGAAGTAGCTGAACAGAAATTATTAAAAGCAAAACAAATAGAGCCTAATGAGGAAATTATTGACTTTGCTCTTGGGGAATTATATTTCTCAATCGGAGAGTATAAAAAAGCAATTTTATACTATGAAAAAGTAAAAATAGAGGAAGTGAGAAACATTTCTCTTAGAAGTCGATTAGGAGAAGCTAATGCTGCAATTGGTGAGTACGAAAAAGCCTTAACTTATTATCAGGATAATAACCAAAAAGATCCTGATTATCTTTATCGTTATGGAATTACGGCTTATCAAGCAGATAGGGTAGACATTGCTATTAAGGCTTGGGAAAAAGTTGTAGATCTTGATCCATATTATCATACCGTATACCAACATTTAGCCCAAGCTTATGAAGATGAGGGGAGACTAGAAGAAGCCTTTGAAACGGCTAAAAATGGTCTGCAATTTGATGAATTTAATAAAGAATTATTTTTTATAAGTGGAATGGTTGCAAATAAACTTAATAAAGTAAAAGAAATGGAAAAATATCTAAAAGAAGCTGTAGCATTAGATCCAGATTATAAACAGGCTGTATTATCCTTAGTGGATCATTATAAAAATATAGGTGAACATGAGAAAGTTATTGATTTGCTTAATGAAATAAAAAGAACTGGAGCAGAGGATTCTTTGTATGACTGGGAATTAGCCCGAGCAAATAATGAAATAGAATCCTTTGACAATGCATTAAAACACTATAATGATGCATATAATGGTTTAAATCAAGATAGTGACTTCTTAAAAGAATATGGTTATTTTCTAACGGAAGAAGGGAGGATAGAACAAGCAATACCAGTATTTAAATCATATCTTTCCATTGTACCAATAGATGCGGAAATTGAAGAATTTCTTCATCGGTTAAAGCAAACAAGTGAAGACGAAATATAAATACGTGTTCAAAAAGGAGGGAACTAAATGAATACTCCTATCTCTGCTCAAGACAAAAAAAGTTTTATTCAATGGTTTTTAAAAAATTATCAATTAAAGAAAAGAGAGAGCGTTTGGATTTTGAATTATATTCTTAATCATCAACAAGTCTTAAACAAAGTACATTTTGTAAGGGATGTAAAGTTTTGTCCTAGAGGTATAGTGATAACGAGTCAATGTTCTTCTGAGGTTCCTTTTCGATTTTATAAAGATCATTTAGTTACGACAGATGCTGAAAAAACGTTTCATGATATACGCATGAATCAAGACGAGAATTTATATATACAATTAAATTTTAGTAAGTCCCATCAGCATTCATACTACGCTTCTGTCACAGAGGAAAATCCATTCGTACCAGATGATTATTTTGTTACAAAAAAAGATAGATTGTTAGCAAAAAAATTATTAGATAAAACTGTTTTTGAATATAAAAAGAAAATACTTCAACAAAAAATTGATCATGCTTTAGATGAATTAGATCAAGAGAGATTTATTAAACTCTCGAATGAATTAAATAAATTGGAAGAAATGTTTAATGATCAGCCTAAATTGCAAAAGCAATAAGGTTGATTTTTTTTTGTTTTAAGTTAAGATTTATAAAAGATGACGCACTTATATTGAAATATCCAATTAGATGTGTGTTCTAAAAGGAGGATGTATTGTGAAATGGCGAAAGAATGATATGGAACAATACGTAAAGGCAAAAGAATACATAGATACGGTAATCATCCCATTAATTCCATTTCAAATGGCTAAGGATCAAGAACTATCAAAAGATTCATTTCAAAATGAGGCACTTGCTCTTTTTTTAACAGAAATGGAAAAAGAACTATCAGGTAGACTTTTATTAACACCAAATTATCACTATATAAAATCTACTAACTTGGAACAGGAAAAGGGTCGTTTGAATTTATGGATAGCGAACATCCAGGAACAACCTTTTAACCATATATTTTTTATTACATTCGATCCCAAATGGAAAAAGGTGGAGAGAGAGTTAGACGGGAGTTTAATTTGGTTACCAGGATTTCCTACAAAAGATTTATTATCAAACGATGTACTACAAATGGTCCGGGGACAGGTAACAGAGATTAGTGAGTTAATCCGTTCCTATTGGTAAAATTTTAATATTCTTGCATAGAGTTAAAATTCCCTGAATAAAGGTTCTTTTCAGTATAAATTAAGCAATAACTTTAGGTTATTTATTGACCGAATAATTAGATTGCGCTATCATTGGTATTGTCCTAGTAATCTGTTTATTAAATTTAGTCTGTGATAATGGAGAATAGAGGGGGGAAAATTCGTGAGTGACAAAAAACAACAAGTATCCCGAAGACAGTTTCTAAATTATACGCTTACAGGTGTAGGAGGTTTTATGGCTGCAGGCTTATTAGTATCTCCGATTCGAATGGCAATTGATCCTGTCCTGAAGGAGACTTCTAATGGGGAATTAGTCAACGTTGGGGTATCGGTTGACGACATCACTACTGAGCCACAACGTATAGATTGGACTGTTAATCAAGTAGATGGTTGGTATGAATCCGAACCAAGTCGATCTGCGTGGGTATTTAAAGATGATAATGGAGATGTGGTAGCTTTATCTCCAATTTGTACTCATCTAGGCTGTGTTGTTTCATGGGAAGGTAGTGATCAACATCCAAATCAGTTCTTTTGTCCATGTCATGATGGTCGATATGAAAAAGATGGGACAAACGTACCTGGTACACCACCACTTGCACCATTAGCTGTCTATGAGCAAGAGATAAAAGATGGGATTTTATTCTTAGGTAACCCAATATCAAGAAAGGGGGCGTAATGGTTTATGCTTCAAAAAATGTATGATTGGATTGATGAACGTATAGATGTTACGCCTATTTGGCGTGATATTGCTGACCACGAAGTACCAGAACATGTTAACCCGGCACATCATTTTTCAGCATTTGTTTATTGTTTTGGCGGATTGACGTTTTTTGTAGTCGTTATTCAAATCTTATCCGGAATGTTTTTAACAATGTATTATGTTCCGGACATTGAAAACGCTTGGAAATCTGTTTATTACTTACAAACAGAAGTCGCACATGGACAAATTGTGCGTGGAATGCACCATTGGGGCGCAAGTGTCGTTATCGTTATGTTACTTTTACATACTTTGCGAGTGTTTTTCCAAGGTGCGTATAAGAAACCTCGTGAATTAAACTGGATTGTTGGGGTTTTAATATTCTTTGTTATGTTAGGTCTAGGCTTTACTGGTTACTTATTGCCTTGGGATAACAAAGCTTATTTCGCAACACAAGTAGGTTTAGAAATTGCTGAACAGGTTCCATTTATTGGGACTCAATTAAAAACATTATTAGCAGGGGACGCATCCATTGTTGGTGCTCAGACATTAACTCGATTCTTTGCTATTCATGTGTTTTTCTTGCCAGCAGCATTATTCGGACTTCTAGCTGCACACTTTATCTTAATCCGTAAACAAGGTATTTCTGGACCACTATAAAAAGGAGGGGAAAGGCATGCATAGGGGTAAAGGTATGAAATTTGTTGGAGATTCACGTATCTCCGCGGAAAAAACATCACAAATACCAAAAGATTATTCTGAATATCCTGGTAGAACCGAAGCATTTTGGCCCAACTTTTTATTAAAAGAATGGTTAGTAGGTGCAGTATTCTTAGTTGGATTTCTTTGTTTGACATTAGCACATCCATCACCATTAGAAGGAATGGCAGATCCAACTGATGCTGCATATATACCACTACCAGATTGGTATTTCTTATTCTTATATGAACTTTTAAAATATGAATTTGCTAGTGGAGATTGGGTACTATTAGGTGTACTTGGAATGCCCGGTATTGTTTTCGGTGCATTATTACTTGCTCCATTTTTGGACAATGGTCCAGGACGCAGACCGCATCAACGTCCAATTGCTGTGGGAATGATGCTTCTAGCTTTAGTAGGAACCATTTGGTTAACATACACTTCTGCTGCTCACGTTGACTGGGAAGCAAGGGCTGAAGCAAATAAACCAATTCCTGAATCATCTGTAACAATTGATACAGAACATTCTGGTTATGCTGTTTATGAAAACAGCTGTATGAGCTGTCACGGTGGAGAATTAGAAGGTGGACCAGCAGCACCAACCCTAGTTGGTATTGAATATTCCGCTGAGGAAATCGCAGATATTGCGGTTAACGGTACGGGCGCTATGCCTGCAGGAATTTTTACTGGTTCAGATGAAGAATTAGAACAACTAGCTGATTTCATTGTTACTACGAATGAATCAGCTGAATAAAAAAGATATGAATAAAAAGCACCTTCATGGAAGGTGCTTTTTATTATCGATAAGGAATGATGAGAAAATGTTAAGATATATATTACTTGATAAACGTTTTCAAATAGCATTATTTTTCATAAATTTATTTGGAACCATATATGGGTACTATTGGTATAAAGAACAATTAGTAAATACTCCACCTATTTTCTTACCATTTGTTCCAGATAGTCCAACAGCTAGTTTATTTTTCACCATTTTTTTGCTCGCTTTTATTTTCCAGAAACATTTACCCTATATTGAGGCGTTGGCAATTACAACCCTATTTAAATATGGCCTTTGGGCAGTTTTCATGAACCTATTTACTTTAATGGTAGAAGGTTATTTACATTGGACTGGATACATGTTAATTGCTTCCCACTTAGGAATGGCCATACAAGGATTACTATATGCACCATTTTATAAACTAAAATTAAGACATATCGCAGTAGCTGCTTTATTTGTTTTACATAATGATATAATCGACTATGTATTTGAAATGATGCCAAACTATTCATCATTACATAATTATATGGATGGCATAGGTTATTTTACATTTTGGTTAAGTATTATTTCTATTGTAATTTCTTATACATTAACTGTAAAAAATAATTAGAAAACTCGGCATTCGCTATAGGTTGCGAATGCCAAGTTTCATTTACGAGTAATCGGGGTCCAAAATAAAAAAAGTATATACTTTTTTATTTTGCCTGGAGATAGGTTGGTTATATAAGAGTGCACCTTAACATAGAATTAAATAAGATGTATGTGGGGTGATCTCTATGGATAATAAAAAAGTGCAACATGTCGTAACATTTACATTGCTCATAGGGATAATAGTATTTCAACTAGGAAACCATACAGTAGAAGCAAGTTCCATTCATGAAAGTATCTTCTCTATAAATATATTTGAGTGGAGTCCAATTATTTGGGCAGTAGTTATTATTGCAGGTAGTATTGGGATTACACTATCTTATGTAAGTTGGAAAAAATATAAGGGTGAAAAAAAACATAGCAAAAATGAACGTCAAAATAATTGACTAATTTTATGAATTTGACTAAAATTGACCTTAAGAAAGATCGAAATTTTTAATGGAGGAATGAAGATGGCAGGGTATATCATTTATATCGCTCTTTTACTCATAATTCCCTTATGGGCACAGTCAAAGGTTAAAAGTGCTTACAGAAAATACTCAAAAAAACCGACGTCTTCTCATATGTCTGGTGCAGAAGTAGCAAGGAAAATATTAGATGACAATGGTTTGTATCATGTAGGTATTGAAGAGACACGAGGAGTTTTATCTGACCATTATGACCCTCGTAAAAAAGTAGTAAGACTTTCTACTGATAATTATCACGGTCGTTCCATGGCCGCATCAGCAGTTTCTGCACATGAAGTTGGTCATGCCATTCAAGATGAACAGGAATATGCTTTCTTGAAATTTAGAAGTGCCTTGGTACCTGTAGCGAATATTGGGTCAAATTTATCATTTTTCTTTATATTTGCTGGTTTAATTTTCGGTGCAATGAATTGGCTACTTTTAGGTATTATCTTTATGTCAGCCGCAGTACTCTTTCAACTTGTCACGTTACCTGTTGAATTTGATGCCTCAAATCGAGCGATGTCCCAACTCGTTTCTTCAGGGATTATTCGAAATAATGAAGAAAGAGAAACAAAAAAAGTTCTCAATGCTGCTGCAATGACGTATGTTGCTGCTGCTTTAACAGCTGTAGCAGAATTAGTAAGGTTCATATTAATATTTGTAGCTGCAAATGAAGATTAAAAAAAGGATGGTTTAACCATCCTTTTTTTAATCACTTAAAGGATTTTTATTTTCATCTAATGTAAATCCTTCTCCTAGAACATCATGTACAGTCGTAACAGCCACAAATGCGTGAGGATCTATATTATGAATAATATTTTTTAGTCGTACAATTTCGTTTCTTCCTACAATACAGTAGAGCACATCGCGTTTTATCCCTGAATAGCTACCCCGGCCATTCAAAATGGTAACTCCTCGATCCATTTTTTTCTTTATTAATTCCGCAATTTCATCACTGTGATCAGAGATAATTGTCGCCCCTTTTGCGGAATAAGCACCTTCCTGTAAAAAGTCAATTACTCTTGCGCCAACATATACTGCTACTAAAGTATACATTCCTTCACTCAATTCAAGTATTACAAATATAGAGGTTGTAATGACAATTAAGTCAAAAAGAAACATGGTTCGGCCCATCGACCATCCAACATATTTGTTGACGATACGAGCGATAATGTCTACACCACCAGTCGTACCACCATATCTAAAGATTATTCCTAACCCAATACCAATGAATACTCCGGCAAATAAGGCTACTAGGAACATGTCATGTTCTAAATGAATAATAAATGGTTTAATTTGAAACAAACGTAAAAACAAGGAAACAGCAAATGTACCTATAATAGTATAAAAAAATGTATTCCTACCTAAAAATTTCCATCCGATAAAAAATACAGGTATATTCAAAATGATATTTGTAATGGCTGGATCGATTCCCCATAAAAAATAAAGCAATAATGTAATACCGGTAAATCCACCTTCTCCTAAATTGTGTTGCATATTAAAATGAACGATACCAAACGAAAAAATTGCAGCACCTAAAAGAATAAAAAAAATATTTTTTATCTTTAAACCAAATATACTCATTAAAAATTCCTCCTGTTAATCCTTTGAGTCTTTTATACGGAAGAAAACTCGCAACCAAATATGTTTCATTTTATTAGTATAGACAATTTAGTATGTATGTAACATTCTTGAAGAAGTATATGATTTGTCAAAATGCCTTCAATTCGCTAACATTAAATAGATATATAAATTGCAAAGGGGTAAGTCAATAAAAAGCGAATTTATAATACAAAAGAGACATTAGAAAGTTTGCATTTACCAAGTATTAGGCAATTGTCTTCGTACCACATCGATGGACACCTAAAGACTAAAATAATTTGGAGGAGTTAACTATGATTAACATTATTATTGCAGGACCACGTGGGAAAATGGGATCTGAGGCAGTTAGGATGGTCACAAATGAAGAAAATTTCCGTCTTGTTGCTTGCCTAGATCATAAGAATAATGGAAAAAAATTAATGGACTTACCGGAATTCCCTAATCTAGATGTACCAATATTTGAAGATATTGACCAATGCTTTGATACAGTAGAAGCTGATGTATTAATAGATCTCACTATTCCTGAAGTAGGATACGTACATACTAAAAAGGCTGTTGAACACAATGTTAGGCCGGTTATTGGCACAACTGGATTTACTCAAGAGCAAATAACGGAATTAAAAGAAATTACTAGAAATAAAAACTTAGGAGGAATTATTGCGCCTAACTTCGCTATTGGTGCTGTATTAATGATGAAGTTTTCACAAATGGCAGCGAAATATATGCCAAATGTAGAAATTATTGAAAAACATCATGATAATAAACTAGATGCACCGTCTGGAACAGCTGTGAAAACGGCAGAGATGATAAGAGAAACGAGAGAGTTTAAATCTCAAGGTCATCCGAATGAAAAAGAAACATTGAATGGTGCGCGTGGTGCGGAAATGGACGGTATGAGGATTCATAGCGTAAGACTACCTGGGCTCGTTGCACACCAAGAAGTTATTTTTGGTGGGGATGGACAATTACTATCAATTAAACATGACTCTTTCAACCGTGCTTCTTTTATGGATGGAGTTAAATTTTCTGTAGAAAAAGTTTTTGAACTAAATGAGCTAGTTTATGGATTAGAAAATATTATTTAATTTGAATTTAATATAAAGGAAGAGAGAATAATATGAAAATAGGAATTACATGCTACCCCACAGTCGGTGGTTCAGGTGTAATCGCTACTGAACTTGGAAAAATGCTCGCAGAAAAAGGCAATGAAATTCACTTTATCACATCAAGTCTTCCTTTTCGTTTAGATAAAGTTTATCCCAATATTTTTTATCATGAAGTGGAAATGGGGCATTATCCTGTTTTTCAATATCCACCGTATGACTTAGCTTTGGCAACTAAAATGGCAGAGGTCATTGATCAAGAAAAGTTAGATGTTTTACATGTACACTATGCTGTCCCACATGCTATTTGTGCAATTTTGGCAAGAGAAATAGCAGAGCATGATGTAAAAATAGTAACAACACTTCACGGAACTGACATTACGGTATTAGGAGTAGATAATACCTTTAAGAAAATGATTAAATATGGGATTGAGCAATCCGATGCTGTAACAGCTGTTTCTAATAATCTGGTGGAACAAACCAAAGATATGCTAAAAACAAGTAAAGATATATCGGTTATTTATAATTTTATAAATGAACAAGAATATTATCGTAAAGACAACGGTACGCTAAGAGGGGAATTTGGAATATTACCTGATGAAAAAGTCGTTATTCATATATCTAATTTCCGAAAAGTAAAACGAGTAGACCTAATTGTTGAGACATTTAATCAAATTAAAAGCAAGGTTAGTAGTAAGTTACTTTTAGTTGGAGATGGTCCAGAGTATTCAGATACCGTTCAACTGGTACATAAATTGGGGTTGGAAGATTATGTTTTATTCTTAGGGAAGCAAAATAACATTAGTGATTTATTATCGATATCAGATTTAATGCTCCTACTCTCTGAAAAAGAAAGCTTTGGCCTAGTATTATTAGAAGCAATGGCATGTAAAGTTCCTTGTATAGGAACTAAAGTTGGAGGAATTCCTGAAGTTATTAAACATGAAGAAACTGGTTTTATCGTTGACTCGGGAAATGTCGAACAAGCTTCGAATTACGCGATTAAATTGCTTGAGGATGACAAAAAATTAGAACAGTTTTCTGAAAACGCCTATGAACACGTCAAAACAATCTTTAAATCTGAACAGATCGTTAATCAATATACTAAAGTTTATAATGATGTAATCAAAAACAAGAAATGGTGAGTTTAATGATTAGTGAACCATTTATAAAAGCAAGGCCGGTAATAGAGAATATTGAAAATCATCATCACCAAGCTTACTACGTTGGTGGCTGTGTTCGTGACTTTTTATTAAAAAGACCAATTGGGGATGTGGATATCACGACTTCCGCAACTCCAAATATTATTCAAAAAATTTTCGCAAAGGTTATTCCTGTTGGGATTGAACATGGTACCGTGATTGTTCTCCATGACGATGTACCTTATGAAGTGACGACTTTCCGTGTGGAAGGTAGTTACTCAGATCAACGTCACCCTGATTCAGTAACTTTTATAAATCAAATAGATAAGGATTTAGAAAGGCGAGATTTTACGATAAACGCATTAGCGATGGATCTCTCTGGTAATATTATCGATCTCTTTGGTGGGAAACAAGATATAAAAAAGAAGGTTATTAGAACGGTAGGAAATGGCTATGACCGTTTTAAGGAAGATTCTCTACGAATAATTAGAGCGATAAGATTTGCAAGTCAACTCGGGTTTACCATCGATCCACAGACACTAAATGAGATGAAAGAAGTAAGTAAAGATATATCTAATTTAGCTATCGAAAGAATTACAAAAGAATTTGGTAAAATGTTCGCTGGTCAATATCTAAAAAATGGAATTTATTACTTGAAGGAATCTGAAAGTTATATGTATCTGCCTATTTTTAAAGATATACCAGATCTAATCCATAAAATACCAGATTCCTTACAACCTTTACATTCGTTTGGAGAATTTATAGCATTTTTCCATTTATTGAATACTAGAGTTAGTGTAATAGATTGGGTAAAGAATTGGAAATGTTCCAATCAAGTTAAACAGGAAGCCGTAGCTATTGTAAAGGCCTATTCGTTATTTGAAAAGGCCGGAATTGATAATTGGCTCGTATACACGCTAGATTGTCAGTATTATGAAGGGTTTACCAATATCATGAACATTTTTCACCCTGAATTATTGGATGAAAATGAATTGGATAAGCTTTACAACTCACTACCTATTCATTCTCGTCAAGAACTATGTATGAACGGTAATGATTTATTATCTTGGTATCCTAATATAAAAGGAGGACCGTGGATTCAAAAATTATTAACGTCAATTGAAAAAGAAATTGTTTTCGGTAACTTAGAAAATAGAAAAAAAGATATAAAGGATTGGATAAAATGGAATCCACCCGAAATAAATTAATTAATTTATTATCAAAGAATAATGATCAATATATTTCTGGGCAAATGTTATCAGATGAATTAGAAATTTCTAGAAGCGCAATATGGAAACATATAAATGAATTAAAAAAAGATGGTTATGTGATTGAAGGTAAGTCTAATAAAGGTTATCGAATCATTGAATTCCCAGATAAAATGAGTGAAAATACCATTAAATGGGGATTAAAAACAAAATGGCTTGGTAAAAATATTAAGCATTTTGATTCGGTAACATCTACACAAACGGTAGCTCATGAAGAGGCTCGAAATGATGCAGTGAATGGAACAGTTATAGTTGCGGACGAACAAACAAATGGAAGGGGTAGAATTACCCGTAGCTGGCAATCTACAAGTGGAAAAGGGGTATGGCTAAGTTTGATTTTAAGACCAGAAATCTCCCCACAAGAAGCTCCACAATTAACATTATTAACTGCAACTGTATTGGCTGATGTCCTACGTAACCATGTACACATCGATCCAAAAATTAAATGGCCAAATGATATTTTAATCAACGGGAAGAAAACAGCGGGAATATTAACAGAAATGCAGGCTGAACAGGATCGTATATGGTATGTTATTATAGGGTTTGGACTAAATGTTAACCATTCTATCGAAGAACTACCAGAAAATCCGAACTATAAAGCGACGTCACTAAAAGTGGAAACAGATACGGAGTGGGAACTAAATGATTTAATTCAGGAAATTTTAGTTTCATTTGAAAAAACATATGATTATTATTTAGAACATGGCTTTGCTGACATTAAAGAAAAATGGAAAAGTTATGGTTTTAAAATTGGAAAAGAGATTTCGATAAAAACGATGAAAAAGAATTGGAAAGCTCCTTTTCTTGGAATAACGAATGATGGAGCACTTATTACAAAAGATATGGATGGGAATGAAACTATTCTTTATTCAGCTGAGATTGATTGGTTTAAAGATTAAGAAAAAAAGCGTAAGCGCCCTTACAGGCTAAGAACGCGAATGAATTAACAACATGAATCTTTTTATATTTTCTTAAACCGCGGATTTAGAAAGGTAGGTGGACTGAAAATGGAAAATAGATATGTTGTCATTGATTTAGAAACAACTGGCCATTCACCAATAAATAGCGATAAGATTATTGAAGCGGGTATTGTAGTCATTGAAAACGACCAAATAATAGAAACGAAGTCTAGTTTCTTTAATCCAAATAAATCTATCCCACCTTTCATTACTAATCTTACCGGAATAAATGATGAGGACGTAAAAGATGCACCATATTTTCATGATAAAGCCGATGAGATTATTTCTTTATTTAAAGATAGTTACCTTGTTGCACATAACGTACCTTTCGATTTAGGTTTTTTAAATGCCGAATTGAAGAATAGTGGAAATTGTGTTCTAACCAATCCAATAATTGACACAGTCGAATTATCGCGCATCTTGTTCCCACAATCACCTAGTTACAAACTGAGTCAGTTGGCTGAGTTTTTAGACATTCACCATGACGATCCACACCGGGCACTATCAGATGCTTATGTTACAGCAAAAATACTTTTACGATTAAAAGAAAAGTTATTTTCTCTTCCATACGAAACACTGGATACCTTATTTAAATTGGAAACCATGTTTAAGTCTGATTTAGGGATGTTATTATCCAGCAGGTTAAAGGAATTGGAGTTTTCGCTGGAAGAGAGTTCAAGTGTGGAAGTTTTTCAAGGATTGGCGTTTAAAAAGACGGAAAGTATTCCGCGAATTAGCAGTTTTGATATCCAGTCGTTTGGAGACTTTTTGGATGATATTTATGAAGAAAAAGGTTCGTTACAGCAACATATGAAAAATTATGAAAAAAGAACGGGACAAAGGGAAATGTCTGAAGCCATCTTTGATTCTTTTCAAAGCAAAAAACATGCTTTAATTGAGGCAGAAACGGGTACAGGCAAATCCTTAGCATATTTGATACCGGCTATACACGATTCTGTTAAATCAAAACAGAGAATTATTATTAGTACTCATACGACTCAACTTCAATCTCAATTACTCGATGAAGATATTCCATTACTTGAAAAACTCGTGCCTTTTCCTTTCCAGGTTGCCTTATTAAAGGGAAAAAGCCATTATATAAGCTTGGAAAAATTTGCTCATGAATTGCAGAATGGTACTAAAGATAATTATGATATTATTTTAACTAAGGCAATGATATTAGTATGGCTAACAGAAACAGAGACAGGAGATATAGATGAAATAAATTTACCTGCTAGTGGCTATTTATTTTATAAAAATGTTTCAACAGAGGCAGAAGGAAAAATTTTAGATCCCTATTCTCCGTGGTTTTCCAAATCATATTACCAAAAGGCAAAAAAAAGAGCGCATCAAGCTAATATTATTATTACGAACCATGCCTTATTATGTACGGATATATTTAATGATAACCAATTTTTACCCTCCTATAAAAAGGTAATTATTGATGAAGCACACCATTTTGAAGAAACGGCAGCACATCATTATGGGTTAAAGTTAGACTATATCAATGTACAATATACTCTGAATCAAATTGGACATTCTCATGAAAATAATAAATTACTTGGGAAAGTGATAGCCCCATATGCTTTTCAAGTTGAAAATCTAATGAAGCAGTGGGATGATATTCTTGATTCTACTAAATATGAAGTAGAAGATTTATTTCGAACTTTGTATCATTATGTTCTCGGTATGAAAAGGAATGATATGGCTGTAAGTGATATAGGTAGAGTTCAATATCGATATGAAAAGGAAAAAGAGGACTCTAAAACATGGAATGTTATTACGGAGATGGCAACTAGATTAACGTTTAATTTTCGAGATTTAATTCATGTTATTTCGCTTTTAGAGCAAAGATTTGACCATGAACAGTGGCTGGATAAATACGATAAGGAAGATTTAAATGGGCTAAAAGTACTTTTGCAAAATTTTATTGATAGTCTTGAAATTTTGATTATCTCGGATATAGATATTCCACAGGCGAAGTGGATTGAAATTGATACAAAAGGAAAAAATAATGCCGTTTACTTATATTGTGAACCGACAGATATGTCTTCACTTCTTGAAGAACAATTTTTCGATGAAAAGGAAAGTGTTATTTTAACTAGTGCTACGTTAACGATGGCTAATTCCTTCTCGTTTATGGTTGAAAGGTTAGGGTTATCAAATAAACCGTACATTACTCAAAAAATAAGTTCACCATTTTCTTATCGTGATCAGGTTCAATTATTGATACCTAACGATTTCCCTGAAATTAATTACAGAAACATGGATGATTTTATTTTTGCTACGAGTGAAGCAATATTAGATTTGGCTAATATTACGGATGGAAGGATGTTAGTACTTTTCACCTCTTATGAAATGTTGAAAAAATCGTATAAAATACTTAAGGAAAAAATGGACATTGGCCAATATATGCTTATCGCACAGGGAATAACAAGTGGAAGTAGATCAAGATTGAAGAAAAATTTCCAATCCTTTAATCAATCTATACTTCTAGGAACAAGTTCTTTCTGGGAAGGAGTAGATATCCCAGGTGATGACCTTTCCTGTTTAATGATTGTTAGGCTACCATTTCAACCACCTAATCATCCTGTTTATGAAGCAAAAGCAAATTATTTAAAAGCACAACATAAAAATCCTTTCATGGAATACTCTCTACCAAATGCTGTTATTCGTTTTAAACAAGGTTTTGGTCGACTAATTCGATCTTCCAATGACCGTGGAATTGTATTTGTTTGTGATGCTCGGGTAAAGAAAGCCAGATATGGAAAATATTTTATAAATTCTATTCCAGAAGTCCCTTTAACATATGATTCCACTAATGAACTTATGAAAAAGGCTAAAAAATGGTTCTAAAAAAATACTGATGCAACAAGTGCATCAGTAAAAAATGTTTTGTAATGGTAGGGGTGTAGAAATTTTTTTGTTGAATTTAAAAAATAAAGCA
Source organism: Oceanobacillus sp. Castelsardo (assembly GCF_001659985.1). Taxonomy (GTDB): domain Bacteria; phylum Bacillota; class Bacilli; order Bacillales; family Amphibacillaceae; genus Oceanobacillus. Next base: position 146,664 of record NZ_LYCS01000001.1, read on the forward strand.
AATTATATTCAAAATTGGTATACTAAAGATGCTTCATCTTAATAATATCAACGTAATATTATTGTTTACTGTTTTATAAGATCTATAATTAGCAAATTTTGATAATAAATGAGGTATTTTTAATTGGAGGTAAACGATGGATCGACATAAAATCGAAACACTTGCCACTGTCAAATTAGAGTATTCATCAGAAATTTATAAAATCGTCGACATATTAAATCGAACTCTAAAAGATAAAGATTTAATGTTCGGATTAGCATTGGATGAGGAAAATGAAAAACAAGCAGTTTTCACAATCTACAGGACTTAATTGGATACAAAAAACTTTCATAATTATTATTGCAATCATTGTTATTGTCACCATTTTTGGTGTATATTTATATCAAGATATTATGAAAAATAAATCAGCAAATTTTGAACAAACAAGAGAAGTAATTTTGGAACAAACACCAATTACCAAGGTAAATAAAATCGAATTATATCATGGTGATGAAGCGTACCATTTAGTTTATGGAAGTGATGAAAAAGGGGAAGAACAAATTATCTTTTATCCTTTAAAAGGTAAGGAGAAGGATATCACAACAATTGGCTATTCAGAAATCATCCCTAAAGACCAAATTTTACAAACTTGGCAACAAAATTGTGCTAATTGTGAACTAAATAAAATTTCTCCTGCTTTGATAGAAGATAAATTGTTATGGGAGATTACATATTATGACGAGAATGATCGATATGTTTTAGATTACCTATCTATTCACGATGGTTCGTCATATGAGCAGTATCGATTTAAACGGATGTTTGACTAAAGAGGGGAGACTTAAATGATGCAATTATCCAAAAGAGTAGAAACATTAACACCATCTTCTACTTTAGCTATAACTGCTAAAGCAAAAGAGTTAAAAAAACAGGGTCATGATGTGATTGGATTAGGTGCGGGGGAACCCGATTTTAATACGCCAGATTATATTTTGGAAGCTGCTAAAGAGGCGATGGACAGCGGGATGACTAAATATACTCCAGCAGGCGGAATAATAGAATTAAAAGAAGCGATTGTCCAGAAGTTTAAAAAGGATAATCAGCTTTCTTATTCCACTAATGAAGTTATAGTAACCTCAGGTGCTAAACATGCATTATACACATTATTCCAAGTGTTGCTAAATGATGAAGATGAAGTAATTATACCTGCCCCTTACTGGGTTAGCTATCCTGAACAGGTTAAATTAGCTGGAGGTAAACCGGTATTTGTTTCTGCATTAGAGGAAAATGAATTTAAATTAACTCCAGCTGAATTAGAGAAGGCAGTTACGGACAAAACAAAGGCCGTTATTATCAACTCACCAAGCAATCCTACTGGTATGATGTACAGTAAAGAAGAATTAGAGGCTTTAGGAAAAGTTTGTTTAGAACATAATGTTTTAATTGTTTCAGATGAGATATATGAAAAACTAATCTATACTTCCGATGAACATGTTTCCATTGCTTCTATTTCACCCGAACTAAAAGAAAGTACGATTGTAATCAATGGTGTTTCTAAGTCGCATTCGATGACTGGATGGAGAATTGGATATGCTGCAGGACCAGTAGAAATCATTAAAGCCATGACGAATTTAGCATCCCATTCTACTTCTAATCCGACTTCTATTGCGCAATATGGAGCACTTGCTGCATATCAAGCAGATGAAAGTACATTAAATGAAATGAAAAAAGCATTTGCAGAAAGATTAGATACAATCCATCGTTTAATTACTGAGATTCCTGGAATTACATGCAAAAAACCTAAAGGTGCTTTTTATGTATTCCCTAACGTTAAAGAAGCGGTGAAAATGAATGGCTTTACTAATACTGATGATTGGGTAAAAGCGATTTTAGAAGAGGAAAAAGTAGCACTTGTTCCTGGGTCTGGATTCGGTTTTGATGACAATGTACGTTTATCTTATGCATTAGCAATGGATGATTTAGTTGAAGCAGCAAACCGAATTAAACGATTTGTTTTTAATCATCAGTAATATTTATTGTTGACCGTGTTCGTGTAAAATAATATTCATTTCCAAGGCTATTAAATTAATTTATATCAAAACAATCTCGAAAATCCCTTGCTTTTGCGAGGGATTTTCGAATTTTCGCAGGTTAACTGGCTGTAAGACCCCCATTTCAGGAATATGAGGAGAATCCAAGAATTTTAAGTGGGGATCAACAGCCTTTTTCAACTAACAATCAGTGGGGGGGAGGTAAGGAAATCCCCACTGATTGAAGTTTCACTTTATATGATATACTGTTAACGAGGTGCTTTATATGTCAAAATCTATATCAATACAACAAATTATTTTTGATCAAATACCCATTCCTATCGCATTACTCAAACAATATAAATTTTTAGGATTAACTGAAGTTGAAACAATGGTCATCCTTCAATTACTTAATTTCTTAAAGGAAAATAATGACTTTCCCACACCAAATGAAATTGTTAATCTTATGACGATTGATGAGAAACAATGTGCACAAATCCTTCGAAAATTAATTCAAAAAAATATACTTTCTATTGAACAAAAGGAAAATGAACAGCACATTTTAAGTGAGTCGTATTCATTACAACCATTATTTGACCAATTGTATAGTCAGGAAGTAGAAGAAAAGGAAAGTTTGGATGGAACCATTTTTATATTATTTGAACAGGAATTTGGTAGACCTTTATCGCCTTTCGAAATAGAAATGATTAATGGGTGGCTAGATGAAGATCAAATTGAACCGGCTTTAATTAAAGCTGGGTTACGCGAATCTGTACTTATGGGTAAATTAAATTTTAAATATATTGATCGTATTCTTAGAGAGTGGAAAAAGAAGGGAATTCATACGGTTGACCAAGCAAGAAAACAAAGTAGAAATTATCATGGTCAACAAACAATCAAACAAGAGAATATGCCTAAAAAAAGGGATACATCTATTTATTATAATTGGCTAGAAGGGGAAGATTAGTAAATTCCTCAAACCCAATAGGGGCAAGGGGTAAGGTATGTTATTTTAAAACTTCCCCAAAAGTACCCCCAATCCCCTCACATATTTATGATTGAATCAAATACATTCACTGCTTGTCTGTCGGCTTCATCATCCGAATTGCCATAAGTTTTATGAATTTCTTCGGCCGTATTCCCAAAGCGTTTTGAAACAGCAACTACGGATGTTTTTTGATTTATTAAGATTATAGCGTGGGTATGCCGGAGTCCATGAACAGTTATACGTTTAATTTTCGCTTCTTTAATCATGCGATCTAAAGCCCAATTAAAAGTATGAATTCGATTTAAGGGTAAAATTTTTTAATCAGGATTTGTTTGGGTGCACCATATTCTTCGGTTGCTTCTTGAATGGTTAAAGAATTTTCATTGTGAGAAAATAATAACTCAATCGCAAATGTATTTGCTTCAATCTTCAATGCAATCTGTAGAAAAATATGTATTTTATTTTAAAAAAGAAGTATATTGCCTATTTTTGTCGAATAAAGTAGACAGGAGGGGATGGTTTTTGGGAAGAATATTTATTTCCGTAATACTATGAATGATTCCGACTTTGGCTTTCGGTTATCTTGACAAGCCAGTACCGAAACATTAATTCAATACTTTCTAACACAAGGACCGTTTGCGGTTCTTTTTATTTGGCTTTTTTATTCATCTAGAAAAGAGATTTTAGAACGCGAGAAAGAAAGTCTAGAAAGAGAGTAAAAACTATTTAAAACAATTGATGATCAGAACGATATCATGAAAGGTTTTAGCAGTAAGTACGAAATCGTTATCTCGAAATTAGATGATATCGAGGATAGATTGCCACAATAGTAAGGAGGAATGTCAATGTTTGAAATTGGAATTATCATAGCCGTTGTAATGGCAGTTACACAATTAATTAAAGAATTAAAGGTCATCCCTAAAAAATATCTACCACTTATATCCCTGCTGCTTGGTTTAGCAGCAGGGATATTTTTTATGAATGGAGTTTTAAAAGAACAAATTATGTACGGGCTAATGATTGGATTGTCCGCAAGTGGTTTATTTGACCAATCAAAAATTGTTACTAAAAATAAATATATACCAAAGGAGAGGTTTACATGCCTTATAAAATTGTGAAAAATATCATCCCTGGACTGAATCAAAGGAATCTAACAGCGCCTAGGTTTATAGTCGCTCACGAGTCAGGAAACAAGAATAACACAGGGTCAAATTCATTAGAAAATGAAGTTAATTTCATGACTAGGAATTGGAGAAATGCTTTCGTTTCCCATTGGGTAGGTGGTGGAGGAAGAATCGTCCAACTTGCCGAAGTAGGTAAACTCCAGTATGGGGCTGGGCCTAAAGCTAACCCCTATTCATACGCTCAAGTAGAATTAGCTAGAACTAATAACGTCGAAACTTTTAAAAAGGATTATGCTGCATATGTATGGTTATTGCGTAAACTTGCAAAAGATGCAGGGATTCCTATCAAATTAGATACTGGTTCAAAACTAACGGATAAAGGTATCAAATCACACGACTGGATTAGAAAGCATTTAGGAGGCACCACACACACAGACCCATACGCTTATCTTGCTTCTTTTGGTATTACTAAAGCACAGTTTAAGAAAGATATCGAAAAAGGAACGGTATCCAGTCCTAGTGATGTATCTGTTAAACCAGCACCTAAGCCGCAGGAAAAAGGAACATCTACAACTAAAAAGACATGGACTAAAGTTACTGGAGACTGGACGGGTCAAACATTAGGAAATGGTGAATACGGTGAGCCAGTAAGACAGTTACAAACCAAATTAGCAAATAATAACCCTCCATTTTACCCGAATAAAGATGCAAAAAACAACGGTGTAGACAGTTATTATGGAGATGATACAGAAGATGCAGTAAGACGTTTCCAGTCTTATTACGGTTTAACAGTTGATGGTTTAGCTGGCAAGCAAGTATACAATGAATTAAAAGGTAATCCATCGGCTAGTAAAACATTAAATAAATCTAATCTGACAGTTGATGGAAAGTGGGGTCAATCTACTACTCGTGCACTTCAAAAAGCATTAGGGACGCCAGTTGATGGTATTATCAGCAATCAACCACGTAATAGTGTGACCAATGCTCTATATGGTGGAGTTACATTTGGATCTGAAGGAAGTAATGTAATCGTAGCTTTGCAGAAAAAAGTTGGAACTATAGCAGATGGAAAACTTGGCCCTGGAACAATCCGGGCATTACAAAAGTATTTAGGTACCGTTGTTGATGGTAAATTAAGTAGACCTTCATTAGTTGTGAAAGAAATGCAACGTAGGTTAAATATAGGTACGTTTTAAGTAATAAATTGGTAGTTTTTTATATTCGGTTGCAAACCAAGGGCTAGGTGCGGAAAACCTAGCCTTTAATTTATCTTATTTACTAATTTCGGAGTCATATCTGAAAATATTTGTGTAAGATGAGTTATTAATTCTGTGTTAATATAAAATGAAGGGGGTAAGAGCTGACATAATTATTGAAAGAAATTTGACACCATCAGAAATTCAAAAAGGTTATAGGGATTTTAGGAATTTTATGAGGTCAAGTACCTTTGATTGAAGATAGTGATATGGAAACACTTCTTCAGGATTATTACGCAACCAATAGAAGGGACGTTACTCATGATGTTAGATCAGCGGAGAATGAAGATACTAACAACCTTATCCAGTTTAGAGATAATGACTAGAAGCCAAATTCAAATACTACACAATACCAAAAGTATTCGTAATACTAACGAAAACGCCCCCAAAAGTACCCCCAAATACATTCGATTCGTTGCATTATCCTGCGTAGTACTTATTATCTTGAGCGCTCTAAAACCTTGATACTATTGACTTCGCGCTTTTTAAATACTATACTTTGTTAAGCGTAATTATTAAGAAGGGGAAGATTAGTAAAATATGCTAAACAAAAAGCAAATTAGATTTTGTCTGGATCAAATGGCAGAAATGTTTCCTGAAGCGAAAGGAGAGTTAAATCACTCTAATCCTTTTGAACTAGTTATAGCTGTGTTACTTTCTGCACAATGTACGGACAAATTAGTTAATAAAGTTACAGAAAACTTATTCAAAAAATATAAAACACCTGAAGATTATTTAGCGGTGTCGCTGGAAGAATTACAAGATGATATTAAATCTATAGGGTTATATCGGAATAAGGCTAAAAATATTCGTAAGCTTTGCCAAGTATTAATAGATAAATACGAGGGGGAAGTACCGAGAACGAAAGAAGAATTAATGACACTTGCTGGTGTTGGGAGAAAGACTGCAAATGTTGTAGCGTCTATAGCCTTTAACGAACCGGCTATTGCGGTAGACACTCATGTTGAACGAGTTTCAAAGAGGTTAGGTATTTGTAGATGGAAAGATTCGGTTATTGAAGTAGAAGAGACACTAATGAAAAAAGTTCCAAGAGAAGAATGGAGTATTACTCATCATCGTATGATCTTTTTCGGTAGATATCATTGTAAAGCAAGAAATCCGAATTGTCCCGAATGTCCACTTTTAGAAATATGCAGAGAGGGACAAAAGAGAATGAAAAAAAGGTAGTTAAAATAGAAAAGGATAACCCCGTTATGGAGGTTATCCTTTTCTATTTTTATGCTTCACTATTATCTTGTTCTTCTTCTTCATTTGGTTCAGCCTCAACAGGTTCCTCTTCGTTTTCTGCTGGTTCGTTTTCATCTACTTCAGATTCTTCTGGAGCTTCCTGTTGTGGTTCTTCCTCTTCCTCTTCCACTGGTGGCTGTTCTGGTTGTTCTTCTACTTGTTTTGGAACTGTAAATGACATGGAACGGGATTCGCCTCGATCTCCGCTATTCGCGCCATTTTGGCCAATAGGGGTTACTTGTATATTGTATGTTTCCCCAGGTGTCGAATTACCAATTTCAATTCCATTTGCTTCAACTTGGTTAGAATGTATCTGACCGTTAACTGATACTTCAAATAAAGCTGGAGGTCCATTGTAATTCCATGAAACCCTAATGATGGAACGATCCTCTATATAATCTGCTGAGAGATTTTCAACTGGTTTAATATTTCCTTCCTCTTCTTCACCGGTGTCAATCGTAACTTTCGCCGTAACAGGATCACTTACACTTCCATCTGTTTTACTAATAGCAACAACTTGTATTTGATAATCACCTGGTTCCACCTCGTTAATAACTAACGATTTTTCTTCTGTTGTTGATAATTCTTTCATTTCTTCTCCATTTTCACTAACGCTAACAGAGAAGGATACATCATCGTTATCATTATAGTCCCAAGTTACATCGATAGATTTTGCTTCTTCGTTGTACTTAGCATTTAAGTTTGAAACAGGATTTAATTTATCATATGTCTTTGATACATTGGTTGGTTCTGTGCCTTTAACAAATAGTTCTGTAACAATTTTCGATGATGGTGTATTTGAACTAGGCTTCCTAGCAGGATTAGATCCTTTTTCTACTTTTGCCTCAACTACAGAGTTTGGTTTATTAAAGTCCGGTGTATCAAGACCTTCTGAGATTTTACTCATGGTTTGTTTAAATAATTTTTGGGATATTTTTGTATCCGGTAGCGCGGCACGCTTAAGTTTATCTTCATTATCTACTATATATCCACCCGTCCAGGCAGCAATTGTATAATATGGAGTGTATCCAGCAAACCACGCATCAGGTGAGCCGCCTTCCTCTAAGTTTGTTGTTCCTGTTTTCCCTGCGACAGGTAGTCCTGGAACATTTGCCTGTTTACCCGTACCGTTTGTTACGACGCTTTTTAACATATCTGTTACCATGTAGGCTGTATAATCAGCCATTACTGCTTCAGGTTCTGGTGCCAAATCAACTACTTCACCATCCGGAAATTCTACCTTACTTACAGCGTAAGGTTCATTGTAAATTCCTTCATTTCCGAAAGCACGGTAAGCTCCGGCTAATTGTAAAGGTGTCACTTTCGTTGATGTACCACCAATTGCATCGCGGACATTAATTTGATTGTCAGCAAATTCAATACCTAAGCTCTCTGCAAACTTTTGCGCATTGCTTGCCCCTACTTCATCATATAGCTTTACAGTTGGAACGTTTAAAGATTGTTCCAATGCATATCTAGCACTAATCCAGCCAGCATAACTACGATTCCAATTTCGAATTGGTTTAGAACCGGCTGCTTCATAAGGTTTATCATCATTAATTTGATGGTATGTTGAAATTTTATTATATTCAATTGCTGGACCGTATGCCATAATAGGTTTCGCTGTAGAACCAAGTTGGCTTCCACCATTTATTGCGTAATTGTATTCCCCATATTGCTCAGGATTTAGTCTACCACCGATTGCTTGTATTCCACCAGTTTTTGTATCGAGTACTACCATCCCTGCTTGCATATTTGGCATCTGTTCAAGTGGATAGCTTATTGGATTTTCCGCGCTATCCTCCAGTAGAAATTCTACATACTCTTGTGCACCAGTATCTAGAGTAGTATGGATTACTAAACCGTCTGTATTAATATCAGCACCGTCTAGTTTTTCTTTTACTTCCGCTTCGACTTGTTGGATAAATGCTGCATATTTGAATGAATCTGGCTGTTTATCTGATAAAAGTGATGCAATTTCTACTTGTCTAGCCTCATTTGCTTCAGCCTCTGAGATTTTGTTATGCCGTACCATTAGCGTTAATACAGTATCCATTCTTTCCTTCGTTAATTCAGGACTTTGAAATGGGTTATATGCGGTTGGCCGCTGTGGCAAGCCCGCTAAAATAGCAGCTTCAGGTAAAGTTAATTCATGTAAATCTGTTTTACCGAAATATGTTTCAGCAGCTTGAGCTACCCCGTAAGCATTAGCACCGTAAAAGATTTTATTTAAATACATTTCCATAATTTCTTCTTTTGAGTACTGTCTTTCAAGTTTTAATGCTAACCATTGTTCTTGAACTTTTAATTTAATTTCTTTTTCAGGAGTTAAAAATGATTTCTCTACAACTTGTTGTGTAATGGTACTTGCTCCTTGTGAACCAAACCCATGTACAACGTTGGCGACTATAGCTCCACCAATTCTTCTAAGGTCAATACCATGGTGCTCAAAGAATCTAGCATCTTCCGTAGCGGTAACTGCATCGATTAAAATCTGTGGAAGGTCCTCATACTCCACTTTTTTACGATTTGCACCTAGCTCTGCAAACTTTTCTCCATCTTTATCTAATAGAATTGAAGCATATGGATCTTTTAACATTGCTTCATCAATATCGGGAGCGGTAAAAATCCAGTAAGCACCAACAGCACCGCCACCAATACCTAATACCAATATAAAAATAACAATTCCTAATAATATTTTTTTCCATATAGGTTTTTTTGCTGATTTTTTTTGTTTTCTTCTAGCTGAACGAGTTTGGCCATTTTCTGCCATAGCTCTAACCTCCACTCTTTAAAATAACAATTATGTAATATTAAAAATTAATAATATAATTGATCAATAATTGCTAAATAGTCTACACGTGCTTGGTATTTAAAAGGTATTTCAAAAGCATTTACTTTAAAATGTGAATAGGGAATCGATTTCTTTCCACCATTCATTTTTTCTTTCCAGAATTCCAGGAGTTTTGTTCCTTGTAACAGATATGTTTCATCAAATGTAGAAAATCGAATAATAGTAAAGCAGATACCACCATGATCAATAATAGATTCCATGTGTTTTATTTGATGGTCATGGATATTGGCTAGTGGAAAATAAGTTTTATTTTTTGTTTCTTTTGCTTCAAAATCTACATATTTTCCACGATATAAGCCATTATAATCTGTAGTAGAAGCTTGCTTAAAGTATGCTTCTGTAATGACAGCTGCACTTCGATTGGGATAATTCACTTTAACTATCTGTACTGGTGTTGGTTTTTTATGAATAACTGCCCTATCAGTCTCTAAATAGTACTGATTCGTAATATTAATATCTTCTTCTAGTGACATACCTCTATTACTGAAGCTACGATTAGCGTTTGGTCTACTTTTATTATTTATCATGTTTGTTTTTTTGCCATTTGGATAATTCATCCATATCCCCCTAATCTACAGTATCATACCAAAAAAATAGATGATTGATAACTTTAAACTGCATAATATCCAGTCTAAAAAGGAAATGGGTTTACCTCTATTATATATCATCGGTATAAAAAGCATAGACTTTAAACACAGCAGTTCCTTAAAAAATATAATACGAAATTCTTATTTAAATTATAGGGGTTCATATTGTTAAGGAATATAATGCTATTATGGACATTTATAAAAACGTTTAACACATATAAGACAATATGAGGAAACCAATGGCCATTCAAATACGAACGGCCATTGGTTTTTCAATTACCATATTATATTTTAAGTCGAAGGTCGGTTCGGCCCATTTAATTTCTTATCACCTTTAATTTCTGATTTAGATCTACGTTGTTGTTTTTCCTGTTTTAATATTTGTTTGCTTTTATCCATTTATAAAACCCTCCTTCAATTATATTGTGTCTAAATTCATAAAAAACATTTAGGATTTTCACTTCTTTTGTACGTTTTTTTCTAGTTTTGTCGAAGGGGAAGGAGTTTAGTGGCATTTGCAGAATATGTTGAATACTAACAAAATGGGAAATGGGGTGAGGGTATGTCAGTTGCAGCACGAAAATTGGATCAATACGCGAATGGTGTTTGCATTGATAAATTTGAAACATCCTTACAAGAAATTTCAGACCAAATTCGTATCATGGATCAAAAATTAATCATGAAAACAGAAAATGAAATAACCTATCGTTATGAAAATCAACGTTTTGAAATTTCTAAACTTGAAGATTCTATTAAAAAGTATATTTAATGTCCGCTTTAAAAGAAATATGTTAAAGTTAAAGGGAATATAAATTGAAGGCGGAAGAATATGGATTTAATTAAAAACACCGAGCTACTTTTGAATCATTTGAAGCATCTTCAAGAATTATTTGAGGAAGGTAAGCCTCCGGAGAATATTCGAGATAAAGCTTTCTTCCTCCAAGTAAAAGAGGAAGTAACCCCAATCTATAACTTAGTAGAAGAGTGGGAGGAGCAAGCTTTACGGGCGGTTAAAAATCGTGAGGTTAACATACACCCTCAGCAAATTAATTCTACTAAAGAAAATATGGATTTACTTATTATGCACAGTTATTATAAAGATATACGAAAAAGAAGGTATATGGAGTATTACAAATCGATTCGATATATTTTTGAACAAATAATTCATGAACTACAATAAAGGTGAGTGCTGATGTCTAAAATAAATTTAATGGAAGAAGCAATTAAAATACGAAAAAGTGCCTATGTTCCTTATTCAAAATTTCCTGTTGGTGCTGCTTTAAAAACTAAATCTGGAAAAATATATACTGGTTGTAATATTGAAAATGCTGCTTATACTGTAGGGTGTTGTGCAGAACGAGTTGCTATTTTTAAGGCGTTATCTGAAGGTGAGAATGAATTTATTGAAATGGCAGTTGCTGCGGATACTGAAAGACCTGTTTCACCTTGTGGAGCCTGTCGACAAGTGATGAGTGAATTTTTTAATAAAAATATGAAAATTTATCTAACCAATTTAAATCAAGAAACAAAAGTGGTTAAAATGGAAGAATTATTACCATATTCCTTTGGACAACGTGATTTATTTAGTAGTTGAATGTGATTGATTTAAAAAACAGGGAACTGGGCACTGCATTAGTTTCCTGTTTTAAATGTAATATAGAATTATTTCACTTTTTCAGAAGCATTTGGAGAAAATAGGAAATGGACATGATATAATGTATTTACATATATACGATTTATATTAAAAAAATATATTTAACTAGTGAAGAATTATGAGGTGATACGGATGAGTGTTAAAGGTGTTCGTTTAAGTGGCAAGGCTATTCTTGAAAAAGATTTTAAAACTGGAATGCGAGGATATAATCAAGAAGAGGTAGATGAATTTCTAGATATTATTATTCAAGATTATGATATACTTCAACAGGAAATTAACAGATTACAACAAGAAATCGATAAATTGAAGAAAAACAATAATCATGAACAAACAACAAGGGTAAGAGCACCTCAGCAGCCTACACAAGTAAATTATGATATTTTGAAACGATTATCTAATTTAGAAAAAGCTGTTTTCGGGAAAAAATTTGTTGACTCAGCCGAAAATTAAAACGTTATACCACAATCTACCATTGAATAGTTTGTCTATGCATGTTATGATAAAAACATAATTTTATTAAATACTCAAGTAATCGCTGTATGATTAATCATGCAGAGGAAAGTCCATGCTCACACAGACTGAGATGTTTGTAGTGTTCGTGCTTGACGAATTCATAAGTCAAGGTAACTCATGTAGTTAACGGCAGGATGCATTCCTAAGTCTTTTAGATATGGAATCATATCCTTGAAAGTGCCACAGTGACGTAGCTGAAATGGAAACATTCCAGGTGGAACGAGGTAAACCCCACGAGTGAGCAACCCAAATAATGGTAGGGGCATCCTTTACTAGGGAATTCAACCGAACGAGGGACAAGTATTTTACTTGTAGATAGATGATTACGCCCGGAGTACGAGGTTAGACCGCCGTTTGCAGTACAAAGGTACAGAACATGGCTTATCGAGTATTTAATTGGTCTTAAGTACGTTTAATAAACCTTTTTTATAGCGAATGCTATAGAAAAGGTTTTTTTGCCTTTAAGTGTGGTAAACTATAGTAATAAATTTTTATGTGAAAGGAATTATACGATGCGAACTGTAACATTAATAGCTACTGCGGCAATGGGATTAGAATCCGTTGTGGCAAACGAAGTAAAAAATCTAGGTTATGAGGTACAAGTTGATAATGGTAAAGTAATTTTTGATGCACCAATCTCTGCAATACCGAGATGTAATTTATGGCTTAGAACTGCTGATAGGGTAAAAATCCTAGTAGGGGAGTTTCAAGCTACTTCCTTTGATGAACTATTTGAAGGTACAAAGAAATTACCTTGGGAGGAATACATTCCAGAGGATGGACAATTCCCAGTTTCGGGTAAATCTGTCAAATCCGAATTACATAGTGTACCTGATTGCCAAAAAATAGTAAAAAAATCGATTGCTGAAAAATTAAAATTAAAACATGGTGTGGTTTATAAAATGCCAGAAACTGGCGCGATGTATAAAATTGAGGTATCCATTCTTAAAGATGTTGCAACCTTAACCATAGATACTTCTGGAACCGGCCTTCATAAAAGAGGATATCGGGTAGGACAAGGGGAAGCACCACTAAAAGAAACGATGGCCGCTGCTCTTATCCTGCTAACAAACTGGAAACCTGATGATCCATTTATTGATCCGTTTTGTGGTTCAGGTACGATTCCTATTGAAGCGGCATTAATTGGGCAAAATATCGCACCAGGATTTAATCGGGATTTCGTTTCTGAAGAATGGCCATTCATAAAGAAAAAACACTGGGAAAAGGCATTTGAAGAAGCGGAAGATCAAGCAAACTATGATCAAAAATTATTTATTACAGGTTCTGACATAGACCATAAAATGATTAAAATTTCCGAAGATAATGCGATTGAGGCTGGGTTAGGTGATTTAGTTACTTGGAAGCAAATGCAGGTAAATGACTTATCCATAAAGGCTAATAACGGATATATTGTTGGGAATCCTCCTTATGGTCAGCGCCTAAGTGATAAAGAGTCCGTTGAAGAATTATACCGTGGTTTAGGTATAGTTATGGAAAACCATCCTTCTTGGAGTGTTTATATCTTGACAGCTTATGAAGAATTTGAAAAAGCCTATGGTAAAAATGCGACAAAGAAACGTAAATTATTTAATGGTTTTATTGAGACCAATTATTATCAATATTTCGGTGAGAAAATTAAAGGGGAATAGAGAATTATAATCCTAACTTAGGTAAATAATGATTAGTAGAGATTCAGATAAAATGATCAAATTGTTCATCAATGGGGAAAATAAGATAAAAGGGTGATATTTATCCATGCCTTATATCTGTTCCACAGGCACTGCTACACCACGATATAATATGAGTCAAGAGGAAATTAAACGATTAGTAAAAGATATATTTAGTTATACAACAAGACAAGTGGAAAGATTGCTCCCGGTTTTTGATCATGCATGTGTCCATGATCGCCAATTTGTAGTTGAAAAATCATGGTTTACAAAAGAGCACAGTTTTGAAGAAAAAAATAATTTATTTCAAAAACTAGCAAAGGAATATTCGGTTCAAGCGATTGATCAATGCTTACAGAACCATGATTTTCTTACTGAGTCTATTCCATACGAAGCAATCGATATGATTATATTTGTTTCTAGTTCAGGAATATCAGCTCCTTCGATGGACGTTCATATTATTAATGAACGTCCATTTCGTAAAGATATTAGACGTTTACCTCTATGGGGATTAGGTTGTGCAGGAGGGGCGATGGGTTTATCTACCGCTTTTGATTGGATTTCTTCCAATCCAGATAAAACGGCTCTAGTCGTATGTTGTGAATTATGTAGCCTTACTTTCCAAAAGGGAGATGTGAAGAAGAGTAATATTGTTGGGACTGCCTTATTTGGTGATGGAATAAGTTCCGCTTTAATTATTGGGGAAAAATCTCCATATATAAACCATAGAAAAATAGCATCTCCAAAAATCGTTTCAACGAGTTCCTTTTTAAAACCAGACAGTATCGATGTGATGGGGTGGGATGTTACTAATAGTGGTTTAGAAGTCATCTTTTCAAAGAGTATTCCTTCTCTTGTAGAATCTTTTTGGAAAGAGCACATCGAATCATTTTTACGAGATCAGCACATATCAGAAAGCGATGTTCACTCCTACATTGCTCATCCAGGTGGTAAAAAGGTACTTGAGGCTATGGAAAATGTTTTACAAACCTCTAAGGATAAACTAAAACACTCTTATAATGTGCTATTAGAACATGGAAATATGTCTTCTTCCACTGTTTTCTATGTTTTAGAAGAATGGATGAAGGAAAAAGTGGGCAATAATAATAGAAGTATCCTATCTGCATTAGGACCTGGTTTCAGCTCAGAATTACTATTATTGGAGTGGGATGAATAATGCATAGCTTGTTCTTGTGGTTACTATTTATATTTATTATTGTCCAAAGATCAGCGGAGTTAATAATTGCGAAAAGAAATGAACAATGGATGAAGGCCAACGGTGGGATTGAAAAAGGAAAAGAGCATTATAAATGGTTTGTCGTTGTACATAGTCTGTTTTTTATATCTATTTTCGCTGAAGTTGTAATACGTGGTATAGATGGGTATGTGTTTAATAACTATTTATTTGCCCTTTTTTTGCTTATACAATTAGCAAGGGTTTGGTGTATTCAATCATTGGGAAGATTTTGGAATACAAAAATAATCGTTTTACCGAATGTTGCATTAGTGAAACGGGGGCCATATAAATATATCAAACACCCTAACTATGTTATCGTTGGATTAGAGTTACTAGTTATACCGCTTCTTTTTGGAGCCTTTTATACTGCTATAATGTTCCCTATCTTTCATTTAATGTTAATGAAAATAAGAATCCCTTTAGAGGAAAAGGCTTTAGGAAGGGTAAAAACTAACAAATAAAGAGTTTTATAAAGGACATCTTGAGTGATGTCCTTTTTCTAATTGTTTAATTATTACCAATAGGCCAAGCGAATGGTGCTGACCCTGGTGGTGCGTGTTGAATGATATCGATAATTGGAATAGTGTAAGCAAATAGAATTAATGCAATGGTTATGGTCACCCATAACTTCCATCTCTCCAACCACATTGGCGTTGGCTCTGCATCCATTTCTTCTTTGGCAATTGGAAATTCTTCATTCCCTTTTGGTGAAAAGAAAGCTAATTTTATGAAGATATAGACCATCAGTACTATGCCAATAAATAATATGGTTCCGCCAACCGCTTGGGCTACTTGATATGCTCCCCATTCAGCAACCTGCTCGGAACCACCGTATTCAGAGTAAGCCGATCTTCTTGGGCCTCCTAGTAATCCTTGTATATGCATTGCTGTAGACATAATGGTCATACCTACTGCCCAAAATATAGTCTGGATGATACCAAGTCGATTAATGGTTGGTGTTAGTTTACGACCAGTAAGATGGGGGACTAGCCAATACGTTATTCCGAAAAATGTAAGAATAACAGTTGTAGCTACTGTTAAATGAAAATGTCCTGTAACCCATATTGTATTATGAATAACGGAATTTAACTGATAGGAGGCGTTAATTAGACCACCAGCGCCACCTGGTATGAAGGCAAGCATCCCAATAAATGGAGCTAAGAATCGTACATCCTTCCATGGTAAGTGAACGAACCATCCAAATAGTCCACCGAAGCCTTTTCTTCTACCAGTAATTTCAAATGTAGCAAACATGGAGAATGCTGTCATTAAACTTGGAACAATAACCATAAATGTCAAAATAATTTGTACAAATTTCCACGTTGTTTGAACTCCTGGTTCTGTTAATTGATGATGGAGTCCAACTGGTATGGAGAAAAATAAGAATAACACAAATGATAATCTTGCAAGTGAATCACTAAAGATTTTCCCACCAATAATTTTAGGAATAATTGCATACCACGCCATGTATGCAGGTAGTAACCAAAAATATACGAGTGGGTGTCCGAAGTACCAGAATAAAGTTCTACTTAATAAAACATCTATTGTGGCGGCATATCCTAATGACCAAGGAATGAATTGTAAAAGAACGGATGCTGCTACTCCTAAGGTGGCGATAAACCACATAATCATATTGATTACTACCATGAAAGCAAGTAATGGAGATTTTTCACCTGGATGTTTTTTCTTCCATACATAAAGTTGTCGCCAATTAACAAAACATGCAATCCAACTTCCGATAATTACAAGAGCTAAACCTATATAAAAAGCAGGATGAGCTTGTAACGGAGCGTAAAAGGTATAAAGTACACTTGCTTTTCCATATAAAATCGTAATTGCAGACATTATTGTACCGAGTGTCATTATCCAGAATCCAAGCCAAGCTACACGAAACTGGGTTTCAGAAATTCCAACCGTTTTTCCCATTAATGCATACTGGAAACCGATAATAAAATAAGTAGTTAAAACAAGACCTAATATAACTCCATGCACAGTTAATACTTGATAATAGTCGATTCCTGCTGGTAACGTATAGTAGCCAGAGCGAACAAGAACTTGTAATAACCCCATAAGCCCACCAACAAAAAGTGCGATAAATGCAAAACCGATAAATGACATATAAAGGCGGGATTCTGATTTAGATATCGTTAATGAAAACTTATTATCGTGTTCATATTTTAATAATTTTTCGATAGCCATTATTCAGTCACCTCCACAGTGGCAAACATCATATGATGACCACTACCACAATATTCGTTACATAATAGCGTATATTCGCCCGGTTTGTTTAACGTAACTTCCATACTGCTAATAAATCCAGGTTCAACCATCATGTTTGCATTTGTGCCAGCAATGTTAAATCCGTGAATAACGTCAGGGGTAACTGCTTGAATTAAAACAGTAGATCCTTTTGGTATTTGAATATGTTTAACAGGTTTTCCTTCTTCATCTGTACCTAAATCATAATTAAAAGCGGAAGCAACCACATTCAATACATATTTTCCTTCATCCAATTTTGTTAATCCTAAATTCTCAGGCTTAAAAGTTTCTTCAGCCCCAATGTTTTCTGGATCGATTGTAACCCCATGACTTTGAGGGTGTGTTCCTAAATAGAATGCACCATAAGCAAGAATCAACAAGAAAGCAATTAAGGTACCTACACCAAAAATTAACCACCATTTTTCATATTTGTGTAAATGCATCTTCTTTCCTCCCTATAAAGAAATAGCTAACGAGACAAAAATAATCCAAAGACTCCAAACCATGATGCTACAATAATTAAACCAATAATAGATACAGAGATAATGGTTCCTTTTAGATTTGGTTCTTGTGAAGAAGATTTGGGTAGCGTTTTCTTTTTCATGTTTTCACCCCTTTTAATGATCTATCTGTTTTTATCATACACAATATAAATATAGAATTTAGCTAGGTTTCCAACAATTCACACTTTGTTCAAGAACCCTTATATAACAAGTATTATCGATTTTTCTAACCTTTTGGTTTAATAAGTTTGTGAACATTATGTGATAAAAACGAAGCGTATGTTCTTATGTCGGGATATTCCGTAAAAAATAGCGGTAGGGATACGGAGTGTAAGAAAGGAGAATTTATGAAACACAAGAAAACCCCGCCATTCACTAGTCCTTCAGCAAATGCGAGGTATTCTTATACATAGAACTATATATATATTAAGCTTTCACTACTTCAGATAACAGAATATAATTTTCTAAAGCCTATTACAGAGTCTGTAAACCCTGCTTTCTCATAAAATTGATGTGCGCCTTCTCGGAAAGCGGATGATACGAGAATGGCATAAGCACAATTCTTATCTGTTGCAAATTTATCAAGAGATTCCATTAACTGACGTCCAATTCCTTTTCCTCTGTTTCCATCTTTAACAATGACATCTTCAATGACTAAAAATGGAACTGTTAAACTAATACAACATATTCCAAGTGCAGACCCGACCACTTCATCATTATCCTTCGCAACGAACAAAAAGTAGTTTTCATCAAGTAGTATGTTAGTATATATTTCCAGTGATTGTTCCAAAGAAGTTTCTAGTGGAATAAGTTCTTTATAAAGCTCTAAGAGTTCTGGAATATCTTCTTTTTTTGCCTTTTCTACCTTTACCATAATAAAAACCCATCCTCCTATGTTTTGTTATGTGACTATGTAGCATAAATACATTTGCAATTTCTACAGTCATATATGGAAATCAACACAAGGAATAATATATCATGTTAACTTTTGATCCAGCAATATTAAATCCAGAGTACCACCGGGATAATCATTCAAAATTAGGCAGAAAGGGGATAAATAGAGCACGAAAAAAGCGGAACCTCTTTTGAGAATTCCGCTTTATTATATAGGTCAACCATTTTTTTTATTTTTTTACAACGTTTGCAGCTTGTGGGCCACGTTCGCCTTCTACAATTTCAAAAGATACTTCTTGTCCTTCTTCTAAAGATTTGAAACCTTCTTCTTGAATTGCAGAATAATGTACGAATACATCATTTCCGTCTTCTAATTGAATGAATCCATAGCCTTTTTCAGCGTTAAACCATTTTACTACACCATTTTGCATTTACAATCCTCCTAAAAACTTTCACGTAATAAAGGTTGTTCAAAAAAGTTCGGCGAAAATGACACTTCGGTTCAAGGACCTTCGACTAAGTTCCGTCACGTCCTGTGACGAACGTCGAAACTCACCACATCCGGTGGAAGCTCGTTGGCAAGACTCACCGGTACTCACGTATTAATTGCATACGTTCCGGTTCTTAGAAAACTTGGCGTTCGCCATGCCCTTCAGCGAAAGCCTTAGTTGCACTTATGCAGAAATGTCTTCTTTTCTGCCTCAAAGCTACGCCTCCTCGAACTGCTTGGTCCTTTTCATCCTCCTTTTTGAACACGCACTAATACGTGTTAATACAAAGTAGAGAAACAAAAACATTAAATAAAAAAAGGCAATCTTCTTCTAGAAGTGTAGGATCATTATTACATCCGCTTCTATAGGAAGTTGCCTGTTTATTAATGAATCCGTACATCTTCTTTGCTTATGCCTAATATAGCTTATTTGAAAGCGTTAGTCAAGAAATTGCTACCATAATTTACTAAATCATATATGAATGTTTTTCTCTACATTTATAACGTTTACAAAATCAGAAATTTTATACATAATAATATAGTTAGAATGAAAATGGAGTGTGTATGATGAAAAAAGATGAACAATTGAATGCAATACAACAATATGTTAAAGGGCTTTTTAGGATGGATGTTACTGGTCATGACTTTTATCATATGAAAAGGGTTGCGAATACGGCCAAATTCCTAGCCGAATATGAGAATGCGGATAGTTTCCTTTGCGAAGCGGCAGCATGGTTGCATGATGTCGGGGACCATAAGCTCTTTCAACAACCGAATCAAGTAAGAGAAGAAATGAATCTATTTCTAAAAACTATTTCGATGAGCGATAAGGAAGTAGAGACGATTAATGCCATTATACAAAACATATCTTTTAGTAAAGGGAACATACCAGAAACGTTAGAAGGTAGGATTGTTCAGGATGCTGATCGATTAGATGCTATCGGAGCGGTTGGTATAGCCCGGACATTTGCATACGGGGGAGCAAATAGTCAGTTTATTTACAATGAAAATCCTCAAAAAACATCTATACAACATTTTTATGATAAACTTCTACATTTAAAGGATAAAATGAATACGGAAAAAGCAAAACAGATGGCTACTGATCGCCATCAATTTATGGAACAATTTTTAGACCAATTTCATAAAGAATGGTCGTAAATTGTTGAATTGTGTTAATATAGTATATTGAATAGTTTTTAAGATGGAGGTTATTCCGTGATAAAAGGCGAGCAAGCTTATTTAGATTTATGTCAACATATATTAGAAAATGGTAATAAACGTGATGACCGAACAAATACTGGAACTTATTCGATTTTTGGACATCAAATGAGATTTGATTTAAAAGAAGGATTTCCTTTACTAACTACGAAAAGAATTCCATTTAAATTAATTGTTTCCGAACTCCTTTGGTTTATTAAAGGAGACACTAATATTCGTTACTTACTACAACATAATAATAATATTTGGAATGAATGGGCATTTGAAAAATGGGTGAAGAGTGATGAATATACTGGCCCTGACATGACGAACTTCGGAATTAGATGCCAACAGGATCCCGAATTTAATAAGCTTTACCGAGAACAAATGTCTTTATTTAAGGAAAAGATTTTAACAGATGATGCATTTTCTGAAAAGTATGGTCACCTTGGTTCTGTTTATGGAAAACAGTGGAGAAATTGGAAAACATCTCAAAACGAAACGATTGATCAATTAAAGGATTTAATCGAAGGAATTAAACATAATCCAAATTCAAGGAGACATATTGTTTCAGCATGGAATCCAGAAGATATTCCCAATATGGCACTACCACCATGTCATACACTATTCCAATTCTATGTAGCTGATGGAAAATTATCTTGTCAACTATACCAAAGAAGTGGAGATGTCTTCCTAGGTGTACCATTTAATATTGCGAGTTATGCATTACTAACTCATCTAATAGCACACGAGTGCAACCTAGAGGTCGGTGAGTTTGTTCACACATTAGGAGATGCTCATATTTATTCCAATCATGTCGAACAGGTCCAAATTCAACTTAAACGTGATTTAAGAGCCTTTCCAATTTTAAAACTTAATCAGGAAAAACAATCTATTTTTGAATATGAAGCGGATGATATTGAAGTGGTTGATTATAATCCACACCCAACCATTAAAGCGCCAATTGCTGTATAGAATATAGACTAGCAGGAGTGATAGAAGTGATTTCACTATTAGTAGCTATGGATAAAAATCGAGTTATTGGTGCCAATAATGATTTACCTTGGCATCTTCCTAAGGATTTAAAATTTTTTAAAGAAAAAACCACTGGGAATACAATTATTATGGGTAGAAAGACATTTGAATCCATTGGCAAGGCTTTACCAAATCGTAGAAATGTAGTTTTAACAAAGAAGAGTTCTCATTTTCCCGAGAATATTGAGATCATAGCGGATTTGGAAACCGTAGTAGAATGGAATAAAACAGACCCAGATGAAGAGTTGTTTGTTATTGGTGGGGGAAATATATTCAATCAAGTTTTGCCTCTTGCAGATCGTATGTATATTACTTGGATTGAAGACGAATTTGATGGTGATACTTATTTTCCGTCGTTCTCTGATTCGGACTGGGTTTTAACTACTAAAGTAAAAGGGGATAAGGATGAAAAAAATCCTTTTGACTATTATTTTTTACAATATGATAGAAGATAATGAGTTATACTTGTCTACCCGAAGGCTAACGTGGTAATATAAAATTAAAATAGTAAAAGGTTTACATAAGTATATTAACAAAAGAGGTGTCCATATGAGCTTAGGAGCTATTGGAGTTCCCGGTTTAA
This sequence comes from Oceanobacillus sp. Castelsardo, assembly GCF_001659985.1. Lineage (GTDB taxonomy): Bacteria > Bacillota > Bacilli > Bacillales > Amphibacillaceae > Oceanobacillus. The sequence goes on from NZ_LYCS01000001.1 coordinate 168,759, forward strand.
TATTAATTTTAATTATTGCTTTAGTTGTTTTTGGACCAAAAAAATTACCGGAAATTGGAAAAGCTGCCGGTGAAACATTAAGAGAATTTAAGAAGTCTGCAAAAGATATAACTGGTGATGCTAAAGAAGAAATTGATGAAGCAAAAGCTGCTGTAACTGATAAAAATCAATAGAAGCTTGGTTCCCGTCAAGCTTTTCAGCGGTAGCCTTAGTTGACTTATACAAACCTTTATGGTGGGGCGAGTAATCGAAGCCCTAGGAAGAAAGTTTTATACTTTCCTACCTGCTAAATAATCTTTTTGGAGTGTTTAGAATGAGTATTGGGTTTCCGGGACTAATATTAATTTTAATTGTTGCTTTAGTTATTTTTGGTCCTTCCAAATTGCCTGAAATTGGAAAGGCTTTTGGCTCATCTTTAAAAGAGTTTAAAAAAGCAGTTCAAGGTGTGAGCGAAGAAACGAAAAAGTAGCATATTCTTAGTCGAAGGTGTAAGGCTCTAAGCTTACATCTTCTTTTGTTCTTATGGAAGGAGTGTTAATATGGGGAAAAACCGTAAAAATAAAAAAGAAAAAGATATGGACGTTGTTAGCCATTTATCCGAACTGAGAAATAGGATTATTGTAACAGGAGTATTCTTTATTCTGATTTTTATTGCAGGTTTTATTTATATTGAAGATATTTATTGGTTTTTCGCTAAAGAACTTGATTTTAAGTTAACAGCTATAAGTCCTGGAGAAATTATATGGATTTATTTTTCTCTTGCTGGTGTAATTGCTCTTGCGGGAACATTGCCGATTATTGCTTATCAAATTTGGGCTTTTGTAAAACCGGGATTGACACCTCATGAAAGGAAGGTTACACTCCCTTACATACCTGCTGTTTTTATTTTATTTTTAGCAGGAATGGTTTTTGGTTATTTTCTATTCACGCAATTTATTATCCCGTTTCTGCTAAATTTAAATAATGGGATGTTTGATATCATGTTTACGGTTGATGGATATTTTAAATTTTTAATGCGTGTAACACTTCCGCTAGCAGCTTTATTTGAATTACCAATTATTGTCATGTTCTTAACTAACTTAGGAATATTGAGTCCTGATCTCATGAAAAAAACAAGAAGATATGCTTATTTTCTACTGATTGTTATTAGCACGATGATTACTCCACCGGATTTCTTTTTACCATTATTAGTTTCGGTGCCACTCATAATAATTTATGAAATTAGCATTACCTTATGTAGTCGAGTATTTCGTAACAAGCAAAAAAAGCATGAAGAATATATGAAATCGGAAAGTGTATATTAGGAAGGGGGAAAGATATGCGTTCTTTTTACCAATTTTTAATGACCTATAGAGGAAAGAAAACCCCTGATGACCAAAGCAATTTAGCAGACTGGGCTTTTCGTGAACATAATTTCCCTAAACACTCTTCTAATTACCACGAAATTAGCAACTATCTAGAATGGAATAGTCCTTTTCCGAATGCGCTTGTTGTATTTGATGAACTTTGGGATACTTATACCGAGAGTTAATAAAAAATATTCAGTAGTAATAATAATGCTACTGAATGTTTTTTTTATATGGAACCTATATAAGACACCTTTATAGGAATCTTACAGATGATTAAATTTCCTTATGCAACATAGGACAAATTCCGTTGATTCTAAAAAATAACGACTCAATAATTCAAAAGACAACATTACATTACAAAAATGAATGAAGAGATATAAATTTCTTGTAACTTATTGCGCTTACCCAGGAAATAATAGAATATTTCATCAGTTTATAAGTGATTTAAGCCCATTTTAGCCTACACACTTTATAGTTGTTTAACGTAAAATAGGTTAGATATAAGAATTAAATTTTACCGGTTTCACCTCCGAAAAGTTAGTTATCATGTAATGTGGAAGGGGATCAATATGTTATTACCAACTCAAAGACAACAAAACAACAGGTACCCAATGCCACCACCTCGGAATCAATTAGGTTTCGGCAGACCACAACCTCCAAATAGAGGCTTCGCACCTCGTTCAAGGTCACTTCCGACTAACACTGGTAAAGGAAATTTATTAAAGAAACTTTTAGGATCTCAACAACAAATCGGAACTGGAGGAATATCAGGGGGAGGGGGGCTTTCTAATACTCTAGCAAATATTCAACAAGTATTAAATGTTGTTCAGTCTACAGCCCCAATCGTTCAAGAATATGGACCAATGATTAAAAACCTCCCAGCGATGTACCGAATGATGAAGGCATTTAAAGACTTAGATCAAATAGAAGATAAATCTGAAAACAATAGCGAAAAAGAGGAGAATAATATAGAATTAAATTCCGATGAATTAGCAGATGATTCTTTAAGTACTGAAGAGAAAATATCAGAAAGTCCTAAAAAGGAAACATCACAAAATTCGAACGAAGCAAAAGGCCTTTCGACTCCAAAATTATTTATTTAAGCAGGGTACTTGCATTTTTCAATAAAAAAAGGAAGAATAGAAATAAATATCGTAATAATGGAGGTACGAAAATGGCTTCAAATTTAGAAAAGGCGACTTTTGCTGGCGGCTGCTTCTGGTGTATGGTTGAACCATTTGACACTAGACCCGGTGTAGAAAGTGTAATCTCTGGATATACTGGTGGGGATATAGAAGATCCTACGTATGAACAAGTCTGTTCGAATACAACAGGGCATGTAGAAGCTGTTCAAATAACATTTGACTCAGCCATCATGCCATATGAACGGCTTGTTGATACGTTTTGGCAACAAATTGATCCAACAGATGCAGGTGGACAATTTCATGATCGTGGAGAGTCATATCAAACTGCAATTTTCTATCACAATGATGAACAAAAAGAAATTGCTGAACGTTCAAAGAGAGCGCTAGAGGAAAGCGGAAGATTTTCTAAACCAATTGCAACAAAAATTTTGGCAGCTAAACCATTTTATCCCGCAGAAGAGAATCATCAGGATTATTATAAAAAGCAATCTTTCCATTATCGATTATACAAAAAAGGATCCGGAAGAGAAGATTATATTAAGTCAACATGGGGGATGAACGTAGATAAGTCTAAGTTAAAAGAGCAGCTTTCTCCCATTCAATATCATGTAACTCAGGAAAATGGAACGGAAAGACCTTTTCAAAATGAATATTGGAATAACATGCAAGAAGGAGTATATGTTGACATCATCTCTGGTGAAGTTTTATTTTCTTCCAAGGATCAATATGATGCGGGCTGTGGTTGGCCAAGCTTTACAAAACCAGTTGATCGTTATCAAGTAACGGAACATCTAGATCAATCACATAGCATGATACGTACAGAAGTTCGTAGTCGGAAAGCCGATTCACATCTAGGTCATGTATTTGAAGATGGTCCAAGGGAGACCGGGGGCTTGCGGTATTGCATGAATTCGGCTGCGATGAAGTTTATCCCTAAAGAAGAGATGAAAGAAAAAGGATATGCAAATTATTTATATTTATTTGAGTAGAAATAAGTTAACCATAACTTTATTATGTTAACTAGTAAACGGAGTGATAAAAAATGATGCATTTAAAATGGGAAAATAACGAGACAATGAAACAAATTGAGTGTGTGCACGCGAATGCAAAGAAATTTATGGTAGATAATAAATTGACACCTGGAAAAATCTACGATGTGAAAAATGAGACGGAAGAATTTTATTTTATAAAAGATAATAGCAATCGAATTGGCGGTTATTTAAAAGATTATTTTAAAGAAGTGAAATAGCAAGGGAAAGTTCTACACCCAAAAGTTAGAATGGAGTCTAACTTTTGGGGTGTTACTTATAAATACAGATTTGCTAACATTATTCCTAAAGTTTCTTCATAAATCTTAGGGAATTGTGATATTGGTAATGGATTGACACCACTTCCAAGTTCTACTGTAAAGCCTGGTCGTCTGAATTCCTGAATAAACCAATCTTTATAACCAGCATAACTGTCTACAAATTGAATTGGCGTATATCCACTGACACGACTATAGGAATGTCTTGGTGGAACATATGCAAATTATTATAGCGGCACGGTAATTAGATGCTAGCCGGGATAGATTTTAATACTTTTTCCTACCTGCTAAAAAAGGTGAATCTTTTATTTTTTTGTAGAAATAAGTTATACTTACTAATGGATCATAGTATTTGCAATTAAGGTAGGAGGAGATCGTATTGGCTTTTATCATAACATCACCATGTAAAACAGAAAAAGCTGGAGAATGTGTAGAAGTTTGTCCTGTAGACTGCATTGAAGAAGGAGAAGATATGTTCTATATCGATCCTGATATATGTATAGATTGCGGTGCATGTGAAGCTGTATGTCCTGTAGAAGCTATTTTTATGGAAGACGAAGTTCCGGAAGCAGAAACGGAATATATCGAATTAAACCGTAAATTCTTTGAGGATAGATAGATAATCTGTGGAAAGTCACTACTATAGTAGTATGTGGCTTTTTTTATGCTTTTAATTATGTAAACTAACCGTTAAGGTTTATAAAAATTCACGTGAGGATTTGAGAAAAAATAAAAATTTAAAACGATAAAACTTTAGAATTATTAAAGTAAATTATTTGTAAACGTACATAATGGAATGTGTTAATTGCTCAGAACATAATTCTTTTAAAAAAATAATTTTATCTCACTATCTTAAGTATACTTTGATTTTGAGATGGATTTTAAGTTTTACTAATGACTTCTTATAATAAATATTATGTAAACCCGGATGTGAGTAAAAAAATATAGTGGTCTAAACCACTAAAGACCTATTCTCTCTTTTATTTTATTAAATTTATTTTTAAATACATTATCATTTTTTATCCATCGTTTAAATGTTGCAGGCTTTATATTTATACGCTCACATGTATGATAAATAGATTCGGTTTGTGTATAGATATTAAGAAAGTTTATTTTTCTCTCTTCAACGGCTGCAATTGAATTGTTGTGAGTGGAATCCTGTAATTCTTCCAAATTAAGTGTTTCCTTATTAAACGTTTCGTACTTTCTCCTTAAGTAAATATTTTTATCTCTTCCAAGATGTATTTTTCTTTTTGCGAAATGCTAACTGTTTGTAAATCACGGGTAATTGTTCCATCAGCAATGAAGAATCCCAGAATGTAAGCCATATTATTCGACCATTTTTTAAAGTAATCTTCTTTTAGTGTGTATTTTCGTTTCCAGCTCCCCCTTGGCCTTTTCTCTACATTATGTTTACTTAATAGGTCACGGATATACCTTGCTGAAACATTTGCGCGTTCTGCAATTTTAGTAGTACTCTCCCCTTTTTTGTACATTAGAATGATTTCTTCTGTACTTAAAGTCCGTTTTCGCAATTTCTCACTCATGAAATTTCCCCTTTCAAATATTAATAAAAATTCGAATATACGTTCTGTATCTATTTTAACATATTTAAAGGAAAGTACATAATTATGAGAGTAATGGTTGATAAGGGGTTACTATTAAAAATGGATAAATTGAAGGATTTATATTTCCCCAATTTATCTATTTTCTCCCTATGTATCAGTTAATATGAAAACAATTATTTGTTTAGATAATCGTCTAAGATATCCAAGATTAATTCATTCATCGATATCCCTTGCTTATCTGCTAATCCCTTCATTTTTTTCTTTTGCTCAGTTGTTGGATAAATAGTAACCCGCTCTACACCACTATCTAACAAAATACCATTATGGCGACGGGTTATTTTTCCAGATTTTATATGTTCTTCTATAAGGGCAAAGTGTTCATCGTTTTGTTTTAATAGAAATGGCTTTACGTATACATCAATATGACCATCCCCTTCATGTATCTTCATATTTCTATGACCAACAGAACGATAAAAAGATTCTATTACTTCATATATAAAGGAGTGTAGGGAAGATGGTTGTTCGAACCGGAAATGTACATAACCCGGCTTATTAATGATCTTCTTATCTTGAAAGCGCTCTAATGGAATAAAACCATTTTGCTTCATGTTTTTTAAATCTATTTTTTCTCCACTATCTGATAGAAGAATGCCATCCTCTTTAGTAAACTCTATTATCCTAGCCTTTTCTTTTGTCTGTTCATTTAAAAAGGATTGGAATAAGTAATACTGCCATTTGGGATGATAAAAATCAGTATACCTATTATGAGAAGAATATGTTTCCTTAAGTTCCCTTAATATATCTTCTTGTACAAAATAGGTCATACGTCCACGATAGCGAACTTTCTCGGCGGGTATTTTCCCTTCTTTAATTTGTTTAGAAATCGTCGTTTGGTGCACCCCAAGTATTTTTGCAACTTGAGAAGTGGTATAGCCGTTAGGTCTTTCATTCTCTATTTTTTCTACATCTGTTTCATAAAATAACATCGTTTCATCAACAGACCAATCCTCATAAACTGGGGTTAACTTTTTATTTTTTACATATTGATAGATTGTTGTAACAGTTACATCCAATCTCTTAGCAACTTCTTTAGTACTTAATAAAGGTATTTGTTCCACGTTGCTCCCCTCCTATTTTAAAAAACAAATCAATTTAATACAGGACATATTTATGCTTCCTTAACCAAAGAATATATGTATAAATCTATATATCTATTAAAGTTTGATTCTAAATAAATATATTATTTATATTGTTAATATAGTTTACCATTACTATTCTCGCCTATTTAAGTTTAATCATAATTGTTTTAGTTGTCTACTTATTTGAAATAAATATGAAAGAACTAAATAATAATTTACTTCTATTATACTTTTATGTATTGGACAAATAAAAGTATTTTTCCATTACTTATTAAAACAGCAATAAAGTAGAAGAATAATATGCTATGATAGTAATAAAAGAGTCCTATATAACTATAAAAGTATTAAATAAGAATATACTAATCTACTAATAAATATGTTACATGACAAAGGAGATTATATATAATGTCTTCATTAAATAAAAATGGGAAGTTTATTATGCACATAGAAAATTCATCAACGAAACTTCAATCTAGTGATTTAAATAAAAAGAATGAGATAGTGAAATCTTTGCTCGATAAAACCTACTTGAATGATTTTTATTTACAAATATTTGAGAACGATTATGCCGACTATACAAAATTTAATGATATAGAAATGATTTATTTATATGTTCATGAAGAAAAAGATCAAGATGATGATAAAAATACGCAGGAAAATACAAAGAGAGAGTATGTTAGGGATTTATTACAAGCTTACTTAACTTTTCGTAATTATAAGGAACTATTTAATCTACCTTACATAGGAGGAGATTCTCTCTTTCGTTTAATTAAGGAAAAACAAATAAGACAATACCAAAATTGGTTGAAAACTGCTCCACTTGGAAAAGGGAACAAACCTTATTCGATAGCAACTATATCTAAAAAAACGACTGTATTAAAATCCTTTCTACATTATTTATATAGGAAGAAATACATCAAGGAACCCATACATGAAGCATTTATATCCGCCAAGGTTGGTAAAAAAGACAGACCAAACCGGGATATAACAAAAGAAGAAGTAATTCAACTGCTTGACCATTATAAAAATCAACCAATTATCCATGGGTTATTGGCAGTACTAATAACAACTGGTGCAAGAATAGAAGAAATTTGTACAGTGAATATAAGCGACATAACATTAGAAAAGAATGAAAGAACTGAGGAATATCATTATTGGATGGAAGTTACTGGAAAGGGAAACAAAAAGCGGACTCTCTTAATTCACGATAATGTATTTGAAGCTATTGTAAGGTTTCGCAAAAGAAGGAGATTGGATACCGTTTTATCTCCAACGGATCACTCACCTTTATTCACAACACCTAAAGGAATAGCATATCGGCCTAAAAATTTATCTATGTTTATTAATAAACATATAAATAATGCGGATGTTCCGTTTGTACAAGTAAATAATATGTTAAAAGAACAGGATGCTGCAGGTATACTGAAAGGAAAAGATAAAAACAAAATAAGGTCCCTAACTCCTCATACTTTAAGACATGGATTTGCAATTATTAGTGCTGAAAATGATAGTGACGTCTATCGCATTATGCAAACTCTAGGACATGAAAATTTAGAAACAACCATGATCTACCTAGAAAATAAACAATCCAAAACCCATAATGTTGGCCATGCATGGAAAAATAATGATGTGTTACTTCATATTTAATAAATACGACTCCTGGTGATTTTAGATTCACAGACTACCTTGTCTCTACGGATTACTATAATAATCTGTGTACTTGGAATTAAAAATAAAAAGACTGAAGTTCTTCAAAGTAAGAATTTCAGTCTTTTAAATAATGAATATTAATTAGTCACACTAATCTTAGGTGCAAAAATTTGTTTATATTGATAATCTCCATCCACTTCATCTATGGCAATCACACACGCATTATCGAAAGGTTCACGCTTCACATTATTATCAATCGGCCATTGCATCATAAAGGTTAAGAACGCATGCATGAAAGCAGAATGACTTACCATGATCACATCTTCATAACGATTTTGTTCCTCGATTCGTTGTAGAAATGCATTATAAAACATGGTAGCACGAAGATAAACATCTGCCATCGATTCTCCGTTTGGATAGCGATAATAAAATGATCCGGAGGCTTTAAACTCTTTCTTTAGCTGTGGTGTACGATTATTAATGTTAAGTAAGTTTCCTAATTCCCATTCTCGAATTAATGGATTTTGAAGAAAAGGAACCTCACCTGGTAGCTCGGCATGTATTGCTTCTGCTGTTTGCATTGTACGTTTATATGGCGAGCTATATAAAATAGCCTTCTCACTTACTACGTCCTTCAAAAATTCAGCGGTCGCTTTCGCCTGCTTCTGCCCAAGTTCCGTTAAATGGTGCTCCGAATCATGAATATGCTCCATTATTGTATAATCGACATTATGTTCGGATTCTCCATGTCTAATAAGATAAATTGTCAAACTCTTTCCCCCCTAAAAAATTTCTTCCTTAACAACTTTCCTACAATAATTCTATTAGTCTACAACTTCTATAATACGTTGTGGATGTGTATATATATTTAATTTCTGATTTCTTGCAAATCCTATAACCGTAATACCTAAGTCTTGCGCAAGATTTAGTGCTAAATCAGTTGGTGCAGATTTTGATAAGAGTATACCTACTCCAATTTTAGATATCTTCAATAGTACTTCGGAAGATACACGACCACTAAACACAATTAGTTTGTTGGTAAGATTTGTTTTTTCTTGTAAAGTATATCCATACAATTTATCCAATGTATTATGTCTTCCGATATCCGTGCGAATGATTTGGAGTTCACTTTTACTAGCTAATGCAGCATTATGAAGACCACCAGTACGAATAAATGCTTGCGATTGCTCTTGTAATTGCCCCATTAATGAATAACAATCATTCACGGATAAAGTCATCCTATTAAAAATAGTTTTTGCTGTTCTCATGTCATTCCTAAAGTAAAATTGTCTACTTTTACCACAACAAGAACTAATTATACGTTTGGAGTGATCCACGTCAGATAAACGGAGGGTTTTATTTAAATCAACATAAGCAAACCCCATCGATACATCAATTGATATTTTCTTTATCTCATTATAAAAACGAATGATACCTTCAGAGGCTAAAAAACCTATCACTAAATCTTCTAAATTAGTAGGAGAACAAATCATCGTTGCGAACTCTTTTCCATTTAGAACGATTGTCAACGGAAATTCAGTTGCAATTTCTTCATCTAAAACAGTAGGTTCCATACCATTGAAACGTATAATTTCCTGTCCATACTGTTTGGTATCGTACATCTTCTACACCCTCTAACTTGGTTCCATTTCTAATTCCTCTACTCTTTTTTCTACATATTTCGTATCTTTATGAGCAAAATACATTTCTGCTTTTTCAACTACTACTGCTACATTATATTCTGGAATACCTGCAAATTGTTCATATACTCCTTTTGGAATAAGATCATTTCCTTCTGTCCAATGCACTTCAATATTCCCCTCTTTTAACGGTACAAATTTAGCACGGCCGTTAAACGTTCCATACTGATTATAAACGACAATAGCATCGCCTTCTTGGATATTTAGTTCCCTTCCATCATTCTCATTTATTAAAACATCATAACGATCAGCGTCATTAAATGGATCTTTTTCATCATATATCATAGAATTAAACTGTTTTCCCCTACGTGTCGTCACATAAAAATGACCTTCTGGTTTACGAAGTTCTGGTAACTCTACCGATATTAAGTTACCTTTTCCATCAGAAGTTGGACAAATACCGCCTTCGCACAACCATGCTCCTCCCCATTGAAATACATCTCCTCTATTTTTTAAGTACTGAATTCCATCATAATTCGGAGCTGCTTGAGCAATTTCCCCTCGAATCTCTTCAGCATTTTTAAAATCAATTAGATGTTTAGATTCTGGTTTTACACGTTTGGCTAATTCTACATAGATTTCCCATTCCGATCTTGCTTCTTCTATCCTTGGACCTTTTATTTCCGGTGAGAAGTACACCATTCTCTCTGTGGAGGTAGAGGTGCCTCCACCTGGCTGTTCATATCTTGTCATTGCTGGTAGAACAAGTACTGCCTCGTTAGCATCTAAAAGTGTTGATGTATTTAAAATAATATCCTGATGTACCCGTATATCTATATTTTCTAAACAGTCCTTTACAAAATCAGGATTGGGCATGGTTTCTAGAAAATTTCCACCAGACATGTAATAGAGTTTGAGTTTTCTATCATGGCTTTCAGGAAGCATCGCATTTTCTAAGGTAACTCCCACAATGTCACCTTGCCATTCAGGAATATCAAAACCCCAAATATTTTCCAACCTTTTTTTATTATTCTCATCAAAACTACCACCTGGTAAAGAGAATGGATCAGCACCCATTTCTCCAGATCCTTGTACCCCTGAGTGACCACGGATTGGCATTAATCCACAATGTTCCCTCCCTAAAAACCCTTGTAATAATGCTAGATTAGCAACTTGTGAGATATTATCCGTTCCAAATCGATGCTGTGTAAGACCCATAGACCAAACAAATACGGCAGAATTAGATTTAGCTAGAAGTTCCGCAAGTTCTAACATCCGTTGTCTAGAGATTCCCGAGGATTTCTCCAGTTGCTCCCAGTTATAGGATGTAACCTTTTCTCGTAATTCATTGAAATCGTTAACATGTTTCTTTATAAATTCATGGTTAAGGGCAGAACCCGGAACTTGTTCTTCCATTTCGAACCAATGCTTCATAATTCCGTGCATGAATGCGATATCTCCACCAATATTTACTTGGTATGCATCATCTGCAATCTTTGTACCAAAAAGTGCCGATTCTGGGATGGATGGTACCCAATAATTGTCCATCGATGGTTCATGATACGGATTTATGATGATAATCTTTGTTCCCTTACGTTTTGCAGCATACATGTACTTAGTGGAAACTGGCTGATTATTTGCTGCAACTGAACCCCAGAATACTAATACGTCTGTACCAATCCAGTCCTTATAATTACAAGTGGAAGCACCTACTCCGATAGAACGGCTTAAAGCTGTTTTAGAGGGAGAATGACAAATACGCGATGCATTATCAATATTATTTGTTCCTAAATAGCGGGCTACCTTTCCAAGTGTATAATACACTTCATTCGTAATACCTCGTGAGGTTGTGTAAAAGGAATATTGTTTCGGATTAAGCATTTTCATTTTCGAGGAAATATAATCCAACGCATCCTCCCATGAAATCCGTCTAAATTTATCTTCTCCAGAATTTCGAATCACAGGATATGGAATTCGACCAAGTTGTCTTAATTCACTACTATTCATTTTCCGTAAATCATGAATGTCTTTATGTAAGACTTCTGGTTTCATTGCAGGCATCGTATTCAATCGAAGTACATTCAAGCGAGTGGTACACACATGTGGACCTTTTAATGTTTGATCCTTTAGGCCTGACACACCCAATGCACAGCCATCACAAACGCCCTGTGTTAATATACGACTAGCATAAGGTAGATTTTCTTTATTCTCCCAAATCACTTTCATTGTATCTCTTAAATGGTGTGGTTTAATTTTACCAAGACCAAACGGAACCTTACTCACCCATAAACTTGGATCCGGCCTTTTAGGTAAATTAATCGGACCTGAATGTTTGGTATTTCCCAACTCTATTCCTCCCGTAAGAAGTAATGGATAATCATGTATTTAATAAATTTTCTAAATATTATTACTAAAATTATTTTAACATGGAAAAACTCAATCTTCAATTTTTCCCCTTGTAGATTTACTCGTTTATGATATACAAAAAGACAACTCACCTCCTCGGTAAATTGTCTTCTACATACATTTTATTTCATATATCGATACTCCAACAAACTCTTCAGTGCAGCTACTTCTTCCAACAGTTCAGCTCCGACATTCGTTTCTCGAACCATCTTCCTCTCCACTTCTTCGTCCACTACTCGTTTCATCGATAAAACATCCGTTCCATTTTCTAGTAAGTTTTCTTTGGAATTAAAATGTTTATGTGCAACTAGTTTCATACCGTATGAATTATATAGTAACGTATATCCAGCAATTCCTGTCGTCGATTGATAAGCCTTAGAAAATCCTCCATCAATTACAATCATTTTCCCGTTTGCTTTAATTGGGTTTTCTCCTTCTATTTCTTTTACAGGTGTATGGCCATTAATAATGTGACTGTGATCTGGATCAAGATCAAAGTCTGTTAAAATTTTACGGCAAATTTCTTCGTTCTCACGTAGGTAGTAGTAAGGATTCTTCGTTTCTTTATGAGTTTCTTTCTCCTTTATAAAATATCTTTCAAAAGTTGTCATCGCTCTTTTACCGAATAGGGACGAATATTCACCTGTCCATAAATACCAGACCATATCTGTTGAAAGATCTTCTGTTTCTTGTGGATGAGCAAAAGCATGTCTTAAATGATATTCAAAAATATCAAGTAAATCACGGCCCTCATAGGTTGTATTTTCAATGACCATTTTTTCCATATTTCCCTTTTCATCTAGAGGAACGCATCCATGAATTAATAGATTTCCATTATATTTCAAATATAGACTACCTTTTTTCATAAGAAAATTCATATGTCTAGTTAGTTTTTCCGAATGCTGAACAGAGAATAATAGTTTATCGATTACTTCCTGTTCTTCTTCTAAGAGTTGTTCCGGATTGTCAGGATTAACGGTTGCAAAACAAGTATTTTCAAGTTTGTACGTTTTCCCCTGAATCGTTATTTCATTTTTATCATAATCAATTTTCTCAAGCAAAAGCCTTTCTGACATATTAAAGAAAGAGCGTCGTTTTATAATAGGCATTTCCAGCTTGAACTGAATTATCGCAATCGCCTGATGCATTTTTGTGATTTGTAGACGTTCTTGATCTGTTATTTTTACATCAGGCTGTACCTTAGGTCTAAAAGCCGAATTATCATGATAATATTTCTCTGCAAGATTAAGGAGCGGTCTTAGATTGATTCCATACACGTCTTCAATAATGTCCAAATTATCATATCTAGCACTAATACGCAGAATATTAGCTAGACATACTTTTGAACCTGAGAAGGCACCTATCCACAGTACATCATGATTCCCCCATTGAATATCAACCGAATGATAATCGATTAATGTATCCATAATTTTATCAGGTTGCGGTCCGCGATCATAAATATCCCCAACTACATGAAGATGGTCCACTACTAATCGCTGCATACAATAAGCAAGCCCGATAATAAGTTTATCAGCCTGACCAAGAGAAATTACCCGCTCCACAATAATGTTATAATAAGGTTCTTTATTTAATAATTCATCTTCCGTCTTATAAAGTAACTCTTCAATGATGTAAACAAACTGGTTTGGTAACGCTCTCCTTAATTTAGAACGTGTATATTTGGAAGAAGCAAAAGATATGAGCTTGACTAAATTCTTAATCGTTTCTGCATACCATTCATGTAATTCTTCATTATTACTAAAATTATTTTTTATTAATTGTAGCTTATCTTCAGGATAATAAACCAGTGTCGTTAGTTCATTAATTTTTTCTTCTGATAAAACGCTAAAGAAAAGCTCCACAATTTTTTCTCTCACTCTACCAGAACCATTTCTTAAAACATGTTGGAAAGATTGAAATTCCCCGTGTAAATCACTTACAAAATGTTCTGTCCCCTTTGGTAAATTAAGAATAGCTTCTAAATTTATTAATTCATTTACTACTTTCTCTTCACTATCGTATTTCTCTGCAAGTAAATCCAAATATTTCTTATTCATGATGCATCCCCCCTATAGCCTCATCATTGCTCAATAGCATATCATTATTAATAGGAAAATTAAATATTTTTTAGAGTAAGAGTATAGTATTCCTATATTTTAACATAATGGGTAATTTTTTATATATTATTGTGAGTTTTAGGTTTTGTTTTGTAGATGATTTATAATTAAGAAGGGAAAAGTGAAAGGAAAAATTTAAGAAATCGTGCTGAATATTAAGCCCCTAGCCAAGTTCTTGACCAAGCGGGCCTATGTCCATTATCGCTATATTTTAGTACTATTTTTAACTATACATGAAAACGACCACTTTTTCAGAATTTTTTTACCCCCAAAGTTTTTGGTGAAATTTATCCCCTCTCAAGCCACTCTTCCGGAAAAATTTCCTAGATAAGTAATTTAGAGTGGACGAATAACTGGCTAAGTAATAAAGGATTTCACACATATGACACATCAGCACAAGGAAAGTTTTACCAACTATGTTTACATTTATGGATGAACAGGTAAAATAAGATTAAAAAGTTAAAGATTGGAGTAATGATGTCTTCGATGGATATTTTCAATTTAGATGAAAGTATAAAAGATTTTATAAATGAAACGAACAAAGATGACTTAGGTTCAATCGTGGAAGAATTCAAACGCGGTCTCTTTTCCATAGTCTTATCAAAAACAAAGCAATTTCGAGAAGAACATGAAATGGATCCCGGTTTAGAGAGAATCTTATCACTGGTTGACGCTACTTGTTATTCCCAAATTGGTGAAGGTAAGCATGCAGCAGAAATTATTAGGATTATGTATGAGAACTCCCATGATAAGTCGATTGATGACTTGATTTTGTATGGTAATTTAGCGTTCATGTGTGACTATAAGCTTACTAGAAGAATTATGTCTGATGCTGTTAAACAATTAGAAAATGAAGAAGGGTTCGACCGACTAAAAACGGCTCACGCCTATCTTGCACTAGGGGAGGCAGAAGAAAACTTAGAAAAGTATGTTCGGGCAATCAAATATTATAAAAAAGGCTTAAGCTTTTTCCCCGAAGAAGATAAACAAATGATTCTTTTCCTACATTATAAGCTTGGTGCACTTCATTCCTTGATTAATGAAACGGGTGAAGCAATCGAGTATTTGCAAAAGACGATAGAACTTACTGGTGAAAATAATAAAGAAATAAAAATAAATAGTCTAGTTAGTATTGCAAAAATGTATGGAAGTAAAGATGAGTATGAAAAAGCTTTTACTTATTTAAATGAAGCAATCCCAATGTTCGAGGGATCTTCATTAGTTAATAAATTGGTACACGCAGAAGCTTATACAGAGATGGCCTTTAACTATTTTGACCAATCCCAACTTGATGAAGCAATTCCGTACTATAAAAAGGCAATAGCCATTCATCGACAACTTCCTCAATATTCTGCGAGAGAACTTGGAATGATTTACATGCAATATGCCTATTGTAATGAGCATAAAGAGCAACCTGATAAATCACTTGCAGCAAAAAATTATGAAAAAGCAATCGAACAACTAGAAAAAGCAAATGATATGGCACTATTAGAAAATGCGCTTGCGGATATTATTGCGTTTTTTGGAAGTATTGGCAATAACAAGAAAAAGCGTTTCTATGAAAACAAATTTGTGAAATTAACGAATGAAAAAGCTCATAGTGGGGCTTAGGACTAGGATTTGTGGTTATATAGTTTCTAAAACCATCATTAATGCAATAGTATATTTAAAAAGCACCTCGTAAAGATTGTAAACGACTTTTTACGAGGTGCTTTTTATTTTGAGAAGATACGGTTTAGCATTAACAATCGAAAGGTAAGATTAATCGCCATTTCCCCTAAGATTTTTCACTTGATTCATGACAAATCCACTTTTCGGTAAACTTGGCATTCGCATCATGCTATAACTTAGGTTTTGCTCAGGTACATTGTAATCCATATGATTGATGAGCAAGCTTAAGCTTGCTTTCATTATTTCAATAGTCAAAGCTTCGCCAGGGCAACGATGACCTTTATTAGGATCTCCGCCACCTTGAGGAATGAGATCATATGGATTCTCTACTCTTTCTTTAAAACGTCCAGGGATAAATTGATTCGGATTTTCCCATAGATCTGGATGGCGGTTTGTCCCATAAATATCTAATAGAACAAGGTTTCCCTTTTTAAAATCATGCCCTTTCCAAAGAAAATCTTCACGTACTCTAGCTACTGCAAATGGGAAAAACGGATAATACCGGCGTACTTCCTGTACAAACATCTCATAAAGATCTTCGTTAGCATGGATTAATTTTTCTTTTTCTTTTGGATTTTCCACTAAGGCTAATGCAAGCCAAACAATATAGACAGTTATCGCAACAATTGGACGTATGATATTAAGGATCTCCACAGCAACTATCTCAGCATTTAGAAGTTCCCCATTTGTATCGCGATACCAGGCCATACGATGGAGCGCTGTTTCTTCTTGTACATCTAGGTTTCCATTTCGAACATCTTTTATTAATTTTTGTAACCACATCTCTAGAGCATTCCGAGCTTGTCTCCCCTTCCAATGTCTGGGACCAACTGCCCCTGCGGAATCAAATAAAGCTTCCAATTGACTTGCTCTAAGAGATATATCACTTTTGGGTAATGGAACCCCTGCCCATTTACAAGCCGTTATAGCTAATATTTTCGTTACTTCATCATATAAAACAACCTTTTCCTTACTTACCCATACATCAAGCGTTGATTCCCATTCTTCCCTAAATATCTTCACAACATCTTGTAGGCGTTCTTCTGTCATTAGCGACATAAATAATTGTTTGCGATGTTTATGACTGGAATCATCTATGGTTTGTATCGCTTTTTCACCGAATAAAGTTTGTCGTAATCTTTTGGGAGCTGCTCCATTTCTTTTGAATTTTGATTCGTCATAAAAAATTTTAACAGCCTCTTCCCCAGCAATACAAATAGCTTTCTGTCCACCTAGCAACCTGGTTTCAAATATATCTCTACCAAACCGTTTTCTTCGATTGGATATGTATAAATAACCATCTTTCATCATGGCAAATGTATTATCGAAACCTTTATCAATTGGAATTTGTTCTCTGTATGGCATTTTGACTCACTCCATCTAATAATTTTGTTATTGGTTTATATTATTAGTATGTCTTTTATTTCATTTTTCTATGAAGTGCCTAAAAAAACAGAATTCGTTTTAAAATTTGGCAAAATAAAAGAGAGGATAATCCCTCCCTAGTTGTCTATTTATTCACTTCTAAAACTTGCTCCGTATGCTCATGAAGTCCTTCATCATCTTCCACATGAATGACTATTGTGTAGTTGCCTTCTTTAGCAAATAAGTAGGAATTGGTGTATTCACCTGAAACCGTTTCTTCCGTTTCAACCCATTCATGTACATCTAAACTGTCATTAACAATTTCATATTGTACACGAGCATCTTTCAGTGGTTTATTGTCCATTTGCAAATTTACAGTAAGGTTTATTTCTTCATTCACTTTTACATTTTCCGGATCCATAAAGTGCATATCAAGACCTTTCTGATGACCAGAATGTTCACCTTCAACATTATGATTTTCATCCTCATGATCAGCACTTGTACCCTCACCAATGGTAATTGACTTTTTAGGCATCGTGTGTAAATCTCTTGCTGTTGTATGTGCATACATTTCATAAACACCGTCTGAATCAAAGGATACTTGTGCAGTGTAGGTTCCATCTTCATTGTTTTTAGCTTCAATCATCGTACTATTCTCTTTGTTTCCTTGTTCCCAATATTCAAATGTAACCTCATCTGCATCTTTTACTTTCTCATCGCCATATGTAACGATTGCGCTCAATTCTACTGTTTCATCTACATCAGCTTTCTCAGCTACTTCAAAATCAACTTCAAGCATTTTTAGTTCTTCTGATTCTTGGGATGTATCTGTACCGTTATTACACCCGGCTAAAACACCCAATATTAAGGCAAAAATTAACATTAAATTCTTTCTTTTCATTTAGAATAGCCTCCATTTATATGTCTATTGATGTTACTATAGCAGTATAACAACCTCCCACAACAATGTAACAGTACCATGATAGCTAATCAATAGATAATATGTGAAACATTTGTGAAAGCGTTAGTAAACAAACTATTATTCCAAAATGTTTTACTTAGAATTAAAAACACTCACAAACATTCTTTTACCACATTTGTGAGTGTTTTTAATAATTTCAACTTCAAATCTTATAATATTTCAGTATCCTAGAAGGCAAGGGGGCCATACTTAATAGCTTAATCCATGACCGAGTTTATAAATATTACCATCGCTATCCTTATAAGCATAGCTCATTCCCTCCGGCATATATTTATCCTTGTCGTAACCTGGTACGTCGTTTGGTGATACACAATCGCCATTATGGTGAACCGCAATAACATCGTCACTTGCTGGTAATGTTAATGGTAAAACACCTGTTGGCTTGTGATTTCCTGCGATTACCTCTAACTGTGCATTAAAGAAGGTATCATATCCAGCGATTAAAGCATCTGCTAATGGTTCAACATTCCCTAGAATCCATGGTAGGATGATGTTTACACTCATAATGACTTTTCCTCCACGGCTATGAATGTTGTCTGCCACTTCTTTTAGATGATCCATCGCACTTATAGTAGTCTCTTGATACAATTTACCATCCATAGCTGATAATACTTTATTTTCACATATTTCCAGTTCTAATAGTCCGGGTGTTGCGTCAAAATATGCTCCGGATTTTGGTTGTAAGAAGAGAATCGCTGTATCTGCCTCTTCATAGTTATCTGTCATTGTAAATAGACCGAGTTCTTCTGCTTCTTTTCTTGCTTTTTCTGTATAAGCAGTAGCTCTTTCTGGTTCTTTATGAAAAACTTCCACATACACTTTCATGCCGTCTAGCTTACCTTGAGTTAATGGTAAAGTTTGATTTGTGTTTTTTAATACGGTAACAGATTTTTTATGTGCTTCATATGCAGCATCCCAATGTTCTTTCGTTTTCACAACTTCTGTAGCCTTTTCCGGTTCATTGTACGTACGGTCATCAAATAGACCAAGAGCGAACATTTCAGTTAGAAGACGAACGTTTGCTTCATCAATACGTTTTTCACTAATCCATCCCTTACTAATTGCTAATTTCAGATTTTCAATATCATTCGTATCTGCAACGATATCTGTACCAGCATTCACTGCTTTAGCAAAACGTTCTCCTTCACTACTATCTTCCATTCCCCAGCTCATGTTGTTGATAATCCCACTATCACTGTTAACATAACCTTTGAATCCTAGTTCTTTACGAAGAATCTCATTTAAGAAGTAATGGTTAAACGCAAATCCTACTTCTTCAAACGGAATGTCTTCTCCTTCAAATTCTTGAACGACACTCTTCTTAATACTTGGGATAGAGTAATATGGCATGATAGAAGATGTTCCATGTTCTACTGCTGCTCTAAATGGAGGTAGATGATATTTTTCTAAGCTACCTGGAGTTGGGTAAAGGTTCCATTTTCCTTCTGCATAATGCGGATCAAAACCATTTTCCCTTGCTCCACCACCTGGGAAGTGTTTTGTTGTCATGGCAATACTATTTTTTCCAAGTTCTTCACCTTGGAATTCGTCAATAATACGACCAATTGCATCTGCAATAAATTCTGGGTCTTCTCCCAACGTACCATATGTACGCTGCCATCTTGGATCTGTCACCACATCGGCCATATACATATAACCTTTTCTTAAGCCGATTGCATCCCATTCTTTACGAGCGATACTGGCAAATTGGCTAATAAGGGACGCATCTCCGCCATTTTTAATATCTCCTTGTGCCGCTGCAGCTAGTCCTAAAGTTCCTGGCCATGTAGAAAGGATTCCAATGGCATCATTCATCCCAAATACTGCTTCCCCATTTTCATTTCTGGAGTTAGATGCAACGATGACGGGAATACCTAGACGCGTTTCCTCTGCTACCTCATTCATCTTATTAATCCATTCCGCTGTTTCAGCTGGACTAAAGTTATCTCTTAAAATGAAATGTCTAAGTTTTCTCTCTGCAATCGTATGCGTCGTTCCGAATACTTTACTAGTAGCGAAAATGGTCTCGCCCTTTTCTATAATGGCTTCATCTAGTACCCCATCATGACTGGTCTTGCTTTTATCTTCTTGAGCTAGTCCCATTTTTCGGGAGTTAATAAGCATCATCCCGATTTTTTCATCCATATTCATTAAAGAAACCAGGTTCTCTGCACGTTCTTTCGGGCTTAAACGCCAATCTTCATAAGGATCAAGTTTCCCGTTATTATTTAAATCTTTGAATTTTAAACCTTCTGCTTCTATCAGTTTCTTCGTTCTTACTTGTAATTCTGGTTGCTTATCCACTTGAACTCCTCCTAGTACATTTATCATCCATTAAACGTAGTATTTCTACCGTTTATTATGTATCAAATTTAATTAATTCATTAGTTTATGAATGTCAATTTTGATGGGCTCATTCTTTATAGTTAGGGCTTTCATAATTAAGTAAATCATTTATTAAAACAATACGATAATGTTATGATAACAAAGATAAACCTAAAATAAATTGTATTTTTTGCTAAAATTATTGTATATATTGCTGTAAGGAAGTGGTGCATGATGAAAGAATCTACCTTTATGCCAATCATCAATCAAGATTTTGAGCTTTATTACTGGAGTAAAAATTATCAATCACACGATTATGGCTTGAACCCTCTTGAATCTGCTGAAAATTATTCCGAAATTGAGCCTTTATTCCGTTTGCATAGTCATGACGCGATGGAGTTTCTTATATTTCTTGGTGGAAATTGTGATTTTTTTTGTGAAGGAAGATCATATTCTCTAACTAAAGGGGATGTAGTAGTGATCCCCCCCTATGCTGTTCATAGAGCGAAAGTAAAGGATTTTAATAACTATGAACGAGTCGTATCGAATATAAGCAAAAAGTTATTAGCAGAGTATTTGTCTATTTCAGCTTCTATGAAAGAAAGCATTGTCTATCATAAAACACAGGGTACTTATGTAATTCACTTAAACTCCGAAAAATTAGAGGAACTTACTTTTCTACTTCGGGATGTGAGTGACCGACAAAAAAATGGAGAGGAAAATCAATCCTTTGCCTTGCATTATTTATTATTTCAAGCACTTCAAATCATCCTGAACCCTGCTAGCAGTACAAAACAAATCAGTAAAGGGAATAAACAGGATCAACGATTAGTGTCAATTATTGAATACATTGAATCCCATTTAACCGATCCAGATCTAAGTTTGGACAATGTTTCGAATCAATTTCATTTAAACAAATATTATTTCTCTCATTACTTTAAAAACAATATGAACGTGCCGTTTTATCGTTACGTATTATTAAAGCGGCTTGCAACTGCGGTTACTATGATTAAACAAAACGAGCTTTCCATAGAGGAAATTGCTATGACATGCGGCTTTCAGGACTATTCTAGTTTTTATCGACTTTTTAAAAAAGAATATAATCTTTCTCCTAAAAACTTACAGAAGGCGTATAAGAAGTAGGGATTTGCTTGGCAAGCTTATAAACACAAGACATAGCTTATGTATTTCTTGGACAGATTAAAGATAAGGAGGGATTATCAAGATGAAGAAAAATCAAGGAAAAACAGTACAAGCAAATCTTGAATTAAATAAGGGTTTTTATGGAGAAAATCTTAATGAGACCTATGTGGACCTCTTAGGAAAAAATAATGTCGAGTTAGATCTTAATAGTTCTAAGTATAATGATAAAGATAATGAGGATATGTAACTTTTGAAATAAGCTGTTCAAAAACCACTCATAAATATTGATATTTCTACATTTATGAGTGGTTTTTTATATAAAAGTATTGAATACTGGAAGGGCATCCAGCTTTATTGGCTGAAATTAAAATAGTATGTTATTTCTACCGTTATGATCTTGTTAATGTGAATGCCTTGAACGCGTAGGAAACGACTGTTCCTGTTCGGCTAAGTATTCAAATTTATACCATGTAACAAGCATGAGCACTCCGCTTAAAATAAGAAGTAAACTTGTTACAAAGAATACTGTTGAGAACCCGTTGATTGCAACTAAGAATCCGCCTAGTGCTGGTCCGATGATGTTCCCTAAAAACCGTAAACTAGTATTGTAGCCTATAACTTCTCCTTGCATGGAAAGTGGTGCTGCCGTTCGTATGTAAGCCATTCGAACTGGGACAATTCCACCTATGGATACACCTAATAAGAAGCGTAAAACTATAAGTTGCCATATATTCGTTACAAATGCACCTGGCAGGTAAACAATTCCTGCAACAAATAATAAAATGATAAGAATCTTAGTATGGCCAAACTTATCTCCATATTTTCCCCAGCGTCTTGACATTAATAAGTTTCCAAGACCTGCAGCTGAAAAGGCTAATCCCGCAAAAAAAGCTAAACTTTCAGGGCCGTGAATCTCGGCAACGAATAAAGAAAGGATGGGTTGAATACTAAAATGTGCGATTTGAACGAGTGTGGATAAGAGTAAAACAACGAGTAGTACAGGACTGCGTAATATATATAGGAGCACTTCTTTACTAGAGTAAGATTTGTAATCTCTTGCATCGTTTGAGAGTTTAACTTTAATTTCTTTTATTCCAAAGGCTACGAGGATGGCGGAAATAAAGACAGTTAATGCAACCCACTTGAATGTCCCTGCGAAACCAAATGTGTCAGCAAGAATTCCACCTAGCATCGGTCCCATTAGAGCTCCCGTAATATTTCCGGTTTGTAATGTTCCAAGTACTTTTCCAGCAACTTCCTTAGAGGTTTGTGTTGAAATGAATGCTTGAGACATTGGGATAAACCCAGTTACAATCCCCATAAATAGCCGTAATAAAAAAAGTTGCCAAACTGTTGTGGCAAACCCCATTAGAAAAACAGAAATCCCAATTCCTATAGCAGATACAATGAGAATCGGCTTTCTTCCGTGTTTATCACCAAATCTCCCCCAGATTGGTGAAAAAATAAATGCTGTGACAAAGGTGATAGCGAAAGTTAAACCTGACCATGTTTGAACATAAGAATCTGAGAAGTTCCCCATTGATTCAATGTACAAGGAGAGGAATGGAATAACCATTGTCATACTTCCGGCAATAAAAAAATTAGCAAACCACATGATTGCTAAGTTACGTTTGACCGTTAATTCTGAATCAACGATTGTATTACCTTCCTTCAACAAATAATTATTTCGATATATTAACTATACCCTAATAAAGAAGGTAATTAAAGAAAACAGCTCATTTGTAAGTGAATGGTAATAATGTACAAGTTCAATAGAACCCCTGCTCCCTTTAACCTGTTACAAACCGATATAAAAGCCACTGACAAATAAAAACAACATATACGAAATATCACTCAATCTGCTTCTCAATGAATTTCATTATTTAGATGGGTAAAACACTTTGTAAGCATTCAATGAATAATTACTGTCATTCCGGTAAATGTAATAATGGTTATATTCGGTTATGTGTTAATGGTGTTTGGAAGAAAGATATAATAACCAACTTCGTATGCGTATTCCTAATAACCGAAAAACCTCATTATATTTTTTATTGGAGGATTGAGCATGGTTAAAGACGGAAAAACAGATAAGGTAAAAAGAAATAAACCTAAGCTAGATGATGAGCAAAGACGAGCAAAAGGCAGATCAAATGCAAGAAATACCCGTAGTTAATTTCAAAACCACAATAAACCTAATAGGCCAGATTAAAACTCTGGTCTATTAGGTATTTAAACAGTTTTTAAGAACTTTCAATACTTGTCAAATTCAAAATTTTTACTTGTGTTATTACATTTAGGATTCTGTTGAAATTAACTAAAAGCTAGACCCTTAGCGAACCACGAAAATCTCTAGAAGCATAGTAAGATTCCGCACCATTATGATACACAAACACTTTACCGTAGCGATAATCGCAAAAAAGAGCACCACCACGATCTCTAATATCAGATGGTGTTAGCACCCAACTCG
This sequence comes from Oceanobacillus sp. Castelsardo, assembly GCF_001659985.1. GTDB lineage: Bacteria > Bacillota > Bacilli > Bacillales > Amphibacillaceae > Oceanobacillus. The sequence goes on from NZ_LYCS01000001.1 coordinate 193,032, forward strand.
ATGTTTTCATATCGAAATTACCAAGATTCTGCAACGTTCGATATTGTTCTTCCGTTAAAAGTTCAATGCCCATTTCAGTTGCTATATCAATAGCATTATTTTCCGGCTTATGTTTTTTCCTTGACTCCAGTGCTTTACGGTCGTAACAAACACTTCTGCGACCTTTAGGACTTTCCACTGAACAATCATAGAAAATATATTCGTCCGTTACCTTATCATTACTAACAACATCCGGTTCACCGCCAGTTCTTTCCATTTCATGGAGAGACCATAGTTTTTCAGTATTAGCATCCAGCTTTGCTTGTACATTAGACCATTCAAGACCCTCATGGCGGTTCATATTTTCTTCAAAACGGTTTTTCAATACTTGGAGTAACTCTTCACGTTGTTCTAGGGATAACTCCTTTATATTTTCCTTTGTCATGTTAGTTTCCTCCTTATTGTATTTATTGTAATGATTCAAGTATATATAAATTACATGAGTGACACAAAATTAATTCTTGCGCACATTGTTTAGTAGGGTTAACTCAACTCAAAAAGTGTAAACATATTAGCATTAGGGAGCTATAGGTGAATCGCCTCTAGCTCTTTGTGCATGATATAAGTAAGCCACCTGTGATATAATGTGAATAGTGTAAGTAGGGTTTTCATGAGTGGTGGCTCACTCCCTTTATTCTTTGTAAAAAGGGTGATAGGATGACAGTTTTTCAGACGCTTATCTTAATGATTTCGTTTGCTAGTCTGATTGTGGCTATTCTGTCATTTACGGAACAAAAGCGCAAGCGCTCGTTTAGCGACGTACGGACTGGACTGAGCCGTAGGAGATAAAGGAAACACGACGAACGGAGTGAGTCGATGTTGACTTATTGTACGAAGGTGAAGGAAGTCTCGCTAGTCGCTGGGAGCTGGAGCTGGACGTGGCCCTTCTGATGATAAGATTTAATAAGTTAACTTTTTATACGTTCTTATCTTGCAAAAAAAATAACCACCCTATGAGCCTGACGAGCATGTTAGGGTAGTTATTTCTCTAATTATCGTGAGTCGCCCCCTTGAAGGGCTATTACACTATTTAGACTGAATGGTGTTACAGCACCATTCAGTCTTTATTATTTTATTACTTTATACTTATAGTATACCTTATTTTACTGATTTGTTAAACAATAAGTATTGGATTAGAATAAAACATAGACTACATTTAGTGTAATCCTGTTTATTCATTTGCCTCTAGGTCTTCAATAGAATCAATGTCCATATAAGCAGGAACAACAAGTCCTATCTTCGCACCATTAAGATTTTCACCTAAGTCATCGATTTGATCCTTATATTTCTCGTAAAAGTCATTATGTGTTAATGGTAACCAGGCTGCTAGTGTTGCATCACCATCTCCATTGGCAACCGATTCGAACATAATAGCAATATCAACTGGCGTTACTGTTACATCATAACCAAGTTGCTCCATCACAGCTTTAATTACTCCGGATGATGCACGCTCAGAATCCCATGGTGTTGAAACCAATTCGATGGATTCACCATCTACTTCTTCTACACCTTCTGTCCATTCATCCACTTTGTCTTGGTTTTCTTCCACCCATTTTTCGGCAATCGTTTCTATTTCTTCTCCGCTCTCCTGTGCGTCATTCATAATGCCTTCCATGTCTTCTACTTCCCAATGAAATTGATCCAGTAGTTTGTAGGCATTTGGCATTTCATCTTTAAGACCCTTTCTTGCAAGCGTCTTAATCATTTCTGTCTCACCATACACACCTTTAGGATCTTCTAGATATTTCATGTCTGGATACTTCGCAAACATCCAATGTGGATTCCACCCGGTTATGATAATCGGTTCTTCATTTTCCATTGCTGTGTCCAGTTCTGAAATCAAACCTGCTGTTGATGAAAACATCGCAGTCCAGCCTTTTAATGAATCATATTCTTCTAACGCCTTTTCCGTTGTTACACTAATACCGGCACCTGGTTCAATACCTGTAATCGTGTAATCAACTGCTTTACTATAATTCATATCTTCCGTAGCATTCGATTCACTCTCATTAGCATCTGATTCATCGTTACTACCTGTATCATTTTCTGAACCGCACCCTGCAGCTATCAATAGCGTTAACAGACCGAAAACTAAAAATATTACTTTCCATTTTACTTTACTCACTTTTTCCACTCCTCTTTGCTTTTTCCTCAATCTATATTGAGTAGACAACCTTTTTGTATTCCTACTTATAATAAACCTTTAACAAAAAATTACCAAACCGTTCAATTTACTAATTCTGTTTAAATTATGTATACAGTTTGTATTGTATGAAAAAATACACCCTTATACTTAAAATTCCTTAAGATTATTTGAAATTACTTCCATTCCTAATTTATTTAAGCCTAACATCCTTGCATATCTTTCCCTAAAAAAAAAAGTGAAATCTGGGCCCTAACTCCAGATTTCACTTTGTTCTTTATAATAACAGGACAGTTGTTCAAGGGTTACGTAACCCTTCTAATATTAAAAAACTTTCTTAGGAGCCAAACACCTTCTGGAAACTGTAGGCCAATTTGCCATGCTCCAATTCCGAGAAGTCCATATTCGGTAACTAATTCCATCTTACTAGCCATACTGCGAGAATCCTCAAACCACACAACATGACTTTGACCAAGTTGATCAATGTAATAAAAATAAGGGGACTGATCGCTTTCAGAATACTGAATAGGAGTACCTTGGGTTGTGGCAATTTGAATGGCGCTTTGATTAGAAACTGCTCTAGCAAGCGTTCCCGGCTTATACGGCAAAATCCAGTCGTACCCATAAAGTGGGACGCCGAGAATAATTTTTCTACTGTTCATTTTTTCTAAAGCATATTCTATTGTTCTCCTCACATCGTTAATTGGTGCAACTGGTCCAGGTTCGCTACCTCTGTGATGCCAATCATAAGCCATAATAAAAATGATGTCTACCACAGAGCCAATACCTCCATAGTCATACCCTCTTAACCATGGAATGTTATCGTTTGTTTTCGGAGGAACAGCAACTGTAAGTAAGAAGCCCTCGGAACCTAAGCGATTTTTAAGCTCACTTAAAAAAGTAGAAAACATGTCACGGTCTTGAGCCATAATTCCTTCAAAGTCGATATTTACACCCGCATAGCCCTTCATTGAAACGAGATTATAAATGTTGTTAATTAAATTTTGTCTTACAGTAGGATTATTTAATACTTGACTAGCTAATATAGGGCTAAAGCCGGCCGATGTTAAATTGGTAATCGTTGCTAACGGAGCTGTATGACGAACCCATGCCGTTTCTATTGCTTTAAGATCATCTATTTGACTAAGAGATCCGTCAATAGAAATATGATATTCAAAAAATGAATAGTACGTGGAATATGGAGCAAAATCATGAATGATTGCTTCGTCATGATTCGTACCTGTGATGTAGTTATAACTAAAAGTAGAAGCTGTATATGTTGGATGATCAGGAATGACCACTTCCATTCCTGGTCGCAATTGATTTGGATCTACCCCCGGATTTGACTCTTTTAACCTATCTAAAGGAACATAAGCCATCTTGGCAATACTGTATAAACTATCTCCTGGTTGAACAGTGTAAATAGTTTTATTGATTAATAAAGCTTGACCCGGTACAATATTCGGTGAAATCAAACCATTAACAAGCCTAAGCATATCCACGGATACATGATATTTTTGACTAATTCTATATAAAGAATCCCCAGGTTTTACTGAATAAACAAACATTCTTATACCTCTCTTTCATCGCTGAGAAGTTTTGTATAGCCTAAAGATTATTGAACCCATTAATCACTATATGGGAATTCACTAGATACGTGAAAAAAGAAAACTACCTTAACTAAAAAACAGAAGTACCTGATTTTACTGGTACCCCTGTCGTTTGAATGAGTTTATATTCAATTAAAACGGATTGGTTGCTATTAAGCTTGCTGTCTTCACATAAATACGTGGATGTAATTTTAATTGAGAAACGATGAATTCTGCTATGTCTTCTGGCTGCATATATTTTTCATCATTATTATCTTTTATCAGATTCAAATTCTCCGCAAGTTCTGTTGCAACTGTACTTGGAGTTAAGGCAGTCACACGAATATTATTTCTTCGTACCTCTTGTGCCAATGATTCCGTTAATCCAATTAATCCAAATTTAGAAGCACTATATGCACTTGCCGTAGCTGCCCCACCTAACCCATTTGTAGATGAGATATTGATAATGTCTCCACTGTTTTTTTCTATTAATTGAGGAAGTACTGCTCTTGTTACATAATAGGTTCCCATTAAATTAACATCAATCGTTCTCTTCCACTCTTCTGGATCCATTTCTAAAAGTGTTTCAAATTTCCCAATTCCCGCATTATTAATCAAAATATCAGCATTTCCTAATTCGGAAGTAACGTTCTGAACTGCTTGCTCTACTTCCTTTTGTGATGAAACATCAACCGCTGCATAAGCCGCTTTTGATCCTATGCTTTCGATTTCACTTGCCACTTTCTTTAAGTTAGCCTCTGTTCGTGCAAGTAAACCTATATGTACCCCTTCATTTGCTAGGGCTAGTGCAGCTGCCTTGCCAATTCCTTTACCAGCACCGGTTATAAATGCAACTTTACCATTCAATGATTGTACCAATATAAACAACTCCAATTCCTATAGTTTCTATCTTATTATGGAAAATACACCTAATATTATGCGCTTCTATCCTTAATTTTCAAACCACTCTCGTGCAATTCCAATTATAAGGTCCTATTATTAATTCATATATAATCCACCAGTATATAATTTTGTTAAGGCATTCGCAATATTCTCGACTGAATCATTTATTCGATTGGTGACAAGGTCCCACATGAGCTGCTCATTCATATAAAACCAACCTTTTGCTATGAGTGAAGCGTCCATTTCTCTTTTGGCCAACCCCTTCTGTTGGACGGTGGTAATGTCCCGAGTTATTCCTGCGACAAACCGGTTACGGATTATGTTCCATTTTTCTCTAACAGTAGATGAAATTCCTATTGCTTCTTCTATAACAGCCATGATTTGTTTTTCTTCTACCGCTGCAATTAAAAATTTCTCCACCTGGTTATGAATTAATGAGTAAGCCTCCTCCCTCGTTTCTGGAGAAAACGGAAGATTAGCAACCTCATACATTTTTTCCATCACATGGTCTATTAAATGAATAAAAAGTTCATCCTTATTTTTAAAATACACATATGCTGTGCCGTAACCGGTACGGGCTTGTTTATTAATCTGAGTCATTGTTGTTTTCTGAAATCCATTTCTTATAAATAAACATTTTCCAGAGGTTAGTAATCTCTCTCTTGTTTCCATTGCTTGCCGCTGACGCTTGGTTAAGTTATTCAATTGATCCAATTTGCTTTGCCCTCCAGTTTAATTAGAAAATTCAGATGAATTTATTATAACAAAGAAGTGCTCTACCTACATTCCGATTTTTATTCGTTGACATTATGTCATTGACAATGTATCAGAAGTGGATTATTATAAGATTATTCAGAATATATTATAGGCGGTGGTCTGTTTGGGTAAAACAAATGTAGATACATCAATTGAGTTTGCACGTCAGCTTGATAAAGAAGATGAGTTAAGCGTTTATCAACATGAATTCTATCGTCAATCAGATACGATTTATATGGATGGCAATTCCTTGGGTCTTTTGTCAAGACGGGCTGAAAATTCCTTGTTTTATATGTTAGACAGTTGGAAAACTCAGGGGATTGATGGATGGACAAATGGGAAACATCCTTGGTTTTATTTATCAGAAAAGTTAGGAGAACAGAGTACCTATCTTGTTGGAGCTAAAAAAGAAGAAGTAATCATAACCGGATCAACAACAATAAATCTCCATCAACTCCTGGCAACATTTTATAAACCAAATGGAAAACGGACAAAAATCTTAGCAGATGAATTGAATTTCCCTTCCGATATTTATGCAATTAAAAGTCATCTAAAATTACGGGGCTTCAATCCTGAGGAACATCTTATTCTCGTAAAATCAAGAGATGGACATACGTTAGTTGAAGAAGATATTATCGATTCGATGACAGATGAAGTCGCATTGGCTGTTTTCCCAAGTGTGATCTATCGAAGCGGACAATTGCTTGATATGAAGCGTATTACGGAAAAAGCACATCAGTTTGGAATTTTAGTAGGCTTTGATTTATGTCATTCGATTGGAGCAATTCCGCATTCATTGGATAAATGGGATGTTGATTTTGCGTTTTGGTGTACGTATAAATATGTAAATGGTGGCCCTGGTTCCCCTGCAGGAATCTATGTTAATGAAAAACATTTGCCAAAAGCTCCTGGTCTTGGTGGCTGGTTTGGCTCTGATAAAACAAAGCAGTTTGATATGGATTTAACGATGAATCCTTCTGAGACCGCTGGAGCACTCCAAATTGGAACACCCCATGTTTTAAGTGCTGCGCCATTACTTGGTTCATTGGAAATGTTTCAAGAAATAGGAATCGGAAAAATACGTTCCAAATCTCTTAAACTAACGGAATATATGATGGCATTAATCGATAAAACTTTAATTGAATATGGATTCACTATAGCAAATCCAAAAGAAGACTATAGAAGAGGTGGACATATCTATTTGGAACATCCTGAAGCAGCCCGAATTTGTAAGACATTGAAACAAGAAAATATTATCCCAGATTTCCGTCCACCGTCTGGAATACGCTTAGCCCCTGCTGCACTTTATAATACGTTTGAAGATGTATGGCACGTTGTTCAAGTTTTAAATAAAATTATGAAGGAAGAAAGCTATAAGAAATTTGAAAACAAGCGTGAAGTTGTGTCTTAAGGGTTAACAATAGGTTACATTGTATGCGCATACATTTAGAGGAGGGATTAGAATATAATGACTAACTATACGAGGGAAGAAAAAGGCATTCATACGGATTTCCGAAATAATATGACGTATGCCGATTATTTGCAGTTGGATGGCTTACTATCCAGTCAAAAACCCATTTCCAGCCATCATGATGAGCCGTTATTTATCATAATTCACCAAGTTCAAGAACTATGGATGAAACTAACTTTACACGAATTGAGAGCAGCTACAGTTGCTATTGATAATGGAGACATTCAACCCGCGTTTAAAATGCTTGCACGTGTTACCCGAATACAGTATCAGTTAATTCAAGCATGGGAAGTACTATCCACGCTAACACCAGCAGAATATCTAGAGTTTCGCGATATACTTGGAAATGCATCAGGGTTTCAGTCCTATCAATATCGATTGTTAGAATTTGCTCTTGGTTATAAGAAAGATGCTATTTTAAAAATTTATAAGAAGGATCAGAAAATATACGATATGTTACAAAAAGCTTTTTATCAACCAAGTATTTATGATGTCGCCATTAGAGCCTTAGACAGAGCGGGATTCGATATTCATTCTCAAGTTTTAAATCGAGATTACTCTAAGACATATGAAGCAGAAGCTAGTGTAAAGAATGCATGGAAAAAAGTATATGAAAATGCTTCAGATAACTGGGAACTATATCAATTGGCGGAAAAACTTGTTGACTTAGAAGATGCATTGTCACAGTGGCGGTTTCGTCATATGAAGACTGTGGAAAGAATTATTGGCCATAAAGTTGGTACTGGCGGATCATCAGGTGTAGGCTATCTGAAAAACGTACTAGATCATCGGTTCTTCCCAGAGTTATGGGATGTTCGAACAGAATTTTAGTGCCTCTATCATCTATTTAAAAGGAGGATATAGATGAACAATAATCAGTGGTCATCTAAATTTGGGTTCATTATGTCGTCTGCAGGAGCAGCAATTGGCTTAGGTGCGATTTGGAAATTCCCGTATGTGACTGGCACAAGTGGTGGTGGTGCCTTCTTCCTTATTTTTGTTATTTTTACGGTATTAATTGGCTTTCCACTATTAATCTCTGAATATATTATTGGGCGTGGATCTGGAAAGGAAGCCATTAGTGCCTATAAAAAACTTGCTCCAGACGGTTTTTGGGTATGGATTGGAAGATTTGGTGTTTTAGGCTGTTTTTTGCTGCTCTCTTTTTATAGCGTTGTCGGTGGTTGGGTGTTGATTTACAGTGGGCTATCCATTTTTGGAGCGATAATTGGGGATGGAGTAAATTACCCAGAGTTATTCGGGATGGTAACTGGCACACCATGGATTACGTTTCTAGGCCTTGCTATTTTCACTCTAATTAATATTGCGGTTATTGCGTTAGGAGTCCAAAAAGGAATTGAGAAGGTAAATAAATATTTAATGCCTCTATTATTTATCTTTTTCATTATTCTAGTTGTTCGAGCAGTAACTTTAGAAGGTGCGATGAAGGGAATCCGTTTTTTCTTAGCGCCTGATTTTACCAATATTACTTCCGAGTCCATCCTTTATGCCCTTGGTCAGTCGTTTTTCGCCTTAGCAGTTGGGTTTTCGTGTATGGTGACCTATAGTTCTTATTTGAAAAAGGATATTAGCCTTTCCTTCTCTGCAGGATGGGTTGTTACAATGAATATCATCGTTTCTTTCTTGGCGGGGATTGCCATCTTTCCTGTTGTGTTTGCATTTGGATATGAACCAGCAGAGGGACCGGGGCTTTTGTTTATGGTACTCCCTCAAGCATTTGCTCAAATGCCATTTGGAGAAGTGTTTCTTAGTCTATTTCTTCTATTATTTCTCTTTGCTACTTTAACATCATCATTTAGTTTATATGAAATTATTGTCGCTGCATTTACAGCAGATGGAAAAAGAGAAAGAAAAAGTGTTACAAGTTTAAGTGGACTGATTATTTTTATTGCCGCAATCCCTGCTGCCTTATCATCAAGTTTATTCCAAAATGTGCTGATTTTTGATAAAACAGTGTTTGATGCTACCGATTTCTTAGTTAGTAATCTTATGCTGCCACTTGGAAATTTATTGATCTCCATCTTTATCATTCATAGAATGGATCAAGCACTAGTCAAAGAAGAATTTCTACTCAGCAGCACCGTGAAACCAGAAATATACACGATATGGAGAAAATTAATGACATGGATTGTACCAGTCACCATTGTTATCGTGCTAATTAATACTTTAGGATTTATTTAAAATAGAAGTTAAAGCAGGTGATTAATAATGAAGAAGAAACAATGGATGGATATTTCGATGACGTTAACAAATGATATCGGAACATGGCCTGGAGATACCCCCTTTACCTATCAGCTAAGCTTTACAAAAGAACAGACAAAATCAGTAAATATTGGAGAAATCTCTACTAGTGTTCATACGGGTACCCATGTTGACGCTCCGTTTCATTATGATAATGCGGGGAAAAAGGTGCATGAGCTAGATATCTCCTTATTTGTTGGCACGACGACAGTTGTTGATGTTCGAGGTCATACGATGATCGGTCGAAAAGAGCTTGAAGGATTTGATCTGGATGGAGTCAGTCGCCTCTTACTTCGCTCATTGGACAGAAAAGATCAGCAGTTTCCAGAAAGTTTTCCTGTCTTACGAGAAGATATCGGTCCGTTTTTAAAGGAAAAAGGAATCCATTTAATTGGTACGGATTGCCCTTCCGTTGATCCTGTTGAAAGCAAGAGCTTAAGTGCCCATCATTCATTGCATCAGAACGGGGTATATATTTTAGAAAACTTAGTACTAAAACATGTGAATCCAGGTAAATATGAGTTAATTGCATTACCTCTATCCATTTATGGAGGAGATGCAAGTCCGGTTCGGGCAGTTATTAGAGAGCTTTAAATATTAAAAAACCTAACACATTCGCCCATTATATAGCAAATGTATTAGGTTTTTTATATTCTACTATTTTTATAACCTATGGTTGCCCATGGATAGTCCGTTCTCTCTTATTTGTTATTATTACATATCTTGGACTTCATTTTGGTCATCTATGTCTAAGTCTCGTTTTTGATTTATATTTTTCCAAATAAAATAAGCAATTGTTATAAATATGAGCCAAGGCACACCGACAATCAAAGTTGCTTTAAACTCTACAGAGAACCATGTGGAGACAACAACAGCCACTAGTAAAATAGCTCCCAAAATGGTTAAATATGGATAGCCAATCATTCGTACAGGCAACTTTTTATTTCCGGATTGTTTCCATTTTTTCCTGAAAAATAAATGGGTAATAAAAATCATAAACCAAGTAAACATTGCTCCAAAACTTGATATGGATACCATTGTGCCAAAAGCTGTTTCTGGAGCAATAATGGTAATAACTGTAGCAATAGCAATTCCAATAACAGATATAGCTAACGCTGTTGCTGGTACAGAATTTTTATTTAATTTCCCTAAGGCTTTTGGTGCAAATCCAGCACGAGATAACGAAAACATCATCCGTGTAGAAATATACAGTTGACTGTTCATGGCGGACAACGCGGCGACTAAAATAACAAAGTTCATCACACCTGCAGCTCCAGGGATACTTAGAATCTCCATTACTTTTACAAACGGACTCGTCTCTACACCAGCTGACCCCCAAGGTACGATTACTAGCATTAATGAAAGTGTTAAAATATAAAATAGAACAAGTCTTACAACTGCTGATTTTAAAGCAATTGGAACAGCTTTTTGAGGCTCTTTTGCTTCACCAGCGCTAACCGCTATCATTTCAATACTTAAATAACTAAACAAGGAAACGAAAATAGCAATCCACATTCCCCAAAACCCATTTGGAAAAAAACCTCCATCATTTGTATAGTTTTGAAAAGTAATTGCAGAAGAACTATCCGCACCAATGATTACATAAACAGCCAAAAGGATAAATCCTACAATTGCGATAATTTTTATTAATGACAACCAGTATTCAACGGTCCCAAACACATTGACGCTTGTAACATTGACGTATAATAATGCTGCTGAAAAAACAATAATCCAAACGAATCCAGGAACTGTCGGAAACCAATAACTCATATAAATCGCCACCGCTGTTACCTCTGTACCAATTGCCAGCACTAAACAGAACCAATAAGAATACCGAACTGCAAACCCTGCCCAAGGATTAATATAACTTTCTGCATAAGCCCCAAATGATCCCGATGTCGGGTGTGCAACAGTCATTTCCGCAAGACACCCCATTAACATTAATGCGATAAGAGCCCCTATTGCATAACTTAAAATAACGCTCGGTCCGGCTAATCCAATTGCTAATCCACTTCCTAAAAATAGACCTGTCCCTATTGCTCCACCTATGGCAATCATCGTTAACTGTCTCGTAGTTAAGCCCTGTTGCAATCCTTTTTCTCTTTCAATGATTTGTTGCACTTTGTTTTTTTCCAATTTTCGCCCCCCCAAACTGAATTGGATTTTAATTTGCTTGCTGCAAGTATTTGATAATTACTATCACCTCCTATAAACAACTTAAGTGTAAGCGATATTTTTAATCTAAATAATTATTAAATTACCATCTTAGTTCGTGATGTTCTGAAATTTTTTTAAGGCATGTTCAAATAAGGTTTTTTCATAAGCTGTCCCCCATGCCACATTATCAGCCCAATATCTAGGTTTCAAAGGGAATTCCTCATGCCATGGTCGCGGATTGAAATAGCCGAGTCCAGGAATTAACTGATCCATGTCTATAAATAATTCAACTAAATTACCATCTGGATCATGATGATAAGCTGCGATATTATGACCAGCTGTGTGTCTAGTCGGTCCCCAAACAACGGGGATGTTGTTTTTGGCTAGGATATCCAAGCTTCTGTATTGATGGCTGGCATCTCTAAGTTCAAAGGCCAGGTGATATAAATTAGGGGATCCAATGTATTTCCCGAGGCTTGAAATATTAAGTACATGATGATCGGTATTACATGTTAAGAAATTGGCCCTCTCGCCAATTTTATCCGTGTAATCAAACTTAAGAATATTTTGATAAAACTTTGCTGACTTTATAGAATCCATCGACCCTAATGCTAAATGTCCCAATTTATTTGGGGCAATTCCATGTTCTTTAAAACGCGGTGCAGGCATTTCCATATTTGTATATAGATGTATAATAAAACCATCGGGATCTTTTAACTCTAGCAATTCCGAAATACCTGGCCTGGCATCGGATTTAAGTTCAACCGAAATACCTTGTTTTTGTAATTCTTTTTTAGCATCTTGAAGCAATACATCGCTATCTAATTGAAAACCGATGCATCGTAAATTACTTTCATTAGAAGGGATTAAAACCATATTATGATGGTCAAGCCCTGTACTTAAATATCTTTTACCATCATCCCCTTCCTCTACTAATGAAAGCCCCATCACCTCGGTGTAATAATGTTCCATTGCCTCGATATCCTTTGCAGCAAAATCAGCATAGCCCAGTTTACTAGGTTTTATCATAATAAAAGTCCCCTTTTTATCATTTTTCTAGAAAGCAAGGCATTCGCTATTAGGCTTTAGCGAATGCCTTGCGCGACTGTTGTTTTTCTTAAGTCCAAAAACGAGGCCGCCTAAAACAGATTGGATTCAATCAGTGCATGATATGGAAACTGTGCCAAGATTATCAAAGTCAACCACCACTTTATCTCCAGCTTCAAGAGAAATTGCTTCGGAAATCGCACCACTTAAAACAATATCCCCTTTTTTGAACCCTTTATCTCTTTTTCCAAGAAGATTCGCAGCCCATGCCATTGCTTTTAATGGGTGCCCTAATACCGCTGCACTTGAACCAGTCTGTTCCACTTTTCCATTTTTGGACATGACCATTCCGATGTTACCTACATCAATAGAATGTGGAGACTGGAGATTACTACCTACTACAAATTTAGCTGAGGAGCAATTGTCAGCTACAACATCGACGAGAGTAAAACGAAAGTCTTTATATCGACTGTCGATAATTTCCAAGGCTGGAGCAACATATTTAGTTGCTTGTGAAATGTCCTCTTCCGTAATATTTTCTCCTTGGATATCTTCACTAATAAAAAATGCAATTTCAGGTTCAATTTTCGGATGAATCAATTCCGAGCAAGATAATGGCTCCCATTCATAAGCAAGCATATCTTTATGCAAATACCCATAGATGGGTTGCTTTACACCCATCATTTCCTGTTTTGCAGTACTAGTCAGCCCTAATTTCATGCCTATTGTTTTTGTATTGTTTTCTTTCAATCGCCTTTGTAATAAACCATCTTGCAATACGTATGCTTCCTCGATGGTAATTTCAGGGTATTCGTTTGTTATTTTACTGACTTCATGCGCATCCCTTTCAGCATAAAGTAGATATTCGATAATATCTTTGTTGTCGATTGTTTTCAATGTAACTGGCACACCTCCATTTTCTAATCTAATTAGTCCTATTTGAATAAAACACTTACTTTTCCAAGTACACCAAAATCAGCTACAATCTTGTCTCCTTTTGAAACAGGGACAGCAAAGGATAAAGCCCCGGGTAAAATTAACTCCCCCTTTTTTAAAACAATATCGAATTCAGAAAGCTTATTTGCAAGCCAAGCTATTGCTTCAGCCGGATGACCTAAAGCGGCTGATCCTGAACCTGTTGTAACAATTTCTTTATTTTTCATCAAAATCATTCCATTTGTACGTAAATTAATTTCATCTAAACTTTTCCTGTTTTGACCTATTACAACCTTGGCAGACGACCCGTTATCGGCAACAGTATCTACTAGCTCGATTTTCCAATCAGCTATCCTGCTATCAATAATTTCGATAGTAGGAACAACGTAATCAGTCGCCATAATAACATCTAAAAATGTAATATCCGGACCCCGCAAGTCCTCCTTTAGCACAAAGCCTATCTCGGCTTCTACTCTTGGTGCTATCATAGAATCCACGTTCACGGTATCACCGTTATTTACCTTCATATCCTCAAACAGATGACCATAATCTGGTTCATCGATATTTAACATTTGTTGCATTGCTTTATTCGTTAGACCAACTTTTTTTCCTATGACTCTTTTCCCTTGTTCTGTTTTTAATTTAACGCTCTCTAACTGAATTTGATAAGCATCCTGGACCGTGAGATTTTTATTACGGTCTGTAAGGGCTTTAATTTCTACTGCCATTTCTTCAGCTTGTATTAGTTCCCTTGCGTAATTAAAGAATTTTAACGTCATTTCAATATCTCACCTCCCTAGGAATTTACACACCAGTATGCGAACAATCTAGACACTTAAGAAAAATGTTTACTTATTTTAAATAAACGAAAAGGTGAACTGAGTCCACCTTTCCGAAACGTCCTTTACTTTTTGAATGTAATTGTTTTCGCCTCTGTATAAAAATCAAAACTATGTCTACCGCCTTCTCGACCAATTCCACTAGCCTTGGAGCCTCCAAAAGGGGTACGTAGATCACGGACATACCAGCAATTTACCCATAACAAGCCTGAATCAATCAAGGAAGTGACGCGATGCGCTCTTCTTAAATCGTTTGTCCAAACCACTCCAGCAAGGCCGTAAATCGAATCATTTGCTATTTCAATGGCTTCTTCTTCTGTTTTAAAAGGTATAATTACTGGAACAGGGCCGAAAATTTCTTCTTGAGCTACTCTCATTTTATTATCTACATCGTATAATACAGTTGGCATATAGAAATTTCCTTTTTCCAATCCTTTCACTTTTTCACCACCATACGCCAACTTAGCCCCATCTTCTATTCCAATCTGAACGTAGTTATCAACAGTTTCAAGATGACTCTTCGATACGAGTGCACCCATATCGGTATTCTCATCTGTCGGGTCTCCAACTTTAATTTTTTTAACAGATTCTACAAATTTATCTAAAAACGTATCATAGATACTCTCTTGAACTAGTATTCGAGATCCAGCTAAGCAAATCTCCCCTTGATTTCTAAAAACGGCATCGATGGATCCTTCCACAGCCTCATCTAAATCAGCATCTTCGAAAACGATATTTGCGGACTTTCCACCGAGTTCAAGTGAAACAGGGATAAGACTTTTAGCAGCATTTTGCATAACCGTCTTTCCTGTTGAAGATTCCCCAACGAATGACAAGCGACGAACAAGAGGATTCGTTGATAATTCAGTTCCAACTATGCTCCCAGGACCAGTAATGATATTCAAGACGCCAGGAGGCAATCCAGCTTCATTTGCGATTTCTCCTAATTTTATAGCGCTAAGCGGTGTATACGAGGCTGGCTTAACTACAACCGTATTTCCTGCAGCAAGTGCTGCTGAGGCCTTCCAAGTCAATTGCATAAAAGGAAGATTCCACGGTATGATAAGAGTCGTCACCCCAGCCGGAGCATATTGACTATAGGACATGAATTTACTCATGTCATAATGTTCTTGTACTACGTATTTAGCCATTTCTGCAAAAAAACGAAAATTAGATGCTGCTCTAGGAATATCAAATCCCCTACTCTCCTTGATTGGCTTTCCAACATCCAACGTTTCAATAAAACTTAGTTCTTCAACATTCTCTAAAATTAGGTCCGACATTTTACAAAGAATCTCCGACCTTTGTTCAACTGGCATATTACTCCAAACACCACTTTGAAATGCACGATGTGCAACTTCAATTGCTAACTTTGTATCCTTTTCATCCGCTTGGGCGATAGATGCTAGTTTCTCATTGGTTGCCGGATTGATAGAGTCGAATGTTTCGTTGGTATAAGAATCAATATATTCTCCATCTATAAATAATCTCGCATCCTTGATGTCAATTTTGTTCGTTACGACTTCTTTTGCCATCTATGTTCCTCCTAATCTTCTACTTCGATGATCATCTCTATTTCAATTGCTGTATTATTCGGTAATTGAGCCATGCCTACTGCTGAACGACCGTGCTTCCCTTTTTCATCAAACACTTTTCCAAGTAAATCAGACGCACCATTCGCTACCTTGGGCTGTTCTGTAAATTCTTGTGTAGAATTTACCATGACCAGGAGTTTGACAAACTGTTTAATCTTACTTAAATCACCTATTTCATTCTTTACAACTGAAAGGAGATTAAGCATCGACTGTTGCGCTGCTGCATACCCTTCTTCAGTTGTCAGTTCTTGGCCAAGCTTTCCGTGAAATTGATCCACTCCTTGCCCAGCTGTAAAAAGTAAGTTACCTGTGCGAATGCAACTGACATAATTACCTACAGTCGGTCTTAGGGAAGGCAATTCTAATCCAAGCTCCTGTAATTTTTCTTCAGGTGTCATCATTTTTGAACCACTTCCTTTATATCAACATTCAAGAACTCTAATGCATTCTTGCCTAATATGGCTTTTCTTTCTTCTTCCGTAAGTTCTGTCGTTTCATCTATCACTTTGCCAGGTACAATTTCCCTTAATAGGAAGGGATAGTCCGAACCCATGACTACTCTTTCGTGGCCAAAACGTTCAATTAAATACTTCAGGTTTTGCGGGTCGTAATTCAATGAATCAAAATAAAAGTTTTTTGTATAGTGGCTAGGTGGTTTACTTATTATTCGAAGATCCCGCCATACATTCCACCCCTGATCCAACCTTGGCAAGATGTATGGAAAAGAACCACCACCGTGAGCGAAACAAACTTTTAAGTTAGGAAATTTCTCTATGACAGCCCCATTAATCAAACTTGCTGCTGCAAGAGCAGTTTCACTTGGCATTCCTACCGTATACATAAAATTATGGCGTGGAAAACGCTCTCTTCCAAGAGTTTCCCAAGGATGGATAAACAATGGAACTTGCCATTCCTCTGCTTTCCTAAAGAAGTTTGTGAACTCTGGATCATCTAGATTTTTTCCATTTACATTCGTTCCGATTTCAATCCCTTTTAAACCTAGTTCCTTTACGCATCTTTCCATTTCACGTATGGACACATCTATATCTTGGAGTGGAACTGTTCCTAGTCCAATAAATCGATTCGGGTATTTTTTAACCGTCTCGGCGATGAAATCATTTTGAATTTTTGCCATTTCTTCTGCTTCTTTAGGATTCGCCCAATAAGAAAATGTTACTGGGATAGGTGACAACACTTGAATGTCGACACCTTCTCTATCCATATCTTCAATTCGTTTTTCAGGGCTCCATACTTGATTGGTCACTTCACGGAAGACTTTTCCTTCGACCATTATATTTGCTCCGCAAGAACACGTTTTTTCTAAAGTAGGCCAACGACCGCCACCAAACTTCTCTACGAAATTTGGAATATCTTCGGGTATGATGTGTGTATGAAAGTCTACTCTCATTTCCACAACCCTACTTCTTCTGGCATGACATTTCCGCACTGATCGCAAGACCTTAAATCTTCACTAGAATTGAATTCATTTATAGCTGCCTTCAACTGTGTTCCGATATCCGTTAGTTGTAACGTTACGCGATGCATTTCGTGATTACATTTATCGCAGAACCAAACCATATGCTCTTCCTCTCCATTACGAGGCTCTTCTATGACCATTCCAATTGTATCGGCAACTCGATGTGGAGAATGAGGTACATTAGCTGGTAATAGGAAGACTTCCCCTTCTTTAACAGTGATAACTTCTCTTTCACCAGCATCGTTAATGATTTCTACGTAACAATCGCCCTTAATTTGATAGAAAAACTCTTCTGCAGGACTAATATGGAAATCGCGTCGTCTATTCGGTCCTCCAACCATCATGACAATCATATTTGAACCAGGAAACATTTCCTTATTATTAACCGGCGGCTGTAGTTGATCTTTATTCTCCTCAATCCAACTTAGTAAACTATTTGCTTTAAATTCTCTTCCCATTATCCATACCTCCATTTATTTTATTTAAGGAGAGGAATAGCCTGCTCCAGCTTCCCGTTAGAAATCAATTCCCGTATGCGGGTTGACGAAATTCTTTGTCCTTTTGAACAACATACTGGGTTTAACGTTTCAACTTGAAAATGCTCTCTAAGCAGCTTAATATCCCCTGTTCTCTTATGCCCAAACCTAAAATCTTCCCCAACAATAATGTTAAACGGTTTCAACAGAGCTAATTCATCGATAAAGGAATCAGCTGTCCTGTTTATATATTCAGAATTAAAGGTCGCAATAACCACATGATCAATTCCAAGTTTACTTAGTTTAATCATTTTATCTTCATAGGTTGATAATATTTGTACCTGTTGAAAATAAGCTCTAGGTGGTGGGTCAAATGTGTACACAACACTTGGCACACCAAATATTTCAGCCTGTTCAACCAACCGTTCTATTACTTTTTGATGGCCTTTATGGACACCATCAAAAGCACCGATTGTAATGACTGAACCATTTAAATTGAGTGTTTGGGAACAATGCGTTTTCACTATTCCTACTCCTTTATCACGAATTTTTAACTATATTAATCTGTTAAGCTTTCGATTTACTTCCCTTTGCCATTTCAAGCCCTTCTTTTAGTGCCCTATCTACTCGAGGATAAGAAGGGTTCTTACGCTTATGCGCTTTGTAGAACATTCCCATCTTTCTAACCGGGTCTCCTGAGTAATAACGTTCATACTGAACAAGCCTTTGCCCAAAAGCTTCACCACAGAGGTCCCAAGCTAGTTTAAACAAGCGTACTCTTCTTTCCGAAGACACATCTGTTCTTCCTACATAATATCGATTCATTTCCTCTGAAATAGCAGGATTATTGAAGTCTGCCTCAGTTGGAGACATTAATAAACCACCGGCTCCAATTGTCTGCAATATTTGAATTGCTCTAGGATATGCATGTGGCAGTATTCCACGAATCGTCTCAAGCGGAACCAAATTCGGCCTCAATTCACCAGTTTTCGTAACTTCATACTCTTTTTCTGCTATTCTTACTAATGCCCGAATCGTTTCGGCAGATTGGATTACTTCAGATAACTGATTCTGCACATTCAAGAATCCATCCACACCTATAGCATCAGCAATGGAGCAAGCAACATCTGATACAAAAGAGATTTTCGCAAGACCTCTTACCGCTGACTGGTGGGACGGCTGCTGGTTAATTCCGGTGCTCGGATAAAGCATGTTTCCAGCCTCTACATTTTGATTGATGAAAACCCGATCCCATGGAACAATTACATCATTAAATACTATGAGTGCATCTGATTCTTCAAATCGGGAAGCTAATGGATGATCCCACGTAGAACGTTCTCCTGACTGTGCTTGTTCACGACAATATAAACGAAGTCCTGGTGTATCAATCGGTAAAGCAAATGAAATCGCATATTTTTCATCTCCGGGACTGAAACCAGGATACGAATAAATAATAACTTCTTCGGTAATTGGCGCAAGTGTCGCCAACATTTTAGCCCCACGTACAACCAATCCTTCAGGTGTTTCTTTAACAACTCCCAAATGAGTAAATTCTTCTTGTTGACCATGAGATGATTGGCTACGGTCATTTTGTGGATTAACAATCGCGTGCGTCAAAAATAAATCATTATCTCTCACATATTTGTAATAATTGATGATGTTGTCTCCGTATTGTTCACCATATTTTCTAAAGAACCAATCATTCGCAGCCATTCCCGTAATTACTGTATTTAAAAAGTCTGGTGTTCTTCCCATCAATCCAAATGTTGACTCGGCCCAGATTTCAAACACGTTCCTTCTCATTTGTAAATGTTCTGGTTCTGTTGGATTTAAGAATGAATTGTTTACCCGTGTACCGTCCTCACTAATATGCGTGATTTTATCTTGGTATTCTGCATCATGCTGCATATCATATAGTTTCGCAATTTCTTTTACAGACTGCGCAAAATACGGGTGATCAACAACATTGTTGACTCTTTCTCCACCTAACCACACTTCCGGATTTTTACTTTTTATCGATTGGATATACTGATTTCCTGTTCTGATACTCATTAATAAGTCCCCCCTCTAATTAATTATTAACAACTGAATCATCTTGAGTATTTAAAAATTGCCCTTTAAAAAACAACAAACTATCTTTCTCGTCATAGGAGAAATCCTTTACTTTTCCTAAAAATAATACATGATCGCCGCCATCATATTGCTTCCAAGGGAAGCATTCAATTGTCCCAACTGTATGATCAAGTCTTGGACCAAGCTTGGAATCCTCTTTCCATTCAACTGCTAATCCCTCTTGTGGCTTGCCAGCAAACTGAAGGGCAAGTAATCTTTGTTTGCTTGATAAAATATTAATAATAAAAGGTCTGCCTTTCAGGTCATGGTACGCTTTCGTTTGTTTATCTATGGATATAAGCACAAGTGGAGGATCTAATGAAACAGATGTAAATGAATTGATGGTTATCCCTCTTCGATTGCCAGTATCATCATTCCACGTCACAACAGTAACGCCTGTGGCAAAATGACCTAAACAGTTCCTTAATTCTTTTGGATCCATTTTCCTAACTACCTCCATTCCTTTTCTTGTTATCTTCACTATATTGAAAACGCATTCAACACTCAATCTCGTAATCTCATAATGTGAAATGTCCAAAACTTTTTAATAATTAGTTTGTCTAATTTTAAAAAACACCACATTCTTTAAATCACAATGAAAAAGAAACAGTTTCCAATTTATTTCGGAAACTGTTTCTATCCTAGAATTTTCACAAGACTACATAACAACAATTGCTTCAATTTCAATCAAGAATTCAGGCAAGGCTAGACCAGTAACCCCAACAATTGTCTGAGCAGGTGGGGGATGCTTCCCCAAAGTATTTCGCTGTTGTCGCTCCGATGATTTCATATTCAGTAGGCCTTGTTGTGTAGACGGTTGTTTTTACGATATGATCCCAAGTTGCGCCCACTTCTTCTAAAGCATAGGAAAGGTTTTGATACACCATATCTGTCTGTTTAGCAAAATCACCGACATTCACGACGTTCATATTTTTATCCCAAGCTACTTGCCCTGATAAAAAGACTAACTTATTACCTTTAGGAATCGTAACATGGGAATACCCGATTGGATCATGTATTTCTTCAGGATTTATTATATCCCTATATTTACTCGTCATTTTCTACCTCCAAAGGTTTTTATTTAGAGTCAAAACTACATCTTATTTTTCAACTAAAGCTAGAACACGTACGGGACTTCCACTACCATTTTCTATTTTTAAAGGAGTAGCTATCAATATGGAACCTCTAGGTGGAAGCTTATCTAAGTTCGACAGGGAAGCAAGCCCATATCTATTAGCTTCATGCATAAAATGATGATTTGGAAAAGGCGTCTCAAATGAAGCAGCCATACCTGCATCGGTCCCCACTGTTTCAACCCCGACTCCTAAAATATCCCGTTCATAAGCTAAGAACTTTGCAGCTTCTACTGTTGTTCCTGGTGTATGCGGCTGTCCATCTTCCCCTACATTGAAAAATTTCTCATGGTCATCGCCATATTTAGCCCACCCACTATAAATGAGCACCCAGGAATGGCTTGGGATTTTTCCGTGTTTTTTTTCAAACGCTTCGATGTCTGCAATCGTCAAACAATAATCAGGATCTATTTCACACTTTTCTGTTATGTCAATGACGATTGCTTCCCCAATCAGTCTTTTAACTGGAATTTGATCGACAGGCTGATGATTTTTTCCTGTGACCCAGTGAACTGGCGCATCAAAATGCGTCCCACAATGCTCCCCCATCGTAAAATTATTCCAATAAAAGAAAGGACCATTCTCATCATATTTTGAGATTTGCTCGATTGAAAACCCCTTCGTATCAACAAACGGATCTGGTAAAGAAATTACTGGTGTTTCCTCATTAAGTACTTGCGTTAAGTCCACTACTTCAATAGAGTTATCAAGTATTTTCCCCATTAATTCTGTCAATGTTTTAGATTTTATCGTATCCATCGTTTTCCTCTCCTCAACCTTTTTTTAACCTTGTTGCAATGTTTATATACTGTTTAAATATTAATAATAATTAGATAATTATAGTTACAGAAACTTTCTGTATATCTAACATCGATCCACTAAGGCGTTACAACTTACATTATGAATACCTCTCAACTAATTGATAGTGTGATTTGTCCTATTTCTATTACGACTAGGAATAAAAGCTAGTACAACTAAACGATTGTACTAGCAATATTAAATTGTTTTTCACATTGTTCTGTACTTTTACAGAAAAGTTCCCAATGGTGGCCTCTTATACGCAGCCACAATTGTTTTCAACTGGCTATATTCATTTAGAGCTTGTTTACTGTATTCTCTACCAACTCCACTGTTCTTATATCCACCAAATGGAGCACCAGTTTGGAAGTTGAAGTAAGAGTTAATCCAAACACTTCCTGCCTCTAGTTTATTAGCAACAACAAATGCATTCTCCATGTTCTCTGTCATAATTCCTGCTGCTAAACCGTATTCTACATCGTTTGCCATTTTAATAACTTCTTCCACATTATTCCAACGGGTAATGGTAGCCGCTGGTCCAAAAATCTCTTCTTGAGCAATTCTCATATTAGGTTCCGCTTCGATAATCGTTGGTTCTATAAAGTATCCATGTTCGTGCCCTGGTACTGTTACCCGATTACCTCCGTAAAGAATTTTCGCTCCCTCTTCCCTAGCGATATCAAAGTAATTCAATACTTTTTCCCCTTGTTTCTCATTGATTAGAGAAGCTAACCTTGTTGAACGGTCAGTTGGTGGTCCAATTTTAATTTGCTTCGCACGTTCGATTAACTTTTCTGTGAATTCATCGTAAATATCATCATGAACTAGTAATCTAGTACCAAGAATACAACTTTCTCCATTAAAGAATGTATATCCAAGTGTTGCATTTTCCACCGCCGTATCGATATCTACATCAGGAAATACGATATGTGGTGCTTTACCACCTAATTCTAATGTGACAGGAAGGAGTCGTTCCCCTGCTGTTTTACCAACAAGGCGACCTACTGGTACACTACCGGTAAATGCAAGCTTATCAATATCAGGATGATCAATAAGTGCCTGACCCGCTTCATCACCTATACCTGGAACCATGTTTACAACGCCATTTGGTAAAATTTCAGAAATGATTTTTCCAAATTCCAATACAGAAATACATGCATCCTCAGCAGGTTTCAACACAAGTGTGTTGCCAGCTGCCAGTGCTGGTGCCAGCTTAAAGGAAGCCATAATCATTGGTACGTTCCAAGGAATAATTTGAGCACAAACACCAAGTGGTTCTTTCTTTGTGATAAGATAACCATTATCGACTGGACGGGATTCCCCTTCATAATGGGTAAGAATCGCTCCTGCAAAATAACGAAACTGGTTAATTGCCAATTTATAATCTAAATCAAACTCATGAATTGCTCTTCCAGTATCCATCGATTCAATTAATTTTAAGCGTTCTTGATTTTCGTCCAAAGCATCAGCAATCTTATTTAACAACATGGATCGTTCTTCAATAGGGGTTTCTGCCCACGCTGGAAAAGCTGCTCTCGCCGCTCCTACAGCTTTATCAATATCTTCTTTTCCACCTCGACCAATTTGAGCAAGTACTTCACCTGTAGAAGCATTCACTGCATTGATATAGCCATTAACTGGTTCTACCATTTCTCCATTGATCTGTGGACCATATTTCTTATCTAAATTTACTTCTGCTGTATTCCATTGACGAGTTGTTTCCATTACCTATCTCCTCCATTTTCATTAGATTTATAGATCGATGAACAAGATTTCTTTAACAAATGCTATTTTCGCGAAAAAAATCTCCCCTTTCAAGGTTAGGATAATACCTATACTTTTGGAATTCTTACATCTAATACAGCAGAACGACCATTCTTTACGTGTTCCATTGCTGTTCTTAGCGCATCTTTTACATTATTTGGGTCTTCTACTGTTACAGCATGGGCATTTCCAGTAGCTTCAGCAACTTTTGCAAGTTCGCTATTGGGGCTGAAGTTCACCCAAAATTGATTGGCATTTTTGGCAATACCCTCAGGATGAACACCTAAGGTTGAATGTTTCGGAGCGTTCCAGCCACGATTATTGTAGATGACCGTCAGAAATGGTGCATCATATTGTTCTGCCATCGTATGTACGACAGAAGGAACGCTAAATAAATAAGAACCATCTCCGGTCAGACTGATTACCGTTTTATCTGGATGGGCAAGTTTCATTCCAAGTGCTGCTCCTCCGTTCCATCCTAAAGAGCCAGCCCCACTGCTGAAGTAAGATCCAGTTTCACTTGCACGAATATGATTCGTTACCACACCATAATTTGTAATTGCTTCATTCAAGACTATTGTATTTTCATCTACAAATTCCCTTACACATGCGGTGAGGTATTCTGGTGTAATAATATTTTCTTGGGGCTTTTCTGCTTCTCGTATCACTTTTTTCATTTTTTCATGATACAAACTAATTTTATATCGTCTAGTGGAAACAGCAGAGTTATCGATGCTTGATTGATCTACTAATTTATTAATCTGATTTAATACAATTTCTGAATCTGCACGAAAAAAACGTTTTGAAGGAATATACCATAACGGCATATCTTCTTTTAGCGGATCTGCATCAACATAATAAATCGTTGCATCTTTAGGTGGTTTATTTTTTGTTGGAATAAAAGGAACATCACTATCAATAGCTAGAACCAAATCAGCCTCTTCTAAAATAGGATGTTGTTTATCTTCATTCCATTGAAAACCACAATGCATCGGATTATTTGCAGGGAAATTCATCATTTGTGGCACAGATTCCAGCACTGGTATAGCTAATTTTTCACATAACTTAATTAATTCCTTTACTGCTGCTTCCTTTTTTCCTAAATAAGAAGTGACTACGATTGGATTCTTTGCTCCTAATAAGTCGGATACTAGAGAATGTACCTCTTCTTCCGGCAACGCACTCCCTATAATCGGCTCCCACAGGCTCGTATCAATTTCTACTCGTTCCGTTTCCTCCTCCATTACTTCACGTGGTCCCATTAAATATACCGGTCCTTGTGGTTCGCTTTTTGCAATCTGAAATGAACGATGAACTAGTTGTTTCACATTTTTACCTGTACGGATTTCATTATCATATTTAGAGTATCCTCTCATGATACCGCGCTGATCATTAACGTCTTGATACCAATGGATAAATTCATTCCTACTCCCTAACAATTCCCCCTCCTGCGTGTACGGAGATGCACCTGCAAAGACAAGCATTGGAATTTTTGCTTTAAATGCATTATGTATAGCTCCTCCTAAATTTTGTGTCCCGCATTCCACATGAACAATAACCGCCTGTGGTTCCCCTGTCACTTGCGCATATCCATGTGCTGCACTCATTGCTACAAATTCATGTGGGCTGATAATAACTTTTGGTAAATCTTTGTTCTTTAGTGATGCATCGGTCAAACTTTCAATAATTGCAGGATGGTCGCTTCCGAAGTTCGCAAAAATATAAGAAACACCAGCTTCTTGAAGCGCTTCCAGAAATGCTGTACTTGTGGTATACATTTAAATTTCTCCTTTCAGGTCTACTATTTACTCCATTTTAGTACACGGCAAGAAGGAGGTTTGTTAAGCAATAAACATTTCCCATTTTTTATTGTAATTTCCCAACATTTCTTAATAGATCAAAGTGGAATGATAAAAGTCAAGAAGGGATTGATTGAATTTTCTCCCTCATCTTTTCCGCATTTTTTAAAATGAATGTTTGATTTGTAATCTCGATAATTCCTTCTTTTTTCCACTCTTTTAACACAGACCATATGGATACTCGAGATTTTCCTATATAGTTTGCAACAGACTTTTGCGTCAAATGAATGGTATTGTCTCCTTTTTTTTCTCTTAGATTTAATAAGAAGTGCGCTAACTGTACATCAACTGGAGAGTTTAAAATCATATTGATATCTACGAGCATCCGCATCTTTTTAATGATGGAATGTACAAATTGTTCAGAGACTTCAGGGTGTTCATATGTCATCCGTTCAAAGTGATCTTTAGAGAAAAAATATAATGTGGAATCCGTTACTAATGCGGCTGTTGTAAAAGAGGCGTTCCCATCAAGCGTTTGTTCACCTATAAGGAAACCCGGGAAGACAAAATCGATAATGCGTTCATACCCATCATCTCGTAACAAACTAATCATCGCTTTCCCATGTAGTAAGTAATAAAAACCATTTGTGATATCTCCTTGTCTGAACAATACTGCATTTTTCTTTAACTTCTTCACTTGTGCATATTGAGAGTAATCAGACCAATCGAACAAATTGCTATTCACCTCACAACTACTTAAATTTCATGTGCATCGAACTTTATAGCAGCAATTTCTTTTAATGCCCCTATGTTGTGAATAATGATGCTTCTTTTATCCAGTGATGCAACACGACCATTCCACTTTTTGAAAATATGATAGATTGTGTTTCGATTTAAATTTGTATAATAACAAAGTTCTTGTTGTGTAAATGGAAACTGGTCACTGATGAATTTTTCTTTTAAGATTATTAGAGTTCGAGCCAATAAGATTTCAGAAGGTAATGAATCGGATAAAACATTATTTGATAATATTTTTAGTTTTTCTATTAGACTTTGATAAAACAATTTTCTAAAGTTTTCATCCTCTTTCAAGACTGACTGTATACGTTCTATAGAAAAAACATAAACGATGCTATCAGTTATAGCGGTTGCAGTTGAAAAATAGGATCCTCCGTCTACCACTTGTTCACCAAAAGGATTTTCACTACAAACGATATCAATAATCTGTTGTTTTCCTGTATAAATAGTAGATGAAATTTTAATGAGACCACTTCTTATATAATAAAAACCTTGGAAACCATCCTGTTTTTCCTCATAAATGATAGATTTCCGTCTATAAAAACGTCTTTCCCCGTATTTGAGATAAGGTGTCCATTTACTATTCTCTATAATAACCCCGGTCATAAATGATCCTCCCTCATATAGGTTCACTTTACTATTAAATACGAGAATTCCCTTCGATTTTCCTCTACTTAATGAAATTTTAATTACTTATTTTCGAAAACGAAGAGCCGTCATGTAGATGAGCCAAGCCACCCATCTCTCCACACGGCTTTATACTCTATTGAAGAGGACCAAAATGAAATTACATAAAAGCTAGTTCTAGTAGTATATAATGAACTCCACATTTTTTAATCGGAGTAAAGACTTGGTATCCATAAAACGACATCCTCCCAATAAGTCAGTATCATTAGCATAATAATGGTTACTACCAAAAATGGCATAATAGCTCTTACTAAATTTTCCATACTCACCTTTGCTACCGAAGAAACAATGAACAACCCAGTACCCACTGGAGGTGTAAGTAATCCAATAGTCAAGTTAATCGTAATGATCACTCCAAAATGAACGGGATCAATTTGATAGGTTGCTAGAAGTGGCATGAGAACAGGAACTAATATAATTAATGCAGCAATCCCATCCAACACCGTACCTAACAAAAGTAATAAAATATTCACTAATAAAAGAAATACTATCGGACTTTCCGATAAGCCTAACATTGCATTAGCAAGGGCTTGAGGAATTTGTTCGTATGCAATGATAAATCCAAAGACGTTTGCTGTTACAATTAGGAACGTAATTGTTGCTGTATTTACCACCGTACTTATGAAAATTTGTGGTAGGTTGTTCACCTTCAATTGTTTATATGAAAAACCGATAATTACCGCAATAATACATGCAACTGCTGCTGACTCCGTTGGCGTGAAGATTCCACTTAAAATACCAAAAATTATGGCAAAAGGTATTAACAGCGCTGGAACGACCGCTACAAAATTCTTAATGACTTCATTCAAAGTAGCCCGTTCACTCTTAGGAAAATTATGTTTTTTGCTCATATAGCCGATAAGAATGATGAATCCTATTCCTATCATTATCCCCGGAATAATCCCGGCCATAAACAAATCACCAATGGATGCACCAGTAAGCGTTCCGTAAATAATGAAAAGCATACTCGGCGGAATAACTGGAGCTACAACGGAAGATGCCAATGTCAATGCGGAGGAAAAATTACGATCATATCCTTCTCTTTCCATCTCCGGTACCATTACCTTACTCATCATGGCAGCTTGAGCATTAGCAGATCCCAATATAGATGCGAGAAACATATTAGCAACAATAGAAACATATGCTAGACCACCTCGATAATGGCCAATCAGCACTTTAGCAAACGAAACTAATCGGGTTGTAATCCCACCGGAATTCATCAATTCCCCTGCTAACATAAAAAGTGGTATCGCAAGTAAGCCAGAGTTGTCCATTCCAGAAAACATTTTTTGAGGAACGGACGCCATCAAAGTAATGTCACCAGTTATCAATAAATAGGAAATCCCCGTAATTGCCAAAACAAGCGCTATCGGAATCCCCACTAGTAATTGGACAATAAATATGATGAGTGTTAAAACGATTCCTAACGTCATACGGATCCCCCACCTTGTCTATCAGCTTTAAAATAGTCAATTAATTGGTCTAATAAGTGGATAAAAGCAAAAGTCAACCCAACTGGGACAGATAAATATGGAATCCACATTGGAATACGCATGGAACTTGACTTTATATCGGATAAAGAGAATACCCATTCATAACTGAGGTAGAGGAGAATTCCTAAAAATACCAAAATGATGATATGCGTTACAATGCTCATTATTCTTTTATTCTTTTCAGACAAGCGATTAACTAAAAACGTAATAGAAGCTTGAGAACGGTATTTTAAACCCAAACTTCCTCCTAAAAACGTTAACCATGCTAACATAAAAATGCTCGCTTCATTTGCCCAAAATATAGGATCTTTTAGAAAATATCTATAGATGACAGCAAAAAATAAAATCAAAGTGATTGCCGCAATCAGTACGACAGAAATAGCTTTTTCTATAGACTCAATAAAATCACTCACTTTTTTCATAAAAAGACCTCCTTTGCAAGGATAAATCAGGAGAGGCAATTACAATAATTGCCTCTCAAATTTTAACTTTTACATGTTTTATCTACGCGGCGTTACTAAAACTCCCACCTCTACAGGCGGGAGATAAGTGCCGCCAAGCTTCGAAATAAGGGCGACTAAGTTTCGGATGGAGTTAACACTCCACCTGAAACAAGTCTTCTTTATTCGCTGAAAGTGTTTATAAATTCTTCAATAAGAGGGTCTTTTCCTTTATACTTCTCATTAAACTCTTCCACATAGGAATCAAACAATGCTGCGTCGATATCGTATAGTTCCATTCCACGTTCTGTTAGAGTATCCATAAATTCCTCTTCCTGTGAAGCTCGTTTCATCGTAGCAAATTCTGAAGCAGCAGCCATTGATTCTTCTACAATTTTCTGATCTTCTTCTGACATTCCATCATAAAGATCCTTGTTAATAATCATGACAGAAGGCCATACCATATGGTTTGTCATAGCGCCATATCCAGTTACTTCATTAAAGTTAGATGTTACAGCAGCATCTAAGTCCATTTCCATCCCATCGATGACTCCAGTTTGTGCTGATTGGTAAACATCTGGAAGAGAAATAGATTCAGGGTTTACACCTAGTAAACGATACCAATCCTCTAAAGCAGGACTTGGTGTTACCCTTAATGTCAATCCTTCCATATCCTCAGGCGTTTCAATTTTCTCACGGAACATCATGGTTCGATGTCCAGAGAAAAAGTAATCCATCGCCTTTAATCCTTGATCATCAAGTGTTGCCAAGATTTTTTTTGCTACTTCTGTGTCACTTGCTTCTAATGCATCTTCATAGGAAGCAAATAGAAATGGAGTAAACCATGCACTAAAGGCATCTGATCTTGAAGTTAAGTAAGCATTCGTAATAAATCCAAAATCTAATGAACCCGTCTCCAATTGTTGAACCATGTCGGCGTCACTTCCCAATTGGCCGCCTGGGTAAATTTCCATTGTCATCCGCCCATCAGAACGTTCTTCTAACTCCTCAGATAATTTTACTGCAGCATCATTCCAAATATGGTCAGGTGGGGCAATATGACCTAACTTGAATTCATACGTTTCTCCACCTGCTGAATCATTTTTCGAATCAGTAGCTTCCCCCCCTGTTTCTGTCCCTCCGCAAGCAGCAAGAAGTAAACTGCCGAGCAAAAGAACAAACATCAATAGAATTCCATTTTTTTTCATTGTTTTGTCCCCCTTCAATAAAGTTTTTTCTATTTTAACTATGACAATAGTTAAAAATATCGTTACATTACTTCGATATATCCTAATTCACGAGAAACAGCTTTACCTGTATTTACAATGCTCGTAACCATTTGTTTAATATTCACGCTCTTCATATAACTAATTGGTCCTACCAAATTTACTGATGCTATTGTTTCGCCAGAATAGGATTGAATTGGCGCCGCTATTGCATAAGTGCTCGTGTCGTTTTCATTATCACTAATAGAGTATCCTTGCTTTCTAACAGTTGCCAATTCTCTTTTCAGTTCATTTACTTCAGTAATGGTATTCGGCCCCTGTTTGGAAAGCCCACTAGAAATGGTTTCTTGTAAATATTTTCGGTTAAATGCTAAAAGAACTTTTCCAGTACTTGTACTATATGCTGGTTTTCTATCTCCTAAAAACGTCGGCACAAAATCAGCTTCCATTGAGGAAACTCTTAGTACAAAGACGACATCACCTTTATCATACATTCCAATATGTGCTGTTCCTCTGAATTGCTCTGTCAACCCTTTTACTAGCGGCAATGCCTTGTTGTAAATGTCATGTTGAAACATTACCCCATTATTCCAGTCAATGATTTTCCAACCAAGTCTATATCTCCGAGCCCCATCTCGTATCAAGACACCTTCATTACATAACGTTTTTATGATATGATGTGTTGTGCTTCTACTCAAATTCAGTTTTTCAGCTATCTCAGCATTTCCAAGAACAGGTTCATCAATAGTGAAACAACTTAAAATATCAATAGCTCTTTTGACCGATCCAATCAACATAAATTCCCTCCCCCTTTAGTTGGTTCATTAACATTTTGTTAAGGTAACTAGGCCTATGTGACGACAATCACCTCCAGAGAGCAACATATATCAAACGCTTACATTTCATAATTATCTAAATATTCTTCAATTAATATACCCTAGATACTATGTCTTGGCAAACATCAAATTTAAAATAGTGAAACTTCATAATAATAAAATAGGAAATCAAGACTATCATACTGGTAAAACTGTTTCATTAAGTTAAGATTGTTCAGGTTCTTTAGTTAGTTTTTTAACGAAAGAGAGGGAAATAATCGACATAATCATCAAAAACATGACAAATATCCAGCCGAATGAAAAGGAATCAGTCCAATCGACAATGGATCCAAAAATAGGTGGGAAAAGGATAGCACCCCATGAGCCAAAAGTAATGCTAACACCAGTTGCTATTCCTGACGATGATTTTTGAACCATTTCGGTTGTAGCATTCATCCAGACACCATTAAACCCCGAAGTACCTAAACCAAAGATAAACACAACAATAGCTACAACATAGAAAGAAGTGCCCACAGGTAATAAGGAAGTGATAACTGATTGGATAGCTACTAAAATCGAAATGAGTAATAATACTACCACTCTTTTCCCTGCAAAAAACCTATCGCTAATGATCCCCCAGCACAGTCTACCTAATGAGCCCCCAACCTCCGCTACGCCTAACAATACTCCGGATAAAACGAGGCTTATCTCCAAACGTTCGTGAGCGAACAAAACGATAAACGTATTGAGTATCATTTGCGATCCACTTAAAAGCATGGCACTAAATGTCACAAGCATGAGTCCCTTATTGCGTAGTAGACTTAGTATGTTTGCTGATTTTCCTTTTCCAGAAGATGGATAGGTGTGTTGTTCTGGTTCATGATATACCAAATAAATAATTAGCCCGATAATTAACAAACTTAATGAAGCTACTAACACAGCGATTTGCCAACCTAGATGACTAGCTAAAGGTAATAGAAGGAGTGCAGCAGATGCAGAGCCTAACGTTACCCCCATTTGCTTGAAACCCATTGCAGTTCCTCTTTCATTCGCTTTAAACCAATAGACTATACCTCGATTAGTCGTTGGATGGGACGCTCCATAGGCAATGCCAGAAATGACAATCATCATCATAATGAGTACAAAAGAAGACGCAAAAGACATTACAAAGAAGCTACCACTTAAAATCAACGTGATATACAATATCATTCTACGTGAACCAACTTTGTCTGTCAGCATACCGGCCGGCATCGACACTAACGATTGCCCTAAAAATAATGCCGCTGGAAACATTCCAATTTCAGCCATCGTCAATTGCAAATCTTCCCCTATTACTATCCCTAAAGGTGCAATACTTCTAGCCACAAATGCGATAAAAAGTTGAATTAAAAATAAATAGACTAGCATTTTCCAAGGCTTATGCTTTTTATTCGAATATTTAACCATTTAATCATCACTTTCTCTTAATGACTAGTATTTAAAAATCACCTTATAACATAACATTTTATTTTTGAATCTGAATCTATTAGATTTCACATAGTGAATCAATTTGAATTTCCTTAAAATTATTTTTGGATAACATACCGTCCATAAGAGATGGACAGAAGGATACAGAAAAAAGCCAAGATACGACTTAAATCGTATCTTGACTATAATATCATTACTGCTAATTTCATTAATATCACAACAGCAACAGGGATAGTATTGATACATGGCTTTTGTTATTAGGCGAATTCGTCTCTACTATTGAAATAAACTCGCCAATCAAACTGAAACATCTAATTTTATCGCAGCGTCCTTCATCTGTTCAATCAGACGCTTGCGTAACTCCTCCTCAATGGGGGCGTTGCGACTTTTTAGGAAACGGACCATAAAGAACCCGTCTTTGGCAAGCATGCTCAAGATCAATTCATGCTGCAATCCTGAATTTCCCTCGGATTTTATCTCAATAAGGGAAAAATGCTCCTCAAGCAACAGGATATCACTATATATCCTTAGCTTCTACCTTAATATTTACATAGTAGCTTGATATATTATTCGGATTAGTGCCGTTTTCACCTTGTTCATTTACACAGATATACATATGCTTTCGGGTATAGGTAAACGTTGCCTCCTCCTCATTCATATTCAATATTTCAAGGTGGAGAATTTCCGATGTAATATTGTAAATTTGAAAATTCATCATCAAGGTAAAGTGATTTATAAAAGAAATATCGCGATGGTTCGGATGAAACATATTCGTCAATTCTTCTATATACTTATCCTTATACATCGTTTCCAATTTGTGCACTAGTTCTGTAATGGTTTGCTCATTGATTTTCGGTTTTCTTTAAAAAAACATCTGATCCGTTATACCTCCAGTCAATATTAAAAGATTAGCCCATCTATAGACAGGCTAGTTCTTTTTTGAAATTTAGGAATAAATTTCTAGAAAAAGTTTAGCGCATTAAGTCAAAATTCCTCCTTCATCGCAGTTTGCCAACGTTCATCAATGGCATTTACAAGTTCATCCACAGAACAAGCTAAATTATTAACGGGGATGTTGACTTGTGTTGGAAGTTTAATCGATTAAACCATTTCTTCACTCCGCTTGACCGTTTAATGATCAATTCACGATCATAAGTAAAAATGCCAAGATACACTTGACCTGAAAAATTTAGAAAGTCAATCGCTTCTATTTCCTCCCATCTGATAAGACCCGCTTTGATATAGCTCGACTGATCTATAATCCCTTCTTGCGTAACAATTACAGCCGGCTCCCAATTGATGAGTAATTTAACATAATAAAGAAAACAAAGTCCGAACACCACAATAATAAGAATCCCTATCACTGTGGGCCATGTTGGTTCATTAAACGGAACGACTAAAATCAACATGCCTAACGCAACAAAAACGAGACAAAAAACAGCCAGCATGACCATCCTGCCTTTTTTTGCCATTACAATAAAATCATCATTCATTTCATTACCTCCCAAGCCCTTAAGACTTACATCATTTAATTTACCAGCTTTTGGATTAAAATAAATCCTCTAAAAAACCCAAGAAGGAGTGGCTGTTTTTATTTCTAACACGTAATAAAATATTCACATTTCACTCAAATATGACCAAACGGTAACTTTTATGAAAAAAAGATCAGCCCCTCCACCCTGCTTAAATGTTAGCACGGTAGAGAACTGATCCCGAGTATAGATCGTTGATATTTATTTTGTTTACTCAATTGAAGTTAGCAATTATTCTAAAATACCATAAGCTAACTTCCTAGATAAAGAGAATGAACAAGGTGCCCCAACCCAGCGTAATCATAGCTGCAAAAATCATCGCAATAGAAGAAAATACTTCTTCCTGTTTTCCATATTCCATCGCTTTATTAGTACCGACACCATGTGCCCCCATTCCTAATGCTAAACCCTTTGCAATCGGTGTTTTAATAGATAGCCATCTAAGAACACTTGGACCTACAACTCCACCCATAACACCTGTTATAATAACAAAAACCGTCGTTAACGTCGGTAAACCGCCAATTTCCTTTGATACCTCTATGGCTATAGGAGTGGTAATTGATCTGGGAAGAATCGAAATTAAAAAATCAGAATTCAAATGAAATAATTTTGATAATAAATAGGTTGAAAAAATCGCTACAAGCGTTCCGGTCGTAATGCTAATTAGAATGGTACCTATATATTTTTTAATAATCGAGAAGTGTTTATATATAGGTACAGCAAAAGCAATTGTAGCAGGACCGAGCAGGTGTGTTAGCCATTTCGTATCCTCTAAATACTGATTGGCAGATACATGCATGATGCTAGTCAACACGATTAATAATATTGGGGCTAGTAATAACGGGTGAAAAACAGGAACTGCTATTTTGCCATAAACCTTTTTAGAAAATAAATAAAGAAAATACGTTAAAATAGTAAATACAATCATCATCAATGCCGTTCACTTCGTTTCCTTACCGATATTCTTTCTGCAGTTATAGCAGTCATCCCCATAACAATCATTGTGCTAATGGCGATTAAGATGACAATTTCAAATCCTTGTATACTTATAATTTGTTCATAATTGACAATCCCTACAGCAGAAGGGATAAAGAATAATAACAGCTCCGCCATTAACCACTTGGCACCTTGTTCCACCCACTCTAGTTTAATTATGTTACAGTAGAGAGCTAAAAACAATAAGAACAGTCCAAACATAGAAGCGGGGATTGGCAATGGGAAAATATGTTTAAGTGCCATTCCTAAAAAAAGAAAAACATGTAAAAAACACACTTGTAAAATAACGATTCCTAATTTCAACATGGATGACAGCCTTCCTTTCGCAGGTAGGAAAGCATAAAAATCTTTCCCGTCTGCATAAGTACAACTATGGCATTCGCCCAACCTAAAGCGAACCCCAAGTTTTCTAATAAGTTCATGTAAACTAAGAATCATATTACTCCCATATATCCCATTTGTGAAATACATATCTAGAATATCTTTCATAACTTTTAGTTATAATGGTTCCTTCAAAATAAAATCAATGAATGCTCTTCCTGCATTGGAAATATAGCGGCCCTTCTTGGTAATAACAGCCAATTTCCACATGATAGTTGGTTTAAGACTAATTATTTTAATATCCTTAGCGTATAGGCGATTACAAATCGACTGAGGCAAAATAGTCACCCCTAGATTGGCCTCAACCATCTCAGACATTAAGTCCCACTGAGTACTTTTAAAGAGAATTTTGGGTTCGTAACCAGCCTTTATCAAGAAGTGGTTGCGAATAATTTCATTTAAAGCAAATTCCTCATGATAAAAAATAAATTCTTCATTCCTTAAATCCTTTATGTGCACTTCCTTTTTTAATGCAAGTGGATGATCCTTATGGACGACCAACTTCATTTCCTCTTTCACTATTGGGTAAACATGGAACACTTGTTCATCTAAAGGCTGTACCGCTACCCCAAGCTCTATTTCCCCTTCTTCAACACTTTTGACCACTCTAGCACCGCCATATTCAGTGATATCTAGTTTGATATTAGGATAAGTATGATGAAATTTGGCCAATACCTTTGGAAAAAATAAACTTCCGATAAAGGGTGGAAGCCCAATGTTAATCTGTCCTCTAGAAAGATTTGTTAAATCACTTATCGACTGATACATTTCATCCAATACGTTCGTCATTTTCATGGCGTATTTTAATAAAACTTCTCCTGCATCTGTTAATTCAATGGCTTTATTCGTACGGATCATTAATGGTGTACCTAGCTCATCTTCTAAAGCAATCATAGACTTGCTTAAAGCAGGCTGGGAAATATGCATTTCTTCTGAAGCTTTCGTTATATTTTTGTGCTTGGCTACCTCAATAAAATATACTAATTGTCTTAATTCCAACATAAACACCTCTCAAAAATACTAAAACAAATTCGGGCATAGCCATCACATTACACCTTTATAGTATTTAGACGGCTTATCGTACGTCTATTTTACAACAAATGGCAATGCTTCACTATAAATGATGCGGCACAGTGTGTTAATTTAGGGAGAAAGCAACACAATAACCTTAAGTCAAAATAAAAGCAATTAAGCAAATGGCATATTATAATAGCATTTAGGAAATAATAACTTCTTGCTAGAGATTAAAAATAGAAAAAAGTATTTTAATGAAATAAGGGTGATAAACATGAAAGCAATTGTCATTGACCAGTATGGTGGGAAAGAACAATTAAAGGAAAGAGAATTAGAAAAGCCATCCCCTGGAGATAATCAGGTTGTTGTTAAATTACATGCTACATCGATTAACCCAATCGACTGGAAACTTCGAGAAGGTTATTTAAAATCAAGTCTTCCTTTTGACTTTCCCATTATCTTAGGTTGGGATGCCGCAGGAGTGGTAGACGAAGTAGGGAAAAATATAACGGAGTTCAAAGTAGGAGATAGAGTATTTGCTCGACCGGAAACAACAAACAGAGGAACGTATGCTGAATACACCGTTGTCGATTCTCATCTGCTTGCTAGGATTCCCGATAATGTAAGTTTTGAAGATGCAGCCTGCGTACCACTTGCAGGATTAACTGCATGGCAATGTTTATTCGACTTTGGCCAAGTAAAAAGTGGAGATAAAGTGCTTATTCATGCTGGTGCGGGCGGTGTAGGTTCATTTGCTATTCAATTTGCCAAAAATGTTGGTGCCTATGTTGTAACAACAGCAGGTACACATAATGTTGAATTTTTAAAATCCCTTGGTGCAGATGAAGTAATTGATTACAAAAAAGAAGATTTTGAAACGGTCTTAAGGGACTTTGACTTTGTTCTAGATTCCCTTGGCGGAGAGAATCAAGTGAAAAGTTTTACCGTCCTAAAAAATGGTGGAAAATTAGCATCTATTGTTTCCGAACCTAGTAAAGAAAAGGCTAATCAGAAAAACATTAAATCTGGTCTAGTTTGGCTCAATCCAAATGGTAAACAATTAGCAGAGATTGCTGAACTTTTAGAGCAAGGCAAAGTAAAAGTTATCATAGGACACCAGTTTCCTTTTTCTGCTAAGGGCATAACGGAAGCACATGTTCTAAGTGAAACTCATCATGCTAAAGGAAAAATTGTTATTCAAATTGAAAATGGAGATAAAGATAGTTAAATTAAAAGCACCTACAAACATTGTTATATCAATGTTTTGCAGGTGCTTTTTAAATTTCTAAACTCACTTTATTAGTAGATCGCCTTATTCACTTGTTTTACATAGAAAAATCGGACAATGAAGAAATAAATAAGTTGAATAAAGGCAAAACCACCTAATACGATTGATGCTTCTATCGTTAAATTGTAATTAAATAAATGGGATAGAGCTGTAAGTGCAACAGCACCATGAACTAATGCAACAACAATTGGTGAGAAAAACAACAGGGCAATTTGTCGGTTCACTACTTTCTTCAACTCAGACTGTGTCAAACCAATTTTGGCAATAGAACGGAACTTGCGCTTTTCTTCATCTAAATCGGTAAATAATCGGAAATAAAGAAAGCTTCCTGCAGAGACGAAGAACACAATACCAATAAACAAACCAATGAATAATATTGGTCCATACGCTTTATTAATTTGAAAAAGCGTATAATCAACAGAAAATGCTTTATGCGTCACTTGTTCATCTAGCTTTTTACCTGCTTCAATTAATTGATCTGTATTCATATCTTTCGTTTTCCATACAACACTCAAATTAGTGTTTACTGGTGAACCAAGCTGTCCGTAGACTTTATCATTTACAACATAGTACCCATTTAGTTCCGGTAATACCTCAGATTCTACGACGGTGCTCGGTTGGATTTCTTTTCCGTTAGCTAATTCGACGTTAGACTTCATCAAAGCTTCACTTGCTTTAGGACCTTCAGGTAGGAGTGCATCGCTCTGTTCCACTACAATTGCATCCTTATCGTTTGGATTAAGCTTTTTATCACCGGTTAATGTGGCAAAACGATTATAATCAGAGGCTCTCGCAATCAACACTCCGTTATCCCGTACGGATGAGTCAAAATAACTCAATTCTACCTGTTCCATTTTCGCATCAATGTTTTCTTCATTTAAAATAGCATTGACTGTACGAATGTCGCTTTCGATAGTATCCTTGCTATCATCTGCCCACGGGGAATACGTAATATCATACGGATTAACGTCTTTAATTCCTTTTGTAAGGTAGGATTGAAATCCATATAATGTGCCAATTGCACTAAAGGCAACCGTTGATATAATGGCTACCATGAAAAACGTTCTTGCGTTATCTTTCATCCGAAAAGATAAATCCGAGAACAGCAGCATATTTGTTTTCCGCCAAAAGAAAGATTTATTATTTTTCAATCGACGGATCATATAGACACTTAATTGTGTAAATAACAGATATGTTCCAAGTGTTACAACAACAATAACTGGTATCATAGCATAAACGACTAAAACACCCTTAACAATGAGCGCAGTTGCATAACCAGCAATAAGTAGGATTGCTGCAAAAACAGATAGAATAACAGAAGCTTTCGGTTCTTTTTTCGGCTGTTTATCCCCTTTAATTAAATCGATAAGTTTATTCGTACGAAGAATAAACGAAACAAAAAGCGATATACAAAAAAATAGAAATATAAAGCTAATAAACGTTACAACAATGGCAAGTGTAGGAAAATAAAAATCAAGTGACTCACTGATAATTAACACATTTTCCGCAATTAATAGAATAGCTTTGGCAAATACTAAGCCCATCAGGATTCCGCCGATAGTAGCCATTAATCCAATTAAAATATTTTCTAGAAATACCATCAGACGAATTTGCCTATCAGAGGCCCCAAGCATCATTAATAGGCCAAATTCCTTCTTTCTCGATTGTAAAAAAGAACTCATCGAATAAAGGACAAAAAAGAAGGAAAATACATAGATAATTCCTCCAGCAACCCCCATACCAAATAAAGCATTCTGATTGATGGAACCACTTGAAAACGCCGGATGGAACGCAAAAATAGCAAAGGTGAAGAATACCATCACCGTAAACATGCTACTTAGAAAATATGCAATGTACAATCGTTTGTTTCGTAACACATTATTAAACGCGAACTGACGAAAAGTCATTGCCATCGCCTCCCATCAACGAGAGCATGTCAATTATTTTCTGAAAGAATGCTTGTCTACTCTCTCCTCGATGAATTTCGGAATGGAGCTTACCATCACGGATAAAAATAACTCGATCGGAATAACTTGCCGCTTGTGGATCATGGGTTACCATTAATAAGCTCATTTTTTCCTTTTCATTGATGGACACAAGCATTTTCATAACATCCTTTGATGCTTTCGAATCTAGGTTCCCAGTTGGCTCATCAGCTAACAGTAATCTAGGCTCATGAATCATTGCCCTTGCAATGGCTACTCGTTGTGCTTGGCCTCCAGATATTTCGTACGTACGCTTGTTCATAATGGATGCAATCCCAAGGTATTCTGCAATTTTATGTGCCTTTTCCTTCATTTCTTTAACATGTGTACCCTCTAATGTAAGAGGTAGTACTATATTTTCTTCGACAGTCAATGTATGGAGTAAATTAAAATCCTGAAAGATAAATCCTAGTTCATTTCTACGGAATTTGGCTAAATCATTTTTCTTAAGCCTATGTGGATTGGTTCCTTCGATTTCAACTTCCCCAGTAGACGGTGCATCGTTTGTGGAAATAAGATTTAGTAATGTCGTTTTCCCACTACCAGACGGACCCATAATAGCGACAAATTCGCCTTTTTCTATTTCTAAATTGATATCAGTAAGGGCACGATAAGCTACTTTCCCTTCGTAAACCTTACTTACATTTGTTAGTTTCAGCATAATTATTCTCCTCTTCTAAATGCTTCTATATTAAGTATAGCCTAGGAGTTATACGGTAAACCATCGATTATGCTTTCATGAATCTTACATTTCTGTAAGGTTTTGTGTCTTTGAAAAAACAATTCGTACGGTCGTCCCTACACCAACCGTGGATTCCAGTTCAATGGAGTGCTCTAGCCTTTCAGCAACTTCTTTTACTAAATAAAGCCCCATACCTGTTGATTCCCGATTTTTTCGCCCGTTTTCCCCAGTAAAAAATTTATGGAACACACGCTTTTGATCCACAACCGGGATACCAATACCAAAATCTTTAACTTCAATTACTGCTTCCCCTGCACGTTCATAAACAGACAGGGAAAGTTGTTTGGTTTTTCCAGTAGAATATTTAACAGCATTATGTATCAGTTGCGTCAATAGAAAGAAAAGCCACTTCTCATCGGTTGCCACTTTTATTTCTGCCTTTTCTTCCTTCAATTGTGGATACACTTCATTACGAATGTAAAAGCGTTTGTTTTCTTGATTCACTTCATGTATTAATTTGGATAGGAGGACTGGCTTAATATGAAAATCTTCTGTAATTGTACGAAGTCTTGCCATATAAAGCACGGTATTCAACCCATTACGCATCCGCTCCGTTTCCTCCCGAATGCTAGACGATTCTGGTTCATCTAATGTTTGTGCCGTTAGTTCAATCACAGAAAGGGGTGTCTTCATTTGATGTACCCATCGATCCATAAATAACAAATGCTCATCCTGTCTGTCTTCTGCCTTTTGAAGCTCCTCTTGATATAAACGGTACTGAGTGACAAGTAACTGATTAAGCGCTTCTGATATTGGTGCTTGTTCGGTAGTCTCAAGAGATTGATCCAGTGATTCTATTGGATTCTGTAACCTTTGATAGAATTTTTTTCTACTAATATAGCGGTAGGCAAGAAATGTAGTTAAGAATACGAGGGATAAAAAAACAGCATAAATACTGACACTTACCCCCCTATAACCATCTAACAAAAACAGTATCGGTACCATGATAGCCTGGATAAGATGCATCACAATGAGTAAAAAATGCTCACGAATAAATAAGCTCATGCTTTCTCCTCTTCCCATGTAATACGTAGACGGTATCCTGCTCCTCTAACGGTTTCTATAGCATCATTCATTCCTAATTCTTGAAACTTTTTCCGAACGCGAGCAATATTAACATTCAGCGTATTTTCATCAACATATGCTTGATCATCCCAAAGCTTCGCCAATAAATCTTGCCGACCAGCAACACGAGGATAGCGTTCCAACAGACTTTCAATAATATCAGTTTCATTCTTTGTTAATGATGCGACTTTATTTCTAAATTGAATTTCAAGTCGTTCCGGATATAACGTTAAGTCCCCTTGGATAATTACCCTCTCTTTATAGTTTGTCGCATATTCCCCGTATGCGCGTCGCATTTGACTTCGTATTTTCGCCATGACAATATCGGGATGAAAAGGCTTCGTAATAAAATCATCTCCACCATTTTCGATTGCCATTACTTGGTCCATCTCTCCTGTACGAGCAGAAATAAATATAACGGGGCAAATAGACTCTTTCCGAATTTGCCTACACCAATAATATCCGTCATAACTAGGTAAATTAATATCTAGTAAAAGAAGATTTGGTTCAACATCACGGAATGTAGCCATTATATTTTCAAAGTCTTTAGCAATTATCACTTCATATCCGTACTTTTCTATATACATACTTAGGTATTCTGCAATTTTCATATCATCTTCAACAATCATGATTTTTTCCATGTATGAATTACTCCTATTTCAATAAATTAAGTTAAATTTAACATAACAAGTTCATTTCATGCTATATTGGCTCTAGCATAATAAAAAAGGGATAAGAGTTGAATTCCTATCCCTTCTTTACATATTACCCTTTTCCTTTTTTCCATTCTTTTACATAATCATCTAGTACATTTTTAAGTTCTTGGCCTATATGTGAATAGGCGTCATCATTTAGATTGGCAAGAGATACACGAATGGACCATTCTGGTGCTAAAAACCCTTCCCCACTTAGTAATACAATCGATGACTTTTCGGCTAGTCGGTATAAAATATCAATCGGTTTATAATTCTTTTTTAAGTAATCCGTGAATCCTTCTTCATATTGATGATTGCACCAAATTTCCAAGTCAATTTCTGTATAATAATCCGCGTTATTTGGTAAAGGTTTCCTCGGTAATCCTAGACCTTCATATAATAAATTCATTCGCCGTTCTAGAATGTCATTTGTTTTATCTTTGTACTTATTATTCGAATCAAGCAAGGAAAAAATAGAAAACAATGCCATTTGTACTTGCTGCGGGGTGGATAGACCGGCTGTATGGTTCATCGCAACATCTCTACTATCTGCTACCATGCGATCTATAAATTTAAGGGTTTTCGGATTTCTTGTAAGAGAAGCATACCGTTTATTTAGAACGTCTATCTCTTCGTCGGGTAATTCTTTGATTAATTTATCAAAGACATTCGTTTGGTTTATAGCGATTGTACCTAAACGCCAACCCGTCACACCAAAATATTTGGAAAATGAATACACACCAATCGTATTAAAAGGTAAATCTACCATTAAAGAACGAAAGCCTTCCACAAAGGTGCCGTACACATCATCGGAAATAATCATAAGATCTGGATTATCTTGTTTGACGATTCGTATAATTTGTTCGACAGATTCCTTTTTAATTGAAACAGATGGTGGATTACTCGGATTAGCTAGGAAAAGTGCTTTAATATCTTTATCCTTTAACTTTTCTAATTCCTCATCTGGGTATTGCCATGTATGTTGTCCTTCATCATCTATATCCATTGCCTCTATTTTAACAAGTTCATAATCATTGTTAGGTAGTTCCGGAATCTCAATATATGGTGGAAAAATAGGAACCATCACCGCTATTTTAGACCCTTTTGGTAGTAAATGATTTTTGTATAACGTTCCAAAAATATAGCACATCGCCGCTGTTGCCCCTTCCACCGCGAATAAATCAAATGGACCGCACGATCTATCCCCACCACCTAACTCTTTAAATAAAAAATCATACACAACTTGTTCCGTTCTTACAAGCATTCGGTCTGGATTAGGATAGTTATCACCAATAATTCCATCTACTAGTTCATAAACCCATGAATCAGGTTCAAATTGTTTCGTTGTAATTCCGTAGTCAATGATTTCCTTTAGTAATTGTATTCCTGGAACCTGCTGATTTCCCTTCACATATGTATAGAACCGTTCTGCAATACCAACACGATTTGGCATGCCGGCCAAATCACCATCATTCCAAACTCTTCTTGATTCGGTAATCGCAAATTGTCCTAATGCAAAGAACGCTTCTCGAGGTGTTGCTGCAATCCAGTTCGGATTACCGCGACCTGCATCTAACATCGTTCTCGTTATTCTCTTTTTTCCTTTAGCGAGATCAATAAGTTTGTCTTTTAATTCAAACGGACTTATTTTTTCTAACTGACTACTTTCCTTTTTTAGTTTATCCATAAAAATCCTCCTAAACAAGCTTCATAACCAAAGTATTCCACTATTTCACGTGGAATATGATTGGATAACAACTGTTTTGGAAAGGATAAGGGCGCTATGGCTATGTGGATAAAAAAAGTTAAGCGAGGTTAAACTATACGGATGCCAAAGATAGAGTTAAACTGACTGTTAGTTGAACGAATCGGGCTTTTACTGGCTGCCCGTCCCCCACTTACAATTGTTAGATTCTCCTCAATTTCTTGAAATGGGGTCTTACAGCCAGTTAACCTGCGATAAAAGTTAGAGGGTGATGAGCATACAAGAATATGCATTAATTGCAATTGTAATCATAATTGTACTTGGTATTTTCTCACAATGGTTAGCATGGAAGATACAATGGCCTTCCATCGTTATTATGTCTATTGCCGGCCTATTGATAGGACCCGTCCTGGGACTTTTTAATCCTAAGGATGCACTAGGAGCTTTATACAGCCCTATTATTTCTCTCGCGGTTGCTGTTATTTTATTCGAGGGTAGCACAAGTTTAGATATCCGTGAATTAAAAGGCATCTCCAAATCAGTATTTAGAGTAGTCACGTTAGGAGCTTTTCTTGCTTGGATTGGAGGATCATTAACAGCGCATTATGTTGCTAATCTAAGTTTAGAAATTTCCTTCATTATTG
The DNA here is from genome assembly GCF_001659985.1 of Oceanobacillus sp. Castelsardo. Classification (GTDB taxonomy): domain Bacteria; phylum Bacillota; class Bacilli; order Bacillales; family Amphibacillaceae; genus Oceanobacillus. Next base: position 237,301 of record NZ_LYCS01000001.1, read on the forward strand.
GTGGGCTATTTGTGGTAACAGGGCCGACCGTGATTATTCCGCTACTTAGACAGGCAAAGTTAAAACCGAGAACAGCTGCAGTATTGAAATGGGAAGGTATTGTCGTTGATCCAATCGGGCCACTTCTAGCATTATTGGCATACGAAATAATTAAAATTACAACGAACTACTCCTTTCATATTATAGATTTAGCTCCATTCTTTTTGGCGGCTATCGTAGCGATCTTGCTTGGAATTGGAATTGGCTTACTCATTAGTGTTCTTGTTGATAAGGGATTATTTCCTGAATATCTAAAAACGCCAATTATTTTATCCTTTGTATTTATTTGTTTTACTTTAGCGGAAGTAGTGATGCATGAGACGGGAATGCTTGCTGTTACTGCAATGGGAATTACTCTAGGAAGAACAAAAAAATATGTGCGTTCGATTGGAAGCATTGGACATTTTGTGGAAAATGTATCCGTATTATTAACGTCCACTATTTTCATTCTTTTAACCTCTTCTTTAACAAGAGAAACAATATTAGAAGTTTTTAGCTGGCCGATTATTAGTTTTGTACTAGTTATGCTTTTTCTTGTCCGGCCTCTTTCCATATTTATTTCAACCATTGGAACAGAGCTAACCATGCAAGAAAAAACACTTATCGGGTGGATTGCACCAAGAGGAATCGTTGCTTTAACCGTCTCAGGATATTTTGCCGAATTATTAGTTGATGATGGGTATGCAGATGCTTCAATATTAACCGCATTAACATTTGCACTTGTGTTCATTACCGTTTGTGTACATGGCTTTTCACTTGGCCCCATTGCAAAAAAACTAAACCTTGCGAATACCGAACCACCAGGAATATTAATTGTTGGTGCGAGTAGTTTTGCTATTGCATTTGCAGACCAATTAAACAAAATGGGTACGCCAGTATTGATCAGTGATACATCGAACGATCGTTTATATCAAGCTAAAAAACTAGGTATTACCACCTTTCATGGAGAGATTTTAACAGAACATTCCGGGTATGATCTTGACTTGACTCCATATGAAAAAATCATGGCGATGACAGGAGATGCGGCATATAACGCTCTCGTATGCCAATCATTTGTTCCTGAATTTGGTTATAACCATACATTTGCTCTGGTCTCCAATAATGAAGATAGTAATGTACCAGTTTCCCTTCATTCCCATATTCTCTTTGGGGAGAATGATGTTTTTAGGGAATTGAACCGAAAAGTGAACATTGGATTTACGATTCAAGCTATGAATATCCCCCAAAAAGGTAGTATGAAAAAGAATGAACTAAAACTAAATGGAACACCATTATGTATACGAAGAAAAAGTGGAGAGATTGATTTAATAACCCTTAGGGAAAAAATAAACTTAGAAGAAGATGATCAACTTATCGCATTAATTGCCCCTTAATACACATAAAAAGAAGATAGGATTACATCCCCTATCTTCTTTTTATGTGCCTAGCAAACCTCTGCCCTAAGAAGGATTATCGCTTTGTATTCTTGAATAGATTAATTAATAGTATGTTTTCGGGCATTCCGAGAGAAGTTTTCGAATATGGGTGTAAAGGAACGAAAGAATAACGTGTTTCTATATAAAAAGGATAAAGGGGATATCACCATGTTGAATGAAAAAATTCATGTTGCCGTGCCAACAGCTTTTTATGAAGATGAATCATTAAATATTCAGGGGACAATTAGCCATATAAAAGACTTGTATAAACAAGGAGTAAAATCTGTTCTTGTTTCGGGAACTACCGGAGAACAGCATAGTTTAAACCTCCATGAGAAAATGGACTTAATAAACGGTTTAGAAATAGAAGAAGAACTTATTTGTAATATGGAAATTATATTTGGTGTGGCTTCAATTAGACAGAAAGAAGCTGAACAACTGGCTAAAAAGATTCGTAATACAAGGTTATCTGGTATTATGCTTGGGTACCCACCATATATTAGACCGACTCAAGAAGAAGCATTCATATATGCCAAGAGGATTATACATTATAGCAATAAACCTACCATTTTATATAATAATCCAAAAAGAACTGGATTTGATTTATCAGCAGAAAGTATTATTCAATTAACTAAGATGAACCTAGTGGTTGGAATAAAAGATGCTGGCAATAAAGAAAAAGTGGATAGCATAAAAAATGGGATGCCAAGAGGTAATTTTTATTTTTATGCTGGTGGAGAAGAAGATTTAGAGGAAAAAGTATTATATGGATATGATCGTCTCTCTTCCATTGCTGGGAATGTTTACCCAACGGAAATAAGTCAATGGTTTCAAAAAATGCTTATGAAGCAAAAAATTAGTAAACAAGAAAGCGACAAAATAGAAACTATTATGGAATTAGTCTATCAAGGAAATGCTATTTTGAATGTAAAAGAAATCATTAATCATAAGGGGGTTCCAATGGGGATTTGTAGAAGTCCAATAGGAAATGGTTAATTCTAAGCGTTGCTACACCCCAGGATCCTTGGGGGGAGTAAGGATTCATGAAGCCAGTCCCTCACTTCTCTATCACTTTAGTGAAGTGAGGGACTAAGTTTGCCTAATACTTATGCTTTTGTACGGTAGTTAAGATTATGATTTTTTAATGTTTTATCTGTCCCGAATAAGAAGTGCTTCTCCATATCTGGTGAATATTTAGAGTTAACTGTTTGGTTCCCTGTCGCCTCTGCTACTGCCCTTAACATAGCAGGTGATGCTCCGCAACAAAGGCCAATATAATTAATACCAATATTTTGTGCTTCTTTCGCCCAAGCCGCTAATTCATACCGATTATGATATAGAGGATCTAACGATGTTGGGAAAGTTGTTTCAGTCGGTAGCGAACAACTGCATCCTCCATCAGGTAAGTTAAAGAATGTCGGGTGTTCTTCTGACGTTCGATAAGGAATTGGTAATCCACCAACAAAACCTTCTACCTCTTCCCGAATTCTCTTTAGGAATGGTTGCATTGTGTCTGGACCACGGAAACAGTTCATTCCAACCACTAACGCACCTTTTTCCGAAAGAATTTTACAAGATTCTTCTACTGTATAACCATCGCGCAATATATTTTCACCCATCAGCCCTAATGTAACAACTGCCGGCAAGTCTTGTTTTTGAATTTCTTCTAACGCAATAACAGCCTCTTCGTGGTAATAAAGGGTTTCAGCATTTATAAAATCTACTCCTTCTTCTTTACACCATTTGACCATCTCCGCAAACATACTTCTTACTTTTTCCTTAGATTCAGGATCTTCAGGATCAAAGATATTTGTATTCGAAATGTTACCTGCCACTAATGCTTCCTCTATCGGATGTTCTTTTGCTACTTCCTTTGCCAAGCGTATCGCACTTCGGTTTAATGGCTCAAGTAAATGTTCTTTACCTATAATTCTCATTTTTTCACGGTGAGCATTATAGGTAAAAGCTAAAACAACATCTGAACCCGCATTCATATAATCCCGATATGTTTGTTTTAAAACCTCAGGGTGTTCCAAAGCTACTTCAGGTACAAAAGATCCCGCTTGTAAATATCCTCTACGTTCTAATTCAAATAAATACCCTTCTCCTACAATGACAGTACCTTCTTTTAACCTTTGTTCTAAACTTCTTTTTCTCATTATCATTTACCCCTCTCCCATTTGATTTAAGGTTAGTTTATCATCAGAAATTGATATAGCATAATACTTAAGGTCTATTGTTCGCCATAGCTTTAAGCTATAACAAAGATTCTTACTTAGTTATGGGGTTTTATGGAAACTACTGATAACTCTATATTCAGTTTCCGGTGAATCTAACACTTTTGCTCTTGACAATTGGGTTAAGGTAAAATAATATATATCGTATACGATGTATCGTACACGATGAATCGATTCGGAGGTGAGATATTATGGATCTAGCTGAGTTTCTTGGAGAGTCTATTGATTTTATCCATCGCTACACGATGAAAAGCCTTCAGAAACAAGCGGAGGAACATGGAGTTACCATTCCCCAAGTAAGGGTACTCGGTGAAGTTTATGCTCATAAAACTGTTAGTATTAAGCAACTCTCGCAAAACCTAAAAATGACGCAAAGTACTGTTTCAGACATTGTCGATAGACTTGTTTCCAAAGGTTTTCTCGTCAAAAATTCTAATCCTAAGGACAAGAGATTAGTAGATATTTCATTGTCTAATAGGCTTGCGGAGGATATTCATGAGAGTATATCGAAGTTGACGAATCAGTCATTAATCGATGTATTAAAACTCTTAAATCCTAATGAACAGGAGATTGTGGAGAAAGGAATGCACTTATTGGTCTCGGCTGTGAAGGATAAAATGATAGAAGAAGGAATGGAAAATCGTGAATTCCTAGACATTTTGTACTTTCCTGAGAAAGATCAACATAGAAAATAAGCATTTTAATTGAAATTGGGAGGATACAAAGTGAAAAGCATTATAAAAGGACGTTGGGCAATATTCTCAATCTGGGTCATTGCAACGATATTACTTACCGTTTTTCAGCCGGATGTCAATGCCATACTTCGGGATCAAGGACAAGAAGGTACGAGTAGTGATAGCCCCTCTGTCGTTGCCAATCAAATTTTAGAAAAGATGGATACGACAAAAGGAACGGACAACCTGATTGTCTTTTACGATGAAGATAAAATTTCAAATGATGAGATGGACCAGATCGGGGATGTAGTAAAATCCATCAGTGATAGTAGCGAAGAGCTTGGGATTACAGATATGATAGACCCCTTCAGTATGCCTGATGCAAAAAGCTCATTAGTTTCTGAAGATGGTACAACCCTAATGGTGAGTTATAAGTTGGATAAAAAAGGTCGAGAAATTGACGACATCCAAGAACAATTTGAAAGCAAACTGAAAGACGTACCTGTTGAGCACTATCTTAGTGGGGAAGATTTTATCAATAATGATTATCTAAAGGCTACCCAAGCAGGAGTAGAAAAAAGTGCTGCATTAACCGTTATCTTTATTTTAGTTGTGCTAGTACTTGCATTTAGGTCTGTCGTGACTCCTGTAGTTTCTCTAATGGCAGTAGCCTTTTCCTATCTTACTTCTATGGGAATTGCTGCTCAACTCATTGATAAAGCTGGATTTCCAGTAACCAGTCTTACGCAAATGCTCTTAGTGTTGATACTCTTTGGGATTGGTACGGATTATAATATTCTTCTCTTTAATCGATTTAAGGAGGAACTATCACGTGGCCATTCCATAGATGACTCTATTATCAATACGTATAAAACAGCAGGAAAAACAATCGCATATAGTATTCTTACCGTATTTATCGCTTTCCTTGCGCTCGTTTTTTCCGAATCGCCAATCTATCAATCTGGTGTCGTTGTCGTAATTGGTGTTTCGATATTGTTACTAGAAATTTTAACGTTAACTCCTTTTATCATGAAGGTGTTAGGCAAAAAAATATTTTGGCCATCTAAGAATGTCGGTGGACATAAAGAAAATAAATTCTGGGGTGCAACATCTTCTCTTGGTACAAAGCATCCTATTATTATTACAATCATCATTCTACTAATCATTGGGCCTATGGTCCTCTTCCATCAAGAAAAGTTGAATTTTGATACAGTTGGAGAACTTGGAGATAGTTATCCGTCCTCTAAGGCTATTAATTTGGTCTCCGAACACTTCGGTAAAGGACAATCCATGCCAGCTACCGCTGTTATTGAGAGTGATCAAGCCCTTGATAACAATGAGTCTCTTGCAGTCATTGATGATATCACAGAAAGGCTTAAAAGTATTAAAGGAGTGAAACAAGTTTCCTCCGTAACGCAGCCTCTCGGGGAAAATATTGATGATTTTTACGTTTCTAGTCAAATGGAGACTGTTACAGATGGTTTATCCCAAACACAAGATGGCGTGAACGATATAAATGATGGGATGAAGGAAGCTCAGGAAAAACTAAGCTCCGCAGATTTTTCACAAGTCGATCAAATGATGGAAGGTACGGCTTCCCTTCAAGACGGTGTCACTGCCCTAACAAGTGGATTAAAGGATATCCAAGCCGGCATTGATGATGGAACAAGTAACCCCGAAACGATTAAAAACGGGATTGCTGTGATAGAAACTAATCTTTCAACGATGAGTAGTGGTGTAGCAACACTCGCTGAAAATTACGAAAAAATGCAAACGGGCTATCAACAAATGGGAACGAATTATCAAGAAGTTGCTCAGGCCCTTCTCGGTGTGAAAAGTGCCATTTCCCAAATGCAGCCTATGATAGATGCCATAGGAAGTAGTTTTCCAGATGCGAACGCTGATGCGAATTATCAAGGACTAAAGCAAACGTTCGAGCAGTTAAATGCATCCTTAAGTGAAATTACACCTGAAGGAATAAAAGCATTAAATGATAATTACAATGCCGTAACGGATGGTTTCAGTACAGCGAATGATAATCTTGCAAGCATGAGCAGTGGTTTAAATCAAATGACGGATGGCTTGAAAAAACTGAAAGAAGGACTTGGACAAGCATCATCTGGATTAGAAACGATTGTAACCAATATGAACAGTGTAAATGATGGACTTGGCCAAATGAAATCGGGTCAACAAGAACTTGTAGCCGGTCTTAACGGATTCAATACGTTTGGAGAACAATTATCTGAAGTAAACAATGGATTGGAACAAATTTCGGATGGGATTGGCCAATCGAATAACTATTTATCTCAGCTAAATAAAGATAAGAATTTCTTTATGCCAAAAGAAGCACTTGAAAACGAAGACTTTAAAGCATCATTAGATTCCTTCATGTCTGATGATAGAAAAATAACAAAAATGACGATTATCTTAAATGACGATCCTTATTCAACTGAAGCATTACAAACCATTGATACAATTAATTCAACGCTTTCGGATGGACTGAAAGGAACCGTTCTTTCAGATGCCGAAAGTGGAACAACGGGATCAAGTGCGACAACTAATGATATGAACGATATCTTATCTCGAGATTTAAATAAAACAACGATCATCGTTATTATTGGTGTATTACTCGTATTATTCTTTGTCATACGATCATTCTGGACACCAGTTTTCATAACAGCATCCCTTGTCGGTGCATACTATGCTGCGATGTTCATTACAAACTTTATTTTCTTAAGCCTACTTGGTTATGAAGGGTTATCTTCCTTTGTTCCATTCTTCTCCTTTATCATTATAGTCTCGTTAGGAGTAGATTACAGCATCTTCTTAATGATGCGGTACAAAGAATATCCGGATCTATCACCTAAAGAAGCCATTGTATTAGCTTCTAAACAAATTGGTGGAGTCATTATTTCAGCAGTAATCATACTTGGGGGCACTTTTGCAACACTGATGCCTGCGGGAATTGTACTTTTATCTGAATTGGCTATTGCAGTAATAGTTGGTTTAATCGTACTTTGCTTTATCCTGCTCCCAATCTTTTTACCAGCATTAATAGCTCTTCCCGAAGCTCTAACCAATCTATTATCAAAGAAAAAGAAAGACAATCATAACTTTGATATTAAAAATAAGATAAGTTAGGATTAAATTCGATGAGTTTATAACAATGGATATGTAACATTTATAGCTTTAAAATAGAACGGCTCAGTTTGAATTTCTTTATTCAGACTGGGCCGTTCTATTTTTGTATGAGATGATATGTATGGTTTTTTTGATAATAGTTTTAGTCCAATCCCCCGCTTCCATACTCCTTTAGATAGATAAGGACAGTCCCTTGGAAAATTATCACGTTGCTTCCCTAGGATCTACTACTCCCTCCCGTGCTTTTGATTTAATCGTTCGCTATTTTCACATTCGAAACTACCCTATACTCTTTATTTAGCCTCTAGTGAACAGATTATTAATGGATAAAATTGCAATCAGTTGCTGATTTAGCTCTTGGATTGACGTCTTATATTCTTGTCGATGCCATTCCATTAAAATACCTAGGATTGCATTTGTTTGATAGCTAAGTAGATATTCCAATTTTATATTAGGTTCTCCCATCCATGGGCTATCATCTAAATTTTCTTTCATAAACGAACGGATCGTGTCAAAAAGTAAATAATAGTACGTCATTGGAATACGTTCATCAAATATAATTTGGTAAAAATCTTGATATTTCTTTACGTGATGAAAGATTTTTACCATGTCCGCTTTGATATTCTGAATATGAAAGTTGGTTTTATAATATGGCTCCTCATAAGATTGGCGAAAATCCTCTATAATCACTTCTAAGTAATGTTTAAAAACGCCGTGAACATCTCTATAGTGTAAATAAAACGTTCCCCGGTTAATGTTCGCTAAGCGACATAATTCTGCGATTGTAATTGTTTCCAAGGGTTTTGATTTTAGCAACGTTAATAACGCATGTCGTAAACTTTCCTGCGTTTTTATAATTCGTAGATCTTTTTTCAAATTATTTCACTCCCATATTGGACACATATTAAAATAAGTGTTGATTATTCAACATAATTTGCATTTTCCGTTGTTTGTACTTCTCCACCTTATCCAGTATAATTTTTAATGAACAGTTGTTCAATAAAAATTATATCGGGGGAAATGAAGATGAAATTAAAAGATAAAGTAGCAATTGTAACTGGAGCAGCCTCAGGTATGGGGAAAGCGATTGCAAAATTGTATGCAAAAGAAGGGGCAAAAGTAATTGTTTCCGACCTTAACTTAGAAGGTGCTGAAGCAGTTGTTAAAGAAATCACAGAAAATAATGGCGTAGCAAAAGCGGTTCAAGTCAATGTAGCCAAACAAGAAGACATCAATCACATGATTGATACCGCAGTACAGGAATATGGAACGTTAGATATTCTCGTAAACAATGCTGGAATCATGGATGGCTTTGAACCAGTTGGTGATATCCTTGACGAACGTTGGGACTTAATTTTTGACGTAAATACAAAAGGCGTGATGAGAGCAATACGTAAGGCACTACCTATTTTCCTAGAAAAAGAAAGCGGCGTAATCATTAATACCGCTTCAACTGGTGGATTAAATGGAGCCCATGCAGGTGCAACATATGGCGCATCCAAACACGCGGTCATTGGACTTACCAAAAATACCGGTTATATGTATGCGCAAAAAGGGATTCGTTGTAATGCCATTGCCCCAGGCGGTGTAGCGACGAATATAGGTTCCTCTATGCAGAATATTAATGAATTTGGCATGGAACGTACGAAAGCTGTTCAAGCAGTGATGCCAAGAATGGGACAACCGGAAGAAATAGCAAAAGTAGCATTATTCTTAGCGTCAGATGATGCAAGCTTTGTCAATGGTACAGTTGTTACTGCTGATGGTGGATGGACTGCCGCATTTTAAATGACATAATTAACGATAAGCTGCACATAAGGATTTTGCTTATGGGTGGTCTCTTTTACTAGAAAATTCCCAACTACACTGTAGTGAGGTTGGGAATCATCTTATTGGAACTCTTTATGTTTCACTCTTTCACGAGGGATTAGATACTACCACCCATTCTGAACTTACAACTTCCAATGTTTTCTTTGCCATCTCTTCATATTCCTTTACACCAGAGATTAATGATAAGTAGTTTGATCATCTTCCAAGTATCCGCATAACGTATGGAATGAAGACTTCAACTAAGAAAGGATAGTTATTCCAAAGAGCGCTTCTCGAGGTGTAGCTGCAATCCAATTCGGATTACCACGACCCGCATCTAACATCGTCCTTACCATTTGGTTCAAATACAGCATTCTCAATGTCTTGTACAGAGTAAACTTTTTGCTCTCGTAACAACATGCTTAAATCATCCATATTTAGTCGTAATTTGCTTAATTCATTTTCTAATATTTTTCCCTGTTTAATAACCACATTAGGCTGTCCATCTATTGCTACCCTTGCTTTTGAAGATTTCAACCCAATATAACCAACTAATATCGTTAAAATTGCCCACCAGATTAAACTTGTAAGTCCATTTAAAAATGGGGTTTTTGACTCACTTGCAATATCAGCAGCGATGGAACCAGGGGCTATAACCTTAAATATGTAATTAGACGAGAATAAAAAACAATAAGATTCAACACCCTTATCAGGGAAATGCTATTGTAAATGTGAAAAAATTCATTATTTATAAGGGTGTTCCAATGGGATTTGTAGGAGGTCAATTGAGTTCAAATGCCACCGATAACAATCGTATCAGTACCACGACGGGGGAGTTGTAAATCTACATCTGTAACAAAAAGGCACTGAGATGACACTTGGTTACAACATAATCTTTATCCGTTTTATTAAGAATACTAGCAAATTCCGAAAAGCTCGGCTAGACTAACCGTAAACGAAGAAAGAATTTATTTTATGAAATATTCTCCATAAGAAAAAAAGTATACATTTCTTAGATTGTTTAGTTTGATTAAACAATACCGTAAGAAAGTATACTTTTCACATTTTAAAGCAACTATTCAGGATTCCACCAATAAGCCTTGTTTAAAACGGATACTCCCGCTTTTCCTCTTGAATAGATATCCATTTATACTGTGTAAATTCGTCAATGACAAACGGGACTCCAAAACGTCCAACACCTGAGTTACGCATGCCACCAAATGGAGCATTCGGTAAGTCATTTACGGTTTGGTCATTGATATGAGTCATACCGGATTCAAGTCCTATTGCATATTCACGTCCCTTTTCGATATCGTTAGTGAATAAACTCGAACTTAAACCAAACTCCGTATCACTTGCGAAGGCCATGGCTTCTTCATCACTCGCTGCATTAACAACTAATGCGATTGGAGCGAATAATTCAGTTTGGGCGAGCTCACTAGAGTTATCTACATTCCCAAATACATAAGGTGTCATAATATTGCCTTCTACTTTCCCTTCTAGCAAAACATCTACACCAGCATTTTTCGCCTTCTCAACATTTTTGATTGCTTTCTGTAACTGTGTTTGATTGATAAGTGGTCCTACTACTGTATTAGGATTAAGTGGGTCACCATAAGGTACGTTTTTGGCACGTTCTACAAATTTAGTTGTGAATTCCTCATAATGCTTTTCATGTACGATAAAACGGTTCGTAATCATGCAAATTTGGCCTTGATGTAGGAATTTGCCAAAAATTGCTGCATCAACCGCTTGATCAACATCTGCGTCTTCAAGCACAACGAATGGTGCGTTTCCACCAAGTTCTAATGCAGCGCGTTTAAAGTGTTTACCTGCAATAGTTGAAATGTGGCGCCCAACTTGAGTGGAACCCGTGAATGCAATCAGTTTCACGTGTTGATTTTCTAACATGATATCGCCAATTTCTTGTGGCGTTGTTAATACAGAAGAAAATACCCCCGCTGGAATACCAGCTTCTTCAAAAGCCTTAGCGATTAATGACCCCGAAACGATTCCAACTTGAATATCCGCTTTATGGACGACTGAATTTCCTAAAGCTAGGGCTGGTAGAATCCCTCGTAATGATAAGTAAAGTGGGAAATTAAATGGCGCTATAGATGAAATAACCCCTAAAGGTAAACGGTGAATTTCATTTACTTTTCCAGGCATAAGTTCTTGCTCTGGATTCCACTTTTCATAGACTTTGTCAATAATACTACTATAAGCTTGGAAGGCCCCTAATGTAATGTTATATTCTAACTGCGCTTTAAACGGTGCACTACCTGTTTCAATTGCTAATAGATGTAGTATCTCCTCTTTGTGATCCTCAAAAAATTGGGCAGCCTTTTGGAATACCTTTTTACGTAACGCTGCATTTCTCCCCCATTCTACATGCGCATCTTCAGCACATTTATAAGCTTCTTCTACTTGCTGTTTAGAAGCGATTTTCACTTCTGTTAAGGTTTCATTGTTATAAGGGTTTAGTATGTTAACGGTTTCATTTCCTTGTCCATTAACCCACTTACCATCAATATAGCTTTTGTTTAATTGTAAAAACTGTTCTACCTTATTTGTCTGTAATACATTTTCCATTTAATCATATCTCCCTTTAGTAGAATAATAGTTATATTAGTTAATTAACTTATCAAATGGAAATTTTCCATCTTTATAATAACTAATTAATTTAGGAATAAATAGTTTCGGAATTACTTAACATAGTTTAAGAACTATTAAACTATGGGATATCATTAATTGAGCGTCCCCTTTAACCGGCTTATTGTTCGAATTACTCATGGTTCATTCCCCTATTTTTACTAATTATAATATTTTAACTATTATAAATATAAAATCGATAGGATAATCTGTCAAGTGGGACACTTCAGTTATTTGTCCATTTTTGTAGTTATTCTGAGATTGAAGATTAGCGACGTTCTTACGCTTATTGATTCTCTTTTCTTCGAGCACATGCATAGCATATAAATGTTAACTAAAATTTGTTATTTAGGCCGAATGGTTGTTTTATATTAATTAATCTCCAGAAAAGTAATATATTGACATAATAAATAAATATCCGTATACTCCTTTAATAGATTAATAGTTTAATCGTTAAAGTATTTACCTGCTAAAAGTATAAAGAGGTGAGAAGAATGGATAGACAGAATAATTTTGATGAATTTGAAAAACTGTTCTGGCAATTATCAAGAAAAATGGAACATCAATGGAAAGATATTTATGTGCAAACTTTTCCCGGATCACAATCACATATAATGTATTTACTCGAACAGAGTGGCCCAAAAAAGATGTCTGAGCTGGCAGATTCTTTACACGTTACTGCTGGAGCTGTAACCACCGCTTCCAATCAACTTATCGAGCAAGGGTATATTTCCCGCATACGAGATGAAAAAGATCGTAGAGTAGTCCATTTGGAATTGACTGAAAAAGGAAGAGAAACACTCAATGAATTACAAAATAAAGGACGAAAAATAATGAAATTAGTATTCAACGACATCTCTGATACAGACTTAAGGATGATGAATGCCATTTTTAAACAAGCAACAATAAATATAGACAATATGTAGAAAGAATATGATTAATGTTTTGTTTATTTATATTTCTGTATTTGAAATTGCGGTAAACAGGAAAGTCAGGGAAACAATGAATATCCATTCCTCAGGCTTTTTTATTATTTGAATGGAAGTGATTTATATTAATAAAATGCTAAAACCTACTATTATATCTATTTCAATGGCTACCGTTATGGCCGGAGCTGCAATTTCACCTGCCCTCGGGCTCATTGCAAAGGCGTTTCCCGAAGCCAGTCCAACCATGATCAAATTGATATTAACAGCTCCTTCTATCATGATCATTCCTTTTTCTTTTTTATCAAGTTATTTAACATCAAAACTGACGAAACGTACGATTATTATGGTTGGATTGGTTATTTACCTGATAGGAGGAATTGGTCCGCAACTTGTGCCAACCATTGAATTGCTATTGGCATTCCGTTTGATATTAGGTGCTGGAGTAGGACTTGTTATGCCTTTATCTATGTCACTTATCAATGATTATTACACGGGGAAAGAACGCACGCAGATGATGGGCTACAACTCTGCTTTCAGTAATTTCGGTGGTATTGTGACAATGTTATTGGCGGGATGGTTTGCAACATTTGGATGGCGCACCCCTTTCAATGTCTATTTTTTAGGTCTCGTTATCATGATCATGATTTTCTTTTTCTTGCCAAAAGGAGAAGTCCAAAAAGCGCCACAACATAAACATAAAACTAGATTGCCACTTGCTGTATATGGATATGCACTAGCCATGGGCGGCATTATGTTAGCATATTACTCTATTGCAACGAACATAGCATTATATTTGGAACAAAACAATTTAGGCGGTGCAGCTCTCGCTGGAACAGTTGTTTCATTCACTACTGTTGGTGGAATGATTACAAGCTTATTCCTTGTAAAGGTAGAAATGATTTTCAAAAGATTTGTTATTCCTGTTATGCTTTTTGGAATGGGAAGTGCTTTTCTCATTTTAACATTTACAAATAGTGTACCACTTGTTATATTGAGCGTTTGTTTAATAGGTTTTGGACAAGGATCCTTATTTCCAATTATTATGATTAAGGCAATGGATCGTGCTGGGTTCCAGCAAACTGACCGAGCGGTTGCTATGACATCTAGTTTTACATTTTTAGGACAATTTTTATCACCGGTAGTTCTTGATGGGGTCAGTAAAATTGCCAGTAATGACAGCATTCGATTTCAATATGGTACACTATCCATTTGTATTATGGTTATTGTTTTGGTGAATACATCCACTATATTACGTTCTAATAAACGTCTTCCATCAGCCAATTAAATAAGTTTATAAAAATTCATATCTTCATGGACGCTATTAATCTCTTGACTACAACAATAACGGGGTCAGAAAAAAGCTCGTTACATACGCTATTCATATTGAATGTACCCTTTGTCAAGGACATTTTAAAAAAGGCTATCTACAATCAGAGCTGTACCCAAAGTAAAGTACGAAACGAATCATTCAGCTATTCTTATGGATGCTAAAGTTCAATATAGCTATGCAGATGAGCCCATTCGTTTAGTGAAATTTGAGGATGAGGAAAAAAGACTTTATCGATTAATGACGCCACGATGGGATTTATCTGCGGAGCAAATCATGGTTCTTTATCGTTACCGGTGGATGATTGAGACTTTTTTTAAATGGATAAAGCAACACCTGAAATTGGTCAAGATCTGAAGCACGAAGCCACAAGGAGTGTGGAACCAAATGTTTCTTGCCATAACCGCATATGGTCTAGCTTTAATCCTACAATTATAGACAAAGTCGAAGAAGAAATATAAACCTTATAACGAATTTATGGAAGAATTACATCGAAAGAAAAGTAAGACATTACGAGGACGTCAAAAAATCCCTATACCTAAAGAAAAGGAGACGGAATTTGAAAGAAAGGTAGGCATTATCAAGCCACAAAAGAAGAAATAACGTTTATTTTTTTGATAATTTAATATGAGAAAAAATGGGAACAAGGTCGAATTTGAGACCGTGTTCCCATTTTTTTAATTTTAAAACCGAAATCAATTGGTAAAATATTACATTAATGGATTGTGATACCCATTGGCGTAAGGCCGATGGAACTGACCCTATTTCTTTAGTTAGAAAAAACTTAACCATAAATTAATCAATCTGTTTTACTAATCTTCATGATATTCAATTCTTTCTTAAGTAACTTCATTAACGCAATTGCCGAATTTCTATCTAATTGGATAGACTGACTAATCTTTCCAGGGGTTTTTCCATCAGAAGAACTATACGTATCGATTTGAAAATATTCAACACCATTTTCATCTATAAAACTAGTATAAGTTGCATCCACTTCCGCGTGTACATTATTTCTGCTTTTTTCTTTTCTTTTTAAATTCTCTGTATTGATTAGTGCCATACTCTCTCTCCTATACAAATTTTAATATCACTAGGTGAATAAAATTCCACCTTATCTTTTTTTAGATTCATCATAATGAAATGTCTATTTTCCCACTCGCTAAATTCTAAGATATAGGTCCATTTGAACTCTTCTAAATTTCATACTCAAAGCTACAGGGTAGTTTGAATTAGATTCAATTTTCCCTAATAGTAAATACAACTTTTGGATTGGTTAAATCAATCTTTGCCTTTTTCTAAGTTTCAAAAGTTTTCCACAGTTAGGCTTTTCAGCTGCATTCATATCCCCCTATTTGGTATTTTTCTACTACTTGAGAAAATTTCACTATACTATTATAACATCATAAGAAATCAAAAGAAGTAATAACCCTGTGCTAATTACTAGGGTTATTACTTCTGCCATTTTTTTCAATTTCTTTTTTTACTTTTAAAACTTGGGGTGATTTATGGTACGGTTCACCACAGTAGCCCCTTCTCGAATTCTGTGTTATCAGTGTTGCTCTTTAAAATTATCGGTGCTATGTTTTTGCCATTGTTTCTTGTAACGTAGATGGAAAAGGCCCTTCATTTGGAAATATTACCCAATTGGGTGCTTCGACTGGTACTTTATCTAATCGATCACATACTTGATTTTCAGTCGTTAAAACCCCTATCAAGTGGATAGAAAACAAAAAGGAACAGCTCAAGGGGCTGTTCCTTTGATGTATTAACCTTAAATCTTAATATCAATGTCCGCATTTTTCTTTAACTTTTCAACTTGCTGAACGATTTTTTCTTGCTGCTTTTGCTGTTGAAGAGATTGTTCGATTTGCGGTTTTACTTCTTCAAGCTTTGGAACTTCTTGTCCAGTGGTCTTTCCTTGTTCCGATAATTGATTGTACATCTTTTGAATTTCTTCATCGGATATTTCACTAGCAGGCACTTCTTTTTCGACGTACTGTTCCAGTTTCATATTGGCAGCTATTTGAGTTTCAATTGTTTTCATATCCATTCCGGACTCTTTCAGAACGTCTTCGAATTCTTTTTCTGTTTTAAACTGTTTTTTCATTTCATCCAGCTGCTTTTTAATATCTGCTTCTGAAACTTTATAACCTTTTTTATCAGCATCTTGTAGAAGAAGAGTTTGTCCGACTAAGCTATCAATTGTTTGTTCTTTCATTTGCTCTAAAGTTTCTTTAGAAGTCGGATCTTGTCCCATTTGCAACATTTGTTGCTGTATAGATACTAAGGTGCTATTATAGTCACTTCCTAATATTTCATTATCATTCACGATGGCAACCGTTTTCGTTTTATCTACATGCTGTGCTTCTAATTTCTTTTGCATTTCTTCCATTTGCTTTTCTCGTTCCTTCTGCTGCTGTTCGGTTTCCTCTGTTTTGGCTTTACTATCATTTTTAGCCTCTTTGCTTTCTTCGTTGCCTCCGCATGCTACTAAAGTAACAACCATTATACCTGTTAACAATGTAAACATTATTTTTTTCATCATCGATCTCCTTCCTTAAGCTAGAAGTATAAGCATTTCTAAAAATACATCTGGTGTGAATTATAAAGTAAATCATACGAAAATGAAACCTTATGCATGCTTTCTTAAAATTTGTAACAGGATTGAAACGTTTTATCATACAAAAAGACTTGTACTTATATTTTAACTTTAGAATCGATTATTCGATAAAAGATTTGGCACCAAGATAATGTTCTTGCCAATAAGCGATGCTGATATCTGCTACACGTACACCGTCATCTCCAGTGTGAATCATTTGATTATCACCAATGTAGATACCACTATGTGACGCTCCTTCTGTGTCGTAAGTACCTTCAAAAAATACGACATCCCCGATACTAGGATGATCTACATAGTTACCATTATTCTCCCACATTTCACGATGAGTTCGTGAAACATCATCAATGCCTACTTGATGAAACACATAATTAATAAAACCACTACTGTCCATTCCTTCCGTAGCTGTTCCACCCCATACATAAGGCGTACCTATCACACTTTTCGCAACGGCAACAATATCAGATGGAATGTTCGAATCGCTAGAGCTAAACTCTGTAATCGTTAAGTTATTTCCGGAAAATTCCATTTCTTGTAACACTAGCGTTTCTAATGTATTTGGGCCTACTATACCGTCAACTTGTAACTGATGATCTGCTTGATAATCTCTTACTGCTTGTCCGGTTAAAGGGCCAAAAACACCGTCAATTGTATATGTATAATAACCTTGTTCTTGAAGTTCTTTCTGTATATCCTCAACTGTTGTGCTTATATCCCCCTGCTGGATTTTGGTCCCCTCACTTAATGATGCTGCCTCTTGCTCGTGTACATTAGAAAGATTGCTCTCGCTAATGGAAATATCTCCCTCCGATGCTCCTGCTCCAGCATTGGCAAACACCTTCCCACTTAGAATTGGAGTAAAAATCAAAGAAGTTACAAATGCGATAGAAATTACATATTTCCTTACCGATTGATTGGACTGTGCCATCGTTATTCCTCCTTTTTCTTCCCTCTCATTACTAGTTAAAAACGAAACATGTTTTCCCTATATTTCTAACTATCTGTAAGTTACCATATGAAAATATCAATCCGATAACACGGAGATTAAGGAGGAATAACAAATTATTAAAAAAAATTACATCTTATAAAGTTTTCACAAAATCGCCGCATGCCTGGAACGACGTGGCTACTATTGATAACCATTGGACTATTTTTACTCTTAACTTGAAATTTAGATTACTAGATTTCATTTAGCAAACTAAACAGACATTAAGATGATAAGGAGGATACGCTCTGGTTACAAATTAATGACAACTACTAACGCTATGTAATCTAATATATCTTTAGGAGGAAAAAAATAATCAAGACAAAGGAAAATAACCTCCCCCTTGTCTTGATTAAAGCTGACTCGCCAATGGGCAAGTCTACATGTATAAGTTTTTGTTTTGTTATTGTTTCCCGACTCCTTAACCTTGGTGGATTCGAAAAGCTGGTACAATCGTGTCCGAAATAATTTCTTTCCCTTTTTCACGAATGAAGTCGAGTTTATAATAGGATTCAAATCGTTGACTGATTTCTGTTTTGACCAATTCAGGCGGTGTAACGATGATGAATTGAAACTTCAATTTGTCCGCAACAGCAAAAATCGGATCCAAAACATGGGCAGATGCGGCTTGACCGAATGGATTGTCGACGACTAATGGTACCCAACTTTGATCAGTTTCACTCTTCACGGATAATAACATCATCATCATTACCATGCGGGCGGATAGTTTTTGTCCGCCACTGCCGTCCGATTTGGTCTTGGAACCTTTATTAATCGTTTGCCATGTCGAATAATGCTCCCGTTGTGGTTTTCCGTACATAAATGCATTATCGGTTCGCATGTTATAGACAAGGAGTTCTGGGTAACGATTTCTGAGTGACACAAATAAGATTTTCTCATCGCTAACGAGTTGTTTGATTTCTTGATCTAAGGAGCGATTCGTATCGTCAATGAAATCAAATTGCTTCGTTATTTGATTGATTGCTGAGACGAAATGCTGTCTTAACAGAGGTTCGATCTCTTCCGCTTTCTTTGGTAGAATATCCTCTTTAAGCTGGACAAGTGGGAATGTGCCGCGTTCATTTTTTAGCTTCATTTTCCCAATCATGGAACGAATCGCATTGGAAATACTCATGACTTTCATGCTGGCACGACTGGCCCAGAAGTTTTGTGCCTTTTCCGCTCTTTCCTTGTCTCGTTCTAATTGTTCTAACCCACTTTGGGAGAACCGCTTCATATTTTTCACAATGCTCCCGACATGGGTATAATGTCTCGTGTCCATATGATCCAGTGTTGTTAACACTTCATTTTTAAATCGTATCTCCCAATCCTTCCCTTCAATGCTCAGTTTTAAATTCCTTAGGGATTGGTCAATTTTTGCATGCTTCTCTTGCCCTTCATCTTGTAAGGCTTGATGATGATCACACCAGGAAAGAATACAAGATTTCCCTTGGCCCTTAATCTTTTCGATATCCTCATCTGTGAAGGTAACCGATTCTTCCTTCAAAATAACCGAGAGCGTCAACATATCACCGTCATAACTAGTTATATTCGCTTCCGATTCTTTTTGACGTTTCTCCATCAACTTGATTTCGTCTTTTGTTTTCTTCGTCTGGTCCTTAATTTCAACAGCTTTTACTTCTAAATCAAGATCTTCCCAATCCTCAGCTTGTTTTTCATGCTTGGCTACTTTTTTCTCTGATTTGTCTCGTTCCTTGATTGCATGTTGAACCGATGTTTCCGCGACCGTAACAGCCGTTCCCTGTGCTCGTTCTTCTTTTTCCGCCGCTCTTAACTCCTTGTTTGCAGTCTGCAGCATATTTTCAATAATAGAAATCGGTTCATCCGGGACAGTTGCATCCTTCCAATCTTCGTTTTGCGCATTCAATTTCTTCTCGATTTTCTTTTGTTGCTTCTGTTCGCTTTCTTTTTTCGCTTGATTGACGAGTAACTCTTGCGCTTGTTCTTCTTTCGATTTTTGCAAGTTTCTTAATTCAGCAATACTCCCCATGATGCCTTCTAAAATATG
The DNA here is from genome assembly GCF_001659985.1 of Oceanobacillus sp. Castelsardo. Taxonomy (GTDB): domain Bacteria; phylum Bacillota; class Bacilli; order Bacillales; family Amphibacillaceae; genus Oceanobacillus. The sequence goes on from NZ_LYCS01000001.1 coordinate 257,155, forward strand.
TGCCGATAAAGGAGGTACCTCTTCGGTGAGTTCGCCTTTTTCATCACTCGGAAACGCTGCATCTTCCATAAAGAAGGCAATTTCCTTAATCGATTGCTCAACCTGCAGCTTCCACTCCAAAAACGTATGATTCCATTTTCTTTGTAACTCTACAAATTCTTCGTATTCTTCGCTTATTTCTTCCTGCGCTTTCAGCATCGATTCCTTTTGCTTTTCTTTCTCGAGTTTGACTTGTTTATTTTCTTGATAGAGATGCTTCTCCTTTTCAAACACTTCTAATCGAGCGACATTCGAAGTAAGCTTTTCTACTTTTTGCTGAGTCTTTTCCAAATCCTCTTTTAACTGCAGTTGGATTTCTTTTTCTTTCACTTGCTTCGTGACGATCTCTTGTAATTCTGTTTTCTTGGTCAGGAGAGCACCCTTTTCAGCATTCCATGTTTTTTCAATATCAGTTGCAAGTTCAGCCGATACAAATCGATCGATTTCTTTTAAGATTCGACGATAGGCGGTTTCTGTTTTTTCCAATTCGCTTAGCGTATTTTTCTTCGCTTCAATCGATTTCTCCATTTGGATTTTCCAATTAGAAAATTGATGGTTATCCCGTAATAATTCATTTTCCGTTCCATTTAAAATAACAAATGAAGCTTGATCAGCAGTGCTCGTCATTTCCTCACGTAAGAAAATCGGAACCGGACTATGAAACATGCGACCTGTGAGCAACTGTTGATTAATCTTTTCCCATTGCTGTCCATTAACAACCAAACCATATGGAAGAAGCGGATAGGTCACTAAGTGATTCGCAAGTTCTTCAGGACGTAACGATTGAAGAAATTGACTTCCATAAAAGACATCGATTCCTGTCTTCTCATCGATCCATTCCTTCAATTCTTTGACATCTTTATTGGCAATCCAGAAATGTTCATCATTTAAGGAATGATCCAGCTGGGTCTCCCACAATTCTTTCTTGATGCCTTCCGCTTGTTCTAACGTATATTTCAATTGTTCCTCTATCTCAAGCGCATATTTCGATAAAAGAGAAGGCGTAAACGGCTCTGTCACGGAATGGAGGAGACCATGGAGTTTAGATGCTAGTTTCGCTTCTTTTTCTTGTTGAACCTCATGCGAAGTCGATAATTCTTCACATTTCTCTTCAGCATACTGAATTGATTGGGTCAGTGTTCCTTCTGTTGCTGCGAGTTTATTTTGCCGTTCGCTCGATTCATCAGTTTTCGCTTGAATGTCTTCTACTCTTTTCTTTTTGTTCTCCATTTGTTTCGAAAAGCTTTCGATTAATCCCGGTAAATCATACGTTAATTGGTCGCCAAATTCCTTCGTTAAGGCAGCTTCATTGGATTCGTACGTATGCATTTCGGTATAAAGACGATCCACTTCTGTGCTAATTCTAGCAATCTCTTGTGTCTTTTGTTTATCCTGTTTCGCTAGATCGGTAGCTTTCTTTTTCAAAAACTTTTGATAGCCAAAATACTGCTGAACGGCTGCTTGTATGGCTTCCGATGAAATCGCCCATTGTTTTGCTGCTTCTTCCTTGATTTCAGTCATTTTTTGATTGACTTCCTCTAAACCACTGTTTGCCTCTAGCTTAGCAATGGCCTCGGACAGCGAGTGAATCGTTTGTTGCCCTTCATTCCACTCTTTTAATAAAAGCTCAAACGCTAACTGGTCTTTACGTTCTTGCTTCTCTTTGACAACCTCTTGTAATTGATCATGATTCTTCCGTTCTTCAGCCAATTTCTTTTCCCAGTCGACAACCTCACGATGGGCCAATGCAAAAGCCAAATTATCTTTTTGATAGCGTAAATCTTGTTGTTTCTCGATTGATTTTTCCATCTCTTTTTCTAGAGAAAGGAGTGTTTCTTCTTCTAGCTTCTTCAAATGCTCTAATGCACCTAGGAGCTGCCTACCTTCCTTCACACTGTCCTGAACAATGTCTTTATGCTGGGCACCAGTAGCTAAATGTTCTTCAAACGGAACAATATCTTCCAGGAACTCCTTATGGGCTTGTTCTCGTTTTAACAAAACTGGTAAATCTTTTGCAATACTTGCCTGACTTTTAAAAATTTCCACTAAGTCATTCTTTTGATGTTCGGTTTTATGTAATACTTGACTAACCGTAGGAACAATCCGTTTTTGGAAAAGGGAATGATCGTCTTCGGCTCCCTCAAAATATTTCCCTACGCCACCTTCGTCTTTGTTAATATCTTTTAATATATCCCAATCTTTTCGGTTAATCGCGTATGTATCGAGAATCCGATAATGCTTCTTTGTGTCCTTGTACACATCAAAACCATTCCATCTTAAGTAATCTTTCAAACTCTCGTTTTCTGCAACCTCGCCATCTTCATAAAGGGGGATGTGCTCGAGGGCTGCTTCTTCTTTTGTCTCAAATTCTCTCGTATAAAACGTAATATTGGGAATGATTTTCGCTTCCTGTTCCAACGTTTTAGTTTCATTTCCAGCTTCCTCATTCATGGAAATCCGCTGTTCCGCTGAGAACATCCCACCTGTGATCAAGTGATGATGGTCTGAACCATCTAATTCCCATTGAATCAAAATATGGAAGGTATACGGAATAAACTGCTCCTTTTGGTTAAAAAAGAACTGCTGATAATACCGATTGTTTTGCTTTCCCCATGCCGTACCGGGTTTCACCATTTGAAAAATGGCTTGTAAGAATACCCCTTTTCCACCCCCATTCATCATTGAGATGAGGCCATTAACAGAGGTCTCTTCATTGTGAAAATGGAATGTTGTATCTTTATATTGTTTTTGCATGCCATCATATTTCAGGCCAACAATTCTAATCTTGTGTATCTTCGGCATGCTCATCCTCCTTTACGGTTACTAGTTTTTTCATAAATTCATAGCGATCGTAATCATGATATAAGTATTCAATCCGCTCAAACAACTCTTGTTTCGGAATCACTTTTGGAATATCATCGCGGTCAAGAATGACAACAAGACCTTCCGTTTCAAGAAGCCGCATACTACTAGCAATCAATCCGATTCTAGTCCGTTTATTCGCTTTTTTTGTACCGGAATCTTCTCTGTCCACTTCCATGTACTTCCATGTTGTTACAACTTCTTTCATATCAATCCGTTCTTCGTCACCAAAGTTTGGATTGTTTTTGAGGATATTATCCCAATTCATCATGAGGTCATTCACTTGTCGTTCTAACGAATAGTAGCTGATTCCATCCCTTTTCGTGCGCACCTTGGCGGCCTGATTTTGATCCATACTTGCTAAAAAGGCCATCAAGACCACACTCATCAGGTGAAAATGTTTCTTCGTTTCGACCTGATTATGCTTGTCCCGCATATGGGTAAAATTGGTCGCAAAGACGGAACCTGTTGGCTGAACGACTAAATGAATTCGCTTCGGGGCTTCAATAATATATGTCCCAGATTCGTCTGCCATTAACAAAACCGTTTGCCTTACTTCCGGTTCAAAATAATCCTGAAAATGCTCACTCGTCTCATCCATTACTTTTTCTTTTAAAAGGGTAAAATAGACTGCCGACGCTTTTTTGATGATTTCTGCGTTCATCGACTCTCCTCCTCGATACAGATTTTAAATGGAGTTATTTTCATGTCATACCAGAGAATCGGCTGGGCGCGATGATCAAACTCTGTATAAATCTTTAAGCCTTCAAATGGTTGGAATTGCGGATATTCCTGCATCAATTTATAGAGCAGGATTTCTCGTTCATCGCTTAAAGTTTCTTCATTCCGATGGAGAACTTGCACCTTTAATGGCTTTTTATCAAACATCATCCATAAATCAATCGTTTCATACTCCTCAAACCATAAATCCTGCACTTCTAATGGCAGTTCCTGCAAATCAGCTAAAGAAAACTCTTGATACGTTTGGAGATATTGGAACACATAGCTCCACGCCTTCACAACAGAATCCCAGTTCGTGATGCGCTGACGAACGACCTGCTCCGTATCCTCTTCTTCTTCCAGCCCATCGATTTCTTCTTTCTCATTAAATTCCTGTTCTCCCCAAATCCAATCCAGTGGTAAAATAAACTCGTTTTTAGGTGAGAATAGTGGTGAAAGGATGGTTTCAACCGTTGCAAACGACTCTACCCCATCCTTCATAAAGCCGTTTTCATAAATATGTTCCTTGAAGGACACCAAACTGTTTTCCCAAAATAGGGATGGATTTTCTGCCTTTAATTTCATTTCATAGGAAATATTTTGAATCACAAGTTTGGCAAAACGATCATGCAATGCCCGAGAGTGGCCAATCTTTTCCTGAAGCAGAACCAGTTCCCGATGAATGCTATCATCCTCTGCATTTTGACGTTTCGATCTTTCAATCATACTCATAATCGTCCGAAAGTGATTTTTTTCTTCTTCAAATTGCTTTTCAATTTCCATCCGATTGTCAGCTCGTTGCCTTTCTGCTTCAATTAAAAGGATTTTGGGATTATTAATCATTTCCTGTTGAAAGGAGAATTCATTAGCCATTAAGCGGTTTACACGTGAAATGAGGTGATCGAGGTTTCGTGTCGCCTTACGAAAATTACCATTTTTAATTAACTGGATACTATAAAGTTGTTCAATCGTAATGGAAAATTCTTCTGCCATTTCCCTACTCATAAAAATCATTTCTTGCGCAACATCTGTCAGCTTATAAACAATGGAATGACCAATTTCTAAATTCGTATATAAATCGTCCATCGTCACATAACGAAAAACTTGCGTCTCCCAAGCTTGTCGGATTTCATCATAATAATAAGCTTCAAATGGTTGACTATATTCTTCTTTCCCGGAATATAATAGCCCGGTCGTAATCCTTTCGATTTGCTTCTCGTCTGCCAATAACTTCATTTGCTTGATCGTATCTTCTACCATATATTTAATATCGGATTTGCGACGATGGTCATCATCATTTAACTCCCGATAAAAGATTGTCAGGAGCACTTGCATGAGGATCGTTTGGAGATAGGGTTTTAACTCACCTACTTCCATTCCTCGTCCTAGCTCAAAAAGCGGATTGAGTCGTTGCATTCGTCCTGCAAAACCTTCCCATGATTCGTTCACAGCCAACGCCTCCATGTTTCAATTGTTAATACTTCTTGGGGAATTCGTTTGTTTTCTTCCCATAGTTGGTGTAAAATCTGCTGTTCCTCCTCGGTAAACCACTGAAAGAAAGCATCCCGGTATGTTGTGTTTTGTGTTTGTCCGCGATTTTGGTTGTTCCGTTGATCGATGCACTCCAGCATTTTCCGGTAGATTTTGAGTGCCGGCTGTATTGTCGTATTGGGAAAATTCTCTATTAAGCGAGTGAGAATCCCGTACCCTTCTGCATCAAGATCACCAGCGTAATAAATAAGATAGTTTTTTGGAGGAAATATTTGAAAGAAAAAGGAAAAGCTTCGTTCAATTTTCTTTCCTTCTCCATAAATAATCAGTTCTGGCTCATAATCCAGTAAGTTTTCTTCCAACAGCTTAATCGAAGTATGGAAGAATGCTAGATTTTCCACAATTAAAACCCGCTGAACATCCTTTATTTCTTTTCCTTGTTTCAGCCAAAATACAAAAGGCTCCCCGTATTTCACCATTTTCAATTTCTCTTCTGGAACACCAATTCGAGTTAAAAAGCCTTTTCCCTCTGGAAATAGCTCCCTATCTTGCAAAAACTTTTCATGACCAAACAGTTCAAGACTTCTTTCTTCCACGGACACCACTTCTCGTTCCACTGAAGTTTGCAAAAAGGTATATAACTTCTCAATTCGTTCCCATTCTTCTTTTGTTTGATATTCTGGATGGGACTCATAATAGGAAAAATCAAACTTATCACTTAACGTCATCATCTTCAACCGATCCCACTTCGTTTCTCGGGCTTTCATATTTACCCAGTAATGTAGTGGAAGGGCCGGCGACTTCCCATTATATTGTCTATTTTGAATCGGTGAAAGAACGCCTTCCTCCTGCAATTTTTCAATCGCTTCGTAAAACAGCTGATACCCATTCATTTCATAATAATTATCTAAAAGTCTCCGTAGTTGAAGTTCTAAATCATTTATATTTATTTTCTTTTTTTGTTTAGGGTGTTGGATGTCGTGAATGAATCCACGGACTCGTGTTTCGATTATGTTGATTGTGCTCACCTACTTTGTCTTCTGCCATGAACCAAATCTACTTCTACTATTTCATGGGCTATCCTTTATTATAAACTAAATTGGGGATTGGGGGGAAATGGGAGACTTTGATGAATTTTAAAAAAGTAGGTTGAATCAAAATGAGCCAGAAAAAGTAATACCACAAACTTTGGTGTCAAAATACTAAGAATAAAGCACCTACATAATTAAAGGGTTCCGTTTTAAGGTTTTTATCTATTTAAGGTTCGCTCCAATCTGAATTGAGAAGAACTTCTATTGAACCACTTTTAATACTCTTTATTAAACTAAAGATACGTTTTGCTCAAGGGAATTGTTTTAAATCATACATAATTGTGGTATACTAAGACTAGAATAAAAAGACGATGTGCTGGATACACATCGCCTTATGGTAACTTCTTCGCTCGAAGCGAGAGGTTGCTCGAAACTTAATCTTTTCGATAAGAAGAACCACCCCTGCTTTTGTCAGAGCGAATACGGGTGGTTTTCTTTTTGGAATTTTCACTGCGTTTCTTTGAGAATATCAAAGAAACCGTTTGGTTCACAATCGCTTTTACCAAAGCCAGTATGACATCCATAAGAAAATCTATAGCAATCACCCCCTTCCTTCCCCAAATTAGAGAAAAAAGGTGAGCAATCTCCCACCCCGAAACAATATATCGTTACCAACTATTATTATACCAATAATTCCTATGTAAAACAAAAGACAAAAGATAGATTTATATAGTTTGAAAATCGACCTATTTTTATCGATTGCTAATAATAAATCTGAAACTGGGGTCAGTGACCCTTAAATCAAACATTCCTCTATTTGGTTCTACTATTTTATGATACGGTTCTCCGCACTGTCTAGACGAGGATTTTAACAGCATCAAAATAGTTATAAGGAATGTAACTAAACATAATACATCTATAAATCTATCTTTTCCCCGTTAACTCTGAACTCAATTATTTCAGCAATATCATCTCTGTGTTCAATTATGTAAGTAATTTTATGAGTTTCTCCATCTACATATACCTCGTGATGTTCAGATGTGGTTAATTTTTCTTCGTCAAATTCAGATCCACCGCTAATATGTTCTATATTTTCTCCTACAATGTTTTTTTCAAGAATTTCACTAGTTAATTTATGATGAGCCTCTGGCAAAATAGCATAATTACCATTATCACCGTACCATTTTGCGTCAACAATCTCTAACCAATTAAACCACAGCTCTTCAGGATCTTCTCCGTATTCTTCAGCTATCTCGTATACAGTCTCCCGATCACCTGAGAAATCATCTATAGCATTTAATCTTGTCATAATGATATCGTACCACTCAAGGTCTTCTTCGGTAAGATGTCTTAATCTAGTTACTTCTGGATAGAAGGTTGTTGTAATTTCATCGGCTACAATACTTCTTTCTTCAGTTTCTTCAATTGCTTCTACATTTTCTACTACGGTCTCTACTGTTGTATTCTCTGAGCTTTCTCCCGTATTGCAAGTACGAGGCCATTATGATGGATCATTTTCTTGGTGTAATTAAGTTTCATAGGAATACTTGTCTCACTACTAGAATAGAATCATTTATAACTACTGTTGCTCCAACATTATTGCAGTTGATATTGTAGATTCCCGTGTGGGGTTAGCTAAGGAATTGGGTGCCACCCACACCATAAACGGTAAAACAGAAAATTTAGCAGAACGCATTGCTGAAATTACGAACAATAATGGTGTAAATTATTCCATTAATACAACAGGAGTTTCACAAGTCATGCTATCTTCTATTCAAGTTTTAGCAAAGAATGGAGTGGCTGTTCCACTTGCCGTAACCAAAAATACAATTGAGTTTAACCCACTTGAGGAATTAGTACTCGGCACCCGAAAACTAATTGGGGTAAATCTCGGAAATATCGTTCCACAGCTAGCTGTTCCCAAGCTAGTCGAATATCATAATGAGGGAAGATTTCCATTCGATCAATTGATCAAGTATTATAGATTTGAAGATATCAATAAGGCTGTCGCAGATTCAAATAGTGGGGTTACCATTAAATCGGTTCTCATCATGGATGAAGAATACCGAAAAGATGAACCAGTAGAATATAAATATTAAAGTTCTTCATAGCAGCGTTCTAGCGGTTGGAAACCGTTGGAATGCTGCTTTTTTTATATTTGGATATACTTCTCAAGTTCATTAATACGATTGATGCAACAAATATTCTAAAAGGGATCTACTCATCCTTTGGTATGACATCTGGGACGAAAATGAGAAAGTTTCATATATTGAAATCAAAGGAGATGGTAGAGATGAATAGTAAAAATGAAAAAGACATGGACTATATGCTTGAGGTCGACCGAATGATTAATGAAGGCCTTGGTGGCGGAATGATTGTGTATGATTATCAACGACAACAACTGGAAGTCCCGGATAAGAATCAATCAAGAAAGAAAAACAGTACGATAGAAATGTGAACAGGAACATTTGGACAGGTACCTCCCCTCATTCAACCGAGATGAGATACCTGTCCTCACTGTTGCTATTGTGCCTCGGCTATGGCGCCAGCCCCTTGACTCTCTATCACTTTGGTAACAAGAGATTCAACCCTATAATACAACCACTCATAAGGCAACAACTTCTGATACTTCCTCTGCAAAAATCAATCATCAACCAATACTATCACGCCAGTATCAGAATCCGAACGAATAAGTTGTCCTCCAGCTTGTATGGACCCAAATTCACTTACTTATTAGAATTGAATTTGGAACTATTTATATATCATTCAACAATTCTATATAAAAAGTCGCCCTATACTTTTGAATCTCTTTTTTTAGGTAAAAGCAGGGTGTTAAGTATAATAACAAAAAAAGGCTGAATCTTGTTTTAGATTCAGCCCTTCATTTTATCTACGTTTTTTTCTCTTTTGTTCTTTTAAAAACTTTCTAGCATTTTTCATGCCGCCTATCTCACTAAACATATCATTTAGCTTTTCTTTTTCTATCATTTTAGAATTTAAACCTTCGTACTTTATTTCTTTTTTTAGTTTTCGATAGCCTTCTAGTCTTTCAAAGGACAATATTCCCTCCTGAATAGCCTTTAACACTGCACATTTAGGCTCGTTTGTATGTGTACAGTCATTAAATTTGCACTCTATGGCAATTTCGTCAATGTCCGCAAAGGATTTTGACAAATCGGCACTTATTATTCCAAGTTCACGCATACCTGGAGTGTCGATCACAACACCAGAATCTGGTAACATAATTAATTCACGTCTTGTCGTGGTATGTCTTCCTTTATCATCACTTCTAATTTCACTCGTATCTAACACATTTTGACCAAGGAGTCGATTAATTAGAGTTGATTTTCCAACACCGGATGAGCCAATAAATGCAACTGTCTGTCCTTCTGAAAGATACTTTTTTAGAGATTGATATTCATCGTCAGAAGCACCTGTAACATATACTTCAACACCAATTGCTATAGAAGATACCTCGTTAAGTCTGTTCTCTAATTCGGTACATAGATCTGATTTTGTGAGGACAACAACGGGAATAGCACCACTATCCCATGCGATAGAAAGATAACGTTCTAATCTTCGCAGATTAAAATCATTATTTAGTGACATACAAATAAACACGGTATCAATATTTGTAGCGACGACTTGCAAATCTTCTTGTGTACCTGCTACTTTCCGTGCAAAAACACTTTTCCGTGTTAATATATGATGAATAATCCCATTTCCTTGGGAATTGTCCATCCGGTCGATCATTACAAAATCACCAACCGCTGGGAATTCAGATAGAACTTTTACATTAAAATAAAATTTCCCTGAAATCTCAGCTAAAATCTCACCATTTTCCGTTATCACCTTGTATACGTTTTTGGTTTGTGATGAAACTCGGCCGATAAAAAAATCTTTATATTGTTTAGACTCCTGAATAAATCGTTCAGTAAGTCCTAGCTTTTCCATATTAATATGATTCAATTTTATTTCCTCCTAAAGTTTCGATTATAACCTTTGGGAGGCTTAATGCCTGAATTTACTTTGCATATACCTCCCCGTTTGTTACAATCTCAACATTTAGCTTGTTAAACATAAAACAACATTCCCTTCTTAATAATCTCAATCCAGTATATCATAATGTTCGCCTTCTCTTTTTATACTTTCTCCATTAATACTAGTTTTTTAACACTAAATTCTGCTCTTTTATAGTATATACAGAATCAGCCACTGACTCAACAAAGATACGATCATGTGATACTATAAGAACAGTACCTTCATATCCTTTCAAAAATCGTTCTAATGCCTCAATGCAATAAACATCCAAAAAGTTTGTTGGTTCATCTAAAACCAATACATTATACCTTCCTAGAAATAGCTGACACAATACTAAACGAGTTGCCTCTCCACCACTTAGATTACGAACATCCTTTTGTAAATCATTTCCGGTAAAATTCATGGAGTGAAGTACAGCTCGGATTTTGCTTTCATCGAAGTCGCTTCGATTTTTAACAAATTCAAATACCGTTTCTTTCTTTGAAAATTGATAATCCATTTGTTGATAAGTTCCTATGACAGCTTTTGGCGAAATCGTTATCCCTTCATCCTGTTTTAAAATATGATGAAGCAACGTTGTTTTGCCTGAACCATTTTTTCCAGTTATAGCAATCGTCTTTCCTAAAGGAAATTGAAAGTTCGCTTCTCTTAGAAGTGTCTTGTCCCCTGCTTTTAACGTTAATCGTTCGCCCATAATCGGAAATCTATTGTGTAATTGAAGAGCTTTCGACTGGTGAAAACGAATGATTTGTTCCTTTTTAGGGGCTTCCACCGCTTCAAGTTGTTCCACTCTCTGTTCAATCGCTTTTGCTGCACGTTGCATGGATTTTTGACTCGTACCTTTTGATTTCGTTTCAAACATTCGATTTCCTTTAACTTTAGTTACTCTTTTATCTCCATGTGTAACTTTTTCCGCCTTTTGCATTTTTTCCTCAGCAGCTTTCATTAGACGTGTTTTTTCTTTTACATACTTTTCGTGCTGTTCTAGTAGTTGTTTTTTTTCAAGCTCTTTTCGCAGGATGTATTCGGTGTAATTCCCTGTATATTCCGTTACTCTCCCATCTTCTATTTCCCAAATTTTCGTTACCAGTTTATCTAATACATGCCTATCATGACTCACAAGTACAAGTGCACCATAATAGTAAGTCAACTCCTCGATAAAAAACTGTATCCCATCTGTGTCAAGATGCGTTGTCGGCTCGTCTATTAATAAGGCTTCATGATAATTTGAAAAAAATTGAGCGAGCTTCAGCCTAGTTTGTTCGCCGCCACTAAAGTTATCAAGTTCTGTTTCTGGAATCGCCAATTTCCCTTTTAAATCATAATCAATCTCTGATTTGTTAGGTGCTGTTAATTGGTCAAAATAAGAAAAATCTACGTGGCAGTTGACTATTCCACTAGACGGATGAATGAGCCTTGCAAGTAACTTTAATAATGCACTCTTTCCTGCTCCATTTTTCCCAACAATTCCGATACGATCAAACTGATGTACAGCTAAACGTTCTATTTCTAATACCGTTTTATCTAAATATTTCAACTCTATATTTTCTAATTCAAAACATACTTTTTCCATGTTTGCTACCTCCCGAAAATTAATAATTTCGTACCGATAGCTAGGACCGATACGAGCTTCTATTTCAAGTTCAAGCTCGCATCAAAAAAATAGTAAAAATTGCATGAATGTCTCCTCCTATTTCGCTTTACTTGTTATAACTGCATTGATGATAATCAAAATACCTGTTATAGAAAATAATGTGGCAACACTTGTAAGTTCAATCAAAACTCCAGCTACCGCATAACCAATCGGCGTCGCTAATAACGAAAGACTTGTCACAAAACTAAAAACTCTTCCCAAGAGATGAGGTTGTATTTCTGTTTGAATAAAGGCATAGAATGGTACTGAAAACAATGGTCCAGACAAACCAACCAAACCAGCCATCACTAGAAAAACAATGAATAATGAGGGAGATACTATACCAGAAATGAATAATGCAACGCCCATCAACAGTATTCCTGCAGTCATCGTTTTTATTTTATCGAAGCGATCACCTAGTACACCTAATAGTGCACCCCCAACAATTAATCCAGTAGCAAAAATAACCTCCACAATTCCAGCTTCTACAACACCTTTTTCGAAATGATTTCGTGTCATAAGTGGAAAGTAAGTACCTAGTGGAATATAAAGCATAGCGACGATGGTCATTGTAATAGTTAGCTTCAAAACAACTGGATGCTTCACTATCGCATGGTAGCCTTCTTTCATTTCAGTAATCATGCTAGCAGATTCCACGTCTTCTGTTCGTGACACCCTTGGGATATGAATAAATATTAAAATACTACTTGCAATCACAGCACCAAAAACATCTAACAACAATACCCATTCAAGAGAGCTAACTGCAAGTAACGACATCCCAACTGCTGGCCCTGCAATATTTGAAAAAGAACTTATTGTCTGCCCCCACCCTGCTACCTTTGTAAGATGCTCTTCAGGTGCAAGTAAAGGTATAGATGCTTGCATTGCTGGCATATGAAAAGCCGTTGCTAGAGAGCGAATGACTAAGATAACGATCACCAAGGCAATACTTGGCTCATTAAAATACATTGTTATAAATAAGAGTAGGCTCCCAAAAGCTACAGTCATGTCTGCCAGAATCATCATCAATTTTCTAGAGTAACGATCCGTGATTGTGCCTGCAATTGGACCAACTAATGCTTGTGGTAAAAATCCAGCAAGACCAGCCATCGTCAGGACAAGTGGCGATCCACCAGTCGTGTCGGTTAGCCACCAAATGATACTAAATTGAACAGCAGCACTACTTAATAATGAAAAGAACTGACCTGTATATATGGCAATAAATTTTCGTTTCCCATTTTCTTTACATCCATAAAATAAAAAATCACAAGCATCTGCCTGTGATTTGGAGTAAAGGGAAAGAGACCCATCCTTATTCTTTTAAGGGGCTTGCGAGCTAGCAGTAAATAACCCTACCTTTGGCGTAGCAAAGAAAGGTGATTTAGACAAAAATAAAGAAAGGTAGAAGCCACCTTTCTTTACATTACTATTTTCATCACGCCAAAGCAAGCAGTAAGGATCCCGCTCCAAAGTTGAATATAGGAGGTGGACAAACCCCAAAAGTATGGACAAATGATTTTCAAATATGAAATGAAAATTATTAAAAAAGGACAGACTAATCCCATTTACTCTGTATACACAAAACAGAGCCTTTGAACGTATTCAATTACTGGTTCAAAGTTGGGAAACGTAGTCTCATCGAATGTGTCATTTTTTAATAATCCTCCTACCGTTTAAAATTCAGTGTTTATTATATAGTGTATTTTAATCATAGTCAAGGGTAAATAATAGTTATCCACTTCATCAGATCAGTAATTTCATTATTATTCTGTTTAACCGTATTTATTTTCATAACCTGATACCCTGTAAAATCTCAATCCCCAATGGTTTCCCCCTCAATATAATCATAAAGCAAATAAATCCCGTCTCTACAAGATTAAATCTGGACGTTCAGCAATTACAATATTTCGATATATCCTTCTGTTCCATGCACCCGAATTCGTTGACCATCTTTAATCAGTTTAGTAGCATTTTCCACTCCAACAACTACTGGTAAGCCATATTCACGAGCGATAACTGCTCCATGGGTCATCAGTCCACCAACCTCAGTTACTAGGCCTTTTATGGATACAAACAGAGGTGTCCAGCTAGGGTCTGTAAAGGCGGTCACCAATATATCTCCAGCCTCTAAATCCGCATCTTCCATGTTTAAAATGACACGAGCTCGTCCTTCTATAACCCCAGAAGAAACAGGTAGACCTATAATAGCTTTGGCTGGGATATTTTCTCGTTTGTACTCACCCATAATGATTTCACCATCAGACGTGATCACACGTGGGGGAGTTAGTTTTTCATATAATTTGTACTCGCCTTTTCGTTTGCTGACGATTTGGTAATCCAGTTTATTTGTGCGTACGACTTCGCCAAGTTCTTCTAAAGTGAGATAGTATATATCTTCTTTTTCATGAATAACTCCTGCTTGAACGAGTTTTTCGGATTCTTTCAGTAAAGCCTTCTTATAGACAAAGTAACGATTAATCATGCCGTACTTTGGATATTCCCTAAACCCGGTGAAATTTCGGATTAGGTCGATCCTTTGTTTTGTTTCTTTGGCTTTTTGTTCACCATCTGGTAATTGCTTCAATCGTTCCAATAACTCTTGTTCTTTTTTCAAGGCAACACGTAGCCCTTGCTCAAATTTCTGTTTGCTAGCATTAGGCTCAAAATTTTTGATATGATTAAGAATCATTGGGACAAGTGTAATTGGTTTTTCGCTCCAACGAGTTTTAGTAATATCTATTTCTCCAACACATCGCATGCCGTATTTGTTAAGATACGTTAATATTACATCTCGAACTTTTTGTCCACCATCAAACTTTTCGAGGTCGACCAAAAAGTTATCATCTTTTACATGTTGTAAATAATCAATGACTTCCGGATAAGGACGAATCTCATCCGCGACATCCAAAAGCTCAAGACCCATTTCTGAAGTGATATTGTTTGGTACAGATTGAGAAAGTGTATCTGCTACGTTTTTTTCACCTAACCACTCACTCATTTTTTCATTTATCCATGTTGAAGCATCCATAGCATCCATAATCACACCCATACGTGGGTCAAATAAAAACTTCTTTAATTTCGGGATATCTTCTTGAATAAAATCAATTAAATCTGATCCTGATTTCGTTTTGATGTTTTGTTTTAACTCTTCTATCGATGCTTGACTACTCTTAATCGATTCAGAAACAGCTTTTAGATTGGTTTCTATTTGTACTTGAAAACCCGAAGACGGCATGCCCTCATTACTATTAACTGGATTCTGTTCTTTTTTATCATTTGGTAACGATTTGATAAAATCTCCTCGCTCCATTATGGTCATAAGTGCGTCTTTTATAAGCGGATCGGATTGTCCCAAGGCTTCTATTATATTATTTCTGCTAACAGGTGAAGCCAACATATGCGTTACATCAACAAACAATCTTCCACCAGCTTTACACATGGGTGCAGGAGTGGTTAACAAGAAAATAGACAATCCTAATGGTTTCATGGGATCAGTCATCATTTGTTGATGACCAACAGATACGTAAACATGATTTTCTTGATCGTTAGCTTTAGGGATGGGGAAAAGAATAGTGATTGGACGACTCTGGACAATATAAAATGTTTCATCTACCAAACACCATTCAATATCTTGCGGCTGACCGAAATGTGATTCGATTTTTCTTCCTATATGTGCTAATTGTAAATTCTGTTGATCAGTAAGTGTTTGTGATTTTTGCCGATTCGGGTCAATCTGTAGTGTCTCTGTTCCACCTTCCTTTAGTCCATAGATAGCCAATTTCTTTGTTGCTATCATTTTATCAACGATTTTATCTTCCTGTACTTTATAACAATCAGCAGATACCAAGCCGGAGACCATTGCTTCTCCAAGTCCAAAACTGGCATCGATTGATAGTACCTTACGGTTAGAGGTAATTGGATCAGCGGTAAATAAAATTCCTGAAGCCTGTGGAAAAACCATCCTTTGAACGATTACCGATATATATACTTGTCTTTGGTCAAATCCGTTTTGCATGCGGTAGATTACCGCTCGATCCGTAAATAGAGAAGCCCAACATTTACGGATATGCTGCAAAATTGCTTCATTGCCTATAATATTTAAATAGGTGTCTTGTTGACCAGCAAAAGAGGCATGCGGCAAATCCTCAGCTGTTGCACTAGAACGTACTGCATAAGCTCGGTTCTCGCCGTAATTGGAGAGATAATCAGCAACGGCATTCACAACATCAGAAGGAATTTCTACTTCCATAATAATTTGTCGAATCTTCTTGCAGACTTCACCAATTTGATCTCGGTCCTCTATTTTTAGCACTGTTAGTTGATCCAACAATGCTTGAAACGTTTCGTTTTGTTCAAGTGCCTTTCGATATCCTACTGTTGTAATACAAAATCCTTCTGGCACTTGTATACCTTGAATGTTTGATAATTCCCCCAAATTAATCCCTTTTCCGCCAACAAGCAAAAACTGTGTTTTTTCTATTTCCTCAAAACCCGTAACCAATGAACTCATTCGACCCACCCCTTACTATTAATGCTTTATTGATTTTATCAGTAGTAAACGGGAATAAGTAGTCTACATTTACTATGTTTTTCATGCTATAATTAATTTAGGAAGAGTTCTATTTTCAAAAAGTAGTAGACCTCACCAACAATACTCTGTTGCCCAGGTCCATCCCCTCGAAAGCAGCTCATATACCTTTTAACCCATTACAAATTTTGAATTTACCATTTTTTTAGCTACTTTTAATTTCTATTGTTTTTCGTAATTAATTCGAGTTAATTCTAATTGAATTCCCATTCGGTTATTCTTCCTGATTACCCATAAATTAAGACATGTGAGTTTATCTAACTGAGGATCTACTAGCTCAAAAAGTGAGGGAAACAACATAACAGAAGAAAGAAAAGAATGAAAAAGGAAGACTGAACCCTTATTAGACAAGGGAGTTGCATTGAAAAGACCCTGCATTTGCAAATGTTTATTTTGACAAAAACAGGGTCGGACTAGCAAGGTGATGTTGGAATTAGCAATTTTGACAGTCAAGATTTATTCGTGATCTACATATGGACAATTAAATTTATGGCGATAAGACGGGGATTGGACACTGACTAAATCCAATATTGATAAGGGATTGAAGGGCTACATTTATCTAATCCCGGGTTCCTATTGAAGAAAACCCGTGAGATTATTGGTATCAACACGGAAATCGGTAAAGTTGGTTTAGAGATATTTATTTTAATTAGGCAACTAATCGCTTTTATTTCTGTTTAACCTCAGACTATAAAATCGCCTTGCCTTCAGATCTCCCTCTAGTTCAAATACCCCATCAATGATGAACAGATAGAATCAATAGATGAACAAATATGTTATTTAATTAAGCAACGAAAAGATCTTTCGAATAATAATCCCGGTTTTCCAACTAAACATCTTATTGCAAGTTGGTCAAAAAAATATAACTTAGTGATCCGTTGGTGGTTCAAATGCACTTCTTTTCATATTCTCGCCTCCAAGTTAAATAATTTAGTTTATTTTAATCCGGTAAAAAAAGCTACTTGTTGAGAGATCTGCTTTTACTACAATTCACTCAATTCAACAACTTCCCCGTTATTCGCCTTTACTGCATATTGACAATCTAACTTTCCACATAATACATAGTAACCTTGCTCAAAGTCATATACATAATATGGTTTCAACTCAATGAAGTCATTTAATTTCTCAAATGCTACTTCTTTTGCAATCTTTATTTCCTCTGCTTCTTTTAATTCCATATACGTTTCTAAAAACGGCTTATTATCCATGTAATTCAATACTTCATAAGTATCTGAGTCAATGAACAGCTTCATTTTTCTTTTAAATACACGCTCTTTCTGTTCCTTTTTCTTTAATGTTGCATGGATGTATCCCTTATCTCGATATAGCGACTTTAATGCCCATTTTCCTGAAGCATTCGTGTATTCTTGACTTAAAAATTTTTGAATGTTACTGACACACTTTTTAATTTCTTCATCTGTGATTGGATGCAAGTCTGGATGAGGTTCACACTGAAATGCTTGATCGGGTGTGACATTTTCAATGAGTGATAGTATTTTACCTTGGAAAGGTTTTTGAATATTATCATCCCACTCTATCACTTTGTCCATTTGCAAAGGAAACTTATCATCTACAAAGAATTCATAGGGCAAAGTAGAAGAACCATCATTTTTAACATAAATCTCCTCTATTGCAAATGCAGGAACGAGCTTTTTTTGTTCGATTACTGGAAACTCAATTAATTTCAATTGTTCCTCAGCTAATTCTTCTGCTTGTTCAAGGGATAATAAATATTTTTCTTGTTTTATAAGTTTTTCGGAGGGGAACTGTCCATATACAGAAAATAAGGTGAGTTTCCCTTCTTTATCCAGTTTAAATTCAATATAACCTGACGGAGAAACTGCAACCCCATTGATACATTCCTTGAAAAGAAGCTCCCTTTCTTCTTCCTTCCAGAACTCAAACTGCCTTCCATAAATCAGACCCGTTTCCTTTTCAATCCACTTGATGATTTCATCCCTGTTATTCAAATCAAACGTCATAACATCAACAGACGATATTCCTTCACTAAAAATCACATGTTTTGTCTTTCTTGAATGGATGTCTATTTCAATACATACTGTCCCTTCTGGATTATAGGTTTCATCATCCCAATTTTTAATATGATTTGGAAACCATTCCGTGCTTAGGCTATAAACGGTATCTTTGAAAATTGTTGTACTTCGGTGAATGTCAAATGTATGTAAATAATATTCGTGTAGGCAGTATTTTTCTTTTGTAAAATTAATTAATTCTTTTATTCTCTTGTCCATCTTAATCCCCTTATATTTATGGTATTGTGAATTGTGAATTCAAATCTGAGGAATAGTCCATATACTTTTGCAAAATTAATTTTTCTATTTCTATCACCCCTGATTTTTAGAAAACTTGGGATTTGCCTAGACTTTAGGAGAATGACTTAGTTGCACTTGTGCAAGTAGTAAAGACTGTTGCTCAATTGGACAGGGTACAATCCCTATTTTAAATCCATCCGTTACTTTAACAGTCCAGAAATCCAAGAACGATCTGATGTATGTAATAACTCTAAAACATTAGAAGTAACCTGATTAAAATCTTCCCTTGTTTTAGCATGTTCAAAATCAAACCATATTCCATCTTCGTGTTCAGACTCTGCTCCTAATCTATGTCGTTTATCAAGGTGATGAGCAGTTACTTTATTAGCAATTTGTTCCCCATCTCACTTTATTTTAGAATTTTTTAAAATTAATTATCATATATTGCCCACACATTTAAACATTTGGCTTCGAAAATCACTTTATACCAAAACTTGAGAATATAATTCCATTAACTAATACTGTTATAGTAAAAGTAAGGATAGAAAGTATTATCTTATCCTTTAATAAAATGTTATCGAATCGTTTAAACAACTTAATCACAAAAAAGAATAAATAGCCAAGAACAGGTAGACATATGATGCTTGCTATTACATCAACTTTTGTAAATGGTGGGCCAAAATTAATATCGTAAAAATAATTCACTACTATAATTAAGCTAAATAATATAAATTCATAAAAAAGAAACTTAAAATAATACAAGTTAGAATGCTCCTCAACAGATTGCTATATTCTTTATTGTCTTACTTTGGTTTTTTTGTAACGGTATATAAACATTGTTTTCCTTTTTGAAGCAAAGCAGCTATAATATACTGAAACTTCTATTAAGCCGCTGAATTTTTATTGTCAACTTCATCTTTTTTATCATCGAAGACAATTTCGAACACGGCAAGAAATAATGCAATAATAATCTCTGTTTCAGGAGAAAGCGTAATACTATTCATTAACTCATCCACTGTGAATAGAACTAGCCAGTTCGTTGTGCTTTCAACAATAATTCGGATAAAAAGCACTTTTGTTTTTCCCGTAATATTTCGGACGGACAATTTGAAAATTACTTTAAAAAACACTTCGACTATGATGCCTATAATAAAGAAACTGATAACAAAAATAACCAATGACCAGATAGATTCATATTGAACTCCAAGGACTTTAAAAACTCCTGCCAATCCGAAGAAATAAAGTCCAAATATAAACCCAATCACCAAGATAATGAGAAGTGTTATTCCTGCAACTGCTGAGATCTTTTCCTTTCTATTCATATCACGAAATGAATCATTTTTATGTTCTGGCATAAGTCTGTTTCCTCTCTGTTTTCAATAGCTTTATGCTGAAAATAATATTAAAAAGGATAACCTTCTCTATAAAATACGTTTTTCCTCCCCGTCATTTAACTTAAAATGGATATCAAACGAAGTTCCTCCTTCTATATGATTTGGAACATCTGATAATTCGAGTAATTCCTTTATATGAATAGGCTTTTTCTGATTTGCCTCTATCGTCACAATATAAGGACCTGCAAGGTTCATCAGTGACTCCATCCGCACGCCAACCCCCGTGTAAAAGGAATCTATAAACTCTAATTCAAATGACACGTCTTCATTGCTTCTATTATGTAGAACAAGAGTGCATTCCCCATCCAATAAGTCTTCTCCCACATATTCAAAATTGCAGTTGCCATCACTACCATATGAGATAGCTGTTATCCCACTTGCTAACGTTTCTTGGTACATGGTAATAAGAAAGTTTGGTAATAATGAATATACAATTACAACAACAATTAACGTTCGAAGGTGGTATTTCTTCATGCCAATGACAAGTAATATCATGGCGATAATAAACATAATTGCCCCAAGAATCCCAAGAAAAACATATCCATTATGATTGCTAATCGGAAACGACATGAACGTAGATTGTGCTTCTATCATAACATTATTAGGCAATGGGAAATATAAAGACATACATATACATAAAATAATCGCTGAAATAATGAGTGCTACTTTACTTCTTATCACGGTACCCCTCCTCTCTTTATCTTAACTACCTTTTTAATCAATACAATCATAAGTATTAACTTATGCAATGCTTCCACCGTGCATGGAAAACATATAAAAGTCTTCTTCGTCTGTTAAAGTCCAACCATCGAAAAAAGAACTGGCATGAAACACATCTTAAAAAGATATTGTCACATTGTACGATAAGAAGTGGACACTGTTCCAATAACTGAATATCTTCAATTTTTTTACCAATCAATAGCTCTTTGATTGATTTCCATTCACTTTGATTAGATTGAATATCTGTTTCTCCCAATAATATGCCACCTGTATCACGAATTCGCCAAGGGCATTCAATGATGATCGCACCTTTTTCCAATTGAATAATAAAATGAACCTCTGAATCAACAGCAGTAATCTTTTGTCCAATAAATTTCCTAAAGTCAATTTTACTTATTTTTGTATGCCATAACCTAAGTGCATGTGTGATTATCATTTCATTGATTTTTTCTTCCTTATAGCCTTGCTGATTATCTCCATACTGAAAATCATCAATCGTATCACTAATTTCCTGCCAATTCATCTGCTCCTCAAGTAGGTCATGTTTGATTGTACAATCATAAATTTCTTTTACTAGCAACATGGCATTTTCTACTGGTAATAACAGTTGAGAATGAAGGTGTTTTACATGATATTCCACGCATTGTTCTTTCGAAGGTGCTTTCCATTGAATGCTTTTCATCGCATCGTCAAACATCTTTTCCATTTCAAATATATTTAATTTCTCTTTCCTATCCATACTGGCTATTTTTTTGATATCAAGTACATCCATATGCAAATTATACTTTGCCCAATCTATGTAATCTGAAGGCTGTACAGTTCCTATGTATCTTTTATAATATAATTCCAATAGTTCTATCAGAATCCCCTCTATCCCCGTATAATATGTTGTAAATGCCTATTCTAAGACTTTAAGTTAATCGGATTTTTCGTTTTAAGCTCATTTCATAATTACTCATTTAAACTGATACCCATATTTTTTAAGTTGTCTTTCTAATTGCTCTCGCTTTACTTTCCCATTTTCTTGATATTCAAGAGGATAATGTTCAGTCATAAAAACAGGTGCATCAAAACTCAACCAAATATTCCGATAAAATATTATGTGCAACTTTTACTGTTAAAAATTCTCCATTTTCCAATTCAATATCATCATCTACGGCAAATTGAAATCGCAACATACACATATTTCAAAAGAGCCGAACTCTAATTTTTCACCATTACCATATGCTGGTTCGTCCAGTCCTTTATAACCGCAAACGGGACAACTATATTTCATATTTCAGACCTCCTGTCTCATCATTAACATTAAAATATCCACTTGCTTTTAATGAAATCATCTATATTAAATCCATAATTCTTTAGTAATTCACTATCTAATTCAATCAGGAATAAATCTACTGCCTCAATAATCCTATCCAAAGCTAACAACTCCTTAGATTCATACAATTGCCAAATTGAAAATATTGTCCAGTAGTTTTCCTCTATTTTATTAAACACTAAAATAGGACCTTCTCTTTCATCGTGTTCAATAGTATAGTAATAAAAGTTCTCTTCCCGCCTCCAGTTCTTTAATGCTATTCCAAACTCAAGCAGGGCTAGTGAAGGTTCTAAGAAGAAACGATGATCATTCACAAATACTTCTAATCTACCTTGTATATCAACTAATAGCTTACCGCTTCTCTTTTTAATAAGTTTTGGCTCAATAAAGCTCTTTGTATCTAATTCAAATTGCAGCTTTAACGTATTCAAAAATATATACACCTCTCCAGTTAAATAGAAAGAATAATCAATCTTCCAGCTTAGTTAATCCATTTAGGAATGACTCGAAGTCTGGAGCTAATTCAGTTATTTCTTCCCCATCATGATCAATGAGGATAATAGGTGGATTTTCATCTGTATTTCTATAATCAAAAGCAATCCATGTATGACCGTCTCCTGAAATAAGAACAACCTTCTTTGGAAGTCCCCACTCTTTAATTAAATATTCACTTTCCAGAATACTCTCTTCTCCACCTATCCCTCTAATATAATCTACATTAATATGATCATCTGCCCACGATGTTGGAAAATTTGTGGGATACGAATCATAGCTGATGTACCCACCATTTTGCTCTTTCAAAAGACTTATGTAACTTTCAGGTAATTTTACACTTAATTCTTTTTCTGCTTCCGCCACAATTTCATTGGTAATTGGCTCTACTTTATATTCATCATCTTCTTGCCAAAAACTCTTTTTCATAAAAATCCCTTCTTTCCTACTTGTTTTTTGTCTCCATTCCATTGCAATCTGTTTAGTACATTTAACAAGAAGTATTAATCCTCTGTTTGTTCATTCAATACCCAAGGGATTCGGGCTTCAAAATCCAACTGCAAGACGGGACGTGGCAACTCGTCTTGAATAAACGATACCTCTTTCTTGAATCCAAACGTAAAATTATTTATTCTAGCGGTGTTCGTATCATTCCAATTAGAATCTGTACAATATGCTCCTTCTACTAATCTACCGACTATATGGTAACCCCCAATATATAAACGTAATCCATCTTCTATTTCACCAAACTCAGATAAATGGCTTGGCTTGGAAGGATTGATTCCTAACGTGGTAAATACCTCTATTATGGATGGATCTATATGCTTAACCGCTTCCATATAATTTTTACAGTACAAACAATTACAGAGTTCAATATCTTTTTCATAAAATTCTTTTGTTTTACCTAAATCAACTTCTAATGACCAATTCAACAGCTTGATTCGTTTCATTCTGTTCCCTCACACGAAGTTTTATCCTTATTTCGATTTCTATATTGATATAATACTTCATCAACCCATTGTTCGAACATGGCATATGCTTCTTCATCCGTTTTCACGATACCAATGTATCCTCCCAAAAACTTTTCGTAATAATATCCCTTATTAATAAACAACTCTTCTCTTTCACGATCTGTTTTAAAATCGTTAAAAAACAAATCCATTAATCCGTCCTCTCTTACCCATGCTATTCCCTCAACTATCGGGGTGGATTTATCTTTCCAATTTCCAACATGTAAATGATTTCCTGTATAGTTTTCAGAATCAAAATACATTCGCATATTCATGCACTTTGCTCCCATTCGTAAGTTATAAAAAACCATTTTGACTTTTTGCATAGAATCTCGCACTGGTAGATGGTATGAATTTTATTTTATAGTTTCCGCCAATTTCCTGTTTTACTTTTTCTGTTAAAACGAGCCCGATTCGATTAAATTTATCTTCCAGTTGGGTCCCGTTAGGAAGCAATTTATCTAGTTCCCAATCAATCCATTCCCCATACCTTACTGCCCAAGATGACAATTCCTCTTGTAAACTAGCTGAAATCGGAACATCTTCTATATCAAGATTACGTCCACACCTATTACACCAAATTGGATCAGCTCCAACATCTCCTTCAATTTTTAAATCATTTGTTTCTCCGTTATTACAACAACAGTTCAAAGATATTGACCTCCATTTTAAATAAAAGTTGGTACTTTCTTAATCGACAACAAATACCCTTCTTGTAGCCGACCTAAAGTAAAGCCCTTTTCTACTTTAATAAGAAGTTGTTCCATATAGCTTCATCAACCATAAAATACTTTTCGTGTGAACACCCAGCCAATATACATTGCACGTTTTGATAAAACATTAGGTCTTCTGGTAGTT
The DNA here is from genome assembly GCF_001659985.1 of Oceanobacillus sp. Castelsardo. Classification (GTDB taxonomy): domain Bacteria; phylum Bacillota; class Bacilli; order Bacillales; family Amphibacillaceae; genus Oceanobacillus. The sequence goes on from NZ_LYCS01000001.1 coordinate 281,625, forward strand.
TCAGACCATTCCAGTCAAAAAGAGAATTGCTGCGTTCTTTTAAAAATTCTCTTGACGCATTATTGAGTTGAAAATAATAAACGTATCCTGTTCCTCCAGCGAGTTTGGTTGTTTCCCATTCTCGTTGAATTTTTCTTTCAATCAGATGTTCTTCAATATCTGCTATCAATATATCAATATAAGCTAGACGTTCTTCTTCAATCTCCATCATTTGTCTATTTTCGACAAAAGTAAAACGATTGCAATGTTTGGATAATAGGTCTACCAATTGTTTATAGCGTTTTCCCTTTATATTCTCCGAAACCTCTAGCATTACCATTCCCCCCTTGCACTACTATGCAATCATAGTTTTTCATTCACTTTAATTTCTTTTTAACCTCAAACTATAAAAACGCCTTGCCTTCAAATCTCCTTCTAGTTCAAATACCCCAGCATCAATCAACTTTCTTATTCGATATTCTAGAAAAGCATCCCCTATATATTGATCTAAATGTCCTAGCACTTCTCCAATTACTCTAGCTACACTTATAAATTCATTTTGTTTACCAAACAACCTTTTTGCCTTTTTTATAATAAAATCATCATAATAATCTTCAGTGATACTTTGAATCCTTCCATTCCGCCATATTCTTAACGTTTCATGACTTTCACCAAGAGAAAGCCATTCCCTTTCTAACTCTTCTCGATCATGATCTGTAAATAATGTTAAAAACTGGCCAATATCCTGTTTATAAATAATTTGTAATTTCTCGGGAGGTATTTCACCTGTATGAAGTACCGTGTATTTTACCTTTTTTACCTGAAAAAGCTCTTTATATGCCTCTGTCGTATTAATCACCGTGATATCAATGTTTTTCCCCTTTAAAAGATGTACAATATACCGCATCCCTGTTTGTTCATGAGCGTTATCGGAAACCCAAATAGTCATATGCTCACCTTCAGGTATAAGGTTAATTTCATTCATTACCATTTCGAAATGTTCCCTGTAACCATTGTATTCATAAAACTTTTCGCTCATGGATTGTTTCATCCACTCATCTCTGGATTTTACGCCAATCCCTTCATTTAATCTCCAAACTGGTCCTATGGAAAATATATCATAAAAAGAAATTATCCTTTCCTTTTTATCAAGCCCCATCTCTTTTAAAGCAAATTGCAAACTACCTGAAGCCGATGCACTAGATAGAATATGTATCATCCTTTTTTACTCCTCTGTTTGTACGACTTATTTCTCAAATTCCCTATAACTCCAATACAACCTATAACAGCAAATACTATGGGAAGATCTCGTCCATTTCTATGTAATCAATTGATCCACTACCTATTTCCGTTTTCTTGTCTCATGCTAAATAATAGTAATACGTCACTTTATAATCTCTTAATATTAACCACTATTACGGTATTGTCCATATGAAAGTTTCGGCTTTAAAATGTTTCTCCACATCTCATCTTCCATAAAACCATCGCCGTCCACTATGTCCCCATAAATTATTACGTTATTTTTATATGGAGACAACAGGGTGATAACTTTATGTATCTGTAACTTAGTTCTTCCCAACCCAAATCACCCTAAAACCCATGCTCCTCTTGACTCCATCCCCTTTTCATTCATCCTGTACATCCGTAAGTTGAATGTCGGAATAACCCCATAGAGTCACATGCCAAAAATATGAAATTAATTCAAACCTCCCTGTACGGTATAAAGATTCGACTCACTTAGTTATACCATTTTTCTTCTTCAAACTAGCATTCAATTCTGCCTCCACTTTTTTGTAATATAGATAATACCCCATCCAAAATACAGCATATACGAATATAAAAACTACGAAACTTACTGAAATTGCTGCAACGCTGAATGGAATCCAATCGGCTATGAACAAAGTGATTGTAAAGAAAACTGCTATCGATAGGAAAAAATGAATAACGGTTTTTTTCAAATAACTCCAGCCATTATCCTCAAATATAAATGAGGCTAATCCAAAGTAGATACCAATAATCAGGGAACAGAGCATATAAATCCATATTTGTACGACGGTGGCATCTGCTCCAGTAAACATTACAACCGTAAGGGCTATAAATGTAAAAATACCACCTAGAGCTATTCCCATCATGCTTCTTTTAACTGCTTCAACGATCATCTGACTGCCCTCCAATAACTAAAGTATCTTTGATTGGTTTCACATATTTTCGTGTAATATACTCTTTATTTCCGGAATGAAAATAAACACAGAGATTTCCGTTAAATGATAACTCAAAACGCTCAATCTGATTAAGATTGCCTATGACCGATTTCGAAAAACGCATAAAACCATAAGGAGCTAGAGTTTCTTCTATTTCATAGAGCTTCATCCTTACTTCAATATTCCTTTTACCAATGCAGGCATGAGTTTTCCTTTTTTCAGCATATACAAATTCAATCTGTTCCGGGTCAAGTAAAACTGTTTGATCAGACTCAACCCCAAGTATACGCTTTCGACTTTTACGCTTAATAATAGCAATGACTTCTTCCAGTTCATCAGACCATTCATTTGTCTGAATGGTAATGGATGGTTCTTTATGCTTATCGTCAATTTCAATGTTCACTTTCATCATCAAGCCCCCAAACTATCCCTTTGTCTTTAAGAAGTGTGGTAACATATAACCACTTCAAGAACAAACTGACCAAATCCTAAAATACTTGAAAACTTTTAAAAAATAAGAGACAAGGTCTAATTCAAAATAAGCTACAATACCAATTGCAACACCACAAATAACAATATATCATCTATAAGGTAACATAAATACGATTTCTTTTAGAGGAGCATTTTTTCAAAAGTAACTTAAAATCTTTAGGGTTTCATTTTAATTTTTCGATAAACTTGTTTAAACAAAATCCTCTCTATAAAGGCTTTCAAAAAGTAACCACGATCAACATAGTTAATTATTTTCATTTTCCTTTATATCATTATCCCATTTCCCTGTAACTGCGGAAAGTATAAGCCAAGGTTCAATGAATAAGTTTATCAATATATGAGCTATAATTGGCGCAAGTATATTACGATCAGCTATAATATACAGAATTGCAAGTAAAGCCCCAAGTATTGTGGTTGATAATATCACTGGAAGAGCAATCTTCAACTCCCCTCTTAGAAATACCCATGCCCCATGTGCTACTCCGAAGATCAATGCTGAAGCCAACACTTGTATAAATATGGAATAATCTAAACTCATTAGCCAATCCATCAGTACTTGCCTAAACAAAATTTCTTCTACAATGCTAGAAACGAATGCTGCCCAAATACCAATCACTTTAAGCCATGAAAATGTAAATAAATGATCACGTACGAATGGAACTACTTTAGCAGTGTACATAATATATCCCATTGCGATTATAATTGTTAATATCCAAACAATAGGGTTATTAAATGCTTCTGCATGAATGCCTAATCTATTCTCGATAAAATTCTGCGGATCTCCAAAATACCAAAAAAGAATACTTCCAGTTAATGCAACAGATAGACTACCTAATACTAAACCTGTGATAATTTCATCTTTACGACTATACATATACAACATCTCCTGTTCTGCTAATCATTCATATTTAACATAAATTCTAACGTTCATAAGCATATGTACCTATATCTGTAACGGTTATAATACTAATTAGCTCCCTTAATAAAATTCTTCCTATTCTAGCTTGATTATGGCAAATAATAGCTTTCTTGTAGTTAAAAAATGTGTAACACGACAGAATTGATGAATGAAATCCAAAAAACAATGCATGTAACTATGGAGTGAGAAATTATAGACATAAAGAAAAAGAGCTGGACCCGCTATTGAATCCAGCTCGAATTTGTATTGATTTGGGATTGGAATATCCTGTTGTATGATGATTGAAAAACCATCCAAGTACATAGCGTTTTCCCCCATTCTTCTTTTCTTCCGATTCCCACTCAGACCAACTTAGTTCCATCAGGAAAGAACAAAGTTACATGGGGAAGGAGAGGTTTACAGGGAGATAACAACTTCCACTTAGATTCGATATTTCATTCTACAGTTACATTCTTAACGTAGTTGAATTGTAAAACAACAGAAATGCTTTCCTCTTATCTTCTATTTCCAAGTCTTGGTTGGGAATATTACAATCTCAACTAAAATTATTTTCTCTACTATGTACAACCAAAATAAACATCTCCGAAATCCCACCCCTTCAACTGACATTCCACCGTTTCCGTTAAAATAAAGTTTTGCTACGGAACCCCCATTTTGAAGTATTTTTGGTTCAAAAATGACCGTTTTTTGGGTCTTTTTCGGCTATTTTTTCACCTTTTTTCGGAGTTAAAATAAAGTTCTCTGAGAATAAAGAGAAGAATATTTGAGAAAAGAGATCAGGAGAAAAGAAGAACAAATATTGGATACGTATTGATTTGTTATTGAGTAGGATATTGGATAAACTCAATGATATCAAGGGTTAGAACAAAAAGGAAAGGGAAGAAAATAACTCTTTTCTCCCCTACTCTTTCATCTATTATCCGAGAAATTGTTGGTTCCAACTCCAAAATCAGAAAAGGTTATTTTAACAAAATAGGGGTTGAAATCGGAAATGTTTATTTTTACAGAGAAATTTATGTTTTAACTAGACATCTTCTGTACCATAAGATTAATCATTTGGGAAAACCCCATCCCTCCAACCCGCATTCCACCGTTTCAGTCATAATAAAGTTTTGCTACAGACCCCCCATTTTCACACTTTTTCGATTCGAAAATGACCGTTTTTCAGGCCTTTTTCGGCTGTTTTTTCGGAGTTATAATAGAGTTTTGCTAACAAAATCAAGAAAAGCACGAGGAAAGATAATCGAGGAAAGAGGCTTAGAATAAAGATAAAATATTGGATGAGTATTGATTTATTATTAAAATTAATATTGGCTAAATCCAGTAATCGCAAGGGTTTAGGAACATAACTGTATTGAAAAGATATTGGAAAAGACATGAAAAAACTCGGGCTCCTGGTGAGGAAAACCCGAGTGAATGTTGAGTTTAATATTGAAAAATCAAATGTTTATTATTACAGAATTGGTGTTGGGATTAGCAAATGTTTATTATGGTTGCCAAATGTTTATTCGTGATCTACACTTTTAAGGTTAGCAACGCACAGCACTCCACATGTGTCGGCCTTATTATTGGAACACAATTCATTTGGTGATTCTTTTTTTTAGCATTTTACTTGGTGGTAAAATTATTAAAAAACTACATCATTTTATTCGGCGGTAGAATAAACATCCTTTATTAAAGCTTATATCTATTATAATGCTCGATCAATACAGAATATAATTCATTTAAATCTTTATCATCAAAAATATAATCATCATCGAAAACTCTCTCGCTGTAGTCTTTTGCCTTGCGGATCAGATAATCATTCGTAAGTTTTATTTCACTTAATAATTCATTAACCCGCTTTCTTACTTTTTTCTGTTTTTCATTAATATGTGTTTTAAATTTTTCATTATCAAAACCTAGACGAATTTGAGAGTATTTCCATAAAATTAAAAATAGTTCTTCATATTTTTGGAAAACATCTTTCGGCCGCTCTTTAATTTCATAAAAAGAAGACTTAAATGGTTTTAAATAACTTCTTTCAACCTCTAAAGGAAATGGTGGGTTTTGTTTTTCTAAAGCTGTAGCGTTGTCTTCCACTATTAATATATTTACAGCCTCTAGGTAATCCTTACTTATTCTTATACCCTGCTCTTCTATCATTCTCCCTGAGTCATCAACAAACATTACAATTACGAAGTCAATATTAAAATCTATAACAGGTAATAGACTGAAAATTAATTTACCATTATATTCATCACTGAAAATATTGGCATTTTCAACTAAGAGTGGAAGGTAACTTAAAGCATCTGCTTTTATAACTTCATCAGGATATGTTATTCTAATATCTTCTGGTTTAATTGCCTCAATTTTTTGTTTTAAATCATTTATTAATCTTTTGGAATAATTACTGTACCAACTTTTTATGATTGATTCGGTCGCAACACGTGAGTTTGGATGATTTATATAATATAGATTATACATATATAACTTCTCAATACTTGCAATTTCCTTTTCTTGTAAATTAGAAGAACCTTCAAATCGATGCCCTGATTTCAGAATTATCTGGTTAAAAAACTTATGTATTTCTTCCAATTGATTTTTAGCATTAAGAAGATTATACATAGCAAGTTTAGAATTCTTTTCATCTCTTACAACAATTCCAACCATTTGATTAATATAATTCCTAATAGATGAAAAGTATCTATTTTCAACCTTAGAAATGTCAGTGGGTATATATTTATCCTTCCTGAAAGGCCTATATTCACCCGGATAATTATAATTCATTCTTAAAGTTGTAATAATTCGATCTCTCAACATATCAATTTCTTTGAGAGCATTATTGCTCATCTTTTGGCCGTTTAAAGTTCTCTCTAACCATTGAATGTTTTTCCGAAACAAATTTACTATATCTTGCCTAATGTTAATCCAATGATTAATCCAATCAAACACAGTAGAAGCTTCATAGTTTGTTAAAATAGTGTTCTGCCACAACTTTGCAAACTCCTTGTGGAACATTAATATTATATTACGCTTAGGCATATTTTTAGCGGAATCATCTTTCATCCTATAATCGTCAAAAAGCTCTATTTTAGGTTTTATGGATTCTGATTGATAAAAATCATAAATCGGCAGACTCTTACATAATAATTTTATTCGTTTTACACTTTCTATATTTCCGTTATCATAATCAGTTGGCATTAAAATATATTCGACATACAAGCTATTTTTATCATCACTTTCTTTTACCTTAATTGAATTAGTTTTAACAGTTAAAAAGTCCAGTAAATCACTCTTCTTATCTTTTATAAACTCTAAATAACTTTCTTTATGTGATAAATAGTAAGCCAACATTAAATCGGAAAAACTACTTATTGACCATTCATTTCTGTCTCTCCAGGCTTCTTTTATAAAATCTTTATTAACCAATCCAAATGAATCATCTGTAGTAACTAGCCAATAATTTAAAGTTGCAAAATAATCTTGATTGATTTTTTGTTCCTTTTTCAAATTAATAGATAAATAATGAGCATAATAATAATAATCAGATTCCTTAATATTAAATTTAGGTATTTCCTCAGCCAATTTCTTTAGACGTTTAATATGAGTGTCGTTAGGGTGTATTTTAGCTAAGTCAGTTAAAGCTTCTAGTTTCTCATTGAACCCTTTGAAATTTGAATAGGGGTTTATTTCAATTAAAAAAGGAAAAATACCACCCAACGTATTGACCTCATCAAAGTAATATTTATTTGAAGTATAGTAGCGCAATATGGAACCAGAGAATAACCCTATAATAGCGTTTAAATGAAATTCATAACTTCGACCTACTGTTTCAATAACTAGATTTTCATAAAAATGTTCTTTTTCTTCGTAGATATGGGAAGGTATATTAGAATAAAGGGACGCTATATACAGATTATCTACAAGCGATAATAAATCAAAAATAATATTCTGTTTTGATAAATTTGAAATACACTCTAAAATATGTTGGGATCTAATTGGATGAATCCCTGTAAAATACCTATCATTCTCAGCTCTTTTAATGAAGTATTCCTTTTCCATTTCATTAAGGACTTGAGTAATATTAAATTTCCCTCTTAACTGATAGAAACTTATCAGTTTTTCAACTGTAACTGAAACTCCCATTGTATCTGCTAAACATATTTTGGATAAAACATCATATTTAACCCCGCTTTGGTCTTCTGAAGCTATCCTAGCCATTTGGGAGTTAATTCTTTCTGACAACATCTCACCTTGAGTTAATAAATAAACATATTCGATTAATAATCCCGAATCTTTTACTTGTTCCCATGAACTTTCCCAATTTGAAATACTAGAATGTAGCCTTTCGTTTCTTCTTAATGACTGATAAATCTCTTTAGCCTCTTCCTGATTCAAATAAACTTCGATTACCTCTAATTTCCTAATAGCACTTTGATCCCCTGCGTAATGAAACCAATCTTCTTCTCTAGAAGTAATTAATATTTTGTAGTTTGTACCAATTTCCTGCTGTAGAAGCTGTGCTAAATAATTCCATTGACTTAATTCAACGTTCAAGTTATCTAACAATAATAAGGGAATCTCCCCGACCTTAATTCTTGATTTTATAAATTGGATAATATTATTTAACTCTTTTGTGTCATTACACCATGTGAGATGTAATATTGAATAGCAATTTCTTAATTCATACAGAGTTTTCCAAGCTAATGTTGTTTTTCCCTGTCCACTTGCTGCTTTTATTACAGTAATATCATTTTGTGCTATTGATGCTTTGATATTACTCTCCATAACTTCTCTATCAACTGGATAACCACTAATAATATCTGAGGGCGTTGCCTTCTTCCCTTCAAAATATGTATCATCATTTGCTTTTAATACATTTTCAAATTTGACTTCTCTTAACCACTTATAAGCTGGATTTTTATTACCTTTATTAATTGCCTCAGAAACACTTAGGATATATTTATCTAGCTCTTGTTTATTCATTGTTTCTCTTTCCTTCATTTTACTAAAACACAAATAGAAAAGAGAGTGTCCGTATAAAACTTCATTTCCAGAATAAATATCATATCTTTTAATAAGAAGACTTCGAATAAAACTTATTAAATTTTCACTTTTAACCCTCTTAAATCTTAATTGTCTAAAAAAATTATTTATATTAAAATTCTTCCAGTCCCATCTTGGATTATCTACCCTAATTTTATCAATTACTTTCATCCAATACTGTTCAGCATTTTGATCCAAATCCATCTCTGGCTCTTTCTCAATTAAATTTTTAAATTGACCATCCGCTATCTCAAAATCATAAACCAATGTATAGTAACGGGTCGTATCTGATTGATTAACCAAATATATCTCTAAATAATTCTTTAAGATATCTTTCATATAACTTGCATTTTGTCGATCCTGTGAAAACTTAACTTGTATATGGTTTTTGGTTTGAATACCTTTTAAATTGTACATATCAATATCTTCAACGCCTTCAAATCGAATTGTTTCCGCTTCTGAAGTAACTTTATAAAGAAGTATATATGCTGAGTATAAGCATTGATAACTAAACCCTGTTAGTGCTATAGCTCCACCTAGTCTGTTATCTTCTATCTTTTCAATTCTTACTTTTTTATATTCTTCCTGATTATCGATATACACACTAAATCTCCTTTCTTAAAGTCATTACATATTTTTACTTATATCTATAAGTTAGATTTATCACAAATTTAAATATACAATAATTTTGCATATAAACATATTCTTTTCCATGTACATTTTTCCTATAATAAAGGAGTTAATGATCATTTAGTAAGAGTATAACAGTAACTCCCTTATCTCACACTTTTCCATTAAATTTATTTATATCGCTCAAAGACTAGATAAATGGTTAGTGAGACTTAGAATTTAAAACCATTTAGGGTACTATCTCCTAAGCTTTATTTATTAGATAGTTCTGAGATATTTTCAACTACTCCTTTTATATGCAATTACAACTCACCACACTTACAAATGAAAAAATCTTCCACTCTTTTGATATATTGTATCATTTAGATAAAAGATATTGTAAGATTATGAAACTATATAAGTTTAATCAACTTATTAAATCGATCTTTCAAATTTACTACAAAATTAAAACGCCTACCGCAATTATTTTCAATTTGCTTTTGGCGTTCTAATTTCTTATCTCTTATTTTTTGTTTTCCCACACCCAGATTAATTACCACTGAAACGGTAATGTGGTTTTTCAGTACCTTATTTCTAGTTTTTTCACCTTCTCCTATAAACATGAAATGCTTGTAAAAGTGTTTAAAACTAAGGATTTCTATATAGTTTTTCTTTGTAGCAACGCCACACACTCCACATGCACCGTCTGTGGAAACATATCCACTGGCTGAATACCTTTAACCTCATACCCGTACTGGACTAAATATTTCAAATCTCGCACCTGGGTCACCGGATTACAAGACACATAAACGATACGCTTTGGCTTAAGTTTCACCACACTAGACAAGAATGCTTCATCACTTCCGCTTCGTGGTGGATCCATAATGACTACGTCAGCTTTTTCGCCTCGTGTTGCCATCTCAACCATGAATTTCCCAGCATCTCCTTGATAGAAACGAGCATTTTTTACGCCGTTTCGCTTTGAATTGCGGATTGCGTCTTGAACAGCATCCTTATTCAGCTCTACCCCAATGACCTTGCCTGCTTTTTTACTTGCAATCAGACCAATCGTACCGATCCCGCAGTACGCATCAATTACTGTTTCCCTTCCGGTCAACTGAGCCATTTCAATGGCTTTTGCATATAACTTTTCCGTCTGGACTGGGTTGATTTGATAGAAGGATTTCGCGGAAATGTCAAACTTCAGTCCGCATAAAGTGTCTGTTATCGTCCCTTTACCGAACAGCACTTTTTCTTGATCACCTAAAACCATGCTTGTATCCCGATTATTCACGTTCATGAGGATGGTCGTAATCTCTGGGTGAGCTTTCCTTAGAGCTTTTACAAAATTATTCTTACCCTTAAATATAGGGGAAGCTACAACCAGCACCACCATGATTTCACCACTGACCTTGCCGACCTTTATCAGTACATGACGTAGGAAGCCTCGTCCAGTATCTTCATTATATGGCTGCATTTTAAAAGACTTCATCAAATCCTTAATGGTTTGCCAGATCTCATCCGCTTTAGGATCGTGAATAAGACACCGATCCATTGAAATAAGCTGATGACTATTCTGAGCGTAAAGCCCACCAATAATCTGCCGTTCCTTATTCAAACCAAATGTCGTATGACTTTTGTTCCGGTAATCATATGGATGCTCCATCGTTAAAATGGGTTCCGGTTTACCGAATGGTTTCATTAATTTATCTATCGTTACCTGCTTGAAACGTTCTTGTGCCTGCTCGTTCATATGCTGCAGTTGACATCCACCGCAATCATAATAATACGAGCATCTTGGCTTCACTCGGTCTTTAGACGGGGTGATTAATCGCTTCAGTTTCGCATCAACATCTCCTCCATTAATGGAAATGGTTATCTCAGCCGTTTCGCCTGGCATTAAATGTTCTATCTCTAGCTTTTTCCCTTCCCATTGAATAATGCCTCTCCCTTCATTGGTCAGCCCTGTGCAGGTCACCACTACGGTTAGGCTTTTCTTGTTACGTCGATGCTTATTGGTTGAAGCGTGCTTACCTTGGGATTTGTCTCCCTTTCGAGTAGCCATTCCCAAATGCTTTTTTCCGTGTGATTTATTCGATTGATTGCGTTTTTGTTTCGATTTTATATATCCACTGTTCTTTTGTTTATTCATAGGCACTTCCCATCTTTTCTTCTTTGACACCTCATTATATATTACTCAATTAAAATCGTAAAACACATGAATGAAAAAAGCGCCACAACATACTGAATTGGGCTGATTCTTCAAATACTTTAAGTTAGTAGGAATTGACACCAGATTAATAATTAATTATTTTACAAGAAATAATATCAAACAGGAACATTTGTACTATAATCTATTTGTAATAGTTTGGTAACTCAAGGGTGATTGGCTCACTCCCAGGAAAGGGGGTGACTTCTTTGACAGTATTTGAAACATTAATGTTTGCAGTAGCATTCGCAGCATTGATTGTATCAATACTTTCAATAAATCATAAAAAATAACCCATCCTTGAGTTAGCCGCTCAGATGGGTCACATACCACTGTAGCCAGCCCCTTGAAGGGACCGACTATTATACTTGACTACTTGATGTTAGAGCATCGGGTAGTCTTTTTTAATATACGTTTCTACTACCTTAACTATACATAATTTTTGTGAATTTAACAAGTATGGCTTATGTGTCAATTGTTGTTGTTAAGCTGTTAAAACATGTATTATTATGGAGGTTTATAAACCCCTTATTTTAAGCATATTATCAAACTAATTATTTAATCCATTTAGTTTAGCAGTTGCAGCTAATAGTTGTTAAATAACAAAAGATCCACCCCAAGCTTCACATGCCAACCCTATAATGCAACCACTCAGAAGGCAACAGCTCCTGATACTTCCTCTGCAAAAACCGGTCATCAACCAATGCGATCACGCCAGTATCAGAATCCGAACGAATGAGTCGTCCGCCAGCTTGCAGAACTTTATTCATTCCAGGGTAAACATAAGCATAATCAAAGCCATTCTTTCCAACTGATTGGAAATAGTCTTTCATCATATTTCTTTCAAAACCAATCTGCGGCATTCCGACCCCAACAACGATAACACCTTGTAATCGGTCAGCTTTTAAGTCCACACCTTCAGAAAAAATTCCACCAAGTACAGCAAAGCCTATCAACCTTTCAGCACGTTCCGAGTTAAACTCTGCCAGAAACTCTTCCCTTTCTACCTCCGACATTCCCACATCTTGAATAATCGTAGAGAACTTTGGATATTTATCAGTAAATTGCTCATACGCATTTCTCATATATTGATAGGACGGGAAGAAGATTAAGAAATTTCCTTCCTGCTTATCTAACAACTCTTTGAAAAAGTGTATCATCGGTTCCATTGTCTTTTCTCTATCCCGATATCTCGTTGATAACGGTTGAATGATAACCTCTGTGTTTTCTCTCGCAAAAGGAGATGGAATGGAGATAACATAATCATCAGATTGACCACCAAGTAGATCTTTATAGTAATCGGCAGGTTTTAACGTTGCGGAAAAGAACACCCTTGCTTTAAATCCTTTTCCCATTTTTAAAATTTGCTCTGAAGGGTCCAGGCAAAATAACTTCAGCTTCACTTCGCTCTTTTGAACGTCAACATAAGTAACAAATTGGTTATTGTAAATTTCCGCTATTTTCACAAAGGTTTGAGAGGCAAAGTACGTATCTAGCAACAATTCATGATCCATCTTTACTAACTCTACTTCCGCCTCCATGATGAATGTTTCTAGTAATTCTACTAACTCCTTATCTAAGTCTTTCCGTAAATACTCCTCAGACTTCTTCACCTGTAATAAGTGGTCATTGATAGCTTTAGCGGCCGTGCCAAGGGAGGTCTTTTTAAATTCTCTTTTCAGCTGCAAAAAGTTGGATTTATGAATTTCAGCGGAATACATTTCCCTCGCACGATCAACTAAGTTATGCGCCTCATCTACTAGTATGGCAGTTTTCTTTTTCTGTTCTTCCATTAACCGCTTCAACGATACCCTCGGGTCAAAAATATAATTATAATCACAAATGACAGCATCAACTGCATAAGCCAATTCAATCGAAAATTCAAAAGGACAAACCCGATGCTTTCTAGCGTATAGCTCAATTACCCCACGGTTCATCATCTTTTCATTTTCCAAAATATCAATAACCGCACCATTTATTCGGTCATAAAACCCATTTGCAAAAGGACAATCTATACTCGTACACATGGTTTCTTCTTGAAAACAAATTTTATCTTTGGCGGTAATGGTCAGAACCTTCATATCTAAACCATGATCAATCAATAGTCGAAATGCTTCTTCTGCCTCTGTTCTTGTGATCGTTTTTGCAGTCAAATAAAACATCTTCTCTAATTTTCCTTCCCCAATTGCTTTGATAGCAGGAAAAATAGTAGAAATTGTTTTACCAATCCCAGTAGAAGCACTTGCAAATAATGTCTTTTTATCTACAATGGTTTTATATACTGCCCCAGCAAGTTTTCGTTGACCTTCACGATAGGTTTCAAACGGAAATTCCAGTGCTTTACTTGTTTTATTTCTCTCTATTTTGTGTTTTATCTTCACTTTTAAAAAGGTAGCATATTTCCGGGTAACTTCATAGACGAAGGATTCCATTTCTTTATACGTCATAACACGCCGAAATTGCTTTTGTTCAAGCGATTTTGCTTGTACATAGGTAAGCTGAATCGTTACCTTAGATAAATCATGGTCTCCGGCATAAATATACCCATAAAAAATAGCTTGGGCCCAGTGTACTGGATGCGTATTTTCCTGAATCTCATCCAAGTTATTTACAGTGGACTTTATTTCATCAATTGTTATAAAGTCTCCATCTTTAAGCAATCCATCACATCGTCCATCCACCCGAATAACGAACTCTTCAACAGGAATTTCTGCTTCTACAAAAACTTCCTTCTCATCTTGTTCGCGATATCCTCTTTGGATCAATTGATGGATTCTAGTTCCTTCTGTCATCGTTGTTGCAGTACGGAAACCAGACTCAATACTCCCGCTTCGATACACGTATTCAACTAAATTTCTTACTGAGATTCTTACTACGTTTGTCATCATATCACCTAATATTATTCATTAGCATTAGTTTATCAGAGATTGGATTGGTTTGGACAAATGAAAAGGTTCATAAAATAAATTTACTGATGATTCTTCGCCGTAACAGATATCGGTACTTCACCTTGCTATAGGATTAAGAGAAAGAATGAACAGAAGGACCCTCTTCACTTTCCTATTCATGCCTCCTCTACCATAAAATGAATCAAACTCTACAGCTCATAGGGAATTAATCGTTGGTTATGATAGAATTAAATCTAGTATTTCAAACTGAATGTGGGGGATCCTATTTTTAATTCCTTTCTTATTAGAAGGGATATGTTAGCTCAATTATGTAATGTTTTTTGGAAAATTAATAAACCAATAGATAAAATTTATAAAGACTCTTTCTTTCACGATTGTACACAGGGCAAGAAATCAAAAGTATACGAATCTGGTTTAGCGGGTGTAGTTTGGTTGATTTTATTATTTTAATGAAAAAGGGTCCGTCCCATTTTACGAATATTCGTGAAGTGGGATGGACCCTAAAATGTAATATATCTATAATTAGGGAGAAGATGATGATTGAATGAAATTAGAAATACTTCAATTTCCTTTTAAGACTAGCAATCTGGAGTTAGTCCCTTACTTTGAAAACACCCCGGGGTACCTACTCGACATAGGACGCATCTCACCGGCTCCGTCTTAGTTTCCAAAACGAACAAGTTTTTTAAATAAATAAACTGCTAATCCCAAAAAAAGAATAGATAATGTCAACGTACTAACAGACACAAGTAAAGTAGAACTACCCCATTCTCCTTCTATTAAAATTTTCGAGGTCTCTGTGCTCAAGTTACTTGGGCTCCACTCCATATATTTCGGAAACAAGGTAGTTAACAAACTAAGCATCGCTAAAAACAAAATACTCATTCCAGCGATTCCGCCACTATTCCGTAACACTGTTCCAAATAATAGTGTAACCGCAGTAAGTAGAACAATCCAAAGACTATAAACTCCTAAGCTTCCAAGCATCAAGATCCATGGAACATAGTTAAATAGGAAATTTGTATAATACCAAGTGAAGAGATAACCAGCCGCAAATGCTACTAGTAAAATAAATAGCTGTGCTACGTATTTGCTAACTATATACTGGAATACCCTTACAGGTCGCACCACTACAAAAACGATTGCCCCAGTTTGACGCTCCTGAGAAATAACATTCATCAATGCCAACACAAATAACAAGGTACCAATCGTTCCAAATTGAGATAAAGTAGCAATCAATACTTCCTCACCCGATGGTGTCGGTATATCGATGACAGCTCCTTCTGGAAGATTACCAGCCATTTCTAGTATTTGTGGCATATAGTAGCTTGTGATTGGTTGCATCATACCGATTACCATCATGACAATTGGTAACCAGATCCATTTTCCATTTCGCAAACTTTCCTTCATTTCTTTATTAAATAGAATGATAAAATTCCTCATCGCTCCATCACCTTCATAAATGCGTCTTCCAGTGAATCCTGTAGTAATTCAAAATGAGCAAGTGTTCGTTTGTTTTCTATAAGTGTCTGAACTAGTTGATTAGAATTCGCTAAACTTTTCAACCGAACCTTAACTGTAAAGGAATCTACATATTCTATTTCTTCCATGAAATCTAGCTGATCTAGTGCCCCATTTATAGGTTCTTTCGTTTGAAGCTTAATCGCAAGTGAGTTATATTCCTTTTTTAACCCTTCTAATGTTCCACTCCATTTTAATCTTCCGTCTTTCAACATAAGGATGTCCTCACATACTTGTTCTGCATCATGTAAAATATGTGTGGAAAACAGAATAGTCATGTTGCTTTTCAATTGGTCAAGCAATTGAAGGACATCTCTTCTACCAGTAGGATCAAGAGCAGAAACCGGTTCATCTAATATAAGCAATTCTGGTTCATGCAATAAGGCTTGAGCAAGGCCGAGTCTCTGCTTCATTCCTCCAGAAAACCCACCAATCTTCTTATTTCTAACATCTTCTAGTCGAACAAAAGCCAATGTTTCTTTTAGTCGAATTGCCAACTGTTTTTTCGGAACATGTGACAATTCCCCTGCAAATTGAAGGAACTCCTGGGCTGTCATCCAATTGAAAAAAGTTGGATGTTGCGGTAAAAAGCCAATTTGTGAACGATTATCTATTTGTTTATTTCCTACAAATTCAATCGTACCAGATGTCGGCTTGAGTAAACCTGCAAGCATTTGTAATGTCGTTGTTTTTCCCGCACCATTCGGACCAAGTAAGGCAATACAGCGCCCCTTTCCAATCGAAAAAGAAATCGGATGGACAGCTGTATGTTTTTTAAATTGTTTGGATACATATTGAACGGTAACTAGCAATTTCTTCCCTCCTTATACATTTTTGCGACCGAATATGAAGTAAGCCACTGGACCGATCATACTGACAAATACGATGATCGGTATCCACATCCATTTCGGTCCGTTTGTTTCGTCTTGTTTCGCCCAATTTACAAGCGCAAATATCATTAAAATAAGTTGCAACCCAATCAATGGTGCGATAAGAGCCCAATTTAATTCAGTAAAAGTTTGCATGTTTATCTCCTTTCTTCCTTACGTTTTTGTTTTCGCTTATGAGGTACAATGACAAATAATAGATAAAATACAGTTGGCGTTGGAAACTGGATCAATCCCAAAATCCCCCAAAACCAAGCAAAGCTATTTCTCTTTTTCGCATCAATAAAAAGGAACGTACTTTGAACGAGTAAGATCACAACAATCAGTACAATCACGTACCATTCTAATTCATTCATAGGTGAGCTTCCCTCTCTTTTTTCTTCCTGTTTATTAGGACAAAGTAAACAATTGGTCCAATAACTATCGCACTTATTTCAATTACAAGAAAAAGAATCGGAGCTTGAACTAAGCTGATGATAATAAAACTTATAATGAATACAGCTGTTACGAAAAATAGGATCAATTCTTTTAAAAATGCTTTTTTCCGTTTTTCTTGATAGATCTTCAATTGTTCTTTCATTTCTAACCTAGTTAACACGTGATTCTCCGCTAATTCATCTAATTGTTTCCAATCAAGTTTTAGCTTTTCCAATTGAGACTGCTCTTCTTTCTTCATCAACTCTCTCCTTTCTTAAGTCTAGCTATTCCATGATGAACCCTTGATTTAACCGTTCCTGTTGCAATTCCCATGATTTGACCCACTTCTTCATAGGAATAGCCATAATAATAATGTAAAAGAATCGGGACTCTCCACTTATCTTCTAATTGGTTAAAATCCGTAAAAGCATCGCTCCATTCCATCCCTTTTGTTTCTGCCTGCCAAGTTAGCTTGCGGGACAGTGTCCGCTTCATTTCCTTGAGCCAATTCTTTTCCCGTTTTAACTTCCGTAAGTAATCTAAATAAGCTTTCGTTGATATGGAGATCATCCAAGTCGAAAATTTTCCTTTTCCTTTAAAAGAAGCTAAATGGGTATAGCACTTTAACATCGTATCTTGTGCCAGGTCTGCACTAACTTCTTCATCCAGTGTAAGTTTCAATAAATATTTATATAAAAACGAATAGTGGCGCTCAAAAAGTTGAGTGAACGCCCCATCATCTCCTGCTCGTGCTCTTTCAATTAAGCGCCCATCTTCCTCCTGCTCCATACGATGCTCCTTTCTAACTGAATCAATTATTAGACGTTTGAAACTACGAAATCGT
This sequence comes from Oceanobacillus sp. Castelsardo, assembly GCF_001659985.1. GTDB lineage: Bacteria > Bacillota > Bacilli > Bacillales > Amphibacillaceae > Oceanobacillus. Next base: position 299,640 of record NZ_LYCS01000001.1, read on the forward strand.
TCATTTTATTTTCTATTTTTCCCTTTTCTTGAATTATCCTCAAAAAATCGATATGTATCATTTTTAACATTATCTTATAATTTGACTAAATCAAATGAACCGTATTAATTAAAACTACATTTCTAGCTTCTTTCAATGCCTGTTCTACTAATCGTCTATGCTGGTTCGTTTTAAAAAACTTTCATCAACTCATAAAAAATACCCCATCCTTGAGTTAGCCACTCAGATGGGTTACATACCGCTGATGTTTAATTTTTTAATTTATATTCATATTATGTACTAAAAACTTTTATCCAAGCCCCGTATTGTAAGCATATTATCAAACTAATTATTTAATCCATTTAGTTTAGCAGTTACGGCTAGTTGTTAAATCCTATCAACCTTTCAGCACGTTAAAAACAGGGTCAGCCCTCACTCCGCTAAAGTGTTAGCGAAATGAGGAACTGACCCTGCAATCAATCCAGTTCCTTTTATATAATCTTAGCCTACATGTGCCGAGGAAGCTTTTGATGATTGTGTATCTGCAATCACTCTATTTTCCCCAGCTTGGATTCCAGCAATTAAAATGATTACCGAAACAACAAGGAGCGTAATCAGTGGAACCTGCCAACCGCTCGTTATATCGTGGAACGCACCGAACATGGTGGGCCCGATTGCTGCTAATAGATAGCCGAACGATTGTGCCATACCAGACATTTCCGCTGCCTGTTTTCCATCACTTGTACGAAGACTGAAAAACATCATCGACAAACTAAAAGCACTTCCGCCAGCAATGCCGATCAGAATAACAGATATGGCTAGAATAAAATGGTTACTAGTCAGTAATAATCCAGCAATTCCTACGATAAATAAAATAGCTGCAAGTGCTGATAGGACCTTCTGATTACTCATTTTTTCTGCAATAACAGGGATGATAAAGGTTATTGGAATAAGGGCAAACTGCATCAGAAATAGCATCCAGCCAGCACCACCTGTACTATATCCGTTGGCTTGCAATATTTCCGGTAACCATGTAATTAGTGTATAGAAAATTAATGATTGTAACCCCATAAACAGTGTAATACTCCATGCCAAAGGTGACTTCCAAATTGAATTCGCCTTTTTCGATGGGGTTTCCGTTGCTAGTAATGATTCACGCTGTTTTTGTTTTCCTAGTTGTGGAATCCAGACCAACAGTGCAATGAAAGAGAATATCCCCCAAAAAGCAAGCGACCCTTTCCATCCGATCCTTCCAATCGATGAAATAGGTACACTTAAACCGGAAGCCAAAGCACCAAACAAGTTCATAAAAACGGCATAGACTCCAGTCATGATCCCAATTTTTAAAGGGAAATTCATTTTAATAAATCCAGGTAATAAGACATTACCAAAAGCAATCGCTATTCCAATAATCATTGTTCCGACAAATAGAGAGACGGAACCAAATGAAGACCGTACGACCATCCCACAGAATAAAAGAATTAAAGAAATGAAAATAGTCCACTCCATTCCAATCCGATTTGCTATTTTCGGAGCGAATGGGGAAAGAAGTGCAAATGCCAGTAAGGGTAAGGTTGTAATTGTTCCAGCTAACCCATTGCTAATGCCTAAATCATCACGAATAAAGGAAATTAATGAACCGACTGATGTTAATGGTGCCCGTAAATTTGCACCGATTAAGATAATCCCAATGAGCAATAGCCAAGTTTTTTTCCGCCCTTGTGTATTTTCTAAGGATGTTGATATGTTTTTACTCAAAGCTTTTCCTCCGTATCTTTTTAAAAAATTAATGCCTACAATCGTTGTTTGAACGCATGAATATATTCATTCACGTACTTTTTAGCCCCTTCGACGTCCTGTTCTCGAATCGCTCGGACTAATTCATGGTGAATTTCTTTGTCATAATCGAATGGGATGTCCATGATCATGATGTCATGAATGGAGGAATATAAAGGGTCTGTCATATACTCATATAAGTCCTGTAGTAGTTGATTATTGGTCGCTTTTACAATCGCTTGGTGGAATGTAATATCCGCTTTGACGAATTCTTCTATGTCATCTTTTTTAGCTGCATCCTGGCATTGTGCCATACACTCCTCTATTTCCTTTACATCCTCATCTGTTCTATGTTTAGCGGCCATCTCGGCTGCCTCACGCTCTAAAGCCAATCGTACTTCGAGCGTCTCGATTAAATTGGATTTTTCGATATGGCGATTAAAGGCGGCTTCCAACGCGCTTGATGAACGAACAACCGTCCCGCTTCCTTGTTTGGTTTCCAACAAACCCGCATGCACTAAAGCGTGAATCGCCTCTCTTAATGTATTACGGCTAACACCAAACTCCTCCATTAGCTCCATTTCTGGTGGTAGTTTTTCACCAATGGGCCACTGCCCGCCTTCAATTAAATGTTCGATTTGGGAAACAACTTGATCCACTAAGGATACTCGATTTGTTTTTTTCAGCATTTCACACACTCCAAATTTGTAGGATGATTGGGATATTGGATATGTTATCATAGCTGAAATTTATTGTAAATAGATTGGTTGGTTTCAGTAGGAAGTACGAAAAATTGGTGGAGTCTATCCTGTTCTGAAATAGTTTCAAACCATGGGCACGATGATAAAGTAACTATACACTATAAGGATAGAACGGATGAAATACGTGTAAAAGACCTATATGATATGGAATGATTTAAATGGGGATGGGTGACTTTTTATGAAAAAACATAATAAAACAGGTAGATTGTTATATTACACCGGAACATATATTAGCGCATTTGGCATTGCATTTGAGTTAGTTGAAGATACACCAGATCCCCTTTCCATAATAGCAATGCCTTTAATTATAATTGGGGTAGTTTTATTAATTGTTTCAAATTTTTTTAGGAAAGATAATAAAGATAGAGATTAAACCTTGAACGAAGGTATTTTCACGTAATAACATTCAGGGAACGTTCTTCCAAAAACAGGTGCCATTCTTGTACAAGGGAACAATGGCTGATTTTTTCAGCTAAAATTAGATATAAAAATAAGCACACCTTTTCAAGACACATTAGACATAACCGTAAATCGTTGAATATGATAGAATTGAATCTAGTATTTCAAAACTGGACGGTGCTATTTTTGGGAAAAGTGAAAATGCAAGAGATTGATTTGTATGAACCAATTAACAAGTATTTTAAGCGTAAAGGATACGAAGTGTACGGAGAGGTTAAGGACTGTGATATGGCAGTCATTAAAGACGACCTACTCATTCTTGTGGAATTAAAACTAAACTTAAGCGTAGACCTACTCATTCAAGCAACGAAACGACAACGGGTGTCTGAGAATGTATATGTGGCCATACCGAAACCAAAAAAGTACAACCCTCGTTCCAAAAAATGGCGAGACACGTGCCACCTCATACAGAGATTAGAGTTAGGGTTAATTCTCGTTTCATTTACAGAAAAGCAAAAACGAGTGGAAATTATGATAGAGCCAACCCCTTTTCACCGTCCGATTAGCATGGGGAAAGCCAAATACCTCAGACAAGCAATCATGAAAGAAATAAATGGTCGAAGTGCGGACTATAATATTGGTGGTTCTAGCAGAAAACAGATTATGACTGCTTACCGGGAAAACTGCATCCAAATCGCTAGTTACCTAGAAGAACACGGGGAACTATCCCCTAAGCAGTTATCGCAAATGGGAACAGGCAAGAAAACACAATCGATATTAAGTAAAAACTATTATGGTTGGTTTATTCGGGTGAAACGAGGAATTTATGTACTAAGTGAAAAGGGAAAAAAGGAATTAAAGCAATACCCTAAGCTGGTGGAGTATTACCGTAAATAAAAGCGCTCCATCCCCATGCTTCCCTTACTCCACCTAAAAACCCCCACTTGTATTCATACATTACAAGTAGGGGTTTATTTGACTTCGACTTCTGATTCTACTGGAAGTTCCGTTTTCAACACGTCCTTTTCTTAATTTGCCAACTTACTATACGCTTTGATTTGTTCTTCTGTTAATTGCCCTATAAACTGATAAAAGCTAACTGACTTCATGCCATATCTTTCACAAATTGACAAGTAACCACGGTATGCTACAACACACATATTTTCCATTATTTTCCCCTCCTATTTGTTATATAACAGAAATAACTTTATGGTGATAATATATAACAGTTTTGCAATTTTGTCAATAACCAGTTTAGAAAAAAGGAAAATAATTACTACAGAAAAAGAAGCCTAAACTGTTTAAATAAATTTTTCGTTTAATCATATTCGTTTATCAGAAAATGATAGACAAGACTCTGTTATAAAACACAAGGACGGTTCTAATACTTCCAACAGAAATGGAAGCATTAGAACCGTTCCCCCTTGCTCCAAACAGCACGGCTGACCATCTATTTATGCTCAGAACGACACCCTTCTACTTATTAGGCTATGGCCTCTAGTTCCTTGAAGAAAGAATTTTTACCTAAATACAATAAAACAACATCAACTTGAGTGAATGAAAAATGGCATGTAGAGTAAAATTCCTAGTAGAATCATCGTAATAAGCAGCACAATACTTTTCCAGCGTTTTCGCCTCCAGAACAAAAGGGAAACGATGATGCTTTGTACAAATATCATTGTTGCCCCAATGATGACCATCCAAAGAGAGCTGATAAAGCTTCCTAACATATTGATGAGGATCCCAACAGGCATTAAAGCGATCACAATGATAGCAACCGGACTTCCTTTAATTCGTTCCAAAATCTTTGTGCGTTCAGATTCAGAAAATAGGTCGTATTCAATAAGCGCAAACCACCCAGTAAGAATAACGATTGTACCTAGTATCGAGATTGAACCCATATGAAAACCTCCTTTATGGTCATTTTAACCAATTCCCTATGTGATTGAAACATCATGGAGAACTAGGGGCTATTATAAAATGAATCAGATCAACTATTCTCATTCCTGATTTGGTTAACCGTCTATTATAATCTGGGTAAAAGCCCCCCCTTATCTTGATAAAGTGTTAGTAAAACGGTATCTTTGATAGAAATGATGGGCATTCCCAATTAAGAAGAGTTAGTGGGGGTTTGAAGACATATAGATATTTATACAATAATGAAAATGGCCTGTCCCCTACCATGCTAAAGTGTAGTATGGCTTAGGACAGACCCCATAACACGAATCCTTATGTTAGCGCTTTAATTTCAACTTTCTCAGAATTGGCATTAATAAAATCATAATTGATATGATGATGAAAAATAGTGATATTGGTCTAGTGAAAAATACCGATAAATCACCTGTAGACGTTAATAGTGCTTCACGTAGATTTTGCTCAAGCATAGATCCTAAAATAAAAGCAAAAAAGAACGGGGCCAATGGAAAGTTCGCTTTTCTCATAAAATAACCTAAAATACCAAACACAATCATAATTCCAATATCAAAAAGACGGTGGTTTATCATGTATACACCAATGAAACAAAAGGCCGCAATGATTGGAACTAAAAATGGTTCAGCTTTTTGAATAAGTATGGCAAAAGCAGGAACAAAAGCTGTATTCAGAATTAACAACAAAATATTAGCAATGAAAAAACCGGCAAATGATGCCCATACTACATCGGATGAGTTTTCGAACAATAATGGTCCGGGCTGCAATCCTACCATCATCAGCCCACCCAACAAGACAGCTGTTGCTGCTGATCCGGGAATCCCTAGTGCAAAAGTCGGAATCAGCGCACCACCTACGGATGCATTGTTTGCAGCTTCTGGTCCACTTAATCCTTGAGGGACACCTGTACCAAATTTTTCAGGGGTTTTGGATAACTTCTTTTCTGTACTATAAGACATGAACGTTGCTAAAAGTGCACCAGTCCCGGGTAATACACCTATAACAAACCCAATAATAGACCCCCTAATCATCGCCCCGAAGTTACTAAGAACCTCACTTACTTTAGGGAATAACGAAGAAAATGTTAGCTTTTCACCCTTTTTGTTTGAAATCTTTTCTTCCAGTCTAATAAGTGTTTCAGAAATTCCAAAAAGCCCGATACCAACGACCGCTATATTAATACCGTCCCATAGTTCTACTATTCCAAACGTTAAACGTTGCGTACCAGTTATAGGATCTGTAGCAATTGCAGAAATTAACAAACCTAATAAAGTAGCAATGATTGGCTTTAATGGCCTTTTTTGAGTTAAGCCGCAAGCTGCAATTAATGTAAATAAAATTAGTGAGAAGTATTCTGTAGGACCAAATATTAGTGCAAGTTCGGCTAATATGCTCGTCAAAAAGACCATACCTAAAAATCCCACAAGTCCACCAATAAATGAACTAATCGCACTTAAAGTAAGTGCGTAACCTGCTTTACCTTTTCTTGCTAATGGATGTCCATCAAAGGTAGTAACAATGGCACCACCATCACCTGGAACATTAATTAAAATGGAACTAATTCGTCCCCCATACATCGTTCCCAAATAGATACTCATTAATAAAATTAAAGCACTTAATTGATCCATTTGAAAGGTTAACGGAAGAAGAAGTGCAATCCCAGTAATAGGGCCGAGTCCCGGTAAAGCTCCAATCAGTGTACCCATGGTTACTCCGGCTACGCACCATATCATCGCATTTGGACTTGACATAACTGTCATAAAACCATCTAGTAGTTCCGATAACAATACCCTCACCTCCTATACGTCGCGACTAAAGTTTATTCGAACATTCCTTTAGGCAATATAAGACCTAACCATAACTCAAAAATAGCATACATTATAAATAAAATTGTAACAGTGAAAATAAGCGATTTAACCCATGGGAATCTTTGTACAACTGTTAGCATCACAAACATAAAAACACCAATAATCGGCAGCATACCGATCACATCTGTTAGTGCAATACATGCAATTAGCGAAATGATTAGTATACATTGCTTGATTACGATATCTTTACGAAAGACTTCTTGACCTCCACTCATTTGATTTACTATGCTTTTCGGGACTCCTTCTTCTTGTTTTTCGGATTTCTTTCTTATCAATGCTATGAAATAATAGCAAACCAAAATTAATAAGATCGCTGAAATAATACGAGGGAAAAAACCTGCTCCTATTAACCCGCTTGTTGTATATAACGGCAATTTGAAAGAAATAAAAAGTAAAAAGCCGGAAACCAAAAGTAAAAAAGAAACAAAATAACGTTCCAGCAACGTAATATACCTCCCTCCAAGGAGTCGCTTTTAGAGGGAGTGCTTGACACACAAAGTACCTACCACTCCCTTTTTTCAATTAAAATTTATTTTTGAAGGCTTTTAAGATATGCTTCATATTTTGAACCCTCTTCTATGATTAACTCTGTATATTCATTTGTGCCTTTAAAGTAGGGGGCTAATCCACGCTTCTTCAGAAATTCCATCCATGCATCTGTTTCCGTCATCTTCTTCAACTTATCTTCCCAATAGCTAACTACAGCATCAGAGACATTTGCACCGGTCCAAATTCCAACGAATCTAGTGTATTCGTAGTCTGTTCCTGATTCTTTCAACGTAGGAACATCGGGTAAAACTTCAGACCTCTCATCTGAGAGTACTGCTAACGCTCTAATTTCCCCAGTCTTAATATAATCTTTTATTACGGCGGGTACCGCAAACGTTGCGTCGACTTGCCCACCTAATACAGCCGTTAGTCCCTCAGCAGCTCCGCCTTTTGGAACATAATTTAGTTTTTCAATTCCAACTTCTTTTCTAAGCTCCTCCCATCGGAATACCTCACCACCTTCAATTGGACCAAGCGTAGCAACCGTCATATCATGATCTGTTTTAAACGCTTCAAACAGATCATCAATGGTTTTATATGGTGAATCTGCTTTTACGATAATAAATATTTCACTAGTTCCTAATGAAGCAATTGGTTTAAATTCAGTAAACTTAATACCAGATTCTGGTATCCAACCAGCACCATACTCAGGCATGACCTGTAGTAAATAGGGGTCATCTTTCTTCTTTGCAGCTTCTTTTGCGGCAACAACACCACCAGCACCTGGTTTATTTTCAACAACAAATGGCTGTTCCATTAACCCTTCACTATTCAAAATTTCGCCTGTTGTTCTCATAATTAAATCCTGTCCCCCACCCGGTGCAAAGCCGACAAGGGCGTCAATTGGCTTATTTGGATAATCCTTTGGAAGTTCCTCATTTCCATCTTTAGATTTTCCTGCATTCGATGCTGTACTTGATGAATTACACGCTCCTAAAAATAAAGCCAGCACCATTACTAGTAGGCCTACATAAAATGATTTTAACCTCATTTTTTCACCTCATTATTTAATTACACCTTGTTATTTTATAGCCCTTCATTTTCAGTTAAAACAATCTTGACCACCGATATCTATCAACAAAAATCTATGATTATTGGAAGAGATTTACAAATCTATTAAATAGATTATAATCCCCTTGCAATTGGATATTCCCTTCATTTAAAGCCTGTTGAACATCACTTATTCCTATAATCATTTCTTTCCACACTTTTTCCGTTGTTCCAATCTCAAGTTCAGACGATTGCGGTTCCCCCTCCCGCACTTCGGCTACACCTCTACGGACATGAACCTGGTATGTGACGTTTGAATCAATCATCTTTACACATACATGAATAGTTTCATTTTTGCTTTTAATCGGATCAAGTAAAATCGCCATTTGCGAGAAGAATTGTTCTATTGGCATGGAATTAGCATAGGCAAATTGAACCTCTTTTGAACGAGGATGATAGTTAATATCCCCTTTAATCTCTAGTGACTGTGACAAATAATAGGAGCGGTTATTTGAGTTTTGGGAGGCTAATCCAAGTTGGAATAATGCTTCGGATTTTACAGATAAGATGTCACTGTCCCCTGGTGAAACTGCCAGTAACAGATCAGAAAGTTCAGCCGCCCACTGATATTCCTCCTCATCTAATGCATTTCTAGCTTCCAGCAACATTCTTTCATAGCCACCTGCTAACCCTATTATTTTCTTAGCTCTAACTTTGTAATTAAGTGGGACTAAATTTGTGGCATTTCCATCAAACCAGCCTAGGTATCCGTCATAGATGGCTCTGTTTGACTGTGACACGTCCCCATATAGTTCACGTAATTCCTTATAAGCCGCGAGATGAGATGGTAGGGTGATTTCTTCGACCATTTCATCTGGTGTCTTACCCTGGTTCATTCCCCGAACAACGGAATCATGAATATATTGAATGGCATCACGGTACATCGTAAGTAGCTCATTAATTCGCTCGGAACCATAAACAGGCTCAGTATGGCTTGGGACTAAATATTCCGCTTGAAGATCCCTCATCTTATCCAATGATTCAATCCATTGATATACAGGGCGTGGTGTTGTTCCACGAATAGTGTATAAATTAGGGAAACATGGATAATAATTATCAGCACTAAGCAGAACCTTTTTTTCAGGTAACCATACAAAAATTTGGTCATCTGTTTCTCCTGGTGCTGAAACCAACATTAACTTCAGGTCTCCAATAGTCAATTCCAAGGAATCGTTAAATTCCTCGGTAGGCAATATTATCTGAGGTTTACTTCGGTCCACCTGAAGATATGGCCCTAACCCGCTGGAAGGAATATATTTACGTGGAACCCTAACACCAAACTGTCTCGCTCCCCTTCTTGTCAGAATTGGGTCCAGCTGGTTAAATTGCTGATTAAAAAACTCTTTTGTCTTTGCATGCGCGTATACCTTCGTCCCTTTGTCCATAAAAACAGAAGCTCCACGTATATGGTCTGTATGTCCGTGTGTGTAAATTATTGCGGCTGTCGGTTGAGGTGAAATTCTATTGAACTCGGTCCTTATCTCTTTCGCTGCTTCTATACTTTCTGTCGTATCAACGATAATATTTCCCTCATTTGTAACTAATAGAATAGAATTTGCCAGGCCATAGCCGATAGCTGAGTATATCCCATCGTGGACTTTTTCTACGCGTTTTGTAAAACGCTCCGCATGTTCTGCTAAATAGCCCGATTTATTGTTCGTTTTCATTTTGTTCATTTTCATCACACCGTCCCTCCCAATCGGATTTAAAATCTAAAAATCTAGTAACCCTGTATCTTTATTCAGTAGTACGGTTTATATATGTTAAACAACCCCAAGTGTAAGCGTCTGCATTCTAATTAGTTTTCCCATAAGAAAATTCATTGGGACCTCCGCCATTTAAATTTAGTGTACTTCCCTTTCCGCTCCCTCCCAAAATGGCTTTTTCAACTTTTTCTTATCAATCTTACCGACTGTTGTAAGCGGTAAGGATGTTTCAAAGTAGATTTCTTTCGGAATCATGTAAGCGGATGTCCGTTCTTTACAGAATTGAATAAGTTCTTCTTTGGAACAAGTATCCCCCTCACGAAGAACAACAAATACACAAACTGCTTCTCCCCAATCAGAATGAGGGATACCAATACATGCACTCATGGATACAGCAGGGTGCTGGTTAATCACTCTTTCTACCTCAACGGAATATACATTTTGCCCCCCTGAAATAATCATATCTTTCTTTCTTTCAACAATATGAAGAAATCCATATTCATCTAGTTCACCAACATCACCGGTATAAAACCATCCATTACGAAAAGCTTCTTTTGTGAGGTCTTCCCTCTTATAGTATCCATTGGAAACGTAGGGTGCTTTAACAACAATCTCCCCGCGTCTAACGGATTTATTACTGTTACCATCATTATCAACAAGACGAATTTGAGTCATTAAACAGGGTTTACCACAACTTCTTAACACATCAGGTTTGTGGTTAAAGGCCCATAAATGATCGCTTTTAGTTAGCCGAGTAATTAGGATGCTACATTCTGTCATCCCATACTGCTGTCGTAAAATTGGACCAAATATTTCAAAAGCCTCTTTCAAACGTTCGGTAGATATAGGAGATGAGCCGTAATTTATATTACGTAAGGAGCTTACATCGTAGTTTGTTTTTTTAGCTTCATCAATTAATCGGTAAATAATGGTTGGGACCACAAAAGTACTTGTAATACCAAAGTCTTGAACCGTTTGTAAAAACTTTGCTGGATTAAAAGACCTAGACAGATAGACATGACAACCCGCTAATAGGGAACGATTCAGAAGCACACCAGCAGAATGTACAACAGGTGTACAGAATAACACTTTATCCCGATCATCATATGGGTATTCCATACAAGCTGCCTCCATCTCAGCCACTCCACTTTTCTGGGTATGCATAACCCCCTTAGGTGTACCTGTTGTTCCCCCGGTATATGCTATTCTTGACAAATCATCCGGTCTGGCGGTAGGGAATTCAATCGGAGCATCCGGTGTATGATTCCAATCAAATATACGAAATTCAGCTGGATAATCCGTAGTAATGAGCCCTGGAAGTCCGATAACTATTTTCCCTTCGTTTTCATTGAGATAATGAAGCACAGGCTCTATATGTTTCTCAGTGGCCATAACAACTATTTCTGGTTCTGCATTGTTTAGAATAAAATCCACTTCACGAACACCTAGCTTATTATTTAATGGAATTAAAGTGGCACCACATCGACCCACTGCACGCCCGAATAAAACGCTTTCAATACTATTCGGGATTAAAACAGCAATATTGGTACCAACGTTTGCACCAGCCTCATACAGATAACCAGCTATTCGATCCACCTTGTTTCGTAATTCCTTATAGGTAATAGTTTCATTTGTTTCAAGACAAGTAATCGCAGGCTGATGATCAAATCTGTTAATCCCATTGAACATTAATTGTTGGCTTGTTAAACTGTCCATTAAGAAATTCCCTCCTAAAAGCATTAATATTACAGATTAGCTTTTTTTAATTGTTCTCGCTTCAAATGGTTTATCCCTTTAGTAATTCCTTAGCAATCGTATTTCTTTGAATCTCCGATGTTCCAGTTAAAATTCTGAACATCCTTACGCTTCTATACAATCTTTCTACTGGGTGTCCTTGCATTAATCCCTTCCCACCAAAGATCTGCATTGCTTTGTCTGCAACGCGATTGGATGTTTCCGAAGCAAATACCTTGACCATGGAAGCCTCCGCTTTTACATCTTCACCCTTATCAATTTTATCAATGACATTGTATAGCATACATCGCGCAGCATAAATTTCAGTGGCCATATCCGCCAGCATATGTTGAATTGCCTGAAACTGCCCAATCGGACGACCAAATTGGGATCTTCCTTTTGCATAGTCAATCGATAAATCTAAAAGTCTTTGGGACACACCAATGTACGTAGCACCCCAAGAGGCACGATTTTCATTTATTCTACCGATTCCCAATTGGAGCCCTTTTCCCGGATTACCTACAATATTTGAGCTTGGTACACAACATTCATTAAAAAGGATTTCTGCAGTACTGTGTTCACCAGAAATTGGCACTTGGATTTTCCCCAATTCAAATCCTGGTTTTTCTTCTGTTTGTTTATCCACGATAAATGCAGTCATCCGCTCCTCATTATTTTCACAAACTATTTCTTTAGCAATTACTATTGCCCAATCAGCATACGGAGAGGCGCTAATAAAATGTTTCTTGCCCCTGAGAATGTAATGATCTCCATCTTTTATTGCGGTTGTCTTAATCGCACGGGCATCCGACCCTGCACCTGGTTCCGTTAAAGCAAAGCAACATCCGGCCTCTCCATGAATTACCGGCATAGCGTATTTCTTTACTTGTTCCTCTGTAAACACTTCTAACATTTTCCCGATTCTTAAAGGTCCACCTAGCTCCCCTAACACATGCCCCCATAGGACAGCACCAGACCTTGTCAATTCCTCCTTTAGAATGCAGAGCCCCTTCAGGTTGAGATTCTGTCCTCCATATTTTTTCGGCATATTAATCCCATAGAAACCTAATTCCTTCGCCCTTTTCCTCACCCATTTTATATGCTTCATAGGAATACGTTTTTCAGGGTCAATACCATGTCTTTCCTCATATGATAACAGCTCATCATAAATAAAATGAATTAATTCATCTTTTATTTTATCGATATCTGCCATTTTCTTCATCCGGCCTCCTTATGGAAAAAATGTTCCCATTTTAAAACAACTTCATAATACGTCATATGACGTATTATCAATAATTATTATATAACTTTAATCACTTGTCAATACATTACCAATATTTTTTAGATTATAATAGTTCTGAATATTATACAAAGACCAAGGCTCTTATCCCTGGATGTGTATGAAATAAAGTTATTTTGCGGAACTTCCATCTGACTTATTTTTTATCGTAAATTGATAGGAATCAGAGGATAGGTACATAAGCGACACAATATATGGCTTAGATTTTTCTATAAAGGTTCGAGACAATGTTAAAAGTGGGTATCCTGGCGGGATATTTAAAAGATCTGCTATATGCTTAGGTGTTTTCTTCACTTCCAAAGAACATCTAATCTCTTCTATTTGAAATTTCTCCTGAATAAGTTTACTTAAAGGTTGTTCTGCTAACTTGTCAATAATCTCCTGTTGAACCTCATCGACATTCTGTGACAGATATACAATGTGGTACGCTATAGGTAAATCTTTAATATAGAATATGCGCTCGATAGTTCGAAGCTTGGTTTCCGTTGAACTATTCAATATTTCAGCAATATTTTTTGGTGGTATTTGTTCAGAGAATTCCAGGAATCTAACCCGCACATCTATTCCCTGATCTATTAATGTTTCATAAAATCCTTTAAAATTATCAATATTCATCACATCATTCATTACATCCGTTTCTATGGTAGGAGCATTTACGAACATTCCTTTCCCACGTTGTATTGTGATTAACCTATCCTCAGTCAATAGATTTATAGCTTTCCTAATCGTAATTCTGCTGACCTGATATTCTTGCATCAGAAGTGGCTCAGTCGGTAACTGTTCGCCAGTTTCATAGACACGCTCCTGAATTTTTCTTTGTAAGTCGTCAGCAATTTGCCTATACATAGGTACATGACTGTTACGATTTATTTTCATAAAAATACCTCCAAGCTTAATTGGTTGAATATTGGTGAAAAACTTAGGTTGGTAACCTTGCATTCCATAGTATTTAATGGTTATCTGAAGATTCCACCTGTAATATAAGTTTATCATACGATAATTTTTATATTTAAGCTAACCAATTGTAGACGGAAGCACAAATACTAGAATCTTGGATGAAAACTGGAAACTGGGGTCAGTCCACTATTTACACTTCATTTTATATTCAATCAGACTCCACAGCTTATAGGGAAATTATCTTTGACTATGATAGAATGAAATCTAGTATTTCAAAACTCGACGGTGCTATTATTGGAAAAAGTGAAAATGAAAGAGATTGATTTGTATGAACCAATTAACAAGTATTTTAAGCGTAAAGGATATGAAGTGTACGGGGAGGTTAAAGACTGTGATATGGCGGTCATTAAAGACGACCTACTCATACTTGTGGAATTAAACTTAAGCGTAGACCTACTCATTCAAGCAACGAAACAAGAACGGGTGTCTGAGAATGTATACGTGGCCATACCAAAATCCAAAAAGCACAACCCTCGTTCTAAAAACTAAGATGGGATGCTTAACTATGAGATGTTAGGAGAATATGAGATGCAATATGAGATTCATGGGGATAATGACAAAGAAATGATGATCTTTATTCATGGAATCGGAGCGAGTTCTTGGATGTGGTGGCAGCAAATCGATGCCTTTAATGATTATCAAATATGTTTAGTGGATTTACCTGGGCACGGTAAAAATGAAGATATTCCTTGGATTGATTTAGCGACCACGACTCAAATAATTGCAGAAGAAGTAATAGGTGACCAAAGCGCACATATAGTGGGTGTTTCCCTAGGGGGACATGTTGCTTTGGAAATCGCTAAACATTATCCACAAAAAGTCAAAAGTACTTTTATCAGTGGAATTACCGTAAAGCCTATGCCTTTTAAGTTTCTTATGCCCATCCAATCACGCTTAATTCAGCGGTCGCTCAATAACAACGACTATCTCTATCGCTTAGCTAAAAAGAACTATCATTTACCTGAAAATAAAACGAAAGAATTCATTCGAAACTATCAATTATTGACAAGGGAAAATTATGAAGCGATTGGTTATGAAATTATGGATTTTCGTTTAGATGAATCTTATGCTGTAATTAAGCGTCCGATTATGTTTGTGGCAGGTGGTCAAGAATCGAAAGGTATTTTACAGTCGCTAAAGGTTGCTCCTCAAATTATACAAGGAGCTATAACAGCTGAAATTCCTGGTGCCCAACATATTTGGCCCGTTCAAATGCCTAGCGAGTTTAATCACATATTAAATGAATGGGTCAGTAAAAATTAAGTTATGTATACAACTGCTTGCAAATATTGACACAATTGTTGTAAGCAAAATGATTTAAAATTAATTACATATGTTGAAGCCCAAACATTCGGTATTGGTCATTTTTTACCCAAAAACACAAAGAGGAACCGTTAAGTTCCTCTTGTCATTTTTATTAGCTGCTGTGTAAAAAGTGTTGCCATGGTAATTAACTTTTTTATCTATAAAATACTTTATCAACGTTGTATTTCGACTGAAGTTGATTAACAATATAAGTTTCATAAATTTCTCGTTCCATTGGATCTTCTACTAAACAAATATCGATTTTAGTTACTTCGTCTCTGTGGTTTTTAATAGGTGAAACATTATCTTCAAAATGTTTTTTAATTCTTTGACGTAGTTTCCTTGCTTTTCCAACAAAAAGAAGCTCATCATTTTGATTAAAAAATAAGAAAATACCGCCTTTATCTCTTGGTATTAAATGGAAATCAATAAATCCATAAATATCTTTGATTACGGCTTCATTTTCTTTCGGAACTTGTTTCCGTTGTGTAATCGTAATATCTGAATTAGGTATGCTAATGTTTATCATGTTTCATCACGTCCCTTTCGGTATAGAAGTTAATGCTATCATATGTAGGAAAGAAATTCTATTTAACAGTTAATTCACATTCCTTCTTCCACTCTCTCTACTAGTTTAAATAGAAATCGATAACTTAATCGATAAGCTTCCTCTAATGACATCTCTTCTTTAAATCCATTCACATAATTCAAGGCAAAATTCAAGTCAAACAAGCCATCCGTTTGATTAAAAATCAATTCAAATCTTGCTCCATCCCCATGTAATTCTTTACTTAAGTTTTCTTTAAGAGATGTTTCAAACTTTTTCTGTAGCTTCAATCCTACCATGGCGTCATATGTTCCAAATACATCACTCATTTCCAACGTAATCGCATCAACGCCGATTAGTTCCAACCAAGTAGATTCTAAATATAGAAATTCATTCTTGTGTTTTTGAAGGTAGTCAATCGGGTGCTTTAAAAAAACGTATGATTCATTAGAAAGCGTTTCTTCTGTATTTTTATCACATCTTTCAATGGACGCATCTAGGAAACGTGTCGTAGGATCTTTTTCTATTACTGTAATGTCATTTGAAATTAATTCATGTTTCTCCATATACTCTTTTTCCTCTTGATATATTTCAATCGAGGGTGCAGCTTGTTGCTCTTCACTCAATGATGAAAGGTATTGTTTCATTCGTTTATGTAACATAGATATAACCTCCTAAATTTGGTACCTGCCCCTTGTGCGGTAATACTTTTGAGCATTTGAGGATAAGCGCTCCATTTCGTATGTTTCACGCTTTAGCGAGTACGTTTTCTACCTCTTGTTTTCGTACCTGAATTGCCTTTTGGCCGATTCTTATTAGGCCTTCTACTGGAAGAAGGCGTTGCAGCGTTCCTTCCGTCTCTTCTACGACCTTCAGAGCGTTTTGCTTCTTTTAATTGTTCGCGGTTTACTCTTTGATAATCCTCACGATCAGGGATACTGACTCCTTTAATTACTTGTATTTCCAATCTTTGATGAATCCCTTTTTCAATCATACGTAGGAACTCTAAATCCTTAGGAGCCATGAAAGTAAAGGCAACCCCATCGCCACCTGCACGGCCAGTTCGTCCAATCCGGTGAACATAACTTTCCACATCATGTGGAATATCATAGTTGTAAACATGGGTCACCCCTTCGACATCAAGCCCCCTTGCAGCAACGTCTGTTGCAACTAGAAACTGAGTTTTCGCCTCACGAAAACGTTTCATTGCTTTTTGACGTTTCGACTGGGTTAAATCACCGTGCAACTCGTCTGAATTGTACCCGTTGGCAATCAAAGCTTCGTGAAGTTTTCTGGCACGAATTTTTGTTCGACAGAATATGATTGCTAAAAAAGGGCGATGTTCTTCGATTAAATGCAATAACGTTGCTTGTTTTCTACGATCCGTTGTTTCAATCACAACTTGTTTAATTTCTTCAACCGTAACCTTTTTCGCTTTCACTTCAATGAATTCTGGCTCGTTCATATATTTTTTGGCAATAGATTTAACCTCTTTTGGGATGGTCGCAGAGAATAGCATGGTTTGTCTCGTAGAAAGTGTTTCATGAATGATGTCATCTACTTCTGGAAGAAAACCCATCTGTAACACTTGGTCAGCTTCATCTAACACAAGCATCTGAACTGTTGAAAGATCCAGGCTTTCACGGCGAATATGATCTAATAACCGACCTGGAGTTGCAACGACAATATGCCTGGCTCCTTTTAATTTTTTTAATTGACGGTTCACATCTTGACCACCGTACACAGCTAACGTATTGATGCCTTCTACGTTTTCAACCATTCTCTTGATTTCTTTTGAAATTTGCTGAGCCAATTCTCGTGTTGGAGTTAAAATAAGTGCTTGAACATCTGGCTTGTGGACATCAATCTTTTCAATAATGGGAAGAACAAAAGCTAACGTCTTCCCTGTACCTGTTTGTGCCTTTGCAATAACATCCTTCCCCTCAAGCACGGATGGAATCGTCCGTTCTTGGATGGAAGTAGGTGTTACAATTCCTAATGACTTTAATGTATGGTTAATCTCTTTTCGAATACCAAGTTGTAAAAAATCAAGCAAAGCTATCACGTCTCTTTTCTTATAGTAACGCCGTTGTATTTGTTCCAAGGCTTTTTTAACTATAGCATATTGGTTAGTATTTACAGAGTGATTTGGATTATTTATGTTGTATTTCTATGTGCGCTTCTTTTTTGACCTTCTTTTAAAAAATGGTAAAGGATCATCCTTGATACTCATTAAGATAAAATTAATCCCCTTCCTTCCCCAAAGTCCCACACAAACGAGTAAGACAAAGGGGCAGGTACACTGTCTCACTGCAAAAATGATTGGTTCACATTACATACCTACCCTACTATCCTCCCTTGAAAACCGCACATTATTTCAAGAGAATTTCCGATCCAATATTTGTAAGTTGAAGGGGTTAATTCCTGGATTAAGATAATTTAAATCTGCTAGCGTTACGTCTTGATGCGCCATCTTATTCTCACGCACCATGTCATTGATCGTATCGCTGTGTAACCCAAGGTATATTGCAGCTTCTTTTACTGTCATTGTACGACGTTCCATTATGATCCCCCCCTTTCACTCTTACACTCGAAACGAATCGGATGGAGGGAGATAGGTTGGTTGTTTTTTATTTTTTTAATTAAAACAGGCCAGTCCTTCACTTCGCTAATATTTAGTGAAGTGGGACTGACCCTGAAATAGTTTTATAGAAAATATTTCTTGAATACAAAGAGTAACGCATATTCTAACAGCAATATCCAACCGAACATTAGTACTGTTTTTCTGTAATTCGATAACATAATATGGTAAAATATTCTTAACAACTACATAGTATAGCGGGCGGTTGACCACTCCCCTTTAAGAAGGGAGGTGGTAAGGATGACGACATATGAAGCATTAAGCTTAATAGTACAAACAAGTATTTCACTACTAACAGGATTAGCTTTCATTGTTACTATTGTCGTCCTGCTAAATAAAAAGAAATAACCGCCCTCTGACCTAGGTTGCGGTTACTTCTTTAGACAATAAACAACGAATGGTCAACCGTACTTTATACGGTCTGTAGTTGCCGGTACTGAGTAGTGACAGCTACTTAGTACCCTTTCTTATCATAAGTATAATTTTAATTATTTATAATGTCAATTCTATCTTCCTGGTCCTGGGATCAGACCCCAAGACCCGGATATGAGTTAGTTTTTCGATTAGCACATCCATGGCTTCCTCACTTGGATTTTCCATATAAACCTTTACGAAGTCCCGACTTTATCGCATACGATAGGCATCCAGAAATAACGTTTCATAATGCTTGATATTGGTCCACTTCATTATTCCCACTTTTATTACTTGGGATTGCACTCATCCGCAAAGCGAAATCAAAAATGAAAAAAGTGAAATGGACCGGATAGAAGATATAGCGATTCACTATCCTGCTAGTTTCTTGCTGCTTGAATATTACTTATCTGTTTATCACCCAAGCTGATGTTTATGGATAACATCCCTTACGATATCGCTTAAATTAGGGTCGCTAATTTCATTTAACTCATAATTTACACGCGTACATGGTTTATTAATGGAGATGACACGAGATAAATCGATTGGAGTACCGATAATGACTGCATCACAGTCAGCTCTATTAATCGTTTCTTCAAGATCTTTCAATTGCTGTTCGCCGTATCCCATCGCTGGAAGGACGTTTTCAATATGTTGGTATTTGTTAAAAGTTTCGGCTAATGTACCGACTGCATATGGGCGTGGGTCAATGATTGCTGCAGCACCTAAACGTTCCGCAGCAACTGTACCTGCACCAAGCTTCATCTCTCCATGCGTCAACGTTGGGCCATCTTCCACGACTAATACGCGTTTTCCAACAAGACGCTCAGGGTAATCAACAGTAATTGTTGATTCCGCTTTAATAATAGTGCTAGATGGATTTGCAAGTTTTATATTATTTTCTACGATTTGAATTGCTTCCTCTTTCGCACTATCCACTTTGTTGATGATTGCCACATCGCTTGTTCTTAAACAAACCTCGCCAGGATAGTACTTTAGCTCATGCCCTGGGCGATGTGGGTCCAAAACAGTAACAGCTAAATCAGGCTCGAAAAAGGAAAAATCATTATTTCCCCCATCCCATAGTATAACGTCACACCCATCTGGATCATTTTCAGCTGCTGCCAATATATCAGCATAATCAACGCCAGCATATACAATATTTCCACGTGTTACATGTGGTTCATATTCCTCCATTTCCTCGATTGTACAATGATGCTCCTGTAAATCCTCTATTGTCGCGAAACGCTGGACACGTTGTGCATTTAAATTTCCATAGGGCATTGGGTGTCTTACTGCAATAACTTTTAAATTATGTTCTGGAAGGGTTTCGATGATTTTCCGCGATGTTTGACTTTTTCCAGTTCCTGTTCGAACAGCACAAACAGAAATGACAGGCTTCTTACTCTTTAACATGGTGCTATTTGGCCCTAACAATGTGAAATTAGCACCCGCTGCATTCACAATTGCGCCTATCCCCATCACCTCTTCGTAACTAATGTCACTAAACGCAAAAACACATTCATCAACGTATAACTCTTTAATCAAATCTGGTAATTGTTCCTGCGAATAGATGGGAATCCCATTCGGATATAGATCTCCAGCTAATTCACCTGGATATTTACGTCCATCGATATCTGGAATTTGTGCTGCTGTAAAAGCAACAACGTTATATGCATGATTATCCCGATAATAGGTATTAAAGTTATGAAAGTCTCTTCCCGCCGCACCAATTATAATAATATTCTTTCTTTCCATATCACTCTCTCCCAACAACAATTTATTATAAAGATCCCCGACTTTCCCTTATTCGATAGGCATCCAAAAACAACGCTTCATGTTGCTCGATATTGAGATGGTAGGGGAAACTTTAGTATTAGAAAAAAGATCAGTGCCTATTATGGCTAGAGTACTAGTAGGAATTATATGGTTGATAGTAATACGATTTGTAGCTATATAGACCCTTTTTCAACAACAGCTGTTAAATTTGCTCGTCATGCGACCCAAATAGTTAGAGGGAGACAGATAAACTGCTCCCTCCCCATTCGTTTATTTAGACTTACTTAAAAAAGATGCTGGTACATCTGCTTTAAATGACAACAATTCATTTGTTGTTGGGTGTTGAAAGGCTAGGATCTTCGCATGTAAACCAAGTCTGCCAATTGCATCCCGCTCTTTAGAACCATATTTTTTATCACCAACAACCGGATGCCCAAGATCTTGCATATGAACACGAATTTGATTTTTTCTACCAGTTTCAAGATTCAATTCTAATAAAGAAAAATCTACATTGCCCTGAATGAACGTATAGCGTGTTTTTGCAAGTAACCCATCATTAGGTGTTTGACTCGAATACATAAGATGTGTTTTCGTTTCTCTTAGCCAGGACGTGATATAGCCTTCCTTCTCTGAGAACCTTCCTTCAACTAATGCCACGTATGTCCGCTCTTTAACAGTCGTTGCCCAATTATCCTGTAGTTTCCTTTTCACGTGCTCACTCTTTGCAAACAGCATCACACCTGACGTGTCTTTATCTAAGCGATGCACGACAAAAATTCTGTTTTCAGGATCTTCCCTTTTCACATATTTCATTAATTGATGCAATGCAGTTTGTTGTTTTTCTTTTTCCGTCGCAATCGATAATAATCCAGCTTCTTTGTTAATGACAATAATATCCTCGTCTTCATAAAGAATTTGCATTCCAATTAACACATTTTGCTTTACTGCAGCTTTGTTTTTTAAAATGGTGACCGTTTGACCCGGTTTTAATTTATAATTAAACCGTTTTTCGATATGATCATCAATCGTTACTTGACCTCTAGCCAGGATGGACTTTACTGAATTTCTACTTCGATTAGACATTACCTTTAATAAAAAGGATAATAATTCATCGGGTTCTTTCACCTGGACAATTATATTTTTGGCATCTTTTCGATAGTTAGATCTTTTGTTAGACATGCTGCATGCTCCTTAAAATATGAAATTATGATGGATGTATCTTTAAGATTAGTTCGTGTGGGCTGGAAATGCAAATGGGAATAAAAATAGAACCTTAGATTGAATAAAATTAACGCTTATAGTCGTCTCATATGCTCCATTTTCATCCCATGGGGAAAGCTCCCAGAGT
Source organism: Oceanobacillus sp. Castelsardo (assembly GCF_001659985.1). Taxonomy (GTDB): domain Bacteria; phylum Bacillota; class Bacilli; order Bacillales; family Amphibacillaceae; genus Oceanobacillus. The sequence goes on from NZ_LYCS01000001.1 coordinate 321,679, forward strand.
CCAGCTTTCTGGAACTTCACTTCGAGTTTGGATATATTTACTAAAGAACTTATTTTATTAAAATTATAAAGGGTTATAATTAAGTTAATCAAACTTATAATCAAGATAAAATAGGAACTTTGAGGTGTGATAGAAACGGATACTATACCAACATGTTACTACCCTCATCTTCCTCAATTGAACGTACATACATAATTCAGCCAAGCAATCTTGAAAAAAATGATTCCATCTATTTTTTTAATAAGCTTTTGGAACTCTTAGTTGATCACTTTAAAACTGGGACCCCAATTTTCCCTCTTTCCTTCCTCCACATCCCCAAACCTCCCATACTCCTTCCAAAACTCCATCTCCACCGTTCCCGTCGGTCCATTTCGATGCTTCGAAATAATAACCTCTGTCAGCGTAGGACTTTCCGCCTTTCGATTATAATAATCCTCCCTGTAAAGAAAAGCGATGACATCTGCATCTTGTTCAATGTTTCCCGATTCCCTTAGATCAGACATAAGTGGGCGCTTATCTTGTCTGGATTCGACACCTCGAGAAAGCTGGGACAGGAGAACAATTGGTACTTTTAATTCCATAGCAAGAAGTTTTAATTCCCTCGTAATCTCACCAATTTCTAAATCTCGCCGTTCTTTTCGAATCGTAGTTGGGGTGATGAGTTGTAGATAATCGATGATGATGAGATGATTTCCATTTGGTTCTTTCTGCACTTGATTCCGAATGGTAGAACGAATTTGCGACAGGGTCCTTCGAGTGTCATAAATAGCTAAATCCCAAGAAGCAATAGAACCAATGGCCCGAAATGCTTTTTCATAATCTTCCTCTGAGAATAATAGATTTCGCCACTTTCTCCCGCCCATCATCCCTTCCGCGGAAATCATCCGTTCCAAAAGTTGTTTAGTTCCCATTTCCAAGCTAATCACAAGCGATGAGCCATTGTTTTTACAATGACCTGCAGCTAGATTTAGGGAAAAAGCTGTTTTTCCGACAGATGGTCTAGCCGCCACAATAATCAAATCTCCTCTCTGTAAACCTCCCGTCATCTGGTCAAAATCCGCTAGAGAAGTCATAAAACCAGTCTGTATCGTTTTCTCGGTCATTTCCCTACTGATTTCCATCAAGTAATCCTTTAAGCCTTTCTCCTGAGGAATGTCCCCTGCTTCCTGGATATCGGTTAATTCTTCTAAAAGCACCTCCATGGCATCCTCACTCGGGTTTTCCATATACACCTTGACGAATTCCCGACTTTTTCTTATTCGATAAGCATCCAAAATCAACGCTTCATGTTGCTTGATATTGGCTAGCGTTGCCACAGATTCTGCCAACCGCGATAAATAGAGCGTACCGCCGACCTGATGAATCGCGTCACGGAGTGCGGTTGTCACCGTCACGATATCAATCGGCTGCTTCTTATCAAAAACTTCCTTCATGGATCGAAAAATACTTCGGTGTCTCACGTCATAAAAGTGATCCTCTTCCAATTCCAGATCGTTAAACAACGTCCCCTCCACTAATATGGCCCCTAGTAAGGTCGAATCTGCCTCATAATTTTCCATTTTCATGATTCACCTTCTGTAACACCAATTTCTCTAGTTGCCTTTGAAACCGCCGCTTCGTTTGTTCCGACACTTCCCCTGCTTCCTCCTGCCATTTCTTCACGTTGACCAAATGTTCATTCGGAAGTTTCGGATAGACCGCAATTTCCGCAATGGTTGGAGGATACGGGTATCTAGTAGCAAAATGTGATAGCTTCATCATCACGCCGTCATAATCCATTTCCATCAGACTGGGAAGAAGAACCTTTGCCTTCTTCCGACTCATCTCTACCTTGGGATACATCGCCGCCAAATGCTCTAGCACATCAATCGCCTCTTCCCGCTTCATCCAAATTCCCCCTCTCTTCTCAGTTCATCAAACAACGATTCCTGCTCATCTGGCTTGTTCCGCGCTTTAAACAAGACCATGTTTGAGGACCTTGGTTGATCAATGTAATTTCGGACGTCCTCAACGTTTTCCAAACCCACATTTTTCCACTGTTTCAAGATCTTTTCCAAATAGCTAAAAGTCCGCCCACCTTTTTTTACCGCAAATTCAATGGCTTCCATCACAATCCCCTCGTCTAACTCATCACACCAATCATGTAGGGATTTCATCACAGCAACAGGAAGACTACCAAAGTTTTGTTCGTATGTAACAAGCAATTTTTCTGACGCGATTCTTCTTCCTCTTCTTCTTCTCTCTCTTAAATCATCTATTAAGGGCAATGATTCGATCGTCGATTGGGCAGGGAATTGGTACAAGGATGAGTCAACTGAGTGGACCAATGAGTTCAAAGAATAAACCGGAGCATCCTCGCTTTCCCTTTTCATAACGAATAAATTGCTTTTGTACAAGCGTCGCCCTCACATTAATTAATCCCTGCTTCGATAGACCCGTTAATTTCATCAAAATGGAATTAGGTACACAAAATTTACTCTGACAGCCAGCCTTATTCCATATGGCAAATAAGCTATACCATAATACAATTGCGCTGCTGGACATTTCGTTTAATAATAACCAATCCCGAAAAGCACTCATTTCTTTCAAAATATTCATGTATATTGCTTCCCTCCGTATTTTAATTTTGGAAGGTGCCTTGTACCTAGCACCTTCCCTCTTATTTTCCTTGTTGCTGGATCCACTTCTCAATCACTTCCGGCAAAAATAAAATCTTGCTTCTAATTCGGAAATGTGGAATCTCTTGATCTCGCACTAAATCATAAATGGTATCGGAATGTAAACCTAGAAATGCAGCTACTTCTTTTACGGTCATCGTACGGCGTTCCATGATATTGACCTCCTTTCATATCTATAATCGAAAGGTGTTGGGTTGAGGGGGGAGGGGTTGGGTTATTTTGGGTTTATTTGAAATTTTATAATACATACGTCACACTAAATCTTTCTAATTAATTTAGTATAAAGGTATTCAGATATGTAAAAGATTGGTAATAAGAGGTGACAAATATGGAAATATTGGTATTAATGCTTTTATTAATTATCGGTGGATTAGTATGGTATATAAAGAAACGAAATGAACAAGAAGCAGCCCTAATCGCAAGAAAAATTGAGAGTAGTGTAGAATTAAAAAGAACTATGGCCATGGGATTATGCTATAGATTTAATTTTCCTAAGGTTAAAAATGAAAAACAGGAAAATGTGTTTGAAAAATCAACTAATCTATTTATTAAACAAGTGCCTTTTGAATTTGAAGAATTTGTTGCAGAAATTATGAAGATTAAGTATGGAGGAAGTGTTATTACGACTTCAAAGTCAGGTGATTTTGGGGTTGACTTTGAACAGGATAGGGAAGAGGGACTTTATTTAGGTCAAGCAAAAGCAAAAAAACATGATTTAGATTTTAGTCCAATTGCTTTAGTACACTCAAATATGATTAAACAAGGAGCCCAAGGTGGGTATGTTATAACTACTTCAGATTTTACTCCTTCAGCCAAAAAATATGCGGAAAATCTAAATATCGAACTTATTAACGGGGTAGACCTTGTTACTTATTGGCTTGAATCCATGGACTCAAAAGTTTATGAGTTATCTGAGGAATTTGTGTAAAAATAATAATGCTAATCTTAGGGACTTGCAATAACTACATTAAACAGTAGTTATGACGTCGGCCTCTCACTCTTTTAAAATGTTACGATTTATTATACTGGAAAAAAGTGTCATTCCCTTACCTTGCTAACACTTTAGCGCAGTGGGAGACTGACACTTTTTTATAGAATTTAGGCTCAATCGCTCTTTGCCCTAAACCACATAACGTCATGGGTCAACCAACCATTTACTAATTCACCAAATTATTTTCACAATCTCGAAAAGTAACTTTTGCCTCTCCTCTAATTCATTTGATCCAAACTTATCCATTGGTTCAAATTTCAAATCATATTTTTTTATCATTTGTTTGAAATCTAATTTAGATTTATAACTGTCCTTACGTAACGTTTCATTCCAATATAACGTATTGGAATAGGATTTAAGTTTCTTAGAATAAGACTCATTATTGCTAGAAATATTGTCCTTTCCTTTTAGTAATAATAACCCTCCGAGTCGATTTCGTTCTCTTTCAAACCTCTCTTCGTCATTATCAAATAAAGCCAGGTTATCTGAATTCATTGACAATATGTGTTCAATATGAAATCCATTAACTGTTCCTGTATTCTTAACTAAATCGTATAAAGAGTGTTTCATGTTTAAATTGGTATTATCAGCAATAAAATTCTCAATTCTAGCAAAGAAGTATCTTTTAAATCTTTTGTTTAACTCATTACCGGTTTCTCTAAAAAAACCGTAACTTATCGCCTGATTTGTTTTCACCCCTCGATTTTCAGTTATTAAATGAATCAGCTTTTTATTAAAAATACCTTTGATTTCATCCAAATCATCATTATTGCGAATTTGCCTGCTGATATCGTACATCGCTTCTTGGAAATCGTTACTGTCATAGCCTTTTTGTAATTGAAGTAATGTATATAAACGGTCTACAAGATATGATATTAACTTAATCTTTTCATCTTCCAGTTTGTCGTCTATCTTACAAGCAGACATAATTAACATAAACTGACTGTCCATATCTGTAAGGCCGTTATAATATACATGTATAAAAGATTTATCTTCCTGGTCATAACACGTAAGAAGTTTTAAATACAAATTTGTGTAATACTTAAAATCCTCTTTCAAAAACTTTTTAACAGACTTTGGGTTATGATTCAATTTCAATTGACTGTTTACTTCATCTTGAAAAATGGTTCTATGGTAATTCTTATCATACTTTCTAGCCTCTCCAATTGTATTCGCGAATTTCGCACGTAAATAATAAATGAAAAAATCGTCTATTCCATCATCGTAAAAATAATTTGTACTATTTATCTGGTTATCCCATATATCATTTAACTTCAACTGTTCTAACTCTTCCTTATCAATTTGACCCAACAGTTTTCCTTTTAATATTTCATAGGGTTTAAGTCTTATTCCACGATCATTAATTACCTCGAATACCATAGGAACATCCGTTTGTTCTACATTGAGATTAATAAGAACAAGTCTTTTTAAAAAATAGAATACAAAACGTTCGAATTTATGCTGATTGGTAACATGCTTATTTAAGAAGTTAGAAATTGCTTTATAATTGGATACCATATTTTCTGCTGTAATTCCACTAGAAGTGTCAATATTTTCTAGCAATTCCCCATCAAATAAGTCCTGCATAGCAGATTTATGTTGTTCATGATTCATCCAAAACTCTTTCTTAAATCCAGAGAGTCCAACTATTTTTGAAGAGATCCAATCGCCTAAATCCGAATGAAATTCACTTGCTTGATGTTTTAATTTCATTAATATAAGTGTAAGCGTTGTTAATCGCTGTTGACCATCTACTATGTATAGCCTTCCATCTACATTATTAGTTACATAAGTATTTAAGTAGTACCACGAAAACTTTTCAATTAATCTTTCAATATCTAAATCATTATCTTTCAACTTTTCATACTCAATATCAAACTTATAAAATATATCGTCAAGCAACCTCTTCACGGGTTCCTCATTCCATTTATACTGTCTCTGATAAAAATCAATATAATATGTAGTGTTTGAGAATACTTTATCAATATTTTGTTTATCTGGTGTTACATCCATAATGTATCAGTCCTTTTTCACCTTATTTTAGTTATCGATAGCAAAAAGATTGCATTCATGTCGTCTATATAAAGATTCCAGTTATTTGCCATTCTGTCTAGATATGTAATATCAACACGATACATAAAAAATCTCGAAGTGTTCGCACATCATCTTCCCACAACAGTACTACCCTCTAACACCATTTTCGGTCCTGTAACGTTAACGCATTCCCCTCCATTGCATTCGAATTGTACGTTGGTAATGGCCATTTTGCATTGACCCTTTTCTAATCAATTTGTAGATTTACACCTTATCCATTTATCTAAATTCCACAAGGTTTTCTGTACCAGTTTTATAGTAGATTAATTATGATTCACACTGTATTATAGCATAATAGATAAATTCCCGAACGGCTTTTCGGTTAGTCCCCTGCCATGCTAACACTTTAGCACAGTAGGGGACTGCCCCATTAGCCGTTAGTACTATAAACTCCATTAGTAATTGATTCTTCTAAAGAACCGATGTTGTTTAAACTAAATATATATCCCGCCAAATAGTCCCCTTACTTTCTTACAATCTCCGCCACATACTTCCTATCCAACCAAAAAGCCTGTTTTGTAATCATTCTTCCATCTGGTAGAGATGTTTTATCATTACCATCCCTTGCTTTAGGTCTTATATGACAAAGTCCATTGTGACCAGGTTTAGGTAAATTATTCTTTGTAATAACCCGGTTTTTCTGTTGTATATGCGTCATCTCAATACCACTGTTAATCAATGTTTTAACCTCTAACCAAAAACTCCTTAATCTTCCTTCAATTTCATTAGAAGGTAGATTCCATAATATAACCCCTTTAAAATAGAGCTGTCGATTAGGATTTTGCTTTAATGTCTCCTTATAGTAAAAAACTACAAATAAAATTTTCGTTTTTTCAAAGTAGCTTTTTAACCAACTCTCATCCCAGTCTTCCTCAGACCATTCGTAAAAATCGATATTCTTAAAAGACATATGCTCTTTTGGTATACCTTTTGGTTCTAATCTAATTGTCTTTATTTCTATATTTGCTTTTTCAAACTCTTCAATTTGATTAAGTTTCGTACCACGAATTCCAAGTAAACCACTTATAAATTCCTGTAGAAAACTTTTTGACTGATAATTAACATCTAAGCCGGTAATTTCCCCTATTTCATCTAATGTCATCTCTCTATAAGGAGCAAACCGTTGTTCTAGAAGCTCAAACAAAGAATTCTTTTTAAGCTCTTCAGGCGTTGTAAATCTAACAAGATCCTCTTGACTAATTAATTTACGAACTAAAGTAGTCATATAACTTTGTTTAAGAGAAAAGGCTCGCTGCATAGCTGGTTCATCACTATAAGGTTGTGTACGTAGTGAATTTTTATTTGCTCCCTTTGTACATGCAGCTAAATAGTTAGTGTCCGCTTCAGATAACTCATGAGCTAATCCAGACCTAACTTTTTGAACAATCATTTCCCAATCTTGTTTAATTATTTCTAGATCTTCTTCAGAATAAGTATGTAAGTGTGCCTTAATGATTTTATAATCTGCTCTTTTTATCTTAGGAATCCATTCGTAAAATAGGATAAGAAGTTTCTCATTCTTTTTCCAAAAACTTGATGTATGAAATTCGGAAAGCACTTCCTGATGATAGTTAATAATATTTAAAACCAGTCTTTCTTTTGCGGAAAGACTTCCATTTTTATTTTCCTTAATAGGAGTGACCTTTAATTCTATTCCTAATTCAGCAAAGTCGGCTTCTCTGTTTGAATTAACTTCATACCCAAAAAAGCTCTCTTCAATAATTTGGCCAAGCCCACCTTTTGCTCTTTCATTTTGAATTCTTCCACTTTTATCAATCTCACCGAAAGTGCTACCTTCTGCTTGTTTCGATTTATATAACAGTTCTTCTGGCGTTTCGTATATCATATAAGTAACCCCTTTCCTATTATTATTCTAACAAAAAACACATTGTCTAAAAAGATTATGATTTCGGACCTTTTGAAGGTATATTACCCCAATTCGAATAAAGAATTAATGCTATAGAAAAAAATCCCCTTTTTTGATAGAATAGTATTCTTAGATTAATTTGAAATACATCTATTTTTTAAGTTTGATCTTGTCTTTTTTTATCAAATTAGGTTATAATATAAAAAAGGCGAAAGGATGTTCGTATAATGTCTACAAATAATTCAATAAATGTCATAGAGTTGTTCGCCGGTGTCGGAGGATTTAGATTGGGTTTGGAACGTGCTAATAAAGAGCTATTTAATGTAGTTTGGGCCAATCAATGGGAACCCGGTAAAAAAGCCCAAGATGCGTTTGATTGCTATACTCGTAACTTTCATAGTGGTGAGCATATAAATAAAGATATCGCCACAGTTACAAATGAAGAATTTCAACAAATTCCAGCGGATTTGATAGTTGGGGGATTCCCATGTCAAGACTATTCGGTTGCTAGATCGCTTTCTGGAGAGAAGGGAATTCAAGGAAAGAAAGGTGTTCTCTTCTGGGAAATTGAACGAGCAATTGAAAATACGCAACCTAAATATGTGTTGCTAGAAAATGTCGATAGATTGCTCAAATCTCCTTCCAAACAAAGAGGACGGGATTTTGCGGTTATGCTTGGTACGTTTAGAAATTTAGGTTATACAGTAGAGTGGCGAGTCATTAATGCTGCAGAATATGGCTTTGCTCAAAGGCGGAGACGTGTTTTTATCTTTGCTTACAAAAACGGAATCTCCTTCTCAGTAAATCAACAACAGTTACAACTTAAAGAAATAGTTTTCCAAAAAGGTTTTTTTGCTAAACCATTTCCGGTTAAAAACATTCCATATAAAAATAGAGAAGCTTCTAACGAAATTTCAGATGACAGGGTAGAAATATCAGATAACTTCTCCTTCAATTTCTATAATGCAGGTATAATGAGAGATGGATATATATACACTGCTCATGTTGAGCCAATTGAAATAGAACCCACTCCATTAGCAGAAATCCTAATTAATGAGAATGAAGTGGATGAAAAATTTTATCTTTCAAAAGAAGATGAAAAGAAATTTGAGTATTTAAGAGGAGCCAAAAAAATCCCTCGTATCTCAGCGGACGGACATGCGTATACTTTCTCGGAAGGCGGGATGTCCCCAACTGACGATTTAAATAAACCAGGTAGAACTATGCTAACTAGTGAAGGTACCAAAAATAGGAGTTCACATATTGTAGAGGTCAATGGAAGAAAGAGGTTCTTAACCCCAATTGAATGTGAAAGATTAAATGGTTTTAACGATAACTGGACTCTAGGTATGTCTGATAGAATGAGATACTTCTGTATGGGCAATGCGCTCGTAGTCGGATTAATCAAGATTATGGGTAATAGAATAGAAGAAATTGAAAATATAAAATCTTATTCAGAAGAAGTACAAATTGAATTATCATTGTAAGCTGATACCATAGTATCAGCTTTTTTAATGTAAATAAAAAAGGAACTCAGAACATAAATCCAAGTTCCTACACAAGTTTATATAGAAAACCCAGAATTCTACCTATTCTCCATAGGTGATATAATTATTTGGGAACCTATCCACTTTATTAAAGCCTACTAATTAAACCTTCAACTTCTTTCCCTCTTCCATCACCACTTCCACCCCATAATACTTCCTCAAATAACTATCCACCATCTCTTCCACTTCCTCTATTGAAAGCATATCCAAAATCATAGCACCACCAACGACATTTAAATACTTATTCGCCTGCACAAAATGATCACGTTTGATGGATATTCCGCTGTTCTGCCATCTTTTCAAAGTTCTCAAGATACCTTTTGTAATATTCGGATTGGAAGTCAAATTACTTGCAAAAAATACGACACTTCTTGCTGAGAAATCCTTTTCACAGAAGAAGTCTGTTAACCAATATGGATTTTCTCTGTTCGATTCATCATAAGTCATGTAACCTACCCACCATAGACGGGCTATGATATGCACAAATAATGACCGTTTTTTACCGTTTTTAAAAAACACCGCAGTATTAATCCGTTTGTCATTCTTATTCTGTAATTCTTTCTTCAATCTGTAGTAGGTAAAATCTCTAAACTGCAAATGCGCAAGACCGGACCACAATCTTTCTTGGGTTGCTTGTGAAACATTTAAATCTTTCAGGGCATTATAAATAAGCTTCACGTTTTCTCTATCACTAATCGCATAGTCCTCATTGTAATTAAGCTCAGGCATATCGAACTCTATTTTTGACTCTATTACTCTACCGGATTCCTTGAAGTAATCATCAAACCACTGATTGTCCTTGTTATAATAGTTTTCTTTATATGCATTATAATTTGTCCGTAAATCCATTAATGTTTCATCGGATACAAATTCTAGTTTCATCGAATTTTAATCCTCCATCTTGTTGATTTTTTCAATTTCTTCAAAAGTCGTTCTCAACGGCTTTCTTAAAACCATTTGTGCTGCCTTAAGAGCCGATAAAGAGTCGCTTCCAACATCTTCTATACGGTAATTATTCTCATCAAATATATTCTTCAGAACCTGATACCAGGTATATTCCTCTATATCTTCCTGGCCGTCCTTGATTTTGGTAAAAACATATACCAAACTTGGCAGGATAACATTAGATAGAATGGTATTCTTTAGGTTCGATTTTGCATTTAACGCATATTGATTATATTCATACTCTGGCAATGAAATCGTAATAATATCTGATGCGATATCAACTTCCATAAATTCATTTTTAAGAGATTTAGTTACCTTTGCAATAGAAGGTAAATTCAGCATTTCCATGTTATCTTCAAACATTGTTGTTTCAATAGCATCTCCTATGGCAAGTATATTCCCTTTTTCAAACGTAATAGGTATATCTTGATACCATTCACTTAGACTATCATTGGTATAATTTTCCATTCTTTTATTAGCAATGATAAAGGAATGCAATTCAATTTTTCCACGTAGTTCTTCAACAGGAATAGATACTTCCAAGTTCTTCGTAAACGAACGATACACTTTTCTGAAACTAGCCTGAGCACATTCTACATGGATTACATAAATACATGCTTCCTCTTCTATTAGTCTTTGAATCTCTTCATTATCTAAATGAAATTGGGCATGAATTTTTATTTCACCAAATGAGTGATGGACATCGAAATTCACGTGAAAACTTGAATTAATATAATCCTCGTTATTCATATATAGAACAGGGTACGGATAAGATGTATTAATTCTCATAGAGTTCCACCTCCAATACACAATAGTCCGGGTAGTCAATATCAACATCAAGCATAAACCGCTTGTTCTTTTTCAATGAATTTAAATAGACCATATTGGATGTGTGTTTTTCAACAGTCACATTAGCATCATTTGTGATTGCTTGTTTTATTGGTAAATCATAATTACTTTGCTCTCCCATTACACGAAACACCAATCGAGCCCTTGAAAGTGTTTTTTGTGCTGAAATGATAAAGCGATATTTACCGTTGGCCTTATCGATACACACATATTTTTGGTTCATTTCAATCGGATATTTACTCGGTTTTCTTTGCCGTTTTTTATCTTTTTCTCCGTCTTCATTTGGATTTAGTTCATTATCTCCACCAGGATTACCGGTTCCGCCACCTGCATTTCCACCATCAGTCGTAGTTTCACCATTACTCCCACCTTCGTTACCAGAAGGAGTAATGCCGTATTCACCAGCTAATTGCTCCTCAACATCTTCTATCTCCATCCCCTTATTACGTCTAGAGGTTGTTTTTGATTCCTGTTTCTTTTCCTTTTTGATAATTTGTTTAATAGAAGAATTTAATGATTCCGTTTTATTCGTAGATTGACCAGAGTCTAAGTTTGCATTTGGTAAAAAATCGCTTAATCCTACTGCATCCATTTCGTCTGTAATCTGTTCTTGAAACTTTTCTTTTACAGTATCACGAATAAATTTCCGTAATTCAGTATAAATTTCCTTTGCTAATTTTGGATCCTTTTCATAACGACTTTCTGACCATTCGTTATGCGCGGGGTTTTCCATTTGTTTAAAAATATTGTTCATGTTGGCTCCTGTAATCATCAAAATTCCGGTAAATGAAATACTCCCGCTAATATTCTTTTGCTCAAATATACGCATTCCAGTTTTTCTGGTCATCAGTACTCTTCTATTCAAGTCTTCTCCATTCATTAGAAGTAGTTCCGCTTCTCCTTCTTCAAATTGGATTCCCTGTTTATATTTTTTGGCTGGATAAGGAATGACAATTGTTTTACTTGAGGTTAATAGCTGAAAATAATTCTTTAATTCTTGGTTTTCTTTCGTATCCTCTAATTCACCAATTAATTGTCCTATATTGTGATCATTTATTTCCATATCATTAACTTTCACTACTAATTTCTTCTGGAAAACCGTAATGAAAAAGTTATATAGGATAGATTTTATAATTTCATTTTCCCAATCCTGCTCCTTAGGATGAAAGGCTGAAACATAAATGTCCGTTCCCGTTTCCTTTCTATGGAACGTGTCATCTAATAATAATTGTCCAGGTATCGCAGTTGAATTCTCATTATCTGTAAAATAACCATTGCCTAGTGTAATATGGTCATGATCTTTTCTAAATGACATAATATTAGCCACGCCAATATGAGATGTATAATTGGTTATATCATACGAGGAGTAAAATAAAGTTCTTAGGTTTGAATTTAAAAAGGGAGCTGATTTTCCAATTCCAAAGCTCCCACCAGAACTATCCTCTTTATTGGAAGAACCAGCTTCTTTTATCAATGAAGACCAAGGTGATCCAAGCTTTCCATCCTTAGCACCTTCCAGTCCCTTAGTATTAAAGTCACTAATACGTAAAAATCTCATTTCACTCTGGTTCAAAATCATTAGGGCTTCCTCAATGAAATCCTCACTCTTCTTATTATGGCCTCGCCATGTTCGTTCACATAATTCGAAGACGTTTAATAGCTCATCTTTATTTGGAAATTTATTCGTATCCACTTGAAAACTTTTAAATTCAACCACAACCGGTTTCGATTTATCCTTTACCGCATCTAACGAATTTTGACATATTTCTCTTGTTAATGAATCAAGTGCGTTTCCTCTAAAGGTTTCCAATCCGGCATTGTTAATGGAATTAATCAATCCACCAGTTGCAGCTGGAAAATTCCAGTATGTTGTCATTTGTATCCCCCTGTTGAAAATGTAAATAACATTTAATCTTATGTATGATGTAAAGAATATTTACTAGTATAATAGTACCATAATAAATCCTAGTTGAGTTTCCAAAAAGCAGGATAAAAATTCCACATAAAGATAACAATGATTATTATAGAAAAGAATATAATCAAGAAAAAAATAGAAAAGTTATTACATAAAATGGAACCTAAAAACAATATCTTTTAGAAAGGAAAATACAATGAATGCTTTAAATAATATTACCTTGCCAAATTATATGGATGAAAAGACAGGTTTACTTTATGTACGAGCTCACGATAGTGAAAAAATCCGCCAGAGTTGGAAGATTGATAAGAGTAGAATTCTTATTTTTGAAAGGATATGGAGCAATATATCGAAGCAATCAGGAATATCGGGTGGATTAATGCTACGGAATATATTGTTAGGCAGAGTGAGGGAATGATTAAATTTGGTTTTCCGTTTAGGCAAGAAGTTTATTAAAATAACACTTATTTAAATAACGCATTAGGTATTAAGGTTCAATAAAAAAGATAGTTAAATTATAACAGTTTTTTTATAAACAAGAGAATATTCCTAGCCATTACTGATCTTTTTAACAACCACTACAAAAATCATCCAATTTTCATCTTTAATTGGTGGATTTTAAACACTAAATTGATTATTTTTCTGTTCACTTTTTTACAGTTTGGCCCTCAACTTGAACCACAATTTGGACCAAAGTACGGACTGATAAAAGAACCACAAAATGAACCGCTGCACGAACCACAATGTGGCCCCATTATATAAACTAAACGAAACGAAACAAAATATATATATTATTGTTGATAGGGATTGTTTTTTAAAAATTTTTGTTTACGCAGAACGGCATTTAAACCATTTCCAAAATTAACACGCTAAATGTTTATCCTTTGAAAATATGTTTCGCCTCGAAATCCGGGCGGGAAAAGTATATTTAAAGAGTTAAAATTTTCATAGCAATTAAACTATTACTCTTTACAATTCAAAAATAAGGTGATATGCTAGAGCCACCATAAAGTATTTGCTGTCCCTCTCCCATTATCCAACCATCTTGTACATCCGCTTTTGTTTAAACCATAGCTCCTTTTTGGCATTCACCCAATTTTTTCACTGAAGAAGTCTGTTAACCAATATGGATTTTCTCTGTTCAATTCATCAAAGGTCATGTAACCTACCCACCATAGACGGGGTATGACATGCACAAATAACGACTGTTTTTCTCCGTTTTTAAAAAGACTCCATTGTTAATCCGTTTGTCATTTTTATCCTGTAATTCTTTTTTCAACCTGTAATATGTATAATCTTTAAACTGCAAATGCGCCCACAATCTTTCTTGAGTCGCTTGTGAAACGTCTAAATCTTTCAGATCGATATAAAGTGACCCGGTTGCCATTGATTGATTTTCCAAATAGCATCTTCCTGGACCAATTTGTATTTTGATTCTTCTGTACTGCATGGATTGTTTGTTCTTAATTGGAACAAGCGGAATACTAAAAGAAAAAACAATAATACAAACCCGAAAATAATACCATCTTGCACAACCATTCTATATGAATCATCAGTTTCTTCGACTTGTTGGTTAATGCTGTCCGCCACTTCACTTAAACCACTACCAATAAATCCTCCCGCAAGTAAAATGCAAATTCCCACGAAAATTAGTATACTGTTTTTCTTCTTTTCCAATTTCATTCTCCCTTTGACCTAAAATTATTTTTTATTCTTTACGCGACTAACCTGTATCTTTACACGAGAAGAATTTTTCCACTTAAATCATCGCACCAGATCGTTAAAAATTTAAATTAGTATTTCGAAAATGTTGTGACACTACGATTTGATACCACTGTACGTGTTTCAAGTTCATTCAACCAATTCTTTTTGTTCAATTGGTATTCTCCATACTCATCCTTATATGTAAGCTGCAAAAGATTAATCGTTCTTGCTTCTTTAGGGACATTGATTGACTCTGGTAATACCTTTTTTCCATCCCAGTATTCATAAACTTCAACTGCATCACCATACTCCATAAATTCATCTAAAAATGAAATAAAGTGCCGTTTTTCATATCCTAAAATTTCATAAACATATGGCAAGGTTAAAGGTAACTTCATACAAAGAAGGTAATCCTCACCTGATACAATATCAATATTGTATGTTTCCAATTCCAAATCTTCCATAGGTCTCATAGTCGAAATTAATAGATGACTTGACATCAAAATCCATCCTTTTACATTATAAAATCTATTTTAGCTCCACTTACGCTCAACTTCCTGTAGTTAGATATATTTGTATTAAAGCTAACTAATTAGCCCAGTCAAAACTTCTTATGATAAATCCTTGTTTCTTGGCATATTCGTTAATCGCTTTAAGTAGTTTACTTTTAGAGGCGGAAAATGAATGATGAATTTCTCTCTTTTTATCTATTACATATTCTTCAAAAATAATAAAGTTTAATAAGTCCATCTTTTTAACGACAAATTGATTACATTCATATTCTCCACATCTAATATTACTTGAATATATAAAGTGAATAACTCCATCATAATATTCTTGATCAGTAATCTCAGTTTCCAAGAATTCTGTCAATATTTCTTGCATTGAAACACATCCTTTAATCAAATTCCATCACTTATATATACTAAATTGGCTCAGTTTAGCATAAATCATGATTCAACACTTCTTCCCGTTAGCACAAGATCCACTGTTCTTGGCGACTTCCCTACACAACTTTTATTTTATACATACGCATAGATTGAAGATTACCTTCATAAGCCAAATGATTAGAATGAATGAGTGCACGTATTCTATATTCAATCCAAGAGTCGGATAACGGTTCCTCCGAATTACCTACTACCTCACCAATAACTCTCATTGGATTAATAAACTCATGATTACTCATTTCATGATGCAGCCGTATCGCACATTCCAATATAAATGGGTCGTCCCTTGTTTCTACATCATCAACTATTTCTTCATTCTGCCAAGAGCGAACCATACTTTTACTATTTAACAACCTTTCCCCATCTCGTACATAATCGCTTTTCATATTCTCTGATAGTGGATAAGTCGAATGCTCTTGAAAATGGGCAAGCTGCTCCGCATTACACTCCCCCGTTTGGCGAATATTCATTTTGACATCTTTTTGCTTTGTATAATCATTCATGGCATGAAATGTATTTACATAACTTAACCCAACTTCCTTATCCTTTAACAAATAACAGCTAATTCTAAGTCCTATTTGCTCTGTTGCATTTTCACAAGTCCAAATCGTTACTTGCTCACCATCCCCTATTTCCAACAACTTTTGTAATGACTGATGATAAGTTGTTTGATCATCTTCCAAATAGCCCCACACTGTGTGAAATGAAGACTTCAACCAAGAAAAATAATGATGGATACCGTTTTCTTTATGAATGTTTGTAATTGGCCCAATCGAAAAATCAATTGGAAATCCAATAACTTGATGCTCTTTTTTCTTACTTAGAGTGTGTTTTAAACTACCTGTTGCAGCAGCTCCAAATATAAGATGAATCACGACACCGCCCCCTCCTTATCTAGCAATCACACCCTATCCCTATAGTTCCGTAGAAAATACATATAAAGTGAAACTCAATCAGTGGGGGTTTTCTTGCATCCCCCACTGATTGTTAGTTGAACTTATCAGGGCGCCACTGGCTGTTGTCCCCCACTTAGATTTCTTGGTTAACTCGAATTCTTGAAGTGAGGGTCTTACAGCCAGTTAAGAAGTGATAAATGGAAATTGTCCCATACTTGATGAACAAAAGCTTTTAAATAATACCTTCGATGTAAAGTACCAACACCTCTTCCAAATCCTCCAAAGTTCTATCCACATCATCCAACCGTATCATTTTCATCTCTATATATTTTTCAGGAACCGTATCTGGTACTAACCATTTTGGTAATAGACCTTGCTCGTTCAAAGCCGGATAAAGAATAATACAGCGTTGAGCAGTTTTATATGCTGTAATATAAGCATACATTTGGTAAATATCTCCTTGATTATAATTCAAGCGGGAATTAGCAAAAATACTTTTCCACTTCGTATCCAAGATTACCATAGGTATTTGCTCATTTTGCTCCATTCTCGATACGACGAAATCGGGTTTCAATGAAATATTCTCTCTACCGGAAAATACATTAACCAATAATTTTTTCTGTTGATGTTGCAAATCAACCTTATAGAATGTAGGTGCTAATAATATTTTTAAACATTCACCGACATAAGCCTCGTATAGATCATTCATTTTAAATAAGTAAGAAAAAGCGATTTGTTTACTAACTCCCGAACTCATGATGGTTGATTGGATAATTGCGATTGCCAGCTGTGATATACCTTCATAATGTTGGTTTTGCCTATTGATCTCAATCGAGTTTAAAAAGGATTGCTCTACCCCATAGAGATCATCTACTTCATCCAGCATTTCAAAAATCATCCACATCTGCGTTTGAAGTGATCCTTGTTTTACAAATGGTTTGATAATTTTTAAAGCTGCTTTTAATACTTGATTTAAAGGAACATTCGTAGAAAGCTCGTCAAATTCACAATAAGCATTCACGGATTGGTAGACATTTTTTTTAACATGCTGAGAAACTAGTAGTCTTCCTTTTAAATGTTTGAGATTATGTGTTTTTTGTTCGTAACTACGATACAATCCTCGTCTCAGTGTTTTATACATTTCCGTTAC
Source organism: Oceanobacillus sp. Castelsardo (assembly GCF_001659985.1). Lineage (GTDB taxonomy): Bacteria > Bacillota > Bacilli > Bacillales > Amphibacillaceae > Oceanobacillus. The sequence goes on from NZ_LYCS01000001.1 coordinate 339,262, forward strand.
AAATAAATATGCCAATAAGTGAGATAAATCAACCTTTTCAAATTCACTAGTGGTACGGTTATTTAGCTGAACGGGTAATTGTTTGGTCACACGTAACATATTTAAAAGAGACCTTCGATTGAATGAGTTACTTTCCAAATTTACATCTAGCTTAGGTAGTATTTCAATTCGAACGGTTTTCAATTGAATGATACCAACGAGATTGATAAAGCGAAGCCGATGAATTCCAATTTCTACTATATTCTCTCCTTTATATTTCTCATCCAGGAATTGAAGAAGATGTTCCCATTCTACATTTGTGAGCCCACTAGAATGATTATCATCCAGATGCAGCCAATCGAATGCTTCTCTGATTGTAATATTTTTCATTATTCATAAATCCCTTTAATATCTTCAACGGTAATATTTTCTTTGACTCGATATTTTGGTGGGAAGTCAAAGCTAGTATAGTCGGTTGCACGCTTAAATAAAGCGGAAACATCCACTTTTTCCTGATAAATAATATAGGAATCCTGTTCACCCCTACCAATTCCACCGAGTACTAAGCCAATCTTCTCCCAATCATCGTAAAAATAATCTTGTAAAAGCGGGATTATCTTATTTTGCATCGTCATAATTAATTCATCCAAAGACCCAACATTCATGAAATAGGCATGTCCAATCATATGATCCCTACTATATAATGCCTCAATTCGTTGATTTATACGATGAAGGAGCGTTGGTAAATCAATATCTTCTACCTGTGTTAGTAAAGATGGCTGTGGAACAATTTCTTCAAATCCAAACCTTCTTCTTAATGCAGTATCCATTAATGCAATAGAACGATCGGCTGTATTCATCGTACCAATGATATAGAGATTCGGCGGAAGGACGAACGTATCCCCAGAATATGGGAGTTTCACACGTGTTTCATTTTCTCTCGTTAACCGTTTATCTTCCTCTAATAACGTAATTAACTCACCGAATACTTTTGAAATATTAGCCCGATTAATTTCATCAATAATCATGACAAATCGATTGGCTGATCGGAAATTAAATGCATCTTTTTGCTTAAGGGCCTCCATTACTTTTTCTTTTCTAGTCTCGTAATCTTCCATTTGGTTATTGGATGATGGCAGCCCAGCATAAAGGGCATCGATTACAATTTGTTTAAAGACTCCATCTTTTGGTACAAATGCAGTTCCATCCGAACGTAACCCCTCAATAAAATCTTCATAAGAAAAAGATTGATGAAAAGTAATAAAGCGAATTTGACCATTTTGTTGGTACGCTTTGTATTTTTCTTGAAAATCCAAACTTTCCTCTTCTAGTTCTTCTGAAGTTCGATTATAGAGTATCTCCAGTGACCTTGTAGAAACTTGATAGGTTTTCCCCGTACCAGGAGGTCCAAACAGGATCGTATTTAGATTAAATGTTAGTTCTTCATTATCCAAGTCAGGTTTCATCTCTTCCATCATCGACTTAGTCTCCGTATTTCCTCTTTTCATCATATTAGAATTCGGAAACACTAGGTGTAGATCTCGCTGTGGTAGCTTAGCTGTTTTCGTTTCGTGCACAGGTTTCAACTGGTCAAGCATCAATCGAGGATTTAACTTGGTTAGCTGAGTTAGCTTCAGCCAAATAACTTCACCTTTAGATGAAGCCGTACTTAAATCTACAATCTCTGAATGTGTTGGAACCTTGTCCTCATGTAAGTAGATTTGCTCAACGGATGTCATCCATTCCATTTCTTTTTTAGCTTGATCACAAATATATAGATTCACATCATGAAGGTGCTTTATCGTCTTCAAATTTATGGATTCTGTATATATCCTTCCAATCACATACGCATTTTCATTCAATTGTTCCTCTAAATGGATAATAGATTCACCTGATTGAAAGGATAAGAGTGAACAATCTAGATTTAAAGATTCACTTCTTATCCCAAATTGATAAATAAGCTTATCCAACTTTTTATATTCTTTCTGCTTTAAAGGCGGGTCTAATTTATCTACATCAGCAACAATTAATCTTAAAATCACCGAGTTGTAAACATAGTAGATTAAATCGTTATCATTATTTCTCTTTGGAAAACTTTGATATGTATGTAGTAAATCCAAATAGTCATCATCTGACCTTTTTCCGAACATAAGTCTGTTTAGGCTTCTTTCAAACTTATAAGCAACAATATAATCATCTGGGTTTTGGATATTCTTCACAATTGAATAAAGATGGACAAAATGACCACGAAGATTTTGCGGCATTTTAAATTGATCACGAATTATTCGGTAATCCGTTTCCACTTTTATCTGATTAAATAAGGAAACAAGATCCAACTTATCCGCGGTAAAGTTATTAATCATATTATTTGTTTTTACCAACGTGTCTATTGAACTCCTAAAATTATCTAGGTCTTCTACATCTTCCTCTGTAAAGTCTTTACTAGAACTACGAATCTTTCTTATGACTCTTCTAAAGGATTCTTTCTTTTCATCCCCCAAATTAGTAGCGTTATCCACCCGATCTTCAAAACTTAGATGCCAACTGGCAGTTAGTTGATATTGATCTTCGTATATTTCTTTATGATTTTCAAGAACTTCTTCCAATGTAATTCCTTTATATTTGTCAATAATCTTCTGGATTCTTTCCATAGGTAAGATAAATTCTCCTTTTAAGGTAATAGTTTTCTTTAAAAAGGGTCAGTTTTAGTTCCCCACTCTGCTAACATTTTAGCACAATGAGGAACTGACCCTTATATAAAGTATCAAGAAATTCTTAATGAGATACGTTCTTCCGGATTAATCGTTTCCTCCGCTACTTGATTGGCATATTCAATTGCGATAATTGTCTTTACCACACTGGCGAGAGGACGTTTTCAGTACTTTGTCGACTAATCATAACTTCCCCATCAACGGTTAAATAGATGGAAGTTAAATCTGAGTTTTCGTCGATATATTTCTGTACATAACAGGTATAAATTCCCCTTTATAGTTGACTTAAGTATTGGAGTAAAAAGTTCTTCAAAATGACAGAATGAACAAGCGTACCAGTTTATAAATAAGACCTTTTCCTACTAATCATTTACTTTTCAAGACTTAGCCTATTAGGTTTATGATAATAGAGATGATAAAATAGGTTATAAATCCTAATAAAAATATGATTATATTCCCTTTGTTAAAGAACTTTTTCAACTTCATTACTCCCTTTCCTATAACTTCATCCTGCTGAACATTATTTAACTCACCTACTTATTTGCAAATGCACATAAAAAACCTTCTAACTAACTGCACTCATAAAACGTTTACATCTATTTCTACGGAAAAACGGATAAAAAGTTTCACGAATTAAAACCCCCCCACTCTATTATCGTTTCAATTTTAATAAACCGCCAGTCAACTCAAGCTGTGCTAATCACTCACTCCGTCCCTATATGCAAGAAGGACGCTTCCTCTTATGTAGGAAAACGCCCTTAACTTGAAAAAAAGTCGTTCGTATTTGTCGTCTTATTCAACAAGCATCTTTATATTTTGTATATCTTTCTCACTCAGTTGCGACTGTAAGCAATCATTAATCAGCCTTTGCATCTCATGAATGAGTTGTTCTCCTTTTTTCATGAGAATGATATCAACGGATCGCTTATCATTGACATCCGGTTTACGTTCAACTAACGCGCCAGCTCGATAATGTTCCAGTCTTGTAACTAAGCGCGATAAAGCACTATGACTAAGCCCCACTTTTGGAACTAAATCCGATAACTTCATCTGCGTTTGTTCTGCTTGTGCCAAATAATACATCAAGTAAAATTCTTTTATTCCTAATTGGAATTGATTTTGGAGTATATAATCCATTGCTTTCAGTAGGCGTTCATGATATTTTGTCAAATTAATCCAGACATTAAATAACTCATTGTTATTCATGACAATAATCCTTTCCAATTCAATTTATTGACGTTATTATAACATAAGTTATATTATATGCATGTGCATACAAATGATAAGAGAGGAGTTTTTTATGATGAGTCTTTTATTCAGCCCATATACCATTAAAAATCTAAGGTTGAAAAATCGTATTGTTATGTCACCGATGTGTCAGTATTCAGTCACTAAAGAAGATGGTATCCCAAACGATTGGCACTTTGTTCACTATGTTTCAAGGGCAATCGGAGGAACCGGTTTAATTATTATGGAAATGACTAGTGTTACCCCTGAGGGCCGTATTACAAACGGCGACCTTGGTCTTTGGTCAGATGAACAAATACCACATTATCAACGACTTGTTACTGAAATAAAAAAATATGATACTAAGGTTGGTATTCAAATTGCTCATGCAGGAAGAAAAGCAGAAGATGCCGAGCAACCTGTAGGAGCTTCCGTTATACCTGTAGAAGTATTACCAGAGGAAACCATGAATGGTGAACTTACTCCGCCAAGAGCATTAACAAACCAAGAAGTGAAAGAAACAGTTCAGCAATTTAAACAAGCTGCTGAGCGAGCAATCAAAGCTGGTTTTGATACGATTGAATTGCACGGTGCTCATGGTTATCTGTTGCATCAGTTTATGTCACCAAGTATTAACAATCGTACGGATGAGTATGGAGAAGACCTAGCACTTTTTGGGGAAGAAGTGATAAAGGCGGTCAAAAGTGTCATGCCTCAAGATATGCCATTAACTATGAGACTTTCTGCCATTGAATATATAGATGGGGGTTATGATTTACCACACTCTATTGCTATGGCCAAACGTTTTAAAGAAGCTGGAGTAGATGTTTTTCATGTTTCAAGTGGTGGAGAAGGCCCTCCCGGAAAACGTAAACCACTGAATACACCGGGGTATCAAGTTCCATTTGCACGCGAGTTTAAAAAACAATTCGATCTTCCAGTTATCGCTGTTGGAAAATTGAGCAGTCCAGAGCTAGCAGAAGCAACAATTGCAAATGGAGATGCAGAACTTGTGGCGATTGCAAGGGGCATGCTTCATGATCCTTATTGGGCTTTACACGCAGAGAAGAAATTAACCCATAAAGTGAGTCCACCCTTTCAATATTCAAGAGGAATAAGATAATAAATTAAGAAGGTTCCTTATTAGGAACCTTCTTAACCTGACTCGTTCTATTTCTATACCTGCTTCCTTTTTAGTCCTTACTACGCAACTTCCGCAACATTGCTCTTTTCTTTTGCTTTGCCTTTTCCAAGACTCAACATGACAACAAAGGACACACAATATAAGATTGCTAGATAAATCATCGCCATAGCCATATTATAGTTTTCTAGCAAGAAACCAACGAGTATTGGTGAAAATCCGCCAACCGCTCTACCGGAGTTAAATATGGTATTTGTCGCTGTACTGCGAATTTGTACGGGATAAAAACTACTAATTAATGCTCCGTACCCTGCGAACATACCATTGGAAAAGAATCCTACAATGGCGCCGCCGATTAATACCCAGGCACTTCCTGTCGCATACGAGTATAAAAACACAGCACATGCGGACGCGATTAAGAATATGCCGTAAGCACGTTTCACACCAAACTTATCCATGAAAATCCCAAATGTTAGCATCCCGATAATCATTCCAACAGCTGTACTAATTGTCCAAAGCGCTGAATTAGATACTGATAAGCCTTGTGATTCCTGAAGCATCGATGGTAGCCAAATCATTAGCCCGTTGTACCCTGCGATTTGCACGGTTGCCATAATCGCTAATGAAATCGTTGTTAATGCTATACGAGGTGATGCAAATAGTTGAGCAATTTTCCCTTTTTCTTTGTTATTTCCTACCGTATTATCTTTTTGCACTTTTAACCATTCCGGTGATTCGTCTAAATTTTTACGAATTATAAAAGCAAATATGACCGGAATTGCTCCAACGAAGAACAATGCTCTCCATCCTAAAGTCGGTAGAATGATAGCACTTAAGAGCGCTGCTAAAATCACGCCATACTGCGCTCCAACACTTACATATGAAGAAGCTCTTCCCTGCTTATGCTTCGGCCACGCTTCTGCAACCAGCGCCATACCGATACCGTATTCCCCACCGGCACCAAGGCCAGCAATAAACCGATACATATATACTTCTTCTATGCTTGTCGCAAACCCTGTTAAAACTGTTCCAATTGCAAACAAGAAAATCGTATACGTAAAAATTCGAACCCTGCCAAATTTATCCGCCATGATTCCAAATATAATTCCACCTAGCAACATCCCAATATTCGTTATCGAAGAAATAAATCCACCTGTTGCAAAATCGATGTTAAAGTCTGCGACGATCATCGACATCGCAAAGGAAATAAACATAATATCCATGCCTTCTAATGTTAAACCAGTTACAGATGCTACCACTGTTTTTTTACGATAATCCATTGTTTTCCCTCCAGTTTATGTTCATTCTTCTCTTTTAGCTTGAGGGAACAGATCTCATCTACATAAAATGAATCCATTCTCTTTTCAAGTCTCACAGTACCTGATTTAAAAGAGCTTTTTTATTAGAAAACTTGGCATCCGCAAGCCTTTCGGTGGATGCCTTAGTTGCACTTATGCGGACAGGAAAGATTTTTATCCTTTCCCTACCGCTAAAAAATAAAATGCCCTTTCTGTCGAGAGACAAAAAGGGCATAGAAATAGAATCATCTTCTATATAAAATATCCGTGTCCTTTTTGGCCTCTCGGACCAGTTTAAAGGTTCCTTAATTTATATAATATCGTATCACGCTTATTTAAGTATTTCAATATAATTTTTAACTAATCCTATTCATTAACTCATATTGACGAAGTTTTAACTCGAACAAGGTGAGCGGATCTCGATAGATTTCAGGTTTTTCGCGCAATCTATTTAATGAATCGTTATGTTTTTCAATATCCACCTGCACTTCCTCTATTAAACTGTGAAGCTCTGTTTGTGGATTGGAGATAAATCTGTTAACATCCCACTTTATCGATTCCTCAAACAATTCTAATTGCTGTATAAATGAATGGATTATTTCCCCTGCTATTTCACTATAATCGGCATTTTCAATATAGTTTTTATATCTGCTATGGAGCATATCCTTATTTTTTGAAATGGAGCCTAACACTTTTCCTACACCTTTTAATAACAGTTGAGAAGGATTATTTCGTAACAATATATTCACCTTGTCAAAACGTAGCGCTCCTCTTGATATCCGTTCGATATCTCGTTTCCAGTCATCCAATACTTTAAAGTCACCCGACAATACCATTTTCTCTTCATGAAATTGTTGGTTCATACTTTTGGCTAATTCAGTACATCTATTTTGGCTGTCTTGGAACTCTCTTTCGCAATCCTCTATCCATTCCTCAAAGTTTTGTTTAAACTTGATTAGAACATCATTCTCCATGTAGTCCGCAATCCGCTTATTCATTTCTTCATTTAAGACAATATGGAGTTTGGAAAAATCACTGTCCTCCTTCACTAATTCAGAACAATTTCGAAGGATTTTAGGCAATTCCTTCTTAACATTATTGCTTACACTATTTTTTAATTTACGGAACGAATCTGCCATAATAGTGGCTTTTTCTTTTTCCATCTTACCTAACAGACTTTGAATATCATGCAGTTCTGTTAGGACTTCCTCGTTCCAATTAATTTCTTCTAAAATAACATTTTCCAATTCTACCTTTTGTTCCAACATAAATTCGATTGCAGCTTTAATCAAATTCCGTATTCTGGATGGACTTGCCACATCCATATTGAATTCATCTAGCATAGGCTTTATATATTCAGATAAATCTTCTAACAAACCTTCTTTCTCCGCCCATGATTTAATCGAATCGAAAAATTTCATTCCTTCTCGTCTGCCATTATGGTTAGGTGTTGAATTCTCAAAATGGTGTTCGGCCTCATGAATCAAAGTGGCAGCAAGCTCAGTTGGAAAAATCTCTTCCCAGGCAAGTATTGCGGTTGACGAAGCTAAAGTATCTGAAACAGAAGACAACTCAATCCAATTCGTTAAATGATTCTTTACTAAATTCGAAATATCCTCTATTAAAAGTCCTCCGCTAATTAAATAGAAATACGATTCTTCAAATAAGTTCGGAAGCTTCTTGCAAATATAAGAGGCTTCCATGCGATGATTCAATAGAAGTTGGTTAATCGCTTCTAGCCATGGAACATAAACGTCACTTTGCTTATAACTGTTCCACAATCCTTCCGTCAGACTTTCAAAACGGTATGGATCGATGTGTAATAATGTTACTAACACTTCATTAAAATAGTTTGGTTCAAAGTTAGATGTGAAACCTTGTCTAGCATATCCTTCTAAAATCTCAAACCATGAAAGAGATTCCGTTCGTATCGCCTCATTAACTGCAAGCTCTACCGCGTTATCCCAATCTTTGATATCCTCAAAATAAGTCTGAGCTATTTCTGTCACATTGGTATAATCTGGATTTAACTTAACAGCTTTTTTAAGGCTATTAACAGACTTTTCGTGTTGACCTTGTTGTATGTACAGTGAAAATAACTGTAGCAATACTTCCGACTTCAACTTAACGGATTCCGTTTGAACTTCCATATAAAATTTTTCTGCATGTTCCAATAATCCCATTTCCATATGGGTATCTGCTATATTTTTCTGAGCCCATGAAATGAATTGTTCGTCTAAAGGATATTGCCACTTATAAATCGCCGCTTCATAATCATGATTCAAGAAGTAAACTTCCCCTTGAGCAAAACGAATAGCGGATAGTTCTGGCCGTTCCTTTTGCATTTCCTCCTTGTACATCTCACCCAAAATCTTGATTGGGTGTTCTTCTTTGTTTGTATCTATAATCGTTTGATAATAGGATTTATTAATTAGTTCGTTCTCGGTTGACACGATAATCCCCCACATCATTTTTATTTTTTATGTGATTACAATTTTCTAGGATACATAATTAAAATGAATCTATCATTCTCGTACCAATCACCATTTTAACAGTAATATCACTTTTTACAATTTACTTCTCCTTGTTTTTCTATCATAAGGAATACAAATTGAGGATGGAATAGTTACTATTATTCATATTATGTATGGAGGAAAGGACATCGAGCCAGAGCTGAAAAAGATTAAGTGAATGATTAAGTGGAATCTATTAAGCATAATTTAGGGTCAGTCCCCTACTACGTTAAAACTCTAACGCAGTTGGAAACTAACCCTATCATGCTTTAATGTATAAAATTCCTTCCCATTACCAATTACCAAAATCCTCCGAAACCCGTGTAACCATCGAGTTATAATCATCCTTTTTGCTAACAGGGTACGTAATACGTAGATGATAAATAACATCATCTCTCAGCACACCTTTAACATATAGGATTTGATCCCCTTTCGTATAGGATAGAACATACCAATTATCACCAAGTCTCTCATACGCAATAGAACTGGATATATCTTGAAGTGTCCGATTGTAATAAGTTTCGATTGTTTCATTTTCTTCAAGGATATTGGCATGACCTCCATAAACTACAATCGTTGCTTCTCCATTGGAAAATTCTCTACCGTCATCATTGGTAGGCGGCTCTCCTTCTATAAAAGAAGTAGGATGTTCCACTGTAAATCCAAACCTTCCATTGATATATGTCTCATACGTAAAAGATTCTCCTTGTTCCGAATCCGGTTCCTCTTGTTCATAATCATAAACGATGCTCGTATCTTTTGAGCTAATGGCCATATAATAATTATCCATTTTAAATACATATGCTTTACCTGACGCTTCTTCAGAATGATACTCTTTTACAAATTCAGGTGATTCGTAAAAGGATTCCAGTAATTTTGCAGCTTCTTCTTTTGTAAGCTTAATATCCTTGCCATACAGTGACTCTGATTCCCAATGATTGATTTTCCAACCATTCTCTTCTTTAAGTAAACGAATTTTCCACAATATACCCATATTATCTATTTCTGTCGCTGGAGCTACCGCTGAAACAGATAGTTCATCTTCTTTTTTCTGTTCAATTGTAAACTGCGCATCATAGTTAATAAACGACGGTAGAAAAATTTGATCACATTCACAATAAAACTCTGTCGACACTTCTTTCAGCGTGGAATTTATAAAATCCTTTGTTGCGTAATTTGTAAAATCGAGTTTCATTTTTTCAAATTCAGCTGGATTCTCGAAACTCCAATGATGATCTTCTCCCGATTTGATAAACACATTCGTTATTTCATCAATATTTTCCTTTAAAATATCTCGGACTTCACTTTTATTTAATTTTACAACTTCTTCTTTTTTTATCCCTGAATTTGACTCTTTTTCAACCTCATTTGATGAATTTGTTTCTTCTGAAATCTCATCTTTTTCTGTCGAATCCGATTCTTCTTGAATTCCGTTGCTTGTTTGTTCTTGATTGGAACAAGCTGTAAACAACAAAAGTAAAAGTAATAAAAGAACCCCCAACGTACGCTTCATTTTCTTCCCCCTTAATATTAAAAAAGCATTTCGTAAATACAGGAAAATAATACCACTAAATTATACCAATTTTCTTATCTAGGTCATAGTACTTTAGGACATAACTCCTCGTACCATCGAGCTACATCAAGATACAATACATAACGATTTTGTTGATAAACAACTAAAAATCATGTACTCTTTATTAATGCAATAAAAAATAAGACCTTTTCTTCTTTTCAAGAAAGAGATACTGGTCCGATGAATCATTGGCGGTTGAACTTCTTGATTAAGTTTCTTTGTGAAATCCAGCAAGCTAGGCTGAGAGATAAGAGGAATTTTGTATAGATATGAGGCCTTATTGTTTTAAAATGAGGTCTTTTTTTCGGGTCATAGAATTAGACAAAGACGTATCCCGTTTTACTTTTTGGAGGTAGACAATGAAGAAAGGAAATCCATGGGCGCTGATCCCATTTGTTGTTTTTTTAATTTTATTTATCGGTTCAGGGATTATCGCAGGTGATTTTTATGCCTTTCCTGTTATTGTAGCCATTGCCATTTCAGGTGCTGTGGCTCTGGCAATGAACCAGAAAGAACCGTTCGCGAAAAAAGTTGATATTTTTTGCCAAGGCGCCGGAAACGTAAATGTCATGCTAATGGTCGTTATTTTCCTCTTGGCTGGGGCCTTTTCTGAGGCTGCAAAAGGCATGGGCTCGGTGGACTCCACGGTTAATTTTGCTTTATCGATCATTCCACAAAACCTGCTTGTCGTAGGCTTATTCATTATCGCCGGCTTTATCTCCCTATCCATGGGTACATCGGTTGGAACAATTGTTGCACTGGCACCAGTTGGAATAGGGATAAGTGAGCAAACCAATCTTTCCATGGCTTTAGTAATGGCAGCAATTATTGGCGGTTCGATGTTTGGCGATAATTTATCCTTTATTTCCGATACAACAATCACTGCGGTTCGTTCACAGGGCGCTCAAATGAAGGATAAATTTAAGGTGAATTTTTGGATTGTATTGCCCGCAGCTATTGTAACGTGCATTATTTTAGGGGCAATTACAATGGGTGAAACGGCACAAGTAGAGCATCTAAGCTATAATTGGGTAAAAATTCTTCCCTATGTTTTAGTTATTATTTTTGCGTTAGCTGGTATGAATGTTTTCCTTGTTCTGGCATCAGGGATTGTGCTCGCCGGGGCTGTTGGCTTAGCGGATGGCAGCTATAGTATTATGAGTTTTTTGCAAAAGATTGGTGAAGGAATGGTAGGCATGTATGAAATGGCCTTTCTTGCCATATTAATAGCTGGAATGGTAGAAGTTATTAAATTTAACGGTGGAATCGACTACCTGCTTCACCTTGTGACACGAAGAATTAAATCGAAAAAGGGTGCTGAATTTAGTATTGCCGGTCTTGTTGGCCTAACGGATTTATCAACTGCTAATAATACGATTGCTATTTTAATTGCCGGCCCACTTGCAAAAAACATTGCTGATCAGTATGAAATTGAGCCGCGGAAATCTGCAAGTCTATTAGATATTTTCTCCTGTGCGATCCAGGGCCTTCTACCATATGGGGCCCAGTTCCTGGCAGCTGCAAGCGTAGCCGGAATATCGCCAGTCAACATTTTGCAATACTCTTTCTATCCAATCCTCATAGGAATCTGCGGAATCATCGCAATCCTCATTGGATACCCAACAAAAGAGACATAGGGACAGTTCCTCGTCCCGGTTATCAAGACTGAACAAGAACAACTGCAGCAAACTATCCACTCGGGTAAGGTGCTCCTACCTGAAAACCTGCTTTAAATGATAACGAACATTACTTTAGTCCTTTGTCAGCATTCATTTGCGACAAAGGGCCTTTTTATTGGTCTTGAAATAATATTTAAGCATTGCTTGAAAACTTGACATTCGTAAACGTTACAGCGAATGCCAAGTTTTCTAAAGTAAGTCCTATTATGATTTTACAAATTGTTATCTACCTAAACTTTTCATTTTCCCAGCAATTCAGCCCCAGCTATTCCGGGATGCGTCATTTCATCTGGATTTAATATCAAATTTAACTCTTCTTCTGTTAATACACCAGACTTTAAACATAGTTCCCGGATTGGAGTCCCGCTTTGTATTGCCTCGTGTGCAATTCTGGATGCTTGCTCATATCCAATATGGGGGTTAACTGCAGTAATAAGTCCGGCACTCTTTTCAACGTACGCTTGCAATCTCTCTTCATTGGCCTCGATTCCTTTTAAGCAATTGTCTGTAAACGTATCGAAAGCATTATTCATCATCGTGATAGATTGTAGCAAATTAAAGACGAGTACAGGACCCATGACATTCAATTCTAGCTGTCCTGCTTCGGATGCAAGTGAGATGGTATGGTCGTTACCTATCACTTGGAATGCCACTTGATTAATCACTTCCGGTATCACTGGATTTACTTTTCCGGGCATGATGGAAGAACCAGGTTGCCTTGCAGGTAAACGGATTTCACCTAAACCAGCTCTTGGACCTGAAGCCATTAAACGTAAGTCATTCGCAATTTTTGACATATTAGTCATACAAACCTTCAATGCGGATGAGACTTCTGTATAAGAATCTGTGTTTTGCGTGGCATCGACAAGATGTTCCGCGCCAACTACCGGAAGACCGCTAATATCAGCAATGTAAGACACAACTAATTTGATATAACGGGGGTCCGCATTTAAACCGGTGCCGACAGCGGTTGCTCCCATATTTAATTCATATAAATGTTGGCGCGATTGTTTAATCCGTTTGATATCGCGTTCCACTACACGGCTATAGGCTGCAAACTCCTGACCAAGTCGAATTGGCACGGCATCTTGAAGATGGGTGCGTCCCATTTTAATGATAGGATCAAATTCTTTTGCTTTCAGCTGAAAAACAGAATGCATATGCTCCATCGTTGCTAATAACTTTTCCAATAGTTGGAGCACCGCAAGATGAATCGCCGATGGAACGGCATCATTCGTCGATTGTGACATATTGACATGAGTATTCGGGCTGCAATAGGAATAGTCCCCTTTTTCCTTTCCCATTAATTCAAGTGCGCGATTAGCAAGAACCTCATTTATATTCATATTGATGGAAGTTCCCGCCCCACCTTGAATAGGATCAACTATGATTTGATCATGCCACTTACCCTTCATCATTTCATCCGCAGCCTTGGCGATTGCTTTACCAACAGCCGAATCGAGCCGCTTCACGTCCATATTCGCAAGCGCGGCTGCTTTTTTTACAATAGCCATTGCCGTAATCAAATTTTCATGGATACGGTACCCTGTGATAGGGAAATTTTCAACCGCACGAATGGTTTGAACTCCATAGTAAACTTCAGTCGGAACTTCCTTTGTCCCTAGGAAGTCTTTTTCCATTCTCGTATGACTCATTGTGATTGACAACATTCTCACTCTCCTACATATATAAAAACCGTTCCTATTTTTTTAAAAAACAGGAGCTATTCGTTTTTTCCCAATTTAATAGTTAAATCCCCTGCCATTGATGTTTCCATAATCTCTTTGACTTTAGCTAAAGAATCCGTTTGTCCAAGCGCCCACATTAATTTGGCAACGATGGCTTCTGTGTTCATATCTCCGGCTAAGATAACTGGATGCTTGGAAGCCTTGCGTCCCACTTCATACAGCAGCAAATCCGCTCCTTCTTCTAGGCATTGAGTCGTAATGACAATAGCAATACCTTTTTCTGTCAGTTCCTTAACTTTTGCAAGCAGATCTCTTCCTAAAAAAGGCAACCCACCACTTCCAAAACTTTCAATAATAATGCCTTTATAGGACTTACTCAAGTAATCGAAAATCTCAGGTTTCACTCCAGGATACAATTTCATAACAAATACATCTGGGCATAAATCCGTATTATATACAAGCTTTTGTAGAGAGGGCTCTAATTTTTGGTGATAAGTCACTTCCCCTTCCTTGACATACGCAACATACGGAGAATTAATGCTCTCAAACGCATCGTAGCTTTTTGTCCGCATTTTAATCGCCCTCGTTCCTTGTATAACACGTCCATCAAAAACGACAAACACACCGCCAATATCCTCGCAGGCGAATCTTAGTGCATCTGCAATATTTTTCTCAGCATCGTTTTCCTTAAAACTGATTGGAACTTGTGAACCGGTCAAAACAACTGGTTTATCCAATCCCTGAAGCATGTAAGACAGTGCTGCCGACGTATACCCTAACGTATCCGTTCCGTGCGTAATCACAAACCCGTCATAATGTTCATAATTATTAAAAACGGACTCAGCAATTTTTACCCAATGCTCTGGCTGCATATTGGTACTATCTATACTCATTACTATTTTACTATCGATATTCATCTGGTCATGTATTTCTGGAAGGAAATACAGTAATTCCTTTGCAGTTAATTCCGGAGCAAGTCCCTCATCTCCGACCACAGAAGCAATTGTTCCACCAGTAGCTAACATTAATATTTTCTTCATATGCAATCTCTCCATAGTCATTCGCCAGAAATGCGTAATTATAATTTTTATAAATGTATTACTCTAAAATAATATAACATACTAGCGGGACATAGGGACAGGTTCCTCGTCCCAAAATGTTTCTTCAAGATCTGCTACCTTGCTCATTATATTTTCGTATGCATTTTTCCTCGATCTATGGTAAAATACAACTAAATCAATAAGGTTATCAAGAGTGAACGAGAGTCCTGGCTCAACGACTTCACAGCAACCTACCCCAAGGGTAAGGTGCTCCTACCAGCAAAGCTTGCTTTGAATGATAACGAACGGTGCTTTAGCCCTTTGTATGCATTCATATGCTGCAAAGGGCTTTTTCATTGGTCTTGATACCTATTGATAAACAATAGGAGGTTATACAGATGAATACAACAGGATTTATTCGTGGTTATATGGCCAAAAATCTGGAAGGAGAAAAATTTTTAAATCATGTAATCGAGGTCATTGAAAAACAACTTCAAGAGTGGAATGAAAACTATAAAATCGAGGTAACTAAAACGGAAGGCTACAGCCTATCTGTCCAAGATAGTACGCAAACTGCAAAAATATCCATTTCCAATTCTTTGTTAGAATCGCTTCAGCTTCAATCGCCTTACTCCTTGGACCGATATATTTGGATTGAACTAAAGGAAAACGGAGTGGAAATTGGAGATGCGAATGATAATTACTTAGATTATGTATTTAGGTAAGTAGCGGGATTTTCCCGCTACTAATAAACGCCCTTAGTAACAAACATTCAACCTTTAAGTCATTGCCGTTAAATAAGGTGTGTAAAAAACCACTTACTAATTTGCAAGTGGGTTAATCCATGTGTTATTTTGAACGGGTGTCTAAAAACATTATCAATCTATTTATCTCTGTTTTGAAGGAAAAATCGTATAGGACCATGAATATATAAAATCGATAATAAACACTAATCCCCAAACCATAGAAATCCCATATAACGTTTCATTGGAGTATGGTGTTTCTTCAACATTTTCAGTACCTACCCACGATAAGTCTGTTAAATAGGCTAACGCTTGTTCCATACTATCTAGGCTATAAGACAAAAATATCAATTGTGCAATCATAAAAAGCAGAAAATGAATCATAGAACTATAACGATATTTTTTAGCAATATACCTAGGATCCTTTTGTTTCTTTATCACGTATTTATCTCTTTCCGTCAGTAGATCTATTCCTCGCCAATTCCCTATTTTTAAACGCATCCAACGATCAAGCTTCTTGAAATCACTAATCCCAAACGTACAGGCATAAATAAGAAATATCGTAATGATGATTTGAAATGTAGAAAATTCACCTGTTTCCATATAAATAAAAAATGCTAAACCAGCTTCCAAGAATAGTAATAAAATAAAAACAAATAAAAAAGATAAGCTTAATTTCTGTTTGTTAAATCCATAACGAACAATACCAAATAACAAAATGAAAACTACTGATAAAACTTCCACTAAAATAAATATTTCCCACTGGTATCTCAAAATAACATCCATTTTTACTTCCACCCTTTATATATAAAGTCCATACATATCCGAAGTATATAGTTACATCATATATATGTCAATGATTAAACTGAAAATTCTGATAACCCACTTTTAACATATTACATACGAAAATTTCCCTGTTAAAAATTTTTTTAATCGAAAAACAGTGTGGAAATCAACATATCGCACTTTTTGTATCAATAGCTCAAAGTATAGTAATTTAAAAATTTTGATTTAGAAAAAAATCGAATACTATAATCTTTATGCTTTAGCATTCGAATAGAAATCCTATTTCTGCTTTACACCGCAAGAACCGAATACTTATTATTAAGCGTTTTAACAATGCTGCCTATGTAGTATTACAGGGGGATTTTAAAAGCAAAAGAATATAGCTTTTCAGCTAATTAGTCTCAGTACTTAACACTTCTAGCATACGAACTGGATCAAATCCAAAAACCCACTCCCCATTAATGTTTGTTTGAGGAACAGTGAATCTTCGCGTTTTTCCAATCAGTTTTATCATCACTATTGGATTAAGGTCCACATTAATTTCTTTATAGTCTATATTCATATTGGTCAAAAAGTCCCTAACCATACCACATACCGGACACATTGTGGTGGTATAAAGTATTACATCTTCATTCATACTGCATAGCCTCTATTTCAAATATTTATTTTAGAAAAGCAGTCCCGTCATTGGTGGGACTGCTTATGGTATTACCTACTTTTATTAAAACTGACACTGCAAATCAAAAAAAAATTCTCTTTTTAAGTTTCTTCAAGTGATTGAATAAACTAATTAAAAATCGTTCAAGTGAGCGGTGGTAACATTTATGTTGTGCGTGCAACATGATTCAAACTTTAATTAGCACTTTCGACTATGGAAGTTTACTCTCGGTCGAATTCAACCTCTTTTCATAACCTCTCGACCGTGACAGAGCTTCTCTCGGTAGAGTTCAACCTCTTTTCATGTCTTCTCGACCGTGACAGAGCTTCTCTCGGTAGAGTTCAACCTCTTTTCATGTCTTCTCGACCGTGACAGAGCTTCTCTCGGTAGAGTTCGACCTCTTTTCATGTCTTCTCAACCGTGATAGATCCTCTCTCGGTAGAGTTCGACTTCTTTTCATGTCTTCTCAACCGTGATAGATCCTCTCTCGGTAGAGTTCAACCTCTTTTCATGTCTTCTCGACCGTGACAGAGCTTCTCTCGGTAGAGTTCGACCTCTTTTCATGTCTTCTCAACCGTGATAGAGCTTCTCTCGGTCGAATTCAACCTCTTTTCATGTCTTCTCGACCGTGATAGAGCTTCTCTCCGTAGAGTTCAACCAATAAAAGCTCCACCGCTTTACTCGGTATTACCACTCCAGTTATTCATTCCACCAACCATATCCTCAACCTTATAGCCTAATGCTTCGAGAATTCCACAAGCAGCTTTACTACGGTTACCAGATTGGCATGTGATAATATAAGTTTGATTCTTATCTAATTCACCCTTGCGTAAAGCAAGTTGACCTAATGGAATATGCCTTGAACCGGGGATTTTACCGGTAACTACTTCGCTAATTTCACGAACATCAATAACCGTTACTTCTTCCCCATTCTGAATACGTTCAGCTACCTCTTCTGGTGTTACTTTATTCGCCACGGTCTTCCACCTTTCTTATAGCCAAGCACTCATGCCACCCTTAACATTGTAGATCTTATCAAAGCCTTGTTTCTTAAGAAATTTTGCCGCCTTTGCACTTCTCATTCCACTTTGACAGATAACAACGACCTCTTTTTCCTTATCCAGTTTATCTATTTTGTTACCCAAATTTGATAAAGGAATATTTTCAAAAGGTTTGCGGTGATTTGCTTTATATTCACCAGGCGTACGAACGTCAATAAATTGTACTTTGTTATCCTTGAATTTATCTTTTGCTTCTTGAACACTTATATTCGTAATGCCTTTAACTGGCATAAATCGATTAATTAAAAATGCAATAACGATAATTAAAAATATCCATTGTATGATATCCATTATTATGCTCCTATTTCGTGATAGTTTAATAGAAATGAAGTATTTACTCTATTTCTCCTTCCCAGTCAAGCATGCCCCCTACCATATTTGTCACATCATAACCATTTTGGATTAATAATTGACATGCATTACCACTTCTACCACCTGAGCGGCATACCATGAAGTAATGTTCATTTTTATTTAACTCATCTAGGCGTTCCGGAATTTGGGCTAGTGGGATATGTTTTGCGCCACGGATTTTACCAGTAGCGACTTCCTCATCTTCTCTAACGTCAATAATATTCAGTTTTTCACCTGAAGCTAACTTTTGTTCTAATTCTTTTGCTGTAATTTCTTTCATTTTAAATACCTCCAATTACTTAATTTTAATATGAATTACATGGACTTATCTATATTTTAAAAGTAAATCTATCACTTTGTTAAAAAAATTTCTGTATAATGACTTCTCTTTGCAACATGTCACCTACATTAAAATATCAAACCAAATCTTCATTGCAGTACCCGCAATCATCAGCGCTAATACAACTTGTAAAATTCGTGTATTCGTCTTTTTGCCAACTTTTGCCCCAAGTGGTGCTGCTATGAAACTCGCTATAATCATAATTAACGCCGGCCAAAAATCTACTTGGCCAGTAACAAGTTTACCAATACTTCCCCCAATAGAAGAAATAAATGTAACGGCTAGACTTGTTGCAATGGTCATGCGTGTTGGTATGTGTAGTATCGTTAACATGATAGGTACGAGTAAGAATCCTCCTGCTGCACCAACGATTCCTGAACCGATTCCAACGATTAACGCTAGTATTGCTGCCAGTGGCTTATTAAATGTCACTTCATCTAGTCGCTTATCATCTACTTGCTTTCTCGGAACAAACATCATGACAGCGGCAATTAATGCCAAAATGCCATAAACAACATTAACAGCCTCTTCTGATAATAGACTTGATCCATAGCTACCGATAAGACTACCAATAATAATAGCTCCGCCCATATATAGAATCAGTTGTTTATTTAAATAACCACCTTTACGGTATGCCCATACCCCTATAAGCGAACTAAATAAAACTTCTATAGCACTAATACCCGAAACCTCATGCGCTGTAAAAGCCGCCAATCCAAACATAGGTGGGATATACAGCAACAATGGATATTTAACGATTGCCCCGCCAATTCCTAACATTCCCGATAAAAATGAACCTATAAAACCAAGGCCAAAAATGACAATAAAAAACGTCAGATCCATTCGTATATCCTTCTTTCTATCTAATGAAAGTCATTACTACTCGCCTATTTAATTATGCTTTTTGAATATGGAAGATAATAACATCAGCTTCTTCTCTTTGATTGATTATGGAGTGACCTCCCGATTTTGCCCATGCTGGAATATCATTTAATGCACCTTTATCTGTTACTTGTACTTCTAATACTTCACCAGTATTAATAGCATCCATTGCTTTTTTCGTTCTAACAATTGGCATTGGACATGCTAATCCTTTTGCATCTAATGTTTTTGTAATGTTCATTTGATTTACCTCCACTGTAGTTTTTTTCTAAACTGCGCCTTTTCTTGATTCAACGCTGATTAACTTCAATTAGCGAACCGCACAACGATTTGGTCCAATTTCCATTTCGGTTTGTTCGTCATGATCAGGAGTAATTTTCCCCATGTTTACTTGACGAATTTTTTCATATGCATTTGGCTGTGGTGGTAGATTATCTGTAACCGTACGACGGAATTCTTCTTCG
Source organism: Oceanobacillus sp. Castelsardo (assembly GCF_001659985.1). Classification (GTDB taxonomy): domain Bacteria; phylum Bacillota; class Bacilli; order Bacillales; family Amphibacillaceae; genus Oceanobacillus. The sequence continues at coordinate 359,396 of NZ_LYCS01000001.1, forward strand.
TCCTCGATGTTAAGACCATGGTTTTGTTTAAATAGGTCTCCTAGTCTTCTAGCTACGGTACCATCTTCATTTAATTCATCAATAATCATGAAATGTGCAGGTAATACTACTAAGTCTACTGCTAGTTCACGATAACGGGAATATAATGTTTCTCGTAGATCACCAACCCAATCTTCTGCAAGTCCTGCTAAATCTGGACGACCAATAGAGTCGATAAATAAAATATCACCTGTTAATAAAAATTGATTGTCAATAACAAATGAAGTAGAACCAATCGTATGACCAGGTGAGTATAGGGCATTTACATCAATTTGAGATGAACCAATCGTAACATGTAAGCCATCTGTTAATGCTGTATAATCAAACACTACTTCAGTCGCATCTTTTGGTGGTAAATAGTAGGTTGCGCCTGTTGCTGCAGCAATTTGACGTCCACCTGAAATATGATCTGCGTGTAAATGTGTATCAAAGACATGTTTAATTTCCACACCCTTAACTTTCGCAAAGCTTGTAAATACATCCGTGAAGCGAACTGCATCAATAATTGCAGCTTCCCCTTCCGAAATCACCATATAGGATAGGCAACCTTTACCAAGGCGAACAAATTGGTATAGTTCACCACCATTTTCTAAATCAGCCACTTTGATTGGTTCTAAGTAGCTACTCCAAGCCTTCATTCCACCTTCAAGATAGGCTACTTCACGTCCCTCTTCTGATAACATTTCAGCTACCATAATAGAAGATCCTTCTTTCGCACATACGACTAGAACTTCTTTATCCATTGGAAGCTTAGGTAGGATTTCTTCTACACCATCTAATAATTCAAAGTAAGGAATATTTAAATACTCAAATTTATGTCCTTCTATTTTCCAATCGTTAAAAGCATCTGGATTACGTACGTCTAAAATAAATAATTCTTCATTATCAATTACTTTTCGAGCTACTTTTGCTGCAGTCCATTTATTTACAGTCATTTAAACAATTACCCCCTTAGGTATATTTCTGTTAATTTTTTTGCAGTGGAGAATCCCCCACTGCATGATGTTTTTCAAATCAATTAGAAAGTTAATGTCGGTGCTGCATCTTTCGCATATTCTAGGAATGTTACCGCTCCACCAACTTCGATTCCATCCACGAAATCTTCTTTCGTAAGACCCATAACATCCATAGTCATTTGGCAAGCAATAAATTTAACCCCAAGCTCTTGAGCCATCTCTACTAGTTGTGGAATAGTAGGAACGTTTGCTTTTTCAAACCCTTCAGCAAAATGTTCTTTACCTGCTGGCATTTCTAATGCATGCATTCCTTGTTTGTGAATTAAGTTTAATCCTTCAAAAGTGAAAAAGATTTGTACCTCTTTTTCTGAAGCTGCTGCTGCCGTTGCGATATTGAATACTTTGTATGCATCAAACATTCCACCGTTTGCTGCGATAATTGCTACTTTATTTGACATAATTAAATTCCTCCTAGACTTCTTTTGATATTTTACCGTTCCACTCATTCATACCTGGTAGAACGTTATAAACTTTCGTAAAACCATTGTTAGCTAAAAGTTGTGCCGCCAAATCAGAACGTCTTCCTGTACGGCAAATCACATATAATTCTTTCTCTTTATCCAATTCGTCCATGCGAGATTCTAATTCTCCCATTGGAATAGAAATGGCACCTTCCATATGACCAAATGCATATTCCGCTGCTTCGCGTACATCTAGAATGAATCCATCACGTGATTCCAGTTCGTCAAGTGACACAGTGTGTTCAAATGTTTTTTCCACTTCCAGCTCATTCGAACCTTTGCGAATGTAATGGTAGAGTACTTCGCCATCTTCCACTGTTCCTAAATATTGGTGTCCGACAGAACTTGCCCAAGCAGCTAAATCTGCTTTTGACCCTTTGTCAGTTGCTTGAATTTCCAATACTTGACCTTCTTCCAAATCAGTGATTGCTTTTTTTGTTTTTACAATCGGCATTGGACATGCAAGACCTTTTGCATCAAGCTGAAGATTTGTTTGAATCATACAATTACCCCCCAAGGTATTATTTCAACTAAAAAAAATGAATGGTTGATATTTATTTAAATATTTTCCACTGATTTCATCCGTGTAAATCAACTACATGTCTTATAATATACCCCAAGGGGTAAAAAGTCAACCCTATTATCGATATTCTTTTTACCGTTCATTTAATCGCAACAGACATCGTTTTTTTTCCAGCTTTCTAGCTCTTTCCCATCATATCTTACTAGATAATTTTAAAATTTGGTTAGGGGAATAGTAAAGTGAAACTCATTCAGTCGGGGTTTTCTTTCATCCCACCAACTGAATGATAGTTGAGCTTATCAGGGCGCTACTGGCTGTTGTCCCCCACTTAAATTTCTTGGTTTTACTCGACTTTTGAAGTGGGGGTCTTACGAGGCACAAAACATTACAGTGGGACGAGTAATCGGAGTCCCAGGACGTGCGAGTGCTGACATTGCAATAGGACATTGCGCTTATAGTCAGCCAAGCCAGCCAGTTAAGACGTGATAAAAAGAGACCATGATAATTCTTAAAAAAATATTTAATGCTAGAATGTGTTTATTTTCATAGATTAATTCCCAAATATGAAAAAAACCTCATAAGTGTTGGCAATCAACATTTATGAAGTTTCATAAACTTATTCCATTTCTTTCTTATTTTGTTTACGTAACACGATTAAAATTACTGGAACTAGTAATAAAGAAACGAAGCCACTTCCTAACGATAGAACAGTAAAGCTTGAACCTGCTACGATCATACCAGATAAAGCACCGCCAGCAGCACCGGACAATGCGATAAGAACATCAACCGTACCCTGAACTTTTGCCCGATTGGTTGGTGTAGTACCATCAACGATAAGTGCTGTTCCACTGATTAAACCAAAATTCCAACCTAGTCCTAAAAGAATTAAAGCTACAGTTAGCAGAACAATTGATTCCATAGGAGCAAAAGCAGCAAGTAATCCAGCTAGTAATAGAGTTATACCTGAGGCAATTCCCATTACCTTTCGTCCAACTTTATCTACAAGAACTCCCGTAACAAGTGACGGCAAATACATGGCCCCAATATGAAAGCCAATAACTAATCCTACTGCCGAGAGCCCGTGGCCGTGTTCCTCCATGTGTACTGGAGTCATCGTCATAACAGCAACCATCACAATTTGCGTCACTACCATAACTGTTGCACCAATGGTTATCGTTCGTTGATTCAGTTTTGAATCATTCACTGTTTGATGATTTGTTTTCTCTTCGTTCTCATCCTTACTTTTTGAGATTGCTTGTGCAACTTTAAGTGGATCTGGGTGAAGCAAAATAAGAAACACTAACCCAGCCAACAGAAATGCAGCACCAGCTAAAATAAATGGTCCTGCTAATGCTGGTACACCAATTGACAACGCGAAATTACCCATAACATCCACTAGGTTTGGCCCTAATACAGCACCAAATGTTGTGGATACCATTGCCATACTAATGGCAGTAGCACGTTGCTTGTCACTAGCTAAATCCGTTCCAGCATAACGAGCTTGTAAATTCGTAGCTGTACCTGCACCGTAAACTAATAAGGCGATAAAAAGAAGTACAACATTATGAAAGATAGCGGCAAGCACAACACCTACTGCACCTAAGCCACCTGTGATAAAACCTGATGCAAGGCCAATACGACGACCATAGCGTTGAGAAAGATTTCCGACAATCAACGCTGCCCCCGCCGAACCTAACGTAAATAATGCAATAGGTAAACCAGCTAGTGTATTAGAACCTAACATATCTTCAGCAAGTAAAGCACCTACTGTAATACCGGCTGCTAGACCAGCCCCACCAAGGATTTGAGCAATTATAATAATAACTAATGTACGTTTGTACAGTTGTTTTTGTTTTTCAGGATTATCTATATAGCTTTGAATTTCATCTATATGTTTATCCATATCTTATATCCCTCCTAAAGCAATCCACCAACATACCCCTATGGGTACATCAGGAACATACTTCATTATATATTTACGCAAGAAATTTTGCAACATGTTATTTAGCTTTATGAATTGAAGTTGGATTTGCAGCGTCGGAAAAGATGTTGTTGCTTTTATAGTAGCTTCTATGTACATTTACTGCTTGATTATCTTGTTTTTTATTATCTTTTACTTGTTCCGGTAACATTTAGCATAGCCCTAGTAAGAAACCAACAAATATTGGCAAAAATCCCCTAACCGCTCTACCAAAGTTAAAAATAGTATTTGTCGCTGTACTGAGGGTTTGTACTGGATAAAAACTACTGCTTATTAATGCTCCGTAGCTCGCAAACATACCATTTGAAAAGAATCCTACGATGGCCCCACGGATTTCGAGTAGGCGATATAATTACTAACCATACCTTTCACAGTGCCAATATGTACGGACGCACCTAATACATGTAGCCCTTTCAGACGTATATGATCTAAACTATAATACCTCCCACTCCTATTGTTATTTAAAAAATGTTCCATGTAAAAAACCTCACAAGCCCTAGATTCAGCTAGTGAGGTTTGTATGTTGTCGATTACGTAAGGCATTTCTAATATTTTTAGCCTCTTCAGGAGTAATCGTTGGTATTTTCATAATGAAGTAGTAATGTTTAATCATACAAAGAACAATCATCATGATTTTGACAAATAGAAAGTCCACATATATAACAGAAAATAAAATAAAGGAATCGGCAATTAGGTTAATGCGAATTTTTTCTTTTCTTGTCATACCTTTATTTTCCCGAATTCGTACTACATATTCCATGTAAAAAGCCGTGCCCTTGAACCAATTTTCCACCCGTTTGGAACTTCTAGCAAAGCAAAAGGCTGCAAATAAGAAAAACGGGCCTCCCGGAAGTACAGGTAGTACTACACCAGCTACACCGATTCCGAACGAAATAAAGCCTAAAACAACGAATATGAAGCTTTTTATTTTTCTTATGGTAATCCACCTTACCTTATTTATGTTCTTGCATTACTGCTATAGACATGATTGTACACGGAATTTGACTTTAAATCAAAGGAAGAGAAAGTGGTATTTTATTACATTTTCCTTCATTGTTTAGTGTCGGACCTACTAACGCTTACTACTATTGTAGTTTAAAAAAGGGCCCTTCCAAAACAGAAGAACCCCCCAAGAAAAACAGTCTTATAATTTATTTAAAATTTCTTTAATAAATGCTGGCTCATCCTTTGGTGTACGAGAAGTGATAATATTTCCGTCCACCACTACCTCTTGGTCCATAAAGTTAGATCCAGCATTTTTCAAATCATCACGGATTCCGATAAATGAAGTTGCTTTTACCCCATTTAGAATGGATGCACTAATCATTACTTGCGGGCCATGACAAATACCAGCTATCACTTTGCCTTGTTCATTTGCTTGTTTTACGAATTCCACTACTTTGTCATTTACTCGAAGTGCCTCTGGTGCTGATCCACCAGGAATAATAACTGCATCATATTCGTCAGCCTTCACTTCGCTTATAGAAAGGTCGGAAGTATAAACCGCTCCTTTCTTTCCTTTAAGTTCAGCTCCTTTTACAAGACCTACAACAACGGTTTTGTGGCCTGCCTCATTCATTGCATCATAAGGGTTTTTCATCTCCGAGTCTTCATAACCATCAGCAAGTAAAAAGCATACATTTGCCATTTTGTATCCTCTCCTATGTCATTTGGATTTAATTATATTTTAAATGATTCTTAAGGGCACTTCAATCAAAGTGATGCCTTGGAATAATACATGTCTTTTTCGTAAGCAAAGAAATATTTATACTATCCATATTCCGGATAAATATCATCTTCAAGACCCAGTTTAGAAGCTTAAGCGCCCCTGGGTATAGTACATATCATCATTTTCTCTTTTTTATGAGTCTGTAACAGGCTTTAAAGATAATATAAAGAATGCCAAGTGGGGCTATGTAAAAACTTAAATAATAGATTAACACATGAATGGCAAACCTAAACTGGTAAAAATATCCAGATAGGAACGACTGCTTTTTCGCTTTATAATCAAATTTGAATCCCAACAGGACATCATAAATGATTCTCGCAAAGGGATACAATATAAACGAAACAATAAGAAACGGTATATAATCATCATCATTCGCCCAATAAAAAAAAGAAATGTAACACCTGTCAAGATTAAACTGAATCCGTATGATTTCAATATATATTTTCCATTAACTTGTCTATAAGATTTTTGTTGTTTATTATCAGCATTCATTTGATCATAAAGTTGATTATAAAATTCATTGGCATGCCTATTTAATCTATCTAATTCGTACACAAGTCTGTCTCTATCTTTGCGTTTAATTTGCCCCCACGCAATAGCAAACGGAGAATAATTCATTACATCATTAAGCTTATTGAGCTTTCTCGTTGTATTGGACATACGTTCACGATATTTTTCCTCATCTTGTAACATAATTTCTATAAATTTATTAAAATGGACATTTTGAATGTTATAGCCTTTTATATCCTCCCATTTAATAGGAACCGCGTTCTTGGATGAAGCACTAATAATTAATTTTTCTTCCGTTAAAATGAGGTAAGGTTTAGGACTCAGTATTTTTTTGAATATACCTAAGATCAATAAGCCAAAAAACAATGCAATAAATGCGCCCACACTACTAATAAAAAAATCCCCCTCTTTATAAGCAACCCCGCATATCAATCCACCAAATACTGTAAAGACCAGCACCATAATGAATAAAAGAAAGTTTTTTACCTTTGGTGAATAAAAATATAAATCTTGTGCATTTTCCATAGTAACCTCCATAATTGCTGGCATGATAATATCCTAAGGTTCTAAATTAAAGTTTGGTCAAAATTGGCGTATAAAAAGAACATAACCATTCATAATATACATCTATTTATTATTAAATTAGCATTCTATACAACTATCATATAATGAAAAAACCTACTGGATATTGGAAAGAAATATATTCATGTGTATCATGTTAACTAGGAAAAAGCATCTTATAGTTTAGGGGAAATGAAGGGGGATTTTATGATAGTTACTAAAACTTGGGTGTCAGTCCTCCACTTTGTTAACGTACTGGAGGACTGACGCTTTTAGATTTTATCCTGTTCCTGGAGGTTTTATGAAATAAACCCCGCCACGTTGTTACTCTTGGGCTGACGTCTAAATACGCATCAATGCGCCATTAGACTTTGGCAACTCCTGATCCCTTATCTGATTCATTTTACAGAAATGTTCAAAAAAGCGTTGTGCCAGCTCCCGTTCCTGTGGGTCACTTTTCAAGGAAATGATATCAAACAAAATTTGGGCCATCCATAAATTATCGAAATAACGATATTTTCCTGTATTCCATGTCATTTTGTGGGGGAATTTTTCATTAACATAATATTTCCAAAAAAGCATCTGTTCCGATTCTTGTTCTGTAAGTTGGAGTTTGTATTCAGTGTGAGCAGGAATATATCCATCTTCACAAAGCTTACCGATAAAATCTTCATTCACCATATAGACTCCTAAGATACGTCTGTCCTTTTCAGGCATGCTGGAATCTCTCGCTGTTAAAAGGCAAGCGCTATTTTGGTGCATACGGATGGGTTTGTTTGGCTTCCCTTTGTTAGTACCACTTTTTATAACGCCTGAAAAAACCTTCCACTCTGAAAAAGAACTATTCTGTTCTTCCGTGTCACACCAAAATACCATTTGTGATTTGGGATGAAGTTTATGATTTTTCATAAGTTTTTCATGTTCCAAGCGAAGTTGCTGTTCTTTATGTTGTCGTATTCTCTCCTCTTCCTTCTTCCATTCTTCCTTCTTTCGTTCCATTTCCTTTTTTTGTATTACTTTTTCGAGTGAATTAGCAGCATTTTCATCATGCAGTTTTAGGTGCCTTCTAAATACATCGGGGAAAACAAACTTTTTATTTTCCGTTGCGAAATGTATTTCAATAAAAGAATCATTATATTTAACTATACTACCTGTGCCAAAAAACTTGTGTGTAACTTTCTTATTGATTAGATTCATTACCCTAGTCCTCCTTGTAGTATGAAAAATCGATTCACTATAAATATAAGATAACAATTTATAATTCCTATCAACTAACTTCAAAACCACCAATTGTTTAAATCTTAACTTTGTTGCAGTAGATGACTTCACCGGTAATATTCATATTCGAGCACCTTTCCATTACATAAAAAAGAAAACAAAAAACGTATTCCATCTAAAAATAGGAATTGAAATACGATTAAAAAACAATTATAAGACTATTGTAACATTTATTTGGAAATATCACAAATTTCTTATTGACAATACATTTTATTGTAAGGTAAAATAAAAGATTATTTGAAGCGCAATTAGAGTTCTGATGCTATTTTTTTATTAGAAAACTTGGCATTCGCCAAGCCTTTGGGCGAATGACTTAGTTGCACTTATGCATATCTTTACGGTGGGGCGAGTAACCGAGCCCAGACGGGAAAGATTTTATGCTTTCCTATCTGCTAAAAAATAAATAATCCCTCACTGACTTTTTGCAGTCACACAGTGAGGGATTGCACATTGTTAGTTAGCTTCAACCACTACTCCGAAAAAACTTTCTCATTTCTATCCTTTATAATATCTTGAATGATTTCAATATGAGTGGCAGCCCACGCACTCTCGCGAAAATGTAAAATAACACTTATTGCCAAAAAAAGTAAATAAATGAAGCTAAAGAACAACCATAGCATACTCCCATCTTTAAAAAGAAAATCTTCTAAATGTGTGGAAAATAAAAAGAGCAGCCATGGTATCGCGGTTACAAAGATAGGTATCATTCCTGATCCATTCTTTTCTTTGATCATGCGATAATGGATCAATTTTAATACGTCAGTCTCTACGGATTGATAAAAAGTACGGATTTCTTCAATTTCTTTTAAGTATTTTATCTCCCGAATCTGATGAGGTGTTTTTCTTATATGGTAGTAAATTTTATGTGCATCCCCACGCAAATTAAACATATCACGACATCCTTTTTCATTTGAATAAACTATAATTTTTTATTTCTTCTAAGATTGGAAAGTTTACTCATTTGGCTTTAACTTATGTTTTTAGCTTGTGTGGAGTTGTAAATATTTATTCTAGTGAGGGTAACTTTAAAAGTTAGGCTTTTGGTTGGATATTTTTTAACAACATACAAAAACTAACCCTAGTTATCTTGGATAGTTTGAAGAATGAACTAAATTACACACTGGCACCCATTGGCCTTATGGGTTGCGGAGCGCTCGTTTTTCTCTTGCGTTCCGGCACTCATTGGTCGTATGAGTTGCGGAGCGCTCGTTTTTCCCTTGCATTCCGGTACTCATTGGTCGTATGAGTTGCGGAGCGCTGGTTTTTTCCTTGCGTTCCGGCACTCATCGGTCTCATGAGTTGCGGAGCGCCGATTTTTCTCTTGCGTTCCGGCACTCATCGGTCTCATGAGTTGCGGAGCGCTGGTTTTTTCCTTGCGTTCCGGCACTCATTGGTCGTATGAGTTGCGGAGCGCCGGTTTTTCTCTTGCGTTCCGGCACTCATCGGTCTCATGAGTTGCGGAGCGCCGATTTTTCTCTTGCGTTCCGGCACTCATTGGTATGATGGCAAAACTAAAGAGAACATAATAAGAGCATATACGTATGATATAGACTTTTTGCATTCATCACTTCTCAATCAGTCCAAACTCATCTATAATGGTTAGTAGGAGGTGAAAAAATGGAACAGGAAACTATATTAAAGGAAATTCTACATGCATTAAACATTCATTCAGAACAAATCGAGAAGAAATTTGATGTATTGAATTCTAAGATGAACAACCTTGAATCTAGAATGGATAACTTTGAATCTAGAATGAACAATCTTGAATCTAGAATGGATAACTTTGAATCCAGGATAGATAATTTGGAATCTAAGATGGATAATCGCTTTGATCGACTTGAAAAGAAGGTCGATGGAATACGAGTAGAATTAACAGAAACACAAGAAACTACGGATTATTTGTTGAGTAAAACTGCTCAGCACGAGAGAAAACTTCGCGAACTTTCCAAACAGCAACGATAACCTACCTCATGTTGCATTTCCTCAATCAAACAATCCCTTCCCAAGGTTTCTCAAACTAGCAAATTGATAATGATAGTTAAGGTTGAAAAGCATTTCCTATTACATTAATGAGAAAAGCTTTTTAACGATGTCCATGAAGATGAAATTTCAATTCTTTATCATTTTATATATGATTTTCGATATTTCCATAAACAAATCAGAACCTTTGACATTACATACTATTCATAATAGAGTTATAAGCTATATGCTTAAAATAAGTTTAAGCTTCTAAGATTAATAGAATAGATACATCATGTTAAAGGGAGTATTGGTATGTGTGAGAATTTCAATTTTATATGAAGATAATCATCTATTACTTGTGGAGAAACCAATAAACATACCTGTCCAGGAAGATCGTACAGGTGATACAGACTTTCTTTCTATGTTGAAACAAGATTTAAAAATTAGATATCAAAAACCAGGAAACGTTTTTCTTGGCCTTGTTCATCGTTTAGATCGTCCTGTTGGTGGTGTAATGGTTTTTGCAAAAACATCAAAGGCGGCTTCACGTCTGTCGGATTTAATACGGAGACAGGCAATCAAAAGAAATTATTTGGCTGTAGTAAGGGGGGTACCAGAAAAAGATCAAGCAACATTGGAACATCACCTTATGAAGAACAACCGTGAAAACAAAGTTTATGCGGTTGCAGCCAGTCATAAGAAGGGAAAGAAGGCGCTTCTTGACTATAAAACGATTACCAAAACAGAAAAATTAAGCTTGCTTTCCGTTCAACTTCACACAGGTCGGCCGCATCAAATACGCGTTCAGCTTTCGGAGAATGGAACGCCAATATACGGAGATCAAAAATATGGACAAAATGTAAATCGACCTGGACAGCAAATTGCGCTTTGGGCACACTCGTTACGGTTCGAACACCCAGTAAAAAAAGAAATAATAGAAGTCATTTCCCATCCGCCAGAAGAACAATATCCATGGGGAATTTGTAAGAACTTGTTAAAAAAGTTGAAGCATGATGACGTTCTTTAAGAGAACAATCGATAATTTTACGCGAATGAAGGCACGATGAAAGCATCTATACTGCTCATTGTGCCTTTTCCTTGTTCTATATTTACCGGAAGAATGAAATCACTGAAGTAGCGCATCCCCCTCCGTTCTTTACAAATTTTACATATACCTTGCAAAATTTGTACTCTTCTATTACTAGCGTTAAACTAAATAAGGAATATTATTGAAGAATTGGAAAGGAGGTTTGAATAAGTAATGCGAGGGCAATCATTAGAAACTGAACAAAAAAGAGGTACATTCTTATTACTTGCTGGAATATTATTATTTGCCACTACTTTACGCGCCCCTTTAACATCCGTCGGTTCATTAATTTCCGTAATTCGTGATAGTCTAGGGGTTAGTAATGCAGTAGTTGGAATTATTACGACAATACCACTTCTCGCCTTTGCACTTGTTTCTCCTTTTACACCGAAAGTAGCTAATCGCTTTGGAATGGAGAAAACGATTTTCCTATCGATGATCGTGCTTTTTATTGGAATAATCATCCGTTCCGTTACTGGTGTTGAAACATTGTTTATCGGTACCGCCTTCATCGGGATTGCCATTTCTTTTGGAAATGTGTTATTACCAGGTTATATTAAAATGAGCTTCCCATTAAAAATTGGATTAATTACAGGAATTTATACCGTTTTTATGAATATGTTTGGTGGATTAGCATCGGGGGTAAGTGTACCGTTATCCAACATAGGCAAATTAGGATGGCAAGGGGCGTTAGGGGTTTGGGCGATTTTAATTATATTTGCGCTCATTCTTTGGTTTCCGCAATTACGTCATCCTAAAGAAACATCTAAGTCCGATTCAAATAATAAAAGAAAGAAAGCTACTATGTGGACTTCTTTTACAGCTTGGCAAGTTACTATTTTCATGGGATTCCAATCTCTCATGTTTTATACACCGATGACATGGTTGCCAGAAATATTACAATCAAATGGATACTCGGCGAGTGAAGCAGGTTGGATGCTATCGTTGATGCAATTCTCCCTCATTCCCACATCGTTTGTCTTACCGATTATTGCTGATAGAATGAAGAATCAAAAAGGGTTAGGTGCCTTTACAGGGGCTGTTTTTATTTTAGGTATATTCGGTTTATTAAATGGTAATCCTGGCTTAATTATGATTTCAGTGGTCATGATAGGTATTGGTTGTGGTAGTGGCTTTAGTTTATCCATGATGTTTTTTACATTACGAACAAAAGATGGATATGACGCGTCGGAACTATCCGGAATGGCACAATCATTCGGTTACTCACTTGCCGCACTTGGACCAGTATTATTTGGTGGGTTACATGACTTTACGGGAAGTTGGACTGCTCCATTATTAATGTTATTATTTGTTTCTATTATCATTCTTCTTGCTGGGTGGCTTGGAGGTAGACAGGTAATAATTAATGAATAAAAAAATGTCAATCCCCGCTTCTCTGTCCATTAAGTGAAGCGAGGGACTGATCCTAATTTTTCCGCCATTGAACTGAATCTCTTCTGTTTTTATAAAACAGGGTAGTCCTAAAGACTTAATTATGACTATACCTTATTTTTAGTTCCATTCATTGTCTTATGTATTCTACAATCTAATACTCCCAATAATTTACATTTCTACATACATATGATAAATTAGTATTAGGAATAATTACTTAGTAAAAAGTGAAAAAGGCAAACCTTTTCGAAAGAGAGGGACGCAAAGCCACAGGTCTAATACCGATTGGTCATGACAGCTGGGTTACCGTATTCTTTTTAATACTTTGATGTTAAATGTAGTTCTACATGGATAAAAGTTGCGCCATTTGAAGACTATCTAAGATTACTAACTTTAATCATTCATGTTTAGAAAGAGTGAGAGGCTATCCCAAACTTGAGATAGCCTCTTTTTTTGTATTTGTGTCCGCTTTGCTGTTTCCAATTACTACTATTTTCATTGTAAATAATGAGAATCACAAAACATCTCAGAAGGAGGATACATAAATGCAGCATATGCATGGAAGTCATAACGGATATTTGGTTGCTCTTTCCTTTTTTATAGCGTTTATGGCTTCTTTGACGGCGCTCGATATTGCAAGGAGAATCAATTTTTCAAAAGGATGGAATAAGAATTTATGGTTATTAAGCGGGGCTATCGCCATGGGTATTGGTATTTGGGCTATGCATTTTGTTGCTATGCTAGCTTTTCGATTACCCTACTCTATTCAGTATGATATATTTACTGTTATTATTTCTATCCTTGTGGCTATAGTTGCTTCATTGTGTGGACTATATTTCACAAGCAGACAGAATACAACCATTGTTAAATTAGTCATTGGTGGTTTGTTCATGGGAATCGGAATTAGTAGTATGCACTATATTGGAATGGCTGCTATGAAAGGAGTACATATTACCTATGATCCTTTACTTTTCACTGCCTCAATATTCGTTGCAATCGTTGCATCGATTGTGGCATTGATGCTAGCATTTAAGTTTCGTGAAAATCAAAAGGGAATGGTCTCGGTAGAAAAATTAGGTAGTGGACTGATTATGGGTCTTGCTATTGCAGGTATGCATTACACCGGAATGGCAGCAGCATCTTATGTGCCTGATCATGAAGAATTAAGTAATTTTACCTCTTCTTTAATCAACATTCATACCATCGCTGTCTTAGTATCCATCGGCACCATTGTCATACTTGGGGTTACAATAACCATTTCTACTATCCTAGAAAGAAGGCTAAAGCAGGAAAAGGCCTTTAAATTATCTATTCTTGAGTCTGTAATAGACTGCGTAATGATAATTGATCACCAAGGAAATATTGTAGAATGTAATCCTGCAGTCAGTAGAACATTCGGTTATTCCCAGGAGGATCTTATAGGCCAAAATATGGAGAACACACTATTAGCACAGGCGCTCACGTCCAACGACAAAGACATTGTACTAGGAAAACGAATGGAAGTTACAGGAAAGCGGAAAGACGGTACTGAGTTTATACTAGAGATGACAATTACTAGAATTAAAAAAGAAGGATCACCTGTTTTCACTGTATACGCCAGGGATGTTACCGACGCAAAAGAAACAGAGGCCACCATTCGAAAACTGGCTTATAACGACACTCTAACCGGTTTACCTAACAGAAGATTTTTTCATAAATACATAACAAAATCATTAGAGGAAACAAAAAAAGGAAAGTCGCAAGCTGCTGTATTATTTTTAGATTTGGATCGATTTAAAATGATCAATGACTCTTTAGGTCACGATTTCGGTGATTTATTGCTAATGGATGTAGCTGAAAGATTGCGCGGTTGTATAGGGGGTAAAGGGATTGTTTCCCGAAATGGAGGAGATGAATTTACCATCTTTCTTCAGGATACCAATAAACAAGAAGCAAATGTTATTGCTAACCTCATTATTCAATCATTAACCCATCCTTACCATATAAAAACCTTAGAAATATTCATCACGACTAGCATTGGAGTGGCGATGTATCCAAGGGATGGTACAGATAAAGATTCTCTTATTAAAAACGCAGATACAGCTATGTATGACGCAAAATCTCGAGGAAAAAATCGACTCTCCTTTTTCCAACAAGAAAGCGAAACGGAGAATAAACAAAACCTTCATTTAGAAAGTGAATTACGAAGAGCTTTAGAGCAGAAAGAATTCGTTTTATATTATCAGCCTCGACTTCATATTCAGACTGGAGAAATTATTGGCGTGGAAGCATTAGTGCGTTGGATCCATCCAGAAAAAGGCATTATTCCACCTGGTAAATTTATACCTCAAGCTGAAGAATCGGGACTTATTATACCAATTGGCAACTGGGTTTTGAAAACAGCAATTGCACAGTGTAAACAATGGCAGGAAAATCTATTTCCCATCCAAATGTCAGTTAATCTTTCTGCCTTACAATTCAAACAACATAACATTGTAGATGTCATTTCAGAAGCACTTGAAAAGGAGCAATTAGACCCTTCACTGCTAAATCTTGAAATTACAGAGAGCATGGCGATGGATGTGGAGAATTCTGGAAAAGTATTAGCGGATTTGAAGAAATTAGGATTACATATTAGTCTCGATGATTTTGGTACCGGATATAGCTCCCTTGGCTATTTAAGAAATATGCCAATTGATCATTTGAAAATCGATCGATTATTTATGAATAATATCCAGGAAAACAGTAGTGACGCCACTATTGTAAAAGCTATCATCTCCATGGCACAAAGTTTAGGTATTAACGTAATAGCAGAAGGTATCGAAGAAGAAAATCAACTTACTTTCCTTAAACAATGGCAATGCAACGAAATGCAAGGCTTCCTTTTCAGCCCACCCGTTCCACCAAAGGAAATAGAACAATTGGTTAGTAAGTCACAGGATAAAGTAAAGCATACGATAACTTAATGGTATTAATACAATTATAAAAGCACTCATAAAGACTGGTTTGATAATCTTTATGAGTGCTTATGATATTTATATTCTTTATTAAACAAATTTAGTATTGTTTATTCCCCTGTTTCTGCAAATCGTTTCATTCGCTCGCCTATCTCATCACGCACACGCTGAAATATGGCCCACACTTCTTCTTCGGTTCCTTTTGCTTTAGCAGGGTCATCAAAACCCCAGTGTTCCCTTTTTACATGTGGAGGAGTCACGGGACAACGGTCTTTCGCATCTCCACATAATGTAACCGCAAGCGTCGCATGATTTAAAAACTCGGTATCTATCATTTCTGAATGTTGATCAGAAATATCAATTCCAACCTCACTCATTGCTTTTACCGCTTTTGGATTTAGCCCATGCGCTTCGATACCAGCACTCCTAACTTCCCATTCATCACCAAGATATTTTTTTGCCCATCCTTCCGCCATTTGGCTTCGGCATGAATTTCCTGTACATAGGAAGTAAATTGATTTTTTAGACATATCGATTCTCCTTTTCAATTTTCCGTAGTATTAGCTAAGTCGTTCTTTCAAGAAAATACTAACGTTAAATATAGGCCAATTAGTGTAATAAATAATATTGGGATTGTTAAAATAATCCCCGTTTTAAAATAAGTTCCCCATGAAATCTTAACCCCTTTTTGCGATAATACATGAAGCCACACTAATGTAGCTAAGGAACCTATTGGTGTGATTTTTGGCCCTAAATCCGATCCAACCACGTTTGCATAAACCAGGGCCTCTCTTAATGCACCGGAAGTATTGGTTTCAGCAATGGCTAAAGCATCTATCATGACAGTTGGCATATTGTTCATGATGGATGATAGGAAAGCAGCGATGAATCCCATGGTAACTGTTGCTACAAATAAACCTTGTTCTGCTACTGTTTGAATGACACTTGCTAGTGCGGAAGTAAGTCCCGCATTACCTAATCCATACACGACCACATACATTCCAATGGAAAAGAATACGATATCCCATGGCGCCCCTTTAATCACTGCTTTCGTATTAACAGCTTTACTATTTCTTGCCATAAGGATGAAGAATATCGCGATAACGCCTGCTACTATAGAAACAGGAAGCGTAATAAACTCACTAACAACGTAGCCGACAAGTAGTAATCCTAGAACATACCATGATAAGCGAAACATTTTAAAATCTTTAATGGCAGTTTTTGGATCACTTAATTGAGAAACGTCATATGATTTTGGAATACTTTTTCTAAAATAAATGAACAATACAGTAATCGTTGCTACTAGTGAAAATAAGTTAGGAATAATCATTTTCGAAGCATATTCCACAAACCCTATTCCAAAGAAATCTGCTGATACGATATTCACTAGGTTACTAACGATAAACGGCAATGAAGTCGTATCCGCGATAAATCCACTGGCCATAATAAATGGAAAAATCATCTTTTCTTTGAAGTTTAAGTTCCTTACCATGGCGAGAACTATTGGTGTAAGAATTAATGCCGCACCATCGTTAGCGAAAAAAGCAGCTACAATTGCACCTAAAATACTGATATAAACAAACATTTTTGTTCCGTTGCCCTTAGCAATTCGAGCCATATGTAATGCTGCCCACTCAAATAACCCAATTTCATCTAGTATTAAAGAAATAAGAATAATAGCAACAAATGCTAAAGTGGCATTCCAAACGATTTCCGTTACTACTATTACATCACCAAATCCTACTACTCCGACGAGTAAAGCAATTACAGCTCCCCCCATTGCGGACCAGCCAATGTTTAATCCTTTTGGCTGCCAAATAACTAGGATGAGGGTTGCAACAAAGATAAATATTGCGAATAAAAGCGTTGCTGACAAAATAATACCTCCAATTAACAACAAGAAATTCGTGTCCCTTTTTCTTCCAGCTCTTTTAATTTATATTCTTGATTAGGAAGTTGATCAAGAATCGGCTTAATAAATGGATAATACTCATTGCCTTTATCTACAGAATAAAAGATCCATTGTCCTCTTCTTTCTTCCTTAACCAACCCTATGTCTTTTAGTTTCCGTAAATGTTGGCTAATGGAAGGTTGGCTAGTTTGAAAAATCTCCACAAATTCACATACACAACAAGCTTGATTATCTATCAATTTCATGATAGTTAATCTTGTTTTATCACCTAGTAATTTCAAAACTACCGAAGCTTTTACAATCTCAACACTTGTTTGTGGCATATTAATTACCCCTTCTAAGTTCATCAATGTATTAGTATATAACTATCTACTTATATAATCAATAAAGAAACTCACTAACATACTTTCCACTGTATTTTACAGCACTTTTTACCAACTAAAAAACACTTAGTAAACATTGATAAATTCAATGTTTACTAAGTGCCTATACGTACCAGTGCTACCTCAGCTCAATTCATTTTTAGCTCAGCATACCTTGATTCTGGTATCGATAAACTTAAATGTCCACGAAGTGTCACATCACTATATTCCGTTCTGAACACCCCGCGTTTTTGAAGTATTGGGATAACTTGTTCAACAAAGTCGGATAAGCCACCGGGAAAGTATTGGAACATTAAATTAAAGCCATCTGCTCCCTTCCCAATAATCCAGGACTCTAACTGATCCGCTATTTGTTCTGGTGTACCAAAAATGGTCCAATGTCCTCTAGAACCTGCTATTCGTTTATAAAGCTGTCTAATCGTTAAATTTTCTCTTCTTGCTAGATCAATAATTAATTCCCTTCTACTCTGGTTTCCATTTGTTTCTGGGATAACCTCTGGGAGCGGTTCATCAAGTGAATAATTAGAGAAATCCATCCCCCCAAGATAATCCGAAAGAAAATCTAGTCCAACCTCAGGTACAATTAAATCTTGCAATTGTTCATATTTCTTTCTTGCCTCCGCCTCTGTTCTACCAATAAAAGGGGAAACGCCTGGCATTATTTTCACTTCATCTGGGTTTCTATCAAAATCGATAACCTTTCTTTTCACTTTTTCATAAAATTTTTGCGCATCTTCAAGTGTCTGTTGTGCAGTAAAAATAACATCTGCCGTTTGTGCAGCTAGTGTTGTACCCGCCTCTGATGATCCCGCCTGTATAATGACAGGACGTCCTTGTGGGGAGCGAGAAGAATTCAATGGTCCCTTTACATAAAAATGCTTCCCTTCATGATTTAGCGTATGCAATTTGTCTGGTTCATAATAAACACCCGACTTTTTATCCCGAATTAAAGCTCCTGCTTCCCAGCTATCCCATAATCCCTTCACAACTTCAACAAACTCAGTTGCACGTTCATAACGTAAATCATGGGCTAGATGCTTATTCTTACCAAAGTTACCCGCCTCATGTTCGTAATAGGACGTTACTACATTCCATGCCGACCTCCCATTACTCAAATGATCCATAGAGGAAAATTTTCTTGCAATATGGAACGGTTCATTATAAGTAGTAGATGCAGTTGCTACAAGGCCAATTTTTGACGTAACAACAGCTAAAGCAGGAAGAAGAGTAAGCGGATCAAAACGAACGATTTCAGCCGGGTGTGACAATCGATTAAAAGATAAACCATCACTTAAAAAAAGCATATCCAGCTTTCCTTTTTCTGCAATACCGGCAATTTCTTGGTAATATTTAAAATCCTCAAACCCATCTGCTGGAACATCTGGATGTCTCCACGATGCCATATGATGACCTGTACCCATTAGAAAAACACCAAAGTGTATTTGTTTCTTAACCATGTCAGACACTCCTTACTTTTTCATTTGATAAACTGGACTCCATTTTAATAACCTAGCCTCTAAAAGTTTTGCTAGGGAATCTGCAACTTTTCCTAAAATAGCATATAAAAGGATGGCTAAAACGACAATATCCAGTTGCATAAACTCCCGGGCATTATTGGACATATAACCAATTCCAGAAGAAGCCGCTATCGTTTCGGCGACAATTAACGTTACCCACATGGTCCCTAGTGCATAACGAATGCCGACAAGTATGGATGGCAACGCACCACGTAGTATTACTTTTGAAAATAAATGCCATCTCGATAATCGATATACGTTTCCCATTTCGACTAGCCCTTTATCGACAGACCGAATTCCGTGGTAAGTGTTAATATAAATTGGGAAAAATACACCAATGGCTACTAAAACAACTTTTGATTCCTCTCCAACACCAAACCAAAGTATAATGAGCGGAATCAAAGCTAAATGTGGAATATTCCGAAACATTTGGACGGTTGTATCTAAATGTTTCTCCACAAACGGATAGGTTCCATTTAACATTCCAATAAGGATGGCTAATCCCCCACCAATGACAAAGCCTGTTAAAGCACGACTAAAGCTAATATAAATATGGGTCCATAAATCCCCACTAATGGCCATGGAAATTCCGGTACGGATCACCTCAAATGGGGGCGGCAGTATACTCCCAGAAACCGATTCATTCATTGTAAATAGCTGCCACCCTATTAATAGCAATACAGGAATAATCCACGGCGCTAAACGATTATATATGCTGCCAGATTTCTCATTCAACATCTTCACTCCCTATAGACTAAAGTCCACCTCATTCATAAGACGTTTTTATTCACTAGTTGGATGCCAAATATTATCAGAAAAATCAATTTCACTTTCGATTAAACCGATATCCAATAAATCTTTTGCTTCTATTTCTAAATCCTCAATTGCTTGATCATCCATTAGTTCTGCATTCGACTGTTTCCTTTTCAAAACTGTTTCCCATGTAGCGGCGGGAATTTTTGTCGCTTCTTCTAGTAATTTCGATGCTTCTGTTGGGTCCTCGTCGATTTGCTTACCAGCTTGCGATAAATGCTTAATAAATAATTCAACTACTTCTTGATTTTCATTTACTAATTCGGAGGTTGCAAAGTAAAATGACCTAAATGGAACAATGTCTTCCGCAGTTTGTAAAACCCTATTCCCTCTAGATTCTGCATCAGCCAAATATGGATCCCAAACGACCCAAGCATCCACTTCTCCTTTTTCAAAAGCTAGACTTGCATCGGGAGGATTTAGATGGACTGTTTCAATATCATCAGTGGATAAGCCTACGGAATCAAGCAACTTGGTTAATAAATACTGAGCAATGGATGCATTGTTGTAAGCAACCTTTTTCCCTTTTAAATCTTCTAGTGATTCAATCGTAGAATCTTCACTTACTAATATCCCTTCCGTTGTTGGAGCAGACGGTTCACTGGCAATGTATTGAAAGTCACTCCCTTTATCAAGCGCAAAAATAGACGGGATATCACCTGCATTTGCTAAATCAATACTTCGAGCGTTTAATGCTTCAAGAATAGAACTCCCCGTATTAAACTCCGACCAAGTGACTGTGTAACCTAACTCCTCCAGTTCCTTTTGAAATTCCCCATTATTTTTTAACGTTAACGTTGGACCACCTTTTTGATAGCCGATGTTAATTTCATCCTTTGTTCCCGCAGATGTACTACTGCACGCTACTAAAACGAATGAAAATGATAGTATTACAAATAAAACAAGTACATTTTTATTCCTAAGGTGATTCAATTGATTTACCCCTTCCTTTAAACAGTTTGCCTTGAAGCAATAATTTCGTGGACTTTTGGTATAACCTTTTCTCCTACTTCCTGAATGGTTTCCAAATGTGGAAAACCGCGCAATAATACTTTATCAAACCCTAATTCAACAAACTCGACAATTCGGTCTGCCACTTGATCTGGCGTTCCGACAAGTGCAATCGAGTTTCCGGATAATACTTGTGTTAATCCTGCCCATAAATTAGGGCCAATCTTGAAATTATTTTCTTTTCCACCTTCCATTAACTGGTGAAGCCTTTTCACACCAATGGATTCGCCCTTTGCTGTAGCCTCCCTTTTATCATTTAGCAGGTTTACATCTGCTTTAGTAAGTAGTCTTTCCGCATTTTCAAAAGCTTTCTCTTCCGTCTCTCCTAACACTACTTGAAAAGAAACACTATAACTTAATTCACGGTTATAAGCTTTAGCACGTTTTTTCATTTCATCAATACGCTCTTTGGTATTTTCCAATGTCTCTCCCCATAGCATGTATACATCTGATTCCGCAGCGGCTACATCTTTCCCAACGTCTGATGCACCACCGAAGTATATTTTTGGGGTTACTTTAGGTTTCGGAAATAAGGAAGCCCCTTTCAATTTGTAAAATTCCCCTTCATGATTGAGTTGCTCCTCCGTGAACAACCGCTTCAATATTTGAATATATTCACGGGTTCTCTTATACCTCGTTGCATGATCTAGAAAGTCTCCGTCAGCAGCCAAATCTACTGGTGATCCTCCTGTTACGACATTGACTAACGCTCTACCTCCTGACCAATAATCCACGGTTGCAAATTGCTTAGCAAATATAGTTGGCTGTATGGACCCAGGTCGAATCGCAAATAGAAATTTCAGATGATCCGTATGGCCGATTAAATTAGCAGCAACAGATACGGAGTCCAGGCATGCCCCACCAGTAGGTAATAACAGTGTCGAAAAGCCAGCTTTTTCGGCTGCCTGTGCAATATCTCTAATATATTCAAAAGTCGGTTGGCGTTCTGCAGCTTCATCTGTTCCAGTCCAAGCACTTACTTTTCGTGACGAATTATTGTTCACCGCTCCCACAAACTCTCCATCTCCTGATGTTGGTGCCATCGTGATAAATTCAACCATTTTAAAACCTCCAAGTGATATATATTTTTAAGAAAAGAATGTACTAATTTTCAACCTTTCTAAGTCTAGGCTCTAGTAAATCAACCTGTTCTCTTCCTAGTACATGACCAAGCAGTTCTTCTTCCAATTTTGCAAATGCTGGATTCAATCGATTTCTTGGACGTTGTAAATCTACAGGTAAGTCCATTTTCACAGCACCTTCTTCGATTAAAATCACCCTATCTGCAAGTGTAATTGCTTCGTTCATATCATGCGTAACAAGAATCGTTGTAAATTTCTGTTCCAACCAAAGACTTTCGATAAGCGACTGCATTTCCAGCCTTGTCAATGCATCAAGTGCGCCTAATGGTTCATCAAGAAGCATTAACTTCGGATTAGACGCTAAAGCTCGAGCTAAAGCAATACGCTGTTTTTGCCCACCTGATAAAATGGAAGGCCAATCCTCTGCCCGATTTTCTAAACCAACCTGTTGTAAGGCCCATTGCGCTCGTTCTTTCCATCCTTGTTCTAATCCTAATCCAACACCCACGTTTTCAAGTACGGATAACCATGGTAATAACCGTGCATCTTGAAACATAATTCGAGCCTGATTGTTTAACCCATCTAATGAATGTTGATTCTGTATAATCTCTCCAGCAGTTGCTTTTTCAAGTCCAGAAATATGTCTAAGCAATGTACTCTTTCCACATCCACTTTTCCCTACTATTGCAATAAATTCACCGGACTTAATATTTAAATCAACTTTTTGTAAAACGGCCAAATGCCCAAATGATTTCTCCAGTTGTTTAATTTGTAACTCAACACCTTTTTGAGTCACTCTATCCCCTCCTTCTACCACACTCTTTAAAAGCTTGGCGCAATTTCGTTATCTGGTAATTCTGATTGACTCCATAACTGGTTGGATTTAATCTTTTCTTCAAATTGCTCGAATAAAATGGATTCTTCTAGTTGGTAAAATTGGATTCCATCATTTTTAGCTTTTTCATAGGATAGATCACAAAATGTCTGTGGGGGTGCAACAAATGCCTCTGCACCTTTTTCCTTGGCATAGCCTAAGGCTGCGCCACGTCTACCTTCTTTCAAATAGATTGCTGGATTTTCGAGGTCCTCATATGTTTTTTTCTTCGAGTTGTAAACTCGGAGAACTTTTCCTTCAACAATTGGTACAATAATCTTCTTTTCATTTAGTACTGCAGCAATAATCATAAATTCCTCTCCTTTATGTTAACCCTTAAAAATTTCACATGTAGACGTCGTATGGTCACTCTACTAAACTAGCTTCTACACTCTTTTGTAATGCCTGATCGATATCCGCTTTTATATCCTCAACATCCTCAAGCCCTATTGATAAGCGGATTTGATCTTTCGTTACACCTGTAGCAAGCTGCTCTTCAGGCGATAATCTAGAATGTGTTGTACTTGCAGGATGAATTACAAGTGTTTTGGAATCACCAACATTCGCAACATGAGAAAGTAACTTTACGGAATTGATAAAGGTTTTAGCAGATTCATATCCACCTTTTATCCCGAATGTAAAAATGGCTCCCGCACCTTTTGGTAAATAAGTTTTAGCAAGTTCATATTGGGTGTTATTTTTTAATGTTGGATAATTCACCCAAGCAACCTGACTATGCTCTGCTAAATATTCGGCTATCTTCTGTGTATTTATAACATGCTGTTTCATTCGTAGGGATAGTGATTCCAACCCTTGAATAAATAACCAACCATGAAAAGGTGACAGTGCTGTACCAAGATCATGGCCCAGTTCAAATCGGGCTTTTGCAATAAAAGCACTCGCATTAGAAAGATTGATATAAGATTGATTATTTAAGGATTTTTTTGGTTCTGTAAATTCAGGAAAGTTCCCATTAGCCCAATTAAATTTGCCAGCATCGACCATAATTCCACCAATGGCAGTTCCATGACCGCCTATAAATTTTGTTGTAGAATGAACGACAATATCAGCCCCAAATTCGATCGGCTTTTGTAAGAATGGTGTAGTGAAAGTCGAATCAACAACTAATGGCAAACCATGATGACGAGCAACTTTACTAATCATTTTAATATCTGCAATTTGTAATCCAGGATTACCAATTGTCTCTGTGAAAATGGCTTTTGTCTTTTCATTAATTGCATCTTCTAACTCTGAAAAATTCCCGCCATCTACAAAACGAACCGTTACCCCAAAGCGTTTAAAAGTTTCTGCGAAAAGATTATACGTTCCCCCATATAATGCGTTAGTCGCTACAATCTCATCTCCTACTTTTGCGAGTGTTAATAAAGCTATCGTGACGGCTGATTGTCCTGAAGAGACAGCAAATGCATCAATCCCCCCTTCTAGTTCTGCTAATCTTTTTTCTAAAACACGATTGGTTGGATTCACATTTCGAGAATAGATATATCCCTCTTCCTGCATCTGAAAAAGAGATGCAGCATGATCCGTACTTTTAAATCCATAAGATGCTGTTTGGTAAATCGGCAC
This sequence comes from Oceanobacillus sp. Castelsardo, assembly GCF_001659985.1. Classification (GTDB taxonomy): domain Bacteria; phylum Bacillota; class Bacilli; order Bacillales; family Amphibacillaceae; genus Oceanobacillus. The sequence goes on from NZ_LYCS01000001.1 coordinate 384,050, forward strand.
TGCTCTGGCATTTGTAAGGGGATCTAACTCTTGACCCCCATGCTGTGCAACTGTATTACATTTGAACGTATATGGATGTTCATCCATTATTTCATCTCCATTCTATTTCGAAGTTAACTAGAACTTAATTCTAAGTAAACAACTAGAAAGTAACTCAGTATTTAGTGGTTGTTAGGATTTCCGTCTGTTTCTTGCTTACTATTTCCGCAAAATACTCCACTTGCTTTGTTAATCGTTCATGCGCTTTTGTGTGTACGATAGGATTAGCAACTTTTGTCTTATCTATTTGATGATCTACGAGATAAACGCCCTTTAAGTTCACCCCCTTTAGCGAGGCTAATAACGGTTTCAATGTATATTCCATGGCAAGTAGATGGGACGGACTTCCTCCCGTCATTAATGGTAATACCGGAGTGTCTTCTAACACATCCTGTGGGAGGATATCTAATAATGCCTTTAAAACCCCAGAATAAGCAGACTTGTAAACCGGTGTTCCAACAATCACTCCCTCCGCTCCTTGGATAAGAGAAGTTAAATTCTGAATAACAAGGCTATTAAATTCTGCTTTAAACAATACATCCCATGGTATATCTCTGACAGATATATGGGTTACTAGGAACTCTTTTTCCTGAAGTGTTGAACCAATATATTTTAAAACTACATTCGATCTGGAGTCTTCAGATGGACTCCCAGATAAAACAACAATCTCACTCATCTACTTCATCCTTTCTGTTAACTTTCGTATATTCGTGTATATAAATAATCTTAGAAACCTTGAATTTAGCCAAACTTATCAATAATAGCCTTAGTACACTTTTCACAATGATAGTTTTATAGTTTTCAATCTACAAAAATAAAAAGACATCTTTCATCCGATTATTTAATATCGAATGGAAGATGCCTTTAGTTGTCTAATAGGCATTGATATATGAAATTTTTAAGAACGATTTTTCGTTAAGGAAAAACGTTTTTTCTCGGTCGTGTCTATTTGTGTAATTTTTCCATCATGAACAGTAATGACTATTGATCCATATTCTAGTTCTTTTAATGCGGTTAAAATATGGTTTAGTTTTGCATCATCAATCTTTACCAAGCCAATTTCCCTCCTATTTAAGAAATGTCATGAATGACAAAAATTCATTAAAATTCTGTTTTCTGCATTGCATGATTTCCTAAATCATGAGCTTAAACATAGAATGCCTTTGGTAGTCCAATCAGCAATATAAAAAGAAAAAATCCTACTTCTAAATAAGAAAAGAATTTGACTCAACATGGTTCACTTTACTCTTCTTATTTTTCAAGATAAATACTTGTTGGAATTGACACAGTACTTATGTAAGTCTGTTTCCAAGGGTCAATCCCTCCACCCCCTCTACATAGGTTATTATTCCGAGTGGTTTAATTGTATTTATTAGTTTACATAGTATCTTTTGAAATGTCAATCGTTATTTTGAATTTTTCTAATTTCATAAGTTGATTAAATTTAATGAATAGAGAGGTTTCATTCCACATCAAAATAGAATAAGACCTTGATATTATTCAAAGTCTTATTCCATAAAGGTAGTTAAAGCATTTTTTTATATCTCAATCAAAATCGGAATAATCATCGGTTCCTTTCTCGTTTTCTCCTTTACATACTTCCACACTAATTTCTTAATCTGTTTCTTCTTCGTATTCCATGAATAGCGATTGGCCCCATGAAGCTCGCTAATGGTATCGATAATAATCTGGTTGATCCCCTTCCTTATTTCAGCGAAGTTGTTATCCAGAAATCCTCGAGAAACAATTTCAGGCTCAGACAGCAGTTCCCCTTCTGCTTTACTCATCGGAAGAATAATCATAAGCATGCCATCTTCCGAAATTCGTTTACGATCCTGTAATACAAATTTCATAACACCTTCATCCACCCCATCGACATAGGTACTGCCTACCGGTATGGTTCTTGTACTACGAGCAGTGGAATTTTCAATATCAACGACATCACCATTTTTTAGAATAAACGTATTTTCCGCCTCAACGCCAACGGATTTTGCGAGCATTCGGTGATGGTGGAGCATACGATATTCACCATGAATTGGGATAAAATACTTTGGTTTCATCAAGGTAAGCATAAGCTTTAAATCCTCCTGATAGCCATGGCCAGAAACATGCATGCCAGAACTGCTTCCAGATCCATAAATGACATGGGCACCTAATTGATATAAGTTATCGACAATAGTTGTGACATTCTTTTCGTTACCAGGAATTGGACCAGCAGCAAGGATGACCGTATCTTCCGCTAGAATTTCGACACCACGAAAATTCCCTGTAGAAAGACGACTAAGTGCAGCCATCGGTTCTCCCTGACTACCGGTACAAAGAATCGTCACCATTTCCGGGGCAAAATCATTAATTTCATCCGCTTCAATTAACATCCCTTCAGGAACGTTTAAATAACCTCTTCCCATCGCAACTTTTACGACATTTACCATCGAGCGTCCAAGCAAAGCAATTTTCCGATTTGTCTTTTTTGATGCATGAACAACCTGCTGAACACGACTTACATTGGAGGCAAAGGTGGAAACTATCACTTTTCTTTTAGCTTTTATAAACATATTTTCTAAATTTTCACCGACCATTTGCTCTGATGGCGTATATCCGCTACGCTCCGCGTTCGTACTTTCAGATAGCAGTAACAGAACTCCTTCGTCCCCAATCTTAGCCATTTTATGAATTTCCGGACGTTCCTGATTAGTAGGGGTCAAATCAAACTTGAAATCCCCCGTATGTACGATTGTTCCCTCAGGGGTATGGAAAACAATTCCTAAACAATCGGGGATACTGTGATTTACTTTGAAAAAATTAATATTCATCTCACCAATTTCAATTTCAGAATCGGAGTTCACTTCATGAAGTTCACTTTCTCTTAAAATCCGAAGTTCTTTTAATTTGAGTTCTATCAGTCCAAGAGTGAATCTTGTCGCATAGACAGGAACGTTAACTTTTTTTAAGAAGAAAGGAATTCCGCCAATGTGATCTTCATGACCATGTGTAACGATTAAAGCTCGGACCCTATCTTGATTTTCGATGAGATAAGAAATATCTGGGATAATCAAATCAATTCCTAATAAATTTTCGTCTGGGAACTTATTTCCACAGTCGATAAGTACAATGTCATTTCCGTATTCAACCGCATACATATTCTTTCCAATTTCATTTAAGCCTCCAAGGGCATAAACGGATAAGATTTTATCTCCTGTTTTCATTGCATACCCTCCTGCTTTAAAATATCTATTATTATGCCCTTAGAATTTACTTTTATTTACAATTAATATTTTATTTACAACAATTACTTTACAGCACAAGAAATCATTAGATTGTTCTGAAGGAGTTTTCCTTCACGATTTATCCATTTAAAATAACTAATAATTTTTTAAAAAAGGTGAAAGATATACTTGTTTAATGAAGTTTAATGAATTACAAAGGAGAGATTATTATGACTCAACAACCAATTGATGTAAACCAATTAACCCAAGCAAAAGCAAATGTTGCATTAACACAGGAATTGTTAACACAAGCTATTGAAAAATCCTCATCTGACCAGGCGTTGGCGCAACAGGCTATAAAGCAGGCTACGAATGAGATAGCTTCAGCACAAACAGCGGTCAGTCAAGTACAAAGTGCTCTTATAGCACAACAACAACAATCCAGTTCTGAATAAAAAAACAGGGGGGTAATCCCCCTGAATTATAAACAAAATGAAGATACAAAATGAACAATTTGTTTGGTTTGTTCATGTAACAAAGGTTTAGCCTGTTCCATACTTTCTTTTAGGCTTAATGGTTTATTAACAATCGAAAAACATCCAGAAAATCTTTCCCTTAAGACGTCAAAGTTTCCTATAAGAGCCCCCGATAACAAAACAGTTGGTACACCATATTTATTGGCCAAGGAAGCAACATAGCCCGGTGCTTTCCCGTACAATGTTTGTACATCACTTTGCCCTTCTCCAGTTATGACAAGATCTGCTCCTTCCATAACTTCCTCTAATCCAATAACTTTCGCTAACAATTCAGCCCCGGAAAGAATGTCTGCCCCAATTGCTAGTAGGGCAAAACCAACACCGCCTGCTGCACCAGAGCCTGGTACATCTTTTAAGGGCCTGTTTATTTCTTTTTCAATTAAACTTCCATAGTTTTCAAGTGATTTATCAAACTGTTGAATTTGTTCTTCTGTTGCCCCTTTTTGTGGACCGAATACTTTACTTGCTCCCGTACTCCCACATAGTGGATTATCGACGTCACAAGCAACCTTTAATTCTACTTTTTGCAACCTGGGATCTAAATCTTTAAAAGTAACTTTACTCACTTCACGAAGATCTTTCCCAAAACCTTCTACTAATACCCCCTTCTCATTCCAAGCCTTCATCCCCAAGGCTAGGAGCATCCCTAAACCACCATCATTCGTCGCACTTCCTCCTATCCCGATTAGAATCGAGGTACAGCCTTTATCTAGTGCATCCCTTATCACTTCACCAAGGCCATATGTAGTTGTGAAATCTGGATTTCTCATATTCTCAGGTACTTGAACTAAACCTGAAGTCATTGCCATCTCTATAACGGCCTTACTCGAATCTAGTATGGCATAGGAGGTTTCTATTTTTTCTCCAAGGGGACCCGTACAACGAACTGGTACCTTCCTCCCCTTTCCGGAAACTAACATCGCTTCCATCGTTCCCTCTCCACCGTCTGCCATTGGTTTCATCACTACTTTATGATTATTATTGATTTCCAAAATAGCTTTTTCCATTGTTTTAGCTACTTCCAAAGCTGTTAAACTACCTTTAAATGAATCTGGTGCTAGAATAATTTTCATTTTTAACTCCTTTTCTATTGATATTCTAATGAAACTATAGAATATTAACGCCTATAATTTCAGTTTCACAACATGTTCATTCCTCATGATATCTATATCCTAATTTTACAATACTTTTACACCAAATTTTTACCTATAAAGTATCATTTCATGTTAAATTATATAAGGCTAAGTAACATGAAAGTAAAAGGAGGATTTATTATTTGAAAGAGAATAATGGAACAAAAAAATATGAATATTTGTCGGATAACCCGGATGTTAAAGTGATGCCAATTATGCTCTCATTAATTATTGGCGCTTTTTTTGCAGTACTAAATGAAACATTATTAAATATTGCACTCACCACCTTGATGCATGAGTTTAATATTTCATTACCTACTGTGCAGTGGATGGCAACAGGATTTATGTTAGTAATGGGGGTTGTTATCCCAGTATCGGCCTTATTACTACAATGGTTCACGACAAGACAATTATTTCTTGGAACGATGATTATATTTACTGTTGGGACAACAATAAGCGCAGTAGCACCAACTTTTCCAATTTTGCTAATTGGTCGGTTAATTCAAGCAATTGGAACAGGGTTACTGATGCCAATCATTTTTAATGTATTTCTACTAATCTACCCCCCACATAAACGTGGTAAAATAATGGGGTTAATTGGTCTAGTCATTATGTTTGCCCCTGCAATTGGTCCCACACTTTCGGGGATCATTGTTGAATATTTAGGCTGGCGCTACTTATTTATTACGGTTATCCCGTTCGCTTTGTTCTCCATTTTGTTTGCTTATAAATATTTAATTAATGTTTCTGAAGTTACAAAACCAAAGATAGATATCCTATCTCTCATATTCTCAACCATCGGATTTGGATCAATCGTATATGGTTTTAGTGCGGTAGGAGAAAGTGAAGCAGGCTTCCTGAGTCCTAATGTTTATATTACAATTATTATTGGGGTTATTGGAATCTTCTTGTTTTCCATTAGACAGTTAAAATTAGAAGAACCTGTCATGGATTTAAGAGTTTTTAAATATCCGATGTATACACACGCAGTTATCATGTTTTTAATCATTATTATGGCGATGTTTGCTTCGGAAATCATTTTACCAATCTATATGCAAGGACCATTAGCCTTAACCGCTGCAACAGCGGGATTGGTTCTATTACCTGGTAGTATTTTAAATGGTCTTATGTCACCATTTATGGGGCATCTCTTTGATAAATTTGGACCTCGAGTGTTAATGATTCCTGCAACATTTGTTTTATGTGGGACGATGTTTATGATGAGCAGATTAACGATTGATACATCTTTGTGGGTCGTAGTTGTTGGATATATTCTAATTATGCTATCTGTTTCGGCCATTATGATGCCCGCTGAAACGAATGGGTTAAACCAGCTACCTAAACACTTGTATCCGCATGGAACAGCTATTATGACAACTTTACAGCCAGTTGCCGGTGCGATTGGGGTTTCTGTATTTATCAGTATTATGAACGCTAGACAGCTTCATGTTTTACAAAATGCGAATAATCCACAGGACCCTTTAGCAACAAATCAGGCAATGGTGGCTGGTGTGGAGCTTGTCTATTTCATCGCATTTGCTATGTCCATCCTAGCTGTTATTCTAGCGTTTGTTGTTTACCGTGCTGAACCGAAAGAGCTGGAAGAAGTACCGCAAAATAAAGGGTAAGATTAGGATTTAATACATGGATCATTTCGAAATCAACTTTAAATGTTTATGTGGAAACCCGTTGTTACCCAAGCATTAATACCAATATCAGAGGATCTAAAAAAGGCTTTGATTAAGTCTAACGGGGTCAGTTTTTGAGAAGAAAAATATTTAATAACAGAAATATTTAGCAGCAATAACAGTAAGCAATAACGCTCAGAATTTATCTGAGCGTTATTTTGTTGTTAATTTAATATTCTTCTTCAACTAAGCTGCGTAATTAATTCTCGTGACAAAAAACCGTCCAGACGGTACAATGATTATTATAACCCACTTAATAAGGAGTGATTTTAATGGAATCAAAGGCAGGTAAGAAACGGCGTCTTATTTTAGATACAGCAAAACAAATTATACTTGATAGTGATTTTAGTTCGCTCACATTGGATGCCGTTGCAAAAAAGGCAAATATTAGTAAAGGTGGATTACTATACCATTTTCCAAATAAAGAATCGTTAATAAAAGGATTAGCACAATATATTTTTGATGAATTCACCTTTCTTTTTTACAAATATGCCGAAAATGATATGAATGAGACAGGTAAATGGACTCGTGCGTTAATAGAAACAACAAAATTTGACTTAGAACATAACGGCGAGTTAAATGTAGGAATTCTCGCAATTTCTTTTTTAGAACCTGAAATAGCCAAAGATATATCTGAAAGTTATATGACCATCTTAAAAAAATTAGAAGATGACAAGATAAATCCTTTAACTGCAACTATTATTCGACATACATTAGATGGAATTTATTACTCGCAATTATTAAATGTAGCTCCATTAAAAAAAGAAAAGACAGATGAAGTATTTCAACACTTGTTGAAAATGACAAAAAGCGAGGAAAAAAAATGAATGCTTATATATTCTTGGCACTATCTATTGTATGTGAAGTTTTTGGGAGTTCCATGCTTAAAGCAACAAACGGATTTAAACGAATCCTACCTACTATTGGAGTTATAGTCGGATATGGAGCTGCTTTTTATGGATTATCTTTATCTTTAAAGACGTTACCAATTGGAACTGCTTATGCTATTTGGGCTGGTTTAGGAACAGCACTAACAGCATTGGTTGGAATTATCATTTATAAAGAGAATTTTAATAGCAAAACGCTTTATGGATTAATTTTAATTATTGGCGGGGTTACTTTATTGAACATTGGTTGAGTTCATGAATTTTATAGAAAGTAGGAGTGGTTATGAAAAGCTATATTGTTTTAGCAATTTCAATTATTGGAGAGATTTTTGCAACTTCAATGCTCAAATTGTCGGAGGGATTTACCGTCTTATCCCCCTCTATAGGAGTAATTATAGGTTATGGACTATCATTTTATTTTTTATCTTTGTGTCTAAAAACAATTTCTTTAAGTTTAGCTTATGCAATTTGGTCAGGAGCAGGAACAGCGTTAACTGCTTTAATTGGAGTTATTTTATGGGGCGAAGTTTTCACTACACTGAAGATATTAGGAATTCTATTGATTATAGGAGGAGTTGTCGTATTGAACTCGTCAAGAAATAAAGAAATAGAAAAAGAACCTATTGAAGAATCTATATAAGGTTTACTAATTTTCCTTATTTAACTAGAGATTAATATAGAGTTAAGACACTATAAAAGTGAAAAAAGGAGTGCGAAACGCTATGCAATTTGCACTCCTAAATATTATGTTATTTAATTTGTTTTATCCCCTAGAGTTGAACCGGCTAGATTGAATAAAACCCTTTTAGTAGTAATCTACTAATAATCAGAAGGATACACATCTAAAATCCGCATTCGATATACATTCATCGCCGTTTCAGCAAGCTGATCCATTAAATTATAGTTTGCATAAGCACCGACAATTGCCCCAAATCCAGGAATTAATTGAAACATTTTTATTAAATCAATGTGATCACGGTATTCTTGCTGGAACACACGCCAATCCATATCTACAAGCTTTTCTTTTTGTTCCTCCCAATTTTCAATATAGAATAATGTTTCCCTCCGTTTTTCTTCACTCGAAAAAGCAAGCTGGAAAATATGAAGAATAAATAAACGTTCTTCATATTTACTCGTATCAAAGCCATAAACCTCTGCTGCTTCAAAAAGAAACTTCATTTTAATCGACAACAACAAAGGAAAATCTGCCGCTCCAAGTAAAATTCCACCAGCACCAGTTCCAGCACCTTCAACTACTGCTGTCTTACGGTAGAACGAATGCTTTTCTTTAAAAAGCTCGTCTCTTTTCATAAGACTCATTTCGGTACCTATTCGTTTCTTAGTTGTGATGTTAGAACCAACTAACGTTGCTTTCACCATTTGTTTAATACTATCCGTAACAATTTTATGAACCTTCTCTGGAATCCAACTATTTATCTTATTTTGTGCTTGTTTCGATAATCTGTTTATCATTCCCGAACGTTTCATGATTTTCATACGCCAAGTCTGTACTTCTTCATATGCTTTTAATTCGTAAGTATTCATTTTACCATCCTCTAATTGATGCTTTATTATATGATACGTATGCGTAACGGGAAAGTTTCAATGATAGATGATTCCATCTCTTGCATCAATACTCTACAGTGTACGTACATTAAATTGCCAGCATCTCTTTTTGTACAGTGCGACAATCATTGTCAACTATATCTATATGATGATATGCCTTTAGCTTGCCTTCATACACCAGTTCCATTTTGGAAATCATCTGTAAGTCATAGGGCGCTATAAGGGATGACGGTTTTTCGAAATCTATTATGTCACACTCCTTTAGTACAGATGCAACAAATTGTGAGCAGAAAAATGCTTTTTTTCTTTTTATTGGCTTATTAACTATAAATCCTAATAAACCAAATAAGTTATATCGATAACATTCCTGTTCAACCTCTATTTCGTTTATATAACGATTCATCTTTTTCATTTGATATTCTGATATTGTAATAGAATAAATTGCACAATCCGCTTGTTTAAACAAACCTTTCTTCACGTCTTCTTTGACAAAACCACCAATAAATGGATTCCAATCCGTTTTCCTTCCAAAGCTATATACCTCTGATAAAGTATAGTCGAAGGATATGGACGCATGGTTGTACGGTTTTTTTGTATATAGTTTAATCAAATTTGTAAATAATGTACCAGTATCTGTAAAAAGAATATAAACTTTTTTTCTCGCCATCATCATTCTCCTCATTCATTATCAAAGAAATTTTCTATTATCAATATACCTACAAAATATAACCTAAGCTTTAAGGATTTCTTAAGAAAACGTTAAGTTTTTTCATGCTACTATTTTGATGTTTAACTTTAAGCCAATAACGAACTGTAAGTCGATTTCATTAGGATAAACAGAAGATAACGATATTATATAAAATTATAATGTTTATGAAAATGAACTAGAGCCTAATATATCTCTAAGACCTCAGGCTTATATAAAGTTCCTCTGAACTAGATGAAAAAATAAGCCAAGCAAAATGCTTGGCTTATTTTTCAAACAATATCAATCACTTTTCATTGAGTTTTTTATCTATAATTTGATATTCTAAATCCGCTACTTTCTCTATAAACTTCCTAATCATGTGATACGAACAGAATCATTCCTTTATAAGAAGTAACAAACCGTTCCAACGCTTCCATTGCCTGAACGTCTAAAAAATTTGTTGGTTCATCTAACAATAAAATATTATATTTCCCTAAGAAAAATTTGCAAAGTTGAAGACGAGTTGCTTCACCACCGCTTAACGAATTCACACTTTTTTGTAGATCCGTTCCATCAATCCACTTCCATTGCTTCCAGTAATAGCAATGTTTTTACCTAATGGCATTTGGAAACTAACATTCTCCAATAACACTCTATTCTCCACTTTAAGATTTAGCCTCTCAGCCATAATCGGAAATTTATTATGAAGTTCCAGTGCTTTGGAGTATCGGAGTTTTTAATTTATCAAAGCAATCACCGATTACTTCAAGTAACATACCACCCACAATTAGTCCAATAGCAAATACAACCTAAATTGAATACTCAAACCTGCTCTCTATTTCAAAAATACTTTCAAGCTTTTAGACTACAAGCATGTCCGTATCGTTATTCATCCGTTTCCACCTTATGGAACAACGCCTCCGGAATCATTTCAAAACCTTCAATCATCGTATTTTCTTCTAGTTCAATCATTAAGTATAACTTTCCGTTTAAATGGATTTGACGTACATGTCTTAATTCTTGTGGACTAATAGAAAGATCTGCTACTTTTGTCTTTACTTTGATAGATTTTGACGTATATTTCGGTACGACATTACTCGCTTTTATTTCGTAGCTATTATCATCAATCACCGTCTTAAATGCGGTTTCCACCTTTTCTGTGTCAATATTTTCTATTCCACTACTTTTTAATACTTTTTCCACATCTTTGTAGTCTAATTTAGGTTCTTCTTCCTCTTCATTTTCTTCTATGACCCGATTGATTTCGTCATACATGTTTGATAGTGTGGTTGTATCAATTTGAGGACCAGCAACTTTTTTCACAATTTCTTCAAATACTATTTTATCATCCTCTGCCGTCATCGTTTCCTCAGCATTTAATACCTCTTCAATGAAATGATAATCCAATTCATACGCTTTTCCGGCAGAATAAAGAACATGGTTAACATCCGCAGCATTATCTGTAAAACATGGGAATAAAAATCCTGATATCGGCTGTTTTAGATTGATGATTGGGTTCACGACAAAATTATATTTAAATTCCTTCTCTACATAATCAAACAGCAATTCTTTTTTAGGGTCTTGTGTTTTATTCATGCTACACAAAATGAAAGGATGAGAATAAACCGTATCTCGTTCACTTTCTTCAGACTCTTCACTTCGTCGTTTCATTGGTTTCATATATTCCCCACGAATGAAAGTAACGACAATATCCATTTCATATTGCTTATCTTTTAACATCTTTTCTACAAGAAGAAGCATTTGAGCAATCCATTCTTCCGTTTCATTACTTAATAAACCTTGATGTAAAATAAGTTGACTATTATCCTCTACTTCACGTTGAAACTTTAATTCAAATAATTTTTCATCCAACTGACCGGACAATACTTTTTTAAAATTACCCATAAATAATTCTTTTTGTTCTTCTTCTAACATTTCAAAGGGCATACTTTGATAATGATAGACCTCACTTGATTCTTTCATAATGTATACATTAAAGATCTCATGAATTTTTAACAAATCATTATTTAATTTAAATTGTTTACGAATATTTGCAACATCCTTCTTATTCAATCCCATTCCACTCCTTGAGCCAGAGGGACAGGTACACTGTCCCACCATAGTATCATAAGAAAAACACCCACAATGGTGATTTTACAACACGATTTGTAGATGTTTCCATTTTAAATCCCATATTAAATTGAGTATTATTTTGGACTATACTAGTATAACATTTCAATCATAAATATATAATAGATATCTATTTCGATTTTTTCACTAAAGTTCTTTCCACTTTTCAAATTGTGGAAAAAATAACGCCCGCAACCGTCACTAATTTGACGTCTACAGGCGTTTGGAATTATTTTACTAAATTATATGCGAAAATTAATAAGACATGCACCATTTTTACGATATTTTAATCAAGTTTTTATAAATGGGGCCATCTTCTATAATCCCTTCTTTAGCGTTTACTTCAATCTTTCTCTCCATCATTAATGCAATTAACCTCATACAAAAGTATATTATTTTCTTTTAAACAAACTCTAATTAGAAAATAGGAGGTATAACATTGAAGGCAGTAACGTATCAGGGAAAGTATAAGGTCGAAGTAAAAAAAGTGGCTGATCCTATTATAAAGGATCCTGAAGATATTATCGTTAAAATTACTTCCACCGCCATTTGTGGATCTGATTTACATTTATATCAAGGTAATTTTCCCCTTCCAATCAATTATATTATTGGTCATGAACCAATGGGAATCGTGGAAGAAGTTGGTCCAGAGGTTACTAGAGTGAAAAAAGGCGACCGTGTCGTTATTCCGTTTACCGTAGCATGTGGCGAATGTCCCTATTGTCATAATCATTTAGAAAGTCAATGTGATCATTCCAATCCTCACTATGATTCCGGTGGTTATTTTGGCTATTCGGAGAAATTTGGAAACTATCCTGGAGGACAAGCAGAATATCTTCGAGTCCCATTCGCCAACTATACCCCGTTTGTCATTCCTCAAGATTGTGAATTAGAAGATGAATCTTTGTTATTCCTATCAGATGTATTACCAACCGCTTACTGGAGTGTAGAACATGCTGGAGTAAAAGAAGGTGACACTGTAATTATCTTAGGTTGCGGGCCAATCGGATTAATGGCACAAAAATTCGCCTGGCAAAAAGGCGCAGAAAGAGTCATTGCGATTGATTATATCGATTACCGCATAGACCATGCTAAAAAGGTAAATAATTCGGAAGTATTTGACTTCACAAAGGATGAGGATATGGGTGAAACATTGAAAGAATTAACAAAAGGCGGAGCAGATGTTGTTATTGACTGTGTCGGAATGGATGGAAAAAAATCTCCACTCGAATTTGTAGGTCAAAAATTGAAGCTTCAAGGCGGAACGATAGGCCCGATTCAAATCGCCACAAAAGCTGTTAAAAAAGCTGGGACATTACAACTTACTGGTGTTTATGGTGGGTTATATAATATGTTTCCGCTCGGCCCATTTTTTACAAGAAATATCACTATAAAAATGGGACAAGCCCCTGCACGAACTTACATGCAAGAGCTCTATAATCAGATAATAGCTGAAAAATTTGACCCAACGGATATTATTACGCATAAACTTCCACTTGATCAAGCAGAAAAAGCTTATGATATCTTTCATGAGAAGAAAGATGATTGTATTAAAGTCATCCTTAAGCCATAACTTTTAACAGTTTATTCATATGACCGAAATCTAATTCTGCAAATTTTTCTTGTACTTTCGTTTCATCCATATTCCAAATTGCTTCATGAAGCGAACACTCAATTGGAACATCACACTTAATTTCAGCAAGTTTTCGCGATAAATGAAGCATTTCCAAATCGTTTTTTACTTTTGTTTGAATACCTTTAGATAATTGATCAATGTTCGTCAATAAATGTTCAATCGTTTCATATTCCTGGAGTAATTTCAATGCCGTCTTTTCCCCAATGCCTTTTACTCCAGGATAATTATCTGATGTATCCCCCATTAGACCTTTCATGTCGATTATTTGTCTCGGATGAATTCCTTTTTTATCATAAAAATTTTCAATTGAAAATACTTCATAATTCCCAAGGCCCTTTCTCATAATCGCAACATGAATTCCATCATCAACAAGCTGCAAAATATCTTGATCTCCTGTTAAGATGAACACATCATTTTCTTCATTTGCATAACTTCGTGCTAATGTTCCGATACAATCATCCGCTTCATAGTTTTTTAAACCGATATTCGGTATATCAAATGCTTCTACTACTTCTTTAACTAAATCAAATTGCGGAACTAATTCTACAGGTGGTTCACCACGATTTGCTTTATATCCAGGAAAGAGTTCCGTACGAAAAGTTTTACTTCCCATATCCCAACAACATACAACATGTGACGGTTCAAATTGATCTACCGCATCAAGTAAATAGCGTAAAAACTGATAGATTCCATTAGTAGGCACACCTTTACTATTTAACATAAAATTCCCTCTAAATGAAGTGGCAAAAAAGCCACGAAATAATAAAGCCATTCCATCTACTAATAAAACCTGATTTTTTTTCAATTAGGACACTTCCTCTATACCATGATTTCGTAATTCTGTTTCCATGATTTTTTGCTTATCTTTAAGTTCAGAAATATTTACTTCTGTGTTCATCATAGCTTCATAGTTTTTCACTTGAAGATCACTTGTTAAAATTGCTTGTTGTTTCATTTTTTCAACTAAGTCTTCCCATTGCGGGATATATCCAGCAAACATCACTTGTTTATTTTCTTCAATATAATTTTTTGCTAGTGGTGAAAGTTGGTCAAAAATCGCTTCTTTCATTTGTTCTTTTTCATTTTTTTCAAAAAAAGCTTTCGTTCCTTTAAAAGAAGAGATTGCTTTATGAAACAGGTTCCAATCAATATCGGTAAACGCACCTTTATAATCGGGCGTTTTTAATTCTTCCTCTTGCCAATTTGGTAATTCAAATAATTGATCGATATGGATACATTGTTTCTTAATCGATTCATAAAAATCATTACCCTGCTGTTGAATATAAGCTTCTATTCTTAAGGAAACGGCTTGAAGTTCTTGGATTAATTCAAAGCCAACGTATTCGATTAGACTTTCCAGGTTGTTCCTTAGTTGACTGATTGCTTTTCGACCTGATTCCGTTACAGTAGTCGGATTAAAATGCTCCTTGAACATATCATGGAATCGAATCTGCAATCTTTCTAATACATAATAAAGTTGCTTATCCATTTTATCACGAATCTGATCATGAAGGGTAGATGTTTCGACATTTACCATTTGTTTCTTCAGTATTTGTTTTTTAGAATGAAGTTCTTCTTTCCTTTTCCGTTTGGAGTCTTCATCTAAATTCATTGAATCAATATAGTCACCTAATTTATGGTAAGTTCTTTGCATATCCCAAAGTGCTGATTCTACAGTTAGCGTCGTTAAATCATAATGAATAAATTGATAAAAGGATTCTTCAAAAGTAGACATTTGTTCGTTTATTTGATCTTTGTTTTGTTTTTCTTTTAGTGATTGTTTACTAGAAACCGGATATAGTCTTGGTAGTCTTACCCCTAGTTCCAGTAATTGCTCACCCACATATTGAACAACTAAAGAAAGCTCCTCATCGTCCCGTGCTAAGTCAGCTGCATTCACAATAAAGAACATCTTGTCTAGCTGGAATGCTTCTTTTACCCTTCCTAACTGCATCAGAAAATCTCGATCCGCACGTGATAATGCATGATTATAATACGTTACATAAAGAATTGCATCGGCATGCTTAATATATTCAAATGCAACATTCGTATGTCTTGCATTTACTGAGTCTGCACCTGGTGTATCTACCAGAGTAATCCCCTGCCTTGTTAAGGAACAATCATAATATAGGTTAATAGATTCGATATAACAGGCTTTTGTTTCATCGGTAACATAAGAACCGAATTCTTCTAATGTAATTGTTTGTCTTTTTCCAATACTTTCCTGTATATAAGAATATCCATTCACCAAAGCTAAAAGATAGGATTGATACATTTTATTTAATTTAGGGCTTTCATAAATCTTTTTATCTTTAACCCAATGTATAAAAGATTGTAAATCAGACTCTTTTGGGCTAAATTTCTTCGTTATCATTAATAAATCATTCATTAATGCCTCTTCATCTTTTAACATAACAACGACTGTTCCATGTTGGTAGTCGTCTGTCACTGGACAAATTCGGTTAACAGTAGCTGTAGTTGGATTAGGTGAAACGGGTAGTGCATTTTCACCAATTAAAGCATTAGCAAAGGATGATTTCCCCGCACTAAACGCACCAAATAGTGCAATCGTATAGGAACGGTTGGATAATCGCCTTTTTTTCTCGTTTAAATCCCTTTGTAATATATCAAATCCTGGGAGGTTAGAAATGGTTTGAATCACTTTTTCAATACTAGTTACAACATCTTTTGTCGCTAATTGTTGCTTATATCCTTTATTCTCTTTTGATAATTCAACTTTTTTGAATTTAGTTGTTTCAGCAGGTAATTGTTTTGGTACTTTAACCTTCTTTATTTTATCTGTCCGTTGATTCAATGCATTTTCTACCTGATTCCAAGCTGATTCATCTAGTATAGGATTTTCTAGTATTTCTTTCAACATGTGTAAATCTTCATTTAATTTAATTTCCATATGATCTTTAAAGTCTTTATAATCTCGCACATATTCAAGCTCGGATAATCGTTCTTTCAGTTTACTTTCTTTTTCATTATTTCTTTGTTCGATCGATTGCTTTATGTCACTTAGTAACTGACTTGCTATTTTCCTATATTTTGTTTTTATATCATTGGCAACTTCTTTTGTGTAATTAAGGACATAATCTCCATTTACCTTTGCACCCGTGTTGATTAATTGGATTAAATCTTTCTCTTCATAATCTAATTTCAATGATTGGATCTCTTGTTTAATAGATTCGTCCGCAATTTCATAATTCTTAATGAGCCCGGAAAATTTATCCCTTAATTTCCACTGTATCGAAGCTTCGATATTTTCTTGTAAAGGTTGTAGGAATTCCGCTAATCGTTTTTCTTTCTCCATAGATGTCTTTTTCTTTGATCCAAATAAACCAATTTTAAAATTACTTTGTTGTGACTCTAGGAAATCATTTGCTTTATCCCGTAAAACTGCTGGCATTAAATAAGCGTTATTTAATGTACTTTGTAAATCCTGATTATACTTACTCTCCAATTCTAGGACTTCTTTTTGAAGGGTATTCAACTGTAAATTCAACTCGTACATTTCTTCTAAACCATCGTCCAAATCAGCATCATTTAACTCACCATCTAATTGGTTATCATATGTATGATTTAAATATTTTTCATGATTTTCAATCACTTGAAATACGGAGTGTTGAATCGTTTGTGATTTTTGATTCATAATCTTTGCAAGAGTTTCCTGAACCTCTTTAAATTGATTATGTTTGACATCTTTATCCAATAAAGATGTATAAAATATTTGTTCAGGCAGCACATTCCATTGTTGGAAAGTTAGTTCTATACTTTGTTTAAATTGTTGAAAAGACAATTCTGTTTCATCATGTTTGTCAATTTGATTAACAATGACATAAAACGGAATCTGTTTTTTCTGGATAGATTGTAAAAATTGTAAATTCACTTCAGATTGGACATGATTATAATCCATCACATAAAACATGACGTCCACCAAATGTAAAGACGACTCTGTCATAATTCTATCTGCATCATCAGCCGCGTCTATTCCCGGTGTGTCCATCACAGAAAAGTTTTCGGGTAAAATAAGCTTTTTCGTGCTTATCTCTATTTTTTTTATCGTGTCTTTATCCTTCGAGTAATCTTTGATAAGATCCATATCATAAGGTTCCTCGAACTCTAATATATCCCCACTATGCAAATGTACGCGCGCATACCCACCACCAGAATTAATTTTGACTACGTTGGCACTTGTAGGTATTGGGCTTTTTGGTAAAATATCTTCCCCCATTAAAGCATTGATCATCGAAGACTTACCAGCAGAAAAATGCCCCGCGAAACTAACAACTAATTCGTTATGTTCAAGTTTCTCATATAAATCTAATATTTTTTCCGCATTTTCAAAATCCCCATTGTTATTAAACAATGGATACAATGCGGCAAGATGTTCTAACTTAATTTCAATCGATTTATCTCTAACTTTCAAACTATTCATGATTGCCTTCTCCCTTAATCTTAACTTACCAACTATTATACGGAAGATATTTAGTGAATACTAGCAAAAAAATTAGAATTATTATTCTATTATATATAACTTAGGTTTCAGTAACTTTCACATAAATTAGATATTGAAAACAAAATAAGGTCAACCAAAAATTGGCTACCCTTACCTTGTTCATTTCCATTAAACTGGATACACGCCATGTTTTCTTTCTGTAAATTGGACATTTTTGTCTTGATAAATGGAATACCTTTTAATTAACTCCTCCCTCAATGTGTCAGGTTGGATAATATCATCAATCACCATTTCCGATGCAAGTCGATAAATATCAATTTCTTCCCGATACTCTTCTTGCTTTTCCTTAATAAATGCCAAGCGTTCCTCTTCTGGAAGCTGTGCTATTTTATTTGCATATACCGCATTTACTGCCGCTTCCGGACCCATTACTGCAATTTGCGCATCAGGAAAGGCCAACACACAATCCGGTTCAAAAGCCGGACCTGCCATCGCATATAATCCTGCACCGTACGCTTTTCTGACGATAACGGAAATCTTAGGGACAGTTGCTTCACTCATTGCAGATAACATTTTTGCACCATGACGGATAATTCCTTGTCGTTCTACTTTTGTCCCTATCATAAATCCGGGAACATCAGTTAGGAATAAAAGCGGAATATTGAACGCATCACATAATTGAATAAATTTAGCTGCTTTATCAGCTGTATCGGTAAATAGAACTCCACCTTTTACTCGTGGCTGATTCGCTACCACACCAATTACTTGACCATTGATCCGTGACATTCCAGTTATTAATTCCGGGGCGAATAATTTTTTTATCTCACAAAAAGTTCCTTCGTCTATAATTCGATTGATTAAATCAAACATATTAAACGGTGCATTTTGATTTTTAGGGATTAGTTCCGATATAGGCTTCTCATATGTTTGGACTTCAAACGCCTGCATTCTATTTGGCTTACTTCTGAAATTAGCCGGAAAATAAGTAATATATTTACGTGCATAAGTAATGGCATCTTCTTCGGATGAAACTAATACATCCCCAACTCCAGACACACTTGCATGCATTCTTGCGCCACCCATTTCTTCTAACGTCACTTTTTCACCGATAACTTTTTCAGCCATACGCGGAGAGCCTAAATACATCGATGCATTTCCTTCTACCATAATAACGATGTCACAGAAAGCAGGGATATAGGCACCACCCGCTGCCGATGGTCCAAATAGCAAGCAAACTTGTGGAACACGTCCAGATAATTTGATTTGATTATGAAAAATTCGGCCTGCACCACGTCTACCAGGAAACATTTCGACTTGATCCGTTATTCTTGCTCCAGCCGAGTCTACTAAATAAAAAATCGGTATTTCTAGTTTCATAGCTGTCTCTTGAATTCGCAAAATCTTTTCTACCGTTCTCTTCCCCCATGAGCCTGCTTTAACAGTAGAATCGTTTGCCATTACACAAACCTTTTGACCATTTATTCGCCCTATCCCTGTTACTACACCATCAGCTGGGAAATTCTTATCAAGACCGTTCGCAAAAAATGCATCCTCTACATCTACACCATCATCCAATAAAATTTCCAGACGTTTTCGAACGAATAATTTCCCCTTATCTTCATTTGCTTGATGATATTTTTCCGGGCCTCCTTTTTCTATTCTTTCCTTCGTTCGGTTCAAGTCTTCGTTTCTAGACATACGTTCTAACCTCCCCCTTTATTGCCCTTTATAATTAGGTTTTCGTTTCTCACTGAATGCCTTTAATCCTTCTAATCTATCCATTGTAGGAATCGTTTCACGGTAAGCCAGATGCTCAATCGTAAGTCCGGTATTTAAATCTGTTTCCATCCCTTTATCCATTGCCAGTTTAGCTTGTTGTAAAGCGATAGGTCCGTTACTAGCAATCGTTTTTGCCAGTAACATAGCTGTAGTAATCAGTTCATATTTCTCTACAATTTGCTCTACTAAACCAATCGATAACGCTTCATCTGCTGTAATTGGTTTTGCAGTATAAATAAGCCGTTTTGCCTGTCCTAATCCTATTAATCTAGGTAACCTTTGTGTGCCACCAGCACCTGGAATAATAGCAAGCGATGTCTCGGTTAGACCTAGCTTTACATGGGAACTTGCAATCCGTAAATCACAGGCTAAAGCTAGTTCAAGACCACCACCATATGTCACTCCGTTTATTGCTGCAATGACCGGCATACGTAATTTCTCTATGTTAGATATTGTTTCACCAATATAACGAACCGCAGCAATAACTTGACTATCACTCATTCCCTTTCGTTCTTTTAAATCCGCACCTGCACAAAAAGCTTTCTCCCCTGCCCCAGTCAGAATGACACAATATATGTTTGGATTCTTATGAATTAAATCTATTTTTTCATTTAGTAAATCAAGAAAAGACGTTGACAATGCATTTGCTGCCTCTAGACGATTTAAGGTAATTATCGCAATATGTTCATCTTTTATCTCGAGTCGAATCATTGCCTATCCCCTTTTTCAGTTTTATACTACAATATTGACCAAGAACACGCTTTAGTTCTTTTTTCAATCGAAACTAAAGCGTCTATTTTCAATCTATAACAATTAAAACATCATCCTCGTTCACAAAGTCATCTTTAGAAACTCTTACCTCTTTGACCGTCCCTGTTACTTCAGAGGCTAATGGAATTTCCATTTTCATGGATTCCAAGATCACGACATCTTGACCTTCTTCAACCTTATCTCCAACCTCGACACAAACTTCCCAAACACTTCCCGCCATCATCGCTTTTAATTCGTGCACATCTATTCCTCCTCATTTTTATAATAGAATCCTTCTTAACTGTGGTCGCTGTATTACATTTTATTAATTTCACCTCATATTAAGAACAGGCTTAAAGAAGTATTATTTGGATTATCTTTTGTTTTCGTTTTTCAATACGTGTCTAAAATTATTGGTCCTAAAATGAGGGATTTCGGAAATTTTTCAAGTAGTTATTCTATTATGCAGATTTTTTGATCTAGTGGGGTATTTATTGTGGTAGTGGGTAACTTGTCATATATCCTGTGGTCCTAACAACCTAATTCTCTAGCAATAATTAATCTTTGAATCTCGGACGTACCTTCGCCTATTTCTAATAGTTTTGCATCCCGTAAATATCTTTCTACTTCATACTCTCTCATATAACCGTTTCCTCCAAGAATTTGAATTGCTTGATTTGCGGCTCGAAATGCAGTTTCTGTTGCAAACAGTTTTGCATAAGCTGCTTCTTTGCTGAAAGCTTTACCTTTATCTTTTAACCATGCTGCTTTATATACCATGTTTCTAGCAAGTTCAATTTCCATTGCCATATCCGCTAACTTAAACTGTATCGCTTGGAATTTAGCTATCGGTTTTCCAAATTGCTCCCTCTCTTTTGCATATTGTAGTGCCTTATTCAATGAAGCCTGGGCCACACCTAATCCAAGAGCTGCTATCGATATCCTTCCCCCATCTAATGTTGTGAGAAATTGGTTAAATCCTTTATTGGCTTTTCCTAATATGTTCTCTTTTGGTACTCTGACATTTTCTAATACAATTTGTGCGGTATCCGATCCACGGACACCCATCTTATCATAATCACTTGTAATCGATACACCATCTGTATTCGTTGGTACTATAAAAGCGGTTATTAAATTTCTCCCTTTTTCGTTTTTTCCCGTCACCGCTGTAACAATTAATAGTTCAGCATAACTAGCATTCGTAATAAAACACTTTTCCCCATTTATGACATATTCATTTCCATCTAAATATGCAGTAGTTTTTGTTCCTCCTGCATCGGAACCCGCATTTGGCTCTGTTAATCCAAAAGAAGCTAAATATTTCCCTTCCGCTAGTGGGGTTAAATATGTTTGTTTTTGTTCCTCTGTTCCAAAATAATAAAATGGACTTGCACCAAGTGATACAGCGGCAGCATAACTAAGCCCGGTGCTCCCGCAAGCGTTTCCAATTTCTTCTACGCAAATGGCGTAAGAAACCGTGTCTCCGCCTGACCCTCCATATTGTTCTGGAAAGGGAATCCCCATTAATCCTAGTTCACCCATTTTTTGAAAGATATCTAATGGAAACTTCGCCTCTTTATCAATCTCAATTGCCCTTGGACGGATAACTTGATTGGCAAATTCACGAACAACAGATTGGATCATCTTTTGCTCTTTCGTTAACTCAAAGTCCATAACCTTGCACCTCTTTACCTTTATTTGCAGTAAGGAAAGTATAAAATCTTTCCCGTCTGGGGCTCCGATTACTCGCCCCACCTTAAAGATTTGCATAAGTACAACTAAGTCATTCGCCAACCTAATAGCGAATGCCAAGTTTTCTAATAAAATAGATAATTAGGATGGCCATCCTAATTATCTACCTAAACCGTTATTAAGGATAATAATAAAAAAGTGTTACATTAAATCATATTACAGAATCAGTCATTTGATTCATTAAAAGGCGTTTGATATGAAGATTCTTTCCATACTTCTGTTACTTCGCCATGTGAATCACTATCGATAATAAAGGATCCATTACTATAACGATCACTCGTTGTTAACTCTAATGGATACACACGATGCAATTCTCCATCTTCTGTCATAAATTCCAGACTTTCATTTTCATGGACAATAAAGAAACCTTTTATACGATGAGGCTTATTCTTTAATTCTCTTAGCATAACTAAGCCACGTTTTGCACGGCTCGTTTTCTCAAATTCATTAAGCTTCATTCGTTTACATGCACCACGTTGAGTGATGACAACTAATGATGGTTCAGATAATTCGTCAAAGACTTGACCATTTACTACATATTCATCATTTTTTAATTGAATTGCTTTTACTCCTGCTGCTCGTTGACCGACGATATTTATTTCCGATTCATGATACCATAATCCATAACCTTTATTAGAAGCAATAAAGACGTCACAATTGCCATTAGTTTCAAAAACACTCACAAGTTCATCCTCACCTTTTAAGTTTAAAGCAATGAGTGCTTTAGAATGTCTTTGGGCATTATAAAGTTTTAATTCACTACGCTTCACCATTCCGTTCTTCGTAAAGAAGACGAGATATGCTTGGTCTTTAAATTCACGAATTGGGATTGATTGGACGACATGTTCACCATTTTCTAATGTAGCTAAATTAGAAAGATGTTGACCCATATCCTTCCATCGGATATCTGGTAATTCATGAACTGGGATGGACAGATATCTACCTCTATTTGTAAAAATTAATATATGGTCTGTCGTATTTATTTCCAATAGTCCTATGATATGGTCTTGATCTTTCATAGCGAAATCCTCACCATTAGAAGCGGTATAGGATCTAAGGCTCGTACGTTTTATGTATCCATCTTTTGTCACAGATACAAGAACATCTTCACTTGCCACAACGACATCAATGTCTATTTTTATTTCTTCAATCTCATCTTCTATAACCGTTCTTCTTTCATCAGCAAAGGTTTTCTTAATATTTCTTAAATCTTGTTTAATCGTTTGAAATAGTTTCTTTTCGCTGTTTAAAATTTCTTCCAATTGATTAATTTCTTTTTTTAATTCATTAGCTTCTTTTTCTAACTGTGTAATATCGGTATTTGTTAAGCGATAAAGCTGTAACATAACGATTGCTTCAGCTTGCGCATCGGTAAAATCATATTTAGCAATAATTTGCCTTTTCGCATCTTGTTTATCTTTAGAAGCACGAATCGTTGCAATTAATTCATCAAGAATGGAAATAGCCTTGATTAAGCCTTCCACAATATGCGCTCTGTCTTTCGCTTTTTTCAGATCAAATGTTGTTTGTCTTGTCACTACATCTTTTTGGTGATTAATATACGCATCCAGGATTTGCGGAAGAGAAAGTAATTTTGGTGTCCGATCCTTGATGGCAACCATGTTAAAGTGGTAGGTTACTTGAAGATCGGTATTCTTGAATAGGTAATTCAAAACTCCTTCACTATTTACTTCTTTTTTTAGCTCCACCACGATTCTTAATCCTGTCCGATCGGTTTCATCTCGGACTTCTGCAATCCCTTCTACTTTTCGATCTATACGTAATTCATCCATTTTTTTCACTAGATTTGCTTTATTTACTTCAAAAGGAATTTCATCAATGACAATTTGTTCACGATTTCCTCGAATCGATTCAATCTTTGTTTTTCCGCGAACGACAATTTTCCCTTTTCCTGTTTCATATGCCTTTTTAATTCCTTCTACACCTTGAATAATTCCACCAGTTGGAAAATCAGGGCCTTTAATTGCGGTCATTAGTTGATCTACCGTTACAGTTGGTTTATCAATTTTCATAATGACTGCATCTATTACTTCTGCCAAATTATGCGGTGGAATATCTGTTGCATATCCAGCCGATATTCCTGTTGAACCATTCACAAGTAAGTTTGGAAATTTAGCTGGAAGCACAACAGGTTCTTGAGTGGATTCATCAAAGTTTGGAATAAAGTCTACCGTTTCTTTATCAATATCACGTAACAATTCAGAAGATATCGCAGAAAGTCTTGCTTCCGTATAACGCATCGCTGCCGGTGGATCTCCGTCTATACTTCCGTTATTCCCATGCATTTCAATAAGCATATTTCGATTTTTCCAATCTTGACTTAGACGAACCATCGCTTCGTATACGGATGAATCTCCATGTGGATGGTAATTACCGATAACTGTACCAACTGTTTTAGCCGATTTTCGGAATGCTTTGTCATGGGTATTTCTTTCTACATGCATTGCATACAAAATTCTTCGTTGTACAGGTTTTAATCCATCTCTAGCATCTGGCAGTGCTCTATCCTGAATAATGTACTTACTATATCTTCCAAAACGGTCACCAATTACTTCTTCTAACGGAAGATCTAGAAATTGTTCTATTTCTGCCAAAACAATCCCCCCTTAATTCCTTGAAATTTTATCATTTGCTAATATCGTATCGTCTTCTTCTAGACCGAATTGTACATGGGATTCAATCCATTTCCTTCTCGGTTCTACCTTATCTCCCATTAACGTTGTAACATGTCGTTCGGCACGGGCCAAATCATCAATCGATACACGAATTAATGTCCGGGTTTCTGGGGACATAGTCGTTTCCCATAGCTGATCTGCATTCATTTCACCTAAACCTTTGTATCGTTGAATGAGATAGCCATTTTTAAATTCCTGAACGGCTTTCTTCATTTCTTCTTCATTCCAGGCATAAGCTATTTTTTCATTTTTCCCTTTTCCTTTTGATATTTTAAAAAGTGGTGGCAATGCAATATATACTTTACCTGATTCAATTAATGGGCGCATATAACGATAGAAAAAAGTAAGCAAAAGAACTTGTATATGGGCACCATCTGTGTCTGCATCTGTCATAATGATTACTTTATCATACTGAACATCTTCTATATTAAAGTCCGCTCCAACTCCTGCACCGATTGTATGAATGATAGTTGAGATTTCTTCATTCTTGAATACATCTTGCAGTTTAGCCTTCTCTGTGTTAATAACTTTACCTCTTAGTGGAAGCACAGCTTGGAATTTTCGATCTCTTCCTTGTTTCGCAGAACCACCAGCGGAATCACCCTCCACTAAATATAGTTCATTTCTTTTTGGGTTTTTCGATTGTGCAGGAGTTAACTTTCCACTTAAAAGTGTTTCTTTACGTTTACGTTTTTTACCTGTACGAGCTTCTTCTCTAGCTTTCCTCGCCGCTTCCCTAGCTTCTTTAGCCTTAATTGCCTTTTTAATTAACATGGTAGCTGTATCCGCATTTTCTTCTAAGAAATAAGATAGATGTTCCGAAACAACCGCATCTACAACAGATCTAGCTTCTGTTGTTCCTAATTTCCCCTTTGTTTGACCTTCGAATTGTAACTTATCTTCAGGAACACGCACAGAAACTATAGCAGACATTCCTTCTCTAATATCAGATCCGTCTAAATTTTTTTCTTTTTCTTTTAATAAAGAAACTTTTCTAGCATAATCATTAAAGGTTCTTGTTATACCAGTTCTTGCGCCTGATTCATGTGTTCCACCGTCTCTTGTACGAACATGGTTTACGAAGGATAACATATTTTCTGTGTAGCCATCATTAAATTGAAAGGCGAATTCTACTTCAATCCCTTGTTCTTCCCCTTCAAAGGCAACAACTGGATGTAATGTATCCTTTTCCTCGTTTAAGTAGTCCACAAAGGATTCAATTCCATTTGGATAAAGAAACGTATCCGTTCTTCCTTCATTTCGTTCATCTTTCAGTTTAATAGTAAGGCCTTTTAATAAAAAGGCAGATTCTCGTAGACGTTCTGAAAGAATTTCATAATCATACGTTATAGTCGAAAAAATGGTTGGATCTGGTTTAAAGTGGATTGTGGTTCCTGTTTTCCTTGTGGCTCCCCTTTTTTCTAGTGTTCCGTCAGGTTTTCCGCCATTTTCAAAACGTTGGTAAAAGATTTGTCCATCTCGATAAATAGTTACTTCAAACCATTTGGATAATGCATTTACTACAGATGCACCTACACCATGCAAACCACCACTGGATTTATAACCACCCTGTCCGAATTTTCCACCGGCATGTAGGACGGTAAATATGACTTCTGGAGTACTTTTACCGGTTCGATGCATACCAGTGGGAATACCTCGTCCTTTATCAATTACTGAAATACTATTATCCTTATGTATGGTTACATTTATTTCATCACCGTACCCTGAAAGTGCCTCGTCAACGGCGTTATCAACAATTTCAAATACCAAGTGATGAAGACCTTTTGAGTCTGTACTTCCAATATACATTCCCGGTCTTTTTCTTACAGCATCTAGGCCTTCTAAAACTTGAATGGATTCATCTGTATATTGAGTAGATTGCTTAGTCAATAAATCTTCTCTCCCCTCAAAATCTGGAACATTCTTATATATATTAGAACAAATGTTTCTCATTGTAAATTAGCATTTAAATTTAAATAGTCATTTTATATTTTAATGGAATGTGATAATAAGTATACTATAAACTCAAGTTTCATGCATAATCCAGCCGTATTTATACATTTATATTAAGGCAGCAAAAAAGGATGACATGAATGAAGTCATCCTTTTTCCTTCTTTATTTGTTAACTAATACAGCATGAACGACTTTAATACACAAATCCATTATAACGGTAAAATCTCGTTCTTTTAAATAATCATACGCCTCTTGATTTACGATTCCTTGTTGAGCCCAAAATATACGTGCGTTTGTTTTGGCTGCTTCTTTTGCAACATCTGGTAAATGTTCAGGTCTTCTAAAAACATTAATAATATCGAATTCTTCAGGTATATCTGTTAAAGAAGCATAAGCTTTTTCTCCAAGAACTTCATCTATCGTTGGATTTACTGGAATAATTCGATATCCATTTTCTTGCATAACTTTAGAAACTTGGTATGAGGTACGTTCTGGGTTATTAGATAGGCCAACTACTGCAATTGTTTTCTTTGTTTCTAAAATTTCCTTTAGTTCCTCTTTCGATGGATTTTCCCACACCATTATAAATCCTCCTGTTTTTAAAAATATTTTAAAAAAATGCTTGTCTTCATAGTTATATTCATTTATCTTTATAGTTGTCACTTTTACTATATCATAGTTATCTATCATTTTTCATTTCATAACCATTGCTCTGATGGATTTAACCAGGATTACGTCATCAATCTAAAGTTTCTCTTTATTAATGTTTATTTCATGCTAAAATAAGATTAGCTTAAAATTTAGATTTCATACGGAAAGTAGGACTGATTCATGGAATATGTGTTATTTGGACTAATAGCTTACGTACTAGGATCGATTCCCTTCGCCCTCATAGTTGGGAAATTAGGCTTTCAAATAGACATTCGTGAACATGGTAGTGGAAATCTAGGTGCTACGAATGCATTTCGCGTACTAGGAAAGAAAGCGGGAATTATAGTTACTCTATCTGATATTTTAAAAGGCACCATAGCTGTTCTTATTCCTTTAATCTTTGATGTGGAAGTGTATCGATTGATTATTGGCCTTTTCGCAGTTATTGGTCATACATACCCACTCTTCGCTAAATTTAAAGGTGGAAAAGCTGTTGCAACCTCATCAGGGATTATTCTTGGCATCAATCCTTTACTTTTCATTATAATGATTGCAACATTTCTTATAACACTTTATATTTCTAAATATGTTTCTTTATCTTCCATGATTACCGGAGTGGTTACTATCCTAGTTTCCATTTTTTTCAAAGATATTGGTTTAATTATCGTTATATCTGCACTTACTATTTTCGTGTTTTATCGACATCGCGAGAATTTAAAGCGGATTAAAAATGGAACGGAACCTAAAATAAAGTGGATGTGATGTTGTATCATTAATGAGACTTTAAAAATTCAGGTGAAAAGTAATGAAATACATTTTTATGTTTTTAATTAGATTTTATCAAAAGGCCATTAGTCCCTTTACACCGTCAACTTGTAGATTTTATCCTACATGTTCGTCGTATAGCTTAGAAGCTTTTCAAAAGTTTGGTGTCATAAAAGGGTTATATTTAAGTATTAGAAGAATCAGTAAATGTCATCCCTTCCATCCGGGTGGAGTTGATTATGTCCCAGAAAAAGTTGAAAATCCTATAAAAAGCCGATATAAAAGGAAAAAATAGATTCCTTTTATATCGGCTTTTATTATTTTTATTCGTTTAGATTAAATCGTTTTAACTGATCCCACTGTTTTTCATTTATTAATACTTGCTTTTGATGTCCCCCAAATAAATCAAAATGTGGGAATCTTTCATCTCTATGTATCCATTTTGGATCTAGCCCATATTGCTTCCCCCATTTTATTAATTTTTCGACATCCATACAGCCAACCTTTGTCACGGTATAGCTATCAGGAAATCTTTCATCCATCCAGTAATGTGTTAAAATCCCTATATTTCCACTAGATACTGTCTTCTTCCAAGCTATC
Organism: Oceanobacillus sp. Castelsardo; assembly: GCF_001659985.1. GTDB lineage: Bacteria > Bacillota > Bacilli > Bacillales > Amphibacillaceae > Oceanobacillus. The sequence goes on from NZ_LYCS01000001.1 coordinate 412,968, forward strand.
AGTTCATCTCTTTTTACACCAAATGCCATTTTTATTCTCCTTTATTACAAGCTTTCGGTTTAACTATATTTCAGGGAAGTTTAATGAAAACTCCTCTATATTAGATTCAGTTTTTCCACTATTTTATCATGAAACAAACATGGAAGTGAGTATATTTGCATATAAAAAGGCACCTTTAGCTGTTTTTAAAGGTACCTTCTACAAAAATTCAACTAGTGGTATTCATCTTTGATTTCTTCTCTAAATCCTTCTATCGCTTCTTCTCTTCGTTTGTTTTTAGCCATAATTTGTTGTTTATCTTCCCCACTTGAATTTTCAAGGGTTTCTTCAGACTTTTCGATATTTTGTATCGTATCCTCAATCATATTTTGCAATTTTTCTTTATTATCGCTGCGATCGTCTGGATTTGGTTGAAAATGTTGCTTCTCAGTCATAATTTTTACTCTCCTTTCATTAATCAATTATATTATCTCTAAATTGTTTTTTCTTATACTTTCTTAACGTAAAAAAAGCCCTTTTTAAGGGGCCTATCAAAAACTACTTTGCTTCTTTAAACTTGTCTTCTAACCTTTGTTCAATTTTATCTAGTAATTCTTTATCTTCTAATATTTGTCTTCGATTTTGCTGAACCAATTCTTCAAAATTCAGCTTCTTTTTTAAAGAAATGGCAATTCACTCCTTTATTCTTTTTACCCACTAAATAGAAGTATAGCCATTTCTCTTTAATTTTATAATAATCTTTAAAATTAATTTATTTATGTTCACTATATTTTACTGCCTTCTCCAGCATTAAAAAACACTCATACAACTTGTGTACGAGTGTTTTAATATCTTACTTACGCATGTGTATGCTCAACTTTATTACGTAATACCATTTGAAGAATTCCGCCGTGACGATAGTAATCAACTTCCACTTCACTATCAAAACGCGCAATTGCTTCAAAAGCAGTTACTTTTCCAGTTTCTACGTCTGTTGCTGTTACTTTCACTAGGTCATGTGGTTTAACTTTTTCATCGATTTCAACATTAATCGTTTCTTTACCGCTTAAGCCTAGTTTTTCAGCACTATCCCCTTTTTGGAATTGTAGTGGAAGAACTCCCATCATTACCAAGTTTGAACGGTGAATACGTTCGAAACTTTCTGCAATAACTACTTTAATTCCTAAAAGGTTTGTACCTTTAGCTGCCCAGTCACGAGATGACCCCATACCATAGTCCTTACCAGCTAAAACAGCAAGTCCAGTGCCATACTCTTGATATTTCATAGCCGCATCATAAATAGGCATAACTTCTTCTGTTGGCCAATAAGTTGTATAGCCACCTTCCGTTCCTGGAGCAATTTGGTTACGAATACGAATATTCGCAAATGTCCCACGCATCATAATTTCATGGTTACCACGACGAGAACCATAAGAGTTAAAGTTACGTGGTGAAACACCTTTTTCTTGTAGGTATTTACCCGCTGGCATATCCTTAGCAATAGCACCTGCTGGAGAGATATGGTCCGTTGTGACTGAATCACCAAATTTACCGATGACACGTAAATTATTTAAATCTTCTACTTTTCCAGCTTCTTTAGATAAACCTTCAAAGAATGGAGGATTTTGAATATAAGTGGAATCTTCATCCCATTCGAATAATGGTTCATCCGTTGTAGCAATTTCGTTCCATTTTTCGTTGGAATCGAAAACATTTTCGTATTCTTTACGGAAGATTTCTGGTGTTACTACTTTAGCAACTTCATCTTTAATTTCTTGCATAGTAGGCCAGATATCATTCATATAAACATCGTTTCCAGCAGCATCTTGGCCAATAGGATCTTTCGCTAGGTTAATATCTACAGTCCCAGCAAGTGCGTATGCAACTACAAGTGGTGGAGAAGCTAAATAGTTAGCTTTTACCAATGGATGAATACGCCCTTCAAAGTTTCGGTTACCTGATAATACGGAAGAAGCTAGTAAATCACTGTCTTGAATCGCTTTCTCAATATCTTCACGTAATGGGCCTGAGTTACCGATACAAGTTGTACATCCATAACCAACTAAGTTGAAACCTAATTGATCCAAATAAACCTGTAATCCAGCATCTGCTAGATAACGTGTAACAACTTTAGAACCTGGTGCTAGAGATGTTTTCACATATCCAGGAACTTTTAAGCCTTTTTCTACAGCTTTCTTCGCTACTAACCCAGCACCTAGCATTACATATGGGTTAGATGTATTCGTACAAGAAGTAATCGCAGCAATTGCGATAGATCCAGTTTTCATAACAGAGTTAGATCCATCCGGATTACTGATTGATACTTCTTTATCGAATTCTGATTTGTCCATACCGAACCCTTGGTTACCTTCAGGCGCAGTTACTGCTTTATTAAATTCTTTTTGCATCCCAGATAGAGGAATTAAGTCTTGTGGACGTTTTGGACCAGAAAGGTTTGGTTCCAACTCAGATAAATTGATTTCCACAATCTCAGTATATTCTGGATCAGCTTGATCTGCAGAATACCATAAGTTATTTTCTTTACAATATTTTTCTACCAGGTTAATTTGTTCTTCACTTCGGCCTGTTAAATGTAAATAATTTAATGTTTCGGAATCTACAGGGAAGAATCCACAAGTAGCACCATATTCTGGAGCCATGTTAGCTATCGTAGCACGATCCGCTAGTGGCATATCTTTCAGACCAGGACCAAAATACTCAACAAATTTACCTACTACATTTTTCTCACGTAAAACTTGTGTTACTTTGAGAGCTAAGTCAGTTGCTGTAGTTCCATTTGGAAAACTTCCAGTAAATTTAACCCCAATAACTTCTGGTGATGGGAAATAAGATGGTTGTCCAAGCATTCCTGCTTCCGCTTCAATACCACCAACACCCCATCCGAGTACTCCTAAACCATTAATCATAGTAGTATGGGAATCGGTACCTACAAGTGTATCTGGATATGCATCATATTCACCGTTTTCATTTTCAATTCCGTGAACAACGTTAGCAAGGTACTCTAAGTTTACTTGGTGAACAATACCAGTTGCAGGTGGAACAGCACGGTAATTATCAAATGCTTTTTGTGCCCAGTTTAAAAACTCATAACGCTCTGCATTACGCTCAAATTCTAAATCCATGTTTGCTTTTAGTGCATTAGCAGTTCCATATTGATCCACTTGTACGGAATGATCAATTACTAAATCTACTGGTACTTCCGGATTAATTTCTTCTGGTTTACCACCTAAATCAACCATTGCTTTTCTTAATGAAGCTAAGTCCACGACAGCCGGGACACCAGTAAAATCTTGAAGGATGACACGGGAAGGTTTAAAAGGTACATCTACACCTTCACCTTCTTTTGTTCCCCATTTAGTAAGCGCTTTTACATGTTCGTCTTTTATTTGGTGCCCATCATATTGACGAACAACTGATTCTAATAATACACGAACGGAAAACGGTAGACGTTTAATACTACCTAATCCAGCCTCCTCAAGAGCTTTTAAATCATAGTAGTTATACTTTTTACCATTCAATTCAAACTGTTTCTTCGAGTTAAAGTTGTCTTTCCCCATATTTCTGCCCCTTTCTACATAGCCGCGTTTCTAGTTGTTAATCTGACAATAAAACGCAAAATTCTCATAAACTATAAAAATATAAATATATTTACACTTCTATCTTATAGGATTAACGACAATTAGACAAATATTTATTGCATGTCAACCTATATAAAAAAATTATGTAAAGTGATAAGTTTTTCTTATCACTTTACATAATCTAATTCATTTTCTTTAATACAACTAGTAAAAAACACCCTAAAGCCAGTTCCTCTTAAGGGTGTATTTTTAATAAAAGCCTCTATATTTCTTTTGGAAAACTTAATTTAAAGGTACTACCTTTATCTTTATTTTTATAGATTTCCAGTAATCCATGGTGATCTTCCAATATATTTTTGCATATCATAATGCCTAGCCCAGTTCCATTTTTCTTCGTGGTAAAGAAAGGTTCCCCCAATTTATGTAAAATTTCTTCTGGGATCCCAGGACCTTCGTCTGAAATATGTACATTGACATAATCATTTGTCGTTTGAACACTAATCGTTATTTTACCGGGTTCTTCCATTGCTTCAATAGCATTCTTCACTATATTTAATAATACTTGTTTAATTTGCGACTTGTCACAGTAAATGGATTCTATGATAGGCTGTTCCACCAAGATTTGGATATTTTTAAGCTTAGCCTGTGTCTGTAATAAATTAATCGTATCAGTGACCATTTCATATAAAGATTCCAATCGTTTTAAATCAGTTAAAGGCTTAGATATGAATAGTAATTCAGAAGTGATTTTTTCCATTTTCTCTATTTCTTCTATCATAATTTTATAATATTCTTCCTTACGATCAATCCCTGCTTGTAATAACTGCAAAAATCCCTTGATAGATGTTAAAGGGTTTCGTATTTCATGGGCAACCCCGGCAGCTAATTGACCTGCTATTGACATTTTTTCCGATCGAATTAGTAATTTCTCCGCTTCCTTTTGTTCCGTAATATCATTTAACAGAGAAACATAATAGATTTTTTGATCTTCAACAATCTTACAAAGACTACATTCTGTCAGCATTTTTCCGCCATTTTTGTCGGACAAACTAATAATGAATGCCTGACTCCTATTTTCGATTCCTTCATAGTTATCGGATATGTAACGTTTCTCTTCACGCGTTAAAAGCTGATACCAATACTTACCTAAAATATCTTTTGTGTTATATTCTAATATTTTTTCAATGGAACTAGAAACAAAAATAATTTTTCCGCTTTCATCATAAACAACTACAATCTGACTTTGGTTATTTTCAATCCAATCAAATATAGATAAGGGTAGCATAGAGTATTTCGCATTAAGCACTTGTTTATCTATCTTAGAATTACAATTTGGCAGTGAGGAACTTGTATCTAGCTTGTTCGTTATCACATTTTCCAAACCCATTACACCCTCCCCTTCTTCATTAATTTTAGCAGGTAGAAAAGTATAAAAATCTTTCCAATCTTGGGATACGATAAATCTCCACCGTAAAGATTTGCTTAGGCACAACTAAGGCAAGCCCTTTAAAAGTTTGGCGAATACCAGGTTTTTATATCTCTATTTCATATATATGAAAAAATCTATCGAATATGATACTTGTTTGTCTTATTTATGAATATTATAATTAAATGTGTAAACACATATGTAATTTCGTTATTATTATGTAATGATACTATATTTCCTTTAAAAGTAAAATAAGTATTTAAAATTTATACACTTTCTTAATGAAAAAAATATTCAAGAAAAGGTGAAAATATGGGATTTTTATTAGTTGGTTGGGGTGTTCTACTTATTACTCTTCTTGCTATAGGTGGATTTTTTATGTTCCGCAAATTTTTGAAACAAATACCAAAAGCAGATGGAAAATCGATGATGGATTGGGAATTACATTATCTCAATCAAACAAAACATATGTGGAATGAAGAAGAGAAAGATTTATTAAATGAGTTAGTCTCTCCTGTTCCTGAACTGTTTCGTGATGTAGCAAAACAGAGTATCGCAAGTAAAATTGGAGAAGTTGCATTAAAAAAAGGGAAAGATATTATTGATCAAGAAATTTTAGTAGAAGGATATATCCTAGCAACTCCAAAGCGTGACCACAAATTCTTAAGAAAAAAACTAAATGAAAAACAAATAGATGTTAACCCATACGAATATCTATTTCATTTGTCAAAAGAAAACTACGCTGACAATTGGGAAGAAAAGTATAAAAAGAAAGAAGCGACTAACAAATAAGTTAGTCGCTTTTAAACTATACTTCTTCTAATTTTCAAAAATTGGAAAAGCATCACAATTCTCCAAGTTACAATCATCCCTAGTGCTAACAAGAAGAACATTCCTGTTGTTTCCCCAAATGAAATATAACTTCCTATTATTAGTTTAACAACTAATCTTACAATGAGTAATCCAAACAAAATAAATGGGAAAGCTTTGGATGGCATTAAATACACCTCAGTATCTTTCACTTCAAACTTGGAAGTTTTTATTAAAAATATCGAACAAATAATTCCTAAACTTAAAGCTTCCAATACTTGCAGCCATTCCACACGAAATTCTGGAATGATAAACATCCAAGCCCCTGTACTCATCATAATTGGGGGCAAAATAATTTTTTTAATAGAAGCTGGCTTTTTTGCAGCTTTTAATCGAATAAAAATCATAAATACGGCCATTCCGGCAAAAACAATAGTGCTAGAAATCAACCAAAACACAAAACATCACTCTCTCGAAGCTCTCATATACAAGCTTTCTTAGTAATAAGTAGGTACATTTCAAACTTTTTGATCATTTGCAATGGTTAGTATAGTAGTCATTACAGATCCAACTACTGTAAAATAAACCCCTAAATCAAAAAGCATTGCTGTTGCTAATTCTACTTCCCCAAAAATCGGAAAATAAAAGTATCCAAATGTATGTGTTAAAAATGGTACATTAAAAAGAAATGATCCGGCTCCAGTAGCAAGTGCAGTAGCTAATCCAATAGGAATTAGAATTCTGAAATTAATTGGAAGCATTTTATCTACTGACTCAATACCATATGCCATATAAAGTAACAATACAGCTCCCGACGTCATTAATCCACCAACAAATCCACCGCCTGGTGAGTTATGACCAGCAAAAAACAGATAAATGGCAAACCCTAATAACAAAAACGCAATTAAAGTCGTCGTTGTACGTAATATTAAATTATTTTGTTGCATCTTACACCTCTTCTAAAACGTATTCAAAATTAATAGAACCATTTAGTGGAGTATAGTTACATCTAATACAGATGTGATAAATTATACCACGTGTTATTAACCTTTAAAACCCCGAAAAGCCAAAGAATCCGGCTAAAAATGCTGTAAATTTCGTCATCCAGTCAAAAAATAGCGCAATACCAATAACTATCATAACATAACCACCAATTTTAATTAATCGTTGACTATGCTTTTTAATCCAATTAAGTTTCCCAATAAAATAAGATAAAAACAGAAATGGAATAGAAAAACCTAATATGTAAGCTACCATCATAATTAATCCAATATTAGGATTTGTTGCAGCAAGTGAAAGGACAATTGCTAATATCGGACCAGTACAAGGTGTCCAACCTAATGAAAACGCCATCCCTATAATGAATGATCCAAAAAATCCAGTCGGACGATTTTTAAAAGTTATTTTTTTATCTTGCATTAAAAATTTAAAATTTAAAACTCCTACAATTACTAACCCGAAAAAGATGATTAAAATAGCACCTATTTGTCTAATGATATTCTGATACGTTAAAAGAAAATCAGAAATAAAGCTTGAGGTAAAACCAATCATAATAAAAATACTGGAAAAACCAAGTAAGAAAAAGACTGTATGAATAAATGCCTTCTTGTTTAATTTTTTATTTTCATCATTAATTTCACTTACACTCATTCCGGTAATATACGATAAAAACACAGGAAATAAGGGTAAGACACATGGTGAAATAAACGAAAGGAACCCTGCGCCAAAAGCAAGGAAAACATTAATTTCTGACATGGAAAAATCCTCCTTTATATTATTTTATCAAATTGTCCCTATACCTGGGCAGACAATTATGACAAAACAAGGAAATATACATTCGAATGGCATTCACTAACGATATATACATATTAAAAACCACCCTTTCTAGTTAGCTAAAAAGAAAGAGTGGTTTTCTTAGAAATTAACCAAATAAATCTAAAAGTGTTAAGATCGTTGACACCTAAAAACATCATCAAATCTAAAAATTATTAATTAATTCTTATCCATTTGATTGTTCATTGCACGCATCATTTGATTAATTTTCTTCTGTGATGGCTTTTGACCCATCTGCATCATTAAGGTACGAAGCATTTGCTCATTAATCGGAGGATTCTTTTTCAAGTAATCCATCATATATTTCCTTGCAAGGAAAAAACCAAGAGCAACACCAGCTATTAACGCTGCTATAGCAATTAGTACGACCCATATAGTAGCCATGATAAGTTTCCTCCTTCGTGTTGTCTCTTATACAGTATATTAAATCAACGACAAGAATACAATACTTGATTCCTATCAATATTTCTAGGAAATTTTATAGGAGAAATCCAACCGTAATTTTGATCACGATGTCCGACAACAAAAAAAAGTGGGTGGATTAGTCGTAATACTGGGAATAAAAATTCTTCTGCATCTTGAAGTGATCTACTTCGAAAGTTTAATTGTTTTTTATCAATATGTAAAGAAATAAAGTGTCCATTATCATATATTTCGCTAGTAGAACCATTTTGCTTAATTTGAACATCATCTTTCAAGTTATATTTTAATATAGAAATAATGGTATCTTTTTCAATATTTTTAGTAATATATAAAAATTGCTTTCTTAAATCTATACGATTTTTATTGTGATGATATTCTTCAAAGAAGCGGTACAATATATCACTTTTATGGAAATAGTGGTTTGCTATTTCTTGTTTAATCCAATAAATAGAGTAATCATACATCTTAATGCCTCCCTTTCACTCCATTATACGAATCAAGCGATAAGAATTGTGTCACATTAAGATGCAAACTATCACTAGTTTTGTCGAGAGGCGAATTTATTGAGGAATACTTTATTTACGAGGATTGACCATGCAATACTTATTTAAATAAAACTAGATTGGCATGGGTAGTTTTAAAAGAGACGGTTCTTATCCTTAAGAACCATCTCCTTATATTATTTGACAAGTGCTTCTACTTGTTTCACCACATTTTCAACTGTAAACCCATACTCTTCAATCACTTTTTCTCCGGGTGCTGAGGCGCCAAATTTATCAATAGCTAACACAATACCATGATCTCCAGCATATTTATGCCAACCTAACGAAGATGCCATTTCAATAGAAATACGATTTTTTACTTGTGGAGGAATCACTTTATTTTTATAAGCTTCATCTTGTTCATTAAATCGGTCCCATGATGGCATGCTTACAACACAGACATCAATACCTTTTCCTTGAAGAGTTTTTTGAGCTTCAACAGCAAGCGAGACTTCTGAACCAGTTGCAAGAAGTAGCGCATCTGGAGTTTCTTTTTCAGCTTTACTTACAATATAAGCTCCTTTTTTCACACCGTCATATGCGGCTTCTTTCGTACCATCCAATGTAGGCAAATTTTGTCTTGTAAGCACAAGTGCTGTTGGTCTGTCAGTTGATTCAAGTGCTATACGCCATGCCGCTTGCACTTCATTTCCATCAGCGGGTCTTATAACAGATAATCCTGGCATTGCTCTCAAGGCTGCTAATTGCTCAATTGGTTCATGTGTTGGTCCATCCTCTCCAACTGCAATGGAATCATGAGTAAATACATAAGTAACAGGCGTATTCATGATGGACGCGAGACGAATAGAAGGCCTTAAGTAATCACTGAATACGAAGAAAGTACCACCATATACTTTTAAACCACCGTGCAAAGCCATTCCATTTAAGGCAGCCCCCATAGCATGTTCACGTACTCCGAACCAAATATTTCTTCCAGCGTAGTTATCTCTTGAGAAATCTTCTTCATCATTCATGTATGTTTTATTTGAACCTGCTAAATCCGCACTTCCACCAAAAAAGCTAGGAACAGATTTTGAGATAGCATTTAAAACTTCCCCTGATGATGCGCGAGAAGCAAGGGAAGAACCCGTTTCATATACAGGGAGATTCCTTTCCCATCCATCTGGCAATTTATCATTTATAGCTAATTCTAACTCCTTAGCTAATTCAGGATATTTTTCTTTATACGAACTTAATAATTCATTCCATTCCGCCTCTTTATTTGAGCCATTTTTAACAATCTTCTCATAAAAATCAGCATAAACTTCGTCAGGCACATGAAAATCATCATGGGCCCATTCGTAAAATTCTTTTGTTAATTTAACCTCATCCACTCCAAGAGGAGCTCCATGAGAAGCGGCTGATGCCGATTTATTAGGTGACCCGTATCCAATTACAGTTCTTATCTCAATAAGAGTAGGTTGTTCTGTATTTGCTTGAGCTTCTTTTATTGCATTTCGAATTTCTTCAATGTCATTTCCATCTTCCACTCGAAGAACTTGCCAGCCGTAAGCTTTAAAACGTTGCTCCGTGTTATCAGAGAATGATTTATGTAAATCACCATCTAATGAGATATCATTGGAATCATAAAGTGCTATCAGTTTCCCTAATTTAAGATGTCCAGCTAATGAGGCAGCTTCATGGGAAATGCCTTCCATTAAATCCCCATCACTAATAAGTGCATAAGTATAATGATCCACAATGGAAATGTCTGCCTGATTAAACTTACTAGCTAAATGCGCTTCTGCCATCGCCATACCTACAGACATTGCAATACCTTGGCCTAAAGGTCCTGTTGTTGCTTCTACTCCGTCTGTATGATGAACTTCAGGGTGCCCGGGTGTTTTTGAATCCCATTGGCGAAATTCTTTTAGATCTTCTATAGTAACCTCATAGCCAGATAAATGAAGCATACTATATAAAAGCATGGAACCGTGACCCGCTGACAAAACAAAACGATCACGATTAAACCATTTTGAATTCTTTGGATTATGATTCATAAAATCTGTCCATAGTGTATACGCCATTGGAGCTGCTCCCATAGGTAAACCAGGGTGCCCAGAATTAGCCTTTTCTATTGCATCAATTGATAATGTACGAATCGTGTTAATTGACAAGTTTTCCACGTTTGACAAAATAGTTAACTCCTTTCACTCATGAATAAGTCTTCAGCATATTCCACATTAGTATGTCACAAGCGAAGTTAGTTTATTTCTCAAACAAAAAAATTCTTAGTAACACTATCGAATTATTAATTTTTTCTATTTCTCTCTTGTAATTCTCTAACTCTCTTTGGAGTTACATCGTTTCCTCTAGGATCGATTACAGTCATTGATTTCATATGATTTTTAAAAGAGCTTCTGACGTTTTTTAAATAATCTTCACGTAATTCCTTTTGTTCTTTTACTTCTTCCTCAGTCAGTCCTACACTCTTTGATTTTCTAGCTAATTCATTGATACGATTTAATTTTTCTTTTGAAAGCATATAAAATGTTTTCCCTTCTATTTAAATAAAGACAAGAGCCTTTTTTAACAATCTTTTTAAGTTCTTGCCATAAATCTTACTATTCCATATTAACATATTCAAGTATTATGGTACTCTTGGTATCTTCTATGAACAGTTGCTTTTGATACATCAAAACCCATTCCATTTAGTGTTTTTGTAATTTCTTCAAAGGTTAAATTATTTCCCCTTAATCTGACTACTTCTTCAATCGGAAACTCTACCCTTTCCCTACCAATTGCTTTATGTTGATTTGATAGATTTCTAGAGGGGTTATATCCTTTTTCAATTGCTCTTTTCATTCCTCTTTTTATCTTTGCATTATGAATTTTTCTTTGATACTCCTCCACAATACCTACTATTTGCAAAACCATAGAATCTGATTCCGACAATTCTAATTCCCCATCATGAATTGCAGTATAAATAGGTATTTTTAACTTATGTAATTGATGAAATAATGCAATTTTTGTATTTCCTCTTCCAAGTCTAGTTTCATCCTGTATCAATAAACAATCCGCTTTCTCTTCAGAAAAAAATTCTAACATCGCAAAAATTCCATCTCTATTAATTTCATACCCACTAGCCTTTTCCTCTATACACTCGATAACTTCTATTTGATGTCTACCTGCTAATTTAAGTAATTCATCTTTCTGACGACTAAGCGACGTTTCTTGTGTCATTTTATCTGTACTAACACGACAATATATTATGGCTTTCATTGATTCCTACCTACCTAAGCACTAATTATAATAGAAACATATACAAATCCTAACGTTAATCCAAATGAAACTAAATAAAAAAGATCCGTTTTCGTAATATTTCCAAACATAAAATGTCCTCCTATCCAATAACAGAACCTTTGTTCGTTTGTTAAATCCATTATCACACGAACGTATGGTCTTGTCAACTATTATTCGAACGAGTGTTTGCTTAAATTAGATAATAATGGTAAACTATCAATATTAAATGTTATGTGCGAGGTGAGTAATAGATGACAAAACTTTCTAATAGACAACAAATGATACTCGATTTTATAAAAGAAGAAGTAAACACAAAAGGTTATCCACCTTCCGTTCGGGAAATAGCTTTAGCGGTAGGACTTGCATCTAGTTCGACAGTTCACGGTCATTTAGAAAGGTTAGAGAACAAGGGGTATATTAGAAGAGACCCTACTAAACCTAGAGCAATTGAAATTTTAGATCAATCAGAAGAAAGTAATATTCCAAAAGATGAAGCTCGTTATGCACCTGTCATAGGGAAAGTAACAGCAGGGGTACCAATTACAGCTGTTGAAAATATAGAAGAATATATTCCACTTCCATCCTCAACTACAAGTCCTGATGATAATTTATTTGTCCTTATTATTGATGGAGAAAGTATGATAGAGGCTGGTATTCTAGACAAGGATATGGTTATTGTTAAACAACAAAGTACCGCTAATAATGGGGATATTGTTGTCGCAATGACGGAGGAAAATGAAGCAACCGTAAAACGATTCTTTAAAGAAAAAGACCATATCCGATTACAACCTGAAAATGCAACGATGGAACCTTTACTGTATAAAAATGTAAGTATACTAGGAAAGGTTATCGGCCTATATCGACACGTACACTAAGACTCCAATAATATAAATTTAGAAACTAAATTAAGATTAAAAAAGAGAATCGACGGCGGATTCTCTTTTTTAATCTTATTAATATATAGACATATATTGTTCCCTTTCCCAAGGATGCACTTGAAGTCGAATTCTGTACTATGTTTTTTTAACTTTTCAAGACCTATCATAAACAACAGTAAAATTGTAAATTTCATTTTTGTTTATTTAATATTTTCATTTACTATCAAAAATAATGGGGTGAATACGGGGTAAACTTGGGGTGGAGTTTTATTTTGATACTATAGTTGTAGTTTGCTATATTTTTTCTTAGGCTCAACTACTTCAATTTTATTACTCTTTTGAATTTTTAATTCATACCCAAGTAAATTAATGTTTATCCCCTTTTTTACCATATTAACAGAGATACACAAAATATACCCGAAAAATAAACCTGATATTAATCCTAAAGCAAAATAATAATACATAACTTTTCCTCCCTTTTTAACGAATTTAGTTCTATTTACGCCCACGCCCTCATAAACTGTGTAGTGTAGGCAAACAGTTTTTATAGCACCTCTATACCCTTCCGACATGAAGGGCTTTTTTATTGCAAAATTAGATGTAATTAGATGATATGTTATGCAGGATTGCACAGCATTTAAGCGAATTTACATATTGAGGTGATAATATGGAATGCCGATTAAAAGAATTATTAGACGGACGGACAATCGCATGGCTTTCCGATAAAACTGGAGTACATAGAAATACAATTACTTCTTATATAAGAGGTACGGCGCCGCAATTGGATAAAGCTTATTTAATTGCAGACGCATTAAATAAATCCGTATATGATATATGGCCTCCGAATTAGGATGCCTATTTTTTTATCATTTTTGACGAAATTTTGTGCATAAAATAAAATGTAATCCCATATCATTTAATAACATGACATGGGAGGTAATGAAATGACAACGATGAAGAATAAGCCTATATCGTTTAATTTAGATAACCCCGGTGATAAAAAGCTATTTGAATTTGTTAAAGATATTAAGAATTTTTCTGGTTATGCAAAATCACTTATTTATAATGACTTAAAAAGAAAATCAGAAATTAAAGTGGAAGTTGGGAATAAGTAATAAGAACTGCACCTACAGCGATAAGAACCCACGGTAACATCAGGTATCACCTCTCTTTTTTATTAATATGGACGAAATTTTGTGCAATTATGCATAGGAGGGTTATAAATGATTGTTAAATTAAATGGTAATTATTGGTTTGATACGAATGAAGGCCATTCGGATGAATTGGTTGTTGTTCAGCGATCTAATAAACTAAAAAAGTTTGCTCTCACACTTTGGACTGCATCAGGAGTCTTTGCTTCTAATAAAGCTCACGCCGAAACAGAAAGCTTTTACGAAAGTATGCGACCGTTGACTCATGTATTTCAAGATATTGCTTTAGGATTAGGTATTCTCTTTGCGTTGACTGGATTTATCTTATTAGGATTTAGAAGACGTTGGGGAGAAACAACGCTAAAAACCACTGGATTCGTAGTAGTTGGAGTATTTCTTGTTCCCAGCCTTCTAATGTTAGTGGCTATTGTAGGTACCTTATTAAACGAAGCATTAACAGATGCGTTTGAAAATGTAAGAACGGGAGTGAGTCAATAATGAGATTCTTTGCTGGACTAATTTTTGGTTTTATAGCCGGGACATTTTACGCCTTGTATCAGTCTGTAGAAGCTTCGGAAAGTAAACTAATTAATATAATGGAAAGTCTTAAAGCAATTATGGGGGTGTTTTAATTGGAAATGGTATGGCATGGATCCACTTTAAAAATTAATTTTCCTTATGCATCCCAGCCGTTAAAAAAGTTACCTAATAAGCCTAAACCTTCATTTAAAGTGAAAGTTAATAATAAGGAAGTCCCTTTGAAATTAGTTCATCAAAAAACCATTCATTCACCATACAAAACATTCCAAATCATCCCCCATTCTAATGTCAAAAATGACAAAGTAGAGCAGTTTTCAGATATTCTTGCAGATTCGTTTACGGAGTTATTTGAACGTTTTAAAAGCGGAAAAATTAATGACCCAGACCGTGTATTTTTTGAAACAGCTATTACTAAGGATTCTTACCAAACATTTATCACTACTAACGACGAAATATACGATACCATCAAACAACAAGCCCAGGTAACATGGAAAAATGTTACCCTCCAAGAGAAAAAACAAAAAGAAAATTTTAAAGAGAAAGATTGTCTAGCTTATGGTTATAAATTGAAATACCCCTTCTTCCTATCGTTAAAGACAGATAAAACGATGCAACAGATACCATTAGAAGAACTATTGGAAATATCACGTTTTATGGACGGTATGGATAAAGTATTTATCCAATTCGGCATACAATCTGCTGAAGAGCATTGGTATAAAGATGCGGAAAAAGAACGAGAAGAATTTGAAAGAAAACCTCCTAAACGGTGGATAAGAAAGGAATTTCATAAGTCAACAGAAATGAAACCAACTTACTTTGGTTTTGATTTTACGCTACGGTTTATTGTCCAATCGCAAAACGAAAGAAGAAAAAGAAGGATAGCAAGAGGTTTAAACCTGGCACTAAAGCAATTGAATCAAGATAATGAATTAAAAGAGAAGGTTATTAAACCTTATAGGATGAATAAGTTTATCAATAAAGTGACAAATCGTCATATTTCTATTCCTTTTATATTTGGTAGAAGACAAATACTTACACCACCAGAGATTAAGCATTTTATGAAGCTGCCACAAAGACATCTACAAGATGAATATCCGATTATAGAGACCGTAACAGGAAAGGAAACGGATATACCGGAAAGAATTAAAAAGGATGGATTAGCTTTAGGAGAAGTGACGTTTAAGGGTAAAAAACATAAAGTTTTCATGCCGACGAATAACCATGATGAATTGTGCTTACCACAAATTGTGATAGGATCCATGGGGTCAGGTAAAACAGCTGGATTTGGGGGTAACTTATTGGTTGAATCTGTTAAAAATGGATTCGGTGGTCTAGCTATCGACCCTAAAGATGGTCAAATTAGAAGAGAATTAGAAATAGGTCTCCCAGAAGATAAAATAATTAAAATTAAATTTGGTGAGGTTCCTATTAGTTTAGACTGGAGAGAAGTAAACCATAGTTCTAAAGCGAAAAATAGATTAGCAAATACTATTTTATCATTCTTTAATACAACAACGGACGAAACAGGAGCACAGACAAGTAGATTTTTAAGAGCTGCCACCATGGCCATGCAAACCGGAAAGTTGTCGGAAGTCTTGAAGATTCTTGAAGATAAGGACTATAGAACCGAAGTTATGGAACAAGTAACAAATCCAATCCATAAATCCACGCTTAATGATTTAAATGAAATGAGTGACGGCAAACGAGCGCAAATATTATCCCCTATCTATAATAGGCTGGACGTTATACTAGGTGACGAATATTTATATGAATGCATGGAAAGCGAAAACGGAATTGACCTAGTTGAAATAACAAGTCAAAGGAAAGCATGTATAATCGATGTTCCAAAGGATTTACTTGGAAAAGAAGGTGTCGAGATAATTGCCAGCCTTATATCTACCAAACTAGATTTAGCTATGACTTTGAGGAAAGAAAAGGACAGATTCCCTTATAAAATTGTATTCGATGAACCACACCAATTTAATAAAAGTTCAAAGTTGTGGAAGAGCGCTGCTGTTGAATCGAGATATTGGAAGTACGCTTACTGTTGGATGTTCCACAGCTGGGAGCAAATTCCACGTGATCTCGCTGAGATAATTAAGGCAGCTGGGCCGCACTATCACCTGTACCCATCTTCTAAAAAGACTTTTACAGATTTAGCCGAGGAAATAGCTCCGTTTTCGGTAAGTAATGCTTTAAAATTAAAGAGATTTCACGCTATCAATATAATAAGGTCAGGTGGCGAAGTTGTTACACCTTTTATAGCTAAAATGGCTCCCCCGCCAAGCAAAAACAACCCCTAACCAAACGGCTAGGGGCTATTCTATATTTACATCTAAAACATTCATTAACTTTATTTTAGCATAATCATCAAACTGCAAAAAGTTACCCACAGCATCAATCTTCTTTAATTTACCTTTTATCAATTTATAATCATGATCTGAAAAATATTTAACCTCAACAGTCAAGTCATTGTGAATTGCCATTTGCAATTTCATCCCTATTTCTTCTAACTCTTGTTCATCAAGAACAGGCTTCTGTTTATATTCCGTGGTTTTCCAGTAATCATTTAACATTTTAATCTGTTCAGGCATCATGATTGATGTCCATTTAATGGTTCCTCTATCGTTAATATTACTCATTTTAAGCACCCTTTCTTGTTTGTCCAGCTGAAAGGATATTGTCTAATTTAAACGTTCGTACCTTCTTTCGATAGTAACAATAAGCGAGTGCATAATCATTCTGAAGCTTCATTACTCTTATATAGCGCTCTGTCACCTTATTATCCCTATCCATATAAAAGATGATAATTTTTTCTTTATTATCGATAGACCTCTGAAATAAACCTTTCACACCAAAGACCTCCTATTTAAAGAACATTTGTTCCTATTATATGCGAACGCTTGTTTTATTTCAATAGTAAAATATGGTTAATAAATTTCAACAAAGGACTTATGCACTATTTGCAGAATAATGTAGGTAGAATATATTATAAAGGAGAATAAAAATGTGGATTGGTTCTTATAAAATGAGAAAGGATGTAATTCCGCCATATTATGTAATTGATTCACTTAGAGCAAGGATAAGAAAATTATTTGATAGGTTAAAAAGGAAGATTGGAGGCGAATATAAAGTTTGGTTGGAAATTAGCCATCAAAGTGAGGCTGCGTACATTTTTATATCGAATCAAACAATCACTTATAAAGTATCGTTTAGAAATCATCTTCAAAGAAGAGAACAATCTTACGATAAAGGGATTTATTTGTGGGCATATCATACTTGGGATGAATGTGAGAAGTATTTTTTCAGTTATTTCTTGGATAAAATATTGGAAGATATAAATAAGTTGAGGTTGGTTTAAGAGTAAAATTGAAGGCTAGGCGTGAAAAACCTAGCCTTTGTCCTGCCATACCCCATAAATTTTTACATCAAGGATTAAAAAAATGAGATTAATGAAGTAAAAAAACAGCACTTTTCATGAGCGTGTTATATTTCTAAATCTAGTTTTTTATTGGCATCACGGCGAATTAAAAATATATTGTAACTAAGTTTTCTAACATTAACTCTTTCCTTTTCTAATAATTTTAATTCATTGATATTATAATTTGATATTATTACTTTATGTTCTTCAGCGATATAAATATTAAACTGAAAAAATAAAAATAGCGGATTTAAGTAAACGAGGCTATTTTTAACATAAATAAAACCTAACAAACTAAATAATCCTAAATTAACGAACAAACTACTCATATCATTAACATCAATTGAAAGTATCGGAACTAAATAAGTTACTACATAACTAAGTAAATTATCTTCAGTTCTTTTAATATCTTGAAAAGAATATCTTTCATTATGTTGTAATTTTTTTAATACTATAACTGATGCTATAGATATAGTTATCAATATAATAATAACAACAAAAAATAAAGATTTTGTTATATCTCTAAATAATATTATTGAAAATAAGTCACTCTTATTAATCCAAAACTCTATATTGTCAATAAAAAGCAAAATGTAAAGAGGAAAAAAAGAAGAAATATATAAACCTATTCTATAGAAAACAGTAATCATTTTTCCTCCTCCTTATAATCTATAAACTATCGTCTACACCTTCTCGTTCTCCGATTATACTTCTGTAGAACGAATCTCTGATTACCCTAGTAAAATCTAATAACTGAGATTTATTTTCATAAACTAGCTTAGAATTTTCCTCTATAACGTCAATTGAGAGTTCGAAAATTTCTATAGCGTGAATAACTCTTTCGAAATTCTGAAATACTTTCTCCACACGTCCTTCTTCCATTAAAATCTTTGTTAAAATTCTTGTTACCCTTTTATCATTTAGACAGTCTTCCTTGAAAGCTTCAAAATTCTCAATTCTATTCGATTCTTCCACTAATTCTAATGTTTCCATAGCTTTTTCTTGATACTGAGTACTAATAGAAAAAACTCTTTCTAACCCGATGTGGTTAATTATTAATATTTCATTATTGTATACCACTAAATCAATATTCTTATCAATTCCAACAAGATCATCATCGAGTTCATTAAAATCCCCTGTTGTAAACTTACCTATAAAGCCTTTCCTTGTTAGGGTACTAAATTTATTTAGTCTTCTAAAAATAAGAATTTCTCCATTTTCATCATCCACATCAATTCTCAAGCAATAGAAGTTCAGTCTACTGACTTCCGGTCCCTTCGGACTCCTTCTTTGTACCACTTCTTCTTCTAGACTTTTATAAACTTCTCTATAACTTGCTACTTCTCTCGTTGAATAAGTCTCAATATATCCTTCTTTACTACCAATTGGACTAAATGGCATCTGAGGAGTTTCCGTATAATCATACAATGTATCTAATACCATCCCAATCATTTTATCTTGCAAATCAGCATCAATACTAGGCGAATAAGACACGCACCTACCCGATTGTTTCTTATCAGTAAAATATAATCTAACGCTTGAGTTTTCAGGATCTCTCTCTTCAATTAAATCAATAACTTCATTCACTTCCATAATACCTCTCCTATTCATCTTTTTCTAAATTAGTATTCGACAAATAGGGACTATTTTCCTGCTTGTTTATTATTTTCTTCAAAAACATAGTTAGATATACCTTGAATAGAAAGAAAGGTATATTAATAGTTTCTAATCAACAATATTGCTTTACTTCCGTCTTTATCTTATTCCCCTCTAGCCATCTACAGTTAGAGAGGAATATATTTCATTTTAAAACGTACCGTTATTTAACCTTCTTTGCAATTCTTTAATTACTAATGATGGTCTGCTCAGTTTACCATCTACAACAGTACCTAAGTAACTCTGTAAAGCACGTACCGTATCAGGGCCTAAATAACCGTCTGCTTTGGCACCAATTTTCTTCTGCAATGCTTTAATTACTAAACTACCGCCACGCCCCCAAGTAACACCACCATAGAGGGCTAACGTAACTGCATTTTTCAACTGATTACTTAACTTTCCATCTACCGGAGTACCTAATGCTATTTGTAAGGCTCTTATAGTAGCACTGCCTAATTTACCATCGACCCTTAAATTAGCTTTTTGTTTAGAAGTCGCTTGTGGTTTATGTTTAGGCTTGCTAGCAGGTTTTTGGATAGGTTTAGACTTATTGCCTTCGAGACTATTCAATTCGCTCTCAATCGCTTTTTTTACATCATTCCAACGACCTTCATCTAATACACGGTGAGGACAATACTTCCCAGACCAATCTTGATGTTTTTTAACACGTTCTACGCCCCAACCTCTTTCGTGTAACAATTGAGCAATAAATTTAATTGCTAGTTTTTCAGCTTTACGGTATTTCTCCCCGCCAGATTTAGAATAACAAACTTCTACACCGATTGATTGTCGGTTTCCCGTTCCACTTCCCCCATCTCCACAATGCCAACCATTGCGATTTAACGGCAATCCTTGCACCACTTCTTTATCATCAACCGCAAAGTGGTAGGATACTTGATTATTGTTGTTAATCATATAACTTATTTCATTGTTTGCAGAAGCATCATTTGCCGTATTATGAAATGTAATATATTTGGCAGTCATTTGATAAGGACACTTAACGTTATATTTACTTGAACTCACCATTTTTTGTCGTGGATTAATAGCCATTATTTAACCTCTCCTTTTATAAAATAAAAAGACACCCGTATTGGATGCCTTATTTCAAACCTTTTTTATGCAATTCTTCATTTTGCCTTTGTGCTTTTTTGCCAGTGAAAGTATTTTTCCAAACAGTATATATACCAACAATAAGCATAATAGCTGCGGAAATCATTACACCAAATGCACTAATACTAGCATCAGTTAGCCATTGGAACTCAATGTTTAGAGTGGCTAGAAACCCCATAACAGCTTGTAAAAATCCTACTAATAGAATTACAATACCTTTTATTTTGTCGTTTTTTACGTCTCTTTCATACATTCAAATCATCCTCCTTAAAAAATATTAGCAACCACTACACCGATTACTCCTGCTATGACAGCAGTGATTGTGGCTGTAATGATTGCTCCTGTGATTTTTCTTCTAATCCAATTTGTATCTTCTTTAATCTCTGATAACGTTTCTTTTAAACTGGAGATCTCTTTATCTTGTAATTTGTCCGATAATTGGAGTTTTTGGATATCATTTTTCATGTTGTCTTGATTATCTTTTAATTGAGTATGGCTACTTTTTAAATTTGCGATATCCTGGTTAACTCGGTCTTGCCATATATCCATTGGAACCACCTCTTCTGTTTTTTCCATCATTGACCCCCTCGTATCTCTTTTTATCCATAAAAAATACGCCTTATTTGGCGCTATTTCTCGCTTTTTTCTTTACCAGCTAACTGTTTCCTTAATTCCTCGTTATCTTTCTCTAATTCTTTAATTCTCTCATCTTTCTGTTGCAGTTGAATAAAATACTCTCCCAAAATGGCATCACCTTCAGCGACTTTAAGAGACGCTTCTGATAATTGGTTCCGTAAAGAATTAATCATAAAATCTTTATTCGGCCCTTTAGGCTGCTGCTGTTTCTGTTCCTTCTCCATTAGCTAATACCTCCATCATTAATTCTAAATCTTCCACACGTTGTTCTAAGCCTGTACGTGCTTTGTATTCCTCCTGTAACGCTTTTACTGCATAACTTAACATTTTATATAGGTTAACAGCTTTCATATCAGTAGTAGCAACTTCCGGAGACAATTCACTTATCACCCCTACTTGCCAATTGTTGTATCTTCCTTGGTCTACATCTGACTGTAAAATAAACTGTTTAATTTCTAAGTTGTTAATAACGTCCAAAGCGTTTACTTGCAAGTCAGATATGTTTGTTTTATACGTAATAGATGATCCGTTATTATACTCACTTGCCCTAACAGGGCGATAAACGATTGGGGAGTTATTCCCCATACCTCTAGATGTTACTAGCAACTCTAAATCTGTACCAATATAAGCATTTAAACCTACATCGGCGCTTAAAAATTGTCCGAAATAACCATTCGCTCTCACGTTGCGATAAACGCCACTTAAACCTTTATTGACAACTCTTAATTCATCATCCGTACCGACATAGGCGTTTGTTGTCCTGGTAATCATTGCACGATTATAAATATCATTAGCGTAAATATCTCGATAAATTGGACTACCAGAACTATCTTCCGCATAGCCTTTATTAACAATGTGCATTGCGCTATCTGTACCCATCCATAAGCTTCTGGAGGTAGTAACAAAATTATTACTGTGGATAGCTCCTGCACGTAAAGGTCTATAGATAATTGACCCATCTTCACGGACAAATCCCGATGAGGTGATTCTAACTTCACCTTCCGTACCAATGTATCCATTGGCTCCGGGTCCAAATCTAAGTCCTTGCGCTCTTATAGGTCTGTAGCTGTAATTTTCCGCTACCCCATCGGATGGAATGCTAGAAACATCAACCACACGTACCTCGTTATTAGAATCTGGAGCGAGGTATACATTGGAATTACTTGTTCCTAATGCAGCACTTGTTACTAATAGATTGTCAGCTCGGAAACGTTGGGAACCACTCGAATTATATCCGAATAAACCATCGGGATTTACATGAACATAGTTACCATTATTTCTAGTTAATTTTACATTGCCGCCTATTATTTCTAATAAGGTATTACCATCACTTGAAAATAACTTACTACCATAAATCTCAACAGCTTCAATTAAGATACTTCTTAATGTCCCTGTGGTAATAGCATCGGCAACTATACCCTCATAAGTTATCGCTGACCGATATGTTTTACCACCATCTCGGCTAAATCCTAAACCATCTGTATTAAACCTCATATAGCCGTTAGGGTTTCTTTGGTTAATACCAATGATTTCACCAGCACCATACTTAAACAAGCTGTCATCATTTCCATTAATGATTTCAGAAGCACGTCTGACCGCATCGGGTAACCAATTATACTCTAGTTTTTTACGACCACTTTGAATGTCTCTAAAATCCGCAATAGTATTATATTGTTCCGTTTTATATTGAGAAGCAATTCCTTCATTACCAACTGTATAATTAACGTCTATAATGTTACCTTCCCAATCAAAATATTCTTCAATTTCCATGACTCTAACTCGTTGATCAAGATTTAATCTACTTACAGATGCCCAAACTCGATCGCCTTCTTCTAAAACCATTTCTGGGTAACCGTTATTAGTTAAGTCAATCGCTTCAATTGTTGAAGAAATTGTATAACTGTTTTCGACTTGGTTTTTAACGGCTTCTCTTAATTCGTTTTTATCTTTATATCTTCCATCTTTTATTGCAGGACCTTCAATTAATCCGTATTTTTCAGCCAAAGGAGATATATATTCAACTTCTAGTCGATAATCACCATCTTCTTCCCCTTCTGGCAAGTCTCCATAACCCTTTGCCCATGTATGGAATCCACTTGCATCTACATCAATACTTACACTATTGACGTTTAAATCTTCATGCAGAATTACATCTTTATCACTACCAACTTGACCATAAATATACGCTACTTTTCCTTGTACTTTATATTCACCTTTAAACCGGTCAATACCATACAAGAAACGTTCTGTTTTACTTTGGTTATCCTGGTAACTCAAGGTGTTAGATGCCAAGTTGTCGACCAATACATACGTATAAGGTGTACCCTCGAATAACCCTCTAAAATAATTAGCAGCTGTAAATGATTTATTCTCTACGGTATCTTGTAGGTAATAACCATTTAAATCTACAAAGAAGCTTAGTATTGCCGTTACATCGATTAACATATATTTCCCATCAGTTGCCTTGCCTGTGTGGGTTATAGTGTACCATTCACCATCAAATAAAACCTTCCAACCAAACTCCAATTGATTCATAAAGTCTTTATTTACTTCTGTATACAAAAAAGACAACGATATTTCACGCTGTCCATTTACTCGTTTATTTCTTTTTACTTCTGCAATTGCTGGGTATTCACGACCTGTTAAATCTTTTAAGAACACTGCGGGTTGTCCGGTATTGTACAAATTATCACCTCCAATTAGCACATATTACCGTTTTGCTCTGAAGTGTCCTCTTAATTATCTTTGTATGTGCTAACATTAAAATCACTAGCGTACAATGGATGAAATACTTTTTCGTCGTTTTTTGTATCGTCAAATACATACAAACCATTACTGGTATATATTACTCCTCTTTTATCAGTAGTAAGTCCTACATGATGACCGTTCGAATATCCTTCTGTTTTCCCCTCGTAGTATCCTTCTCTAAAAGAATCACTTTTAGCTTCTTGTAATATTCGATTTAGTTTTTTCTTAGAAATAAACATAAAACCTCCTCCTTTTTATTAAAAAAAAGACACTCTAAAATGAGTGTCTTATCTTAGTTATTCTTAATTCAATACATTAACAATCTGTTCCGATTATAAATCAATAAAATAAACCACCCCATCAATTTGTAATAAATACCCTTTATTATTGTAGTTTTTGTTATAAAATGTAAAATAGGTATATCTTATTAGAAATAACTCAAAGAAAGGTAAGTAATAATGAAAATCTTAAAATTGTCGTTTTTCCTAATGTTTTTATCCTATTTTGCTTTTTATTTAGAACTGGATTTTAATAGAATCATGTTTAAAGCTGTTTCTATGATTATTTTATTTTTTTCCTTTCTGTATGTTTACAGGAATAAATTAAACAAACCATCCAAGTCACAGGTTTTATTCTTTTTAATGTTTAACGCTTTGGGTTTAATTACTAGTCTTTATAGTGAAAACACTTATTCCAGTTTAACATCACTAATGACTTTTAATCTGTTTTTTATTATCTTTATTTTTGCAAAGAAAGAATTGCATAATGCTACTAGTTTTATAACCTTCAACAACATAGTAATTATCAGCAGTTTAATTGTCACAAGTTTTGCGTTTATCGGTAATATACCTTTATTGATTGAACAATCAAATTCCTATTTCTATGGGCGTGTTCGCATATATGGAATGTTTGAGCATCCAAATTATTTAGGAGCTATTTCGTTTGTTACTATAATGGCTGCCATTTTAAATATGATAATCAATCACAAAGTTTCAAAGAGATATGTTTTGACAATACTTATATATTCAACGTTTTTATTTATTTCTGATTCTCGTGGCGCAATGTATTCCTTAGCAGTTTTCGTTGTTTGTTATGTTGCTTTTAAGTATTTTAATTTTTTAAAAAGTCCTTATATAAAATTGGCGTTCATTTTGTTGTTTATACCTTCTCTAATACATTTTTCTAATCTTTTTATAAATAACTTGAATAACGATTACTTACACGATTTTACAAGTGGAAGAACAACAAATTGGGAGTATATTTATGATACTTTCATAACAAACGATCTACAAACTTATCTATTTGGTCACGGACTATCGTCCGTAGATATTTTAGTAAATAAGAAAATCAACACAGATAACGGTTTTATTGTTTGGTTTTTTGAAGCTGGATTGTTCAACTTACTTCTCATTTTATTATTAATATTGGTGTTCTTTATTCGCAATATCCGCGGTTTGAAAATAAACCTTTTAACTGTTTCATTGATGATAAGTTACCTTATCTACGCAAATGTGGAAAATTTCTTAATGAACCTTGGTCACATTGTTCCTTTTTATTGCTGGATAATCATTTACTCTCAGACTGGTGTGTTTAAACAAACTCGATCAGAATATGAAAAAACATGAAAATATACCAAAAGGGCTAATCTATAAAAAGATAGCCCTTTTGGTATCAGACTGATTGACCATTTGCATCCCGCCATATATCACCGCCCCAAAATATCGGTTTAGCTAAGTCGGTATCAAAATACGTTGTTCCTACTTGTCTTGAAGTAGGTCTCTGAGAAGATGACCCGTATTGAATTCTCGCTAACTCAAACCAATCCTGATTGGACGAATTATCAAATGATAAAAACACTCTTTTAGTCCCAAGTACATTTGCAAGTATGCCAGGGCGTTGGGGTAATACTGAACCTCCTGGATTACCAGAAAGATTCATGAATCCAGCTGCATTAACGTTGTCTTTATTTATATCCCTATTTAATGCAACATCCCAACTACCTGTTAACCAAGCACCCACCGTTATATTAGATGAAGCCTTTTGTATCTTTTTATAAGAAGTATTTGTGTCGATTGCATCTTCATTATGAACTCTTAATTTATTGTTATATGCAGAATAAAACGTATTACCAACTGTATTTAATACAATAGTTGTATTTGATTTATTTACACTAGCGTTGAAGGCATATAAATAAAAGTCTGAATCTCTCAAATAAGTGAAATTTGAGTTGACAACATTCATTAATAGTGTAACATCTTGAATTTCATCAAGTTCAAATAAACTTGAACCATGTATGTCATCGTCTATTACTACTTGTTTTGGTTCAAAAATCAAATTAACTAAGTTAACCACATTGTTTCTTTGTTGAACGGATATTGGAACGTTTTTCAACTTAGCATATAACCCTATTTCCTTCACATCTTCAAATCTTAATCTACCATCAACATCGGTAAAATCTATACTACCACCGATTTTTAAAGTATCTAATGCTGAGAATTTGGTTCTTGTCAATAATCCTCCATTAAAATAATTCACCCCGACTATATCACATTCGTCAAACGTAATACTTGATGGTGTATCTATCCCTCTACCATGTCCAGAGAATTCGGTTTGAATGCCTAAAAAAACTTTTGATTTATTAAAGACAGCGTTTTTAAAAACTGTCCTTGTATTATCATGAAATTTATATTCTCCACCATTGATTAAAATGTCAGTATAAGAGTCTCCTGCGCTTACGATAGATCCTTTACAGTTATCTAATACAATTTTTACACTCATACTAGCAAACCATAAAGAACTATTACTGAAGCCGAATACCCCCTCGCAATCCCTAAAAGTAATATCATGTTCAGCCATTGAGTGTGTACCGATTGTTTTGTGAGAGTAGGTAACGGATGATCTAACTCTTTCTCCTAAACAAAAAGCCGATGCCGAGAAATCTAAAATCGAATTACCATCGTTACCTTCAATATCTTTGGCTGTACATTTTATACTTCCGTCATAGTGTACAGCATAACCTTCCCCGCCACCGTGACTTTCTGGTTTTTCTAATTCTATCTTTTCGACATCTGTTTTATAAGAAGATTGAATCATGACTAGTGGTAATTTCAACCCTTTACCACGTATATTTTCAGCCTTACAGTTTACTGCGAAATGGAATCCAATTCCACTAACTAACTTATCTCTATTTGGATTATCCCCTGTAATACCTTTTGGTGCTTCATAAGGAGAAACATCCTCGATATAAGCATTTTTAATTGTTACGTTATTAATAGTTTTTATCTTTTTAACCCAACTAACAGAAGGTATATCAACCTGTGAAAAATCGTAAGGATTATGATAATCGACATATACATCGTTACCAATTATATGGAGGATTTTACACACAACATTAACAGTTGGTTTAAAAACAAGCCAATAGTCTTCGTTTCCCGATGCGTTAGCCTGTCCAACTGCAAAGTGAATAAAATCTCCTTCCGATAGTCCTGTTACGTCAGCAAGTGTTAATTTAGAACATTTCATTGTCCAACCATCATGATTTTCTTCAGGAACAATATGCGTAGGTAACGATAATTCTTGTTCCCAAGCGATAACTGACTTTTGAGTAACTTCCGTGTCATAACCTTCACTCATTGCAGTAAAAACACCATAGTGCATAATACCTCGATTTGTAGTAACGGTTTCTTGACCATTCCATATTATTTTTGAGTTTTGTAAATCAATTTCAAAATCAGAAGCTCCGTTTAACCATATTTGTTTAGAAATAGTATATTCGCCATAAGGAACAACCAATTTCCGGATACCTTTCTCTATGGATTTACTAATCATCCTTCTGAAACTTTCAGTATCATCAATATCCGTTGGTTCTTTTAAATTATTAGGATTAACAACAAGCGTAGTTTGGGCCATTTGTAAATCTGTTGAATTCAGTCTATCTCCTAAATCTTGATGTTTTCCCCGTGCTCTTACTACTTCTGGAACAACGTCACCACCGGCGGTTTGTTCGCGAATAATGTTAATTAATTCTTGTCTTGTGGTTTCTGCAATATCTTTAGCGAGCAAACTGTCCGCAACTGCTTGTACTGCTTTTTCTCTCGCTTCCTTCGCATTTATTCCTGCTCCTGTGTATTCTTTATATAATTCTTCAAACATGGCATTCAATTTATTACGTCCAGCATCACTCAATGGATTGTCTATGTTGTATCGTGCCATTCTATCACCTTCTTTTAGTCATATTTGAATCTGAAATCAAATGCAATGATGTAATTTGACAATCCTTCTACTTTCATTTTGTTATCTCCGGGTAATAAGTTTAAAAAATATCGGTTCGTTCTTTCTAATATTGGTGTATTATTCAAAGTCATATAGTGACCATTTAAAATAATCTTGCTTCCAGAAGATAAAACCCAATCGTCATTTTTCATTGGATTATATTCAAAATATCTACCTGTCGCATCATACAATCTAAAATTATTGACTGACTGCAAAACATCAATTACAATCATGCAATTTCCTTTTTCTTGAACGGTCTTAATCGGAACTGTCCCGGCGTTATATATATTAAATGACGTTTTATTACTGTGTACGTAGGTTAATCTATCTGGGTCAGTGTCTAACCCCATACCAAAAGACCAATGATTATTAAAAGGAACACCCTTTTCATCAAGATCTAAACTTGTAAAACGACTTATCCAATATGGTTGTCCGTCAATTTTTAAAGGTATATCGAATGTCGTTAAGGTTTGTACGCCATTTTGTATTTCTGGTGAATACTGTTCGATTACCCTTACCTTCATTAATTTGTTTCCTTGACGTGTTTCAGTCACGTAAAAAGAGCCTAATCTTTTAAAAAAAGAATAGACTCTATCGCGTTTTAATAAAAAATCTGTATTGTCTTTTGACTCTAACCAGGCCTTTAAAGATATTTCTCGTTCAGCATCTCTAACGCCTGTTATGATAGTACCAGGCAGACCAGGTATACTATGTTCTGTTACTTCTTGGCCTACAGAAGATACTACTAAACCCATACCTTTTAGACCGTATTCTAGCTCATCTTTTGGTAAAGGTATGGGTTTAAAATCTAAATCATATATTTGGAATAAATCTTGCATCTATTCACCCCCTTGGCCTTCCAGTGAAGATTGAATGATTGATTGCTTCCCGCGAATCACGTCTGTCATATTCCCTTTTAATATCGCTACCAGATAAAACAGGCTTATTTTCAATTGCTCTCGTGATGTTTTTGTGACCAGCTTCTACTACCCTTGCTATTCTCTCTAATTCAGAAAGCATTTGTTTATTGTATTTGTCATCCGTAAACCCTAACCTGTCACCCGTTTCTTGCCAAATACGTTGCTGCCTTACACGTTTAGAAGGATCATGACTAATAATAGATTCAGCCCAACCGCCTTCAGCAATCCAAGCAAGTTGTTTCATGTTTACAATGCCCCCATTAGCGTAACCAACACCACGATATGCACGCGTTAAGCTACCATATCTACTAACCGCATATCTAATGGATGCTAGAATATTGTCTAATGGATTCCAAATATTATTGAACCCTGGCATTTTATAAGCTTGGAACGTTGGATCAATTACCTGCATTAATCCTTTCGAAGGAATACCACGTTTAGCATTGATATCCCACAGGTTTATAGCTCTTGGATTTCCGCCGGATTCTGTCTGCATTTGATAGAGTAGACGCTGTAGATTAGCAGCAGTGTATTGATTTGTCATTCTTAACGCGTTAGTTGCCACTCCTGCCCAACGTTGGACACCACTTCCTGCTGATGGCGCGCTATCCATGAAGTTAGTCATTTTATCTTTGATGAAACCAACAGCCTTATCCTTAACCATAGTGAATCCAGCTTTAGCCATGTCACCAATTAGGTTTCCGCCTTTTGGTACATTAACACCTAAAGTTTTAAGTGCGATGTCAAGAAGTTTACTAGGGTTTTCGATATAATCCCAAACATTTCCGGCCCATTCACCGACTTTTTGGGCGCCTTTTTTAACGCCTTTTCCAACTGCTTTACCCGTGTTGACGGCGAAGTCTTTTGCCTTACCAACACCAGACTTGATACCTCTTCCTAAATTGCTGGCGAAATTACCAATTCCTTTGGCGTACATAGGAATGTTTGATAAATACTCTTTAGTTTCGTCACCTGGCAAAACTGCGGTCCCTTTAGGTAGGTTCATTAATATATTTCTGCCTTGTGGCATAAACGTATTTCCGTCTGGAGTTTGAATAAGTTCCTGATAGTCTGAACCTTTTGCATCGTTAACCACCGCTAAACCACCTGGATGACCTTTTGTTCCTTTTGCGTATTGAGGAACAGACCATTCGTCAATATGATTCTCTTCTTCTACACCAATTCGTTTAAGCACCCAGTTGATACCGCTGATAACGCCATTTACACCACTTCCAAGTGTTCCGGCTAACTTGTTGACAACCTTTTTCACTCCATCAGTGACTTTGTTTGCCATTTTTCCAATTCCATCACCAATACGACCGGGTAGTTTCTTGGCAGCATCTACAATGTCATCAAATTTCCCTTTGATACCGTTATAGATATCCGTGAAAACTTTTGTGGTATTATTCTTCAAATCATTCCAAGTATTTTTCACTCGATTGAAGATATCAGAAACTCGATTTCGGATTCCGTTATAAATATTACTCCATATATTTTTTAAAAAATTCCAAATGGTAGTAAAAACAGACTTGGTATTATTGTAGATATTATTCCATCCGGTTTTAAAACGGGTGAATATGGCGGAAATTGTATTACGTATAAAGTTTGAAACGGTTGTCCAAATGGATTTTAGGAAATTCCAAATGTTAGTGAAAATAGTTTTTGTTGCGTTCCAGATTGTATTCCATCCATTGCGAACAGCTGTCCATGCGGCGGTTATGCTTCCTTTAAACAAGTTAACAACGCCATTCCACATGCTGCGTAAACCCGAACTGAACGCCGTTATAAATGTTTTTGCGCCTTTTAGAATACGTCCAATGAATAATAGTTGAATATAATTCCAGATAAATTGAATGGCGCCAAAGAATATTTGTTTTAACCCTTCCCACATTTTGGAGAAGTCTCCTGTAAACAAACCAGTAAAGACTTTGACCAGACCCATAATGACGTCAAGCGCACCCTGGATGACTCCCTTGATGTTGCCCCAGACTGATTTAATGATGCCTAGCACAAGTGGCATAACAAAAGCAATAATTGATTTAATAAAATTAAATGCGTTCCCAACTGCATCAACAATTTGTTGACCGTTCTCTGCCCAAAATGTTGTGATCTTTCCTACAATCCCACCGATAAATGACACAACAGATGATAGTGCCTTTCGTACAGTAGGCCAAATAGCGATAAACGTTTCTTTGACAGACTTTCCTACCCGTTGCAATGCAGGAACAACTATATCTCGTATACGAGATAAATTGTGCTGAATCAAGTCCCCAAATTTGCCAATGCTTTTGACTTCAGCATCTGATAAGCCGAGCCTTTTTAGAATAGAAGAAGCTTTGTCATTGTCACCTTTAAAAGCATCAAATACGCTTTTAATTACATCACGCAATGTTTTAAATTTGTCCGCAACAACAGGAATATTCCCGACAATCCAAGAAAAGGTGGTTTGTACTCCTCCTTTTATATTGTCAATTATTCCAGAAATACTGCCTACTCCACCCAACTCTTCATCAATAGCACTGATAACATCCGTTGTACCTTTAACAATAGCTGTATTCATGTTTGTCCATGCTGTTTTAATCCCAGCACTAGAAGTTTTTGCTCTATCAGCAAAACCACCAGTAGAATTACTTAACTCGATCAACTTTTTATCAAATTGTTCAAAGGTGACATCACCGTTCTGCAAGGCATCATATAAGTCGTTTTGAGCCGATGCACCTGCAAAACCGAAAGCTTTCGCGGTATCATTTAACGCGACGCCCATTGTTTCTTGAAGCGTTCGCCAAGATTGTAAATCAACTTCTCCACGGGAAAGCATTTGTACATATTGTTCTAGTCCTCGCGATGCATCAGCACCACTCGCACCCGAAGTTATAAAAGCGTTATTTAATGCTAATGTTGTTTCAACAGCGCCGTCTAAGTCCCCGGTCATAACTGCAATACGCTGTGTTATTCCGGCCACACTGTCTAGGGTAGTTGGCAATCCGTCTATCCCATCAGACAATTTTTTAATTGCATTTTCTGAATCCCCAGCAGAAAAACCTATTTGCTGTAAAACTGTTGGAAACCCGGTTAAGGTATCATACCTTGAAATGGCGCCATCTAATGATTTTGTAACCATATTGATAGCATTCGAAACTAACGAATATACTCCGATTGATGCAGCAATCGAACCTACTGCGCTAGTGAAATTTCGAACTGACCCGATAGCGCCTGCGAATGGTGCAGTTATCCCACTTTTTATCGATTCACGAACACTTCTAGTTGATTTACCGACATTTGATGCAACTTCGTCAAAACTCTTCCCAGCATCAGCTGCACTCTTCTTGGCGCTCTCACCCATTCTTGTAACTACTTTATTAACATCGGTTACCGTTTTATCTACATCACCAACACTTTTAACTACACGTTTTGCTGCTATTGGAGTGTTAGAGAAACTCTTATTTAATTTATAAACACCTTTGTTAACAGTGCTAATGCTTTGATCTACTCTTTTAGCTGTTTTAGGTGTTTTATCCAAACTTTTATTTAACGCATATACTTGTCCACTAGCCGTTTTAAATCGTTTTGTAGTATCGTCTGTCTGCTTGTTCGTCTTTTTAAAGGCTTCACTTAGCGTTTTGTTACTCTTAGCTAATGCATTAGCATCCTTCTGAATGGATTGAAACGCTTTTTTGAGCGCTTTTGCTTCAGCAGTAAACCTCGTTCGCAGTTCCCTAATAACTGCCATAGGTTACCTCCTTTCTATCCGTTATTTTCAATAAATTTAGTAGGGTCAAAATCCCACTCGTACGCTTGTTTAGGCTCCTTTTGCTTACCTTTACTATTTGGCATTAACAAGCTTTCAAACTCTTTCTTAGCCTTTAGGTATTTAGGGTCTGGCTTGTCCATCTGTGGTTGAGAAAAAATATTTGATAGATACTGGATATACATTTTTGCTTTTTCTTGTTCAGCTTGATTTCTTTCTTCTTCCAACGCCATATCCATATATTTAAACAACTCAACAGCAGGGCTAGTTACAACCTCATTCCGCCCACCTAATTTCTTTGAAAGCTTGAATATAAAAGCTTCCTCTATGCTTGCTTCTGTTCCGTCTGATTGCCCCGGTTGAAAAGATTGATAACTTTCACCTGTGATTTCGTCAACGCCAAAGACTTTTTTGCGCGTTTGATTAATTTTTCAATGTCATTTACTTGGATAACTGCATCGTAAATATCAAATACATCATCTGGTTTTTGTTGCATAAACACTTCATATTCAACGTCTGAAAGAATAGCTAATAGTTCAAAAGCTTTTTCTGGGATTTCTGCCAAGAGCACGTCCATAGCACCTATTAATTTTTGAATAAAGTTTTGATCTAAATTGTCAGCGTTAAGACCCTCTTCCTGTTCTGCATCGAAGATGTCCTCAAATAAAGCCTTTAAATTCTGGTCTTCTTGCGCTAATTTCATAACATCTTTGATGACCTTAATAGCACGTGTGATTTGGATTAGATTTAATTCCTCAATTTCATGCTGTCTCGTTTCTACCGTATTTTCTTCTTTGATTTTTAAAGTTACTTTCATGGATTTACTCCTCCTAGAATTTTAGTATTTAAAAAGAGAGCCCAAAAGGACTCTCTTTGGTTATGCTCCGGCTCCAGCATCTGCGTTCGGGTCTACGCCACCTCGAAAAAAGAAGTTACCTGGTTTAGAAGCGTCAAATCCGACTCTAGGCATCATGGTAAGGGTGATAGTTACATTTCCTTGTTCTGCGTTGTATTCGCGTTCAAATCCCTCTGTAGATGCCGCATTGTAGATTGTCCAGTCCATATCTTTAACACTCTCAGGCAATACCCTTGGATGGATGTTGACTTTACGCCCTTTTAATTTCGTTCCTATCTTGGCATCCATCGCACCTACTACTTCACTTGAAGTGGTATCAGTTATTGGTTCCGTTGAAGCGAGTGCCAACTCTAAAATTTCCGCATCTTCTTGTCCTGCGACAATTGTTACTGTGCCTTCCCAACCAGACAAACGCCGTTCAACAACGGTTTCTCCAAAATCTACAAACGTAAATTCTGTATACGTTGGCGTTAGGTTCAATGAGCCACCTTCTGCTTGCAGATAATCTTTGCCATCAAATTTGATTTGGTTTTCACCCTCACCGATTGTTATATCGGCTACACCAAAGATATATTCTTTATTTTCAGCCACTGATTTCTTCCTCCTTTAGTTCTTTCAAAGTCACGTCAAAGTTGACGCTGTATTCCATAATTCCGTTGTTGTCTCCAATGCGTAACGGTTCACTTGCAGCCACAACAAAAAAGACAAGATAATGTTTGGTTAACACTACTTGTCCATCTTTCTCGTAATCTACTGCAACTCTAAAATTACTTTTCTTATGCAATTGTTTATACGTTAATTCTGCTACTAGTTTGGCATAATCCCAATCGCTGGAACGAATCCATACTTGATAGCCAGGATAACGGTATTCTGTGTCATAACGGTCTGGTTGACCACTTGCAGTCGAATAGACCGTACCTGTGTTATCGTCAGCAAAATAATAATCCACCGTCCAGGTTAAACCAGGAATGACAGCTTCAAGTTCATGCATTAACGCTTCCTGTATCATGATTTACTCCTTAAAATGCGGTCAATCGCCTTTGCATTTGTTTTGTCGTAATCTGGCTCGGTTGCTTTAATGGCGTTTTCAAGATACTTACGACCAGGTTGATACCCACGCCATGTTGGTTTACCTCTTGTTCCTCGCCCTCGTCCATCTACGTAATAACCGGGATAATGCCTGCCACTTTCATATTTGTCGCGAATTCCCGGACGATAAGGTTCTTCATGCCTTCTTAAGGCATATTCAAGATTAGATCCACCTTCAACAACTACAGCTGGCCCGGCTCTCTTTGCTTTATCAAAATTAATCGAATCCTCCAAGTCACCATGATCATGGTGCACAAGCGCCTTGGTTCCCTCTTCAACCAACATTCCATATTTCGTGTATTCATCTATCAGAACCTTATGGACATTGCTATCCATCATTTTTAAGTCCTTAATGTATTTGTCAACGCCATTAAATTCAACGTTAAACGCACCTTTCTTAGCCATCGACATACACCGTCCTATAATAGACTTTGCTACCAGATAGATTTGTAGCTTCATCTTTGGAAACGATGGTGCCAGTACCGCTTTTCCCATCTATTGTCACGTAATCTAATTCAATCCCGCTATCAGGGTTAAAATCACGCGGTAAATCAATTTCAAGATTAACACGGCGTTCTTGTCCATTTGCATCACGGATTAATTGTGACTTAAATTGCACTCTTGCTTTCGAATGCTTTTTCTCTGTTTTTGGTCTACCATACTTATCTGTTATTGGTTGCCCGTTTCCATCAAAAACAGGCACGTTTGCGGTGACTTTTTGGCGCATGGGAGGAATCATATTAAACGCCCCACTTTCGCCTTGGGAGCAGGCTCTAGTAATTGAATAACCGATGGTGCTATTTCTGTTCCATCAAAGGAGACAGATACACCTTTCACGCTATAGCTCGTTACACCATGGCGTTTTAATTTGGAGAACTCCTCTTCTTCTCCTTCAAGCATATAAAGGACTTGCAAGGCTACTGCACGGCGGGAAATAGAATCCTCTTCAAAATAATCTTTTAACAATTCATGGGCGCTAAATATAACATTTTCTTGTTGTTCTGGTTCCAATTCTTTAAACAAACCATTCCCATACATACGATCAAGATAATCCTTAATAGCTTCATTCGTAATCATAATGATCACTTCGTTTCTTTTTTAGCTTTTGAATCCTTTTTAGGCTCTTTCTTAGGTTCATCAACAAGTGTTACTTTATCACCTAAACGGTCACCTTGTTCTTTGGTCAATTCGACTTTTCCACCAGTAGGAATGATTTTTCCTTGGTGCAATAAATAACCATTAGCTATATATTTCGGCATGTTATTTCCTCCTTTAAAAACTAAAAGAGCGTCTAATTAGACGCTCATAATTACGATAGATTGCGGACGTTTTAACGCTGGGAATACCGCTTCCCCAACTACTACAGATTCCTCTGGTGGGTTCGTTTTCACTGTAGGCACTGCAAATTTACCTGGAGTGTAGTTGTTTTCTACGGTTGGTCCCAACATCGTTTTTCCTAAATCGCTTCCGATAAGAACCGCTTTGTTATCTTCAAGTAATTGTACTTCTTTATCATCAATTACAATTACATCGTCATTAATTTGGTAAGGCGGTAATCCTAATGCACTAAATACATTTTGGATATCTGCTTTTGTTAACAACCGTTGTCCACTATCTTTCCCGTACACTTGAGTAC
Organism: Oceanobacillus sp. Castelsardo; assembly: GCF_001659985.1. Classification (GTDB taxonomy): domain Bacteria; phylum Bacillota; class Bacilli; order Bacillales; family Amphibacillaceae; genus Oceanobacillus. The sequence goes on from NZ_LYCS01000001.1 coordinate 449,484, forward strand.
GGATTTGTTCGTTTTGTAATAAGTTTGCTTCTGTGGCGCTTGTAATATGCATTACCACAGGTTTACGACGTTGGTTCTGTTTCTTAAATTGCTCAACCCCTGCTTGTAAATCAGATAATGGAGTAGAACCAGCTTCGCTCCATGGTGTGGTTGCACTTACTTTGTTTTCACTTGGAATATCAAAGTCAATATTGATATGAATGTCGTTTTCATCATCATCATATTTTAATTTTCCAGTATAAACCGCCTGTGCTCTCATGTATTCTTCAATATCATCTACACCTTGGGAAAGTTCATCAGTAGATTGATAGATTTGTTCAACTACTGCATTTGCTTCATCTGGTGTACGTGGGCGGTTGTATTGGATTAGTTGCGTTTCATCCAAACGAAAACCGTGTTGTACTTTCGCAACTTGACCGAACGCTTTTTCAATTTCTTTCGTATCACGTAATGGAGCAGATGCATTCCATCCGGTAATACTAGCTGCAGAAGCATATTTTCCATTGATTACGTTGTATGCAAAGTTAATGTCAAATACGTTTTCTGTTGGCAAGAATTGACGTAATAGGTACTCTCTAGCCTGTGGCACGTTTTGTACGTAACCAGTTAATTGTGGTTGTTGAAATTCTGGTAATCTTAATGGCATATTTTATATCCTCCTTTTAAATGTCAAAAACGATGCGGCCCTTTGTAGCTTCTTTAAATGCATCATTGACTCCTGTACATTTTGATTCGATTGGATGACCTGCAGATAGAACACCAACAATAGGGTTTTGTCCTGCAATCACCTTTACATCGTGAGAAGTTAATCCAGCGCCTTTTGCGGTTGCAGCAGTACCGGTTTCTGGAGTTACATCCCACGGTCGATAAAGTCCATTATCCCCTAAATAGACTGCGGTTCCGGCGTTTACGTATCCTTCACTGAATGCGGATGCATCTAATGTTGCCCCACCTGTTTTATATTCCGTTCCTACTGCATTACGTAAGAACTCTTTTTGACCTACAATTTTTTGTTTGTATGGTTGTAAGTTCATAATTATTTTTCCTCCTTCTTATGTCGTTCAAGTGCTTTTTGTCTCCCTGCTTCATATGGGTCGACTTTCTTTTTCTTATTACTCTTTTGACGAGCGCCAGGAACGAAAGTAGATTTCTTCTTTCTGTCTGGTTCATCTTCTGTATCTTCATCATCAGAAGCACCAAGATACTCTGGGAATTCTTCTTCCAATTCTTCAAATAATTCTTCTAGGTTTTCGGCTTCCCCGTCTTCATCCAATTCAATGTCATCCACGTTGATCAGACGTGCTAATAGTTTTGGATTAACTTGGTTATCTACAGCAAACTCCTTAACCATAGCCCGTTTTTCCCTGCGTTCAGCACGTTCAATACGCTTTTCTTTTTCGGTCAGCTGGGTTTTAAGAGTTTCTAGTTCGTCCTCGTCATCATTGTCCTGCTTATCATTCTTTTTACCTGCCTGTTCTTTGAGCCGGCGATACTCATCGGGATCAATATCCTTGTATTTTTTCATGCGTTTACTCAATTGCCCTTTCAATTTAGCGTTATATTGCTTCTTAAATTTTGGGTCTTTGAGCAATTCATCCAAGTCCGGGATATCGTCCTCGGGATCTTCTTCTGGGTCATCTTCTAAATCGTCCTCTGGATCATCCTCAGGGTCTTCATCAGCAAAAAATTGCAGGTTCAATTTCAAAGGCTTGATTTCCTTTGTTTCCTCTTTCGTTATCGTAGAAAGGTCACGCTCAAATAATGAGATAAACCATGTAATTAATCGTTTCAACATCTCAATTTCCTTCCTCTGCTTAGGTGCAGGAGCCATTACTCATGTTATTCTTTAACGCCTATAAGCATGGAAAAAGGCATAATAAAAGCACCTAACTTTTGACTGCTAGGTGCACTTATTCCAATTCTAAATAAACTAACGAGTCAGCTGGAGAACTGAATAATACCTTGTTTTCTTTATCGTATAATGTATATACACCTTCATCGATAACGATATATTCTACTTCACTTACTCTTCTGTTTGTCACATAATCGCCATTAGCTACCACTACTAAATATTTCATGCAATCACCACCTTTTAGCAGAATAAAAAACATCCTTAACAGATGCCTACTTACTACTTCCAGCTTCCTTAATAGTCTTATTGAACTTTTTTAAATACTCTTTTCTAACATCTTCGGGTATACGCTTATCCTCTGTAACTTGATGAATAAGAGTTGTCATGCCTGTTATAGCGTCAAGCACATTTTTCATTTAATTAACCTCCATTATTTAATAGCTTTCAAAGCATCCTGGTAATCCTGCAATAACTTCTTGTAGTTATCCGAATTTGAACGCTTCATCCTTTTAAATGCCCCTATCCCTTTAGGCATACGTTCCTCGCCTAAAATAGACAACATTTCAGCATAGCGCTTCTTATCATAATTATTGATGCGGTGCAATCGTTGTTGTTCTTCATAAGCTTCTTTTTGGCTTTTAGATCGTGTGTCTTTATCGGGATTAAATGCCTTAGATTCTCGTTGTGCCTTTTTGATTTCCGATTCTGTCTTATATTCTTCCACCCAGACAGACATAGAGCAGTTGCAATTGGGATGTCTTATGATATCTCTTGGATTCATATAGGTGTAATCTTTCCTATCTGGATTCAAAGTAAAAACGATACCTCTTAAAGGCGCGCACTGATGACATGTAGGAGTTCCCCCGGTTACTGTAAATAAATCCATGCCATTTTCTCGGTATCTTTCTCCTGCCCCTTTGGTGTGAGCCATTTTTATATTGGTTCGCACCACAGTTTCGGAATAAAAATCCAACGGAAGACGTTTGCCATCAATCGTTATAAAACTAGTCATTCCTTCTTTTGCGAATGATTCTGAAACCCTTTGAGTAATAACTCGCCTTGCCTTACCTTGAATAACGCCTTTTTGTAAATCCTCTTTTACGTCTTGCAAAGTAGTCATCAAAGTAAAATAAGTGTTTTGCTGTGCCGTCCGTATTGCCGCCTTTAAATCAAGCATGGTATTGTCTGTGATTTCTGCAATGGCGTTCATATGGACCTGGGTAGCAAATGCAGAAGCTACTTGCCCGCTTGTGGATATACTGGCACCTAGTCCGCCAATCGGATTAATTCCTGCTGCACTCAATGCCTTTGTGGCTTCATCTACACCTTTAAAATAAGAACGTAGGGTATCTTCTGGGATGACTTCCTCTACCTTCAACCCTAAACGCTCGAACATATCATCAATCGTTAAAATAGTGAGTTGCGCTTCTTTATCACTGGATAAATTGGCGTTAAGGATGATATCCAGGATTTCTAGTTTCATAGCTTTCGTGACTTCGATTAGTTCATCACTTTTCATTATTCATCACTCTACTTTTTCGTAAGTAGCTTCAAAAATATCTGGTTTGCATGGATAGAATTCATTTTGGACACCTTTAATGATGTAATCACCTATAGAAACTTCCATCATGCCTTCTAATGTTTGAATATAGTATTTATCATTAGAAATAATTACTGGATCAACCCCCAACGCATTCTTAACTTGTTTAGGTGTTGTTCCTTCTAATAATTGAACAGCTTCAATAACAACTGGTTTCTTGCGGTATTTTGCCATTATTCCTCATTCCCTTCATTTTGTATCGGATTTCCATTTGCGTCACGGTTACCCATAAAGTTAGTTAACGTTTGTCTACCCCTCAGCAGACTGAATGAGTCATCATTTGTTCGCTCCGCTTCAACTCTCGCCAATTCTTCCTGTATGAATTCTTCACTCGCATTAGGATTGTTGCGTCTTATTGTCACTTCTAATGATTGCGTACCTTGTACATAAGCCATGTTATTTTCTTCAATCAATTCTTTGCGACTAATCGGAATCATAGATTTAAGCATCACTTCTGGTTCTTCAATTACTACCGCATCATCATTGAAATTGGCAAGCCATAGCGCACTCTCAATCAACTGCTGCAAGAAGTAAATATATTCAGATTGGATTTGCTCCGCCTTAATCAATGACGTAAACAAATCATAGAACTTAGCCACACCCGATTGAGCACTTGATGCATTATTATCCATGTAGAAATCGACAACCTTTTCTGATGTCTTGGTTTCCATCAACATAAGCTTCATCAAGTCCTTAACCCACTGAATATCACCAATCTTAGTGATATCAATCTGAATGACTTCCATCGCTTTCCCGTTATCATCGTAGGTAGTGATTTCTAAATCCCTGTGATCTATTTTCGCTTCGTCTCCGTAACGTTCCAGCGCCCTTTCTTGAAGTGCTGCCATTATCTCTTTGGAGATAGCAATTCTTGGCTTCCCATTACGTTCAAAGGTGATAGCGTTTCTAGTAAGTGTCCAGTTAATCTCATCTTGCTTCCCATCTTGCCCTTTTAAACAAGAAGTACCAAGTGGATTCATGAATGTTTTTTCATTCGGCCAATAAATAATAAAAGGTCTACCGCGTCCTGGGTACACCTTTTCTAACTCTTTCATGCCAAGAAGTTCCTTTGCTTCATCTTCTGACACTTCTTCTGTTTTTCGTTGTTCATTTAGCAGATAAAGCATATGTTTCGTATGCAAGTCACCATCAATCACCTGTTCACGATAGATATGCAAGTATTCTTGTTCGTCTATTTCAATTTCATAAGCCAAATCAATGCCCATTCCATCATCATGAGGATAGTATACGTCTCTTGCTTTAAATTCCACTCGTAGTCCTTTTTCATCCAACCACGGCACACCTACAAGACCGCCATCCAATTGCTGTTGTAAGATATTCCCCCAATGTTCAAACGCTAGATTACTATTCTTTTGAATCTGATTAATAATTTCCTGCTGAACATGGATTATTTCACTTACATCATCCCGTGGCTCGTCCACTATTTCATCTGTATAAGAATTAATATTCTCCGCTTGAAAATCATCCGGAGATAAGGAAGACTGTATATTCCCTATAGAACGACTTACAAGCATTGCAGGTATCTCGGGTATTAACTTACATATGTTTGCCACCAAGTACGGCGTTTTAACGTTCTGTGCCCTTTGCGTACCGTACATGATGTTGTCTACAATTTCGCCTTTTTCGATTAACTCTTTAGCCCTGGGGAATATCTCTGAATGCTCCCCCTCGTACAGCTTACGGTAATAAAATATGTTACCGTGTGTTTTCTCAATTACAGAAGCATCAAATTTTGTCCAGTTTGGCATATGTTCACCTTCTTTCTTTTACCAAGCGCTCGCACTACTAATGCCAGCTTTAGGAGCAAATAAAATTGTATTGACAAAGTACCTATCTGAGTCCATTAAATGGTCGAATTGTTTAACCGGCTTATCTTCTCCACGATCTGCTGCTTTTTTGTCCCAAATATAAGATGAAAATTCTCTAAATGTTTCCTTACAACAATCATTGAAGTAAATCATTTCCTCAATTAACGCCGTTTGAACGTTTCTAATACCGTCCAGAACATCGTTTTTAGCTTTAATAACATAGAAACCATCTTTCTTTAACTGTGCTATAAAGCTTGAAGCAGATGGGTCTACGATAATACCTCTAACGCGAATCCCTTTAACGAATGCTTTTAAATCCTTGCTATATTCAATGTCAGTCTTTTGTCTAGAAGAATTACGTCCATCATAAAAGTACTCTTTAACCTTGTACCATTTGTTATTATATTTACCCCACAATCCAAATGTAGTAGGGTTTTGCGTTCCGTAGTCAATCGATACGTAGTACTCTGTATATCTTCTTTCTTCCGTTTTAACAACATGCTTGTCTTTATTGAACATGTCATATATAACGCCTTCCGCAAGCACCCATAAGCCCAGGATAAACCGTTGATAGAAAATACCAGAAAACATTCGTTTATAACGATTTTTAACCCTTTCAGATAAAGAAGGGTTATCATCCATTGTAAAATGTAATCTGATTAGGTTTTTTTCTTCTAACTTATCAATGTATTTTTCTTTAAACCAATGAAAGGGACTAGCGGGGTTACAGTTATACCAATACTTTGAGCCATCTACAGAACAACGTGCTTCCGCCTGACTAACAAATGATTCTGGCATTAGTGCTGCTTCATCAAAGAACATTCCAGCTAGAGTAATCCCTTGTATCAAATCTTGCGAACTCTCATCCTTACCACCAAAAACATAAAAGTAATTGGTTACACCGTTTTTGGTAATGGTCAAATAGTTATCTGCTCGATGGTCTTTTACTCGATAACCTCTAGACTTTAGCATTCGTTTTAAAGGTGTAATAACGTTACGTCTGAAAGAACCTATCGTTTTTCCGGCCATACCAAAGTTTTCTTCGTTAAATGTTTCCATCGCCCACATAACGTAAGACAGAGACATAACAACTGTTTTTCCGGCACGAACGGATCCATCACATATAATTCCATCTTTATCATTTACAGGTGATTTTTTATTCCACCAGGTCAACACTTTCAATTGCTTCTTTGAAAATCGTTTGAACTTGAATAATGCAGGTTTAAGCTTCTTCGGTTTCGGCGCTTCCATCGTCGCTGTCGTCATCGTCCCACACCTCCACCGCCGCATCTCCTAATGCTTCAATAAAGCCATCATCTTCATATTCATCCATTTCCTCGCCCTTAACTTTAGCAATCTCCGCTTTAAGTTTCTCTTCTTGGAGACGTCTCTTATCATTATCGGATAGCAAGTCAAAGTATTTCGATAGCATCTCAAGAGCCTTCATTTTGTCGGCTAGTTTAACAGATATACCATCTCTGCCTTGTTTAACCTCTGTAATGATTGTTCCATCAACCTCATCGGATTCATTTAAATCAACATAGGAGTGAGTATCCATTATTTGTTCGCCATTTTCATCTGTAAGAATTTCACCAGTATATTGATCTCTCATTGGTGATTCTCTGTTTCCGAATACTACATAATCAGTTATGTCGGCAAAGGCTATATCAATGTATTTTTGTAATACATCACGAACATCTAATTTTAATTCATTTGCTTGTTCTGCTTTAAGCCTGTCTATTTCAGTGCTTATCTTAGGCTTTCTTAGATGTCTATGACCTTCCACCATCGCTGTTGTATAAGCACACTCATAAGCCTTTTGATATGCTTTGGTAGCATTGAAATACTTAATATAATAAATACAAAAAAGCCTTTGTTTATCAGTGAGTTCATCACTTTCCACAATAGGCTCAACTTCTTTCTTTGACTTAGTTGCAACTTTCTTTTTAGGGGTTGCATCCTTTTTCGTTTTGGTTGCATCCTTTTTTGGAGAACCTCTCGACCAACCTTCACGACTTTTTCTGCTCTTTAATGTACCTAATTTAACATCATGCTTTTCAGCTAACTTTGCTAATGTAAACTTTGTCGTTTCCCACTCTTTCCTAATCTCATCCCAGTTTGGCATTTACATCAACCCCACACCTCCGGTAATAAAAACGCACCCTTGTTAGGATGCGTTTTTAGAATCTCGACGTTCTTCAAAGTATTTAAACAGCAAATCTATACCCTCTATAAAAGCTATTAATATTACTACAACATCTAAACCTAAATCGTTTGTCAGCAGCATTGTGCCATAAGCTAAATACCAAATAGACTTTACCAGATTGTTATATCTAGAATACTTAACTCCCCACTTGTATATTAGTAACCTGAAAAACAAATAAGCAAAAAACGAATATGGCATTAGAGCATTTCCTAGTTCACTAACTTCATATCCAATAACCTGTAGTTTCTCTCCTAGAATGACTATTTTATCATTTAACCCTTTAATATTATCCCCTCCTAATTCCATAATAATTAAAAAAGGGTTTTTTCTCATTATATAAAGACCGTAAGGTCTTAAAAGAACACGTTCCACTTTATTATAGTGCTCTATCTAAGACCCCTTCTAACAATAGATAATTCGTACGTCAATCGTACGTCAAGAAGCGACTTTTTCCACCTTTTCCCTCGCTCTTTCAATGTATTGCTGGACAGTGCGCTTTTTAATTCCTAAACGATCAGCAATCTTTTTCATACTTAAGTTTTCAGCTTCATACATGATATAGCACTGTCGCTCCCTATCCGAAAAACTTTTAAATATATTTATTAATTTAGCTTTTTGGCTAGCGTTTAAATAAAATGGTTCCCGCTCTTTCCGTAACTCCTCATTTATATCTGGAATAATATCCATATCCTCATATTGTTTTAACCGATAAGCATTACGTTTATCAATTCCCCTATATAAACCCGGTTGCCGTCCTGTTTCCATCCATTCGATAGTGAACGACATGCTATCTATCATGCTATTAATTTGCTTTTTATCCATAAACAATTCGGGTTCGAGATCGTTTTTCATTCTTCCTAAATCCCTGCGCTCTTCCTTGTATTCTCCTAATAATTCGTCCGCCCAACTTTCTAATTGTTGACTGTTCATCAAAAATCCACTCCCTCAAGTGTTTTGCTAATCAAAAAAGGACACCAAACAACGCTTATTGCGTCATTCAGTGTCCTCCAGATGGCTGGTAGAACTATTGTTTCTTAATAAAATCCATTATTTTATTGTTTAGCATTTCAAGCTTTTCTATCGAGGCATGCAAATCGCGTTTTGTCTCTTCTTTTTCCCTATCATTTCTAAATATATCGTGTTTGTATACATCAATATAAAATCCAAGACCTGATAATTCATATATTAATTCTTCAAAATCATCTGCTACTTCACTGGGAATATAATTAGTAGGTATTTCCGATAAATACTCTTTAGTTTTACTAAAGAGCTTTTCATTAGTTACATATAGATGTCCCAAAACCCCATCTTTATCCCAAATTTCTTCAAGGTCCTTAAGTGCGCTTAGGGTTATTCCAATCCATCTACTAGCCTGTTTATATTCCACTTTGAAAGTCGTTATCTTTTCTTTCTTTGATTCAAATAATTCTTTCTTAAACAGAAAATATGCTCCTAATATCCCTAATACAGCACCTAAAAATGCACCGATAAGAGTACCTACCCCTGTTACCCACGCATCAGGAGTGACGCAATTCCAAAAACCCTCACATTGCTTTATACTAACTGGTATTGCTTTCAAAACTCTTCTCCCTCTTCCCTCCGCATTCGTTTCACCTTCCCTTGATGTGTAACAATTTTATATTCGCCAAATGGTGGAAGCTCCCTCAATTTAGCTTTACCATCGCAAATCACTATCACACAACTGGAAGGAATATTCATTATATCAAATTCTAGCTTATTGGAATCTAAATCTAGTTGAATTTCTTCTTTGTTTTGCTGCATTGCTAGATCACTCCTATGATATGTTTTTGCTTATAAACTCCCTCAATTTCTCGTTATCCTCTTGCAACCTAAGTATCTCGCTTGAAGCTTTAGCCATGATTACTTTAGAATCGTCCAACGCACGTTTATCCAACTCGTCCATTGCATATACGCTATTCAGAAGACTTCTGCCACGTTTTAGTTCTTCTATCAGTTAACTTCCCATCCCTTCCCAGTTTTCTTAGCAATCACTAGTTCGTGTCCTGTTTTAATTTCAAACAGCTTTTTTCTTAGGGTAAAGTCTTTAGATGTCGGCCCACCTTTAACATCAATTACCTTTATTTCACCATCGATGTATGTAACTTTGAAGTCTGCTGTAAACTTTGCGCCCGATTTTGTACGAGTGCCATATCCTTTACACAAGGTGCATTTGTTAAGATTGAGTGTTTTGGTATTCAATACCTTTCCACGACCGTCACACCTACCGCATTTTACTTTATACGGCTTGATAATTTGATATTCGGGTTGCAATTCGATGTCTTGTACACTTTTGTCATTTTTAAGAATGAGATAATACTCATATTCAGCTTGTGAATCGAAAGTTACGCCTTGAAACTCTATCTTTCTAGCATTGTATTTGTTTTTAGGTTTTCTCCTTACCCTCATAAAATCACCATTCCAAAGAACAACCCTATAGATCCCATTGCAAAAATACCTGTTAAGAGATAGATAACTTCAAGTGTGTCTAATAGTTTTTCCATGTTGGTTCACTCCTTTAAGTCACTTTCTTTCACAAATACGCCGTTGACCATTTTACCCTTGCGTCCAGATATTTCTTGATAAGCTGTATTTAGACACCTTTCAATGCTTAAATTGTTTTGTTGCCCCAATATAATCAACGTAACAATAACATCGCCTATTCCGTCCTCTAGAGCATCTCTATCACTTCTTGCTAATGCTGCAGCAACTTCCCCTGTTTCCTCTGACACCTTTAAAAACTGCTTGCTACTGTCAGCTTTGTCTAATCCTTTTTCAATACTCCATTGCTCCACTTTTTCAACTAATTTATTTAAATCCATTGTCTTTCCTCCTCGCTTGTCGTCATCACGAAATTACTAAATCATCATCTTCAATAAGTTCATCCTCATCAACTTGCGAAACTGGTCTAAAATCACTTCCTACACGAACCCATACTTTTTGATTCGGACTATACATTTTTAATTCCTCAATCAATTCTTCAACTGTCATAATTTTCACTCCTTCACAATCTCTTCGAAATGTTGATTAGATATATTTATATAAATCCTCGTAAAAGTCACTCACGTCCATTCCGAAAAAGTCTTGACCATTCCAAAACCATAGAGTTTTATCTGCAATGTCGTAATAAAGTGAATAGAATTCAAATGCTTCGATAAGTTCTAGGTTTTCCTTTTTTAAATCAAATAGTTCTTGTCCTGTCAATTGCACCCCTCCTTTAGTCGAAATGTTGGTTACTTTTCTTTAGATATTTCTTTTACCAACATTTTAAAAGCGGTTTTATATTGAAGTGCTTCTGATTCGGCTTGGTGTAACTCCAACGTAACTACCTTTATTTCTTCATTCAACTTGTGGTTCTCTTCTTCCAACATTTTATTCATCTCTTCTGTTGTCATTGGTTTATTGTTGGAACTGACTTCTTTTCCTAGCTTCATCATTTCATCTACACTGGGCGGTCTCATTATTTTCACCTCACTATTCAACAATTGGTTTCATTTCCAAACTAATACGTCCCGTCCACAACCATTAAACCAGGATGCACCCTATCCCAATCCCAGATTGTTGGATTAGGACTGTTATCAACTTCCACCAGCAAAAAATCATCACCAGATAGTTTTGTAATCGTACCTTTGTTCCCTTTGCGGTCAACCAGTTCCATTCCAACTTGCAAAAATCCTAGTTCTTTCACTGATTTCATTGTTTCGCCCCATCTCCATACTTTTCTTGATACTTCTCATCCCATTTAGTTAATCTATCCATGATCTCATGCAAGTTCTTTATTTGTGTCTTGTTTAGTGCTTCCACCGCAATATCCATATTGATGATTGTTTTTACCTTTGTTCTGCTTAAAGCTTTATGTTTATTTCCGCCGGCCATGAAGTCACCTCACTTAACCCACACGACATAACTAACTTTATTTGGTTTACTAGGTAATACTTTTATGACTTGTAACTTATCTCCATCTGCATTACGTTCAACTGTTTCAGTTACGTATCTTTTCATTTGGATTCCTCCAATGCTTGACGTGCTTTTTTCCCACCATCCATATCCACTTCCGATTGGTCATGAATTGGCTTGTCGTCCTCTGTGTATAAAAGTGGGTAAACATAGTTATCTTCATCCGCATAAAACTCCAAAGCTTGTTTGAAGCGTTGGTTTTGTTGTTCTAAAATAAAATTAGATAGGCTCGAATCATTCGAAATCTTCATTGCTTCATTTGCCATTTTTAGATGGTGTTCCAATTCCCCCACACGCTTCTCCAACCGTTCATTTCTGGCTTGCGTGACGTCAATTTGCTTTAATGCTTCATCAGTTACTTTTTTAGATGACTCCACACGTTGGATAAGCCAATAAGGATACGTATCTTTAGGAAGTCTGCCACCATAACCATAAGCGCGCTTTATCTCTTCCAACCTACTCATCTTCATTCACATCCAATCTTTTCTCCACCGGGCAAACAAGTTTGATCATTCTGATATCCCAACTGTCACCCATCTCGTCTTCCACTGAGTTGTCCCATACAGATTCAACTTCTCCCAGCACTAAAAAATTGTTAATCACCTTAAAAATATCACCTTTTCTGTACTCGTTGACTTCCCTATCATGTGACTTCCAAAATCTACGCTCTTTTTCTTCTTTGATTTCTTGTGGTGTGGCGTGGCGTAGTTTTTCTTTGTGGATGTAACTATTATTTATAAAATACGCTTTTGATTCATCAAGTTTCATGGTGACTCCGGTTTCTGTATTAGTTATATAATCATTTTCCTTAAACTCCGGTTTTACTTCATAACCGGTGTATAAAGCTTTAATAAATGTATCTAAATCTAGATTGTTAAGTTTTTTCAATTCCCCAACAAAACTCCAACCTTTATAAAATATGTGGGTCTTAATTAAATCGGTTTTGCTATGATGTTTTTTTCCGTATTCAATCGCTTCTGCTTGCTCTTTAGTAACCCTTACCCTTTCCATTTCAATCCCTCCAAATTAATCAATTTAAGCCGTTCTAAGACGTTTTATTTATTTCGTATAGTTTTAGTCTAGCAAACTACTAAAAACGCTTTGAGCGTTATCAGAACCAATCAGAATGAGGTGACTTAACTTCCACTTCCATCGCTCTTAATCTAGCTAACTGGTTAACTAATTCTTTATAATCCTTTTCATCGGTATCATGGTAGTTGTATTTTCTAAGTTGCTCGATGACAAAACTCTTTTTATAATCATCGAGTGTTTGGTTCATCGTCACTTCTCCTTATACTGTTCGTTTATTGGTTCTGTCGCTGCTCTTTCGGGATCCCATCCATAACTTCTTATTCGAGCGCTATAGGTATTTGCAGATATACCGTTAGACAATGCTATATTTTTGTATTTTCGATACTCTAACACCCTATCTTTATTTTCAGGGGTAAGTCCTCTTGGCGTTGTACTCGCTTCTTCTATCGTCCAACCTTTTTTAATACGGTTAACAAAATTTTGATAAGTTATATTTAGTCCGTTTTTTACCGCCTTTTCATGTTCTTCAGAATAAATTTTTGTTTTTTGCTTCGGCCGGGTTATGGCTTTCTCTAAAGGCCATCCGTGTTGATAAATTCGTGTTCTAACCAATTGTTTAGATATGCCGTTCTTTTCTGCTATTTCATAATATTTATCTAATGTTTTTCTCATCGGGGAAGTTAGTGCTTTTTCTTTACTCCAACCGTGATATATCCTTGACCTCAACGCAGTTTCTGTTATCCCGTTTTTCTCAGCTTGCTTAATATCTTTAATCGTTAACATACCTTTACCAACCCCCGAACATGGCGTAATATTTACCTTTCCAGTAACTCGACAACCTAGCGTCAAATTTATTACCTACATCTACACCGCGTCTTTTGCTGATTTTGAATTTAATAGTGATCATGGTTTAACCTCCAACGCTATACGTGCTTTATTCCCTTGATCATTGTCGATTTCCAGCAGTCCATCAGCGCTTCTTTCATTTGCTACATAATTTTCCTCATTCGCATAAAACTTCAAAGCTTCTTCGAGTTCCTCAATCCGTTCCAACAGCCCCACAACATAAACCTGTCCGTCCCTTAATTCCTGCAATGCATGTATTGCTAATTCCTTACCGGTCCAACTGCTAGGTGTAAATGGTTCTGGATATTTTTCAGCACCTTTTTTGATTTGCGTTTCTTTTACTTCATCCGTAATTTTGTCTACTTTTTTATAAAATGGATGGTTAAAATGGTTAATTAGATTTTCATTCATCCCTTAATCCCCCTTAAAAAGGTAATTCATCGTCGCTAATATCAATTGGTTGTCCATTATTAGCAAAAGGGTCCTCGTTATTGAAATTAGATTGATTCTGGTTGTTTTGTTGATTCGGTTGAGTGTTTGTTCCTGGTTGATTGTTTTGCCCTGTGTTGCCGTTATTTTTGCTTTCTAGGAACTGGATGGATTCTGCTAAAATTTCTGTAACATAGACTGTCTTTCCATCCTGTCCTTCGTAAGTTCGAGTTTGTACACGACCATCAACCCCGATAAGATTTCCTTTCTTTTGATAGTTTGCTAGGTTTTCAGCCTGTTTTCTCCAGGTTACACAGTTTACAAAGTCAGCTTCTTGTTGTCCTTCTTGATTCTTAAATGGACGATTCACTGCTACAGTAAAATTTGCCACTGCATTTCCTGTGGGTGTGTATCTTAAATCCGGATCACGTGTTAAACGGCCCACTAAAATTGTTCTATTCATCATTTGTTTTCCTCCTATAAGCAAATGCTCTAGTAATTTTTCCCTCGTCCGCTAAGTAAGCCAAAGCGTATAATATTTCCATGTACGGACGTTTAAAGCGTTCCATCAAATCCTCAATTTCCCAACCATTTTCATATAGAATGTTTATTTCATGTAACAATCCTGTGGAGAACGCATCATCATATTTGCTTGTTACATAGACAAGCCCTCCACCTGGCAGTTTTTTATCGTTCTTCCACCTTTTCATCCGATGTTCTTCAATGGGAATCATGCTATTTCACCTTTTAATTTCGCTAATCGATATTCATAATATTTCAAACGCTTTTGCTTTTCCGTTTCACTTTTATATTCACAATGACTATCGGGGCAAGGATGAAAAGTTATGCCCCATGAATGCTCTGTGTTTATTCCGCCTGTTCCGTTGCAGGTTTTACACATGGGATTCACCTTCTAACAGTTCTGGATTTTCAAAGACAGTGCCAATCTTTTTATTTCTGTTGTCTCTGTCGTGAAAGACTTCCCAAAATTTACCCTTACCATTTGTCAATTCAATTGTCTTCGCTTTATGTCTTATAAAGATTCCGATTTTAGTTGGATTGTTTTCCCCAGCCCAACCATTTTCAATAATGTCACCGAACATAAATCTTTCTAATTTCACACCGCATCCCCCTCTATCACTTCATCAATCGTCACTTGGTTCTTTTCAAATTCCGCATCAGCCAAATCCCTCAAATGCTTCTCATAACAAACAGGTCCATATCCACGATCAATGCTTTTCTTGTCTTTTAGTTTTCTTCCGCATGTAGTGCATTGCATTTACATTGCCCCCTTAGCAAATTTCCCTAATCGGTAATTATCTCCATCAATTTCCACAACCGTTGTATCTCGATTGACAATCCTGCTGAAATTCCGTTCGCCTAACTTTGCTTCCAAATCGTTGGGGTTGTAGTTTGATGTATAAATCGTATGAAGACCTTGCCTGCTATCCACGATTTCAAATAACTTTTCCCATGCCCACTCGCTTGATTTTTCAGCACCTAAGTCATCCAGAACTAAGACGTCCGTATTGTTTAACATTTCGATAATGTCACCTTCTGAATAATCGCTATCCTTGTTATAACTAGCTCTAAACTTAGTTAGCAGTTTAGGAACTGAAATGAATATCGCACTATAAGGTCTCCATTCTTCTCTGCCGTTATCATGAATGACTTTATATTGCTTTTTGATAATCTCATCCGTGATTGACTTTGCTAGATGCGACTTTCCAACTCCATAAGTACCAGAAAAGAGTAGATTAATAGGTTTATCTTTATCGAATACCTCAACAAATCGTTCCGCTACCATTTTTGCCTTTGCTTGCGACTGGTTACTAGCTTGATAGGTTTCAAATGAAGCTTGCTGAAGGTCCTTGTTGATAAGAGAATACCGATTGAAAAACTGCTTCATTTTGGCTGTTTTTAGATTGTTTAAGCTATTCAATGATTTTTTAGCTAAAGCTATATCCTCACACTTGCAACCATATTCAACTTCATCAATGGTTTCTCTTGGTGTTATCTCGATTTTTTTGCCTTTGTCTGGGCCTCCTACCAATTCCATTTCGTAAACTCTAGTTTTCATCTTGCAGCCAGGACACGTTTCCTCCCTTAGAAAAGTCATATTTGGAGTAATCTTGCCTATAACTTGACTGAGTGATTTCATTTTGTTTACCTCCATTTATCGCTTTTAATGATGGTTTATTTATAGTATTTAACCGGTCTAGAGCTTCTTCTCTACTCGTGTTTCTCATAATACCGATGGTGTAATCTTCTTTTTTTCCTGCATGAACTTCTATATGTGTTTTAAGTGCATATTCAATGACAGCAGGATCGTATTTCTTCCACTTTTCCATAGTGTTACAAATTACACTTTTTGCTACTTTTCCGGTTTTCCTAGTTTCCCTAATGACATCCCAATATTTTTTATTTAATTCATTAAAATTATTTATTGGGGAAAAGACCGGCAATAAATCTTTGATTTTTGACGTATAGTCTTTTTCTTTATCTCTTTCTATATCTTCTTCTCTTTCTTCTTCTGTACCGTCACGTGACGTCACGCTAACGTCACTTTCTTTTTTTGTCTCAATTTCAAGTTGTTTTTTTCTCTCTCGATACCTTCTATTTCGCTCTGCATTAAGCTTTTTAACACGTTCCATACCTTCAATGTTTTGATGTTTTTCCCAGTTAGAAATTGAAATAAAGGCATCTTCGTCAATCTCTATCATTCCAAACTGTTTAAACGTCTCCAGAGCCATTCTTATTACATTTAGAGGACGATTAAATATAGTTGCTAACATCTCATCTGTGTATGGGATATTCTCACTCAAATAGATATATCCACTTGCGTTTGTTTTTCCCGCCTGCGACAGAAGCTTGACCCAAATAATGAGGATGGTATCAGCTTCCGGCATTTGTTCAATAAGCCTTATTTTCTCGTCCTCAAACATATTCGTACTTAACTTTATCCACTTCACATCACTCATTACTGGATCACTTCTCCTTAGTTTCTCGGTATCTCACAGACTGCAAATCTACCTTTTACTTTTTTAATGACATATCCTGGATAGTGTTGCATATATTGTAGGATGTGCCTTTTTAATTCTTCTTCGTTTTTTGATTGCTCCCAGATCCAGTCTGGGAGCCTTACATTTGATTTGTTATGCATTTTCTTCTACTGTAAAATCTTGCTGTTCGTTTTCGCCTACTACCTCGTAATCTGCATCTATAACATCAGACGAAAATTCTTCATTTACTTCTACCGGATCCTTGCTATCCTCAACCATGCCTTTTTGCATATCAATAGAAAGGATTCCCCATTTATTTAGCATGTTACGAATAACTGTTTTCCTAGCCATAGCATCCCAGTCGTTTTTCCATCCGAAATCTGATTTACTGAATCTTTTCTTATGTTTTTCTACATCTTCTTTAGACCAATAAACTGTCTTTCTAAAACCATTAATAAGTTCAAAATAGCCTGTATACCCAATTACTTTGTCCGATGTTCTGCTTTCGAAATCTAATTCAATTTCTTCTGTAAGACGGTCCCATTTTTTCAATTCACCTTCATAAACCTCAATCACGTTTATATTGCGATATTGACCTGTTCTAAGCGCTAATTGAATGTATCCTTTGTAACCCATTTGGAATTGCGCTTTACCACCGTAAGGGACAATCCATGCATACCCTAGGTTCTTATCAACTGGAAGGTCTAAAGTAGCCGCAATCATGGCACTTGAAATAACACTCATTGGTTCGGCTTTTTGAAGCATTTTCTCGCTGTTATAAAGACCTAGTATCGATGCTGTGAATTGATTAGCGCGTTTCCCTAACACTTCCTCAAAACGATTCATAACAGCTGGAGAAGCTAGTAATTGCTTCATTGTTGTTCCTTGTGTTTTACCTACCTGGTTATTACCTTGTTTTTTATTTGAAATTTGATTTTTTAAAGTTGAATTTGTGGCCATATTATCCAATCTCCTTTACGCCGAATCTACGGCTTGTAGTTTGCTTTAAAACTGAATTATATATATCTGGATACTTACTCTTTAAAAGCTTGCTATCGACCCTATTTGACGTAACGGGCTTCCAATCAACTTGGTAGTTCTTAACGAAACCCGTTTCGGCTTCTTTTAATTCATGCTTAAGCTCGTTTTCTGTTTGCTTCGCCAATTCTTGTAACTGTTTGATGTTTTGTTTTAACTCCAAGTAGTTGTCCAGTTTTTCTTTATAACCGAAAGACAAGTCAACAATTTTTTCTGGATCCGATTCTTCATATCGTTCTTTCAAGAATTTTTCTGCTGCACTTGAACCATCTAATGCAGGTGGTACGTTCCCTAATACATGGTGATTCCAGAAGTGAACCTCCGCATCAAATATCATTTGAATAAGTTCCTCATCCCGTTCAATGTCTTTCCAAATGAATCGTTGTCCACCTACTAAAACAGCTATATAAGCGTGTTTATAACCAGTTACACCTAAATAGTGTTGGACTTGTACTAAATAGGGCGCTGGGATTTCTTCGCTTTCCCAATCTTTAGCCAAGAATGCACTAGCTGTCTTGCATTCGAGAATGGCATCCTCCCCAACAACTTTTCTATCAATGTTTGCTGTAATGAAGTTAAATTTTGGATGTTGCATCATAAAGTTGTTACGACGTACTTTTTTACCCGAACGAACTTCAAACTCTTTTGCAACTACTTCTTCAAGCAAATTTCCAAAGTATGCTGCTTCTGCTTGTGATTCTTCTACATGGGTTTGACCTGTCTTCTCTAGCCACAATTCAAATGGTGTACGATATTTATTTAATCCAAGGATGATGGAAGCATCACTTCCGCCAATTCCTTTTGTACGTTCTTCAAGCCACTCTTGGCGAGTCATTTCAAGTGTGTTTTTAGCCATTTACTTATCCTCCAATTCTTCCAGTTCTTCTAATCTATCTTTATCAACAAGAACTTCATCAAAATTGACTACAAAATATACTTCCTTGTTTATGTTGCTATCATCAATAACCAAGTTATCCCAATGTGTATCTTCACCAGTTGTTGTCTGCACTTGCACTTCATAATCCATATCGTAATCAAGTAAATTTTCAATTAACTCCCTAACAGTCATCTTATTTCCTCCTATTGTTTAAATTAGCGATTCATCGTATAATGGAAATACGATATTATTAAAATAATCTTGATTTAAAGCCCTCTGCCAAAGGGCTTTTTATTTTGCGAATTCATAAGTAGCACCTATCGCTTCCAATGCTTCTTTTGTTTCATTCATCAATGTTTCCACTAAGAAAAATTCATCTTCATATACTAGGATTTCATCACCACAAAACACTTCATTACCAAGTGCATCAATTCCGTATTCTTCACGGCGTGGACTGTAGATTGGAAAGCCTGTCCTAATTGTTCTTTCAATTAATGGATGTTCCATGTTATGACCTCCTTTTTTTATTGAAAACTTCATTAATTAACTTCTCTTTCATCGATAAAAAAATTATTGGATGATGTTGTTCTTTCACTGATATAAGCTTCAGCTTTTTCTCTTGTTGAAAACGCGCCTTCTATCGCCCAATCATCAAATGCATCTACCCAAACAACAATGTAAACTTTCACTTCCTTCTTCCCCCTTTCCCATGTACTAGGGTTAATCGCCCCTTTGTAACCGAGAACCATATAATTAGGAGGATCATATGGCTTAAATTCAGGGGAGAATTGCAGTTCTCGGCTACAAAGGAAGGACTAAACCTTCCTTGCTAGATGTATTTGTGATATAATAGGTGTACCGATATTTACTGACTCACGTTTGCAGACGTGGGTTATTTTTTTGCCTTGAGAAAGTTTTTGATTGCAAATTCACCTTTCCATCCTTTTACGACCGCCAACGCATCATCATCATCTCTATCTATCGTGTAATAACTTCTTTTAATTCCTTCAAAACGTTTTAAGAGTTGATACGCTTCTTTTTCAGAGGGGCTATTATGGTTATAAATTTCCATTTTCAACCCCATATCCAACAACTCGCCAACTGTGTAATCCCTATAATTCTTTTGCATTTCCATTCCTCCTAAAGTGAAATTATTAAAGCGAAATATACAAACACTAATGTTGCGATTCCCAACCCTAAGTAAAATCCATCTACAAACTTTTCATTCATGACAACATTCTCCTTAAAATTAATTCTGGTGTGATTCCTTCCAAGATTTTTGCCAATTTATCCATGTGTTCTTTGTTATCTTTCATCTTTTGTAATTCTCTTAAAGAACGAATAACGTTTTCGTGATAGATAGCTGCCTTTTCAAAATTTCCATTCATAGAATGTTCCATAGCTTGTGATTGGCAGTAAATGTAGCAATCCGCCTCCCTACTAGCACGTTCTAAATCTGACTTTAAAAACATTGATTTGTTCATATGAATAATCCTCCTAAAAGTAGTATTGTTCCTGTGATTAGTTGTGTGATAGGTTGTAACTGATTAACTACTTCAACGCCTGCATAAAGCGCCATTAGTACATCTGGGTTGTTAGTTATACGGCACCACTTAATTAAGTCAGCTGCCTTTAATTCCATTCGATTATTTTCTAATCTTGATATGTTGCTCCTGGACATATGTAGCTCTTCTGCCATTTCTTCTTGGCTTATGTCAGCAACAACCCTCATTTTTCGTAAAATAGAGCCAAATTCCATGTGCTCACCTCCTATGTGCGTATTCCGCACAATGATTACTGGAGTTGGGCAGTAAATCTTAGGTGACTGTCATATAATGTAATTACCAGCTTCCCTCAAGTTGGTTGTTTTGCTAGATTGTTAGATAGCTTCCTGCGATAGAAGGGATTTATATTGGTTATCCTTTGCCCATCGTTCTAAAAACGCTCGGCATTCTTTCGCAGGAAAGTACCACTTTCCACCTGTACTAAATTTTGGAAAGTCCGGATCATGGAAGAACTTATCCTGTATCGTATTCCAAGACATGTTGGTTTGTCTTTTAAGTTCTTTCGTGTCCCAAAAAGTGATTTCAAGTTCAATTTTGTTCAATCGTTTTTGTATTTCTTCCAAGTAAATTTGTTTTAATTCATCTTGATTGACTTGGATTTGGAACATTAGATAACCTCCTGTTGATTTAGAAATTTATTAATAAAGTAAATTTGACCTTTGCCAGTAATTTTAGGAGTGCGAGTCTTTTTCATTTCGCCATCAGATCCACTTCTTAACCCGTGCTTGGTAACCATAATTCCTAAGTCAAGGCTTCTTTGGGTTGGTGTGTTCCATAATTCGCCTTTTTGTCTGCAAAGATAACCATTACTTCGCAACCAATCGAAAAGACGATTTGTTCCAATATCAATACCTTTTTGTCGTAAGACAGTTGCCAAATCCTTTATTAGGACAGTGTCTTTAGAAACACTTACGGCATCAGCGTAAATCACTTTTGGTTTTTGTAATTCGATTGTTTGTTCAGCTTGTATACGTTTTTGTTTTTCTAATTCTTTTTGTTCGCGTTCTTCTTTCAAATCAGTTGCTAATTTAATGATCGTATCTGGGTTAAGAAGAACTTCTTCTATTTTTTCTGGTGTCATATATGCACCGTGTTTTCTGATAGATGGGATGACTTCATGAGTTATCCAGCGTTTGAATTGTTTCGCTTCTTGTTTACGAGATTTTAAAACCAATTGATATAAACCAAATTCATTAACAACGTTCACTTCTTTGTTTCCGAACTGGGTAGGTATTGTGTAGGTAGCTTTTTCGTCTTCGTCAAGTCCGCCCGATACATACCTATTTCCTTTTTTATCAATTCGTTCTTGACCATTAATTGTTTGAGAAATATTTTTAATTTCTAATATGTCGCAAACATCTTTTGCAACAAACCAAGGTTCGTTGTTTTTCTCGATAATTCTTAAGTGCTTACCGTTAAATATTTTTGTTAATTGATTCATTGTTATTCCTCCTCAAAGGATTTTTGTTCCTTCCTGTCGAAAGTAGTACTTAGGAAGGAGGTGTGCATTATGTCTAAAACTGATAAAGAATTAGCTGTTGAAATTGCGAAAGCTTATATTGAAGCTTCATCCAACCTTAAGCAACAAAATGGCGCTTCAAAGCCGATAGTCAAACCTGATGAAGTGTTAGGACTGATTAAAGATTTTCATGCTGAACTAAAGAAATTAGATTGATACACTTTGTTCGAAATAAGAGTGAAGAAGGTTAATAACTTTGGCGAGTTCTTCTTCGCTCCAACCCTTTGATTCAGCAAACTCAACTAGTTCTTGTGACTTTTGAATAGTTTCTCTTATTTCCTTGATGTCAATTGATAAGGTTGTTTTTAATTGATTCATTTAATTACCTCCTTGAATTTGCGATTCTACATCGATTGGATCAGTAATTTTTACTAAGTCATCAACAGCCTGTTCTCTGCTGTAGTTTTGATCAGATGATAGTTCGAATGCCACGCGTAAAATTTGCGTTTTGATATCTGACATAAACCAGGCTTTTTGGATTTCGTTTTTAAACTTCTGTTCCAACTAGATCAACTCCTTAAAGGTTTTCCCTCACCTCATGTCGAATTATGACTATGGAAGGAGGTGAATATTTATGGAACGCTATTCTCGAATTTATTCCTTTAACGCATACGGGAATAAAACTAACCTAGAAAAGACAATCAAAAATTTTGTTGATGCTGGATGGGAATTTATTGGTGATACTCCCGTTCTTACTGCTCCATTCATCAGCGTTGGTTGGCTAAAAGAAAAAGGAGAAATTATTTACCCGGATGGTTATCCCAAACCAAAATAAAATAGTCTGAATAATGGGGTAAATCCATTTCACCGGCTTTTGTTCCTGGCGCCCATACTGGAGTCCAACCCTTGGATATCATCATTTCAGCCTCTTCTCGTTCTCCCACAAACGTGATTAGGTTGAATGATTTTCCAAGATCGACAGTAAATTGTGGTTGATTCATTAAACGACCTCCTTTTCGGTTTGTTCCTTTAAGGAACCACTGTTTTCAAAAAAAATCACCCAATCAAACTTTAATGTCTTAGCAATACGTTTTGCTACTTCTACAGATGGTGTTTTATTTCCTTGTTCGATATGGGTGTAATGACTTCTTGAGATGCCGGATAACATCGCAACTTCCGATTGCGTTAAACGTCTGCTATCACGCATTTCTTTTAACCAGGTTCTCATTTTACACCTCCTAATGTTCCGTTAAGGAACCTTTAACTTAATTACATTATATGTTCTTTATAGGAACATGTCAACATATATTTAAAATAAAGTTATACTTTTAGAAACATATAGTGAAGTTACTGTGAGAAACATTTATAATGAAGGTGTTGGTATATGAAAGAGAGGAACATTTATGACCGTATTCGCCAAAAGATTAAAAACTTATAGGGAGAAATTGAAGAAAGAAGATTCAAAATGGACTCAAAAGTATGTAGCAGATAAAATCGGTTTGGCTAGAGTTACATATACAGCTTATGAAAACGGAACAAAGATGCCCCCATTTGATACAATAAATAGGATTGCAGAATTATTCGACATAAAAACCGATTATTTAATGGGAAGAACCGATAACCCTAAAAGGAAAACCACGTTATCTGAAAAAGACGAAAAAGATATTGCTAAACGCATGGAGAAAATGAAAAGAGATTTAATAGAAGGAAATGCCGAGGGCGAAGGTTTAAGCTATAGAGGCGAACCCATGAGTCCGGAAGCTATCGAATCTTTATTGGAAGCTCTGGAACACGCTGAACGAATAGCGACTTTAGCAAATAAGAAATACACCCCTAAAAAATATAGAGATAAAGAATAAAATATAGGGGGTCAATTGGATGTGGATTAAAGAGATTGTAGAAAACCTAGTAGATAAACATGGCACGAATGACCCGTTTAGAATCGCGGAGGCAGAGAACATATATATCGTTGAACAGGATTTACATGAGGAAATCCTTGGTTTTTACAAATACATAAGAAGAAACAAGTTTATTTTCCTAAATTCCAATTTAGAAAGTAACGAAAAACTATTTACATGCGCTCATGAATTAGGTCATTCGAAATTACATCCTAGAACAGACACCACATTTTTAAGAAGCAAAACACTTTTTTCAGTTGATAGGATAGAGAATGAAGCAAACCGGTTTGCGGTGGAACTTCTCATGCTTGATGAGAATTTATATGGATTTAAAAATACAAATCTAACAATCTATGATGCTGCTGATTTGTATAGTGTTCCTAAAGAAATCTGTCATCTGAAAAAATTTTAGACTCAATATAGATATATTTTACCGGATAAAAAGGAGGATTTTTTATGAAAAAGTATTTATATCTTGTGTTTACCGTTTTATTAGTTTTTATGGTTGCTTGTGGTAGCGAAAACACGTCTAATGATGCGGGTAGTAGTGAAGGGAATGAAGAAGAACAAGCAGAGGTTTCCGAAGATGATAAAAGTTCCGCTCAAAAACAGGCTGAATGGATGGAGCAACAAGAAAATGCAGATAACCAAGAAACACAAGAATTTAACGAGGATACCGGCAAAGGTTATATTGAAGATTTAGGATATGTTGAAACCGTAGGCGTTGGCTATAGCGATGAATTAGGGATTGATGGCACAGATGCACCTCTGCAACCAGTAGAAATGGGAAGTGCACAATTAGAAATAGAAGGATTAGCAATCTTAGAAGTTAAACCAAATGAAGATGCAAAGCAGTTGTTTTTTGATGATAAGGAAAAAGTGAAAGCTATTGTAGTAGGTATGAAAGCTGAAAACACTTCAGATGATGATATAGAATTCCATCCTAACAACTCTATCATGGTCACAAACACAGGTGAACAAGTGGAGTCGGATATGTTTTTGATGGGTGATGCAGGTGGAGAGTTTTTAGGCAAGGTTAAAAAGGAAGGACAAACATGGTGGATCCTTCAAGATGCAGATGAGGACATCTCAGAAGTGAAAATGATAATATCCCCTCCTTATACTATGGATGACTGGGAAGATCTAGCAGAGGAAAAACGTATTGAGTTTGAAGTTTTAAGTTGGGAAGAAGCACAAGAAAGAGATGCGAAATAGTCACAAGGTGTACATTAATTTGTACACCCTCTCTTTTACCATTGGATAGAACATACATTCTTTATAAAAGTTGCAGAATCTGCACAAAACTAGAAAGGAGTTTATAAAAATGAATATAACTTATCGGAAACACAATGGAAAATGGGAGTTTCGGATTCGATACAAGGATCCAATTTCCCAAAAAAACCGTGAAAAATCAAAGCGTGGCTTCAGAACCAAGCCAGAGGCAAAAAAAGCTGCCGAAGAAATTCAAAGGCAACTACAGGAAGGATATGACCAAAGTGGTATGTTGTTAAAAGACTTCTTAGATTTTTGGTTAAAGGAGTATAAAGAAGGTTCTGTTAGAAAAAACACCCTATCCTCTTTGCAAAACAGTGTTGATAATCATATTAAACCATATTTCGAAAATATTGAACTGAGGGATATTACCCCTGATTTATACCAAAAATTCTTAAATTACCTTTATAAAAAAGGTTTATCTAAAAATACACGATCGCGAATACACAATTGTTTTTATAGTGCTATGAAAAGGGCCGTTATTAATAAGTTGATAATTTCAAACCCTGCCCAGGTAGCTATTATTAAAGGGGAAGTTAAAAAAGAGGAAATTAAATTTATTGATTCTTCTGAAGTGGCTAGTTTTCTAACTCACGCTTATCAATACGGCTATATTTATTGGATTTTCTTTAAAACCCTAATTGAAACCGGTATGAGAAAAGGAGAAGCTGCTGCTCTTCAATGGACGGATATAGATTTTAAAAATATGACTATTACTATTAATAAAAGTCTCGATTTTCAACCTAGAAGTAAGGATGAGCTATTTGGTGACCCAAAAACATATCATTCAATAAGAACTATTTCCATGAGTAAATCTTTAGCTGATTCTTTTCGGTTTCATATTAATTATCAGAATCAAAATAAACTTGCATTAGAAGATTTATACCATCATGAACTTAATTTAGTGTTATGTAGAAATGATGGTAACTTTATGCCAAAATCCACTTTATTTAATGCTTTTGAACGCATTTTAAAACGTGCTGATTTACCTAAGTTACCTATCCACTCTTTAAGACACACTCACGCCGTCTTACTTTTAGAAGCTGGTGCAGAAATGAAATATGTTCAGGAAAGATTAGGCCACGGAAGTATGCAAATAACATCTGATATTTATTCCCATGTGTCTAAAAAAATGGAACAAAAAAATATCGCCCAATTTGAAAAATACATGGACGATATTCTAAAATAATATTTTTTTGGGGTGAATTTGGGGTGAGTCTAATTTTTACTCTTTATATTTAATACCACCCCAACATCAAAACCCTGTCATATCAAGCTTAATAGATACTCATGTACTGTTCCCTTTCCCAAGGATGCACTTGAAGTCGAAACATATCCCATTCAATCTCTTTCGCTTCCATAAAGCGTTCAAATAAATGATTACCTAAAGACTCGACAATTACTTCATCTTTTTGCAAAATATCTAATGCGCCTTTTAGTGTAACTGGTAAGTCTGCAATTCCTTCTTCTTCACGTTCTTCTTTTGACATAACATAAATATTTCTATCAACTGCAGGAGGAGGAGTCAATTTATTCTCAATACCTGAAAGCCCAGCTGCTAATAACACAGATAATGCCATATATGGATTTGCTGAAGGATCTACACTACGAACTTCAAGACGAGTACTTAATCCTCTTGAATTCGGAACACGTAATAACGGACTTCTATTTGATGTAGACCACGCCACATAAGAAGGCGCCTCATAGCCGGGAACTAAACGTTTATAAGAATTTATAGTTGGGTTTGTAATTGCAGTGAAAGCTGTTGCATGTTTAATGATACCCGCCAAGAAATGATATGCTGTTTCACTCAACTCTAAATCCCCATTTGGATCATGGAATACATTTTTTCCATCTTTAAATAAGGACATATTAACATGCATTCCAGATCCATTTACACCGAAAAGTGGTTTAGGCATAAATGTTGCATGCAAGTTATGTTTTCTTGCAATTGTTTTAACTGCTAATTTGAAAGTTTGAATATCATCCGCATGTTTAATAGCAGCAGAATATTTAAAATCAATTTCATGTTGTCCTGGAGCACTTTCATGGTGAGAAGCCTCAATTTCAAATCCCATTTCTTCTAATTCAAGAACGATGTCACGACGACAGTTTTCTCCTAAATCCGTTGGCGCCAAATCAAAATAACCTGCTTGGTCATTCAATTCTAGCGATGGATGACCTTTTTCATCTAATTTGAATAGGAAAAATTCTGGCTCCGTCCCGATATTGAAAGCATCAAAACCAAGTTCTTTCATTTTCTCTAGATTACGTTTAAGGTTGTATCTTGGATCCCCTTCAAATGGTGTTCCATCTGGTTTATAAATATCACAAATAAAACGTGCTACTTTTCCCTTTTCAGAGGTCCACGGGAAAACGACAAAGGTATCTAAGTCCGGATATAAATACATATCAGACTCTTCAATACGTACAAATCCTTCAATGGAGGAGCCATCAAACATCATTTTATTATCTAGAGCCTTTTCTAATTGACTTAAAGGAATCTCCACATTTTTAATGGTTCCAAGCATATCCGTGAATTGTAAACGAATGAATTTAACATTGTTTTCTTTAATTTGTCTCACTACATCTTCTCTAGTATATTTTGGCATTTGTTGTCCTCCTACATAAAGTTAATAGATTATTTTCTAACTAGCCAAATAAAATGTAAATTAACTTACCAATTAACGATTTAGAAAAAATCTCGAAAGCTCACCTTGTCTTAAATTTACTTGTCCTAATCTGTCTGGGTGTTTTAATTCATTCCCCAAGATCTTTCTTAGCTCTTTCAAACTCAAATCGTTATCCTTTGATTTTAGATTCTTTTCTATCTCTACTTTCGCTGATTCTTCAAGCATTAACTTTATCCCAGCTAAATTTAATCCCTTATCAAGAAGATCTTTAATTTCTAATAGTCTATCCACATCATTGAAAGAAAATAAACGTTGGTTTCCTTTCGTTCTTTCCGGAAAAACTAATCCATGCTCTTCGTAATATCGTATTTGTCTAGCGGTTAATTCTGTTAATTTCATAACGATACCAATTGAAAATAATGGCATTGAGCGACGTTCTTTATCATTCAAAAAGATAACCCCCAATACTTTTTAAAGTATAAATGATGTAAGGTTTAGTGTCAATAAATTGTTAGGTTTCCTTACATGAGGTTTATTTTACGGTTAAATGACCTGCTTCCACTAGACTTTTTACAGATTCGATAATGGCAATTTTTACATGAGCATATGTTAAGCCTCCTTGGACAAAGGCTGTATAAGGTGGTCTTATTGGTCCATCAGCAGAAAGTTCAATACTAGCACCTTGTATAAAAGTACCCGCCGCCATAATAACCTCATCGTCGTATCCCGGCATTTCACTTGGATATGGAGTAACATAAGAATTAATTGGCGAATTCTGCTGTATTGCCTGGCAAAAAGAAATCATTTGCTGCGCATCATCAAATGTTACCGATTGAATAAGATCCGTTCTTTTTTCTAAATAATCAGGTGCCGTCTGAAAGCCTGCTAGTTCTAAAAATCTTGACGTAAAAATGGCGCCTTTTAATGATTCCCCTACGATATGAGGAGCTAAAAAGAATCCTTGGAACATTTCCTGTAACATATTAAATGTTGCACCTGTTTCTTTTCCAAGACCTGGAGCCGTTAAACGATTCGCACAGCTCTCAACCAATTCTTGCTTCCCAACTATGTACCCTCCAGCTCTTACAATTCCACCACCAGGATTCTTAATTAAAGAACCAGCCATAATATCTACACCAACATGAAGAGGTTCTATTTCCTCAACAAACTCTCCGTAACAATTGTCTACAAATACAATTAAGTTTGGATTAATTTCTTTAACAAACTGTACCATTTCTTGAATCTCCGCTATTGTGAAAGATGGTCGATCATCATAGCCTTTGGAACGCTGTATACCGATTACTTTTGTCTTTTCCGATATAGCTTTTTCTACCCCTAGAAAATCGATGGCCCCCTCTTTTGTTAAGGATACTTGATTATAATCAATATGAAAGTCTTTCAAGGATCCCGAATTTTCACCTCTAATACCGATCACTTCTTCCAATGTATCGTAGGGTTTCCCTGTAATATAAATAAGTTCATCTCCAGGACGTAAAAGACCAAAAAGCGCGGTAGTTATTGCATGTGTTCCCGAAACAATCTGTGGTCTTACAAGTGCATCCTCTCCACCAAATACTTCAGCATAAACCGCTTCTAATCCTTCTCTACCCATATCATCGTATCCGTAACCACTAGTTGACTGAAAATGACTATCACTAATTCGATGTTTTACAAAAGCATCTAACACCCTTTTTTGATTCACTTCCACTATATCCTGGATATTTTTATGAATACCTTCACAATCTTTCTCTGCTTGTTTTACTATTGTTTCTAACATTTCTCCATTCTCCTCACCTAAAACTTACCAATATTTTAATTCATTAAATGGTTTAACGGATGATTCATCCGAATATACCCACTAATGATAAATTCATTTGATTGTTCATCAAACTCTTTAGCAGTTATTATTGTATCACGTTCTAATTTAGCTAACATATTTCCATCATTACTTTGAATGCTGTAGCTTTTCCATTCTTCCATCAATATTTTCTCAATTCGCTTTAACATTTTATGAAGATCATCATAATCATAAGCACTAATTAAGATGTTTGGATGTTGTATTGGAAAAAACTCCGTTTCAACTAAATCCCTTTTGTTATATACAGTAAGCATTGGAATCGTGTGAGAGTCTAATTCCTCTAGTAGTTTCATTACAGTTTTTTGTTGTTCTACTTGATTCTCCTCGGATGCGTCTACTACATGTATTAAAAAGTCCGCTTCTTTTACCTCTTCTAACGTAGAACGAAAAGCAGCAATTAAAGCAGTAGGTAGATCTTGAATAAACCCAACAGTATCTGTTGCTAAAGCTTCAAAACCTGATGGAAATTTAATTTTTCTGGTCAAAGGATCTAACGTTGCAAAAAGTTTATTCTCTTCAAGCGAATCACTATTGGTTAAACGATTGAACATGGTCGATTTTCCTGCATTCGTATAGCCAACAATAGCTATTTGAAAAACTTCATTCGTTTTTCTCCTTTTTCGATATTGTTCACGTTGTCGAACCACCATTTTTAATCTTCTTTTTATATCTACTATTCGATTTCTAATATGACGTCGGTCTGTTTCCAGTTTAGTTTCTCCTGGACCTCTTGTCCCAATTCCAGCACCAAGACGAGACATTTCAACACCATGTCCTGCTAATCTTGGTAATATATACTCTAATTGCGCCAATTCTACTTGTAATTTACCTTCTTTTGTTTTAGCGCGGCTAGCAAAAATATCTAAAATCAACTGACTTCTATCAATGATTCGCACCCCTAAAAAATTAGCTAAGTTTCTCAATTGACCTGGGGACAGCTCATCATTGGAAATGATTAAATCAATGTCCAATTTTTCTACTTCCAGTTTTATCTCTTCCATCTTCCCTTCACCAATATAGGTTGCAGGATGAATTCTATTTCTATTTTGTGTAATTACTTGTACAACGTTCCCACCTGCTGTCCTTCCTAAAGAAATAAGTTCCTCTAATGAAGAATGAAAATGTTCATCCTTCTGTGTCGGCTTTTTGACCGCAATAATTAAAATTTTCTCTTCTGGCATACATTAAACCTCTTTCTTATAAAATGAAACTCATTCAGTGGGGGGCGACGCACAGGACGTGCTAGTGCCGACGCCTGAGACAAATCATTACGATGGGACGAGTAATCGGAATCCCAGGACGTCGCGATTTTAGTTGACCTTTCATCCCACACTGAATGTTAGTTGAACTTATCAGGGCACTACTGGCTGGTGTCCCCCACTTAGATTTCTCAGTTAACTCGATTTCTTGAAGCGAGGGTCTTACAGCGAGTTAAGACGTGATAAGCGAATTATTCTTAGGTTATCCTTAACTTATTATTACACCATAGAAATGATCAGAAAACAAAAATAACCCCAGTTCATATAATGAGGTTATTTTTGTTTAAACATTATGATGACTCATTCAGCTGAATATCTTTTGCTGTAATATAAACTAAATCATCCGTTGTAAAACGTTCTTGTTCCAATAATCTTACTGCATGCATACGAATGGAATGTTCAATCACATTTCGTATAAATCTAGCGTTAGCAAAATTCCGTGATTTTTCTTGAATTTTTTTATATAAATGATTACGAAGTTCCCATTCCGCTTCTTTCGATAATTTATATTCCCTATCTGCAGCCATTTGTTTCGCAATATCCATCAGTTCATTAACATCATAATCAGCAAAATCTAAAATAAAGGGAAACCTAGATTTTAATCCGGGATTTAATCGCAAAAATCTTTCCATCTCTTGCGGATAACCTGCTAAGATAAGTACAAAGTCATTATGATGATCTTCCATATGTTTTACAAGACTATCGATTGCTTCTTTACCAAAATCCTTTTCACCACCACGGGCAAGTGAATAAGCTTCATCAATAAAAAGAACTCCACCCATTGCTTTTTGAATAATGGCACGCGTTTTTTGTGCAGTTTGGCCAATATACTCTCCAACTAAATCCGCTCGTTCCGCCTCAATAAAATGACCTTTAGAAAGTAAATTCATATCAAAGTAAAGTTTAGCTAATTTCCTAGCAACTGTCGTTTTACCTGTACCAGGATTCCCTTTAAAAAGCATATGAAGAACTTGTTTTGAATTTTTTAAACCTAATTCTTTTCGTTTTTCATTGATTACTAATGTAGCATAAATTTCTTTCACAGTAGATTTCAGTTTATCCATTCCAATAAATGCCCGGAATTCATCATCTATATTTTTAAACGGGTTATTTTCCTTATAATCGATATTTGTTCCATTCTCGACCTTCACTCTTTTATTTTCATGTAAAACTATATTGATTTGCCCATTTTTGTGACGATTTATTTGCGATTCCACACGATCACCCCTTTTGTCACTTTTAGTATACTCACCACATAAAAAAATTGTGACAAACGCCTAGGCTTTTGAATTCTAAAAAATCACAAATTAAAAACGGGCACTTATTTATGCCCGTTTGGATATTATTCTTTATCAAGTGAAATATTTTTAACTGGAGCAAAAGTTGAGATTGCATGTTTAAAAATCAATTGTTGTTTGCCCTCTGATTCTACAAGTACTGTAAAATTATCAAATGCTTTCACGATACCCCTTAATTGGAAACCATTCGTTAGAATAACTGTTACAGAAATATGGTTTTTTCTTAATTGATTTAGAAATTGATCCTGAATATTGACAGATTGCGCCATCGTGCTTCCTCCTCTTTTCTATCTATACATAATAAATTCTACTTTTTTTACAAAATTCCTGCTATATCGTCTAAAATTATATGAAACTTTTCTTTTGTATTAAAATCAGACATATCATACCAGTTTATGTTCATTTTATTTTTAAACCATGTGTACTGTCTTTTTGCATACCTTCTTGAGTTTCGTTTAAGCGTTTCAATCGCTTCATCTAATGAGATTTCACCTTTTACATATGGAACCAATTCTTTATAACCAATCGCATTCATAGATTGACAATTTTCATATCCTTTATCTATTAATCCCTTCACTTCTTGAATTAAACCTTCTTCTAACATGTTGTCAACACGATGATTAATTCGGTTGTATAACTCGGTTCTATCCATTTCTAATCCAATAAGAATTAAATTATACGGCGATTCAAATGTTTGTTCATTTTGATATTCTGTCATCGTTTTTCCAGTTGTTTCATAGATTTCTAAGGCACGAATAACACGCCTATAATTGTTTGGATGTATTTTTTCGGCTTGGACAGGATCAATTTCTTTTAAATCATTATATAAAGGGATTGGGCCTTCTTTTTCTATCCTTTTTTCTAATTTTTGTGTAAGAGCTTCATCCCTTTTTTTGTTGGAAAAATTGTAATCATATAAGGCGGCTTGAATATATAATCCACTACCGCCAACGAGAATTGGTAATTTATTTCGATTAGATACATTTTCAATATAATATTGTACATGTTGTTTAAAATCAGCAACAGAAAATTCCTCATCGGGCTCTTTTATATCAATCATATGATGAGGAATATTTTCCATTTCTGATTTTTTTATTTTAGCCGTTCCAATATCCATCTCTTTGTAAACCTGCATGGAGTCTCCACTAATTATTTCTCCGTTAAACCGCTTAGCAATCTCAATGCTTAAACTGGTTTTCCCGACAGCGGTTGGGCCCATAATAGAAATTACGGTTTTTTTCATCAGTCTTCCCCTATTTTAGTTATTTATTCATTTGAGTCATATGCTCGGTAACTATTTAGCATCCAAACATATTTTTCTAATTTCCCTTGAATAGTGATTAATAAATCTGCAGTCGGTTCATCCTGCTGTTCTTCAGCTAATGATAGACCTTTCTCTTTTATTTCACCAATTATCTGCTGATAATCTTGTATTAATTGATTGACTATTTCATTTTCCTTGTCATCTGCGTTTGCTTCCGTTAATGTTGTTTCTTTTAAATACTTGGTCATTGTCGCAAGTGGTTTCCCATCTATTGCTAGAATTCGTTCCGCTATTTCATCTAAATCAGTTGCTACCATTTCATACATTTCTTCAAATTTCTCATGAAGCGTAAAGAAATGTCGTCCTTGTATGAACCAATGGTATCGATGAAGCTTTACATATAATACGAAGTAATTGGATAGTTCCTGATTAAGAAAATTAATTAATTCTTGATTTTTGTTTTCCAAATTCCACACCCCTTTTTATACGTCCAGCTCAAGCACTAAACGGGCGCTTACGCCTTTTACCCTATTATTGCCAATAGGGTGTGAAATTTATACCTTATATTACATAACTTACATAACCCGTTTAAACATCTTTTCTAACTCATAAGTAGAAAAATGAACAATAATTGGTCTTCCATGTGGACATGTAAATGGATCTGTCGTACTTCTTAAATCTTCCAATAGACGAAACATTTCATCTTGATTTAAATAATGATTCGCCTTTATCGATCTTTTACATGACATTAATATAGCCGCATCTTCTCGAATGGATTCGACATTGATTTTTTCCTCATTCATTATTTGTTCAATCATTTCACGAATGACCTCTTCTTCAAATCCATTAGGAAACCAATTCGGATGGGATCGAATAATATACGTTTGATTTCCAAAAGCTTCAAAAAATATCCCAACTTTTTCTATTTCTTCTTTATATTGTTCGATAAAAAGGGATTCCTGCTTCGAAAATTCAAATGTCATCGGAAGCAATAATTCTTGTAATTCATTGGTAGGCTTCCCTAATTTATCTCTAAAAAATTCATATTTAATTCTTTCTTGAGCCGCATGTTGATCAATCATATATAGACCATTTTCATTTTGTGCTAAAATGTATGTTCCTTGTAACTGACCTATCGGGTACATCATCGGCACCCTTTGTTGGCTGACATTTTCAAATACTATTTCATCAGTAGTATCATCACTTTTAATTCCATCTTCATCTTCATTTATTTCATAAGTAGAAAGTGTTTCTTCTTGTTGACTATATGAAGTAGATGGCGTGATGTTATCTTTCAACGTAACTTCTTCATCCTCGGTAGGTTTCTGCCAATTCGTTATATTTTCCCTGACACTATCATTGAATTTTGGCATGGAAGCTGAGCTGCTAAAATCCATGGAATGTTGATAACTTTTTTCTTTTGGTTTTGGTTTTTGAGTCTCAGTCATTTCTGGAATCAAGGTAATTTCTCTAAATTTATGACGGATAAGTTCTTCTAATTGGGTAAAAAGTTCCTTATCTTTACTGAAGCGTACCTCTAGTTTCGTAGGATGTACGTTTACATCAACTAAAATAGGATCCATTGTAATAGACAGTACGACTATTGGTGATCTCCCAATAGGAAGTAATGTATGATAACCACGTATGATTGCTTGATTCAACGGGATGCTTTTAATGTATCTCCCATTAATCATCGTAGATATATAATTTCTTGACGCTCTAGTTATCTCTGGCTTAGCAATAAAACCTTCAATATGAAAATCTAAATTTTCTTCTTGGACCATCAACATGTTTTTCGCCACGTTCATACCGTACACTTGTGAAATAACTTGTAGCAAATCTCCAGTACCTGCTGTCTTAAATAGGCCCTTCCCATTATGTGTTGCTTCAAATCGTATATTAGGATGAGAAAGAGCTAATCGATTTAATAAATCTGTTATATGACCTAATTCTGTATGCAGGCTTTTCATATATTTTAAACGAGCCGGTGTATTAAAGAACAAATCATTTACTGTAATTTCTGTCCCTTTTCTTGCATCACTTTTCTTTTTGTCAATTTTTTTACCGCCCTCTAGTATTAATTGAATTCCGGCTTTATCTCCTTCAGAAGTTTGAACGGATAATTTACTTACCGAGGCAATACTAGCAAGTGCTTCCCCACGAAATCCTAGAGTTTTTACATGGAATAGATCACTTTCATTCCTAATTTTACTTGTTGCATGAGGTAGAAATGCACGCTCTGCATCGGCTTCCGACATTCCTTCCCCATTATCGGTAACTTTAATTTCTTCTAATCCCGCTTCCTTAATATCGACTTTGATCCATGTACTGTTTGCATCAATACTATTCTCTACCAATTCCTTTACGACAGAAGCCGGTCTTTCTACCACTTCCCCAGCTGCTATTTTATTTGCTAATGCATCAGACATTTGAACAATCTTCATTAAGGCAAATTCCTTTCTAACAGTGGTTGTTCAAAAAGTCCGGTGAAAATGACACTTGGTACTTCATCCTTCTTTTTGAACACACACTAATATTTCTCTATAGTTTTTTTACTTCTTTTTGTAATTTATATAATTCATTCATTGCATCCATTGGAGTCATATCGAATAAATCAAGCTCTTTTAAAGCTACTAGTATTTTATTCTCTGATATAGAATTATTTTCTTTCTTCACTATTTCACTAGATTCAGCTTCCTTGAAAAAGGAAAGTTGTCCAGGCTCTTCATTTACATTAGCAGGTTCTGATTTATCCCCAGCCTCTAAATCTTGTAAAATAACATTCGCTCTATCTATTAAGCCCTCTGGTAAATTAGCTAACTTGGCAACATGGATT
Organism: Oceanobacillus sp. Castelsardo; assembly: GCF_001659985.1. Lineage (GTDB taxonomy): Bacteria > Bacillota > Bacilli > Bacillales > Amphibacillaceae > Oceanobacillus. Next base: position 485,512 of record NZ_LYCS01000001.1, read on the forward strand.
CCGTAACTTTTATCCGCAGCACCTTCATTAATCTGATGTAAAAATACAACATTACCCTCGTATTCTTCTGCACGAACATGAATGTTTTTTAATCTCGGTAACGTCTTTTCTAAACTAGTTAATTCATGATAATGGGTGGAAAACATTGTTTTTGCATGGATATGATTATGAATATATTCCACAATTGCTTGTGCCAAGGCCATTCCGTCATACGTACTTGTCCCACGCCCTATTTCATCTAATAAAATTAAACTATTCTCTGTTGCGTTACTAATCGCGTGATTCGTCTCCAACATTTCAACCATAAACGTACTTTGCCCAGAAACTAAATCATCTGCTGCACCTATTCTGGTAAATATTTGATCAAAAATAAACAGTTTCGCCACGTCCGCTGGAACAAAACAACCAATTTGAGCCATAATTACCGTTAGAGCAAGCTGACGCATGTACGTACTTTTACCTGACATGTTTGGACCAGTAATTAATAACATGTTCTTTTCTTCATCTAATTGAATATCATTTGGAACATAATTCCCTTCATTCATGACTTGTTCTACAACCGGATGTCGCCCATTCTGTATGAAAAGTTCTTTTTCATCAAAAATTGGCCGTTTATAATTATTCTTTTCACTCACAGTAGCAAAAGCTTGTAGTACGTCAATTTGACTTACTACCTCTGCGATATGTTGTAATTCGGGGATATGCTCTTTTATTTCTTCCCTAATTTCTACAAATAATTGATATTCTAAATCTACACTTTTTTCTTCTGCTTCCAAAATTAATTCTTCTTTTTCTTTTAATTCTGGAGTAATAAATCTTTCTGCATTCGTTAAGGTTTGTTTACGTTCGTATTTTCCTTCGGGCAATAAATGTAAGTTTGCTTTCGTTACCTCAATGTAATAGCCGAATACTTTATTAAACCCTATTTTTAACGACTTTATATTCGTTTCTTGTTTTTCTTGTTGCTCCAATTCAGCTATCCATTTCTTGCCATTCTTAGAAGCATCTCTATAAGAATCAAGTGTCTCGTTATATCCTTCTTTTATAATCGATCCTTCTTTAATAGATATTGGAGGTTCATCTATAATACCCTTCTCCAATAAATCTATTATGTGTTCAGGGTAAATTAAACGATTAGCTAGATTTTTAATTTGCTCTTGTTCAAATTGAGTTAAAACTAACTTTAATTCTGGAATTTTCTCTAATGATTGTTTCAATTGAATTAAATCTCTCGCATTTACATTTCCAAAAGCAATTCGACCTGCTAATCGTTCTAAATCATAGACAGATTTCAAAATTTCTCGTATGGAATCTCGTTCCATAAAACTGTTGTAAAAACTTTGTACTACGTCTAATCTATTTTCAATCTGTTGTCGATTTAATAAAGGCCTTTCCACCCATTTTTTTAACGTTCTAGACCCCATTGCTGTGACCGTTTGATCTAACACCCATAGTAAACTTCCATGTTTACCCTTCTTGATAATCGTTTCCGTTAATTCTAAGTTTCTCTTAGAATACATATCTAAGGAAAGATGATTGTTTAGTTGGATTACTTCTGCTTTTTTTAAGTGATCAAGCGATCTTTTCTGAGTATATTGGATATAATTTAATAATCGACTGAATGCTTTCATAAGTTTCTTGTCATTTAGATTTTCGCTTAAATCCCGATATTCCGCATTAAAAGTAACTTCTTTTTGATAAGACAATGTTACATTTAATTTATCCTGCAATTGCTTTTGTAGATTTTCAGGAAGATTGGATGATATAACAATCTCTTTTATCGGTTGATTATAAAGTTCATGAACGACTGCATCCCAACCATTAGTAATCTCTGCAATCCGATTTTCTCCTGTAGATAAGTCATTATAAACAATTACATATGTGCCATCTTCAAAGTGGGATAGACTAGCAATATAATTATTTTCACCTTCATTTAGCATATTACTTTCCATAACTGTCCCAGGAGTAATCAATTGAACTACCTCTCGTTTAACCACTCCTTTAGCCGTCTTAGGATCCTCTACTTGCTCACAAATTGCTACTTTATAGCCTTTCTCAATCAATGTCTTAATGTATCCTTCAGCTGAATGATAAGGAACGCCGCACATTGGGATTGGTTCGTTTTTTCCGTTACCACGTTTCGTTAACGTAATTTCTAATTCTCTTGCTGCTTTTAATGCATCATCATAAAACATTTCATAAAAGTCGCCAAGTCTATAAAATAAAAAAGCATCCTTGTAATCTGCCTTTATTTTCATATATTGTTCCATCATTGGTGTCAGCTTAGTCATATAAATCCTCCAAAAAACCGATATTTACTACAAATATTATAGCATAAATATGAGTTAATTCGACAAAGCACTCAAATCTAGAAAAATTAGAAAAACTTTACTTCACACCGAACAAAAAATACGAGAGAAAAGTTCTCTCGTATTTTCACCTAATCTTTTTTATTTAAAAAGTTCGGTTTTACATTTTCTAATTCATCATCTGTTACTTTATAGTCCCATGAATCATCAACATCATAATCATCATGATCGTGACTCCATTTAGGATCTACTTTAACAAATAACTTTGTCTCACCAATCACTTGCACAAGAAACTCACGCTCCACCTCAACGACAATTTTGTGACCTTTGTTTGTAATTTTGCATTCTAGGCAATTAGGCTGTTGTACCACTTTAGCTAAAACATCACATTCATCACTAAGCATATTTTCATCTTTAATGGAAAGTGGAATGATATCTGTATACGTTACTCTTTCTGTAACAACTTCTGTTTTCGTATTATCATTATACGAATACCACACGTTGATATCATAGCTTCCTGTTATTTCAACCGTATCCTCTGATTTTTGTTTTGCATTATATAAATGGTTGATAACCCAGCATCCTAAAATACTTGAAGGTCTATGTGATGGGGTAATGGAATGTGAGTCTTGTGTGAATTTACGCCCTTTTCCAATAACTGCTTTCGTAATAATCTGTCTGTAGTCTTTATCAAGAAAAGTCATAATTACTCTTACCTCCTCTTATTTCATTGTCATTTTATGCAAGACAAATACCTAAAGTGCATAGAAAGCTTGGTTATTATTTATCGGCTTTTAAATCAACACATATTTATGTATCCGCATATTGGGAACTTTAGCGTTTTTTAAGCAATTTAAAGAAATATCTAATATCAATGAAATATATCTATGGAATGAGCCCCGTCTTTCCGCGCCGGGGCTTCATCCAAACTATCTTATTTTCAGTAATATTTATTGCAGCAATAACAAAATTCCTTTTTATGCTTCTTCTTACATCTATAAATTGGTCCACAGTGATCATCATGATGTTTATGCTCTTTGCATTTATTATGGTGATGTTCTTTTTTACAGCAAGAACGATGATGATGTTCTTTCTTGCAACAAGAATGATGATGCTGTTTACATTGGTCGTGACAACACATAAATTTTCCTCCCTTCTTACTATTAGCATACGTATATAAGAAGAGAGAGATTGGACTAGTCTCGTAGTTATTTAAATCATTTTTTAAGTCCTCCAGCTACCACTTCACATAAAGTGAAACTTGAATCAGTGGGATCTTATAGCCAGTTAACCTGCGATAAATTAAAAGAAGCAACAGTTCAAAACACTGTTACTCCTTATCTGTTTTCTGTGAAATGTTTTTGCTACCACTATACAACCCTGTTGCTGACAAACCAAGCATTAATCCAATAATAATTCTTTGCTTTACTTCTGCATCGATATAAAATATTCCAAATAGTAAACCGACAACTAAAGCTATAAAAGGTGAATACTTTATAGGTACCCCACTCCGCTTAAATAACTCAACAACCCCTAGTATAAGTGGAATAATCGCAATATCATAAATTTCAAACAATGTATACACCTCCTAAAATATGTTCTTTATATAATATTCAATCAACAAATTTTTGTATGGACAGGTAAATAAAATTGAATACCTAGGTGGTCATCTATCATTGGTAATCAAAATGTCATACTTGCTACTAAATCTTTCATATCATTCTGATTATCGATTGCCAAAATATCAATACAATTTGTTTAAATTCTTCACATAAAAAAACCAAGCAAAATTAATTTTGCTTGGTTTTTTTATTAATGAGAGCAACCTATTTTATTTTTTGATTTCGAACCTGTCTCCCCTGATAAAACATCTCCACCAGTTGATTCGATTACACGGTTCGTTACCTCTCTAGCAATAGTTCCTGAAACAAGTTGTAAAACGTCATTTACTACAATTTGCGTTTCTTTAAATTCCTGAACTACGGGAATTTCGTCAATTTCATTTTGTAAACGCTCAATTTCTTCATCAACTTTTTTTAACGCTTCATGCTTTCCATATGCTTGAAAATTTACTGCTTGTTTTTGTAACGTTTTTATTTTTTGAATTAACTTCTGTACTTTTTGATTTTCGTTTAATTTAGCTTCTACTTGCTTAAATCTTTCTATTTCATCAGTGCTTGAAAGCATTTCAGCTAATCTTTTCGCTTCATCTAGTACATCTTTACGTGTGTAGGTAGCCACATTAGTTCACCTCAATTGTATTTTCCACCATTATACCATCTAACGACCAAGTTTTGGCTTCCGTAATTTTAACCTCAACAATCTTACCAATTGAAGATTTCGGACCTTTAAAGTTTACTAATTTATTCTTTTCTGTATATCCCGCCAATACGTCAGGGTCCTTTTTACTTTCCCCTTCAACTAGAACCTTCACTACTTTATCTTTGTAAGTCTTCATGGATTCTGCTGCTTGTTTATTAACTAATTCATTTAAACGGTATAGACGTTGTTTTTTCACTTCTTCCGGTATATCATCTTTCTTACGCGCTGCTGGTGTTCCTTCACGTGGAGAATAAATAAAGGTATAAGCAGCCTCAAACCCTACTTCTTCCACTAACGACATCGTTTCCTCAAATTGTTCATCTGTCTCATTAGGGAAACCAACAATGATATCTGTTGTAAGTGTTGCGTTTGGGATTGCTTTGCGTATTTTACATACTAATTCTAAGTATTCTTCACGGGTATATTTACGGTTCATTTTCTTCAATACTTCACTGCTTCCAGATTGAACTGGAAGATGAATATGATCAAGAAGGTTGCCTCCCTGAGCTAGCACTTCAATTAAGTGATCATCAAAGTCTCTCGGATGGGAAGTAGTAAACCGCACTCTCGGAATATCAATCTTATGGATGTCATTCATTAAGTCACCAAATGTATAATCTATATCTTCAAAGTCTTTTCCATACGCATTTACATTTTGGCCTAGTAATGTAACTTCTTGATACCCCTGCGCAACTAAATGACGAACTTCTTGAATAATGTCTTCTGGACGACGACTTCTCTCTTTACCACGCGTCATTGGAACGATACAATATGTACAGAATTTATCACATCCATACATAATATTAACCCAAGCCTTAATTTTACCTTTTCTTACTTTAGGAAGGTTTTCAATAATATCGCCTTCTTTAGACCAAACTTCAACAACCTGTTCTTTCCCGAACATTGCCCCTTTAACTAGGTCTGGTAAGCGATGGATATTGTGTGTTCCAAAGATTAAATCAACATGGGGATGTTTTTTCATGATGCGATTTACAACCGACTCTTCTTGTGACATACAGCCACATACACCAAGAATTACATCCGGTTTTTCCAATTTTAGTGGTTTTAAATGCCCAATTTCTCCGAATACTTTATTTTCAGCATTTTCACGAATTGCACATGTATTTAATAGAATAATATCAGCTTCATTTGTTTCAGAAGTAGATTCATATCCCATTTCATTTAAAATACCGGCCATCACTTCGGTATCATGTTCATTCATTTGACACCCATATGTACGTATAAGGAATTTTTTACCTTTTCCAATCGTTTTCATATCCTCTGGAATAGAAAAGTCATAGTGAAATTTAACGTCTTCTTTAAAACGTTTTCTGGCTTTTTTTATATCAGGAGGCTGGTAACTTTTATGAAAGTATTTCGCTATCATTTCTTCACTTGTAGTGTTTTTAATGCGTTCTATATTGTCGTGATTACTATTTTCTACTGAATCTACTTGTTTTATTTGTGCTTGTTCTTTACGTTGTTCTTCATTCATAATGATACTCCTTTCATAGGAAATAAATATACATAAGTTTACAATTTTACAGTATAACCCTTATTATTAAATTTAACAATAATAAGTCCGATGAGCAAATAAAAAACCCCCCCTAAATTCTAAGTAAGGGAGGGTTTAAAAAGACCTTTATCTAGGTTCTACAATTAGTTTAATCGCAGTTCTTTCTTCATTGTCAATCATAATATCTGTAAAAGCTGGGATACAAATTAAATCCACTCCACTTGGTGCGACAAATCCTCTTGCTATAGCTACAGCTTTCACTGCTTGATTAAGAGCACCTGCTCCAATAGCTTGAATCTCCGCTGTACCACGTTCTCTTAAAACATTTGCAAGTGCACCTGCTACTGAATTTGGACTTGATTTCGCTGAAACTTTTAATACTTCCATGACTAGTACCTCCTTCATTTGCTATTATAGTTCTACTGATACTATATTCGTGGAGATGTTAGCTTATTCCCTATTATGCATCAATTTTTCAAAAGATTCAATAAACCACTTTAGGAATACCGATAAAATGTACGATAGAAGCATATTTCTTAGGCAGTAAGGAAAGTATAAAATCTTTCCCGTCTGCATAAGTGCAACTAAGACATCGCCAAAAGGCTTGGCGAATGCCAAGTTTTCTAACCGAAGAATGGATGATCTTCATTAATTAAAATACGTTCAACATTCGTTGCTTTACCGCTCTGATTGTCTATTGTGATTACTACTGCTCCTAGCTGGGTCCTTCCGTTTTTCGTTACTTCAAAACGGACAGGTAACGATGTTAAAAACCGTTTTATAACCGCATCTCTATCCACACCTAAAATTCCGTCGTATGGGCCTGTCATTCCTACATCAGTAATATATGCAGTACCTTCTGGCAAAATGCGTTCATCTGCGGTTTGTGTATGTGTATGCGTACCTACAACCGCACTTGCACGTCCATTCACATACCAACCAATAGCCTGCTTCTCACTTGTTGCTTCCGCATGGAAATCTATAAATATAATATTAGTCCTTTTCTTGGCTTCCTCTATTAATTCGTCTACTTTTAAAAACGGATCATCAATTGCTGGTAAAAAAGTCCTTCCTTGTAAATTTATGATAGCAACTTCTACCCCATTTACATTAATATAGATGATCCCTTTACCAGGTGTACCTTTAGGAAAATTAGCTGGACGAATCATATATTTTGCATCGTCAATAAACTCAAATATTTCTTTTTTATCCCAGGTATGATTTCCCATCGTTATTACTTGGGCACCCCACTCCATAAATTGTTTATATATTTTTTCTGTAATACCTTTTCCTGAAGCAGCATTTTCGCCATTTATAATAGTTAAATGCGGGCGGTACTTTTCTTTTAATTTAGGTAAATATTCTTTAACCATTTCTCTCCCTGGAGATCCTACGACATCACCTATAAACAATATTTTCATTCTTATCATCCTATCCTTTATAATATGTATAGTTTTCCATAATCATTTTCCATTGTCAAAATCTTTATTAATACTTTTGTTAAGAAAAGGCGCTGGAGCCGGATGTGGCAATTTCGCGAATTAGTTATTAACAAGTAGTTATTTTTATAATTTCCCAAACGAAAATAAAAAACAAAAGTAGCCAGTTAAGTTGGCTACTTTTGTTATTTTGCATATTCTACTGCTCTCGTTTCCCTTATGACAGTTACCTTTATGTGACCAGGGTAATCGAGCTCGTTTTCTATTCGTTTCCTTATATCCCTAGCAACGCGAACAGATTCTAGATCGTCAATTTCATCTGGTTTAACCATTATACGAATCTCTCTACCTGCTTGAATTGCAAAGGACTTCTCTACACCTTCAAATGATTCAGAGATTTCTTCCAGTTTCTCTAATCTCTTAATGTAGTTTTCGAGTGTTTCACTTCTAGCACCTGGTCTTGCTGCAGATAATGCATCGGCAGCGGCTACTAATACAGCAATGATAGATGTAGCTTCTTCATCACCATGGTGGGAAGCGATAGAATTAATGACAACAGGGTGTTCCTTGTATTTAATTGCTAATTCTTTACCAATTTCTACGTGACTGCCTTCTACTTCATGGTCTATAGCTTTACCAATATCATGTAGAAGTCCTGCTCTTCTTGCTAACGTTACATCTTCGCCTAATTCAGCAGCAAGCAACCCTGAAAGGTATGCAACTTCAGTAGAATGCTTCAACACATTTTGACCATAGCTTGTACGATATTTTAGACGACCAAGTATTTTCACTAAGTCTGGATGTAGACCATGTACGCCAACCTCAAATGTTGTTTCTTCTCCAACTTCACGTATATATTCGTCAACTTCACGTCTTGCTTTGTCCACCATTTCTTCAATTCTTGCTGGGTGGATACGTCCGTCTTGAACGAGTTTTTCTAAGGCAATACGAGCAATTTCTCTTCGAATTGGATCAAAACCAGATAAAACAACCGCTTCCGGTGTATCATCGATAATTAAATCAATACCAGTTAACGTTTCAAGTGTACGTATGTTTCGACCTTCTCGACCGATAATACGTCCTTTCATTTCATCATTTGGAAGGTTTACAACAGATACAGTTGTTTCAGCAACGTGGTCTGCAGCACAGCGCTGTAAAGCAAGCGATAAAATACTTTTAGCCTTTTTGTCAGCTTCTTCTTTGACACGATTCTCAGCTTCTTTAATCATAACTGCTGAATCATGTTTTACTTCTTTTTCAATCTTCTCTAAAATAATCTGTTTCGCTTCGTCTGATGTATATCCAGATATGCGCTCAAGTTCCATTTGCTGCTGTTCTTTCATAGCTTCCACTTTGCTTTTCATTTCTTCAATTTGTTGTTGTTTGTCTGCTAGACTTTGTTCTTTACCTTCTAACAACAGTTCACGTTTGTCTAATGTCTCACTTTTCTTATCAAGACTTTCTTCTTTTTGCAACAGACGATTTTCTTGTTTTTGTACTTCTGTTCGACGTTCTCTGAGTTCTTCCTCTGTTTGCTGGCGAAGTTCATGAATTTCATCTTTCGCCTCAAGAAGTGCCTCTTTTTTAGAGGCTTCCGCATTCCGATGTGCTTCTTCTACAATCTGCTTCGCTAAATTTTCCGCACTAGAAATCTTAGCTTCTGCAATAGATTTACGTATCAGATAACCAACAACAATACCGACGATCAGAGTAAGCAAAATGGAGATGATTACATAAATAAGATCCATCTTTTCACCTCCTATTGCCATAGGTTTAACTTTCATATTGTCGGCATGTAACATTTAGATGCATAATCTAACAATTAATCTTATAAAAATTATAAAATTATACAGTACAATTGTAATTGTCTGTATTATAAATGTCAAGAAAACGTCATAAAAACACTACAAAAAAATCCATATATTTCCTGTAGCAAGAAAGATTCTATTCCTTTCGTACGGATTTTTGTAGTTCGGTCAGTCGATTAAAACTGAAAAATGTTTCTTTTCCTACGTTTCGGTATTCATTTACCCGATGAGTTGCGCCTTGAAAGTTTTTTCTCCGCGTTCCGGCATTCATCGCCTCATATAGATACAAAATGAATTAATGGTATTGTTAAATAATCACTTGAGATAATGCGTGGATGAAATTTTCGGTGCAATCAATTTTTCGGCAGATTTTCGAAACAAAACCAACTATAAAAACAAAAAAACCAAGGGAAGTTTTTTACTTTTTCCCTTGGCTTTTTCTCGTTAAGTAGAGGATTTTGTAACAGCAACCCTTTTATAACAGATAAGACATTCGCCAATGATTGACGAATGTCCAGATACTAACTATTCATTAAACATCGAGACTTTCTTGTTCTGCCTCTTCAGGAGCCGCATCATCTAAATTATAATGATTTCGAATTGCTAAATGTATTTCATCCATCATTTCTGGATTTTCTCTTAAGAATATTTTAGCATTCTCACGTCCTTGACCAAGACGTTCACCATTATAGGAATACCAAGCACCACTCTTTTCAACAATATCTAAGTCCGATCCAATATCTAGAATTTCTCCTTCTTTAGAAATTCCCTCACCGTACATAATATCTACTTCAGCTTGTCTAAATGGAGGTGCAACTTTATTCTTAACTACCTTAATTCTTGATTTATTCCCAACAATTTCATTTCCTTGTTTTAATTGTTCCGCACGGCGAACTTCTAATCTTACAGAGGAGTAGAATTTAAGCGCACGTCCACCTGGTGTTGTTTCAGGGTTTCCGAACATAACACCAACCTTTTCACGAATTTGGTTAATGAAAATGGCAGTTGTTTTAGATTTATTAATCGCACCAGACAGTTTTCTTAATGCTTGTGACATTAGTCGCGCTTGTAAACCAACGTGAGCATCTCCCATTTCACCTTCAATTTCTGCTTTCGGTACCAGTGCTGCAACGGAGTCTACAACAATAATATCTACCGCTCCACTACGAACTAATGCTTCAGCAATTTCTAATGCTTGTTCACCAGTATCAGGCTGCGAAAGTAATAATTCCTCGATATTTACTCCTAATGCACGTGCATAAATTGGATCCAAGGCATGCTCCGCATCGATGAAAGCCGCTTGTCCACCTTGTTTTTGAGCTTCCGCAATTGCATGTAACGCTACAGTTGTTTTACCGGAAGATTCTGGACCATATATTTCTATTACTCTACCTCTTGGATAACCACCTATACCTAATGCAACATCCAATGCTAGAGAACCACTCGGAATCGTTGCAATCTTCTCTAATTCTTGTTCACCAAGTTTCATAATCGAGCCTTTTCCAAATTGCTTCTCTATTTGTCTTAAAGCCATATCTAAAGCTTGTTTTCTATCGCTCAACGAGACTACCTCCTTAAATTAACTATTAGAGGATGTTCAAACAAGTCCGGTAAAATGACACTTCGAATTTCTTCGTTGGCTTGCTTTTCCGCTCCTCATGTACCTTTTGATGTACACTCCGCTCCTTGGAAAAGAAGAACACTTTTCCTTCGTGCGATGCGGAATCAGAGAAGCTTTCCTTATGCTCAAAGCTAAGCCGCCTCGAACTTCTCGGTCCTTTTATCCTCCTTTTGAACATGCACTATTACCATCATACAATGATTTTTAACTTTTGCCAAGAAAGAATCGAATAAACGTTCTTATGTTTTGGTAGTTAAAAATATCCAGAAATGTCTATTTGAACTACTAAGATGAATAGAAAACATCAAATCTATTACTCTTTTCGTGTAGATTTAAGATTTTAGAAAATGGAAAACTATTTCTAAACCTTTTAAAGTTGCTCTTCTTCTAATTGCATTTCTATCACCAGAAAATATAAACTTCTCTACTTTTTTATCCCCATTACTAGTTACGAGTGCAATATAAACAGTACCAACGCCTTTGCCTTCTACTTCATCAGGACCAGCAACTCCAGTAAAACTAAGTCCAATATTTGCATCTAGTTTACGAGCGACCTGTTCTGCCATCTCCAAAGCACATTCTTCACTAACCGTCCCTTTATTTTGAATGGTCTCTTCAGAAACACCTAATACATCTTGTTTTACATTCGTATCGTAACAAACAATTCCTCCACGACAAACACTAGAGGCACCACTAACCGAAATAAGTCGATGGGAAAACATTCCACCAGTTAAACTTTCTGCACTAGCAATCTTCATATTTTTCTCTTTTAACAATGAAATAATTTTTTCTTCTATCGTCTCATCGTTAATTCCATAGAAATGATCGCCAACTTCATTGAGAATCTGTTTTTTGCTCTCTTCTAATAATTGATCTGCACGTTCCTTCGTCTCCTCTTTTGCAGTTAAACGAATAACGACACCAGTATTTTGTGCTAATGGTGCAATAGTAGGATTTTTTTGTGTCTGAATTAAACGGCTTAATCTATGTTCTAATTCTGACTCTCCAATACCGAGGAATTTCAATACTAACGACTTAATGACCTCGTTATTCCCAGTTAGTTTTTGGAGATATGGGAAAACTTCATCTGTATATAAACCTTTCATTTCCCTTGGTACACCTGGAAGGAAAACCCATGTGGTGGAATCATGATTAATAATCATACCCGGGGCCATACCTTTCCTATTAAAAAGAACCTGGCTTCCTTTAAAAACTCGTGCTTGTCTCCTATTATTCGGTGTCATGGGCTTATTATTTTTTTCAAAAAATGATTCAATTTTGTCCATGGATGGTTTATGTTCAACTAATTCAAGTTTTGTCATCAGTTGAAAAGCTTCCCTAGTCAAATCATCCTCTGTTGGCCCTAAACCACCAGTAACGATAATAATATCTGACCGTTTTTGAGCTTGTTCAAATGATTCATGTACACGATTTAGATTATCACCTACTACTCCATGCTGGTACACATTGATACCTAAAGACGCAAGTTGTTCCGATAACCATTGAGCATTCGTATTTGCTATTTGTCCTAATAGTAATTCTGTTCCAACTGCGATTATTTCAGCTTTAAAATTTTTCATCATTTAGAATCCCTCATTACATGCCAATTTTTTATAAAATAGTCAACACCTGATAAAACGGTGAAAAATAATGCAATATATAACATGATTATTCCTATTGGTAATCCAATATACGAGAATGGAAAATTATGCAATAATAAAATGGCTATAGCAATCATTTGTGTTGCTGTTTTAATTTTACCCATGCCACCTGCAGCTAAAACAATTCCCTCGCCAGCGGCAACCAGACGTAAACCTGTTACAGCAAACTCTCTACTAATAATGATAATAACAACCCATGCAGGAGCATTTCCCATTTCAATCAGAAGAATTAACGCTGCAGAAACAAGTAATTTATCAGCCAATGGGTCTAAAAACTTACCAAGGTTTGTTACTAAATTATGCTTTCTTGCTATATAGCCATCTACCCAGTCCGTTGTGGATGCAATTATAAAAATCAGTGCAGCTATAAAATGTGCTACAGGTAATTCACTATTTCCTATATCCCATACTCCCCACTCAAATGGAAAACTAAGTAATAAAATAAAGATCGGAATCATTAAAATTCTAGATAATGTAAGTTTATTTGGTAAATTCATGATTTAATTCCCTTCTATCTTAAATGCTTAAATGTAACTAGAGAAACCCTTCCACATAGATAACTTGGAAGGGTCTACTATGTTTATTCAATTTCTTGATTATTAATATTAATCCATAATTGTTGATGCACATATTTATTAGCATCAACTGGATATTCTAATTCCATACCATTGATGGTTACTTTTAAATCGGAGGCATTTCCAATGTTCAAGAAAATTTTACTTGATCCACTTAAATCTAATTCAAGTGGTGAGTTCTCAGCTTCTAGAGTACTACTAAATAAAGACTGATCTTGATCATCTTTTACATCAAGCCATGTTCTTGAATTTGTCTCAAAAACTAAATTAATTTCTTCTCCAACATTCGATAATTCAAGAGTAGATTTAGGGCTAGATCCTGACCCTTCTTCAACTACCGTTAACTCTGGTTGAGATTCATTTTCTTGATTGCCTTCCTTATTCGTATCCTCTTGTATTTCTTCAGAATCTGTTTCTGAGTTTCTTGAATCTTCATTTGTTTTGTTATCTTCTATTGCAGAATCTTTTTTATCTTCATCATTCGGGTTGTTAATGATAATTTCTGTTTCATCCAATTTGTCTTCTTTTGCATTATTATCCCCATTATTTAAACCACCACTAAAAAACCAAATTACAAATACGATAGCAAGAATCAATAAAATAACAATAACCGTCGGGAATGCAGAAAAGAGTTTCGAATTTTTCTCTACACTTTCCTTTTTAGATCTCTGCATTCGACTATATTCAGCCGGAGATGATTCTTCTTTTGTTTCCGGAATTTCTTCTTTATGTTCTTCTAGTAATTCACTAGGCTCAATTCCAACTGCATCTGCATATTCCTTTATAAAAGCTCTTGCATAGAACTTACCCGGAAGTATTTCTAATTTTCCTTCCTCAATTGCTGCTAAATATCTCTTCTGAATTTTAGTTATTTCTTGTAGTTCATCTAATGACAAACCTTTAGAAACTCTCGCCTCTTTCAGTCTTGCCCCTATGTCCATAAAAAACACCTTCCGTTCTAACTATAGGTTAATCTGAAGTCTGATCACAAAGTTAAAAGCCGAACATAGAAAATCCATTTCCGCCATGAAATTGTTGTTCTTCAAACTTTTCATATGTAATCTCTTCGTCTTCATGACTCCTTAATTCAATAATATAATCAAAATCTTCCATTGTATATTCTGTTGACTGAACAAATATATCCGGATGCTCTACTATCTTGACTGCTGGTAATTGCATCAATTCTCGAATTAATTGCCAGTGTTGTTCATTAGCTTTAGTGGACACAATACCGTCCATAATATAAATAGTATTTGTACTATATTCTCCTTCTATTAATTGATTTCGTATTGTCTGTTTAAGCATTGTACTAGAAACAAATAACCAACGTTTACTTGCGCATACACTTGCAGCTACAACAGATTCTGATTTCCCAACCCTTGGCATTCCACGGATCCCAATTAATTTGTGCCCATCTTGTTTAAATAATTCAGCCATAAAATCAACTAATAAGCCTAATTCACCTCTAACAAAACGAAAGGTTTTACGGTCATCTCGATCTGTATGAATATATTTTCCATGCCTTACAGCCAATCTATCTTTCAACTTTGGTTTTCGTATCTTTGTTATTTTTATCGTTTCCATCATTTGTAAAACAGTTTTTAGACGTGCAATATTCTCATCATATTCCGATAGTAGAAGCATACCCCGTCTAGAATTTTCTACACCATTTATTGTAATAATATTGATGGATAACATACCTAATAATGACGATATTTCACCTAACAACCCTGGTCTATTTGTTTGAATTTCATACTCAAGGTACCATTCTTTATCCATAGAAAGCCCCTTTACGATACATTATTCAATACTAGTACTATCATAAATGATTTTATCACTAGTGAAAAGTATAATATGTAAACTTTGCCAATTTCCCTATTTAATTATGAAAAGAAGCTGTACCGTTAAGTATACAGCTTCTAGAAAAGATTTAATTTGATTTTTGAACTAATTTTACCATCGTACTCGCAATAGCTTGCTGTTCTTGTTCAGAGGCAGCATTCCAAAGTTCTTTTAATACAGCCTCTTCCTTGTTTTTTGCATCCACATTCTCAGCTAAATAGTCGCCAACTTCTGCAGCAATACTGTTTATTGTTTGTTGATCCATCCCCTGTTGCTGCGCCTGTTGTAAACGATTTGCTAAGAAACCTTTCCATGTATCAAAATTTTCAAGAATTGACATATTATTTCTCTCCTTTTTCAAGTTTATTACAGAAATAGTATGTGACTTTGAAAATCATTTATACATGTTCGAGTGTATTACCACCCACCATTCACATTCAGAATTTCACCTTGTATATAACTTGATTTTTCATCCAATAAAAAAGATACGGCATGTGCAATTTCACTTGGTAAACCAGCACGATTTACCGGGATTTCTGATATAACTTGTGCTTTTTCTTCTTCTGATAATGTCCAATTCATTTTCGTATCAATAAACCCCGGACTAATAGCATTTACTGATATACCGCTCGGTCCTACTTCTTTAGCCAGTGCTTTAACAAAACTATTTTGTGCTCCTTTAACAGAAGAATATACAACCTCGTAACTTGCACCAACATTACCCCAAATGGATGTAATAAATATAATATTACCAAAATGTTGTTTAATCATATTTGGCAATACCTGTCTTGTGATTTTCCAAGGAGCTTTAACGTGAAGTTTTAACATTTGCTCCATTAATTCGTCTGACATCTCTTGAAATAAACGAAATTCGGCTTTACCACTTGCAAAAACAACGATATCAACTGGAAAGACTAACTGGTTTAAAAATTCATTTGTTTGTTTTTCATTACTAAGATCTGCTTGTATAACACTAAGAACACCTTTGTCATTAATCTTGTTTCGTAGTTCCATCATCGCTTCTGAATTTTTATTATAATGTAAAATCAATTGATATCCATCTTCTGCTAAACGTTCCGCAATCGCTTGACCAATATCTCCACTAGCACCTATAACTAAAGCATTCTTCCCCATACCTACTCTACTCCTACTTAGAAGAAATCGTACAAACTGCTAAACGTTCTTCCTCAATCCACTCATTTAGAAATTGATTTGCTTCATCTAACTTTAATGCTTGAACCGTTGGGATGATATCAAACAAATCTACTTTTGAAATATAATAATGCGTATATTTATTCGCCATAAATTCTAATGAATTCATGGAGCGTAACAGTCTACCGATTTTTTTCTTCTTCATACGGTTAAAGTCTTCTTCTTTTATAGTTTCATTACGGGTAGATAATAATAATTCTTTTACTTTCTTAGAAAATAGTTCAGGGTTGTCGCTATTACTACCTATCAACGTATATCCATAATTTTTATCTAATGTTGTTTCAAAATAAAAGCTATCGTCAATTAATTTTTCTTGGTAGAGTTTTTGATAAAAGGAACCACCTTTTGAAAAATAATAATCCACTATCATATTTTGTAATAAATCTTTTTTAAGGAATTCTTCTCCACTTAGTTCTTTCGATGATTCCTTTATCCCGACCGTACATTTAGGAACTGAAACTGGCATTTTGATTTGATGTTCTTTCATGGCCACTTCTTTTGGCTCATCCGGTAAATTACGATTAATTTCTTCCATCTTCTTAAATTCCTTAGAAGCCTGGTTTATTTTGATCAAATTCATCATTTGTTCAGGATTAAAATTACCCGCAATAAATAGCGTCATATTTTCTGGATGATAAAATGTATAATAACACGTATATAAATCATCCTTCGTTATTTTACTAATGGACTCTACTGTACCAGCTATATCAATATTAATCGGATGATTCTTAAACATCGCTTTAATGGTTCCCATAAACGATTGCCAATCAGGTTGGTCATCATACATTTTAATTTCTTGACCGATAATACCTTTTTCCTTTTCAACCGATTGTTCTGAAAAATAAGGATCCTGTACAAAGTTAATTAATGTTTCTACATTCTTCTCTATATGATTGGTTGCAGAGAATAAATATGCTGTTTTAGTAAACGAGGTGAAAGCATTCGCAGAAGCACCTTGCTTTCCGAAGTCAGCAAATACATCATGATCTTCTTTTTCAAATAATTTATGTTCCAGAAAATGTGCGATACCCTCGGGAACCGTTATTTTTTCAGTTTGACCAATCGGAACAAACGTCTGATCTATGGACCCATAATTAGTTGTAAAAATTCCATATGTTTTAGCCATTTCGGGTTTCGGTAATAAAAATACAGTTAAACCATTATCTAATTTTTCAGTATAGAGTGTTTCAGCAATCTCATCATACGTTTGTTTATTCATTTTCTTGGCCTCCTCCACTCGTTAAAAGATAAACTGTATCTTCTTCTATTTTTTGTGCAACTTGTATGACTTGTTCTTTTGTTACACTTTTAATTTGACTAATTATTTCATCTGGATCTATTGTTTTCTCCCCAACTACTTGTTGATATAAAAGCTCAATTAAGCCTTGGGGGTGATCCATTGTCTCTAACATTTGATTACATATTAATTCTTTCGTTTCTGATAAATTCGTTTCCGTAAAATCCCCATTTCTCATCGCCGTTAATTGTTCTCTAATAATATCTCTAGCCTTTTCAAAGTCTTCGGGTGCTATCCCACTAAATACGAAAAGTAATCCTTTATGACTCTCCATTCGTGAGGAAGCATAATAGGCTAGACTATTTTTTTCTCTAACATTGATAAATAGTTTAGAGCTTGGAAATGCACCAAAAATACCATTAAACACTTGTAAAGCATAATAATCTTCATCTTTAAAATAAGTGTTGGTTCGATAACCAATATGCAATTTAGCTTGTTGAACATTTTGTTTCTCGATAATTTCTTTTGGTTCCGTAATTTCCTTTTTTGTTACCTCTTGTCTATCTAATACGTTTACCGAGCCGCGATTCATTGAAGTAATCATTTCGCTTTTAATTTCTTCTTCATTAAAATCCCCTAAAACATAGATATCCATTTGATTATCCTGAAGTAAGCTTTGATAATAGCTATAAAGATCTTCAGATGTTAACGAATTCAAGTCTTCCTCATACCCGTGAACATGTAATGAATAAGGTTCATCTTGACACATTTCATCGATTAATCTCATGTTTGCATATTGCATTTTATCATCTTGAATCGCACTCATTTTTTGTTTCAATGTTTCTTTTTCACGATCGAAAACAGTTTCATCAAATGCATTGTTGTTACTATTCGAATGGAAAATAAATTCACTTAATAATGCTATACCCTCTTTGATAATGGAAGTCTCTTCAGGAATGAATTTCGGATTCGCCAATTCCAATCTAAAGGTTAGAATATGATTTTCTCCCTTTTTCCCTCCATCAACAGATAAAATTGCTCCGTATAAATCATCCAATTTTAATTGTAATTCTTTTCTCGTTGGATAAGATTTCGTACCTTGCTTCAATATATAAGGTAGTAATGCTCTTTTGGTAATCGTTTCTCTTTCTAAAGGTGCTTTTAATTTTGCTACGATGTTAATTGTTTTATATTTATTACTTTGAATAAAATGTAACTCTATATCATTTTCATTCAAACGTTTTTCCGTTATATCCTGCATGAATGAACCTCCCAAAATATAAATTTCCTTTAAAGAGGATGTTCAAAAAGTCCGGTTCTCTCCTTTTGAACATGCACTTATACTTCTATATTGCACATTTTTTCCAGTTATCATCCATTATACGGTAAAAAAAGCAGACTTGCGAACATCACAAGTCTGCTAAATGATTTATTTCTTTACATTTATGAAGTTTTTTCCTCCTGAGTACCGGAAACTAATACTGTTCTTGGTTTACTTCCTTCATAAGGTCCGACAATTCCACGATCTTCCATCGCATCAATTAGTCTTGCAGCCCTTGTATAACCAATTCGAAATCTTCTTTGTAACATGGAAACACTTGCACTTTGCATTTCTATAATAAGTTGTACTGCATCATCATAAAGTTCATCATCCACTTCTGTAAGGACCTCTTCATTCTCATCTGGTATCATTTCTTCTTGATAAGAAGCTTTTTGTTGATCGATACAATGATCCACAATTCTTTCAACTTCATCGTCTGATAAAAATGCTCCTTGAACCCGTTTTGGTTTGGAAGCACCTACTGGTAAAAACAACATATCTCCTTTTCCAAGAAGTTTTTCTGCACCACCAGAATCCAATATGGTTCTAGAATCTGTTTGCGATGAAACACTAAAAGCAATTCTTGATGGTATATTCGCCTTAATAACCCCGGTAATAACGTCCACTGAAGGCCTTTGGGTAGCAATGATAATATGAATACCAGCAGCCCTTGCCATTTGTGCAAGTCTTGTAATAGAATCCTCCACATCATTAGAAGCAACCATCATTAAATCAGCAAGTTCATCAACAATCACAACGATATATGGCAAGTGCGGTTGTGTCTGTTCAGATGATAAATTATGCTTACGAATATATTCATTATATCCTTCTATATTTCTAGTTCCAGTATCAGAAAACAGGTCATATCTTCTTTCCATTTCAGATACCACTTTTTTCAAAGCTCTTGAAGCTTTTTTCGGATCTGTAACAACGGGAGCTAATAAATGGGGTATTCCATTGTAAACATTTAACTCCACTTTTTTCGGATCAATCATCATCATTTTAACCTCATGTGGTTTCGCCCGCATTAAAATAGTTGTAATAATTCCATTTACGCAAACACTTTTACCACTTCCGGTAGCACCTGCAATAAGTAAGTGTGGCATCTTATTTAATTCAGCAACGACAGCGTCCCCTGAGATGTCTCTTCCTAATGCAACTAGTAGTTTGGAAGATTTATTATTCCATGTACTATCTAAAACTTCCCTAATCGATACCATTGCAACCTCTTGGTTAGGAACTTCAATTCCAACTGCCGACTTCCCAGGTATTGGAGCTTCAATCCGTAAATCCTTAGCAGCTAGAGCCAATGCCAAATCATCATGTAGACTTACAATCTTACTGACCTTCACGCCTGCCTCAGGTGATATTTCGTATTTTGTAACTGCAGGACCTACATTTACCTTCGTAACCCTTGCACGAACTCCAAAACTTTTAAATGTACGGTCTAACTTTCTTACCGTTGCTTGAATTTGTGATTTTTCTTGATACTGTGAATTATGAGCTGGTTCCGCTAGTAAATCAGGAGAAGGTAAAATATATTCATAGTTTTCCGTCTCAGTCATCGGAATTGTCATTGGATAATCCACTTCTTCATCATCTGCATTGTTAGACTGGACTTCTTCCTTTTCATTTTGTTGATTTATTTTTTCATCATTTGTTGCTTGAGCATGATAAGCAACATCTGTAAAATCTGTTATTTCAGGTTCTTCCATACTTACTTGTTGATTATCTACTATTTCAGGTTCTGTTACGCTATCTTCTTTCATTTCATTTCGCTTCACTTTGGCATTTTTAATTCCTTCACCAAAACGCACAAACATGTTCTTACATTTCCCTATTAATTTCGAAAAAATATCCCCTAAAGATAATTCAGTTAAGAATACGATACCAATAATGATAGAAAAGACTGCAACAATTTTTGCCCCTACTAACGAAAATAAATAATTTGTAAAAGTAAAGAGGATTCCACCTATCATTCCCCCACCTGTTTGCACAGTATTACCATTACCATTTATAAATTGTAAAAAATGATGCCATGTTGAGCTAATGATAGAGGAGTTTTGCAGTAATAACTGTTCAAAGGTTTGTATATGTGTTATCAATAAAATCCCAGCGAATAAAATATAAAATCCGACTAATTTCTTATGAAAGAAATCTGGATACCTTCTTTTGAC
This sequence comes from Oceanobacillus sp. Castelsardo, assembly GCF_001659985.1. GTDB lineage: Bacteria > Bacillota > Bacilli > Bacillales > Amphibacillaceae > Oceanobacillus. Next base: position 506,552 of record NZ_LYCS01000001.1, read on the forward strand.
CATAAGAAAGATACCAATTACTAGTAAAAATACCGAAGCTATAAAATACCAGATTCCTAGAAAGAATCGGAATAAATATTCTAATCCACCAGGAATAGCCCCGTCACTAATTGCACTTGCCCCACTTCCAAAGATAGCTAAAGCAACGAACAATAATCCTAGCAATTCTTTTTGCAATTTCTTTTTACGGTTTGAATTTTTCCTTTTCTTTCCCTTCTTTTTTTTCATTATTTCACCTCACTATTTTCTAAAGGTAGTCGCTGAGCGCTGGAGCTGGATGTAACCAATAAAAGAAAACCTTGCCAAATTTGGCAAGGATTATATCAACTATATTATAACATAAAGTCTATTATCATTGGATAATTGTAAGACAGCTGAATAAGGTTAATTTAAAATGGATCCAGGTGAAAATTTTAGAAAATCTTGCGGATCAGTGGATAACAATTGTACCATTTGATAGGAGCCATCCAAGTTCTTGTCTGCTATCATCATCTTTCCATCATATGAAATGCATTCCCTATTTTTAAAGCCTTCATCTGAAGGTGGAAAGATATCTGATTGTGATAAAGGCGTATATAAGATCACTGTATCACCTGACTTTCATTTCCTCTATTATTATCGATGAGCTCATTTAATTTCTTCATCGCATTACTTACCCCTCCAACCTCATCAATCAACCCATGTTCTACTGCATCCGTTCCTACTACGTTTGTTCCAATATCTCGGGTTAAATTCCCCTTTGCAAACATAAGATCTTTAAATACTTCTTCTTTAATATTAGAATGATTGACAACAAATTGAATTACTCTATCTTGCATTTTATCTAAGTATTCAAATGTTTGAGGAACACCAATAACAAGACCTGTTAATCTTACAGGATGAACGGTCATTGTCGCTGTTGGTACGATAAAAGAATAATCCGTTGATACGGCGATTGGTACTCCAATCGAATGACCTCCACCTAAAACAATGGAAACAGTTGGTTTTGACATGGAAGCAATCATTTCAGATAGTGCCAATCCGGCTTCTACATCTCCTCCTACCGTATTCAATAAGATTACGACACCTTCTATCTTAGGATTTTGTTCAATCGCAATCAATTGTGGGATAATATGTTCATATTTTGTTGTTTTGTTTTGTGGTGGAAGTTGAACATGACCTTCTACCTGGCCAATAATTGATAAAACATGAATATTCGAATCAGGAGCTTGTGGAACATTAGTTTGTCCTAATGATTGAATTTTTTGTACTAACGATGAAGCATTCGATTGCTCGTCCTTTTTTTCTTCTTGTTCTTTATTCATAAACGTTCACTCCCTAAAGCTTATATCAATCTTAGTATGAACATAATTTGTATTAACGATGCAGGATTTTTGAGAATAAATAAAAGGAGTTCATTAGACATTTAAACATTAAAAAAATATCGGCTTTTTTATAAGCCGATATTTTCTATTAGTGTTTTTAGTTTATTTCTTTCTAATTCATCTAATGGTAATAATGGTAATCGAACCCCACCGGCATCTATGTTTTTCATTTGCAAGCCAGCTTTAACCGGCGCTGGAGATGGAGACGTAAATAATCCATTCATTATCGGTAACAATTTACGGTGCATATTTGCTGCTGTTTCTATATCCCCGTTGGAAAAACTTTTAATCATTTGTTTCATTTCATTTCCAATAATATGGGAGGCAACGGATACAACACCAGTTGCTCCAATAGATAGCATTGGTAAGGTCAAACTATCATTACCACTATAAACCGTAAAGTCATCATTCGTTTTTTCAATAATTTCAGAGATCTGATCTAAATCAGTCCCCGCTTCCTTGATAGAAACGATATTATCTATTTTACTTAACCTAACCACTGTATTTACATCCATATTAACGATAGAACGTCCGGGAATATTATACAACATGACTGGCAGTTTCGTTTCTTTTGCAATTTGAGAAAAATGTTGAAACATACCTTCTTGATTAGGTTTATTATAGTACGGTACTACAAGTAAGAAACCGTCAACCCCTAATGATTCCGATTGTTTTGTTAAGAAAATAGATTCCTTTGTATTATTACTTCCAGTACCGGCTATAACAGGAACCCTTTTATTTACTATTTTTACTACATAGCGAAATAATTCAAGCTTTTCATCAACTGATAACGTTGGTGATTCACCAGTAGTTCCACCAACAACCAATCCATCTGTACCATTTTTTAATAAATAGTCAATTAAAACTTCTAATTGATTATAATCTAATTTACCATCCCTATTGAATGGCGTTACCATTGCAGTTAATACTTGACCGAAATTCATATTTTCACCTTCTTAATAATATTGAAGAAGATCCTGTTGGCTTTTAGGGGAAGTTCAAAAAGTCCGGTAAAAATGACACATCGAATTTCTTCGTTGGCTTGCTTTTCCGGTACTCACGTATTAATTACATACGTTCTGTTCTTAGAAAACTCGACATTCGCCATGCACTTCGGCGAATGCCTTAGTTGCACTTATGCAGAAATGCCCTCTTTTCTGCCTCAAAGCTACGCCGCCTCGAACTTCTTGGTCCTTTTTATCCTCCTTTTTGAACAAACATTTTACTATATTATTAAAGAGTAAAAACATTGTGTAAAGCATTCACAGCAGTTTTTAAATCTTTTTCGTGAACAAGAACCCAAATTGTCGTGTAACTATCAGCAGACTGTAGAATCTGGACACCTGCATTTGTTAATGCTTGAACGATTTCAGCTGCAACTCCGGGTACTCCAGTCATACCGGCGCCTACAGCTGATACTTTTGCACAATTTCTTGTAATTTCGGGTTTAAACCCTAAAGTTTCAAGTACGTAAACTGCCTTATCTGCTAAATTATTTGGAACAGTATAAATTACCCCTGCTGGTGAAATGTTGATGAAATCAACTGAGATTCCTGCTTCCGCCATAGATTTAAATACATCCGATTGGAGTCTGTATACCTCTTCCTTCGTTTGAACTTTTATTTGGGTTATAGAAGACATATGGGCTATCCCTGTAACTAAACGATCCTGAATATCAACACCCATTTCCTTGGCTCTAGATGAGGTTACTAATGTTCCCGGTTCAAGTGAGTAGGTTGATCTGACGCGCAACGGGATTTTTGCTTGCATTGCGATTTCTACCGCTCTAGGATGAATTACTTTGGCACCTTGATAGGCAAGGTTACAAATTTCGGAATAAGTAACAACATCTAAAGAATGAGCATTTTCCACTATTCTTGGATCTGCCGTCATAATACCTTCAACATCCGTAAATATTTCAACCATTTCTGCCTGTAGTGCAGCTCCTAGAGCCGCCGCAGAGGTGTCACTCCCCCCGCGGCCAATGGTAGTAATTTCTCCCATTTCTGTCTGTCCTTGAAAACCTGCTACTACAACGACATCATTTTCTTCTAACTCTTTATAAACTCTTTCTGGTTTTACTTCTTTAATCTTCGCTTGCGTAAAGTCATCACTCGTAATAAATCCCGCTTGTGCGCCTGTTAATGCAATTGCATTAATATGTTGTTTTTTTAATTCATTTGATAATACAACAGAAGAAATAATTTCCCCACAAGACATAAGCAAATCCATTTCACGATCAGAACTTTTCGCTCTAGGGAAATTCACTAACTCTAAAAGTGAATCTGTTGCATATGGATCTGGCTTCCTTCCTAATGCAGAAACAACAACTACTAACTTATAATCTTTCACAAGTGCATTTTTAATATGCTTTATAACATGTTGTCTATTTTCTTCAGATTGTACAGAAGTACCACCAAATTTTTGTACTAAAATCTGCATCTTAACACCTCAAATAAACTGCTTATAGCCAATTATTTTTTACCAATGTTTGGGCAATTTGTACCGTATTCCAAGCAGCACCTTTTAGAAGATTGTCAGATACAATCCATAAGTGAAATCCCTTATCATTGTCTAAGTCTCTTCTTACTCGACCAACAAAAACTTCTTCTTTATTTGCTGAACTTAAAGGAGTAGGATACGTTTGAGTAGATGGATCATCTTGTAAAATAATTCCTTCTGCATTTTCTAAAGTTTCCCAAATATCTTGAACAGTTACCCCATCTTTTTCTACTTCAATATATACACTTTCCGCATGAGATGTGAAAAATGGTAAACGTACACATGTAGCTGCTACTGGTAAATCTGGTTCATGCATAATTTTTTTCGTTTCATTTATCATTTTCATTTCTTCAAATGTATATCCATTTTCTTGGAATAAATCTATTTGTGGTAATGCATTAAATGCAATTGGATAATGCTTTTTGTCACCGCCAACGGGTAATAAATTTGCTTCCATTTCTTCATTGTTCAAGTATTGTTTTGATTGTTGTTCCAATTCACCAACTGCTTTTGCACCTGCTCCTGAAACAGCTTGATAAGTGGAAACAATAATTCTTGATAATCCAAAATGATCTTTAATTGGTTTTAATCCTGCTACCATTTGAATGGTAGAGCAGTTCGGATTTGCGATAATTCCTTTATGTTCTTTGATATCTTCCGCATTTACCTCAGGTACAACTAGAGGCACATTTTCATCCATACGGTATGCACTAGTATTATCAACTACCACCGCTCCCCTTTTAACAGCTTCTGGGGCTAATTGTTTAGAAACAGAGCCCCCAGCAGAGAACAACGCTATATCTATTCCTTCAAAGCTTTCTGGTTTCGCTTCTTCCACTACAATTGTTTTACCAGCAAATGCTAGTTCTTTACCAGCTGAGTTTTTTGAGGACAAAAGCTTTAATTCATTAATAGGGAACTTTTTTTCTTCTAATATTTTCATTATTTTTTGACCAACTGCACCAGTTGCTCCAACCACTGCTACATTATATGCTGTTTTTTCTAACATTTAAAATTCTCCCCTCACTCTTTTAAAAAATAAAATCTCTTAATATATTATTTTAACATATTTTTATATTAAAAAGGAATAATAATAGGTTGGAGTTGCTCATGGTCTATCGCAGACTTTATTGTGTCTTCTAATAGATCCAGATTCGCTACTAATGAGTTTGGTTTTTTCATGGGATTATCTTGCCCAAATGGTACAAAAAATATATATTTACTGTTTAATAATCGCATCAAATTAACACCATTTAGCCCGAGAGCATCATTGGTAGTAACGGAAAGAACAACAGGATTTTGGTTTCTTATAGTGGATTTTGCAGCCATTAATACGGGATTATCCGTAATCCCATTAGCAAATTTTGCCATGGAGTTTCCGGTAAGCGGGGCAATCACCATACAATCTAGTGGTTTGTCGGGACCTAAAGGCTCTGCATCGGGCATAGAAGTAATTACTTTTTGACCGGTTAATTCCTCTAATTTTTTTAAATGGTCCTCTCCTCTACCAAATTTAGTTTCAGTACTCTGTACAGTATAGGATGCTATTGGAATGACTTCGACACCTTGATTCATTAAGTTTTCAATTTGCAAAAACACTTTACTAAATGTGTGATGGGAACCAGTTAAACCAACACCGACACGTTTCCCTTTCAAATTCATGATAAACTCCCCTCATTCAATAATATTTGTTTAATAACGTCTGCCAGAATTCTTCCAGCTGTTTTCGGGGCTACAATACCTGGCAAACTTCCTGTTAAGATTGCTTGAATACCGCGTTTATTTGCATATTCAAAATCAGTCCCCCCTGGATTTGACGCAAGATCTAAAATTATTGCATTGGAAGGTAAATGTTGTATCGCTTTTTGATCAACGACCATTGCTGGTACAGTATTTATTAATATGTCACAATCATTAGTATGTTCATGAAGTTTATCAATTGGAATTGCAGTTAAACCCATTTCTGTAATTCTTGCCAATTCTCTAATATTATTGGCGCTAACTGCTACTTTTGCTCCAAAAGCAGCAAATCGATTTGCTACTGTTTGACCAACTCTACCGAACCCTGTAACGAGTACGCGTGAGGAATGGATTGTATAGTCTGTATTCTCAATTGCCATCATGATGGCACCTTCTGCTGTAGGTATAGAGTTATAGATAGCGACATCATCCCGATTAAATAATGGAATAAGCTCTATTCCAACTTCTTTTGTAACTTTATTCAAATAGTCATTTGTAATTCCGGTAAACATTTTTGTTGTTTTTTGTAGCTGTCCGAACCACTCAGGGGTTAACTTTATTTTTTGATCGGAAAAGACCGTTTCGATATTTCCTTTAGAATCTGTTCCAGTTATTGGTAAAATAACACTATCCAATGTATTTAATTCTAATTCAGCAAATTGGATTTGTTTCAATCCTGTAAAACTTTGATTTAAATTATCAAAACCAACAAGAATAATAGTTGTTTCTGGCATTAATTGTAATTGCCTAATTAATTCTAAATATCTTGCATCTCCACCAATTACAGCAATTATTCGACTCATGATTATTTCTGCCCTCCATACATAACTAATCCAAAATCTGTTCCTTATAGCTTATGTCTTTCCACAATGAGAGTGATTAGTCCATACTTAAAAACATAAAAAAAGGTCATAATCTTTGATTATGACCCATAACAATTAATATATTTTTATTTTAATTAAAACTTATTATTTTTCATTTCCACCATAATCATATCTTCACCAATTTTTTTAACTTCACTCCAATGAATTTTCGTCATTTCCCCTTCTTTTTTCAATCCAAACCATTTATATGTTGGTATAATGAAGGCCTCAATCTGTCCGGTTGTTTCATTAATTTCTAAATCGGTCTGCCCAAGTATTCCTAACCTTTCTCCTTCATTGATATTAACAATCTCTTTACTGCTAATATCTTTAAAGCGCATAAAATTACCCCCATCGTATGATTATAGTAAATTTATATGTATCAGATTATGGTCGTATGTCATATTTATAGTTTAAACAAAAAGAGGCTGGGACAAAAGTTTTTTTACCACATAAAATCCGAACATGGTTGAGCAGATAATCGCTCCGGAAATATACTTCGCTTAGATAGAGGATTGTTCGGCTTTGGGATTAAGCACTTTTGTTATGTCCCAGCCTCTTCATATTTAGTAGATAATTGGGATTATACCCATCATAAGTGAAATTAAAGCATTTCCGGTGCAATTAATGCAACTGATTGAGAATTACTAAACGTATTATTAATTACTTTTCTTATAGATTCGTGACTTACTGCATCGATTTCTTTAATCATATCATCTAAACTTCTATGTTTTTTGAGTAATAATTCATTTCTTCCATTTCTACTCATTCTGCTATTTGTGCTTTCTAAACTTAACATTAAGCTTCCTTTTAGCTGCTCTTTACTATTTCTTAACTCTTTATCTGTTAGGCCATCTTTTATTAATAACTCTAATGTATTATTAATCGTATTTTGCAGTAATGGTAGTTGTTCTTTGCCTGTACCTGCATAAATGGTAAGAAGTCCATTATCCAAATAGGTTGAATGATAAGAGAAAACAGAATAAGCAAGGCCTTGTTTTTCTCTAACATCTTGGAATAGCCTTGAACTCATACTTCCACCAAGTACATTATTCATGACAACTAAACTGTACGTATTCTTATCGCCTAATTTTATTCCGTTGAATCCTAAACATAAGTGTGCCTGTTCCGTATCTTTATTTCTTTCAATACGATTCGCTAAAAAGGTTGGTTTTTCAATCGTTTCCTTACTTTCATTTCGTTCAAACTCACCAAAATAAGAAGCTATATTGTTGATAAAGCTCTCATCCACATTACCGGCCACAGAAATTACTACATTATCAGGTGTATATCGTTCCTCTACATAATTACGTAGGTCTTTAGGTGAAAATGACTTTAAATGCTCTTCTGTACCAAGAATAGGATACCCTAATGGATGATCACCAAAAGATGCTCGAGCTAATAGATCATGCACAATGTCATCTGGAGTATCTTCATACATCTTTATTTCTTCATAAACAACTTTCTTTTCTCTTTCCATTTCTTCTTCATCAAATGAGGAATTGAAGAACATATCTGCTAATATTTCTAATGCGTACTCTTTATGTGTATCTAAAACTTTCGCGTAAAAGCAAGTGTATTCTTTAGAGGTAAAAGCATTGATTTGACCACCTATAGAATCAAATGCCTCTGCTATTTCTTGTGCAGATCTTGTATCGGTTCCTTTAAAAAACATATGTTCCAAGAAATGCGAAATACCATTATTCATCTTCGTTTCATTTCTAGAGCCGGTTAATACCCATATCCCAATCGTTACTGAACGTACAGAAGGTATATTTTCTAGAACAATTCTTAATCCATTTCCACATGTATGTCTCTGTATCAAAGTTCGTCCTCCTAAAGCGTTTTATTTACCTTTCTTCACTTAATAATTTTTCAATCGTACCTATACGATACTCTTTTTCTTTAATTACTTTAATTAAATCATCAAGTCCATTCGCAATTACAGATGTCGGATGCATCAAAATAGTTGCTCCGGGGTGAATTTTACTATTTACTCGGTTAATCATAACATTTACAGAAGGATTCTTCCAATCAATCGTATCTACCGTCCATAGAATCGTCTCCATTTTTAGATTAGAAGCACTTTGTACAACCTGCTCATTAAAGCTTCCACTTGGTGGGGCAAACCATTTCGGAGTTTTATCTGTGATTGCTGTTATAATTTCATTTGTTTGTGCAATTTGCTCCACTATTTTCTGATTAGACAGTGTCGCCATATCTGGATGATTATAGGCATGATTACCAATGATATGCCCTTGCTCATCAATCATTTTTACCAAATCCGGGTTTTCTTTAGCCCATTTCCCTTCAATAAAAAATGTTGCTTTCACCTTATGATCATTTAATGTTTTTAAAATATCCGGAATATATTCCGTTCCCCATGAAACATTAATCAAAAATGAAACCATTTCTTTCTCAGGATGGCCCCTATAAATCGGAGATGCTTGTAAATCTGCTAATTTAACTTTAGGAGGGATTTCATTATAAACTAAAAGGGATTCATCGAATACACCTTTATCCTTCATTTTTTCATATGATTTATCCACATTTACCTTAATTCCATTTCTACCCGGGGTTTTCTTCCACACTTCATCAATATATGCATCAACTGGTGGTTGCTCAAATTCCTTGCTTTTTTCCTCTATTTCCATATATAGGGAATCTTCTTTTTTTATAGCATGAGAGAGAGTTGTTGTTACCTCTTCATTTATTTCAATTGGATTATTAAAGCTATTGTAGGATAATGCCACAATAATAATAAATAAACATAAATTAATGTATTTTCGGTATCGGTACATCGTCTTGCCCTCCTTCTTATACAAATGTATGCATAAGAGGGACAAGGTATGATAAAGTTACTAAGATGATATTTTGGGTATAAAAAAAGAAACTGCTCATACAGCTTCTTTCTCTTACTATTATTGCTTGTTTAATAAGGTGGAATCCCACATACTTTTTAAACAACTTTTATTGATTCGCCTTTTCTTTTCTTTCCCTTTCTTCAATTAAAACTGCTTTTCTAGAAAGGTTAATTCTACCTTGACGATCAATTTCTTTTACTTTTACTAAAATTTCATCGCCAACGGATACTACATCCTCTACTTTATTTGTTCTTTCTTCTGCAAGTTCGGATATATGAACTAATCCATCTTTTCCTTTGAATAATTCAACAAATGCACCGAACTTCTCAATTCGTCTCACAGTTCCTAGATACATTTGTCCAACTTCGACTTCACGAACTAAATCCTCAATAATTTTCTTCGCTTTTTCATTCATTTCAGGGTCTGTAGACGAAATAAAAATACTTCCATCTTGCTCAATATCAATCTTAACACCTGTTTCGTCAATGATTTCATTGATTTGTTTTCCACTAGGACCGATAACCGTACGAATTTTATCTGGATTAATAGACATAGTTAGAATTTTAGGTGCATATTGAGAAAGACCTTCTCTAGGTTGATTAATGGTGGCAAGCATAGATTCTAGAATTTGCATTCTGCCTTTTTTAGCTTGGGTTAACGCTTCTTCCAAGATTTCTTTCGACAATCCATCAATCTTAATATCCATTTGTAATGCAGTTACACCATCTTTTGTTCCTGCTACTTTAAAATCCATATCACCAAGTGCATCTTCCATCCCCTGAATATCAGTAAGAATCGTGTAATCTTCTCCTGATTTCACAAGACCCATGGCAATACCTGCAACTGGAGACTTAATTGGTACACCTGCATCCATCATAGCTAACGTACTTGCACAAATACTTGCTTGTGATGTAGAACCATTTGATTCAAGTACTTCCGAAACTAAACGAATGGTATAAGGGAATTCTTTTTCGGATGGAACTACTTTCTCTAACGCTCTTTCACCTAATGCACCATGTCCAATTTCACGACGACCTGGTCCACGAATTGGTCCCGTTTCCCCTACACTATATTGCGGGAAATTATAATGATGCATGAAACGTTTGGATTCTTCCAAATCTAACCCGTCTAATATCTGAACATCACCTAGAGCCCCAAGCGTACATACACTTAGCGCCTGTGTTTGTCCACGTGTGAATAGTCCGGAACCATGCGTTCTTGGTAAAACTCCGACACGTGAAGATAGTGGGCGAATTTCATCAATCATTCTTCCATCAGGGCGAACTTTTTCAACCGTAATTAGACGTCTAACTTCAGCTTTAACTAATTTATCTAAAATAGTTTTAACTTGATTGTAAATTTCGGGTTCTTCTTCATCGTAACCTTGAAGAACATTATCTTTAACCTGTTTTATTGCTTCTTCTCGTGCATGTTTTTCTTTTACTTGAATTGCTTGTAGTAGACTATCCTTTGCTTCTGCCTCAACTTTAGCATTTAATTCTTCTTCGGTATCAAATAATTGAACTTCAAATTTCTCCGTACCAATTGTTTGAATAATTTCCTCTTGGAATGCTACCAATCGTTTGATTTCTTCATGACCAAACATGATTGCATCGAGCATTACTTCTTCGGGTACTTCATCTGCACCCGCTTCTACCATATTAATAGCATCTTTAGTTCCCGCAACAGTTAAATCAATATCGCTTTTTGCCTCTTGTTCTACGCTAGGATTAATAACGAATTCACCGTTGACACGTCCAACATGGACACCAGCGATTGGTTGTTCAAATGGGATGTCAGATACACATAATGCGATAGATGACCCTACCATTGCAGCAATCTCGGTTGAACAATCTTGATCAACACTCATTACTGTACTTATTACTTGTACTTCATTTCTAAAACCGTCAGGAAACATAGGACGGATTGGACGATCGATAAGTCTGGATGCAAGAATTGCCTTTTCACTCGGTCTTCCTTCACGTTTAATAAAACCACCAGGGATTTTACCAACTGCATATAAACGTTCCTCATAGTTTACAGTTAGAGGGAAGAATGGTAAATCTTTTGGTTCATTTGATGCTGTAGCAACAGCTAATACTGAAGTATCGCCATAATGAACCATACAAGCTCCATTTGCCTGTTTAGCCAATTCTCCTATTTCTACGGTAAATTTTTTACCTGAAATTTCAGTGGAGAAAACATGTTTTTCATCTGTCATTTCATATAGTACTCCTTTCATTGCTCATTCTACCTTCATTTTATAGTTTATAAACATAAATGTAAATTTTATGCCCTACTAGAGGTTGTTGTTAAAAACACACTACTAGATATTAGGAATTTACAGGTTCTGTTTATATTATGTACTTTAAATTTCCCAGATAATAGAAGAAGCAGGATTGCTCCTGCTTCTGCAAATTCATTATCGACGTAAACCAAGTCTTTTAATTAGTTCACGGTAACGAGTAACGTCTTTATTTCTTAAGTAGTTTAATAAATTACGACGTTTACCAACCATTTTAAGTAGACCACGACGTGAATGGTGATCTTTCTTATGAATACGTAAATGTTCATTTAATGTGTTGATTTCCTCTGTTAGTACAGCGATTTGTACTTCTGGAGATCCAGTGTCTGTTTCATGAACTTTGTATTCATTAATGATTTCATTTTTACGATTTTGTGTAATTGCCATTTTGGCACCTCCTAATATAAATTTCATATCCCCAATCTCCTAGCAAACGTCGGAGTTACGTTTTGCCAAGGGATGGTTCACGTTCTTTAGCATAACGCTTTTGAATCGAAATTGCAAGAAAAAGATTCACTAAATAGAGAAAAAACGACGAATATTGACCTCATCTAACTTCATTTGGTCAATTAACGCTTCTACACTATCAAATTTTTCTTCCTCTCGTATATACTTGTACCATTCTACTGTTAATTCTTGACCATATAAATTGTTATTATAATCTAAAATATTAACTTCTATCGATAAGTCTTCCCTATCAGCTGTAAATGTTGGGTTCGTCCCAATATTTGCCATGCCAAAAAAAGGTTCATTATTATATAGTACCTTTACAGCATAAATTCCTGGTTTAGGTAATAATGCTTGCTTATCAACTTGTAGATTTGCTGTAGGAAAGCCAATTTCCCTTCCACGTTGATCTCCCTTAATAACAATCCCCCTCAATTTAAAAGGGCGGGTAAGTAATTCATTAGCTTCCTCAACACTACCCTCTTTTAGGAGTTTTCTAATTCTAGTAGAACTTACTTTTTCATGATCTAATGAAACTTGTTCCACAGTAGTATAGGAAAATTTATCTCTAGTATATTCACCAATATTCTCCATATTACCTTTACCTTTATGACCAAAAGTATAGTCAAATCCTGCTACAAGATGCTTAATATTTAAATCAATAATAAATTGATCGATAAACTCCTGTGGTAATAACTTAGAAAATTCTTTATTAAAATCGATAATATATAATCGATCCACACCTAATTCTTTAATGATTTCAACTTTTTCTTTTAATGGTGTTATATAGTTAACGTGATGGTCATCTTTTAAAACAACTAAAGGATGCGGATGAAAAGTTATAACAGCGCTCTCCATATTATTTTCTTTTGCTCGTTGAATTGCTTCATTTATTACTCTTTGATGTCCCCTATGTATACCATCAAAAAAGCCAATCGCTGATACTGTATTTGGAATATCATCCTTTAATAAAGAATGCGGAAAACTCAATTCATAGATATTCATATTCTTCACCTGCACTTATTACCCATTAAAAACACGAATAGGTTTTATTTGATTTTTGTTTTCAGGGTGTATTTGATAGATTGCGAGTAATTTATTTTTATGTATTACCATAAAAGGATTGGTCTTTGGAAGAACTTTTGGAATCGGAAGCTTTTGTCCATTCTTTACTTTACTCTCCAAAGTTTCATCCACATAAAGTATATCTAAGTGATCTAATCCTTTTATTATCGGAAATAGTAAGTTGCTTTCTTCATTATTCATTACCGCTTCTTCTATAGTAGCAAAATCTACTGAATTTTTCTCTGAAAAAGATCCTGTTTTTATTCTTGTTAAATCTGACATATGTGCAGGGTATCCTAATTTTCCACCTATATCAACACATAAAGTACGAATATATGTACCCTTTGAGCAAATCACTTTTATTTTAAATGAGTCATGCTTCTTCCCTAACAATTCAATGTCAAATATAGTGATTGTTCTCTTAGGTCGTTCCACTGTTTTATTTTCTCGTGCATACTCATATAGCTTTTTACCATTCACTTTAACTGCTGAGTACATTGGAGGAACCTGTGTGATCGGACCTTGGAATGAAAGCAAGACATTCTGAATGATTTCCAGTGTTGGTGATTCTGATACTTCCATTTCTTCTAGAATTGTTCCATGGGCATCTTCTGTGTCCGTGGCTGTTCCTAATTTTACCTCAGCTATGTATGTTTTTTTAGTATCGGTTAAGAAAGGAACAATTTTTGTAGCATTACCAATACATATAGGTAAAACACCATCTACCTCTGGATCCAAAGTCCCTGTATGTCCAACTTTTTTCGTTTTAAAAAGTTTTCTACATCGTATAACACAATCATGTGATGTCATTCCCCGTGGTTTCCATAATGGTAATATACCATCCACGTCATCAACTCCATTCATGTTGAATGATCAAAAGTTCATTTGTTTCTTGCGCCTTTGTTTTTTGTGGCTATGGATACTTAGATACCAAAATAGCGACGTCCGGCTCCAGCGCCTTTTTCTTTCTATGGAAAAATCTGACTCACTTCCCGAGTCAGATTTCCAAATGTTATTAAAATCCTATTTATTCAAATCACGTAGTATGTTTTCTATATGATTACCATAGGCGTATGCTTCATCAAATTCAAAAGAAATTTCTGGTGTTTTTCTTAAACGAATTCGTTTACCAATTTCAGAGCGTATAAACCCTTTAGCTTTAGCAAGTCCTAATAAAGTATCTTTTTTCTGTTTTTCGTCTCCGAGAACAGAAATGTATACTTTTGCTTGCTGAAGATCTCCAGTTACTTCTACATCCGTAACTGTAACAAAACCCACTCTTGGATCTTTAATTTTCCTTGTAAGAATCTCACCTAGTTCTTTTTTCATTTGTTCTGCAATACGATTTGCTCGTAATTCAGCCATTATATTCACCTCGTGAAAAACCGTTATTTAAGAAGTGATCTAAAGAGGTTATTCAAGCATTTAAACTCTTTCTACATTTGTAATCGTACGTTCCAATTCAGGGAACGTATCAATGACACGTAGCACCTCTTGAATGATTTGTTCCGCGTTTGTCAAACTTGTTGAAATAGTAACTATTCCTAATTTTGTACGCTGCCACAAATCGTGAAAATCTAATTCTGTAACAGCGACATTAAAGTCTTTTTTTAGTTTAGCGATTATTTTTTTAATAATGGATCGTTTATGTTTCAGTGAATGTCCATCATACATGATACATTCGACTTCTGCATATAAAATCATGTACGTTCAATTTCCTCCATTACAAATGCCTCAATAACATCTCCAACCTTAATATCATTAAATTTGGTGATTGTTATACCACATTCATAATTTTGTGCTACTTCTTTTACATCGTCCTTGAATCGTCTTAATGTATCAATTTCACCTTCATAAAGGACAACTCCATCACGAATAATACGGACACCAGAATCTCTAGTAACCTTACCATCTGTTACATAACATCCCGCAATTGTTCCCACTTTTGAAACCTTATATGTTTCACGGACTTCTACCTGACCAATTACTTTCTCTTCAAATTCTGGATCAAGTAATCCTTTCATTGCGGATTCAATTTCTTCAATTGCTTTGTAAATAACGCGATGCATACGGACATCCACTTTTTCTCTTTCCGCTGAGCCTTTTGCATTTGCGTCTGGACGAACATTAAAACCAATTACAATCGCATTGGATGCTGAAGCTAAGATAATATCGGATTCCGTAATAGCACCAACACCAGTGTGGATGATATTAATTTTAACACCTTCCACATCAATTTTCTGTAGTGAAGAAGAAAGTGCTTCTGCAGAACCTTGAACGTCAGCTTTTATAATGATATTTAATTCTTTCATTTCACCTTGTTTGATTTGTTCAAACAAATCATCCAGACTTACTTTAGCCTGTTCATTACGATTTGCCGCAATAGCTTCTTGTTGACGTGCTTCTCCAATTTGACGGGATTTTTTCTCATCATCAAATACTACGAATCTGTCTCCAGCTTGCGGTACATCTTGTAAACCTGTAATTTCTACCGGCATGGAAGGTCCTGCTACTTCAACACGTTTTCCTGTATCATTTATCATTGCACGAACTCTACCAAATGTATTTCCAACAACTAATGAATCTCCAACATGAAGGGTACCATTTTGAACAAGTAAAGTTGCAACACTTCCACGACCTTTATCTAATTCCGCTTCAATAACCGTTCCAGTAGCATTTGCTTCTGGATTAGCCTTTAATTCTTCCACTTCCGATACTAGTAGTACCATTTCTAACAAATCATCGATTCCTTCATTCTTCAATGCGGAGATATTAACAAATATCGTACTACCGCCCCAGTCTTCCGGGATTAACTCATACTCTGTTAATTCTTGCATGACGCGATCAGGATTTGCTGATTCCTTATCCATTTTGTTAACTGCAACAATAATTGGTACTTCCGCTGCCTTGGCATGATTGATTGCCTCGACTGTCTGTGGCATAACACCGTCATCTGCAGCTACGACTAGAATAGCGATATCCGTAACCTGCGCACCTCTTGAACGCATACTTGTAAAAGCAGCATGACCAGGTGTATCTAAAAATGTTATCTTTTTACCTTCGACTTCTACTTGGTATGCACCAATGTGTTGGGTAATACCCCCTGCTTCACCAGCAGTCACTTTTGTATTACGTATAGAATCAAGTGTAGTTGTTTTACCGTGGTCAACATGTCCCATAATTGTAACAACAGGAGGTCTAACCATTAAATCTTCTTCTTTGTCTTCTACGATGTATTTATCAAGATCTGTATCTTCTAAAATAACTACTTTTTCAACTTCCACATTAAATTCACTACAAATAATTTCTACTGCATCATCGTCTAAATCTTGGTTCTTAGTTGCCATCACACCTAAAAACATTAATTTTTTAATGACCTCTGCTGGTTCTTTATGAAGCTTATCAGCTAAATCACTTACAGTTAACGTATCACTATACGTAATTTTTTCAGGTGTCTCTTTTTTGACAGGTTCCTGATAATTAGTAGCTCTATGATGCTTATTAGTCTTCTTAGGACCTTTATGATTCTTATTTTTAGGCCTACTGTTATGTTGATTTTTTGGTTTTTGTTTATCTGACTTGTTATGATCAGATTGTTTTTTATTGCCTGACTTCATTCCTTCAGGTTTTTGTTTAGGTGTTTCCTTTTGTTGGTTCCCTTTATTATCTTTGGAACCAAATTTCTTATCCAATTGTGTTACAGTATCTGTTGAAATAGTAGACATATGGTTCGTTACTTCCACATTTAACTCTTTTAAATAATTGATAACGTCCTTACTAGTTGTATTAGTTTGTTTAGCATATTCATATACACGAATTTTGCTCATACGTTCACCCCCGAAATTAATTACCCGAGCAACGATTTAATTTTATTGGCAAAACCTTTATCTAAAATTGCAATTGCTACTCTATGGGATTTTCCGATTGCATTGGATAACGTTTCTCGATTATCCACCAATTCATATGGTACCTTGTAAAACTTACATTTATCTGTTATTTTTTTTTTCGTTTGGGGACCAATATCATTTGCAAGTAAAACTAACTTTGCCCGATTACTTTGAATATCTTTAATAATTGTTTCCTCACCTAGTGATAATTTTCTTGCACGATATGCTAACCCAAGTATGTTTAAATAATTACTTTTCATTGTTTTCTACCATTTTTTTTAGTTCATCGTATACAGATGAATCTACTTCAGCATTTAAGTGTCTGTTTAATATATTAGATTTTTCTGCCTCTACGATTACATCTAGGTTCTTGGTTAAGTATGCCCCACGGCCATTCTTCTTGCCTGTAGGATCTACTGACACCTCGCCATCTTTATTTCGAACTACACGGATGAGTTCCTTCTTTGGCATCATTTCATTTGTTACAACACATTTTCGTTCAGGTATTTTTCTTTTTTTCACCATGAATCCCCCTTATTCAAACAAATCTTCATCATCGTTGGAATAAGCGTCTTCTAATTCCGATAAAATTCCTTCTTCTCTAGCCTCTGATTCACTCTTAATATCAATTTTCCAGCCGGTTAATTTAGCTGCAAGCCTTGCGTTTTGGCCTCTTTTTCCTATAGCTAGTGAAAGTTGATAATCAGGGACAATAACTGTAGTCGCTTTTTCCTCTTCATCAACTAAAACTTCTATTACTTTTGAAGGGCTTAATGCATTTGACACGTAAACTTTAGGATCTTCTGACCATTCAACAATATCAATCTTTTCACCCTTCAATTCGTTAACGATTGCTTGAACACGTTGCCCTTTTTGACCTACACACGAACCAACCGGATCCACCTCCGGATCTTGTGCATGGACAGATATTTTTGACCTATCCCCTGCTTCTCTGGCAACTGACTTAATTTCTACCGTTCCATCGTATATTTCCGGTACTTCCATCTCAAATAATCTTTTAAGTAACCCAGGATGTGATCTAGAAATATAAATTTGTGGCCCTTTACTTGTATTCTCAACTTTTGTTACAAACACTTTTATACGATCGTGAATGTTATATTCTTCATTAGGTATCTGTTCTGTATCTGCTAATTTAGCTTCGATTTTACCCAGGTTCACATAAATGAAGCGTGAATCTTTTCTTTGGATGATACCTGTCATAACATCTTCTTCACGATCGACAAATTCAGAAAAGATAACACCTCGTTCGGCTTCCCTTACTCTTTGTGTTACAACTTGTTTAGCTGCCTGTGCCGCTATTCTTCCAAAATCCTTTGGTGTCACTTCGACTTCGATTATATCGTCCACTTCATGATTGGGGTCGATTTCTCTAGCAACATCTAATGATACTTCCTGTTGTGGATCTTCCACCTCTTCTACAACTGTTTTTCTAGAAAAAACAGCCATTTTACCGGTATCTTCATTTAGTTCAACTCTCACGTTGGAAGCGGATTTGAAATTTTTCTTATATGCAGAAATAAGAGCAGCTTCTAGTGCTTCTAACAGAATTTTTTTATCTATTCCTTTTTCCTCTGACAAACTATTCAATGCGTCAAACAATTGACTGCTCACTTTACTAATCCCCCTTTAAAAAACTACTGCAAGCCTAGCTTTAGCGACTTTTTCATATGGTATTTCTACCTGTTTTTTTCTCGTTTTCACTTTGTACTCAATGGTTAAAATATCATTAGCGAAAGCTATTAATATGCCTTCGTATTCTTTCTCTCCATCAATTTGTTCATAAAGTTTAACATTTATGTTTTGATTAATGTTGTTCTCAAAGTCCTCTTTTTTCTTTAACGGCCTTTCAACACCTGGGGAAGAAACTTCTAAGAAATAAGGATCTTTTATCGGATCTAATTCATCTAATTTCTCACTTAATTGTTCAGATACTTCTCCGCATTCAGTAATATCTACCCCACCAGGTTTATCAATATATATACGAAGGAACCAATTCTTTCCTTCTTTAACGTATTCTATATCAACTAATTCTAAACCCTTATCATGGAGAATCGGTAAAACTAATTCTTCTGTTGTTTGAATAACCTGTGAACTCATCGTAATCCTCCTTTACGCTGAATTGTTTATTTCTTATTATGAACTATTCAATTGAATCCTATCTATTCAATATAAAACCCCTGCCCAAAAATACTTGGCAAGGGGAATTCGAGTTCATGAAGAATGGGTATGAAGAAAGAGTGAGCATACGCCCACTCTTTTAACATTTCGTATCATTACTTACCAATAAAAATATATCACAAAAATAACTTTCATGCAAGAATTAGCATTTCCTTACATTTTTGGTATTTTTACAGCGCCCTATCTGGAATTAAATAGTTATCTAACGCTTGTTGTAATGTCGCTCTTATTTCAGCCTTATCTTTTAAACGTATATTTAATTCTACAATCTTTTTAACTATATCTGGTCGTATACCTGTAATAATCGGTTTGCACCCCATCATTACTATTCCATCCAAGAACCTAGAAGTATGCTTCAGTGCCTCGGTGTCGATTTGAACGACACCGGATAAATCAAGAATTAGTGTTTGAATACTTTTCTCGCCGATTTGCATAAGAATCTTTTCTTCAATGACTTTCATACGTATCTCATCCATCGTTCCTATTAAAGGTATAATACTAGTAGTTGATGATATTGGAATCATTGGTACAGATAAATTTTCAACTAATTTTCTTTGTGCTTCTATTAATTCATCCTTATAATTTGAATAACTAATGAAAAAGCCTTTAAAGAACTCATCAATTAACGAATTAATTTCTTTTCCCATTCTAAAAAACTCGTCACTATTTATGGAATGGGAGTTCAATTGATCATAGTCGTATAAAAAATTCCATAAGGTAGTTCTGATTGCTTGAATCCATTCTACTTTTAAAGCCAAAGTTAAATCATGTTTAGCCCAAGCTACGCCCTCTTGATTACCGAATTTAATTACTTTGTCCTCTAATTCATCCACTACATATAAAACTACTGTTAACGCATTTTCAACTAAATTAATATTACCTAATAATTTAATTTCTTCAATTTTATCCCGAACATTAATTGCTTCTTCTAACAACTCTCTTTTAAATACATCTTGATTTTCAATTATAAAATGTTTAATTGTCATATTATCTTTATATTTAAGTTTCAATACCTTCACACTCCAGAACAGATGATAACATTTTGCCTGTATTAATTAACAATATTTTAAAAATTACATCTATCATTATACCATGTAAAATATAATATAATAAAAAGAAAAGAAGCAAGCATTTGCTTGCTATCTCATCTTTAAAATAAGGACAATTGGTTTTTTTCTGCCATACCTTCTAAACTTCCCTGATTATCAAGGTATTCTAACACTGTTTTGGAAATTTTACTTCTTTCCCTAAGGTCTTCTTTAGAAAGAAATTCTCCCTCTTCCCTTGCCTTCACTATATTAATAGCGGCATTAGTACCTAAGCCATCGATTGCATTAAATGGAGGAATTAAACTATTGCCTTCTACTATAAATTCTGTAGCACTTGATTTATATAATTCCACTTTTTTAAAAGAGAACCCTCTCTCACACATTTCAAGAGCCACTTCCAATACTGTCATTAAGTTTTTCTCTTTTGGTGATGCATCATTCCCTTTAGCAGCAATCTCACCAATTCTATTTTTAATAGCAGTCGAGCCTTTTGCCATTGTTTCTAAATCAAAATCATCTGCTCTAACTGTAAAATAAGCAGCATAGAATAATATAGGATGGTGTACTTTAAAATACGCAATACGAATTGCCATTAAAACGTAGGCAGCCGCATGGGCCTTCGGGAACATATATTTTATTTTTTTACAAGAATCAATATACCAATCTGGCACATTGTTTTTTTTCATTTCTACAATCCAATCATCCTGCAATCCTTTCCCTTTACGAACAAATTCCATAATATTAAACGCTAGAGAAGGCTCTAATCCTTTATGCATTAGATAAACCATAATATCATCACGACACCCAATTACATCGGATAATTCACAAATACCGTCATTAATTAAATCTTGCGCATTCCCTAACCATACATCTGTACCATGAGATAAACCAGAAATAATTAATAGTTCCGAGAAAGTGGATGGTTTTGTATCTTCAAGCATTTGTCGAACAAATTTAGTCCCAAATTCAGGAACACCAAGAGTACCAGTCTTACAATTAATCTGTTCCGTAGTTACCCCTAATGATTCTGTACCTGAAAATATTTTCATTACTTCCTTATCATCGGTTGGGATTGTTTTCGGATCAATACCACTTAAGTCCTGTAACATTCTAATAACAGTCGGGTCATCGTGTCCTAGTATATCTAGTTTCAATAAGTTATCATGTATGGAATGGAAATCAAAATGTGTCGTTCTCCATTCACTATTCCGGTCATCTGCTGGATACTGAATTGGTGTAAAATCGTATATCTCTTTATCATCAGGTACTACGATTATTCCACCAGGATGCTGACCTGTTGTTCGTTTTACGCCTGTACAACCTTTTACAAGACGGTCCACTTCCGTATTCTTATAGACAATATTATGATCAGAAGCATAACCTTTCACATATCCATAGGCGGTTTTTTCTGCAACCGTACCTATCGTCCCTGCTCGATAAACATAATCTACACCAAATAATTCTTTTGTATAGTTATGTGCCCTTGGTTGATAATCACCTGAAAAGTTCAAATCAATATCGGGAACTTTATCCCCTTTGAAACCTAAAAATGTTTCAAAAGGAATATCTTGTCCATCTTTAGTTAAAGGATTTCCACAGTTTGGACAAACTTTATCTGGTAGGTCAAAACCACTACCAACAGAACCATCATTAATAAATTCGTTATAATGGCAGTCCAAACAAACGTAATGCGGTGGAAGTGGATTAACTTCAGTAATTTCGGTCATAGTTGCTACGAAAGAAGAACCAACCGACCCACGGGAACCTACTAAATATCCATCTTCAAGGGATTTTTTAACCAGTTTTTGAGAAATTAAATAAATAACAGCAAATCCATTACCGATAATACTATCCAATTCTTTCTCTAGCCGATCACTAACAATCTTTGGTACTGGATCACCGTATATTTTCCTTGCACGTCCATAGGAAAGTTCTCTAATTTCTTCTTCTGCCCCTTTAATAGTTGGTGTAAATAAACCATCTTTTATAGGAGAAATTTCTTCAATAAGGTCAGCAATCGCATTCGTATTTGTAATAACAATTTCTTTTGCCTTTTCCTCCCCTAAAAAACGAAAACAGTCTAACATTTCAACTGTTGTACGAAATGGAGTGTCTGGTAACGTTTGACGGTTTAGAGGATTTCCCGCTTGGGACTTAATTAGAATTTGTCTATATACTTTATCATGCTCATCAATATAATGAACGTTCCCTGTTGCGACAACAGGTTTATCCATACGATCTCCTAATTTTACTAACTTAGATATAATATCAAGTATTTGTGCCTCATTTTGTACCAATTCTTTTTCAACCAGATGAATATAATTAGTTGGTGGTTGAACTTCTATATAATCATAAAACTTAGCAACTTTTTCTGCCTCTTCTTCGGACTTCTGCATCATCGTTTCAAATACTTCCCCTTTATCACATGCAGTACCAATTAAAAGGCCTTCTCGATATTTTTGTAACACGGATCTAGGTATTCTAGGAACACGATAAAAATAATCAATATGGGCAAATGAAACTAACTTATAAAGATTTTTTAATCCCATTTCATTCTTAGCTAAAATAGTACAGTGAAATGGTCTCGAGCGTTGGTAAGCATTCCCTTCACCCATATGATCATTTAACTGATTATGATTAACAATTTCTTTATTAAGTAGTTTTTTAACTAGTTTCCAAAGAATATAACCTGTTGCTTCTGCATCGTAAATGGCACGGTGATGTTGCGTTAATTCAACATCTAAATGCTTACTTATAGTATTTAACCGGTGATTCTTTAATTCTGGGATTAGGAATCTAGCAAGTTCTAATGTATCAATTACTGGGTTTTCCGCTTCATCATAACCAATCTTCTTCAGTCCTTGGTTTAAGAAGCCCATATCGAAGCTTGCATTATGTGCTACTAAAATCGCATCACCCATCCACTCATAATAATCTTTCAATACTTTATCAATATCAGGGGCATTTTTAACCATTTCGTCTGTAATACCTGTAAGATCTATAGTCGTTTGTGATAACGGATGATGCGGATTTGCGAAAGCTTCAAATCGATCAATAATTTCACCATCCTTTATTTTAACTCCTGCAAGCTCTATAATGGTGTCATAAACCGCTGATAGTCCCGTTGTTTCCACGTCAAAAACTACATAAGTGGCTGATTCTAATTCAATATCTTTCTCGTTATATGCGATTGGTACACCATCATCAACTAGATTGGCTTCCACGCCATACAATACTTTTATATTATTTTTCTTTCCCGCAGAAAAAGCTTCTGGAAATCCTTGTACACCAGCATGATCTGTTATAGCTACAGCTTTATGACCCCATTTAGCAGCTTGAGCTATTAATGCTTGCGGTGAAACAACAGCATCCATTTGACTCATCATTGTATGAGCATGGAGTTCAACACGTTTTTCTCCTTCAGCAGATAAATCTTTTCTTGGCTCTACTGTAATTTCATGAATATCATTTGCCATCATACCCAATTCATTTGTATACATATCTGTCTGGATACTTCCTCTTGCTTTAACCCACATTCCTTCTTTTACCGTTTTAAACTTTTCTGCATCTTCGTCCCCTTTAGAAAACATTTTAATAGTTAGAGAATCTGTATAATCAGTCGCTTTAATAATTAAAAGGCTTCGTCCAGAACGTAATTCACGTATTTCCGTTGAGAAGATATACCCTTGAACAACAACACGGCGCTCTTCTTCCAGAATACTTTCCATCTGAATAGGCTCATCTTGAATTTTATATCCTATCATTAAAGGTAGAGATTCTTCTTGATTTCCTTTTTCTTTATCCCGCTTCTCTTTTTCTTTTACGGTTTTTAAAACCAATTGCTGATCTTCTAATGCTTTTTGCTCTTTAAATTTTTCAATATCAGCCAAATTCGTTTTCACTTCTATGTCTATTTGATAAATGGCCATTCCTATTTTTCTACAATAGGACTTAAAACTTTCGTCTAACCGTTTTTTTAATGCATGAGCTTCCGCATCATTTCTAGCAGTTAACATAATCTTATTATTAGTGACTTTTGGTGTTTGGTTTTGGACTAAATCTTTATAAGCAGGAGACAAATTCGTTATAGACGTAATAAAATATTGCCAGTAGCCAATAACCGTATTTTCATCACATATTTTGTTTTCTGTATTAATCGATAACTTAACTTCGGCTATTGGTTGAAATATTTGTTTTAATTTTGAAATAAAAACTTGGTATACATGAGGAGGCAAAACATGATTTAGATGAACGTGGAAATGCCATGTTTTTGACTTTTTATATACTTCTAATTTTTCTAGATAACTATTGGAGAAAAAACTTAACATTTGCTCATCAGTAATTTGTATTTGTTTTAATAATAAGTTCATTTTTTCTTGTTTGGATATATCCATATTTATCCCCCTAAAAACAGGTGTTGGTAAGAAGTATTTTAACTGGTGATTAATACCAAAATAACTTGTAAATTATGCGGAACCCTTGCCAAATATTAGACAAGGGTTCCGTTTACTATTTATTAAAGAAATAATCGTTGTATATCATTCCAGGTCACTACAATCATAAGTAACATTAAGAAAGCAAATCCAATAAAATGGAATACTCCTTCCTTCTCCGGAGGAACAGGTTTTCCCCGAAGTTTTTCAATTCCTACAAATAATAAACGTCCACCATCAAGTGCAGGAAGCGGAACTAAGTTGACAATACCTAAATTTACACTCAGCATAGCTGTCCACATAATTAAACTGATAAAGCCACTTTGAACAACTTGATCCGTAGCGTCATAGATTCCAACAGGGCCTGAAAGAATTTCTAAAGGAACCTGACCGGTGATTAACATACCTAAATTGGTTAATACCATTTTGGTAACGGTATAGGTTTGTTCAAAGCCATATTGTATCGTTCCAATCATGGATTTTTCAAAAGCTTGACGAACCCCTATTTGACCAATAGCGATTGTTTCACCTTTTTCATTCATGGCTTCTACTTCTTTAGGTACAATATTAAGAATCTCCTCTTCTCCATTACGAAGAACGGTTATAGATAATTCCTCGCCAGGATTTTGCCTAACTATACTTGTAAACTCTTCCCATGTAGTAATCGTGGTATCTTCTATTTTAGTAATTTCATCATTTTCTATTAACCCAGCTTGTTCTGCAGGTGTATTAGGCTGGATTTCACCCATTTTTGCTTCATCAACTGGAACACCATGAACTAGTCCAATAATTAAGAATAGAATAATCGCAAGTATGAAATTCATCATTGGACCAGCAAATAATTGCATCGCTTTTTGACCAGCAGTTTTCGAGGCAAACTGACGATCATAAGGTGCAATCTGTGTTTTTCTTTCATCCATAATGAAAAATGCCTTCCGATCGACCTCGAATATAAGTCTCTCGTCCTCGTCCATTTCGTAACCTTCAATAATTAATTCATGATCTAAATCGACGCGTTCAACTTCAATTACTCGCGCATTGGGATGCTTAGATTTATTGTTAACGATTATTTTGTTAACTTTACCAGAATCATTAAACTGTAGCCCTATATGATGCCCTGGTTTTAATTCAATAATTTCTGGATCTTCTCCAGCAACACGTACATATCCACCTGCTGGAATCAAACGGATTGTATATAATGTTTCATTTTTAGTAAATGAAAAAATTTTTGGACCAAAACCGATTGCAAATTCTCGAACAAGCATTCCTGCACGCTTGGCAAAAATCATATGTCCCCACTCATGCACAAACACGAGTAAGCCAAACATAAAGATAAACGCAATAACAGTGGTCAAAGAAAGCACATCCTTTTCCAGTCTAAATAACTTATAGTATCTAAATAAGTTTAACCGTTTATAGAGGTTTGTTCAAGTAAAAAATATGAAATAAACAACTTGTTGAAATCTATTTAGCCCTTTGAAAAATTACAGTTAATACCTATGTGCACTTACTTAGGAAGAAAGTTTATACTCTCCTACTGGCTAGAAGAATTGGATTATATGTAAAAGAGGAATAACAAAAAGTAAGCTATCAAAACGATCTAATATCCCACCATGTCCTGGTAAAATCTTTCCAGAATCTTTCACTCCATAAATTCGTTTCAAAGCTGATTCAACCAAATCCCCAACTTGACCAAAAATAGAAGCAATTATTGTAACTATAATAACGGCAAGTATTGTGTGTGGAAATGGTGTTATTAGGTGGAAAATAACGGAAACCACAACAGCAATAACAATTCCCCCAATTGCTCCCTCAATTGTCTTATTCGGACTAATAGTTGGCCATAGCTTTCTTTTACCAAAAGCTCGTCCGAATAAATAAGCCCCTGTATCTGTAGACCAAACGATTAAAAAGGCAAAGAAAATATTTTTAAGTCCATCCATGCCAGAACCGTCTCTAGTTTCAATCAAATAGTAAAATCCAATTCCAACGTAGAAAGTGGCCATAAGAATAAATCCTGCATGATCAAATGTGAATTTATTTTTTACTAATACAGTATAAGCTAGTAATAGCAAAATAATGATTGTTACCCATTCAAATTTTGAAAAATCTGCTATTAAGAAATGGGTATCACGTAATAATAAAGTCCACAAAATTAAAACAGCTAATATGGCTGGAACAATATAGCCCCCAATTTCCCGCATTCTAATTAATTCGAATAGTGCAATTGTAGCAAGTAGGTAAACGAAAAGTTCGAATGCTAAGCCACCTTTAATAATAAAAGGTATAAATACTATTAGTGCTAATATTGCTGTAATTGTTCGTTGCTTCATTTATTAGTCACCATCCTACAATCCACCATATCTTCTCTTACGATGTTGGTATTCATTTAATGCTTCGTGGAAAACTTGTTCATCAAAGTCTGGCCAAAGAACATCAGTAAACCAGAATTCACTATATGCACACTGCCATAATAAGAAATTACTCAAACGTTTTTCCCCGCTAGTTCTAATTAGTAAATCAGGATCACGAAAATCATTCGTATATAAATATCGTGAGAATAATTTTTCATCTAAAACTTCGCTTGAAACTTTAGATGTCTCCATATCATTTACTAAATGCTTAATTGCTTGAATAATTTCAAACCGCCCACCATAATTTAAAGCAAAATTTAATATCATGCCAGTATTATTCTTTGTTTTTTCCATCGCATAGTCAAAAGCACTCTTTGCATGCTTAGGTAATTCATCTATTTCACCAATTGTATTAATTTTTACGTTGTTTTCCATAATTTCAGGTAAATAAATATGTAAAAATTCTTTAGGAAGTTTCATTAAGAAGTCAACTTCAGGTTTTGGTCTTTTCCAGTTTTCGGTAGAAAATGCAAATAAGGTAAGAACTTCTACGTTCGCATTTGATGCAGCTCTTACTATTTTATTAACTACATGTACGCCTTCCTTATGTCCGGCAACACGCGGAAGACCTTTTTTTTCAGCCCAACGACCATTCCCATCCATAATAATAGCAACATGTTTTGGTACATTTTCTATTTCATCCTGTTTTTCATTTTTTTGTTTCTTTTTTAAAAAAGGAATTCTCATAGACATGGTTGGTCCTCCGAATATTGTTATTGCATACATTCCTTTTACTATTGTTATGTGAAAAAAAGGAAATATATTACGTACCTTATGATAAATAATATTTATAACTCACTATAGTATTAACAAAAGCTAACCCGAATATAAAAGCCCCCTTATAAAAGAGGGCTTTAATCTATTTTACACTTTTTTAGCAGATAAGAAAGTCTAAACTTACTTAGCCTGGGCTTTAATTACTCGCCCCACCATAAAGATTTGCAAAAGTGCAACTAAGGCAATCACCAGCCTAAAAGTAAATGCCAGGTTTTCTAACAGGTTTAAGAAAGATCCATAATGAAAGTATTAAACTTCCATTATTTCGTTTTCTTTATCTTTAGTAAGCTGCTCAATTTGTTTGATTTGGTTATCTGTTTCTTTTTGAACATTATCTTGTAAACCTCTTAATTCGTCTTCAGTAAGTTCACCATTTTTTTCAAGTTTTTTTAATTGGTCGTTTGCATCTCTACGAATATTTCTTACTTGAACACGGTATTCTTCTGCATATTTCCCAACTACTTTTACTAAGTCCTTACGACGTTCTTCCGTTAACGGTGGGATACTGATTCTAATGATGTTCCCATCATTAGAAGGAGATAAACCTAAATCAGCTTTTTGAATTGCTTTTTCAATATCGGATAATGCAGATTTATCATATGGAGTAATAACAAGCATTCTTGCTTCAGGAGCTGACACATTTGCTAACTGATTAATTGGTGTAGACGCACCATAATAATCTACAAAAACATTGTCAAGTAAGCTCGGATTTGCTCTTCCCGCTCTAACTGTAGCTAAGCTTTTTGAGTAAGATTGAACTGCTTGATTCATTTTTTCACGCATTGTGCTCATAACCGTATCTGACATACTTATTTCCCCCTTATTGTTGTTCCAATTGTTTCACCTTGAACAACTTTTTTAATATTTCCTTCTTCTGTAATAGAAAATACAATCAATGGGATATCATTATCCATACATAATGAAGAAGCTGTAGAATCCATTACCCCAAGACCTTCATTTAACATTTCTAAATAAGAAAGGGTCTCATATTTCTTTGCATTCTTATTAATTTTAGGATCGTCGGTGTATACACCATCAACATTATTTTTCGCCATTAAAATTACTTCTGCTTCAACTTCTGCAGCTCTAAGCGCAGCAGTAGTATCTGTTGAAAAATAAGGATTTCCAGTACCTGCCGCAAAAATAACTACACGTTTTTTCTCAAGATGGCGAATTGCTTTTCTTCGTATGTATGGTTCAGCGACTTGACGCATTTCAATAGATGTTTGTACTCGGGTAGGAATCCCAATTGTTTCTAAGCCGTCCTGTAAAGCTAGTGAATTCATTACTGTGGCTAACATTCCCATATAATCAGCAGTGGCACGATCCATTCCCATTTCGCTACCTACTTTTCCACGCCAAATGTTTCCACCGCCTACGACAACAACTACTTCTACACCTAATTCAACGACTTCTTTGATTTGGCTAGCAACAGATTGAATTACTTTAGGAGCTATTCCATACCCTTGCTCTCCACTTAATGCTTCACCACTCAATTTTAACACTATTCTTCGGTATCGTGCTGTTGTCATAATAACCTCCAAGAAAACATTTATTATAATTTTTAAAACATGGTGAAATAGGGAACATTAAAGTCCCCTATTTTTATTTTGTTTTAGTTAATAATCATTCTTTTATAAAATACGCTTATTATTTTTTCATTTGGTTCATTACTTCTTCAGCGAAGTTTTCTTCACGTTTTTCAATACCTTCGCCTACTTCGTAACGTACAAATGCTTTAACAGTTGCACCTTTAGCCGCAACATATTTCTTCACTTTTTGATCTGGATCTTTAACGAAATCTTGTTCTAACAAGCAAATTTCTTGGAAGAATTTGCTTAGACGGCCTTCAACCATTTTTTCAACAATATTCTCAGGTTTACCTTCGTTTAATGCTTGTTGTTTTAATACTTCACGTTCATGATTAACTTCATCTTCACTAACTGCATCACGTGATACATAACGAGGATTTACTGCCGCAACGTGCATAGCAATATCTTTACCTAATTGTTCATCATTTGTACCTTCAAGAACAGTTAATACGCCGATGCGACCACCCATATGTAGATATGCACCAAATACGTCATTATCTGACTTAGTAAAAGTAGTGAAACGTCTTAGAGTAATTTTTTCTCCGATTTTAGAAACTGCTGTATTGATATAAGTTTCTAAAGTTTCACCTTCACCATGAAGTTTTTGTCCAAGTGCTTCTTCAACACTAGATGGCTTTTGAGATAGAATATGTTTTCCAAGTTCAGATAATAAGTCTTTGAACTGTTCGTTTTTTGTAACGAAGTCTGTTTCACAGTTAACTTCTAGAAGAACTGCTGTATTATTTTCCACTTCAATATGTGTTAAACCTTCAGCAGCAATACGGTCTGCTTTTTTCGCAGCTTTAGCAATCCCCTTTTCACGTAGGAAGTCAATTGCTTTATCCATATTTCCTTCCGTTTCTTGAAGTGCTTTTTTACAATCCATCATACCGGCACCAGTTTTTTCACGTAATTCTTTAACCATTTTTGCAGTAATTGCCATGATTATTCCTCCTTATTATCGTTAGTTTTTTATTAAGTATATGTTCAAAAAGAGGGTAAAACAGACCGAATCGGCTTAGTTCGAAGTGTCTTTTTTACCGGACTTTTTGAACGACCTTTTTTAAAAAAGGTGATAAAAGGCTCTTATTCCTCTTATCACCCTCACCTTTTAAAATTACTCTTGATTTGCTACAGCTTCTGCTGCTTCTTCAACAGTTTCTGCTACTTCAGCTTCCTCAGTAACTTCACCTTGTTTCACTTCAAGGATAGCATCTGCCATTTTTGAAGTTAATAGTTTTACAGCACGGATTGCATCATCATTTGCCGGGATTACATAATCAATTTCATCAGGATCACAGTTAGTATCAACGATTCCAACAATTGGAATGTTTAATTTATGTGCTTCAGCGATTGCAATACGTTCTTTACGAGGATCGATTACAAATAGAGCGTCTGGAAGACTCTTCATCTCTTTAATTCCACCTAGGAATTTAACAAGACGTTCTTTTTCTTTTAATAAGTTTACCACTTCTTTTTTAGGTAGTACTTCAAATGTACCATCCTCTTCCATTTTCTCAATATCTTTCAAACGGTTAATACGTTTGCGGATTGTTTGGAAGTTAGTAAGTGTTCCACCTAACCAACGTTGGTTAACATAGAACATTCCTGAGCGAATAGCTTCTTCGCGTACAGATTCTTGAGCCTGCTTTTTCGTACCAACAAATAGAATTGTACCACCATTTGCTGCGATATCTTTTACGAAATTGTAAGCTTCATCAACCTTTTTAACTGTTTTTTGTAGGTCAATGATATAAATACCGTTACGTTCTGTGAAAATGTATTTTTTCATTTTCGGGTTCCAACGGCGTGTCTGATGTCCGAAATGTACACCAGCTTCTAATAATTGCTTCATAGAAATTGCTGACATAAAAATTCCTCCTAATTGGTTTTTTTCCTCCGTTTAGATCATCTTCACATAAACACCACAATAAGTGCGGCACCATTTATGCAAATTACTAAACGTGTGTTTTTTACTCTATTCTTTCAACAAAACATGAGCATTTACACCAAAAGTTAATATACCATATCAATTCTTCATTATCAAGACTAATTCTATTTTTTTTCGTGAAAACGAATAATTAATTCTGCTTCTGTTTTACCACAATCTAATTTTTTCGCTATATCTGTAACAGATAAACTTTGATGATACAACTGTAAAACTTTAGCTTCTAGAGAAGATTCCAAGGAGTCATTTACCTTATCCACATTCTTCAACCATTCTTTTTCTGAACCTTCCATTATATGACTGTCAACCAATTTATTTTTCTTGTCTACCTGAACTTCAATTGGTTTATCACTCTTATTATGGGGGTACCTTTTTAGGTCATTTTTTAATCGAGTATTTTCTTTTTTTATTTCTTCTAAATACTCTTCGAATAGTTGTGCAATTTCAGTTGTGTCTTCTTTCTTCTGTACTTGTTTATTTAACATATAAATAGCGTAGATTGATATGATATGAAGTAAAAAGCTAATAATTAGTAAAAATGAAATCATAAAATCCCCTTCTATATGCACACTTTGAGTTATTTCGGATTCATATTACGATATATATTTTAGTTTATTTAATGTTTTTCGCAATTTAACAATCGCTTTTTTATGAATTTGGGATATACGAGAAGTTGTTAACTCAAGAACATGTCCAATTTCTGTTAACGATAATTCGTTAAAATAAAATAAACTAATTACTAGCTGCTCTTTTTCATTTAATTCTTTAATTCCCTCGACTAATTCTTTTTCTAATTCTTTTTGTAAAATTTTTGACTCTGGTAATTGTGAAGTATCATCTGCAATCGAATAACCAATACCTAATTCCTGCACATGATCTATTTTAGGTTTTTCTTCAATTGATAGAACATTAGAAAACAATGAGTCTTTTATCGTGTTTTCTACTTCATCAACTGTTAACCCTGAATACTTAGCAATTTCCTCTGCATTTGGAGAGCGTTGGTATATTTGTTCAAGATTTTGACTAGCTTGTTCTACTTTTTTAACCTTATCCCTTAATGATCTTGGTAGCCAATCCTCTCTTCTTAATCCATCAATAATGGACCCGCGAATACGAATAGATGCATATGTATCGAATTTTAAGTCGCGATTTGGTTCAAATTTTTTTAATGCATCATATAATCCAATGAAACCAAGGCTTTTAATATCTTCTTTGTTAATACTTTTAGGAAGGTGAATGCACATTCTCTCAACATGAAAATGAACTAAATACTTGTAGTGTTGTATTAACTCATTTGCGTTATTACTATTTTTATCATTTATCCAGTTATTCCATAAATCTTGTTCAAGAGAAGATGGATTATGAGACATAGATTTTAACTCCCCTTCACGAGTAACCATTACACTAATTATATAAATAACGTTTCCTGATTGACTTTTCGGACTTTTAACTGACAACTAACTGGGTCAAATTCAATCGTTCTTCCAACATTTCCACCAACATCAGATGAAATAATTGGAATGTTAAACTTAGTAAGTTGATCTCTAACTGCATCTATATTCCTTGCGCCAATCTTCATTGTTTTAGAATTACTTGCAAATTGAAACATTTGGGCTCCACCGGCCATTTTTGCTTTTAGGGAAAATTTTCGTGCTCCATTAGTTAATAATTTCTCAATTAATATAGGAACAGCAGTATCTGCATATTTAAATTTATTGAAAGTACTTTGCTTCGTTAAGCTTGATTCCGGCAGTAATACATGAGCAAGACCAGCTATTTTCTTTGAACTATCATATATTATGACACCAACACAAGAACCTAATCCAGCTGTACGGATAATATCCGGTGATGTAACGATATTTAAGTCTGCAATCCCAACTTTAACTATTTTCTTCTCTTTAATCATTTTCAATACCTAAAGCTTCAAATATTCTATCTATGGAGTCAGGTTCTGGTAAAAGGAAAAAATGACCCTGAACATTTTCTGTAGAATCACTTACAATGCTAGTATTAATGACAATTGCATAATCAGAAACCTCAGAAATCTCTACTAATCCCGCGGTTAATGTTGCTCCTGCCATATCAACACTTAAATAAGGGATGGAGGGATGCAGATGACATTTAATAAAGTCTGATAATGCAGATAGATAAGATCCAATCACAATATTTCCAGTTTCCTTGAGTGCAGACATTGCCAATTCATCATGAGATAAGTCGTTCATTAATGTAAAATTCTTGTTATCTGTTAAATTCTGTATTAAATTTTCTGCTTCTTCAATAGAAAGTATAAAATAAACTGTACACGGAAATTCACCTTCAATTTGAAATAACAAAGCAACAATCAATTCTTCTGGGCCACCTATTATATCCATCATGTCATTGTAGTCCACTATACTAACTGATGGAACGTTCATATCAATTTTCCTATTAAGTAAAATAGACATGGATGTAGCAGCATTTCCAGCACCGATATTTCCAACTTCTCGTAGAACATCTAATTGCATACCAGTTAAATTTGAATACTCCATGTTTACTTTCCTTCCACTATTTCTTCTAATGCTTCAAGTTGTAAAACCTTATGTAAATCTAATAATATAAATAAACGATTATCTATTTTTGCTACCCCTTCAATATAATTCACGTCAATAGAACCGATAACTTCTGGATTTGGTTCGATCATATCTTCGGGAATATCCATCACATCATTTGCAGAATCTACAATTAAACCTACTTCCATACCGTTTATATAAACTATGAGAATTCGTGTTGCATCCGTTATTTCTGCTTCTTGAAAACCAAATTTTAAACCCAAGTCTATAATTGGAGTAACGACGCCACGTAAATTAATAACACCTTTCACATGTTCGGGAGTTTGTGGAACTCTAGTAATTGGAACCATCCTTTCAATGGAACCAATCTCCTGAACACTAACCGCATACTCCTCTTCTTTCAACTGAAATACAATCATTTTTCTTACCATTGAATTTGTCACGGTAAATTTCCCCTTCTATAATGTGAATATTTTTTGTATAGAAAAATATAAAGAAGACTTGGTTCGGGTGAAGTTAAAACTCCACCTGAAACTTAATCGCCCTTATTTTGAAGCTTGGCGGCACTTATCTCCCGATTGTAAAGGCAGAAGTTTTGGTAACGCCGCATAGATAAAATTTCTTACAAGATAAACGCAACTAGGCATTCATCCTTAAAAGAATTTCAAGATTTATAATCATTTCTTTCCCTTTTGTAAGTCTTGTAACTTCTCTCCGATTTGATTTATAGGTAAAATATAATTTACTTTTTTTGAATTTATTACCGCTTTCGGCATTCCATAAATAATTGCTGTTTCTTCAGACTCTGCAATGACAACGGTATTTTCATTCACTTCTTTTAATTTGAGTATTCCTTGTGTCCCATCGCTTCCCATTCCAGTCAATATAACAGCAATTTTATGAATATCTTCTAATTCAGCAAGTGATTCAAACAAAACATCAACGGATGGTCGATGTCCGTTTCTAGGAGAATCCTCAGCCAGTTGAATGGTCAATGTGTCTCCTCTTTTTTGGACTCTCATATGTTGATTACCCGGTGCAATATAAACCGTTTTTGACTTTATTTGTTCTCCATCTTCTGCTTCTTTGACATATATGTCGTTATTCATATTAAGTCTATTAGCAAGCGATTTAGTAAAACCGGCCGGCATATGTTGTACTATAAGAATTGGAAAAGAATAATTACCAGGGAGATCATTTATTACTTTCGCCAATGCCCTTGGACCTCCAGTAGATGAACCGATTGCTACAATTGCTTTTTCACCAGACCACTTACTAGCCGGATTTTTTATAGTAGGAACTATTTTTTTTATTTCTATATTTTTTTTATCTATTTTTCTTATGGAAGCAGCAGCCACAACTTTCGAAATTATTTCATTTTTAATTGAATCCATATTTAATGAAATAGGGCCTGAGGGCTTTGCAATGAAATCCACAGCCCCTTTAGCCATAGCCTCTAAGACTTGAGTTTTATTATCTTCTGTTTCCCCACTTAACATAATTACTGGTAAAGGGCTTTTTTCCATTAAGATTTCTAAAGCCTGAATTCCGTCCACGATTGGCATTTGTACATCCATAGTGACCACATCAGGAGAGAATTGTTCGATTTTCTTAATTCCATCCATACCGTTTCTTGCAGTAGATATTACATCTATTCTTTCATCACTAGATAAAATATCTGTAATTATTTTTCTCATAAATGCAGAATCATCAATTACAATGACTCGAATCCGCTCCATTTATTCTACCTCTCTATCAGTAGTTGTTTTAGTTTTTGTATAAATTTTGGTTGTATCGAATTAAGTTCAAATGTATTATTTAAATAGTTAACCGTTATTTGTTTTAACGCTTTCGTAATAGACAACTTTTCATTAAAAATATAAGGCTCTTGATGAAGGACAGCCAGTGTAACAGCTTTATCCTCTGGTAAAATTCCCATTTTAAAGATGTCTATTTGCAAAAATTGTTTAATTACCTTCCTAAATTGCTCTAACGCCTGTTCTCCGCTTTTCTGTGATAAACATCGATTCATAATAACCCTTATTGGCATACTAGCTTGATTATTGATTAGTTGTTTTATCATACTGTAAGCATCTGTAATCGAGGTAGGCTCTGGGGTTGTAACAACAATACATTCATCAGCCGCCAAAATAAAAAACAAACTATCTGAATGAATACCTGCACCCATATCAAAAATTATATAATCATAACTATGGATTAGTTCTTTATATTGATTGATAAAAAATTGTTTCTTTTGACCATTTAATGTGAAAAGCTCATTTAATCCAGATCCCCCTGCTATAAATTCCAAACCGTTCTCGTGGACCTCGATAATACTATGAATGGTCTCATTACCATTAAACATATCATTAATATTTTTTTTTGCTGATTTTCCTAATAATATTTCTATATTTCCCATGCCTATATCTAAATCAAATATTAATACTTTTTTTCCATTGTGGATTAAATCTAATGCAAAGTTAATAGCAACATTAGATTTCCCCACTCCACCTTTACCACTTATGATACAAATAGTTTTTGCTTGTTTTGGATTCTTTAACTTTTCTATTCTTCTTCTTAATTGGGTAGCTTGATCATTCTTCATTGTATTCCCCTACGATCAATTCGGCTATCTTATACGGATTTCCTTCTAAAATATCATACGGAACATCCTGGCCATTCGTCATATATGCTATTCCAACTTCTTTTTCCATACAAATATTCAAAAGACTACCAAATTGTCTAGTCTCGTCTAATTTGGTGAAAATTACCTCTTTCATCGGTATATGTTGAAATTGATCATAAATTTCTAAAATATCCTTTGGTTTGGCTGTTAAAGATAAGACTAAAAAGGTTTCCATCTCAATATTTGCATCTAGGTTTTTCAATAAATCCTTCACATATTTTTCTTCTCTGAAATTTCGACCAGCTGTATCAACTAGTATCAGGTCATAAGAATTAAATTTATTAATTGCGTTTTTATAATCTTCCACTGTATAGGCTACCTCTAATGGAACATGGAGAATTTGTGCATATGTTTTTAATTGTTCTACTGCTGCAATCCGATAAGTGTCCATCGTAATGAAGGCAACTTTTTTCTTTTCTTTTAAAACGAGATTGGAGGCAATCTTAGCTAAGGTCGTAGTTTTACCTACACCAGTCGGACCAATAAATTGAATTATTTTTTTACCTGTATTCATTCCATCAAACGAATAATGTTGAAGTGACTTCGTTATTATACGTTTCAACTCTTCTAATATTTGGTTGTTTGTTAAGTTTTTATCTTTATGCTGTTCTATCATCGTATCAATTAAATTTTTAGCGAGTTGGGGAGTAACCTCTTGATTAATTAAATGTTGATAAAACAGCTCATAATTTATTGGATAACTATTAACGTTTTGATTTTTAGATTGTAATTCAACAAATTTCCTTAGTTGCTGGATTTCTTGTAAGACATCCTTATTTGTGGAGTTCCTCTTATTATTAGTATTTTCTTGTTGTATTGAAGAAGGCTTTTCTTTTTTGACTTGAATTGCTTGTTGCGATAATGGCTCAGGATCTAACCCTACAATTACTTCAATCTTCTTTTTTTTAAAGAAGCCTAAAAAGCCTCCTTGAAGTATTTCCCTAGAATTTAAAATAACCGCGTCCGTACCTAATTCTTTACGTATTTGTTTCATTGCCTCCGCTATATTTGGGGCGATATATTTTTTTATTTTCATGCAACATTCACCACTCCAACACTTTGAACTTGAACATCTGGTTCTAATTCATTATAAGATAAAATAATGACATGAGGTAGATATCGATCTAATAATTGTTTAAGGTACATACGTGTAGCTGGTGAGCATAGAACGATAGCTGTATCTTCCTGAATTAATAATTTTTCCACTTCTTGATGAATAGAAGAAATAATGCTTTGTTGCGTTTCAGGATCTAAGGACAAATAATTTCCATGCTCTGTTTGTTTCACATGCTCCGCAATCGTTTTTTCTACTTTTCCAGATATGGTAACAACATTTAACGACATGTCTTCTTTCATATATTGTTTTGTAATCTGGGCGGATAGAGATTGTCTGACATACTCACCTAATAGTTCCGTGTCATTCGTCATTTTAGAGAAATCAGCAAGTGTTTCAAATATAATAGGTAAATTCCGTATTGAAATATTTTCTCTTAATAATTTAGAAAGAACCTTTTGTACTTCGCCTACTGATAGTGGGTCCGGTGTAACTTCTTCCACTATGATTGGATAGCTTTCTTTCAAATGATCGATTAATTGTTTTGTTTCTTGTCTTCCTAATAAAATATGTGCGTGTTGTTTAATAACTTCTGTAATATGGGTTGACACTACAGATGGAGGGTCTACAACTGTATAACCTGATAATTCAGCTTCATCTTTTAGTTCTTCACTAATCCATTTTGCCGGAAGACCGAATGCGGGTTCTTTTGTATCTATTCCGTCCATTTCATCTTCCTCTTCAATTCCGGGTGCCATCGCCAAGTAATGATCTAATAATACCTCGCCTGTTGCTACTTCATTTCCCTTAATTTTCAATCGATATTCATTCGGTGCTAATTGAATATTGTCACGTATCCGAACAACCGGGATAACAATTCCTAATTCTAAAGCAAGCTGTTTACGAATCATAACAATTCGATCAAGTAAATCTCCACCTTGATTTGTATCCGCTAAAGGAATAAGGGCATAACCAAATTCAAATTCAATTTGATCCATACTCAACAGATTCATTACATTCTCTGGGGTTTTCATCTCGTTACTTTCTATCTGAATATCTTCTTCTACATCTGGAATTTCTGTTTCTTTTGTTTGATTTTCTAAAATATATCCACTACCAGCTAACAAAAGTGCAATGAATGTTGTTAGAAAAAAGTTAATAGGGGTTAAACCCAACAAAAAGATAGTTCCAGCTGCTATATATAACATTTTTGGATACTGAAATAACTGAGTAGTTACTTCTGAACCTAAATTATCTTTCCCACCTGAACGTGTTACGACAATCCCTGTTGCAGTAGATATCAATAGTGCTGGTATTTGACTTACTAATCCATCTCCGACTGTTAGGCGAGTGAATGTATTAATAGCTTCATTAAATGGCATATCCATTTGAACAATTCCAATAATAATTCCGAATAAAATATTTATTAAGACGATAATAATTCCCGCAATTGCGTCCCCTTTTACAAATTTACTAGCACCATCCATTGCTCCATGAAAATCCGCTTCATTTTCTACTTGTTCCCGTCTTTCTTTCGCCTCTTTTTCAGATATAAGACCGGCATTTAAATCAGCATCTATACTCATTTGTTTCCCGGGCATCGCATCAAGAGAAAAACGAGCAGCAACCTCAGAAACACGTTCTGACCCTTTTGTAATAACTAAAAAATTTATAATAACCAAAATAATAAAAACAACAAAACCAACTAGAGGATTACCCCCAATAACGAATGAACCAAACGTATCGACAACTCCCCCTGCATCACCTTCAGAAAGGATAGATCTAGTCGTGGAAACATTCAATGCTAAACGAAATAAAGTTAATAATAAGAGTAATGTTGGAAAGACAGAAAACTCTAACGTGGAATTTGTATTCATTGCTACTAATATAACTATTAGGGATAATGAAACATTTAATAGAAGAAGCACACTTAATAGACCACCAGGTAACGGTACTACTAACATAACAATAATGACTATTACACCTATTAATACTGATAAATCTTTTGCTTTCACGATGGTCTCTCCTCAAATTAAACATTTTTTTCCACTCGATAGACATAAGCTAATATTTCAGCAATAGCTTGATAAAATTCTTCGGGTATGACATCCCCAACTTCAATTACTTTATAAAGTGACCTTGCTAATGGTTTATTTTCAACCATATAAATATTATTTGCTTTCGCGATTTCTTTAATTTTTAATGCAGTATGGTCAGTTCCCTTTGCTAAGACATATGGTGCTGTTGCAATTTCTTCATCATATTTAATTGCAATTGCAAAATGAGTCGGATTCGTAATGATGACGTCCGCGTTTGGTACTTCACTCATCATTCTTCGGGTTGCCATTTCTCTTTGAATGGCTTTCCTTTTAGATTTAATTAAAGGGTCACCTTCCATATTTTTATACTCATCTTTAATATCTTGTTTCGACATTCTCATATTTTTTTCATAGTCAAATCGTTGATATGCAAAGTCAAATATAGACAAAAACAATAATGCAATAATAGCCGCTATTCCCATTATCATCGTAATTCTAGAAAAAAAAGATAATGCTCCATTGGCATTTAAAAAAGCCGTCATTAACATATCATCTTTATAAATCCAAATAATGAAAAAAGTAATGGAACCAACAAACGTTATTTTTAATAAAGATTTTAGTAATTCGACTAGCGCTCTAATAGAAAATATACGTTTCGCTCCTTGAATTGGGTCTATTTTTTTCAGATCAAATTTCAATGGTTCGGTTGTAAATAAAAATCCAACTTGTGATAAGTTAGCAATTAATCCACCGATTAAACCTAATACCATAATAGGAGCTACTATTTTTCCTGTTTCTAAAACGACTCCAGTAAATAATCGCTGCGTCGTTTCTTCAGTAATGTTCCAACTTATCAAATCAGTAAAAGTATGCTTGTACAAGTCCAACATATGACCTAACATATAATTACCAAAAATAATTAAACCAATCATACAAAACAACAAAAGTAAAGCTGTATTTACGTCCTGACTTTTGGAAACTTTACCTTTCTTTCTTTCATCTTGTCTTTTTTTCGGGGTGGCCTTTTCCGTTTTTTCTCCTGCAAAAAATTGTAAATCTAATTTCATTTGCAAACTAGCCACCCCCAAATAAATTCATAAGATTTCTCATGGTTATAAACATTAACTCAAATATTTTTTTAGCAAGTGTGTAATATAAGCTTAAAAAAACAAAAATCGCAATAAAACTAACGAGAATTTTTAACGGAAGTCCAACTACGAATACATTGAGTTGTGGTACAGCTCTTGCAACAATCCCTAATGCTATATCTACCAAAAATAAACATCCTACAATAGGTATAGCCATTTGAAAAGCAATTAGAAACATATTATTAAAGCTATCTATTACAAAATCGGCTATCGACTTGTTACCAAATGGGATAAATTGGTCCATACCAATGAAATCATAACTGTTTACTATTCCATCAATAATCAGATAGTGACCATTTACTGATAATAAAAAAAGTAGTGATACAATATTTAGGAATTGCCCTGTTAAAGGACTCTGGGCTCCTGTCTGTGGATCCATCACATTGGCAATGGCAAACCCCATTTGGAAATCTATAAAGCCCCCAGCAACTTGTACGGCAGAAATAATAACAAAAGCAATTAGACCGATTAATAAACCTACCAAAATCTCTTTCATTAATAAAAATAAATACGTATGGTCAATTATTAAAGTAGAACTTTCTACTGTGTAAAACATAATTAACGCTAAAAAGAAACTAAACCCAAGCTTAAATGGTAAAGGGATCGTTCGATAAGAAAACAAAGGCATTGTTACAAAAAAAGAAAAAACACGTGCAAATAAAAGCAATAATATTGGAAAACTAACAATAGATTCTCCTAACATACATTACCCTGCAAACTGATTTAGATTTTGAAAAGTATTAACAGTAAAGTCAACGATTAAGTTAAGCATCCATGGTCCAAAAAAAACTAATCCTACTAATACTGCTATAATTTTTGGAACGAATGCCAATGTTTGTTCCTGTATTTGGGTTGTTGCTTGGAAAATACTGATGATTAATCCAACTGCAACAGCTAAAATCAGTAACGGTCCTGCTATAAGTAATAATGTATAAATTGCATTTTCTGCCAACGATATTACATTTTCACTGCTCATTTTTCTGTGCCTCTTTCAATGTAAATTACTCTTTATAGTGAGTGTTCAAAAAGGAGGGTAAAAATTAGAAAACTTGGCAGACGGGAAAGATTTTATACTTTCCTTACTGCGAACCAAGGACGTGGCGGAACTCCTTAGTACGATGTGTCTTTTTACCAGGCTTTTTGAACATCCTCTTAAAAACTTTGTAACAATGAATTCGTTATTAAATACCATCCATCAACTAGTACAAATAACAGGATCTTAAACGGTAAGGAAATCATAACTGGTGGAAGCATCATCATCCCCATTGACATTAAAATACTAGCTACTGCCATATCAATAATTAAAAATGGAATAAAAATCATAAAGCCCATTTGAAATGCTGTTTTCAGCTCACTTATGGCAAACGCCGGTACTAAAGTCGTAAGAGGAATCTCTTCTAAACTTTCCGGTCTTTCCGCATTTGTATAATTTAAAAATAATGCTAAATCTTTCTGCCTTGTATGTTTTGCCATAAATTCCTTTAGTGGTGTACTAGCTCTAGTGTACGCTTCATCTAACGTTATTTTCTCATCAAATAAAGGTTCTAACGCGTCTTCATAAACATTATTAAAAGTCGGTGCCATAATAAAAAAAGTTAGAAATAATGCTAGCCCAATTAATACTTGATTTGGTGGCATTTGTTGGGTTGCTAGTGATGTTCGGACAAACGACAAAACAATAATGATTCTAGTAAAACAAGTCATTAATATTAATATTCCAGGCGCTAAAGATAAAACTGTTAATAATAATATTAGCTTTACAGATGTAGCGACATTCGTTGGGTCTGAACTTGAAAACATATCTATGAAATCATTCATGTTTATCTTCCTTCTGCTTACGAATCAAATCATTGCGATTTTGTTTCAATTTTTCAAGCTCATTTGAAAATAATCGTTTAAAATCGTTTTTATTATTGGTTTTTGCGTCAGAAGAACCAAACGATGGCAACAATGAACTAATCATTGTCTCATTGGATGTATTCATATTATTTATTAGTTCTTGTTTCATTTCTTCATCGGTAATTTCTTCTAACAAATTAATGTCGTCACCTACACCAATTAAATATACTTTAGGTCCCACCCGAATAATTTGTATTGATTTGCTTTGTCCTAATGATATACCACCTATGTTTTCTAACATTTTTCCTTTTGGAGTTAATTTGTTCCGCTGATTTAAAAACTTTAACACAATGTAGATAAGTGCTAAAACAAGAATTAGCGCAAAAAACATTTTTATTAAATCAAATAGAACAGATCCTTGATTAGAATCCTCCGAAAGTATATTTTTATTTTCTTGAGGCTCTACGTTTGTAATCTCTTCATCACAATTCTCTTCAGCTTCTATACAATCCATTACATTTTCAGGAGATGCATTAACATCCATTGGAGATGCAATAGTAAAATAAAGAAAACAGACAAGAAAACCTAACAGGTATTTTCTACACAACTTGCTCACTCACTTCTAACCTATCACTTTTTGAATTGCTTCAATTACACGATCAGCCTGAAATGGTTTTACAATAAAGTCTTTTGCTCCGGCCTGGATTGCATCAATAACCATTGCTTGTTGCCCCATTGCGGAACACATAATAATTTTTGCTTCAGGATTAATTTGTTTAATTTCTTTTAAAGCAGTAATTCCGTCCATTTCCGGCATCGTAATATCCATTGTAACTAGATCAGGAGATAATTCTTTATATTTTTCTACAGCCTGTGCTCCATCTTGAGCTTCTCCTACTACTTCATAACCATTTTTCGTTAAGATATCTTTAATCATCATGCGCATAAATGCTGCATCGTCAACGATTAATACTTTTTTACTCATTATATTTTCCCCCTAATAATTTTTTAAAAATATGTCTAGCTCCTGCGCCCAGCGACTAACTAGACTTCCTTCACCTTCGTACATCGCTACGACGCAGAGGACGTCGCGCCCTTAGCCTATATGGGCCGCTTTTCCTATTTTAATTTCATTAATCTATCTGTTTTACTTACAATGTCTGTAACTCTGACACCAAAGTTTTCGTCTATTACAACAACTTCCCCTGTAGCAATCAACTTATTATTAACGAGAATATCTACGGGTTCACCTGCCAATTTATCTAGTTCAATGATAGAACCTTTGCTAAATTCAAGTATATCCCTAATGGCACGCTTTGTTCTTCCTAATTCTACTGTTACATTTAATGGAATGTCCATAAGCATATCCAAATTTCGGTGTTCATTTTGATTCAAATTGACTCTTTCAAGATTTGAAAAAGAAGCTTCTTGAACGTTTGATTGTTCTGGCAACATACTATTCCCTATAAACTGTGGATTATATGGTTGTTCCGAATGATTTGAAACAGGTTCTGAATAACGATTTTCATTTGTTTGTTCTGAATGGTCTAATTCA
Organism: Oceanobacillus sp. Castelsardo; assembly: GCF_001659985.1. Classification (GTDB taxonomy): domain Bacteria; phylum Bacillota; class Bacilli; order Bacillales; family Amphibacillaceae; genus Oceanobacillus. The sequence goes on from NZ_LYCS01000001.1 coordinate 550,871, forward strand.
GGTTTATTTTCAAATTCGGTTAAATTAGTCATTTCCGGTTGAGCCTCGTTAGGTTCGTTTAACAGCTGGGATACAGTTTGTTTCGCAAAACTAATAGGCATCAACTGCATCATATTAGAATCAATTAAATCCCCAATTTTTAATGTGAAAGAAATCTTCACATACGATTCTTCTTGAAAAATATTTTCCTGATCTACTGTATCGTCGATTACAGATGGTGGAGATATATCTACTTTCGTGTTAAATATAGTCGACATACTAGTAGCTGCAGTACCCATCATTTGGTTCATCGCTTCTTGCACAGCACTTAAATGGATTTCATTCAATTCTGTATCTGGATTTAAACCATCTCCACCAAGCATTACATCAGCAATAATGGCTGCATCAAGTGCTTTAATAATGAATACATTTTTTCCTGTTAATCCTTCTACATAATTTACTTGAACACTAACAGGTTCAAACGTTATAGAGTTATCTAAATCCGCTTTATTTATGATTGAAACCTCAGGTACTGTGATTTCTACCTTCTGATTTAGGAGTGTAGATAAAGTGGTAGCAGAACTTCCAAATGAAATATTTCCAATTTCTCCTAACGTATCAATTTCTATACTTGTTAGTTTTTCCTCCGTTTTATTTTCATGAGAATCTTGAGCATCACCATTTGAACCAATGTTTAAAAGTGCATCAATCTCCTCTTGTGTTAACATTCCATCATCATTGGCCACTCTTATTCCCCCCTTATCATTTCATCTAATATTTGTACAGACATTTTGTTCTTATGTTTTCCTGGTTGGACATAATATTTAGGTTGGTTATTTATAATTAAAGTTAAAGGATCATCAATAGCTGTATCCAACGCTATAACATCGCCCTTCTTTACTTTGAGAAACTCATCAATCGTAATATTTGCATTTCCTAGAATGGAAGTAATTAATACTTCCGCTTCTTCTACTTGTTTTGACAATAAATGGTATGCTTCATCATCTCTCGTTTTTTGATGTGTTTGCATCCAATAATGTTCCGATAATTTTGGTATAATTGGCTCTAAAATAACATGAGGGATACAAATATTAATAACACCACTTGATTCCCCAATAGTAGTTGCTAAAGAAACAACCACTACCGTTTCATTTGGGGCAACCATTTGAATAAACTGGGGATTCTCTTCAAATTCTTCCAGTACTGGATCTATTTCTGAAACTGAATCCCAAGCTTCTTTAAGACAATATACCCCTTTTTCAAATAATTGGGTAAGAAGTAGTTTTTCTATTTCAGTAAAATTACTATTTTTACTCAAACTATTTCCCTTCCCACCTAAAATTCGGTCGATTAATGCATATGCTATGTTAGGATTTATTTCAAGAATTAATTTACCATCAAGTGGTGCCACACTGTATATGTTTAACACCGTCAATCTTGGTATAGACCTAACAAATTCCTCATAGGGAATCTGATCAACAGATGTAACAGAGATGTTTACATACGTTCTTAACTGAGTTGTAAAAAAAGTAGTTAGCAGTCTAGCATAATTTTCGTGGATTCGTGTAATACTCCGAATTTGATCTTTCGAAAATCGTAATGCCCGTTTAAAATCATAAACCCTTACTTTCTTTTCGCTTTCTTCCTTTTTTAACTCTTCTGCATCCATTTCACCTGATGTTATGGCCGAAAGTAGTGCATCAATCTCATTTTGCGATAGAACTTCTTCCATAATGACACTCACCTCCAAAGTGGAGTTATTGCAAAATCTTGTTTATCGTGTATACGTCAATAATTTCTCCCTCAGTCATTACTTCATTTAATTTATTTTTTAGTTGCGATTCTAAATCTGGCAAACTAGATTTAAAATCATCTTCTGTTTTTGTTGCAAGTTCTTTTATTAATATATTTTTCAATTGAAAGTCGCGTTTCTCTATTTCCTCTTTGGCGTCTTTATTGTTTGTTAATATTTGAAATTGTACTCTTACAAAACTTCCATCTGATAAATCTGTTGTAATCTCAGGTGATTGATAGGAGTATTCAACAATTTCATCGATGCCCAACTCTTCCGATTGATTATTTGCATCTGTTACATTTATTACAACAACAAAACCAGCAATCACAACTATCAATAACATAGCTAAAGATGTTAGCATCGTTTTAACTAATTTACTCATTTCCATCACCTGCTTTCACGTGTAATTGAAGTCCTATCGTCTGGTAAAAGGAAGTTACCTTTTGGACAATTTCGGATTTTTTATTTTTCACTACTAATTTTTTACCGTTATTTAGTGTAATGGTAGTACTATCGGGTAACGATTCTACTTGTTCAATAAGCAATGCATTAAGATTAAATGAATCCCCATTTAAACGTATTAATTCAATCATATATGGTGGTAGAGACATAGATTAATAGTCTCTACCTACCTCCTTATTATCGTTTTAAGTTAACAAGTTCTTGTAAAATTTCATCTGATGTTGTAATAATTCTTGTATTTGCTTGGAAAGCACGTTGCGCCGTAATCATTTCTGTAAATTCTTCTGCTAGGTCGACGTTGGACATTTCAAGTGTGCCACTAACAAGTGATCCAATTCCCGCTGAACCTGGAGTAAAGAATGAAACATTTCCACCAGCTACATTATGTCCAGCGTTTTGCGTATCTAAGTATAAATTTCCGCCAACTTTTTCTAGTCCAGAGGGGTTTGAAAAAGATGATATTCCTATGTTTAAGACAGTATTGTCATTAGACCCTACAACATTAATGCTTCCATCATCCCCAATGCTAAAACTTTGGGCATCTGTTGGAATTCTCATTTTATATCCTGACACAGGACCTGCTCCATCATCTGCATTAACAAGTTCATTACCAGCCGTTCCTAACAGGAAATTCCCATTTGCATCAACTATAAATCCGTCTTGATCTAAATAAAAATTCCCAGAACGTGTATAATTAATGGTCTCACCATTAAAAACCGCAAAAAACCCATCACCCTCTATTGCTATGTCTAAAGGATTGTTAGTAGTTTGAAGAAAACCTTGTGTATGAATGTTATCAATAGATCCTGTTTGTGAACCAAGCCCTACTTGTTTTGGATTTATACCTCCTCGTCCAGCTGTTGGCGCTTGTGCACCAGCATTAGTTTGACTCAACATATCCTGGAAAGTAACTCTACCTTTTTTAAATCCAGAAGTATTTACATTTGCTATATTATTACCAATTACATCTAATTTTGTTTGGAAATTTTTCATCCCGGAAATACCTGCATACATTGAACGTAACATTTTTTTTCCCCTTTCAGAATTAGCTGTATCTGTCATTCAACAGCTATCGGCTTCCTTTATCGGTCCAGCCTAATCATTTATTAAAATTGTTCCATTAATATTAGTAAAAATTTTATGATTTGCTTCTTCTTTGTTCATTGCTGTAACTACTGTATTATTCTTTGTACTAACTAGTAAAGCAGCATGGTTTGTTACTACTAAAGAATCAGTTATTCCTTTTTTTCTTGCTTCTGCCATTTTCGTTTCAATCAATTGCCACTCTTTGTCATCAATATCAATATTTCGTTCTGTTAGTCGTTGGCTCGCATGTTTACTTATTTTTAATTTCTGTTGATTCGCTAAAATTTCCTTAAAAGTATGATTAGTATTCTCTAATACTTTCTTTTCTCCCGTAGGAAAATGTAGCGCATACTGCGGTGGTACTTGATGAACTCGATGATCCAGTTTCATCACTTCCCCTATTTTGAGTCTTGTTTATCATCATTTTCATCTATTAAACTAACTTTTGAAACCATTGTTACTTCAATTTTTTCTTTATTATCTAGCTCCAATATTGCAATACCATCACGTTGACTTACTGCAATCACTTTTCCAGTCTCTTCCCGGGATGTCTCAGAATCTCCTGTGCTAGAAAGGTACGTTACATTTTTCCCAATCAGATGACTATGTTGCATAATTGGTGACTGAGTTTGGTTTTCAACTAGCATTTCAATTGATTTTGATATATTCATTGTTTGCTCTAACGATGTTAAAGTAGCCATTTGCTGAACCATTTCATTTTCATTCATTGGAGCTGTTGGATCTTGATTTTGTAACTGTGTCATTAGTATTTTTAAAAATCCATCTTTATCTATTGTTGGTTTTGGTTCCCTAATAACTTTTTGATTCGATAAATATAATGATGGGTCAATTTTGCTCATATTATAATCCCCTATACTTTGACATTCATTAGAAGGTCGTTAAAAGATAATTCCGTTTCATCCGAAGAAGACTCATTTCCTTCTTGGTTTGAATGACTTGAATGTTGTTCACCTTCGCCTTCCCATTGTTGATTGGAACTAGGATCCTTTTGCATCATATTTCCTTGTGTAGGTAATTCTTGTTTTTCAATAATTACTTGATGTGGAAGAAACATATTCCTTAACTGACCCATATTAGATTCAAGCATATCCTTAGCTACTTGAGTAGAAACAACCATTTTAACAGTCATTTCTCCATTCATTTGTACCAATTTAATTCTTATTTGTCCTAAGTTTTCTGGATTTAATATAATAGATAATTGATTTGTACCATTTGGACTAGCTAAAAATCGACTTGTTTTAATAATGGATTCAAATTGTTTGATTAATTGTTGATTTACTTTCGATGTTTCTTGGTTATTGTTCAAATGAATTACATACTGCTCTATTTTCGATAACGGAGTCCCAGTATGAATTTGATTCGTTGTTACTGGCTCTGAAAGACTATGTTTTTCAAGAGACTTTATCAACCAATTAGTTACATCTTTACTTGTAACTTCAGAGTGAACATTATACTGTTGTTTTATTGATAAGTTTTCTCTTTTAGAAAAAAAATCTATTAAATCTTGCCAAATTAATTGTTCTTTATTATTCACGTTATTTTGTTGGAGATTACTAGTTAAATATTGCCCCGTTTTATCCAATTTTAAATAGTTCTTTAAGAGCTCTAACACTTTAGGTGAAATTTTTGATAAATCATCTGTATTATTAAGTTGTGTTATTAAGTTATTAAAATTTAATATTATATCTTTTAAAATATTTTTATGTTCAGCTCTTACTTCGTCTTTAATACTACTTGTTACCTGAATCAGTTCATTACTATTTAAATGATCGATAAGTGTTGAACCATTTTCAGTTGGCATGATAAACGGACTATTTCTAGTCAAATATGTTTTATCATTATCAAATAAAGCTGATAGTTGGTTATTTATATTTTGCGTTTGTTCTTCTATTTTATTAAGGAGTTGAAGCACATTGCTTTTCGACACTTGATCAACTGTCTCTGCATTTTCCGAAATATTATCTAGTAACACTGCAAGTTGATTATTTATATCTTGTATTTGTTCTTCTATTTTGTTAAAAAGTTGAAGCACATTGTTTTTCGACACTTGATCAACTGTTTCTGTGTTTTCCGAAATATTATTCATCAACATAGCAAGTTGATTATTTATATCTTGTGTTTGTTCTTCTATTTGATTAATTAATTGGGCTATATCTGTAATCAATACTTGGTCAAATGTTTCCGTGTCTTCCGAGATATTATCTAGTAACATAGTAAGTTGGTCATTTATGGTTTGATTTTGTTCTCTTATTTTATCTATTGACTGCGAAAGATTAATTACCATTTCATGATCTGTTGTAAAATATGAATCTACCCGTTTTTTCTGATTTTCATTCATAACTAGCTCTTGATTGTTTAGAATTTGTTCAAAAGAAAGGTTTTCTGAAACGGTAAGATTTCCTTGATTCATTTGTTCCGAAACTTTAACTGATAAAGGAATATAAGTGCCGACTGCATTCATTATTTCACCTCCTTTCAATTGGGAGATTGTTAATTTTCCATTAAATTCTTGGTAACCTCTGCAGCTTTCTTAGGATCCATTTCTTGTAATATCTTACCACGGGAATCATTAGAGATTTCTTTCAAAATTAAGACTAGACTAGATTGATCAGCCATGTTCGTCAATATTTCAGCAGCTTTTTCTGGTGCCATTTCCTCGTATGACTTTGCCACTGTTTTTACTTTTTTATTGGAATCCTCTTCTTCCGATTCCATAGTTTCTTGGAGATTTTTATTGTCCGATTCCTTTTTTTCTAATTGGGTAATCTCTCTCTCTAAATCTTGTATTTTTGCTTCTTGATCATTCATACTTTGAGTTAAATCCTCAATTTTTTCATCTTTTTTTTCAATTACTTTTTGTAAATGCATTTCACTAGATTGCTGTTGCCCCTCATCATCTGTAGTTATCATATTAGAAATAACTGGTACACTATTGCCTTTTTCTTTTAGCCAGTTAACTGCGTCAAATCCGGCTATATTTAAGATTATTAAAACGATTGAAATGACAACTGCGACTGGTATGACTACTGCAAATACAAACCAAAGAAACGGATTTATCTTTCTACTTTTATCATTTTTTTTCTTTGCCATGATCTCACCTATTTTTACTGTTCATAAATTGATTTAATGAGATTTCATCCATAAACGCCTTTTCTATTCTATTAATTTGGTCACGTTCCTCATTTGTTCGGCGTTCTATTAATTTCTCAAACTTTTTCACTTCTATATGGGCATCTGTTAATTCTGCTTGTTTTAGTTCCATTTCGCTTCTTGCTTTATTCACCTTTTGTTGCAGGGTAAGAATATCTTCTTTAATTGATTCAATATAAAAGGCAATTTGTTTAATTTGGTCTAAAGGTACACTTGAACTTATATAATCTTCATACGTTTTTTCAGCATCTTCTTTTTTCTTTAACAAACGATATAAATTCATAGCTACAGATTCAAATTTTTCCATTGACTGAGAATAATCTTTCTGAACCATTTTTTTTTCATTTTCTCTAACATCTAAAATTTTATTAAGAACCATTGTCTTAGCCATATATTCATCCTCCATTCAATAAGCTATCCATAGAATGAATGGTTTCTTCTAAAGAAATAACTTCACTAACATCTTGTTTTAAAAATGCCTGAATTTTTGGATATATAGATATTGCGCGATCGATATCTTTATTTGTACCTGGTTTATATGCACCAATATTGATTAATTCGACATTATCTTCGTAACTAGAAATCAATGTTCTTAATGCATTTGCATTTCTTTGGTGTTCTTTTGTAGTAACTTGATTCATCACCCGACTGACAGATTTTAAAACATTTATTGCAGGATAGTGACCACGCTCCGCAATTTTTCTATCCATTACAAAGTGTCCATCTAAAATACCCCTTACTGTGTCGGCTATTGGTTCATTCATATCATCTCCATCAACTAGCACCGTATAAAATGCGGTAATAGTCCCTGAGGCGTTTGTTCCAGTTCGCTCTAAGAGCTTTGGTAGAATGGAAAAAACAGAAGGTGTATATCCTTTAGTTGTTGGAGGTTCACCGACCGCGAGTCCAATTTCTCTTTGCGCCATCGCTACACGCGTTACAGAATCCATCATTAAATTAACTTGATAACCAAGATCCCTAAAATATTCACTAATTGCTGTAGCCGTATAAGCACCTTTTATTCTCATTAATGCTGGTTGATCGGAAGTGGCTACTACAACAATAGACCTCATTAATCCCTCTGGACCTAAATCTTTCTCAATAAACTCCCTAACTTCTCTTCCACGCTCCCCAATTAGAGCGATGACATTAATATCTGCCTTACTATTTCTAGCAATCATGCCTAATAAGGTACTTTTTCCAACTCCACTCCCCGCAAATATACCTACCCTTTGTCCTTTACCGACTGTCAGCAGGGAATCTATCGCTTTGACTCCTACCTGTATCGGTTCAGATATAGGGGGACGAAGCATTGGATTAGGTGGAGTTTTATCAGTTGGTATATTAGTTAACCCTTTTGGAAGTGGTGTTTTATCTAAAGGAAATCCTAATGGGTCAACAACGGAACCAATTAAACCACTTCCTGCTTTAACTGTTAATGAATTTCCAGTTGATTCAACTAAACAACCCGGGCCAATTTCATTTACTTCTGAATATGGCATTAAAATAATTTTTTCATTGTTAAAGCCTACTACTTCTGAAAGAATGGGAGCTTTCCCTTTAAAGGCATGAATATAACAAACATCTCCAATATTAGCATGCGGACCTTGAGATTCAATCATAAGCCCAACGACACGTAACACTTTTCCATAAAATTTATATGGAACAGCTTGATCAATTGCAGAATAAAGTTGAGACTTATTCATTACTACTATTCTCCTGTACTACATCTTGTAATATCTGTTTAATTTGGTTTAATTGTGTATCAATACTTGCATCAATTTGTCCAAAAGCATGTTCAATAATACAAGCATTTACATCCAGTTCTTCCTTAACAAATATAGATAATTTCATATTGTTTTCTAAAATCTGTGTTAATTCCTGTTTATGTTCCATAACATATGTGTATTTTTCAGGATGCAAATAAATGGAAATGTCAGATTGATCCTGCAATTCTTTCATAGCCCTTTTGACAATATCTAAGAACACCTTTGAATCTTCTTGTATCTTCTGGTTTAACACTTTTTCCGCAACATAAATTGCCAAATTCAGAATAGATTCGTCACTTTTCGCAACAATTGCATGGTATTCCTCGTTTGCACGTTTCACTATAGAATTTGTTTGATTAATTAAGTCTCTATACTCCTGAAAAGCCTGTTCCTCACCTGTGGAGTAACCTCTCTTATAACCTTCTTCTTCTGCCTTTTTAATCCACTCATTTTTCTCTTGTTGCCAATTACCCTTTTCCAATTCAATTTCATTTTTTGTTCTTTCTATTAATTTAGCTTGTTGACCTTTTAATAAATCTAATTGCTCCGTTGCTATACGAATTTCATTTTGAATTATATTAAGTTCATCATGTTCAGGTAACCCGCCATCCACATGTTCTTCCGTTTTAAAAAAATCATGGGATTTAATTTTAATTACCCGTTTTTGTGTTTGTAAATGATTCATTTTCTGGAAATCAGACAATGATATCATCTCCTCCACCACGTGCAATAACTATTTCGCCAATATCCTCTAGTTTTCTAATAGTAGAGACGATTCTAGTTTGTGCTTCCTCTACATCTAGCAATCGTACTGGACCCATGTACTCCATTTCCTCTTTAAATGTTTCCGCCATACGTTGGGACATATTGGTAAAGATTAAATTCTTCACTTCTTCACTAGAAACTTTCAATGCTAATCTTAAATCTTCATTCTCAACTTCACGAATCACTCGTTGTATTGCACGATTATCGAGTATAACGATATCCTCAAAAATAAACATCCGTTTTTTAATTTCATCTACAAGTTCTGGATCTTGCGTCTCTAATGCATCAAGAATTGTTTTTTCAGTACTTCTATCTACTTCATTCAACACTTCCACAACCGCTTGAATTCCACCAGTTTGAGTAAAATCTTCAGTAATAGTACTGGATAAATTCCTTTCTAGGACTTGCTCTACTTGGCTAATTATCTCCGGTGATGTGGAATCCATCGTTGCGATTCTCCTCGCAACATCCGCTTGCATCTCTTGCGGCAATGCCGATAGAATTTGTCCAGATTGTTCTGCATCTAAGTAAGAGAGTACAAGTGCTATAGTTTGTGGATGCTCACCCTGGATATAGTTTAAAAGTTGTTGCGGATCAGCCTTCCTAGCAAAATCAAAAGGTCTGACCTGTAATGATGAAGTTAGTCTATTTATTATGTTCGAAGCTTCCTGTTTACCAAACGCTTTTTCCAGTACAGTTTTTGCATAACCAATTCCACCTTGCGTAATATAATCCTGTGCAACTACTATTTGATGAAATTGTTCGATGATGTCCTCTTTAACATTTGGTTCTACTTTTTTTACAGAGGAAATCTCTAAACTTAACCTTTCAATCTCTTCATCTGTTAGATATTTATAAACCTGGGCTGACACCTCGGGACCGAGTGCGATTAAAAGAATTGCAGCCTTCTGTTTCCCTGTTAAAACAACGTCTTTTGACCTAACCATAATCCCCCTCCTAATCTTCACCGATCCAACTTCTTAACAATTTAGCAAAATCTTCAGGATTTTCTTTTGCAACCTTTTCTAATTGTTTTCTTCTAACAACTGCCTCGGATTCCACATTGTCTTCTAAATCTGGTATTTCATTAATAGTTTGAGAAATAACTGTCTCTTCTTCCTCTAATTCATCTTTCGTTTTTCTGTTTTTAATTAAAATGAACGCCAAGATTAAAATAATAATAAGTAATATAGCCCCGGCGATATACAACCATGTAGGAATAATTGGTTTCACAGTTTCTGTAGATGTTGGTCCACCGGTAAATTCCTGAAATACGATTGAAATTTTCTCATCTGGATTGATTTCCCCGTACTCTTCATCAATTGATGTAGATACAATGGAATTTAAAATGGATGATATTCCACCCTCAACAGCATTCTGTTCTTGTTGGGATAAGTATTCAGCTTCACCTGTTGCGTTTTTCAAACTATCTACTGCAACTTGTATACCTAAATCTCTTACTTTATAAGGACTTTCTACAATTTCCTTTCGAATACGATTAAACTCATAATTAATCGTTTCCTTGTCCATCTCGTAGTCACCATTACCATTTTCTTCAGCTGCTTGGTAATTCGTTACATCTTCATCCCCGGTTCCGGCGACACCTCCTTGGGCACCATCACCTGAATAGGATTCTTGAATTGTTTCTAAACTTACAGGGAGACCTTCCATGTCATCAATGTTAACAGGCTCTACCAATTCTTCCGTTCTATTTTCTTGGGTAAAATCTATATCTGCAGTTACAGAAACTATTACATTCTCCATACCGACCATATTGCCAAGCATTTGTTGTAGACGTTTTTGTATATCACGTTCCACGTCTTGTTTCACTTTCTGCTGATACATATGTGCATCTTGTGTTGCCAAATATTGCCCTTGAGATTGCTGATCATAATACTCAAAATACTGATTCATAATAACGATGTTTTCCTCAGGCAAGTTAGGAACGGCTTGTGAAACAAGATGATATAGTGCATTAATTTGATTTCCTTGAAATTGGTAACCGGGTTTTGTATTTAAAACAATGGATGCACTAGCTTCTCCAATTGTGTCACTCGCAAAAATAGGTTCTTCTGGGATGTTAATCATAACTTGGGCATCATTAATCCCTTCAATACCTTTCATTAAAGTTGCAAGTTCTGTTTGCATCGCATCAAGTTTCATAATATTAAACTCATTATCCGTAATGCCCCAAGAAGAATTTTCACTAAAAAAGGAATAATCTATATTTCCACTATTTGGTATCCCTTGTCCTGCTAATTCCACAAGTAATGAATCACCTTGTTCTTCCGGAACCGAAATGGTGGTGCCACCTTTTGTTAATTCATATGGAATACTTCTTGAATCCAACTCTGTTTTTATTTGATTCGCTTCTTGTAATGACAAATCACTATATAATGTTACGTAATTTGTTTTAGAAGTTAGAAACACCGTTCCAATAATTAAGAAAATCACCAATAGTATCGAACTAATGAGGATTACCTTTTGTTTTTTGGAACGGTCTACCCAAAAAGAAACAGCCGAATCCTTCCAATTTAATAACTTCTCTTTCATACATACTGTCCCCTAACTAAAGCGCAAAAAAATTATAGTCTATTTATAACGAAAAATAAATTAAACTTGCATTCTCATAATCTCGTTATAAGCATCTATCACTTTTTTTTGGATTTGCACTGTAGTTTCTAAAGTGATACTTGCTTTTTGTGCTGTGATCATAACTTCATGTAAATCATCAATATTACCACTTGCCAGAGCTTCCGTTTTCTTATCTGATTCAATCTGAATTTCATTCAAACTATCGACTGCACCTTTTAATACATTTGCAAAGTTCTGTTTTGTTTCTTTAGATGAATCTACTTTCTTTGCAGGTATCGAATTTATATTCATACCTATTGAATCAATACTCGGATTCATATCTTAATCCCCTTATTTTTTATTTTCCTATTTCTAAAGCTTTCATTAACATACTTTTACTAGCATTGACTGCTGTTATATTTGCTTCATACGATCTTGTTGCACTCATTAAATCAACCATTTCTTGAAGTGGATCAACATTTGGCAACTGTACATAACCATTTTCATCGGCATCAGGATGGTTTGGGTTAAATACTAATTTAAATGGTTTTTCATCCTCAATTATTGCTGAAACTTTTACACCTGAGGTCGCTTTTTTATTCCCAGATGCTTTCTCTAAATACTGTTGAAAAGTATTCTTATCCGATTCAAGTACAACCATTTTCCTTCTATACGGCTCATATTCTCCATTTTCATTTCGTGTCGCACGAGTTGTTTGTGCATTAGCTATATTAGAAGAAACAACATCCATTCGTAACCTTTGTGCTGTCAGTGCACTAGAACTCGTATTTAAAGCATCAAAAATAGACATGATTAATTTCCACCTCTTATTACAGTTCTAAGACTATTAAACTTCCCGTTCATACGATCAACTAAACTATTATAATAGATTTGATTTTTCGCTAAGTCGCTCATCTGTTTATCAATATCCACATTATTACCATTGTGATTATAAATAGTGTTATTTTTTGTTATAACACGGTATGTAGATTTATTTTCTGAATAAAACGGAAGATGCTTTTCATTCGTCTTTCTAGCTTCTAATTTTGATTGAATTGCATTATCCAAAATGTTTTTAAACACTACATCTTTTGTTTTATAATTTGGCGTATCAACATTTGCAATATTATTTGAAATTACTCGATTTTTGGTAGATGCATAATCAAGTGAATTTTCCAACGTACGCACAGTACCTCCAAATAAATCCACTATTATTCCTCCATTACTAGTTAAAATATCTAATTCATAAAGATTACCCTAGAACATTTTAATTTATTCAGTCGACAAAGTCACTACTTTTCGACATTTTTCGCTCCAACGATAGTAAAAAGTTTTTGTATTAACTGCCATATATTGGGAAAATAATCACATGAAAACATAAACTTTTAAGACACCTTAAGTAAAAGCATTATCTTCTTACTAATACTTATTACCTATCTTATTTTAACTTATTTAATTAAAAAACGATATATAAATGTCGAAAATTGTATGAACAGAAAAGTAATTTTTATTGGATAATAATTACGAACACAGAAGCTCTAAAGAGGGGTAAAAAATTAAATTATTTTGGAGGTTCAAAAAATAAAGAGGAAAATGGTAACTAAAAATTAGAAAAAGCTAGGTTGAAACCTAGCTTTTTTAAGGAAAGCAGTCCGTTCGTCGCCAAACAAACATATTCTTTACTCTTTATCTTGAACGTAATTTATCAAGTTCAACTAAGAATTTGTCATTTAACACTTTAATATAAGTACCTTTCATCCCTAATGAACGTGACTCAATTACACCGGCACTTTCTAATTTCCTTAGTGCGTTAACTATTACTGATCTCGTAATACCTACTCTGTCAGCTATTTTACTTGCAACTAATAGTCCTTCCATTCCATTTAATTCTTCAAAGATATGGTCAATTGCCTCTAATTCACTATATGATAATGAACTAATTGCCATTTGTACAACAGCTTTACTCCTTGCTTCCATTTCGATTTCTTCCGTTTTTTCATGAAGAATCTCCATACCTACAACTGTTGCACCATATTCAGCTAATAGTAAATCATCATCATTAAAGCTATCATCTACTCTACCTAGAATCAACGTACCTAAACGATCTCCGCCACCAATGATAGGAACAATTGTTGTTAGAGCATCTTTAAATAATTCTTTGTTTTCTTCAGGGAATACAGAATATTGACTGTTAATGTCTAGGTTTGCTGTTGTTTCATGAATACTGAAAAGTCCTTGAGTGTATTCTTCAGGAAATCTTCTTTCTTCTAACATGTTTTTCATGCGGTCATTTGCAATTTCTTGGTTTACAGCATATCCAAGTAATTTTCCGCGTCTACTTAAGATATAAACATTCCCACCAAGTACATTTCTTAAAGATGCGGACATATCATTAAAGTTTACAGATTTCCCAGTTGCTTTTTGTAACATTGCATTAATTTTTCTTGCTCGGTCTAATAGTTTCATGTTGTAAATCCTCCATTTCATTCTTCAAACTATAGTATAAATTGACTAAGATCTCTATTCTCAGCTATTGATTTAAGTTTTTCATCCACATAGCTAGGTGTAATCTTAATTTCTTCCATCGTTATATCTGGTGCTTCAAAAGATAAATCTTCTAATAATTTTTCTAAGATTGTATGAAGTCTTCTTGCTCCAATATTATCGGTTTCTTGATTTACTTGAAATGCAATTTCTGCCAGTCTAATAATAGCATCGTCAGTAAATATTACATTTATACCTTCTGTTTTCAGTAATGCTTGATATTGTTTGATTAAAGCATTGGAAGGTTCTGTAAGTATACGTTTAAAATCTTCAACGGACAATTTCTCTAATTCTACTCTTATCGGAAATCTCCCTTGTAATTCAGGTATTAAATCAGAAGGTTTTGCCATATGAAAAGCGCCTGCAGCTATAAAAAGTATATGATCGGTCTTTACTGCTCCATGCTTCGTCATCACAGTAGACCCTTCGACGATTGGTAGAATGTCCCGCTGAACCCCTTCTCTAGAAACATTTGCTGAACTATTGTCTTTACCAACCACTTTATCAATTTCATCAATAAAGACGATTCCAGACTGTTCCGCCAATTCAACGGCCTCTTGCGCCACTTCTTCCATTTCAACCAATTTTTGCGCTTCTTGGTTAGTTAAAACCTTTCTTGCCTCCGATACAGGGAGTTTGCGTTTCTTTTTCTTCGTTGGCATAAATTGACCAAACATATCTTGCATATTCATTCCCATTTGTTCCATACCCGACCCTTGAAGCATGTCAAACATAGATGGTGGCATTTCGTCAATTTCCACTGTAACCATGTGATCCTCTAATTCACCAAGTGCAAGTTTCTGTTCAATTTGACTTCTTCTATCGTTAAACTCTTCATCTCTTTCATTATTATTACTTTCTTCTTCGGATGATTGAGTTGAAAAAAGCATTTCAAGAGGATTTTTTATTGTATTTTGTTTTTTAGCCTGTGGAAGAAGCAATTTTACAAGTTTACGATTAGCTTCTCTTTCAGCTTGTTCTTTAACTTCATTTATTTTTTCTTCCTTAACCATTCTAATAGACATCTCTACCAAGTCCCGAATCATAGATTCTACATCTCTACCAACATACCCAACTTCGGTGAATTTAGTTGCTTCCACTTTAACAAAAGGCGCACCGACAAGTTTAGCTAGCCTTCTCGCAATTTCTGTTTTACCAACTCCAGTGGGACCCATCATCAAAATATTTTTTGGCATAATCTCATCTTTTAAAGAATCTTCCAATTGCATTCTTCTAAAGCGATTCCTTAAGGCAACTGATACTGACTTCTTAGCGTTCTTCTGTCCTACAATATACTTATCTAATTGGTCCACTATTTCTCTAGGAGTATAACGAATACTCATTTATTAGATAGACCTCCTTCTATTCAAGTACTTCCAAAGTAATTTGATCATTCGTAAATACACAAATTTCCCCAGCAATTTCAAGAGCCGCTTGAGCAATTTCTCTTGCTGTTAACCCTTCAGAATACTTAATTAAAGCTCTTCCAGCACTTAGGGCATAATTACCACCTGAACCAATTGCTAGAATCCCGTCATCAGGTTCAATGACCTCTCCCGTACCAGATACTAAATACATCTGATCTTTATTCATGACAATAAGCATTGCTTCTAATTTTCTTAACACCTTATCACTACGCCATTCTTTCGCTAGCTCCACTGCAGCACGTGTTAAGTTACCATTATATGTTTGTAATTTCCCTTCAAACTTTTCAAATAATGTAAAAGCATCAGCAACAGAACCCGCAAAACCTGCCAAGACTTGCCCATTAAATAATCTTCTTACCTTTTTAGCTTTATGTTTCATTACGACTGCATTACCTAATGTCACCTGGCCATCTCCACTCATGGCGCATTGCCCATTATGCTTAATAGCAAATATTGTTGTTGCATGCATTTCAATAGTCACTCATCTCACCTCAAATATGATTAGTAAACTTAGAATTTGCTCCTAAACTTACAAATGCCTTAGTTACACTTATGCAAACCTTTACCGTGGGGCGAGTAATTGGAGCCCCAGGAAAAAGAAGATATATATTTCTTTTCTGGTAAATTAATCTTTTGCTCGCGGATGACTTTTCATATAAACATCTCGTAAGTAATCTTTTGTGACATGGGTATATATTTGTGTAGACGATAGATTCTCATGCCCTAAAAGTTCCTGAACAATTCGTAAATCTGCACCTTCATTCAACATATGTGTTGCAAAAGTGTGCCTGAGTTTATGAGGATGAACATGAACTGTCAATGCAGCATCATTAACCATTTTATTTAAAATAACTCTTATTCCCCTTGCAGTTAAAGGGGTTCCTTTTGCATTTAAAAAAAGAGCATCAGATTCAGTTTTCGATTTTTGTTGCAAAATCAATCTACCTTCGTTCAAGTATGTTTCAAGGGCAATTTCTGCAAATCTTCCAAATGGAACGTAACGTTCTTTATTTCCTTTTCCTCTAATAAAGATTGTTCCAATGGAGAAATCAATATTTTTTAATACGATCTCCTGACATTCACTTACACGGATACCCGTACCATATAATATTTCAATTAATGCTTGGTTGCGTTGACCTAGTGGTGTTGTTATATCACTTACCTCAAATAATTTTTCCATTTCTTCTTTATATAAAAAGGTAGGAACTGCTTTCTTATCTTTCGGTAACGTTATAAGTGCAAATGGGTTACCAGTATTCAACCCTTCTCTTTCCAGGAATTTAAAAAAACTTCTTAATGAAGAGATTTTCCTAGATACTGATTTCCTACTTAGCTGTTCCTCATAAAGTTGGGTAAGGAATAATCGTATTACAGTCGTATCAATCTGTGCCAATTCGTATATAGATTCTTTCTTTAAAAAGGCAAAAAAAATTTCAATGTCTTTTTGGTAAAACATAATAGTGTAGGGGGAAACATTCTTCTCGATTTGTAAATATTCCATAAAAAGTTCGGAGTATCTTACAAAATTCAATTCTGGCATTTATCCACCCCATTTAGCGTTAAAATCATACCATAATTATTTTTCATTTGCAATCAATTTAACAGAATTGAAATAAAATTCTGAAAGGTTTTGCACATTATGATTATAACATAATTATTTGATTTGTCACGCAATTTGTTTATTTGCGCAATCAACAATTGACAATTATAGCTATTCTTTTTTATATAGTCAATAAATTACAATTCAATCTTTTTAGATATACGGGTGAAATGTGAATATTATGTGAATAAATATATACTTCTTTTATAGCCAAAAACGTAAGATATTATTCTTGTTTTCAAAATTTTATTTATTGCAATGTTAAAGGCTATTCACTTTTAGTGAACAGCCTATATCTTTAACTCTGAACTTCTTCTTTATAATCACAATTTGTACATTGTACTTGTGTTTCCTTTTTGTTTTTCTTTTCCACTAACAGTGATTCACATTTTGGACAAGGTCTTTGTATCGGTTTATCCCAGGATACAAAATCACATTCAGGAAAACGATCACACCCATAAAAAGTTCTTCGTTTTTTAGATTTTCGTTCGACTATATTTCCTTCCGAGCATTTCGGACATTTTACACCAATCTCTTTCAATATTGGTTTGGTATTCCTACAATCTGGAAAATTAGAACATGCTAAGAATTTTCCGTATCTCCCCATTTTATACACCATTGGGTGACCACATTCTTCGCAGTCTATTCCAGCTGGCTCGTCTTTTATCTCTATTTTTTCCATCTCTTTTTCAGCTTTTTCTAAACGCTCACTAAAGCCTTTATAAAATTCATCAATAGTAGAAACCCAGTTACGTTGACCTTCCTCTATGGAGTCTAAGTCACCTTCCATTTTCACTGTAAAATCAACATCGATTATTTCAGGGAAAAATTCTTCCATTGATTCATTGACGATTGTACCAAGTTCAGTCGGTATAAATCGTTTATTATCTAAAGTAACATATCCACGACGTTGTATTGTGTCTAGTGTTGGTGCATATGTGGAAGGCCTTCCGATGCCAAGTTCTTCCATTGTTCTTACCAACCTTGCCTCTGTATATCGTGGAGGTGGTTGAGTAAAGTGCTGATTCGGTATAATTTCCTTTGAATCCACAACCATACCCTCAGATAAATCTGGAAGAAATTTCTCTTCAACTTTTTTATTATCATCTGTTCCTTCAATATATACTTTCATAAAACCTTTAAATTTAATTTTTGAACCCGTTGCACGGAACTCCACATTGTTACTATATAAATGAACCGTCATTGTATCCATTATAGCAGGTGCCATTTGACTTGCTAAAAAGCGTTCCCAAATCAATTTATACAATCTGTATTGATCTCTTGATAGTATTTCTTTTAATGATTTCGGATCTCTATTTACTGAAGTTGGGCGAATAGCTTCATGAGCGTCTTGTGCACCCTCTTTATTTTTTTTAGGTTTATTTTCCCCATGATACTCTTTACCAAATTTCTCTAAAATATAATCATAGGCTTCTGATTTTGCAGTATCCGAAATTCTAGTAGAATCTGTACGCATATACGTAATTAATCCAGTGATTCCTCCAGATTTCTTACCTAAATCTATCCCTTCATATAACTGTTGGGCTATCATCATTGTTTTCTTTGCCCTAAAATTTAACTTCCTCGCTGCTTCTTGTTGTAAAGATGAGGTAATAAAAGGTTGAGCCGGGTTGCGTTTTCTCTCTCGTTTTGTAACTTTTTCAATGGTAAATTTCTTTTCTAATTGGTTTGTAATTTTTTTTACATCGGCTTCCGTCTTTAATTCTTGTTTCTTTCCATCTTCACCGTAAAATGAGCCTTCAAACATTGTCCCGTCTTTTAAAAATTCGGCTTGAATCGACCAATATTCTTCCGGATTGAAGGTTTGAATTTCTTTTTCACGATCTACGATTAGTTTCATTGCCACCGATTGAACACGGCCGGCACTTAACCCTTTCTTCACTTTTTTCCATAGTATAGGGCTGATATTATATCCAACTAATCGGTCTAAAATACGTCGAGCTTGTTGTGCATTCACTAGATCAATATCAATCGAACGAGGATGTTTGAATGATTCTTTAATAGCGTCTTTTGTAATTTCATTAAATACGACGCGGCAATCTGAAGTTTCATCTACATTTAAGATATGCGCTAAATGCCAAGCAATTGCTTCCCCTTCTCTGTCCGGGTCCGCTGCTAAATATATTTTTTTGGCCTTTTTTGCTGATTTACGTAAGTCTTTTAACACATCGCCTTTACCACGAATCGTAATATATTTTGGTTTAAAATTTTCATCAACGTCTACACCCATTTGACTTTTGGGCAAATCACGGACATGGCCCATTGAAGCTTTAACTTCGTATTTTTTTCCTAAATAGCGTTCAATTGTTTTCGCCTTTGCAGGTGATTCTACAATAACTAGATAATCTTTCATCTATGATCCTCCTAAGATGAGGTTGGCAATATACAGAAATAGTTTATAAAGTTGAATTTCTTCGGTGGGAGGTACGACGACAGAATGTGCTGGTAGCATCGCTATATTTTTAGTCAGATTTACCTCTCACTAAATATCTGTTGAACCCAGTAGTATTTTACTCGCTGCCTCCTATTTTCTATCCTTGTTTTAATTGAATTCTACTTGTTTAGAGCTACAGCTAGTAAAGTAGGAATAAAAAAGCTTTTAATTAGTCTTTACTTTTATTTCGTTATCTTATTTTATATACTTTCTGGCTATTATATTACCTTACTAAATAATTTTGAAATCTTCACTAATACTAAATAGTTATAATGAATTTGTCAAACAAACTGTTACTGATATTCGTTTTTATCATCATTTACCGATAAAGCAACTCTTCATTCAGTTGGGTCGAAGTAATTGCAGCTGGACGAGTAATTGGATTCTAAGACATGCCAATTCCTACATTGTAATAGGACGCCTGAGTTTTTAGTCGGCCAACCAGTTAACCTTGGATAAATAGTCCCAATCCTCTTGAATATCAATAGGGGATTGAACTAACTTAGCACCATCTTGAATCATTTGATGGCAACCTTTCGTCTGGGGAATGGTTGGAGAGCCTGGTACAGCATATACTTCTCTTCCTTGGTCTAGTGCCTGGTCCACAGTAATTAAGGTTCCGCTTTTTTCAGTTGCTTCAATTACTAAAGTTCCAAAACTAAGTCCACTTATAATCCGATTCCGTTCAGGGAAATGGTACTTAACAGGTCGAATATCTGGTGGATACTCAGATAAAACTAGTCCATATTTAGCTATTTGATGAAATAGGTTTGTATTCTGTTTTGGATATATATGATGAAATCCACTTCCTAATACAGCAATTGTTTTACCCTGATTGATTAAAGCAGTTTGATGAGCGAGGCTATCTATTCCTTTGGCTAAACCACTAACAATTAACCAATTATCCTTCACTAACGGCTTAACGATATGTTCTAATTTGATCATAGCTTCTTTGGATGGGTTTCGAGTACCAATTACACTCAACTTCTGTTTATATTGTAGTAATGATAGGTCTCCTTTAACATATAAAACAAGAGGTGCATCTTTTATTGTATTTAACATGGCTGGATAGTTTTCGTCAACTATTGTAATAGTTTTATATAATCTTAAATCCTTTATTAATTGTTTCTTCATTCTATTTTGATGAAGATCTTGATAAAATAATGTGGCATTTTTAAAGGGGATTTGGAGGTGTTTTGAAATTTCATGGGGAGTTAATTTATAGACACCACTTAACGTGGAATCAATTTGGAGAAGCCTACGAATTATCCTTCTTGTTATACCGCGGCATCTGGAGATGTGGATCAAGCGAAGGCGAACATTATTATTCAATTCATCACGTCCTATATGTAATGTTTAGCAGATAAGTTATATAAGCTTTACTAATCTGCATTAGCGCAACTAGAGCATTCGCCAAATCTTATAGCGGATACTAAGTTTTTTAATAGTTAATAGAACCTAAAAGAAGATAGTCTTTTAGGTTCTATTACACTACTTTCGCTTTTCTTATCTAGCTCAAGTAGCCAGCGACTAGCGAGACTTCCTTCACCTCCGTACGATAAGTCAACATCAACTCACTCCGTTCGTTGTGTTTCCTTTATCTCCTTCGGGAGGGGAATGTCCGATTAAGACCGACGCTTTGCGCGTCAACATCGGACCGCCTGGCATGGCCAGGCGCAGTCCGTACGTCGCTACGACGCAAAGGATGTGCTAGTACAGACGTTGCGACAGGACGTCGCGTTCCTAGTCTGTACGGCTACTTTCGCTTTTCTTGGCTAGCTCAAGTAGCCAGCGACTAGCGAGACTTCCTTCACCTCCGTACGATAAGTCAACATCAACTCACTCCGTTCGTTGTGTTTCCTTTATCTCCTTCGGCTCAGTCCAGTCCGTACGTCGCTAAACGGCTACTTTCGCTTTTCTTAATGTGTTTTACATTTTTGATCTAGTCCTTTTTCTTTTAGGACTTTGATCATCGTTTCGCCGATTACTGCAGGTGTATCTGCTACAGCAATTCCGCATTCGTTCATAACACGTATTTTTTCTTCTGCAGTACCTTTACCACCTGAGATAATAGCTCCTGCATGTCCCATACGTTTTCCTGGAGGAGCAGTTGCACCACCTATGAACCCTACTACCGGTTTAGTCATATTGGCTTTAACCCATTCTGCTGCTTCTTCTTCAGCAGTACCACCAATTTCTCCAATCATTACTACTGCTTCTGTTTCCGGATCTTCATTAAATGCTTTTAAAACATCAATAAAGTTCGTTCCGTTTACAGGGTCTCCACCAATCCCAACAGCAGATGTTTGACCATAGCCAGCTTGGGATAATTGGTGTACCGCTTCGTATGTTAACGTTCCGGAACGAGAAACTACACCAATGTGTCCTTTTGTATGGATATATCCAGGCATAATTCCTACTTTACATTCATCAGAAGTAATTACTCCAGGACAGTTTGGTCCAATTAATCTAGTTTTCTTACCTTCCATATAACGTTTAACTTTTACCATATCCATTACCGGGATATGCTCCGTGATACAAATTACTAAATCTAATTCTGCATCAACCGCTTCCAAAATTGCGTCTGCTGCAAATGGTGCAGGTACGTAAACAACAGAAACCGTTGCTCCAGTTTTACTAACCGCCTCTTGTAATGTATTAAAAACTGGTACACCTTCTACTTCTGAACCACCTTTTTTGGGGGTTACACCACCAACAATTTTCGTACCATATTCAAGCATTTGTTTTGTATGGAATCTAGCAGTTCCACCAGTTATTCCTTGGACAATTACTTTCGTGTCTTTATTTAAATATACGCCCATTTTTGTACGTCCTTTCTTTCAATTTTATTTCACCATTGCTACAATTTTTTGAGCACCGTCAGCCATAGAATCTGCTGAAGTAATATTCAATCCAGATTCATTTAAGATTTTCTTCCCTAGGTCAACATTGGTACCTTCCAAACGAACGACTAACGGAATCTCTAAACCTACTTGTTTTGTTGCTTCTACAACACCCTCCGCAATAACGTCACATTTCATAATTCCACCAAAGATGTTTACAAAAATACCTTTTACATTAGGATCGGATAAAATAATCTTAAATGC
Organism: Oceanobacillus sp. Castelsardo; assembly: GCF_001659985.1. Classification (GTDB taxonomy): domain Bacteria; phylum Bacillota; class Bacilli; order Bacillales; family Amphibacillaceae; genus Oceanobacillus. The sequence goes on from NZ_LYCS01000001.1 coordinate 573,605, forward strand.
TTCCGTTACTTTTTCAGCAGTTGCTCCGCCCCCAACATCAAGGAAGTTTGCCGGTTCGCCGCCAAAATACTTAATAATATCCATCGTGGACATAGCAAGTCCTGCACCATTTACCATACAACCGATATTTCCATCTAATGCAACATAACTTAAGTCGTATTTAGAAGCTTCGATTTCTTTTTCATCTTCTTCTTCTAAATCTCGTAATTCCATGATTTCAGGCTGACGGTATAAAGCATTGTCATCAAAGTTAAGTTTAGCATCTAATGCAAGTACTTCCCCATCACCAGTTGTTACTAATGGGTTGATTTCTGCAATGGAACAATCTTTTGCAATAAAAGCATCATATAAGCCTGTCATGAATTTAACAGCCTTCCCAACTAGTTCATCTGGAATATTAATATTAAATGCTAGTCTACGAGCTTGATAAGGTGCTAGTCCAACAATTGGATCAATTACCTCTTTAAATATTTTTTCAGGGGTTTCTGCAGCTACTTCTTCAATTTCTGTTCCACCCTCTTCAGACGCCATCATAACAACACGAGAAGTAGCGCGATCTAAAACAACACCAACATAATATTCTTTTTTGATATCGCATCCTTCCTCAATAAGAAGGCGCTTTACTTCTTTCCCCTCTGATCCTGTTTGATGGGTAACTAAAGTCTTTCCTAAAATTTCATTTGCATATGTACGAACTTCATCCAAATTTTTAGCTACCTTTACACCGCCAGCTTTCCCGCGTCCTCCAGCATGGATTTGCGCTTTGACAACGGTTACAGCACTACCTAATTTTTTTGCTGCTTCTACAGCTTCATCCACTGTATATGCTACGTGTCCATTGGGAACTTTTACACCAAATTCACGTAAAACTTGTTTACCTTGGTACTCGTGAATGTTCATTGTTCATCCTCCTAGTATAATTACTGCAATTTCATTGTATAAAAAAAACATAATTTAAACAAGAAAAACAATCTTAAATTATCACAAAATTGTCATTTATTTTGTTTAATGCTCTGTTCAGTATTATATATAAACGCAAATACCTCTGCAACTGCTTCATACAATTCTTCTGGAATTACCTCGTTTATATTAAGTTTCGAGAGCAATTCTACTAACGCAATGTCTTCTACAATCGGAATTTGATTTTGTGACGCAATTTCAAGAATTTCGTCCGCCGTTTTCCCCTTTCCAACTGCAGTAACTACAGGAGCTGGATTCTTTTTTTGGTTATATTTTAAGGATACTGCTTTTTTATTAGTCATATTCGAAAATCAACTCCTGTAAAATTGGATGGATTATATTTTTTATTAGAAAGAGTATTTGTAATATTAGATTCAGATGGCATTGGTTTAAATAAAACGTTCGTTAGATGATAATTTAGTTTTTCTAATCCGGATTTTAACCGTTTTTGTAACGAGAAGGTCCTTTCTTTCAATCCTTCGACATTATTATACACTGTAATAGTCACATTTCTTTGTTGTATATGCATATCTATTATTGTTTCATGCAGATACTCAAGTTCTAAATAAAAATAAATTCTACAGTAATTCGGATCAATCGTTCCTTTTTTTGTTTTTTTACTTTTTAGTTCTAAATCTAAATCTTTTTTTAGCCCTAATACCTCACCTGGCAAATTATAATTAACTTGGATGAAATTGTCTGTTTCGTTTATTGTGTTTAATTGCATTCCATTTAGATGGTGAAGAAGTTTTTCTGCATGAATTTGATGCTCCCCATCCATCGATAACATTTGTAGTAAATATCCCTTAATAGATGGTAGATGAATGTCACCCTGTTGCCTTATCGTATATTCATAGTCTAATCCACTATTTGACAAAAACTGATGAAGATGATGAAGGAACAGTTGTTTAGGTTTCATTTCAATATTATTGTTACCTAGCATTGGATCTGGTTTGACAAAACTCTGTAGCATGGTATAGGCATTAGTAAATTTTTCTTGACTTTGAAGTTCATTTATCAAATTACGAATTAGCTTAGACTGATTGTCCGTACTTTTAGAATATATCGCTTGAAATATGGAATCAGTTAAGGGTAATCTTCGTTGAATTAATTCTTTTAATACGTCTTTCACTTGTTCGTTATCCTTATATTTTTCTAATAATTGAAGAGCTTGTAACAGTTGTGTCTTTTCAAATGGAACTCCATCTACCATCAATTTTTGTACAAACAAACGGTTAGCTTCTGTATTTTTCACCCCTAAATTTTTTAATAAAACCGGTACATCTAATTTAGATTGATTTTTTAACTTTTTACCAATTACCTTTAAGTAAAGTACTTGATTTGAGACATGAACTTGAAAATGATAACGATCTCCTATCGTTAATGGTATTTCCAGTTTCGCTATAACAGTTTGATTCTTTAATTGAATTTGGGCCATATTATTAGGGTATAATTTGGAAACTTTTCCTCTTACTATCTGACCTTGCCTTAGCATGGATTTATTTAACAAAGACGGTGAATGTATCTTTCCGAATATTTTACTTGTTTCCAGCTGTAACTTCCTCCTTCATGCTGATCACATTTCTCACAGGGCTAAATGTATAACGGTGATATGGAGTTGCACCCAGTTCTTTTAATTTTTCCATATGAATTTTGGTACCATACCCCATATTTGATGCAAAGTCGTACTCTGGATATTTTTTATGTATATCTTCCATAATCCCATCACGCGTTACTTTTGCTATAATACTTGCAGCAGCAATAGATACACTTTTTGCATCCCCTTTTATAATCGATTCGTAAGTACATGTAAGGTTTTTCAAATTTACTGCATCTATTAAAACGTGATCCGGGAAAACATTGAGACCTTTTATAGCTTTCATCATAGCTAATTTAGTAGCCTCAAAAATATTAATTTCATCAATTTTTCTGCTATCCACTACTCCCACACCATAACTTATTGCTTTTTCAATTATTATGTCATAGTATTTTTTTCTAGTTTCTTCATTAAGTTGTTTGGAATCGTTTAGTCCTAATAATTTAAAATCCATTGGTAGTATAACAGCTGCGGCTACGACCGGACCTGCTAATGGGCCTCTCCCAGCCTCATCAACGCCTGCTATATATTGTTTTCCATGTAACCTAGCTCTATTTTCTATTTGACACATTTCATGATACTTTACTTCTAATTCTATTTCTTTACGTTTTTGGTTTTCATAGCTCTTTATTAAATTTTGAACGCCTTTACGTTCATCTAGTTTTAGCTCACTAATTAGCTCCGCTGTTATTAATCCCTCTCCAAATAACCTTTTAAGCTCTGAAATAGGTTGCTTTTTCATGAATACACCTAACTCTCTCATTATCTATATTGACTTGATTTTCGCAGTTTTGCTGGGAGAATGCCTTAGTTGCACTATACAAAGAATGATAACTTTCCTCCTGCTAAACAATAAAACATCCATCAATTTTAGATGGATGTCATTATTGAAAAATCACTTGAATATTATAGCCTTTCAAGCGTTATTTTACCAAGTCTTCCGGTTCTTAAATCCCTTAATACAATATCGGCTACTTTGTCAAAATTCACATTCCCTCCACTTTCTAAAGCTCCGCGAAGTTTTCCGATTTTAACAAAGATTTCCCACATATCATCCATATCGTGTTCAATTTGATATCTTTCCACCAATTGATTCGGGTAGTGCTCTTGCATGAAGGAAATAACAAAAGCAACTATATCTTGTAGCGATAATAATTGATCTTTAATTGTTCCAGTTGCTGCTAAACGATAGCCAATTGTTTGATCTTCAAATTTAGGCCAAAGAATTCCCGGTGTGTCTAGAAGTTCAAAGTCTTTTTTAACTTTAATCCATAATTGATGTTTCGTAATACCAGGTCGGTCTCCTGTTTTCGCTACTTTTTTGTTCGCAAGTCGATTTATAAGTGTAGATTTCCCTACATTTGGGATTCCTACAATCATCGCTCTTGCTGGCCTAGGTTTAATACCCCTTTTTTCTAATTTTTTAATTTTTTCTTGTCCTAGTTGCTTTGCTAGTTGAATAACTTTCTTTATATCCTCTTTTTCATTCACATCCACCGCTACTGCGGGTATTCCTTGTTCTTGGAAATAAGCTAAAAATTGCTCCGTGATTTTCGTATCTGCTAAATCCTTTTTCATCATCACAATCATTTTAGATTTAGTTTGTAATACTTGTTGAAGCATTGGGTTCTGTGAAGATAATGGTGCTCTAGCATCAACTAATTCTATTACAAAATCAACTAATTTTAATTTTTCTTCTACTTCCCTTTTCGCCTTTGCCATGTGTCCCGGAAACCATTGTATAGTCATAATGTTTTTACTCTCCTACGATTTGCATTCTATCCAGAGGCCAATAAATTAAACTTGCTTTCCCTACAATTTGATCCATCGAAATAACCCCTAACATTCGACTATCAGTAGAGTTACCTCGATTATCCCCTAACACGAGCACATGACCCTCTGGAATAGTCGTGAATTCACCCGGTAACTCTTCCAATGTAAAATCATTTGTTAAGGTTTCATAAGGTCCCATATTCCTTTTTTGTTCATTTAAGAAGGGTTCTTCAACAGGATTTCCATTTATGTATAAAACCTCATCCCTAACTGCAACGTGTTCACCGGGTAAACCAATTACCCTTTTAATAAAATCTTTTTGAGCAGACGCATGAAATACTACAATGTCAAAACGATCTGGTTCTCCAATGTTATACCCAATTTTATTAACTATCATTTGGTCTTTGTCATGTAAGGTGGGTAACATCGATGGTCCATCGACAACGATTGGAGAGAAAAAAAACATACGTACAACAAGTGCCAAGCCCAATGCAAGTAATAATGCTTTTAACCAATCAAACCATTCTTTCTTTTTATTTGCCATGCGTTCTCCTCCACGTCACGCAATCTCTTTGTATTTTATTTTATCATATCAACCGAATTTAATGAGAACTAATTAATATAATAATCATATACCAAATCAGATACTTAGTTCTTAAGTAATAAAAAAAGAACTTGGTCCATTACGCAAGTTCCTTTTTTATTACTGTTATACAGTTTTTGTGTCTAGCTCAATCGCCCAACGACTAGCGAGACTTCCTTCACCTTCGTACGATAAGTCAACATCGACTCGAGGTACTTAAGGTAGGCCGACTAAAACCGGCCTTTGCGGCCAACGTCGGCACACCTCTATGAAGAGGCGTGTTTCCTTTATCTCCTACGGCTCAGTCCAGTCCGTACGTCGCTAAACGGGCGCTTACGCTTTTCTAAATTATCGGCGTTCTTTAATACGCGCAGCTTTACCACGTAGATTACGTAGGTAGTAAAGTTTAGCACGGCGTACTGCACCACGACGAACTACTTCTAGTTTATCCACACGAGGTGAATGTACTGGGAATGTACGTTCTACACCTACACCGTAAGAAATCTTTCTTACTGTAAATGTTTCACTGATTCCACCGTTTTGACGTTTAATAACAACACCTTCAAAAATCTGGATACGCTCACGAGTACCTTCAACAACTTTAACGTGAACCTTAACAGTATCTCCAGGACGGAAATCAGGATGGTCTGTACGTAATTGATCTTTCGTAATGTCTGCAATTAATTGTTGCATTTTAAACTCTCCTTCCAAACTAATGTTCATCATCCTCTAGGGACAGCGGAACATCGTTTTACGGCTTAAACGAACTTAAGCACAATCATTAATATAGCATAAATCAATTATTTATTCAACTATATTTAAAGTATTGTATTCAATTATTTTCATTCTTTATTTTATTTAATAGTTGCTTATCCTCATTAGACAATTGTGTTGACTGAAGTAAGTCTTGTCTTCGTTCATACGTTCTTTTCAATGATTGTTCTCTACGCCATTCTTCAATCTTTGCATGATTACCAGATAATAAAACAGGTGGGACTTCTATTCCTCGGAAACTTGCTGGACGTGTGTAATGTGGATGTTCCAACAAACCAGTAGAAAATGAATCTTGAACAGCAGACTCTTCATTTCCTAATACTTGAGGTAATAAGCGAACAACACTATCCACCACCACCATAGCACCTAGCTCTCCGCCAGTTAATACATAATCCCCAATCGATATTTCATCTGTGACAAGATGGGTTCTAATTCTTTCATCATAACCTTCATAATGCCCACAAATAAAGATAAGATGTTCCTCTTTAGCAAATTCCTCAGCCTTTTTTTGATTATAAGGTTCGCCTTGTGGACACATTAATATAATTCGTGGTTTTTTACCTTCTATATTTTTAGAGATAGATTCGACCGCATCAAAAACAGGTTGTGGGGATAAGACCATCCCAGCACCACCGCCATATGGATAATCATCCACTTTATTATGCTTGTTTTCTGTATAATCCCTAAAGTTCACTAATTTGTAGCTGAACTGTTCTCTCTCACTTGCCTTTTTAAGAATAGAACTCTGAAATACCCCTGTAAACATTTCTGGAAATAAGGTAAGAATATCTATATGCATTAATCTAGCAATCCTTCCATTGGTTCAATCGTAACGTTTTTTGCATCTATATCGACAGACTTCACTACTTCTTCAATATAAGGTACTAAAATATCCTTCCCTTTCAGCTGCTTCACAACCCATACATCATTTGCTCCAGGAGATAAAACTTCTTTAATTTTACCAATATACCGATCATCGGTAGTATGCACTTCACATCCAATAATTTCATGATAATAAAATTCATTATCATCTAATTCCGTCAATTGTTCTTCCTTTATTTTCAAAAATAATCCCTTAAAGTTCTCCACATCATTGATATTATGATACCCTTCAAATTGCAAAAGATCATACCCTTTATGTATACGGTGTCCATCAATGACTAATTTTAATGGTTCTCCCTTATTGTTATCTAAGTAAAGAATACCACCCGTTTGAAAGCGATCATCAAAATCACTAATCCGTAAAACTTTAACTTCCCCACGGATACCATGTGTATTTATAATTTTTCCAACATTAAACATGTTTATTGTCATATCAACACCAAACTTTCTCTATTTATCGACACGTACGATCATTCCATCTTTTATAACAATGGATTGCTCGCTCATTATTTCTTCCCAATGCATTCCTTCTGTGACCTCAACAAGAGCTTCAACTTCATCTTCTACAATTTCTACCCCTAAATCAAGCATCTCCATTTGTTCTATTTTAAAATCAATAAGATCCATTTTTTCCTTGCGTTTATTAATTTCATTTTGAAACCTACGTGTTACATCTTGTTTGGAAACACCTGATTTATTTTGTAATTTCTTTTTTTCAAACAGAAGTTGTTGACACTCTTGTTCAAGTCGCATTTTTTGATTATGAAACTGATCCATTATTTTTTTTCTACTTTTCTCAGTAACTATTTGTTTGACTAGGATTTTTTTTATTATCTTCATTCCTTTTCCTCACTCTCACAAAATGCACAAAAGCGCAAGCGCCCTTACAGTCTAAGAACGCAACGTCCTGTCGCAACGCCTGTACTCGCTACATCCCGTGCTTCGTAGTGACGTACGGAGGTGAAGGAAGTCTCGCTAGTCGCTGGGCGCCGGAGCTAGACGTGGCTAATATTAAGACTAAATTTTTATACTTATCTTATCAAACAGAAAAGGGAAAGTAAAACCAACCGGTTCCTTTCCCTTTGCTTACATAATATCTAAGTAAATGCGTTTTTTCCCATCTGATTTAGCTGCATATACAACTGTTCGAATCGCCTTTGCAATACGTCCGTTCTTACCAATAACCTTACCAACATCATCTTTATGAACAGTAAGATGATATACAATCTTACTATCTTCTTCTGTTCGATTTACAACAATGTCTTCAGGATTATCAACGAGCGGTGTTACAATCGATTCTATTAGGGCCTTCATGATATCACACTACTTTACTATTAGTTTTTTTGTTCGTGGAATTTTTTCATGATGCCTTGTTGTGAGAATAGGTTGCGAACTGTATCACTTGGTTTAGCACCTTTTTTCATCCAATCAAGTGCTTTTTCCTCATCTATTTTAATTTCAGCAGGGTTAGAAACTGGATTGTAAGTTCCAACCTGTTCAATATTACGTCCGTCACGAGGAGAACGTGAATCTGCTACAACAATACGATAGAATGGGTTTCTTTTAGATCCCATACGTTTTAAACGAATTCTTACTGCCATTTTTCATAGCACCTCCATTAATGTTATTCACAAGATATGATTCTAACAGATATTTTTTTGTCTGTAAAGTGTTTTTCCATTACATTATATAAAGTAGTAATGAATTAGTCAAATTACCGGGCGCTTACGCTTTTTTACATAAACGGAAGGTTAAATCCTTTGCCTTTTTTTCCTTTTTGCATATTGGTCATTTGCTTCATCATTTTCTTCATTTCGTTGAACTGTTTTAAGAGGCGATTAACTTGGGATACGGTAGTTCCGGATCCTTTCGCAATTCTTTTTTTACGGCTAGCATTAATAAGGCCAGGTTCTTGCCTCTCTTTTTTTGTCATCGATTGAATAATTGCTTCTACGTGTGAAAGTTGTTTCTCATCAATTTGGGCATTTTTAAGACCTTTCATCTTATTCGCACCTGGAATCATGTTAATAAGCTCGTCCAATGGCCCCATATTTCTTACTTGTCCCATTTGTTCAAGAAAGTCATCGAATGTAAAGGACATCGTACGCATTTTTTCTTCTAATTCTTTTGCTTGTTTTTCATCAACATTTGCTTGTGCTTTTTCGATAAGGGAAAGTACATCTCCCATACCTAAAATTCTGGAGGCCATACGCTCAGGATGGAATGGTTCTAACTGATCCAATTTTTCACCCATTCCGGCAAATTTAATTGGTTTATCAGTTACAGCTTTAATAGATAAAGCAGCACCACCACGAGTGTCCCCATCTAATTTAGTTAATACAACACCAGTTAAATCTAGCTGTTCATTAAAGCTCTCGGCAACATTAACTGCATCCTGCCCGGTCATAGCATCTACTACTAAGAATATTTCATCTGGTTTGACATTTTCTTTAATTTGCTGCAATTCATCCATTAAATCGGTATCAACATGGAGACGACCAGCGGTATCGATGATTACATAATCATTGTGTTCTTCTTTCGCTTTTTCAATAGCTTTTGTAGCAATATCTACCGGATTAGCTTCTGTTCCCATAGAAAAAACAGGCATACTTAATTGTTGACCAAGCGTTTCTAATTGATTAATAGCCGCTGGGCGGTATACATCGCATGCTACGAGCAATGGAGAGCGGTTATGTTTTTTACGTAGATGGTTAGCTAACTTTCCAGTGGTTGTTGTTTTACCAGCCCCCTGTAAACCTACCATCATAATAACTGTTGGTGGACGGTCCGCAACGGTTATTTTACTTTGCTCTCCACCCATTAAATTCGTTAATTCCTCTTTAACAACTTTAATAACCTGTTGTCCAGGAGTTAAACTTTCCATAACTTCCTGTCCAACAGCACGTTCTTTAATTCGTTTAATTAAGTCTTTAACAACTTTAAAGTTAACGTCTGCTTCTAATAATGCAAGGCGTACTTCACGAGTCATCTCTTTGACATCTTGTTCTGAAACCTTACCTTTACCAGTAATTTTTTTAATTGTACTTTGCAGACGGTCAGCTAATCCTTCAAATGCCATAGAAGGTGTCCCCCTAATCTAATTCTTTTAATTGCTGTATGAAAGATTGAATATTTTCATCTGAAGTGCATTCTTCCATTTTTCCTAATATAGAAGAACGTTTTAAAAAGCGTTCATATAAGTGAAGCTTCTTTTCATAGGACTCAAGCATCGATTCAGTTCGCTTAATATTGTCATAAACAGCTTGTCTAGATACTTGGTATAGTTCAGAAATTTCACCTAGAGAATAATCTTCCAAATAGTATAATTCCATATAGTTTCGTTGTTTTGAAGTTAATAAAGTTTGATAAAAGTCATATAAAAAATTGATCCGGGTTGTTTTCTCTATCAAAACGTCACCCCTTTGTTAAGTGAATCTCCTTTACATAATATCATACTTTAACAAGGTTGTCTGTCAAGGATTAAAGATTATATTGATACCAAATTATTCTTCTTCCTCTTCTTCTAACATATCTGCGAATAACCCGTAGACAAATGCATGAGCATCAAATTGCTGAAGGTCATCCACTTTTTCTCCAAGTCCAACATATTTTACTGGGATATTTAATTCATTACGTATTGCGAGTACAATACCACCTTTAGCAGTACCATCTAATTTCGTTAAAACTATTCCAGTTACATCTGTTGCTTCAGCGAAAGTTTTCGCTTGATTTAATGCGTTTTGACCTGTAGTCGCATCTAATACTAATAACACTTCATGTGGAGCACCTGGAATTTCACGTTCTATTACACGTTTTACTTTAGAAAGCTCATTCATTAAATTGACCTTATTTTGTAGTCTTCCAGCTGTATCACAAATTAAAACATCTGCATTTCTTGATTTGGCAGCTTTTATACCATCAAAAATGACAGCTGCTGGATCACTTCCAGCACTTTGTTTGATAACATCAACACCAGCACGTTCACCCCAAACCTCAAGCTGTTCAATAGCACCTGCTCTAAATGTATCTCCTGCAGCAAGTACAACATTTTTTCCTTGTTGTTTTAATTGATTTGCTAATTTTCCAATAGAAGTTGTTTTCCCTACTCCGTTCACACCAACTACTAGAATAACGGATAAACCTTCTTCTTGAATGTTTAATGTTTTAATTTCTTCCTCATCGGCACCTTGATAAATCTCAACCAACTTTTCCGAAATTACGTTTTTTACTTCACTTGTATCTTTAATATTTTGACGTTTTACTTCCATTTTTAATTCGTCAATCAAGTCCATTACTGTCATAACCCCTACGTCTGCAGTAATAAGTACTTCTTCCAATTCTTCAAAAAAGTCTTCATCAACTTTACGATATCTAGCGATTAGGTCGTTAATCTTTCCGGAAAAAGTATTTCTACTTTTTTTCATACCTTCTTTATATTTTTCACTTACCTCTTTTGTTTCTTTGTTTTGCGTAAACTTGCTTTTCAATTTATCCATAAACCCCATTATGAACTACCTCCTTAAGTATTAATTAATTCCTTCGTATCTTCAAGTCTGACAGAAACTAATCGTGAAACCCCTGATTCCTGCATCGATACTCCATAAAGTACATCCGCTTCTTCCATCGTTCCTTTACGGTGTGTGATAACAATAAATTGTGTGTTTTCACTATACAATTTAATATATTTTGCAAATCGAGCAACATTAGCTTCATCTAATGCGGCTTCAACTTCGTCTAATATACAAAAAGGTACTGGACGTGCTCGTAAAATAGCAAATAGTAAGGCTATAGCAGTTAAAGATCGTTCTCCACCAGATAGAAGTCCTAGGTTTTGCAGTTTTTTCCCAGGTGGCTGGGCGATAATTTCCACACCTGTATCCAATAAGTGTTTTGGATCGGTTAATTTTAATTCCGCATGACCGCCACCAAATAATTGCTTGAAAACAACTACAAATTCTTCTTTAATTTTAGAAAACGTATCATCAAACCGTTTTATCATTTCTTCATCCATTTCCGAAATAACGGAATATAGCGTATCCTTTGCTTCTACAAGATCGTTTCTTTGACCAGTTAAAAACTCATATCGTTCGGAAATTCTGTCGTACTCGTCAATTGCCCCTAAATTAACCATTCCTAATCTTTCAATTTTTGTCTTAATTTGGGTTACAAGGGCTATTGACTTCTCCATATCCGTTACTTTTTCATAAAGTTTTGATGCTTTTTCAAAAGTAATCGTGTATTCCGTTTGTAGATGGGTTAACCTATTTTCCAAATCTACGTCTATTCGATTCGCTTGGACTTCTTTTTGTTGTATCATTTGAACAAAAGCTTGATGTCTTTTATTTTCCTCTTTTAGTTCCCTTTCCTCATCTTGAATAATCTGTGTTAGTTGAGAACGATGTAAGCGTCTTTTTTGAATTAGATTGGTCAACTCTTCTTTTTTCTCACGATTTAATTCCAGCTTCTGATCAATTTCTTCCTCTGTTTCCTCGATATATGCCATTTCATACAAATTATTTAGGTCATTTTTATAGGAAACCAACAGATTATTGGACTCTGCTAATCTTGTTTCAATGGAATTCACCTTTTCCTTCTGGTTTCTAACCCTTTCTACCAGTTCTGCTAAAGAAATTTGAAATTGATGTAGTTCTTGTTGCATTACCTCTCTACTATCTCTAAGTTGCGTTTCTTCTTCACTTAGCCGATCCATTTTCTTTTGAATTTCTTCCAATTCGTGTTTTATATCATGCAATTTTTTTGTTAGTTCTTTATCCCTTTTTTCTAACCGCTCACTCTCTTCAATATATTGCTTATGGTCCTGATCATATATAGAGAGGTTGCTATTTAAGGAATCCAATTTCAGTTCTAATTCTTTGCAATAGGACTGAAGTTTTTGCAATGATTGTTGTTCTTGTACTAATGATTCTTCATTGTTTTTAAATTGAGTTTCTACATTGGAAACTTTTTCTTTTTGATTAGCCATTTTTTGTTCAAATAAGGTAATTTTTTGTTGAAATTGATTTATTTTTTCATTCAATTCTTTTATATCTTTATCTCTAGAAAATAAAGATTGATTCGTTTTCTTTAATGCACCACCAGACATAGACCCTCCAGGATTGACAACATCGCCATCTAACGTTACAACACGAAATCTCCGTTGAATCACTTTAGCAATTTCATTGGCATCCTTTAATGTTTTCGAAATGATTACATGCCCCATTAAATGATTAACGGCTCTATGATAAAGTGGTTCCGCTTGAACGAGGTTAGCAGCAATACCTATAAACCCTGGATGTTTGTTAACTTGTGAAAGTACATCATTCGTTATAAATCGTTCTTGAATAGACTCTAGGGGAAGAAAAGTTGCGCGACCATTATTCGTTTGTTTTAACCACTGGATTGCATTTCTAGCTGCAAGATCATCTTGTACAACAATATGTTGAGCCTGCCCACCAAGCACGGTCTCAATAGCTGTAATAAAATCTTTTGGAACATCAATCAGTTCAATAACTGCTCCATGAATATTTTCTAACTTTTTTTGCCCACGTGCTTTTAAAACAGCCTTAACACCATGGAAAAAACCTTGGAAGTCTTCTCTCATTTCTTCGAGCATTTCTTTTTTTGATTTCAACTTTTCTATATATTGATAACCCTGATAAAGCTTCTTTTGAGATTCTTGATACAGATTTTTCTCTTCTTCCAATTTCAATTTCATACCGGACGCTTCTTCTTTGGTCTTTGTCCATAATTTTTCTTGTTGAATTAATTTGGATTCTACTACTTCTTTTTCTAACGTAAGTTCTTCCCTTTGCCTTAATAGATCTTTATTCCTTGAAGCTTGCCTGTCTTTCTTTCCGGATATTTGTTGCTTTTGTTGTTTCATGGATTGTTTTTCATTTCTGATAGCTGCTTGGTTATTAAGAATTTCAATATAATCAGACTTTAAGCCTTCAATCTGTTCAGAAATAGACTCTTCACTGATTGCCAATTTCTCCTGTAACTCTTGTATTTGTTGCTTGGTTTTTTTTCTAGAATCTAATAAGTTCGTTAATTTTTTTTGCTCATCTAATAATTCATGTTCTAGATTCCTAATAATTTCTGCAGTTTCTTCTTTTAATCGTTCTAACTTTTGCTTATTTTCATCAAAGTGTTTCGACCGTTCGTTAAATAATTGTTTTTTACCATCAAATTTTTCAAGTAATTCCGAAGTCTGAAGTAATTCGTCTTGCCGTTTTTCAATATCACTATCCAATTTATCCATGTGTAATCTTTGTTTTTCAATTTTGGATTCTTTTTGCTGAATGGAGGTTTTGATAGTGATTTCTTCATTTCTTTCCTCATTAATTATATCCAACAATGTTTTCCATTCATTATGAAGCTTTTCAATTTCAGTAATTAAAAGGGATATCTCCTCTTGCTTCAGCTCTTCTTTTAGCTTCGTGTAATTTTTAGCCTTTTCGGCTTGTTCCCCTAAAGGCCCTTTCTGTTGTTCAATTTCATGAATAATATCTTCCACACGATTTAAATTCTCTTGAGTCTCAGCTAATTTATATTCTGCTTTTTTCTTTCTCTGTTTATATTTCAAGACTCCGGCAGCCTCTTCAAAAATCGTTCGTCTTTCTTCCGCTTTGGAACTTAAAATTTCCTCTACTTTTCCTTGACTAATAATTGAAAAGGCATCACGGCCAAGACCGGAATCCATAAATAAATCTATAATATCTTTTAAACGACATGATTGTTTATTAATATAAAATTCACTATCACCAGATCGATATACTCTTCTTGTCACACTTACTTCATCGTAATCTAATGGCAATGAATGACTTTGATTGTCCAAAACTAATGTTACTTCAGCTACATTTAACGGTTTTCTTGAATCACTACCTTGGAAAATAATATCTTCCATTTTGGATCCACGTAACGATTTTGCTGATTGTTCTCCAAGCACCCATCTGATTGCATCTGTTATATTGCTTTTACCACTACCGTTGGGACCAACGACAGCAGTAACACCTGGAACAAAATCAACACTGATACGTTCAGCGAATGATTTGAATCCAACACTTTCTAACCGTTTTAAATACATTTTCATTCTCCTATATCTAAAAAAGAACCATTTTCGTTCTTTCACAAAAGTCATTGGTTTTTTACCGCATTTATTTTACCATAAACATATGAAATAGGCATATTTGTATTGTACTCTAATACCATTATTTAGAACATATAAAACAAAAATTCATTATTCCCTTAAAACAAAGGGAGCCTCTCGTATTTCGAGAGGCCATTTAAACATTCAATATTGATTTTAGTGGTTTTATGGAGATAAAAGTAGAAATAGGGGTTTATCCCTACCGTCCCTCAATCTCATTTATAACGGCTTCAGTAAAAGAAGCCGTTGATTCTTTTCCAGTCAAGTCAACTGTCTTTATTCCTTTTGACATAACACTAAATATACTTTGCTCTACCCGATTAGCAATTTCAATTAATCTGTCATCTTGATGATGACTAGCAAGCCATTGAAGCAACATTACCGTTGATAGTATTATTCCGACAGGGTTGGCTTTATTTTGACCAGCTATATTTGGGGCCGATCCATGAGCAGCTTGAGCCATGACCTGATGATTATTTGTATTGATAGAAGGTGCCAATCCTAAACTTCCTGCAAGTTCTCCTGCTAAATCCGATAAAATATCTCCAAACATATTCTCCGTTACAATAACATCAAAGTGATGAATATTTCTTACAAGGTGCATCGTCATTGCATCGATATGGAAATCATCCACCTGAACATCCGGATAATCTTTAGCAACCTCTAAACAAATATCTTTAAACATACCTGTTCCAAGCTTAATAACATTAGCTTTATGTACAATCGTTACTTTTTTTCTTCTACTCATTGCCACTTCGAAGGCTGCTTTTGCAATTCTTGTAATAGCTTTTCTTGTGAAGACTCCAGTAGACACAGCAACATCCGGCGTTATTTGCCACTCACCAACTCCTAAATACATATTCCGATCCGGATAAAAACCCTCCGTATTTTCTCGATAAATAACAAGGTCTGCATTTTCTACCAGACCCTTTACACCTGGTAGAGATTTTGTAGGTCTAATATTCGCATACAAATCAAAAGTATGACGCAATTCTCCACTCGGGTTTCTTATCTCTTTAAATTTATCGGGATAAGAAGCCGAGTCATGGGGCCCCATAATCCAACCATCAAGCTTAGCTAATGCTTCTTTTGTCGTTGATGGTACCGGGTGATCCAGTTTATCAATAGCCTCCCAGCCAATTGGGAGATTTTTAAAGTCCAAAATGTTGAAATTTAACCGTTCGCAAGCTGCTATAACTATCTCAACAGTTGACTTTACAATTTCCGGGCCAATTCCATCACCATATAGAACACCAATTTTATACTGATTCATTCTCAATCTACTCCTTTTGCAGATTATCTTACCAATAAAAAAGTGTTGCCAAAATAGCGATAAGCGTTAAGAACGCACTTGAACTAGACCAATGATATATTGATCTTTTTTAACGAATAACTTTAATTCCTCAACGTAATTAATAGTCATTTTACTGCTCCCTTCGATTCACTTTCATATTTTTTTACAAATTCAACAAATTTGGATACAATCTTTGTATCTAATAAGGTTTCCGAATAATACATCCAAGTATTGGTATCAATAGGCTTTTTATGCTTATCAAACAAATCAACTCTATTAATATTCTTGTGACCTTCCAGCATAGAAGCAGGTAATATCCCATATCCCAGCCCCTTAATCACCATCTCTTTGCACGCTTCCATACTGTCAACCATCATTCCAACAGTTGGCGGTGTATCGTAATGGTCATTCCACCATGTTTCAATCAGCGAATGGATAACCATTCCTGTCTGATAATCAATTCTTGGCTGTGAGGAAAGCGTCGATAATTTAATCTCACTACTGGAAAACAAGCACATTGGATCCTTAAATAATAAATATTTACTACCAGCCCAGTCATAATCACCTCTAATAAAGCCAATATGAATATTCTCAGTATTTATGAGTTGGGAAATTTCTTTACCCAAGCCACTTTGAATTTTAAATTCTACTTCTGGATATACAGTTTTGAAATTTCGCAAAATAGACGGGAGATGATATTTAGCAAAATGATTGCTAACACCGATATTTAATTTACCTTTCATATGCTCATTCATCGTAGCAGTATTCTCTTTAATTCTATTGAGTTTCAAGTCAATCTCCCTTGCTTTTTGGGCTAGATATTCTCCCTCTCTCGTAAATACAATCCCTCTGCTTTTTCTTTCATAAATTTTTATATGAAACTCTTTTTCTATCTTTTTCACTTTCTTTGTGAGAGAAGGCTGAGATATAAAAAATTTTTCAGCTGTTTGTGTAACATTTTTATTTGTATATAAAGTTTTAATTATTTTCCAATCCGTATCATCCAAGAAAAATCCCTCACTTTAGTTTAAACGGTTGTTTTATTAGCATATGTTTGTACAATAGTTGGCAATATCCCACCATTGGTGTAATAATCTACTTCCACTGCATTATCCAATCTAGCTATTGCCTCAAAATAAAAGGATTTGCCACTTTCCCGAATAGCCTTTATTTTAATTATTTTACCTGGACACAAATTCTCTAATTGATCCTCGAAATAAAACGTTTCACCACCAGATAGATTTAAAGTCTCTTTATTCGTTCCTTTCTTAAATTGCAGTGGCAGTACTCCCATCCCTACTAAATTACTTCGATGGATTCTTTCAAAGCTTTCGGCAATTACTGTCTTAACCCCTAGCAGTAATGTCCCCTTGGCTGCCCAGTCTCGCGAACTTCCTGTCCCATATTCTTTTCCCGCAATGATTGTTAGGGGAGTACCAACCTGTTTATATCGTTCAGACGCCTCAAAAACTGTCATCGTCTCATTCGTTGGAAAATATGTTGTGTATCCACCTTCCATATCTGGTACAATTTGATTTCTTAAGCGTACATTGGCAAAAGCTGCTCGGTGCATGACCTCAAAATTTCCCCGTCTAGAAGGATACGAATTAAAATACCTTGGACTTACTTGATTCTCTTTTAGATAGTCTCCAGCAGGGCCGTGTGTCTTGATCCTTCCGGCTGGAGAAATATGGTCAGTTGTCACTGAATCACCCAGCATTAAAAGTGCTCTTGTTCCTTCCAGACAGGACTTATGAATTAATTCATTATCAATAAATGGAGGTTTTCTTATATAAGTTGATTTTGGATCCCATTTATATAATTGCCCATCAGCAATTTCCAGCTCATTCCAGTCATCGTTAAGTGAAAAAATGTTATCGTATCTCTTTTTAAACATCTCTGACTCTAGTGTACTCATGCGGACAGTCTCAATTTCCTTTGAAGTGGGCCAGATATCTCTTAGGTATACTGGTTCATTTTTATCATCATAGCCCATCGGTTCGTTATGAAAATCAATATCTACTGTTCCTGCTAGTGCATATGCAACAACTAATGGCGGAGAAGCGAGATAATTCGCTTTAACTTTTGGATGGATTCTTCCTTCAAAGTTCCGATTACCTGATAATACCGAGGTAACGGTTAAGTTATTTTCGGTAACTACCTTATCTACGGAATCTAATAATTCTCCTGAGTTGCCAATACATGTCGCACAACCATAGCCTGCAATGTTGAACCCTAGTTGTTCCAAGTAGGCGAGTAGTCCTGACTTTTGCAAGTAATCGGTAACTACCTTGGATCCCGGAGTTAATGATGACTTCACATAGTTTGGCTTTTTAAGTTGCTTCTTAATGGCCTTTTTTGCCACAAGGCCTGCACCAATCATCACGTTGGGGTTGGAAGTATTTGTACAGCTTGTAATTGCCGCAATAACAACACTACCTGCTTTTAATCGTTCCTCATTTACAATAACCTCTTTATTAACTTCATCCACTGTCAGCCCGTATCCACCATCTGAAATTCGTTTACGCAAACTTTTGGAAAAACTTTGCTTCATATCTGTCATATCCACTCGATCTTGAGGTCTTTTTGGGCCAGCTAAAGAGGTAACCACCGATGAAAGGTCCAGTTTTATCGTATCTGAATACGCGGCATTAATAGATTGTCCTTCATGAAACATAGTTTGTTTTTTATAGTAATTCTTGATTAAATTAATTTTATCTTCACTATGACCAATCATACGAAGATAATTCAGCGTTTCATAATCAACAGGGAAATAAGACATGGTCGCTCCAGATTCTGGTGCCATATTAGAAATGGTGGAACGATCAAATACGGTTAGCGACCCTACTCCTTCCCCGTAAAATTCAACGAACTTGCCAATAACATTTTTTTCCCTAAGCATATTTGTAACTGTAAGTGCTAGATCAGTTGCTGTAACACCTTCCGATAATGACCCTGTCAATTTAAAGCCAATTACTTCAGGACTAACAAAATAAAGTGGATCGCCAAGCATGGCCGCTTCTGCTTCGATACCACCGACACCATAACCAACAATTCCTAAACCGTTAATCATTGTCGTATGAGAGTCTGCACCGACCAGGGAATCAGGAAATATGATGGTTTCATTATTTTTTTCTTCCACAACAGCTACTTTAGATAAATATTCTAAATTAATTTGATGCATGATCCCCGATGAAGGTGGGAATACACGGAGATTTCTAAAATTAGACTGAGCCCACTTTAGAAATTGAAATCTTTCTCTATTTCTTTCAAATTCACGTTTTTCATTCATCATTCTTGCATTCTCAGTCCCAGCAAAATCTACCATTACGGAATGATCCACAACTAAGTCTACAGGTATTTTTGGATTCACTTTGCTTACGTCTTCCCCCAATTCATTCACTGCATCTCTTAATAACGCAAGGTCTACAATCGCTGGAATACCTGTCGTGTCATGTAATAAAACTCGATACGGCTTAAATGGCACTTCTTTTTTTGAATGTTTATTCGTAGCCCAGCTCACTAATTGATACACATGCTCTGCCGTAATTCTTTTACCGTCCGCATTCCTAAGTGCGGATTCTAAAATAACTTTGATACTATAAGGTAACTTTGATAAGTTTTCACCTGTTTCATTAGCCAGCTTTTTTAATGAATAGTAATGATAGTCTTTTCCATTAAACGTAAAGCTGTCTTTGCTGTTGGTAAATAGTTGTTCATTCATAAAAAGTTGACTCCTTTATACATTCCTTAAATTGGTTATTTTCAGTTTACTGCGAACGCTACCATAAATGAAATATCGACTTTTTATAAATAAACATAAATAAAAGGAATAACATATATATTTAATTCCTTTTTTAAGGATTCAAGTATTAAATTGGTTCCTGAAAATCGATTGTTTTGATAAAATCTACAAATGCCCTTACGATGTTAAGTTCAAATGACTCCTTTTTGTAAAGCATCCAGGAGGTACGCACAATTGGAACATTATACTTATCTTTCAAATCTACCTTATAGAGATTGGGAATATCATAGACTACCAATTTAGGTAAAATAGCATATCCAAGGCCCTTCTTTAACATTTCTCTACATATATCTGTTTGTCCAACAACCATATTAATATAAGGTGCGTCTCTATAATTTTCCATCCACCACGTATCAATCAATTCTTTTAATTTATAATCCGTTTTATATTCAATTCTAGGTGTACTAGGAAGATCTTCTAAATTAATTTTATTCGTAGAAGCAACACATATTGGTTCCTCGAAAAGTAGATGCTTTTGATCCTGCCAGGCATAATCCCCTCTGACAAAGCTAACGTGAACATCCTGATTCTGCATCATATGGAAGACATCACGGCTAAAACCACTAACAACGTTAAAATTAACCATCGGATGTTTTTCTTTAAATTGCTGTAAAATCTGCGGGATTTTATATCTAGTCATAAAATTAGACACACCAATCTTTAATGTTCCAACAAGTGGTTCCTTCATATTGGATAAGAAACTCCTGATATCTTCCACTTGTTTTAAATAATCGACGGCTTGTTCCGCCAAATATTCTCCCTGTGGTGTTAACTGAGCCCCACGATTCATTCGATATACTATGTTTACGTTTAATTCTATTTCCATTTTTCTAATTCGTACCGTTACAGCTGGCTGTGTCATAAATAATTTTTTTGCTGCTTTTGAAATGTTACCCTCTTTTTTAATCATTGATAAAATTTCCCAGTCTTTTTGATCCATTATGTTGGCCCCCCTTGGAGAATGTGAAATTCTCCAACTCTTACGTTTTACACTGATTCCTAGAGTAAATGTAGCTAAACTCAAATAATTTTGCTACCTCAACAGAAAATTCAAATATATTAAGGTGAATTTTCGTATTTCATTTAAAAATTTTATGATTCTTTCATAAAAGTAATTGGCTTTTTGTCGCATTTATCATATCATAAAATTAGTTACAAAAAGAAATATGGAGCCAGTACATAACGTGGATTAACAATTATATCCAAAATGGGGGATTGAAAATGAGTTTAGATGTCGCATCACAAGAGAATCTTAAAATTCTTCTTGATGAATTAGCAGATAAATTAAATGTAGTAAATCGAGGTTTATTAGATGCTGAGGATTATGATCTAAATAAATATGAGGATCTTAAACTAATGTACGATATTGTTAAAAAGAAAGGGAAACTCAGTACTTTAGAAACACAAGCATTTGTTGAAGAGTTAGGCTCTATTAGAAAGAAATAGCAGAAAAGCTGTTATTCACCAGAATAACAGCTTTTACATAAGATAAAAAAATATAAAATTTAACTCATTAAATTTTGTCAAAGGCAAGGCCATGTCCAGCTTTAGAACAATGCCGTAGCGAGATCGCTTTTGTTCTACTATGCATTAAAGGTATCTAGTGCAATCTTTGCCGCTCTTTGCTCTGCTTCTTTTTTGGTTCTACCAATTCCTTCACCAACAACTTCATCATTAATGAGCACATTTGCAATAAACTCTTTATTATGTGAAGGTCCTTTTTCATTCACTATTTTGTACTCGATAACCCTATGTTTATATTGCTGAATATATTCTTGTAATTGACTTTTATAATCCATCGCATGCGAAAAAGTACCAGCTTTTATTTTCGGAAAAACATGTTCTTTTAGGAAATTTAATGCTATTTCAAACCCTTGATCGACATATAACGCGCCGAGAAAGGCTTCAAAAACATCGGCTAAAATTGCTGGACGCTCTCTTCCACCGGTTTGCTCTTCCCCTTTACCGAGTAGCAAATAATCTCCAAAATGAAGATCCTGTGCAAATCCCACTAACGATGGTTCACAAACAATCGCAGCTCTTAGCTTCGTCATTTCCCCTTCTGGCATTTGTTTCTTATTTCGATACAAATATTGAGAAACACCTAATTCAAGGACAGCATCTCCTAAAAACTCCAACCGTTCATTATCCGAAAAAACTTCCTTCCGATGCTCATTCACATACGATGAATGTGTAAAAGCCTGCTTAATTAAATCATGATCATTAAATGACAGATTTAATTGCTTTTCTAGTTGTTCCATATCCATAATTTCACCTCTATGAAATAGATACGGAAAGTCTCGCAATAATTTGCAAGACTTTCCCCTATTATTGTGTTCAAAAAGAGGATGAAAAGGACCGAGGTCGGCTAAATTCGCAACGTCCTGTTGCAACGCCGACACTAGCACGTCCTGTACGTCGCAGTTCAAGGCGGCTTAGCTTTGAGCAGCGGAACGTATGAAGTTAATACGTGAGCAAACGTTCTTGCACGCGGGAAAAGTGATTTTCTTTTCCAAGGAGCGGAAAAGCAAAGCCAACGAGCTTCCACAGGATGTGGTGACTTCGACGTTCGTCACAGGACGTGACGGAACTTAGTCGAAGGTCCTTTGAACCGAAGTGTCATTTTCACCGGACTTTTTGAACAGCTTCTATTATTAGGATTGTTACTGTTGACTATTTATGTAATTAACAGCATCCCCTACTGTATTAATTTTTTCAGCTTCTTCGTCAGCGATTTCCATATCGAATTCATCTTCAAGTTCCATTACTAACTCAACAACGTCTAGTGAATCAGCTTCTAAGTCATCTTTAAAAGATGCTTCTAGCGTGATTTTTTCTTCATCTACATCAAGACGATCAATAATGATTGCTTTAACTCTGTCAAACACATCTGCCATTACCATTCACCCCCTTTCAAATAGTATCAATTATTTTAGCAAAACCTATTCTTAATTAAATTATTATTTTTCAAAGACTTTCCGAAGCTTTATACTAACATATCCATAAAATGAATGCCTAGTAAAAACTCTAAAATTTACATTACCATTCCGCCATCAATATGAAGGGTTTGTCCTGTCATATAATTTGCATCATCTGAAGCCAGGAATCGAACTACTTTCGCAACATCTTCTGGTTGTCCTAATTTGTGTAAAGGAATTAACCCTAACATTCCTTCTTTTTGATCTTCTGTTAGTTGATCTGTCATATCTGTAGCAATAAATCCTGGTGCCACAGCATTCACTAGAATATTGCGTGAAGCAAATTCTTTCGCTGTAGTTTTTGTTAAACCAATAACTCCTGCTTTAGCAGCTACATAATTAGCTTGTCCAGGATTACCGGATACTCCAACGATAGACGCAACATTAATAATCTTTCCTGCTCTTTGTTTCATCATTTGTCTAGCCACGGCTTTCGTACAAATGAATACCCCTTTTAAGTTTGTAGTAATAACATCATCAAACTCTTCTTCCTTCATTCGCATTAAAAGATTATCTCTTGTTATGCCTGCATTGTTCACAAGTATATCAAGACTACCAAATTGAGTGATAACTTCTTTTACCATGCCTTTAACTTCGGATTCATCCGCAACATTCGCTTGGATTTTGAATGCTTTTACACCATGTTTTTCAATTTCTTGTACAACTTGTTGCGCTTTTTCCTCACTGCCAGCATAATTTACAGCGACATTTGCACCCTTGCTTGCTAATTCCAATGCAATCGCTCGTCCTATACCCCGAGATGCACCAGTTACCAAAGCATTTTTTCCTTTTAACATTAGTTACCCTCCTTATACCATGAGATAAACTTATTCAACGAATCCATATCTTGTACTGCGAAAGTTGGCATTTTCCGATCAATTTTTTTCAAAAGACCGCTTAAAACTTTTCCATTACCAACCTCCACAAATGCATCTAACTCTTCTTCCATCATGTTACGAATGGACTCTTCAAATCTCACAGGAGAATACAATTGTTTAATAAGAAGATCTTTTATTTCAGCTTTTTCTGTAACAGGTTTAGCAGAAACGTTGGCGTAAACTGGAATTTTAGAATCATTAAACTCTATTTGATTTAAATAGTTAGAGAACTCTTCGTTTGCGGATTTCATTAATCTGGAATGGAATGGACCACTAACATTTAAAGGTAAGACTCTTTTCGCACCATTTTCCTTTAATAATTTACTAGCCATTTCGATCCCTTCTTTAGAACCAGAAATAACGATTTGCCCGGGGCAATTTAAATTCGCAATATCTACTACTTCATCTGTAATAGGTTGTATTGCTTTTGCGATTTCTTGTTCACTTAAACCTAATACAGCTGCCATGGTACCCTTTCCTTTTGGAAAAGCATTTTCCATTAATTTCCCCCTAGTGGCTACAAGTGGCAAAGCATTCTCGAAACTTATCGCACCTGCTGCAACTAATGCGCTATATTCACCTAGACTATGTCCAACTGTCATAACCGGTTCAATTTCCTCTTTAATAAGCAGCTGATGAATAGCAATACTTGAAAGTAATAATGAAGGTTGTGCATTTTCCGTTTCAGTTAACGTTTCTTTAGGTCCTTCAAACATTAAGTTTGTAATATCTTTATTTAATAATTCATTTCCTTTATCAAAAAGTTCTTGGACTTCAGTAAATGTATCATAAAATTCTTTTCCCATTCCAATATCTTGGGATCCTTGACCAGGAAACATAAAGGCAACACGTTTCATCCTCTTCACTCCTTCTCAAATTCCGTTGTTTCAACCGTCGTTTTAATAGTACTAGTAACATGATGATCCACCATATGTTTCGCTTGTTTCACAGCACTTACAATCGCTCTGTGTTTGGATGACCCGTGAGCTTTAATCACGGGCGCCGCTAGGCCAAATAAACCCGCGCCACCATATTCAGAGTAATCTAATTTTCCCTTTAAACCGCGTAAATCATTTTTCAGTATAGCTGCACCTAGTTTTGTTTTAAAAGAGGACATCATCGTATCTTTTAATATGGTAAATAAACCACTTGCTGTTCCCTCAATTGTTTTTAGCGCAATATTTCCACTAAATCCATCCGTAACTACAACATCCGCTACCCCATCAAGTAAATCTCGTGCTTCTACGTTTCCAATGAAATTAATAGGCGCGTTTTTTAATTGTTCAAATGTCTTTTTAGTTAAATCATTACCTTTTCCATCTTCGGTGCCAACATTTAATAATCCAACAGTAGGTTTAGTTATAGAACGTACATTTTCAGCATAAATGGAACCCATAATAGCGTATTGTACAAGATGTTGTGGCTTTGCATCTACATTAGCACCAACATCTAATAGTAAAAATCCTTTACCATCTATAGTTGGTAATGTTGGGGAAAGAGCAGGTCTATCAATTCCTGGTATTCTTCCTACAACAAACAACCCTGCACTCATTAACGCACCGGTATTTCCAGCAGAAATACATGCGTCTGCACGTCCTTCTTTTACTTCCTTAGCAGCTAAAACTAGAGAAGCATTTTTTTTACGTCTAACTGCTCTTACTGGTTCGTCATCACCAGTAATTACTTCTTCCGTATGTATAATTTCTATGTTCTTACGATTCGTTAATAGCGGATTAATTTGTTTTTCATCCCCTATTAGTGTGATATGTAGATCCTTTATTTCAGAGACAGCTTCCATAGCCCCTAAAACTATTTCTTTCGGAGCATGATCTCCTCCCATGGCGTCAATTGCTAATCTCATGATTGTCTTCTCCTTTATCTTTAGACCTGTACATATGGAATGTTCCAGTAAATACTTTTTCTTCTCCTACAAAACTATTTACTTTAACCATTGTTAATCCTTTTTGGTTCCCCTTAACCATTGCTTTCGCCACTACACGTTCGCCTTCTTTTACTTGCCTTGTAAATTTTATATCCGCCTTTGCCGTGAGTGCTAGTTCATCATTAATTAGTGCAACAGCAAGAGAATTCGCCTGAGCAAATAAATGATGACCACGAGCTATTTTATTTCGTGAGAATACTAAATCTGTATTTATGTCTAAAATAGATATAGCCCTTCTGTCTAATTCTAAATCAATAACTTCTCCAATGACTTCCTCAAGCGGGAGGGCTTTTACAGTCTCATTCCATTGATTCGTCGCTACATTTTTAATTCTTTCCCTTAATTCGGGAATGGAAAGCTCCATCCGATCAAGGCGAATGGTTTGTATGCTTACTGAAAAGTAATTGGCTAATTGTTCATCTGTTATAAATGGTGTTTTCTCTATTTTTTCTTTTAATAATTTTTGTCGTTCCGATTTTGTTCGCTTCATTGTATCACGCACCGTTCATCTATTAGCTTTGTTACTAGATAAGAAAGTATAAAAATTTACTTAATTTAATCCTATCTTAAAAAAGGCCGCCTCCAGCTACAGCGCCCAGCGACTAGCGAGACTTCCTTCACCTCCGTACGATAAAGAAGACTTGCCGATTGGTGAAACCAGAGGCTTAGTCGCCCTTATACCCCTGTGGTGAAAGTCAACATCGACTCCGGACACTAAGGAAGGCCGACTAAGAACGGCCTTTGCGGCCAACGTTGGCACACCTCTATGAAGAGGCGTGTTTCCTTTATCTCCTACGGCTCAGTCCAGTCCGTACGTCGCTAACCGGGCGCTTGCGCTTTTGTGCTTATGACTTGGTACTAATAGTAATATATTATACCATTAACATTTATGCAAGCAATGTTATTAATCTAATATATTTGCAAATGAAGGGTCATTTTCTAATAATTTTCTTAAATAATAATAATCCTGATCTGCGTAAAGAAGATTATTCTCAATAATTTCTTGTGCATCTGAGCGTGCCGTCTCAAGAGCTTTAAAGTCGTGAACCATATCCGCTACTTTAAATTCAGGCATGCCACTTTGTTTTTTACCAAAAAAGTCACCAGGTCCTCTTAATTTGAGATCTTGCTCAGACAGTTCAAAACCATTCGTTGTCTCGGTCATAATTTTCATTCTTTCCTTACCGACTTCTCCTTTTGGATCAGCAATTAAAATACAATAACTCTGTTTATCTCCCCTACCAACTCTTCCCCGTAATTGATGTAATTGTGACAAACCAAAACGTTCAGCGTCATAAATTACCATGATGGTAGCATTAGGAACGTTAACACCTACTTCAACTACCGTAGTCGATACTAAAACCTGTACTTCATTGTCAGCAAATTGTCTCATCACTTCTTCCTTTTCCACCGATTTTAATCGACCATGCATCAAACCAACTTTGATTTCAGGTGGAAAAATTTCTATTAATTGATGATATAAATCGACTGCATCCTGAATATCTAACGAATCCGACTCCTCAATAAGTGGGCAAATAACATATGCTTGTTCCCCCATAGCTATATGCTTCTCAATCATTCGTAATACACGTTCAAACATATTATCTTTCGCCCAATAGGTCTCTATTTCCTTTCTTCCCTTTGGCATTTCATTAATAGTTGATACATCCATATCTCCAAAAGCAGTTATAGCTAACGTTCGAGGAATTGGTGTGGCAGTCATGAATAGAACGTCAGGTTTCAATCCTTTATCTCGTAACATTCTGCGTTGTTCCACACCAAAACGATGTTGTTCATCAACAATAACAAAACCTAAATCAGAAAAGTTAACATCTTCTTGAATTAATGCATGTGTCCCTATTAAAATATCTACCTTATGCTCCTCTAACGCGGATAAAATCTCCTTCCGTCTTTTACCTTTAATGGAACCCGTTAGCAATGCTATATTAGCTTTATTCTTAAATAATTCAAGTAAGGACTCATAATGCTGTTCCGCTAAAATTTCTGTCGGCACCATAAGTGCTCCCTGTTTTCCCGCCGTTTTCGCTGCGTATAGTCCGATAGCTGCGACGGCCGTTTTTCCTGATCCTACATCCCCTTGTAATAAACGATTCATACGGTACGGGGATTTCATATCTTTCAATATTTCCTTTAAAGATTTCATTTGTGCTTTTGTTAAGGTAAAAGGGAAACCTTGAATAAATTGTTCCACTTCTTTTTCATCGTAAATTTGTGCATTTCCTATGGAAGCTTCACGGTTAATTTTACGTAATAATTGCATTTTTAGTTGAAAAAGTAAAAATTCCTCAAATATAAATCTTCTTCTAGCATGTTTTAATGCTATTCGATTCGAAGGGAAATGCATCGTTTTAATTGCAGTTTTTCGTTCAGGAAGTTTATAGGAGTTCAAATATTTCTCTGGAAGAATTTCAATCATTTCATTCAATGTATCATCCATTGCAGTTTGAATCGTTTTTCTTAATTTTACATTTGTTAACTTTCCTTTTAACGAGTACATAGGTTGAATCGTTGCGTCTTGATTAGCTGGCCCTATTTTATAATTACTGACAGTGATTTGAAGTCGATGGGCATCCCATTTTCCTGTTAAAGTCACTGTAGCATTCGAATGGATTTGTTTCTTAGCAAAAGCCCTATTAAACATAACTGCCTTAATTGCTACACCTTCGACTTCAACAGTAAAAGTAAGTCGTGACTTCTTTCTACCGTAATATTGAAGTGTTGGTTCATGTATGACCGTACCTTCAATCGTTACTTTATCCTCATGAATGAGTTCAATAAGCGGTTTTATTTCAAATACATCATAGCGATAAGGGAAATATTCCAATAAATCACGTATGGTATAAATATTTATTAATGCCAATTCTTCAGCGTACTTTTCACCTATTCCTGTTAATTCTGTGATAGACTCTTCAAGCAAAATAATCACTCTTTCCATTTTACATATCTACCTTAAATTATAACAAAAAGAATAAGAATCACCATTTATAGAACACAAAAACACCAAACTGACGAACCCAAAAGCTTTCATTTTGGGCTCTTTACAAAAATTTGGTGTTTTACTTATTACGATTATTCAACTGAAAAAATATAAGAATATATAGGCTGATCCCCGTTGTGTACTTCTACTTCAACATCTTCATATTCACTTTCAATATATTCCACAAGCTGATCAACTTCAGAAGATTTAACATCTTCACCGTATAATACGGTTAATATTTCATCATCATCTGATATCATTTCTTTTAACAATAATTTTACTGCTTCTTCTTTTTTAGGATGAGAAGATTTAATATCTCCGTCAATGATACCCATAAAGTTATCTTTTTCAATTGTAATACCATTAATTTGTGTATCCCGAACTGCATAGGTAATCTGACCAGTCTTCACTTGCTGTCTAGCCGAATCCATTGATTGTTTATTTGTTTCAATATCTGATTCAGGATGAAATGCAAGAATAGCACTAATCCCTTGTGGAATTGTAGTTGTCGGTACAACCGCAACCACTTCTTCAACCAATTCAGCCGCCTGATCCGCAGCCATTCTAATATTTTTGTTATTCGGTAAGACTATAACATTATCAGCATTTGCCTGTTTAATCGCATCCGCAATATCCTGTGTACTAGGGTTCATCGTTTGTCCACCTTCAATAACAACAGTAGCTCCAAGGCTTTCTAACAATTCCTTAATCCCTTTCCCCATTGCAACAGTTACGATAGCGTACTTTTTCTTTTCTCCCGCCACCTTTTTCTTAGGTGCGTCCCCAACAATTGCACTATGCTGTTCACGCATATTCTCAATTTTCATATTGATGAGGCTGCCATATCGTTGGCCTAATGTAAGACAAGTTCCTGGTGTTTCAGAATGTACATGAACTTTTACAATATCTTCATCGGAAACAACTAATAAAGAGTCACCTATTTCACTTAATTCATTTCGAAATTCATCTTCATTGTATGGATTTTCTTCTAACTTTTCTTCTTCAAACTTCACCATAAATTCCGTACAATAACCAAATTTAATATCAGAAGTATCCATAAAATCTTGAGTCACTTTATGATGTTCCGCATTGACCATTTCTTCCATATTAATGTTAGAAGGTTCATCAGGTAATTCTTCGCCCTTAAGCGCGGCTAAAAATCCCTCGTAAATAGTTACCAAACCTTGCCCACCTGAATCAACAACACCAACTTCTTTTAATACAGGTAAGAGCTCGGGTGTTCTTTTTAAGGAAGCCTTAGCTTCATTTAAAATAACTTCCATCAGTTTTATAATATCTGTTTCTATTTTTGCTGCTTCTACTGCCTTTTTTCCAGCGTCTTTAACTACTGTTAAAATAGTACCTTCAACAGGCTTCATTACCGCCTTATAAGCAGTTTTCACTCCAAAATCAACTGCCACGGCGAAATCCTCAGCAGAAAGGGATTCCTTTTTATCCATCCCTTTTGCAAAACCGCGAAAAATTTGGGACAAAATGACCCCGGAGTTTCCTCTGGCACCCATTAATAGACCCTTAGAAAATGCGTTCGCAACTTCTGAGGCATTGGAACTATTTAGTTTTTTCACCTCATTAGCACCCGAAGTCATGGATAAATTCATATTTGTCCCAGTATCACCATCTGGTACTGGAAAAACATTTAATGCATCAATCATTTTGGCGTTATTAGATAAATGATGTGCTCCCGTTAATATCATGTTTGTTAACATAACGCCATCTATTTTTTCAAACGTCACAATACTTCCTCCTACTAAAAGAACCTAATCTTGAGCTACCCTAACTCCTTGAATATAAATATTCACAGAGTCAATAGATAGACCAAGCGACTGATTCAGTGCGTATTTTACCTGAGACTGTACATTACTAGCAACTTCGGATATTTTTGTTCCGTAGCTAACTATAATATACATATCTATATGTAGTTTTTCGTTTTCTTGACGAACTATTATACCTTTAGAATAATTTTCTTTCCTAAGTATTTCAGCTATTCCGTCTCTAATTTGACTTTTGGAGGCCATACCTACAATACCATAGCATTCTTCAGCAGTGCCACCAGCAATTGTAGCAATTACATCATTTGTAATTGTAACTTGACCATCATTCGTATTTAGCTCTATGGACATAAAAATCCTCCTTAAACCCTGCTAATATATGAAAATTATACTATACATTAGCCTATTTTAAAAGAACGACTCTTTCTTTTACTATTCATATAGGTGTTGCGCCCTCTAAACCAGTATAATATTAAAGATAGTTCCTATTCAAAAATAAGCAATTGCATTCTTTTCTTCCTTATGGTAAATTATATAAGTATTATTGTCACATGTTATAGAGTAAGGAGGGAATAACATGGCTAGAAAATGTGTAGTAACTGGACGTAAAACTAGCACTGGGAACCTACGTTCTCACGCTATGAATTCCAATAAGCGTAAATGGAAAGCTAATGTACAAAAAGTACGTATTATGGTAGATGGAAAACCTAAAAAAGTTTATGTATCTGCTCGCGCACTTAAATCAGGTAAAGTTGAACGCGTTTAATATACGTTTTACATTAGTGAAATAAAAAGCACCCAGCTAATGGGTGCTTTTTATTTTACTTCTATTCCATTTTTACACCTTCTTATCTGCCAAAAAAAGAGCCCTTGCCTTTTTGTGGCAAAAGCAATCTTTTTATTAAATAAGAAAATATAAAAATTTAGCTTATTATATCTTGTCTTAAGGAAGTCCACGTCCGGCTCCAGCGCCCAGCAACTAGCAGGTCTTTTTGATGGGACAAGCTTTAGCGCAGTCCCAAACTTCACCCTCCTCCACTACGATAAAGAAGACTTGCCGATTGGTGAAACCAGAGGCTTAGTCGCACTTATACCCTTGCGGTGAAAGTCAACATCGACTCAAAGTACTAAAGGAAGGCCGACTAAGAACGGCCTTTGCGGCCAACGTCGGCATACCCCTATGAAGGGGCATGTTTCCTTTATCTCCTACAGCAGTGGAATGTCTATACGTTGCTAAACGGGCGCTTACGCCTTTGTTCTTAATCTTTCTTAAAAATACCTATAACTACTTTCACAAATCCACCAATGAATTTCGGGAGTTTTATAGTATAAAATTTCATAAGTGCCCTCCTCTAATGACAATTCCATTTTATTCAGGAATTGCACTGCGACTCTTTACAACTAATAATATGCCTTTCTCATAAAAAAAAGTACCAGAATTTGAAATAAGCTCATTAGAAATACATAGAGTCGAACCCCAGTGAATCGTTTTATCCTGAAGAGGATAGTAGAAATTGGTTAGTGTTAATCCTTCTACTTCTTGGGAAAATGGAATAAAAGATATATATCGATATCTTTGATCCTTTTTTATAATATGTTCTCCCGGAAATGTTAATTCCATTTCATTTAAATAATCAATTAATACCGCCCGAATTCCCTTTTTTCGAATTCTATATAATAATTGAATATTTATTAATTCATGGTCCAATCTTCCACCAGTAAACCCAAATAAATAAATAGTGGATGGATTTTGATCAAAAGCTTTACGTATTGCTAACTCTAAATCTGTTTCATCCTTTTCAATAGGATATTCTTCATAAACAATCGCATTTTCTTTAATTTTTAACTTTTCTTCCATATTAATGGAATCAAAATCACCAACTGCATAAGATACTTTGATATCATGCTTTAATATATAGAGCGCCCCACGGTCAGCACCAATCCACACATCCACTTCGTCCTTAAATTGCTTTAAATCCGGTAATGTGTCGATTGGACCATTTCCTACAATTCCTATCTTAGCAGCCATTTTCATTAACCTTTTGTCGCTTGAATAATATTTTGAATTGCTTCTTTACGGTTTTCGTGATTAAAAACGGCACTTCCTGCTACTAGTACATCTGCACCTGCATCTGTACATAGTTTAGCTGTTTCAACATTGACACCACCATCAACCTCAATTTCAAAATTAAGATTTAATTCAGCTCTCCATTTAGCAATTTGTTCAATTTTACTTAGTGTATTCGTAATAAAGGATTGACCACCAAATCCAGGGTTAACCGTCATAATTAAAACCAAATCCACATCAGGAAGAATAGGATAAAGAACATCAGCTGGGGTTGCTGGATTGATTACAACTCCTGCTTTTACACCTTGATCCTTTATTAATTGGATAGTTCTGTGCAAATGTACACAGGCTTCTTGATGCACAGTAATAATAGATGCACCACTTTTTGCAAAGGATGGAATATACAAATCTGGATTTTCAATCATTAGATGGACATCTAATGGTAAATTTGTTATAGGTTTAATTGCATCTACTACTAATGGACCAATCGTAATATTAGGAACAAAATGACCATCCATTACATCTACATGGATATAGTCAACCCCTCCTTGCTCTACCTCTTTTATTTCTTCTCCTAATTTTGAAAAATCTGCTGATAATATAGATGGTGCAATCTTTGTCATAATTAATACCTCGGCTTTCTCGTTTGTATTTCGTTTAGAAAATCTAAATAATGTTCATATCTAAATTCTTCAATTTCCCCATCGATTAATGCTTCTTTAATTGCACATTTTGGTTCCTTGTGATGCAAGCAACCACGGAATTTGCAATTATTTCTTCGTTCTCTCATCTCCGGAAATAGTTCAGGTAATTCCTCAAGCTCAATTTCATTAAAATCAAGAGCGGAAAATCCTGGGGTATCAGCAACTAATCCACCTTCTACTTCTAATAGTTCCACATGTCTAGTTGTATGTTTACCCCTTCCTAAGCTTTCTGATATTTCACCAGTAGCTAATAATAAACTTGAATCCAATGAATTGATTAAAGATGTTTTACCTACTCCAGATTGTCCTGCTATGACCGTTATATTATTCTTCAAATATAATCCAATGTCTGAAGAATGGGTGGAGTCCTTTGTTGATAATAATTCCACTTTGTAACCTAGATTTTCATAAACTTTTTTATATTTATTTAGTTCTTCCAATTTTTCTTCCGATAATAAATCTATCTTTGTAATAAAAATAACTGGTATTATATTTTTAAATTCAATTAGCACTAGAAACCGATCTAAAAGTGTAGTACTAAACTCCGGTGCTATGGCAGAGCTAACAATGATAGCTTGATTTATGTTTGCAATTGGTGGACGAACAAGTTCATTTTTTCTAGGCCTAATTTCCATTATGTACCCTTCGTTTGGGCCACTTATTTCGAATTGTACAATATCGCCAACCAAAGGAGTGATTTTTTTATTTCTAAATACCCCTCTTCCCCTACATTGGTAAAGATTATCATCCGATTTAACATAGTAAAATCCGCTTAGAGCTTTAATAATTCTTCCTTCTGCCATTTATTCACCATCCTCATAGTTTACTTTTTCTTCTTTAATTAATTGATCCTCCAACATTACTTTATATTCTGCTGAACTATCCGGTGCTATCGTCAATGTAAATGACACTTCTTCATCATCAGTTATTACCTTATCCTCATATAAATCTGAAATATTATGATCCGTATCTCCAATGTAGATTCTTACGACTTTTTCAGCTGGGTCTTCTCCCTCCGATTCAGAATCATCATCCTCCGACTGAGAAGGGCTATACTCTATTGGTACCGTAATGGAAACTGTTTTCGGTGGCTTAGGTTCTGGCCCAGTAGAAATATATACATCTACCGTATCACCATGCTGTAAACTTGTTCCTTTACTAGGATCTTGACTTATTACATAACCTGGTTCAACTGTATCAGAATTACTTTCAATCTTGTTCATTTGTAAGTTATTGTCCTCTAACTCTTTTCTTGCTTCTGTTTCAGTTAAACCTGTTAGATTACTTAAATTTACAGGTTCAGGTCCTAAGCTCACCTCAAATCTTACCGTTGTGTCACTTGGCACAACTTCACTATCTGGACTAGGGAAGATTTGCGTGATTATTTCACCTACTGGAAGATTTGAGTATTCCTCGTATGGAATAAAATCTTCAAATCCAGCAATTTCAAGTTCACGTTTTACCTGACTATAATCTTTTCCAACGTAATCTTCAAAAGTAACCTTCTCTTTACCAGAACTAATAAAAAGTGTAACGGTAGAACCTTCATTCACGATTCTGCCAGCACTAGGGCTTGTTTTTACAATGTGACCTTCATCTATGTCTTCTGAAGTAACCATTTCATCTTCTACTATTAGATTCAAACTCTCTAATAAATCCCTAGCCTCATCCGATTCCATTTCTATAACCTTAGGTACTTCTACCTCTTTTGGTTGAAGCAAACCCGGGACGAAAAACAATGCAATGGCACCAATTAAAAGCACAAATATAAAAAGAAAAATCGGCCATTTTTTCCTCTTTTTCTTTTGTTTCGCCTTTTTCTTTTGTTTGACTTTCTTATCTACCTTTTTTTTATGCTTCTTTGGAGCCTCTTCCGGATGATTCTTCGTTAAGCTATTCGTATGAATAATCGTTTCCTCATTAATATTACCTTGAATTTGATCATCTGTAATGATTGGTATTGCTTTTGTTTCATCCCCTACTTCTACAGGCGGAGTATAAGGTGCTTCATTTATTTTATCCGGATTGAGTGCGGTCTCAACTGCCATTTCCAAGTCGTAAATCGTCTCATAGCGATGAAAGGGATCTTTAGTTGTTGCTTTTAACACTATATTTTCAACACTTTGAGGGATATCTGGATTAAACCTTCTAACGGAAGGAGTGTCACTTTGCAAATGTTTTAATGCTATCGATACTGGAGACTGTCCAGAGAACGGTAATCTCCCTGTTAACATCTCAAACATAACGATTCCTAATGAATAGATATCTGACTTTTTAGTAGCCATCCCCCCCCGTGCTTGCTCGGGAGATAAATAGTGTACTGACCCTAGTATCGAATTAGTCTGAGTAAGTGCAGTCGCGCTTAATGCAATCGCTATTCCGAAATCAGTTACTTTCACTTTACCAAAATTATCTACTAATATATTTTGCGGCTTAATATCCCGATGGACTATATCATTCGCATGGGCATGAGCAATTGCAGACGTAATTTGTTTCATAATATCCAAGGTTTCGGTAACATCGACTGGACCAAAGCGTTGTATGTATTCTTTCAATGTCATCCCATCTACATATTCCATTACCATATATAATAAATGGTCCTCTTCTCCAACATCATAAATACTCACAATATTTTCATGTGAAAGACTGGTGGCAGATTGAGCCTCCCTATCAAAACGAGCGATAAATTCTTGATCATTAGCATATTCCATACGTAAAGCTTTTACTGCAACATCACGTTCCAGAATAGTATCCCTAGCTAAAAATACATCGGCCATTCCACCAGCACCAATTTTATTTTTAATTTCATACCGCTCATTCAAAAGGTGACCACTTCTCATTCATTCTCACCTTCTTTCAAAGAAGTATGATTTGAAAGTAGAATTAGAGAAATATTATCCTCGCCACCTCTATCATTTGCTAAGTCAACTAATTCTTTACCAGCCAAATTGATATCCTCGTGTTTGTTAATAATTTCAAACAACTCTTCATCAAACACCTTATCAGTTAACCCATCTGTTGCAAGTAATACTTTTTCACTTTCATCTATCAAAATCGTTTTAATATCGGCATCTACCTGTAGTTCAGAACCGAGTGCTCTTAACACAACATTTTTTCTCGGATGATGCTTAGCGTCATCTCTCGTTATTTGACCAGACTGAACAAGAGCATTGACTAGTGAATGGTCTTCTGTAACTTGTCTTTGTTTATCCTGATTAAGTAAATAACACCTGCTATCACCAATATGGGCTATCGTTAAAAATTCATCAATATGAACTACAACGACAAGAGTTGTTCCCATTCCTTCACATTCTTTGTTACTCTGTGCATGTTGATAAATAGATTCATTAATTTCTTGAATGGTATTTAACAACCATTCCTCAATTTCATTTGGCTTATCGAATTTTTTTGTACTTTTCCACTTTTCGTCTATTAGGGCTATAGCCATTTTACTAGCGACATCACCAGCAAGGTGCCCTCCCATTCCATCAGCAATGACTGCTAATAGTTGATTTGAAGAATTATAATAAATCCCACCGGCATCTTCATTATGACTTCTTACCCTACCCCTATCAGTTAAGAATGTACCTCTCATCAAATACCCCCAAGCATTAAGAGTCGCTCATATTACTCCAAGTATTACACAAATCCCAACATAAAAGAACAATATTATTGAATTTTTTTAAGACGAGTTAAGAAAAAGCCATCCGTTTGGAAATCTTGTGGAAATAATTGGAATCCATACTTCGAAATTCCGGTTAAGCCTTTTGTTTCATTTGGTAAATCACTGAAAAATGTCTCGTCTACCTTAAAGTTAGAATGACTTTTTAGAAATGCTTGAACAACATTTTCATTTTCACTCGTATCCACTGTACATGTACTGTATATCAATAATCCACCTGTTTTTAACAATGGGGAGACGCTATTTAAAATTTCAAGTTGAACTTTAGAAAGATTGCTTATATCTTCTTCCTTTTTATTATATTTAATTTCTGGTTTACCACGCATAACTCCTAGACCAGAACATGGCGCATCTACTAGAATACGATCAAAATTTTCCGCTTCATGAACTTCACCTAATTTTTTGGCGTCAGCTTGGTTCGCATTAATAATAGAAAGGCCGAGGGTGGATGCTTTCTCTTCTATTAAATTAACTTTTTTCTTATGTAGATCATAAGCATAAACGATTCCTTCATTTTCCATCTTCTCGGCAATATGGGTTGCTTTTCCGCCAGGTGCACTGCAAGAATCCAATACTTTCATATGGGGTTTTACTTGTAACATTTCCCCAACAAGCATCGAGCTTTGATCTTGTATCGTTAAAAACCCATTTTTGAATAAATCGGTAGTTAATACATTACCTTTCTTCACAATGATACCTTGTTCAGATAAGATGGAAGGTTCTACTACAAATCCTAATTCACTTAATGTTTCAATGGCCTTTTCCCGTGTTATTTTTAAAGGTTGTACGCGGATAGATTGTGGGCGTTTAGAAATATTTTCTTCACACATTTTCTTCGTAGTTTCGTAGCCATACTCTGAAATCCAGCGTTTGACAAGCCATTCTGGATGACTTGTTTCAATCGATAACCTTTTTGCATCGTCTTTAATCATAGCAGTATCCGGAATGCCGTTTCTCTGAATACTTCTAAGAATACCATTCACAAAACCAGCTATCCCCTTATGGCCACGCTTTTTAGCGATTTCCACTGCCTCATGTATAACTGCGTGGTCGGGAACTTTATCTAAGTACACCATTTGATAAATAGACATTCGTAAAAGCATTCTTACCCATAGATCCAATTTTTTCTTTGAATTCATATAGTAATCTATAAAATAATCTAAAGTTATTTTTCTTTGTAACGTCCCATATACAATTTCCGTCAGTAACTTCTCATCTTTCGGATTTATTCGATTCGATTTGATCTCATGATCAATTAATAAATGGCTAAATCCTTGATCTTTTTCAGTCCGAATCAATAAGTCTAAAATAGAATTTCTAAGCTGGTAAGTTTTCATTTAATCACCTAAAATTAATCCTGTTTTTATTCGATCACTTGCACCGCGAAGATAGTCTTTCACAAACATACGTTTTTTTCCAGCTGGTTGAATTTCCGTAATTCTAATACCGCAGCCATCACCACTAACAACAGTAAAGGAATCTTCTTCTACTTTCACTATTTCACCAGGTTTACCAGTATATTCAATTTGATCAGGTTCACCCCACCAAATTTTCATATTTTTATTTTCATAAGTAGTAAAGGCAACTGGCCATGGATGTAAACCACGAATTTGATTATATATTTCTATATTTGATTTATTCCAATCAATTTTTTCTTGTTCCCGTTTTACATTGGAAGCGAATGTAGCTTTCGTATCATCTTGTTTAATCGGATGAATACTTCTTGTAAAAATATTTGGTAATGTTTCCATTAATAATTTAGAACCCGCTTCGGAAAGCTTATCATGTAAAGTTCCGACATGATCCTTATTTTCAATAGGTACTTTGACTTGAGAAATAATATCACCGGCGTCCAGTTTCTCCACCATATACATAATGGTTATTCCAGTTTCTTTTTTGCCTTGAATGATGGAGTAATGAATCGGAGCGCCCCCACGTAATTCTGGAAGTAAAGATGCGTGTACATTAATGCAGCCAAATGGTGGTGTTTCTAATAATTCATTTGGCAGTAGCTGACCATATGCTGCTGTCACTATTAAATCCGGTTCATAAGATAAAATCTTCATATATTCGTCTTTTAGTTTTTCTGGTTGAAATACGGGGATACGATGTTTCTCTGCCTCAACCTTCACAGGCGGAGGAGTAATGACTCGCTTTCTACCCTTGGGCCGATCTGGTTGAGTTACGACTAAAACTATTTCATATTCTGATTCAACTAAAGACCTTAATACTGGTACCGAAAAATCAGGAGTTCCCATAAATACTATTCGTTTCATTATTTAACCTTCTTTCTCAAATTCTCTTAGAATCTACATAAAATGATATGGTTCTAAATCCACCGTAATCAAAAGATTTTTTTTTCTTATATCGTCCGAAAAATATTCCAATATTTTATTTAATAACGGTCGTAAATTTGGTTCATTTTTGTATTTTATCATGCATTGATATCGATATCTATCTTTGATACGTGGGATTGGCGATGGTGTTGGTCCTAACACGACTGTATTTCTTTTCACATACTTCATCAACAGTTGAACAATTGTTTGTGTCCTTTGTACTGCTAACACGTTATTTTCATGCGAAACCGTGATTAGCACAAGATAAAAATACGGTGGATACTTGAATTTCCTTCTCATCGACATTTCCTTTTCATAAAAGTCAAGAAAGTTGTAAACACTCGCAAGTTCTATACTATAATGATCTGGAGTATACGTTTGAACAAGAACTTCACCTGTTAATTCATGCCTTCCAGCTCTCCCACTAACTTGAGTTAACAGTTGAAACGTTCTTTCACTAGATCTGAAATCTGGTAGATGAAGCATAGAATCAGCCGTAAGAACACCAACTAATGTAACATTTTCAAAATCTAGTCCCTTAGCAATCATTTGTGTACCTAATAAAATATCAGCTTTTCGATCGCCAAATTCTTTTAAGATTTTTTCATGTGACCCTTTTCTTCTCGTTGTATCAACATCCATCCTTAAAATTCTTGCTTCTGGAAGCAGTTTACCTAACGCTTCCTCTACCCTTTGTGTTCCTGTTCCAAAATAACGGATAGAATCACTTGTACACTCTGGGCAGCTTGTAGGAAGATTCGTCTCATAAGAGCAATAATGACATTTTAGCCGATTGGAATTTTTATGATAGGTCAACGCGATATCACAATGAGGGCATTCCATGACGTGTCCACAATCACGACACATAACAAAAGTAGAATAACCCCTTCTATTCAATAGAAGCACTACTTGTTCCCCTCTTTGAATACATTGTTCCATTTTTTCCATAAGCTTTCTAGAAAACATCGTACGGTTTCCTGCATGAAGCTCTTTACGCATATCAATAATATCAACATGTGGCATCGGTTGATCATTAGTACGTTTACTCAGTGTAGCTAATGTATATACCCCTTTACTCGCTCTAGCATAAGATTCTAATGTCGGTGTTGCACTCCCCAGAACAACTGGACATTGATGATACTTCCCTCTCTCAATTGCTACATCCCTCGCATGATAGCGTGGTTGATCTTCTTGCTTATACGTTGTTTCATGTTCTTCATCGATGATAATTATTCCTAAATTTTCAAAAGGAGCAAAAATCGCGGACCTGGCACCGACTACAACCTGTACTTCTTTCCGATGGATTCTTCGCCATTCATCATATTTTTCCCCTGCGGATAAAGCACTGTGCATGACCGCTACCTTTTTACCAAAACGACCTTTAAAACGTTCTACCATTTGTGGAGTTAACGATATTTCAGGAACAAGTACAATCGCTTCTTTTCCTTTACTTATTACGTTTTGAATAGCTTGTAAATATACTTCTGTTTTTCCACTCCCCGTTACCCCATGCAGTAGAAATACTTCATGTCGATTTTCGTTAATAGTTGTATGAATTGGTTCGATTGCATTTTTTTGCTCTTCTGTTAATGGTAATGGTGTCGTACGTTTAATGGCATTATCATTATATGGATTGCGGAAGATTTCTTGTTTATACGTTTCTAAAATTCCTTTATCAACTAAATTCCTTATCGTACTAGAAGTAGTCTTCGCTTTATTTATTAATTCTTTTTGCGAAATTGGGTTTGGAAATTCTAAAAAATACGAAATTACCTGTTTTTGCTTATTCGCATTTTTGGGAATATCC
The DNA here is from genome assembly GCF_001659985.1 of Oceanobacillus sp. Castelsardo. Taxonomy (GTDB): domain Bacteria; phylum Bacillota; class Bacilli; order Bacillales; family Amphibacillaceae; genus Oceanobacillus. The sequence continues at coordinate 614,605 of NZ_LYCS01000001.1, forward strand.
ATTAATGCTTCTTCAAGTAAATAGGATTCCTTGGAGGGTTTTACCATTACTATTTGTTTTTTTGTTATTTTTGACTCAACAAGATATTCAATGGATATTTCCCCTTCTTGAATTGCCTTTTGTAATTGATAATAACTAATATTTGCATTTTCAAATTCTTCATAATCTATAAAGTCTCTACCCGCAAATAAATGTTCCAATTCCTTAGTTAAAACTTCATCAGTTTCCCGAATTAATTGTTTCCTATACTTTGACTTTAAAACCTGTGGCAACATAGCCTGTAATGCAGTAATCGATAAACTTAACGTATTATTAGCAACCCACTTACCTAAATCAAGTAATTCTTTCGTTAAAACAGGAGTAATATCTAATACATCAACAATATCTTTTAACTTATCAAATGATGATTCCGAAATACGGTCAACGACAAAGCCCATAATCTTTCTAGGACCAAATGGTACAATTACTCGCATCCCCGGTTCTACTATCTCTTGAAACCTATTGGGAATGGAGTAGTCAAAAGTTTGATTGATGGCGCTCGATGGTACATCTACTATCACTTTTACTATATTCACTGGCTATCAGCTCGCAAATCACGGTCAATCAAAAGAAATAACTTCCTTGCTATTGCTTTTTTCGAAGCGATACTTAGTTCTTCCTTTTCATGAAACCTATTCACATAGGTAACAATATTGGTATCGGCTCCAAAACCTGCACCTTCCTCAGCTACGTTATTAATAACAATAGCATCTAAATTTTTCTTTTCCAACTTGTCTAAACCATATTCTAATGGATTGTTCGTTTCAGCAGCAAAACCAACTAAAAATTGATTCGTTTTCTTTTCTCCTAATGATTTTAAAATATCTTTCGTTCTTTCCATTTCGATATTCCATTCACCAGGTTGCTTTTTCATTTTTTGATTGTAAATTGTTTTCGGTCTATAGTCTGCAACAGCCGCTGCCTTAATAACGATATCACTTTCTGAAAAAAACTCATTCATCTTTTCATACATTTCTTCTGCAGTTTCGATATCTACTCTTATTATGCGATTATTATTCACTTTTTGTTCAGTAGGTCCAGAGACTAGTATTACTTCTGCACCCATTTCAGCAGCAACATGTGCAAGCGCAAAACCCATTTTTCCTGTTGAACGATTTGTAAAAAAACGAACAGGGTCAATCTTTTCCCTTGTTGGGCCAGCTGACACTAGAACTCTCTTTCCAGACAATAATAAATTATTATTTTGATGTTCTTCCAAAACCTCTATAATCGTTTCTGGCTCTTCTAATCTACCTTTCCCAACATAGCCACAAGCTAAGTAACCAGCACCAGGTTCAATAAAATGATACCCCCATTCTTCTAATTTCCTCATATTCTTTATAACAGCTGGGTGCTGATACATATGTACATTCATTGCTGGTGCAACGTAAACCGGTGCCTGAGAAGCTAATAATGTTGTAGTTAACATACTATCAGCCATTCCATTTGCTACTTTTCCGATTATGTTTGCAGTTGCAGGTGCAATGAGAATCAACTCTGCCCAATCAGCTAAATCAATATGAGCAATTTTTTCCGGATCCTTTTCATCAAAAGTGTCTGTATATACTGGATTTCTAGATAGTGCTTGAAACGTTAACGGTGAAACAAATTTACTTGCGCTTTCCGTCATGATTACCTTCACATTAGCACCCTTTTGCGTTAACTTACTCGTAAGTGCACATGCCTTGTACGCAGCTATTCCACCTGATACACATAATAAAATATTCTTTTGGATCACCACTTTTTCTCCTCTCCAAACGTTCGACATATTCTGCTTTATTTATACTATAAGTGCCAAATAATATTAAGACAAACGAAAAGTCTAGATACAGAAAACCCCCGCAAATTTGCGAGGGCTTTCCTATTATTTATTCATCATCAGCTTCTAAGTATAACTTTCCTGCAACGACTTCCTCAAGTGCCATTCCAACATATTTCTCAGACCTAGGATTTTCCACCTGTAGATCCTTCGTTTCACTCACTTGTCTTGCACGCTTAGCTGATAAAATGACGAGTTTATATTTTGATCTTACTTTTTCTTGTAAAACATCAATGGATGGTTCTAACATCATATTTGATCATCCTCCAGTATTTTTTTGTATTGTTTAGCAATTCGTTCTCTTTTTAAATGCTCACTTTGAATAATTGATTCGATTTTTTCTACAGCATGATCAACCTGGTCGTTCACCACAACATAATCATACGCATCCATCATATCAATCTCTTTCCTAGCTTCCTTTAATCGATTTAACACTAAATCACTCGATTCTGTACCGCGACCAAGTATACGATTCTTCAATTCATCTAGACTCGGTGGGAATAAGAAAATGAAAACACCTTCTGGAAAATTCTTTTTAACTTGCAAGGCACCTTGAACTTCAATTTCAAGAAAAACATCAAAGCCTTTTTCTAAAGTTTCCTCCACGTACTTACGCGGTGTTCCATAATAATTATTAACATACTTAGCATATTCTAAAAGCTCATTTTGTTCAATTAAACTTTCAAATTCTTCTCTTGTTTTATAGAAGTAATCTACACCATCAAATTCTCCTGGTCTTTTTTCTCTTGTCGTCATGGAAATAGAATACTTAAGATCAGTTGCCTTCTCAAATAATCTTTTTCTTACTGTTCCCTTTCCAACTCCAGATGGACCTGAAAGAATAAATAAGATTCCTTTCTCATCTTTCAAAACATTTCCTCCTATTAGTGCGTGTTCAAAAAGGAGGATGAAAAGGACCGAGCAGTTCGAGGCGGCGTAGCTTTGAGCAGCGGAACGTATGCGATTAATACGTGAGCCGCGGAAAAGCAAGCCAACGAACTTCCACAGGATGTGGTGACTTCGACGTTCGTCACAGGACGTGACGGAACTTAGTCGAAGGTCCCCTGTACCGAAGTATCATTTTCACCGGACTTTTTGAACAACCTCTAGTTTATCAAATACAGAATTTACTCCTCTGTAATTTCATCATTGCTTATGACACGTTGTCCAACAGTTTCTGGTTGAACAGCGGATAACACGACATGGTCACTATCAGTAATAATAACTGCTCTCGTTCTACGACCATACGTAGCATCAATTAACTTATTGTTATCTCTTGCTACAGTAATAATTCGTTTGATAGGTGCTGATTCAGGTGAGACAATCGAAATAATTCGATTTGCTGAAACTACATTTCCAAATCCGATATTAATCAAACTTAAACTCAAAATTTTTCCCCCTATATCTTTCTATGTAGATAACCAACCAGTCAAGCGTGATAATTCATTATACAATAGTTAATTAATAAAAAGATAGAATCTTTATCATTCATTATATAAAATTATTATACTGTGCATTATTATAGCATAACGTAGATTAAATATGAAAAAGGTTCGAGAAAATGTATCAATCAATTTCTCGAACCTTCACTATTTACTTATTGGATCTTTTAAAGGCAAATAATACGGTCGGTATTGCACTCAGCGCACCAATTAATAACCAATCTTTTAGCGGCAAGCTTGTAGTATGGAAAATTGGTTGTAATGGTTCCCAATAGATAACGACTAATAATAGTATAATGGAAGATAATACCGCTGCAACAAGGTATATATTTCCAAAGGGATTCCTATCGAAAATAGAATTCTCCGCTCTACAATCAAATACATGAATTAATTGAGCCATGACTAAAGTAGTAAATGCCATCGTTTGCGCATATACAAGATTTTCAGGATTATTTTGATATGCAACCATAAAGGCTATCAATGTAACTAAACCAATTACTATCCCACGGCTAATTATTTTGAACCCTAATCCTCTTGAAAAAACTCCTTCTCTTGGACTTCGTGGCGGTCTTTTCATCGAATTTTCTTCTGCTTTATCTAAACCCAGGGCCATCGCTGGAAGCCCGTCCGTTACTAAATTCACCCATAGAATTTGAACCGGTACTAACGGAAGTGGCAGTGCTAATAACATAGCAAATAGCATCACTAATATTTCTCCAACGTTGGAAGCTAATAAATAACGGATAAATTTCCTTATATTCTCATAAATATTCCTACCCTCTTTAATGGCAGATTTAATAGTAGCAAAGTTGTCATCCATTAAAACAAGGGAGGATGCTTCTTTTGTTACATCCGTACCATTTATTCCCATACTAATACCAATATCACTCGCTTTAATTGCTGGAGCGTCATTTACTCCGTCACCAGTCATAGCAACGATATGCCCTTTTTCTTGAAAGGCTTTAACAATTTTCAATTTATGTTCAGGAGTTACTCTAGCAAAAACATACGTATCATCGATAATGTCTTCTAATTCCTCTACTGACATTTGATTTAATTGGTGCCCTTCTAGAACTAGTCCATTTTCTGGTAACAAATTTAGGTTTCTAGCGATAGCACTTGCTGTATTTACGTGATCCCCAGTAATCATTACTGTCTTAATTCCAGCTTGTCTACATTCTTCTATCGCTGATTTCACTTCTTTTCTTGGTGGATCAATCATTCCATAAAGACCAATAAAGGTTAATTCATTTTCTAAAAACGCATCATCTAATGTATCTTTCGTGGTTAATGGTCGGATACCAACAGCTATTGTTCTTAGTGCTTTATTTGCCATATCTTCCATGGCCTTTTCAATTTTCACTTTATCTTCTTTTTTTAGAATTTCTCTATTCTTTTCTTTTAATTGATAGGACGTTCGAGGAAGCAATACATCTGGGGCACCTTTTGTAATTAATAATCGTTTTCCATTCTCATCTTCTATAATGACACTCATTCTCTTTCTATCGGAATCAAATGGAATCTCTTTTATAATTTTAAATCTTTCCTCATCCATTGGTTTTAAACCTATTTTCCTAGCAGCTACTAATAGCGCCCCATCTGTAGGGTCACCATCGATAAAATATTTACCCTTTTTAACCATTAAGGAAGAATTATTACAAAGCACCCCATATAAAAGCATATTCTTCAAATTCGGATAATCATTTTCTATCTTTTTATTATTTAGAAAAAAGTCCCCATGGATATCGTAACCATCCCCACTTACATATAGATGTTTACCATTTAAGAATATTTCCTTTACAGTCATTTGGTTTTCTGTCATTGTACCTGTTTTGTCGGAACAAATAACGGAAGCTGTACCAAGTGTTTCCACTGCAGATAATTTTCTTACGATAGCTTTTTTCTTAATCATTCTTTGTACACCTAATGATAATGCTACAGTCACAATTGCGGGTAATCCTTCAGGGATAGCTGCAACCGCAAGAGAAACTCCGGCTAAAAACATATCATATGTTGGTTTTCCTTCAAGAATTCCTAATACGACAACTAATGCGGTTAATAATAACGCAACTACAATGAGTATTTTTCCTAATTCAGCTAATCGTCTTTCTAGTGGGGTTGGACTTTTCTTAGTATTGGCCATCAATGAAGCGATTTGGCCCATAACCGTGTTCATACCTATTCCAACAACAACACCAATTCCTGATCCTCTTGTAACAAGTGTTCCCATAAATCCCATATTTACCTGGTCTTGGGCATCTAAATGTTCTTTACGAATGGCACTTGCATGTTTAACTACTGGAAGTGACTCCCCAGTAAGAGCGGATTCTTCTGTTTCCATACTATTCGACTTTGTAATTCGTACATCTGCGGGAACTCGATCCCCACTATTCATTCGAACAATATCTCCAACTACTACCTCTTTTGAAGGAACCTTCTCCCATTTTCCGTCACGAAGAACATTTGCCATTGGTGCAGATAGTTCCTTAAGTTTTTCCAATGACTTTTCTGCCTTTTGCTCTTGAAAATAACCGATAAGCCCATTTACTAATACTATGATCATAATCGCAATGGCATCGACATATTCCCCAAGCAATCCAGCAATCAATGTAGCCGCAAGCAATACTATGACCATAAAATCTTGAAACTGTTTTAAGAAAATAAGCCATTTTGGTGTATGTTTTTGTGATTTAAGCTCGTTTTCACCATATTGTTTCCGACGTTCCTGTACTTGTTTTTCATTCAATCCTTTACTTGATAAAACATGTAACTTTTGTTCTACCTTTTCTACATCTAATTGATACCACTTCATCCTCATTCCTCCGCGATCATTATAGTACATGAAATTCTTCCATAGCTCTATCTGATATCTATGCATACTTGTCCTAAAAAATGCTATAATTGCACATGGAGGTGAATCAAATGCCATTTGATGGTATTGTCACTAGAGCTGTTACAGAAGAATTAAAAAAGGAACTTATACCTGGAAGGATTACGAAAATATATCAACCAACTCCAACTGAACTTGTTTTCACCGTTCGTAGTAAGGGTAAAAATCATTCATTATTGTTATCCATTCACCCTACTTATGCTCGCTTTCATATAACAGAAGATATATACAAAAACCCTAAAGAACCACCTATGTTTTGTATGATATTAAGGAAATATTTATCAGGGGCAATTATTGAAGCGATAGACCAAAAAGGGATGGAACGAATTATAACGTTTACCATACAATCTAAAAATGAAATTGGAGATATTAGTCAAAAATTACTCATTTTTGAGCTAATGGGTAAGCACAGTAATGTAATGCTTGTCGATAAAGAAAAAGGACATATTTTGGACAGTTTCAAACACATCTCTATAGCACAAAATAGACATCGAACTATTTTACCGGGACAAAAATATATATTGCCCCCTAATCAAAATAAATTAAATCCATTAGAAATTAATGGTGAAGATTTTATTAAACGTTTAGATTTTAATGCTGGAAAAATGGAAATGCAGTTTGTTGAAACATTAGAAGGATTTTCGCCTTTTATTGCTAGGGAGCTATTACATCGGATTGATTTAGGTTCCACCTCTGTTTATATGGATACATTTGACAAGATAAAAGAACAATTAATCGATAACAAATATGTACCCGCGATTTATCGAAACAATAAAGAAGACTTTCACGTAATCCCTATCTCATCATTTTCGGGAGATGTAGAGTCATTCGAAGATGTGAATAAAATGCTTGATGCTTTTTACTCAGGTAAAGCAGAGCGAGATCGGGTTAAACAACAAGCAAAGGATTTATACCGATTTATCCATAATGAAAAAAACAAAAATGAAAGAAAATTAAAGAAACACGAAAAAACAATAAAAAAAGCAGAGAATGCCGAGGAGTATCAACGACTAGGGGAATTACTTACAGCTCACATGCACCTAATTTCCAAAGGGGATAAAGAAGTAAAAGTTTTAGATTATTATGATCCAGAACAAAAGGAACGAATGATTTCTATAAATCCTAATAAATCACCTAGTGAAAATGCCCAAAATTACTTTAAAACGTATCACAAATTAAAAACATCAAAACATGTCGTTGAAAAAGAAATAGAAAAAACGAAAGAGGAAATTTCTTATTTTGATCAATTGCTACAACAAATGGATGTTGCGGGAGTAGAGGATATTGAAGATATACGAGAGGAATTAAGGGAAGAAGGTTATTTGAAGAAACAAAGGAAAGATAAAAAGAAAAACAAGCCTTCTAAACCAGTTCTTGAAAAGTATATATCTTCCGATGGTACAGAAATACTTGTTGGGAAAAATAATAAACAAAATGAATACTTAACGATGCGATTAGCACGACGGGATGAAATATGGCTTCACACGAAAGATATCCCAGGTTCACATGTCATTATTCGTTCACCTGAACCAAGTCAAAAAACATTGGAAGAAGCAGCGGTCATTGCAGCATATTTCAGTAAATCCCAGAACTCTTCTACCGTCCCCGTAGATTATACAAAGGTAAGACACGTTAAAAAACCAAATGGAGCAAAACCAGGCTTCGTCATATATGAAAATCAGAAAACGTTATTCGTAACACCTTCCAAGGAAAATGTTGATCGTTTAAGAGCTTAAAAAGCAAGCATTCTAGTTAGGAATGCTTGCTTTTTAAATATTTTGTAGAAGTTAATGCAGTAATAAAATGGTCCACTTGAGGTAATTGTCTTACCCCTTCTTGAAAACAAATCCATGTATCACGTGTAACCGGCTTCCCATCTAATTTTAATGGTACATTCGGATACTCCTCTTTCATTGAATCCGATACACTCTCCGGCAATACTGCCATTCCAATTCCCTGTTTCATAAACTGCTTACACGTCTCAATTTGATCCACCGTCATCATTTTTAATGGCTTAATTTTATCTTGATGAAAATATAGCCAATTATCAACTTGGTCATGCATGCTATCATCACTGCTAAATGAGATTAGCGGGCGTTCCTTTAATTTGTCTTTGGGAAATTCCTCCGTATCAAAAATATATAAAGGGTCAGAAAACAAGTGAATGCAAGTACTGTTTTTTAATTTTTGTCCACGGATAATGCTCACATGGTATTTATTAAAATTTCTCATGATGTCTTCACTAATACCCGTGACTAAGTCAATCGTTACTTTTGGAAACTTTGTTGTATATTCTCCCAAGATACCTGGTAAAAATCGTTGACTTATAAGGGAGGAACAAGCAATCGATAATGTTCCTTGTACATCATGACTCGATTTAGCCAATTCATTTTTTAATTTCTTTTCTTTTTCAACAATTTCTTTCGCATAATTTAATATGATTTCACCACTTGGTGTTGGAATAAGTTCTTTAGATGTACGAATGAATATTTGTTCTCCAAAATATTCTTCCATATATTTTAACCTTTGCGTTACAGCTGGTTGAGAAACTAAAATAACTTTGGCTGTTCCCCTGATTGTTCCAATTTCATTCAACTTTAATAGTAATTCATAATCTTCTATTTTCATAGCGGTCTATCCTTTAATCACATTATTTATAACTAATTATATAGGATATATTTGCTTAATCCAATATCATAATAAAGAAACGTCCATGTGAACACAGTGTCCCATGAACGCTTGTTATTATAGATTATCACGCCACTCCAGTAATTCATTCTTTTGTTGACTATTTAATTTACCATCCTCTAGTAATGCACTAATTAATTCATCAAAATTGGTTATCGTTGAAAAAGAAAGATTTGCAGCTTCAAATTGTTGCGTTGATTTTTCCAAACCATACGTAAAAATAGCAAATACGTCTAAAATCTTAGCACCTACTTTTTCGAGAGCCTTTGCTGATTCAATGGAAGAACCACCAGTTGATATGAGATCTTCAATGACCAACACCTTTTGTCCTTCTTTAATTTCCCCTTCAATTTGGTTACCTTTTCCGTGGCCTTTCGGTTTAGAACGTACATATACCATTGGAAGGTCTAAACTTTCAGCCAACCAAGCAGCATGAGGAATACCCGCCGTAGCACAACCGGCAATAACTTCAGGTTTTTCATCCATTTCTTCTATTTTTTGAACAAATGCCTCCACAATTTTTTTACGTATCGCCGGGTGAGACATCGTTAATCTATTATCACAATAAATTGGTGATTTAATACCTGAAGTCCAAGTAAAGTATTCGTTCGGATTAATTTGTACTGCTTTAATTTCTAATAAATCACGTGCTATTTCATGACTTAATGTCATTTTATTCCACACTCCTTTAATGCTGTTTCATATGCCACACGGGGATTCTGAGCTTTTGTAATACTTCTTCCGATGACTAAAATATCAGCGCCATTTTCCTTTGCGTATGAAGGAGTAGCAACTCGTTTCTGATCATTTACATCTGTATTTTCTAAACGAATTCCTGGTGTCACTGTCAAAAAGTCATTCCCACATTGTTTTTTTATACCCATTGCTTCATGAACCGAACATACCACGCCATCCGCTCCACTCTGTTTAGCTAAACCTGCAAAATGCATTGCATTATTTAATACATCTCCAGGAATGAGAAGTTCATTGTTTAACGAATGTTTATCCATGGAAGTTAAAATAGTTACTGCGATTAATTTAGTCTCTGTGTTGCTACTTAAAAGACCCTCTTTAGCAGCTTTTATCATATCACTTCCACCTAATGCATGAACATTGACTATGTCTACACCTAATTTCCCTAGATTGCGCATAGCTTTCATCACAGTAGTTGGTATATCGTGTAATTTTAAATCAAGAAAAATAGGATGATTATTTTCTTTTAATTTTTCTATTACAGATGGGCCTTCTTGATAGAATAATTCCATTCCTACTTTAACCGGAACTCCTTTTAATTCATTATTTACAAGAAACTTTTCCGCTTCATTCCAATTTTCGAAGTCTAGTGCTATAAAAAACGATGGATTACTCATTCATAACCGCCTTTCCGATTGCATGTTCTACTGAGCCGAAACCATATCGTTCTAATGTTATAGATAATTCATCAATGATTTCCGAACAAATAAGAGGATTAGAAAAATTTGCAGTACCGACAGCAACAGCACTTGCTCCGGCTAATAAAAATTCCAAAACATCTTCTGCATTACTTATGCCACCCATTCCAATGATTGGAATTTGAACATGTTGTTTTACTTCATAAATCATTCGAATGGCGATAGGTTTAATTGCGGCACCAGATAATCCACCTGTTTTATTAGCGATTAATGGTCTTTTAGTTGGAAGATGAATTTGCATACCAGTTAAGGTGTTAATCATTGATAACCCGTCCGCTCCTGCACTTTCTACTGCTTTTGCCATCGTTACGATATCTGTTACATTTGGTGATAATTTAACGTATACAGGTAGATTGCTAGCCTTTTTCACTATTTCCGTCACTTTTGCGGCCATCGAAGGATCTGTTCCAAATTGGATACCACCTTCTTTGACATTTGGGCACGAAATGTTTAATTCAAGCGCATGAACATTATTTGTATGGTTAAAAGTTCTAGCAACATATTCATATTCCTCCACCGTACTACCAGCCACATTTGCAATGACACTCATATCATATTGAGCAAGAAACGGTACTTCATTTTCAATAATTTTTTCTACTCCTGGATTCTGAAGACCGATTGCATTAAGCATACCAGATGCTGTTTCAGCAACACGTGGAGTAGGGTTACCAAATCTCTCACTCCCCGTAGCTGCTTTCATCATAACAGCTCCTAATTTACTTAAATCATAGAATTGGCTATATTCTCGACCGAAACCAAAACAGCCTGACGCTGGCATAATTGGGTTCTTTAAATTAAGTCCGGGTAAGTTCACTTGCAACCGACTCATAATATAACCTCCCTGGCATCAAATACAGGACCGTCACTACAGATTTTTTTATAACCTTTTTCAGTATTAGTTGGTACTACACAAGCAAAACATGCTCCGACTCCACATCCCATACGTTCTTCTAAAGAAATAAATCCTTCTTTTTCGAATAGTTCATTGGTTATCGCTTTTAACATAGGAAGGGGGCCACAAGAGTAAAAACGATCAAATTCTCCTACTTTTGGAATTACATTTGTAACAAATCCTTTATCACCGTATGAACCATCATTTGTTACGACATAAGTTTTTGAAAATTGTTGGAACCTCTCTTCGTAAAACACATGTTCTTTCGATTGAAATCCAAGAACAGAAATGACATTCATATTTTGTTTGGCAAGGGATTTTCCTAAATAATACATGGGAGGGACCCCTATCCCTCCTCCTATTAATAGGACCGTATGAATCCCCTCTAAACTAATTTCAAATCCATTCCCACTAGGTCCGAGAACATTTAGAACGTCTCCCACTTTTGACTCGGATAATTTTTCCGTTCCAAATCCTAACTTTTTAAAAAGAATCGTTACCATTTCGTTTTCTTTATCAACATCTGCAATCGAGATAGGTCTACGAAGTGTATGACCATCTAATAATATATGGAGAAACTGTCCGGGAATTGCATTTTCACTAATGTAGCTGTTCTTTAGAACCATCTCTACCGTTTCTTTTGCGATTTCCTTAGTGGAAACAATTTTCATACTTTCCTTTCTAATCATAGTACCACTACCTCTTTATCTGTCATTGGTTTAGCACTGAAAGTTGTAGAATCAATCACGTTTAAAATTGCATTTGCCGTGTCTAAATTAGTTAAGCAAGGAATGCCGTGTTCTACAGATTGTCTACGTATTAGGAATCCATCCGAACGTGTTTTTTTACCGGAGTTTAATGTATTAATAACAAATTGTACGTGTCCACTTTCAATCGTAGAGAGGACATTTGGCTTAGTAGAACCAACCTTTTCAACTTTTGTTACTGGTATTGCAAATTGTCCTAAATACTCTGCTGTTCCCTTCGTTGCATACAGTTGGAATCCAAGTTGATCAAATCGTTCCGCAATTTCTCTAACTTCTTCCTTATCTTTATCTGCTACCGTTAAAAGAACTCCTCCTTCTTGTGGAATCTTAATCCCAGAAGCAATCAATCCTTTATATAGTGCTTTTTCTAATGTCTTATCATAACCAATCGCTTCACCAGTAGATTTCATTTCAGGCCCTAAGATTGTATCGACACTTCTAAGTTTTTCAAATGAGAAGACAGGAATCTTCACTGATACAAGATCTTGTTCTGGTAGAATACCAGTCTCATATCCCAAATCTACTAACTTAGTGCCTAAGATACATTTAGTAGCAATATTAGCCATCGTTACACCAGTTATTTTACTTAAGAATGGAATGGTTCTACTTGCTCTTGGGTTAACTTCAAGAATATAAACATCCTCATCGCGAATAATGAATTGAATGTTGATAAGCCCTTTTACTGCTAAAGCTTCCGAAATCAATTTCGCTGCAGATAAACATTTTTCTTTCACCGTTTGACTAATTCTTTGCGGTGGGTAGACAGCCATGGAGTCACCAGAGTGGACCCCGGCACGTTCAATATGTTCCATAATACCTGGAATGATAGTTGTCTCACCATCACTGATAGCATCTACTTCCACTTCAATCCCAGTTAAGTATTTATCAATTAAGATAGGATGTTCTGGATCAACCTTATCCGATTTTTGTAAGTAGTTTTGAAGTTCTTCGTCACTGTACACGATTTCCATTTTACTTCCACCAATTACATAGGATGGGCGAACTAATACTGGATATCCAATATTTTTAGCAACGTCAATTGCTTGGTCAAGTTTACGCACTGCTTTACCTGTTGGACGAAGTAAGTCGAGTTCATCAAGAAGTTCCTCAAATTTATCTCGGTCTTCCGCACGGTCAATCGATTCGAGTGAAGTTCCTAATAGTTGAACCCCTCTTCTTTCCAATCCGGCTGCAAGATTAATCGCTGTTTGTCCACCGAACTGAACGATAACTCCTTCAGGTTTTTCCAAATTCACGACATGCATCACATCTTCTAAAGTTAGTGGTTCAAAATATAACTTATCCGAAACACTAAAGTCTGTTGAAACTGTTTCTGGGTTATTGTTCATAATAATCGCTTCATAACCCATTTCCTTAATCGCCAATACGGAATGTACAGTAGCATAGTCAAATTCTATACCTTGTCCAATACGAATAGGCCCAGAACCTAACACAAGAATTTTCTTTCTATCCGATACGATAGATTCATTTTCTTCTTCATAAGTACTATAAAAATAAGGTGTTTCAGATTCAAATTCTGCTGCACACGTATCTACCATTTTATAAACTGGTGTTATTTTTTCTTGCACTCTAAATTCATATACTTCATCAAGCGTAACTCCCCATAATCTTGCAATTTGCGCATCCGCTACACCAAATTCCTTTGCTTTTTCAACGATATCTTTAGAAAATCGATTCACTTTTATTTCCATTTCAAATTCTATAAGATTATGAATTTTTTCTAAGAAAAAGCGATCAATCTTCGTTAAATCAAATAGTTCTTCAACAGTCATTCCACGACGGAAGGCTTCCGCAATAACAAATATTCTCTCATCATCTGCTTTTTTAAGACGTTTCACAAGAACATCTTTTTCTTCTTTCACTAAACTTCTTAACCAAAGCTCTTCTGTACCACTTTCTAATGAACGAATTCCTTTTAATAAAGCTTCTTCAAAGTTACGACCTATCCCCATGACTTCCCCGGTCGCTTTCATTTGTGTTCCCAATGTACGGTCACCTCGGTTGAATTTATCAAATGGAAAGCGAGGAAGTTTTGAAACAACGTAATCTAATGCTGGCTCGAACATGGCGTAAGTTTTGCCGGTAATCGGATTAATAATTTCATCTAGCGTGTAACCAACGGCTATTTTTGAAGCTACTTTTGCAATTGGATAACCTGTAGCTTTCGATGCTAGTGCAGAGGATCTGCTAACCCTTGGGTTTACTTCTATTACATAGTAGTTAAAACTATATGGGTCAAGAGCCAATTGAACATTACATCCACCTTCTATTTGTAGAGCACGAATGATTTTTAATGACGCATTACGTAGAAGATGATATTCGCGATCGCTAAGTGTTTGTGATGGTGCAACAACGATGGAATCTCCAGTATGAATTCCAACAGGATCTACATTTTCCATGTTGCAAATAACGATTGCTTGGTCATTTTTATCCCGTATTACTTCATATTCAATTTCTTTATACCCCGCAATATTTCTTTCGATTAAACACTGGTTAACTGGTGAAAGAGATAATCCATTTTTTGTAATTTCCATTAATTCCTCTTTGTTGTAGCACATTCCCCCACCGGTACCACCTAGTGTATATGCCGGACGAACAATTAGTGGATATCCAATTTCATTTGCAAAATCCACCGCCTCTTCCACCGTATGAACAATGCTACTCTCAGGAACTGGTTCATTAATTTCATTCATTAAGTTCCTGAATTGCTCACGATCTTCGGCTTTTTCAATGGCTTCTAAAGAAGATCCTAATAAAGTGACATTATATTTTTTTAAAACACCTGATTTTTCTAGAGTCATTGCTAAATTTAAACCGGTTTGTCCACCAAGTGTCGGCAGAAGTGCATCTGGTTTTTCTTTACGAATAATTTTCGTCAAAAATTCTACAGTTAGTGGCTCCATGTATACTTTATCCGCAACTGTATTATCTGTCATAATTGTAGCTGGATTAGAGTTTGCCAGGATTACGGTATATCCTTCCTCTTTTAGCGACTGGCAAGCTTGTGTTCCGGAATAATCAAATTCAGCTGCTTGCCCAATCACGATAGGTCCAGATCCGATAACAAGAATTTTTTCGATAGCAGTATTTTTAGGCATTTAACTCAACCTCTTTCTTGCTGTAATTTTCTTTCATCATTTCAACGTATTTATCAAATAAGAAATTTGTATCTTCAGGACCAGGTGATGCTTCAGGATGATACTGAACAGAGAATACAGGATAAAGTTGGTGACGGATACCCTCTACTGATTGATCATTTAATGAAAGTTGAGTTGGTTCTAGTCCTGTACCATCTAATGAATCCAATTTCACTGTATAGCCATGATTTTGTGATGTTAAATACGTCCTATTTTTATGTATATCTTTAACCGGATGACTAGACCCGCGATGTCCTACCTTTAATTTTTCCGTATCTGCTCCATTTGCGAGTGCTATTAATTGATGGCCTAAACCAATTCCGAAAATAGGTGCTTTTCCAAAAACTTCTCTTATCATCTCAATTGCTTCCGGAACATCTTTTGGATTCCCAGGTCCATTTGTCAACATAATTCCATCCGGTTTTAATCTTAAAATATTTTCAGCACTATAGTTATAAGGGACAACCGTTATATGACAATCTCTTTTTGTTAATTCCCTTAAAATGCCATGCTTCACACCAAAATCTACGACAACTACGCGTTCCCCACGCCCTGGTACAACATAAGGTTTAACAGTAGATGTTTGTTTAACTTGATCATTCGGTAATTTCATATTTTTAAGTTCTGAAACAATTTCTTCTATCGAGTATTCTAAATTAGTAATCATAGCTTTCATCGTTCCATTTTCACGGATTACTCTTGTTAACTTTCGTGTATCAATCCCTGAAATCCCAGGAATATGATGAGCTTTTAAGAAATGATCTAAGCTTTCATCACTTCTGAAATTAGATGGTGAGGTACTTACTTCCTTAACAACTAGTCCGTGAATAAAAGGGGTAATGGTTTCAAAATCATCTCTATTGATCCCATAATTTCCAATTAAAGGGTATGTCATAGTAATGATTTGTCCATAATTAGATGGATTTGAAATTAATTCTTGATAACCGGTCATTCCGGTATTAAATACGATTTCTCCAGATTTAGAATGCTCACTTCCAAATCCTTCCCCTACAAAAAATGATCCATCTTCTAAAATTAATTGTCGTTTAGCCATGTTGTATTTCCTCCTCATCTATATAACGAACTTCTCCATCAACCATCGTTAAGATTGGTTGTGCCTTTACTTCCCAATTATGAAATGGAGTGTTTTTTCCTTTAGAATAGAAAGTGTTTTTATCAATTACACTATTTTTATCTAAATTTACTACCGTAATATCTGCTATGGCATTTTCTTCTAGTCTGCCATATGGTAATCCAAAAACTTCCGCAGGCTTAATTGTCATCCAATCTACTAACTGATTAAGAGTAACTTTATTTGTTAAAACTAGATTAGTGTAAAGTAGCGGAAAAGCTGTTTCCAATCCTACAATTCCAAATGGAGCCTTTAACATACCTTGTTCCTTTTCATCAGCCGAGTGTGGTGCATGGTCAGTTGCAATGATATCAATTGTCCCATCGAGTAAGCCTTCTAGTAATGCCTGTTGATCTTCTTTTGCACGAAGTGGAGGGTTCATTTTGAAATCTCCGGAATCTGCTTTAATAGCCTCTTCATTCAATATAAGGTGGTGTGGTGATACTT
The DNA here is from genome assembly GCF_001659985.1 of Oceanobacillus sp. Castelsardo. Taxonomy (GTDB): domain Bacteria; phylum Bacillota; class Bacilli; order Bacillales; family Amphibacillaceae; genus Oceanobacillus. The sequence continues at coordinate 631,330 of NZ_LYCS01000001.1, forward strand.
CAGCTGTTACATGAATTCCAGCTCTCTTCGCGTCACGGATTACGCGTACAGATTCTTTTGTGCTAACATGGCAGACATGGTAATGACAGCCTGTTGCTTCAGCTAATAATACATCACGTGCAATTTGAACGGATTCACTTAACGATGGGATTCCAGGAAGATTAAGAGCTTTACTTACTTTCCCATCATGAACAACTCCACCATAGACGATCGAATTATCTTCACAATGGGCTACAATAGGACGTCCTGCTTTTTTAGCACGTTTCATTGCTTGTAACATGAAATCCGCAGTTTGAATTCCTACACCATCATCCGTAAAGGCGAATACTCCTAACTCGGCAAGTCTTTCAAATTCTACTAACTCTTTACCTTTTAAGCCCTTTGTAATTGCAGCATAAGGTAGTACACGAACTTGTGCATCTTCCTTTATTTTGTCCAATAAAGCTTTAACTGTTTCTACATTATCTGGAACTGGGTTTGTATTAGGCATCGAACAAACAGTAGTATACCCTCCCCGAGCTGCAGCCTTTGTACCAGTTAGGATAGTCTCTTTATGTTCTCCACCTGGTTCTCTTAAGTGTATGTGAACATCGATAAAACCTGGTAATACTAGATTACCCTTCATATCCATTTCACGGTCAGCTATCTCAGTTACAGAGGAATTTATTTCTTTAATTTGTTTATTTTCAATTAAAATTTCGCAGTTCTCTAATTTATTTGATGACAGTAAACGTTTGGCGTTCTTTAAAATGATTTTCATTGATTGTCCCCCACTCTTCTAATAAATGCATAATAATAGCCATTCTTACATATACCCCATTTGTCATTTGCTTGAATATACGAGATTTAGAACACTCTACCAACTCGGTATCTATTTCCACACCCCGATTAACCGGTGCTGGATGCATGATAATGGCATGTTTCTTCAACTTTTGTTCTCGTTCTTTCGTTAAACCATACATATCTAGATAATTTGAAGTTTCTGCTTTATGAAGATGTCTTTCATGTTGAATTCTTAATAACATGATGACATCACAAATTTCTACTGCTTGATCGAGAGAAATATATGGAACTTCCAATTCCTCATCCTCAAAACCGGGTGCAGCACAAAGATAAACTTTCGCTCCCAATTTTCGAAGTGCATGAACATTTGATCTAGCAACTCGACTATGTTTGATATCCCCTACGATAGCAATCCTTAGACCATCGAAGGTTCCATATTCTTGATAAATGGTCAATAGATCCAGCATGCATTGTGTAGGATGGTCTGCTTTCCCTGCACCAGCATTAATCACCGGAATGGAAAGATCTTTTAATTCCCTTGACCAATCATCTGATTGATGTCTTATTACAAGCATATTGGCACCAATCGATTCAAAAGTTTTTGCTGTATCATAGAGCGTCTCACCTTTGAGAACACTAGAAGATTCTGAATGAAAATCTAGTACTTCTAAACCTAATTTTCTTTCAGCAACGGTAAAACTCATTTTTGTTCTTGTGCTTGGTTCGAAGAATAAATTTGCTATAAATAGTTGTTCTTCTAATAAGATATTATTTTCACGATAATACTCTGCTCTTTTTAAAAGGTTATAAATATTATTCTCATCTAAATCTCTGACGGAAATAAAATTTTTCATCATTCCACCTCATTTTTTACTAATAAACAAAAAACCTCTTTGCAAAAAGATTGCAAAGAGGTAAGCATGCTAAAAATCATTCTAAGCACACACACAACTATTCACAACCTTTTAAATCTCTCTGGATTTAATTAAAAGTTGATACTTATTTATTTTTCATAAATCGATACTTGATCATCTTCGTCTATTTCATTTAAATGTACTACAATAATTTCTTTATCCGATGTTGGGATATTTTTTCCCACATAATCAGCGCGAATTGGTAATTCCCGATGTCCACGATCAACTAACACCCCTAATTGAATTAAAGCTGGTCTTCCAATATCCATAACTGCATCCATCGCGGCTCGTACAGTTCTTCCCGTGTATAAAACATCATCAATTAAAATTACATTTTTACCCGATAAATCTTCATCAATTGTTGCTGACTTAATTTCAGGTTCAGAATTCGTTGAAACCTTCTCTAAGTCGTCTCGGTAAAGGGTAATGTCAATTTCACCTACAGGGACTTCAATAGATTCTATTTGTTTAATTTTATCTTGAAGTCGCTTTGCAAGGGGAACCCCCCTCGTTTTAATCCCAACTAATATAATTTCTTCCCCACCCTTATTTTTTTCGAGTATTTCATGGGACATTCTGGTTAATGCTCGATTCATTGCAGCATTGTCTAAGATTTCTGCTTTTTTCTTCAAAATAATTCACTACCTTTCATGCTTTAAGAAACGAAAAAGATCCTTTTACCATGAGGTAAAAGGATCTTCTTAGATAGACTTTTTCAATTTATAATGAAAATACTTCGTCTATTATTCACGATTCCTTTTCTAGCCTCACGGGACTATAGTTAAAAGGGCTTTATTTAACTGTTAATATTATTTCAAACTTTAGTTCCCATGTCAATATATTTTTTCAATATATTGTAATACATTTTTAAAGGATTCTGGTGGCTCAATTTCGAATTCCATCCATTCGTTCTTCCTAGGATGCCGGAACCCAAGAATTTTAGCATGAAGGACTTGACCATCTGTTTCTAATGTCTTTCTAGGACCATATTTTGGATCCCCTACAAGAGGAAAACCTATATATCTCATATGGACCCGTATTTGATGCGTTCTACCGGTTTCTAATTGACATTCAATATGTGTATAATCCGGGTAACTTCTAAGTACCCTAAAATGCGTAACAGCTGGTTTCCCTTTATCTACAATCCCCATTCTCTGACGATCTTTAGGATCTCTGCCAATCGGTGCATCTATTACACCCGTTTCATGGGGAATTTGACCGTGTACGATTGCTTCATATTTTCGCTTAATCGTTTTTGAGGCTAATTGTTCCGATAAATCAGTGTGGGACAGATCATTTTTAGCTACTACTAATAAGCCACTTGTATCCTTATCTATACGATGTACGATACCCGGTCTTTCTACACCATTAATACCTGATAAATCTTTACAATGATAAAGGAGTGCATTAACTAAAGTACCTGTTTGGTGACCAGCTGATGGATGTACAACCATCCCCTTTGGTTTATTAACAACGAGCAAGTCATTATCTTCATAAATAATATCTAACGGAATATCTTCTGGTATTAAGTCCAATGGTTCTGTTTCAGGGATTTCCCATATAATATCATCACCAATTTGGCATTTATAATTCGCTTTAACTGGTTCACCATTTACTAATACGTGACCACTTTGAATCCAAGCTTGTACTTGGGAGCGTGAATTTTCTGCATTAAGTTCCGATAAAATTTTATCTATTCTTTTTTTAGCCTGTTCCTCAGTTATAGTGTGTTGAAAAGAACTCATTATTTTGTTTTTCCTTTCTTTCGTTCATCAATAATCGTAGCAATAATTACAAATATAACACCTATTGTTAGTGCAGAGTCAGCAATATTGAATATAGGAAAGTTGTAATTTAAAATGTAAGAATCAAAAAAATCTACTACTTCTTTTCGAAATAGGCGATCAATAAAATTACCAATCGCTCCACCTAATATAAAGCTTAACCCAAGTGCTAACCATTTATCATTTTTAGCAAATTTATTCATGTAATATACAACACCGATGATTACAATTATCGTAACAATATAGAAAAATAACATTTTCCCTTGTAAGATACCCCAGGCTGCTCCTTGATTTCGATGTGACGTTAAGTAAAACAAGCCATCAATAATCGGTATACTTTCACCAATTTCCATAAACCGAACTACAAGCCATTTCGTTAATTGATCAATTCCAATAAGGAAAAGAGCTATGATGTAATACCAATACATCTCATAATCCCCCGATTCTATACAAAGTTCTTTTTCATCTTATACGTTAATTCATTTATTTTCAAGCGTAAGTGGACAAGCTCTATTAACATGACAGATAAGTGAAACTTCAATCAGTAAGGGTCTTACAGCCAGTTAACCTACGATAAAAAATACTCCCCGCAATGGAGAGTATTTATATCTTTTTATGCACTATAGTTCTCTTTAACAATACTTGCACAACGAGTACATAGATGTGGATGATCTTGGTCCTCGCCAACAGTATTGGAAGAAACCCAGCAACGTTCACAAGTTTCAGCAGGATGCTTCTCAACGAATACATTCGTATAGCGATATTCCTTCGCATTTTCAGCTGATTCTACAACAACTACTTCTGAGACAATTAACAATTGATGTAAATGTTCAATGGAGTTAAGTACTTCTTTTGTTTCATTGTCTTTTGGAACAATCGTTACTTTAGATTCTAAAGATTTACCGATCACTTTGTTGTTACGGGCTTCTTCTAAAGCTTTTAATACATCATCTCTAACCTTCATAAATTGATCCCATTTTTCTTCATTGAAATTAGAAATTTTTCTTGGCTCAGGCATGTCCGTTAATTGAACACTTTCCTCCTCTACGCCAGGAATGAATTCCCAAATCTCATCTGCTGTATGTGGCATGATTGGAGAAAGTAGTTGAACTAAAGACTTAAGAATTTCATAATAACCTGTTTGTAAGCTTCTTCTACGTTTATTATCTTTCGCTTCGATATATAAAATATCTTTAGCAAAGTCTAAATAGAAAGAACTTAATTCAACGGAACAGAAATTATGAATACTATGATAGATTGGAGAAAACTCGAATTTTTCATAGTTTTCACGAACAGAAGCAATTAGTTTTTGTAGTCGATTAAGCATATAACGATCTACTTCTTCTAAATCTTCTTCTTTTACAATATCCGTATTAGGATCAAAGTCCGCCAAATTACCAAGCATAAATCGGAACGTATTACGGATTTTACGATAGCTTTCAGAGATTTGTCTTAAAATGTCATCAGAAATACGTACGTCAGCTTGGTAGTCTACAGATGCTACCCATAGACGTAAAATATCTGCACCGTATTGTTTCAATACTTTAGACGGTAACACAACATTACCAAGTGATTTACTCATCTTCCGTCCATCACCATCAAGAACAAAACCATGACTCACGATATTTTTATATGGTGCTTGTCCAGTAACTGCAACTGCTGTAGAAATAGATGAGTTGAACCAACCACGATACTGGTCACTACCTTCTAAGTAAACATCCGCTGGTCTTCTATGTCCTTCTCTATGAAGTAAAACCGCCTGATGTGATGAACCTGAATCAAACCATACATCCATGATATCTGTTTCTTTCGTAAATTCGCCATTTGGACTATGTTCAGATGTAAACCCTTCTGGAAGTAAATCTTTCGCTTCCCTCTCAAACCAAACATTTGAACCATATTCAGCAAACAAGTCAGAAACATGGTTAATTGTTTCGTCCGTAATAATTGGCGTTCCATCTTCCCCATAAAACACTGGAATTGGCACACCCCATGTACGTTGACGAGAAATACACCAGTCTTCACGGTCACGTACCATGTTATAAAGTCTAGTTTCACCCCAGCTTGGGTACCAATTAATTTTCTTTATTTCATCTAAGATATCTTGTCTGAAATCTTTAATAGATGCAAACCACTGAGAGGTTGCTCGGAAAATAGTAGGTTTCTTCGTACGCCAATCATGAGGATACGAGTGTTTAATGAATCCAAGTTTTAATAGAGCTCCAGCTTCTTCAAGCTTCTCAGTAACAACTTTATTAGCATCATCATAGAATAGTCCTTCAAATCCAGGAGCTTCTTTTGTAAATACACCTTTATCGTCTAATGGTGATAAAGCTTCTAAGCCGTACTCTTTACCAACGTAAAAGTCATCTTCCCCGTGGCCCGGTGCAGTATGAACACATCCTGTACCTGCATCTGTTGTTACGTGTTTTCCTAACATTACGATAGAATCACGATCATAAAACGGATGTCTAGCAACCGCTCTATCTATATCTTTTCCTTTAAAAGTTTTAACAACTTGAGGATTTTCCCAATCAAGTTCTGCCGCAACGGTTTCTAATAATTCCTGTGCAACAACGAAACGTTCTTCCCCAACTTGCACGCTAACATATTCTAAATCAGGATGGATACTAATACCTAAGTTTGCTGGAATAGTCCAAGGTGTAGTTGTCCAGATAATAATTTTATCGCCTTCTTCGAGAACACCTTTTCCATCTTGAACAGTAAAAGCAACATAAATAGAAGGAGATTTTTTATCATAATATTCAATCTCAGCTTCAGCTAAAGCTGATTCTGATGAAGGAGACCAATAAACAGGTTTCAAACCTTTGTAAATATATCCTTTCTTAGCCATTTCCCCAAATACTTGAATTTGAGCCGCTTCGAAGTCTTTGGATAATGTTAGATAAGGATTATCCCAATCACCACGAACACCTAATTGTTTAAATTGTTCACGTTGTCCATCTACTTGACCTAACGCATATTCTGCACATAACTGCCTAAATTCAGCGATACTTAATTTTTTACGATCTACTTTTTTACCCTTACTTAAAGCTACTTCAATAGGTAAACCGTGAGTATCCCATCCAGGTACATATGGTGCATGATAACCAGTCATTGATTTATGACGGATAATAAAATCTTTTAAAATTTTATTTAATGCATGCCCAATATGTAAATTACCATTAGCATATGGTGGGCCATCGTGTAAAACGAATGATGGCCTTCCTTTCGTTCTTTCTTGTACCTTCTCATATATGTTATTTTCTTCCCACTGTTCTTGTCTTTTTGGTTCTTTATTTGGTAAGTTTCCACGCATTTTAAAAGCTGTTTTTGGCATCAATAGCGTTTCTTTATAGTCCATTTTGTTTCCTCCTTATTCAGTTTTATAGAAAACTAAGGTTAAGCTACTAACCTTAAAGTATACCTTACTTTCAATATTGCAGGATAAAAGTTAACTAATACTTCCAACTGCTAAAAAAAGCCCTCTCAAATCCCAAAAAGGGACGAGAAGACTCGCGGTACCACCCTTATAAATTTAAAATACACGTTATTTTAAATTCACTCAATTTCCGTAACGTGGAATAACACGTCCAAAATTACTTTAGTTCATAATGGATACTTTGGAGTGATTTTCTAAAAGCATTACTCTCTAGGCTTTCACCATCCCTAGATCGCTAATCAGCAATTTACTTTTATACTGTCTCCTTCATCGTATTTCGACTTTTTAACCTTTTTTAAGAATTATATGTAAAATATTCTTATTCGTCAAGATTTAAGATTTACTTTCAATTAATTCAAGCTCTTCGCTCATTTCTTCTGAAAAAAGTTCGTCCCAATCATCTGTTTTTATCATTTCCAATTGAGCCTCGACTAACATTTTAAGTCTTGTTCGGAAAACTTTAGCTTGCTTTTTTAATTCTTCTACTTCTATTGAAATTCGTCGTGATTTACTTAATGCTTCGTTGATAATTCGATCCGCATTTTTTTCTGCTTCTTTAATAATTAATTTCGACTCTTTTGTGGCACTACCTTTTACTTCTTCAGCTGTTTCTTGAGCAACTAATATGGATTTATTTAAGGTCTCTTCTATATTAGTAAAATGACCTAATTTCTCTTCTAATTGAGTAAACTTTTCCTGTAAATCTTTTTTCTCTCTAATAACCATCTCATAGTCTTTAATAACTTGATCTAAGAATTCATTGACCTCATCTTCATCATAACCTCGGAAACTTTTTGTAAACTCTTTATTATGAATATCTAGCGGTGTTAATGGCACATTGGCCACCTCCTTAAAGAAAATTAAAAACTTGGCATTCGACACAATACTTTGAGCAAATGCCTTATTGTACTGATACAAATCATAATCATTATGATGGGGCGAGTATTCAGAATCCCTGGAAGAAAGTGTTATACTTTTCTGCCTGCTAAAAATACGTCCCTAAATATTTTAATCTAGTCCTATTATTCGACAAAAGATTCCTTTATCCTGCAAAAACCTAAAAATTTAATTTAGAATGGCAATTGTTATTTTCCATTTATTCTTTTTCGTTTGACCATTTACTTTTACTAATTTGCTTCTCCCTTTACCACGAAGTGAAATTAAGTCACCTTCTTGTAATTGAAAATTAACTTCTTCCACAACTTTATAGTTCACTTTAACAAACTGCTTTTTTATAAATTCAGCTGAATCCTTCCTAGAAATACGATAGATTTCCTTTAAAACTGCATCCAATCTTAATGAGGATATGGTTTTTTCAGATTCAATCCATTCATTTTTCATTTGAATTAGGTGGTCTAGCAGAATTTCCTCGAATGTAATATTCGCTTTTTTGATGGAGTGTAAATTTGTTAGGACATACGTAGATATTTCTTCCGCTACTACTATTTGAATTTTTCCATCCCCAACAAAAATATCACCTAATTTTTTTCTTTTAATACCTAATGATAAAAAAGCTCCCATTACATCGCGATGTTCAAGTGAGATAAATTTTTCATGATAATTAGCTTGAAGTAAACTAAGCTGATAAGATTCTTGTGTAATTTCTTCATAAAAAGGAGCGATAATAGCTCGTTTTCTTTCATTTTGATTTCCGCCACCAAACAGTGATAACTTCAAATCATCCTGTGCCGTTCCGATTAGCATTTCAATAATTTGTTGTTCTCTCGGATCGAGGAAATCCGTTAATTTTGGTATGAATGTTCTTTCAACTTGTTCTTTCCATGACAGAACTTGATCTATAAAACCATGTTCCTCTTTTCGAAAATGCTGATAAATATCCATAGTAAACTCCTAAAAAACACTATACTTATTAAAATAGGAACATTCTAAAGAATTCAAATAACCCTATTCTAGCTAAATGTAAAACAAAAATCGCGATAATTGGTGAAAAATCTATCATTCCTAGTGGCGGTATAAATTTACGAAACAATTCTAGATAAGGTTCACAAATTTTACCTAAGAGTTCTCCAAAAGTAGATTCTCTTGCTCCTGGAAACCAAGACATGAAAATATAAATAATAATTCCCCAACTATATAAATTGAGTGCTAAATCTAAAATTTGTAACAACTGATACATCAACTACTACCATCCTTTATCATAGTCATCTTCATTAATTAAAGTTTCTGTTATCGTGCCAGATACATCAATATTTTCAGGAGTACATAGAAAAGTTTCGGAACCTAGCTTTTGGATATCTCCATTTAAAGCATATACAGTACCACTTAGGAAATCTACAATTCGCTTAGCTTGATTTCGATCAACCCTTTGTAGATTTATAACAACTGCACGTTTACTTACAATATTATCTGCAATTTCTTGTGCTTCGTTATATGTTCTTGGCTCACAAAGAACTACTTTGGAATTCGGTTGCTGAATAGCTGCTAAACTTACGACATTCTGATTTTTCTTTTGTTTTTCCACAAATTTATTTTCCGGAACTTCCTCTTCTTCTACATATTCGTACTCGTAATCTTCTTCTACAAAGAAACTTTTCAGCTTATTTTTTATACTCAAGCCTATCACCCCAATTTATTTTTAGAGACTACCTACTAATTTAGATCCAATTCTTATATGGGTTGCACCTTCTTCAATAGCAATATCATAATCATTACTCATACCCATGGATAAAAATTGACAGGGTGCATAAGAGTAATTTTTTTGACTAATTTGTTCCCGCAATTCTGCCAGTCGTTTAAAAACTTTCCTTATTTCATCCCTATCTTCAATATGAGGTGCCATTGTCATTAAGCCGACAATACGTATTTTTTCATATTTTTCAATTTCCTTAATAAAATCAAAGACGTTTTCAGGTGCTAGTCCATGTTTTGATTCTTCGCCACTTACATTGACCTGAACAAAACAATTCACTGGTTTTTCCGATCTTTTATTTATCTCTTTTGCCAATGATAAACGATCGAGTGAATGAAGATAATCTATCTTTTGAATAATGTCTTTTACTTTTCGGGTTTGTAGTGTTCCAATAAAGTGCCATATTGCATTTTGTCCAATTTCTTTATGTTTTTCTAAAAACCCTTCATTACGATTTTCACCAAGATTTTTAATACCTGCGTCAATTGTCTCTTCTGCTCGTTCTATTGTAACATATTTCGTCACACCAATAACCGTTATTTCATCTATTTTCCGATTACTTTTTTCACAAGCTAATTTCATATTTTCTTGAATTTCTATTAAATTTGAAGCTACATCCATTGTTATCATTACTCCCCCTAGTATTATGATTAAGATATAATCCCAAGGAAGCCTAGCATTCTTCCTGTTTTCCCTTTATCTCTTCGATGAGAGAAAAATAACGATTCATCTTTAAAAGTGCAATAATTTGTCACATCTATATTATGACGTAATACGCCACTTTGTAAAAGGATTTCTACATTTAATTTCTTTAAATCTAACAAATAACGATTATTTTTACTTGGTTTTACACATTTTTGGCGATACTTATCCTTGATGTTATCTATAACCTTTTCATCTACCTCATACATTTCTTGGGAAATAGATGGTCCTATAACAACTAAAAGGTTCGATTCATTGACTCCTTGGTCTTTCATAGCTTGTACCATCGACCCTGCCATTTCATTAACTGTCCCTTTCCATCCGGCATGTGCAATTCCAATTATTTCGGTTACGGGGTCATAAAAGAAGAGCGGAACACAATCAGCAAAAAAAGCGGTGCAAAGGATATTTTTCTCATTAGTAATTAATCCATCAACCCCTTGTACAGAGCTAAAATAATCTCGTGTCCCTTTTCCTTTATCATCTGAGTTTATCATTCGTACTGTAGTCCCATGTACTTGTTCACCAGAAACCCAATTTTCAAGGGGAATGTTCAACCTTTTGGCTAATAGTTCCCTATTTTTAATTATTTTTTCTTGATTATCCGGTACATGCAATCCAAGGTTAAGTGATTGAAATGGAGGATCACTAACTCCTCCATTTCTCGTCGTAAAACCTGCTATTAATTTTTTGTTTAATTGATGCCATTTTTCAATTTGTAAAAAAGATGTGTCCTTTTGGTGGAAAACTTCCGACATTATTATCCTCCTGAAATCTTTTATTGTTATATTATCATATTTTATAGAAAAATTTGCTATTTATTAGTATGGGATTGTGTTAGTAATAATGGACCATTTGCTTCCCTTACTAATATAACATCTGATCCGATTCGAACAATCTGATTCCATCCGATGATCAGTTCATCCGATTTACTAAAAAGATTACCCTTTTTATCTTTTACAAATAAAATGATAGCTTCAATTTTCCCTGTATTAGGATTAATTTCAAGATCCGCTATGTTCCCCAACCGGCGTCCATCTTCCATTAGAATAACTTCTTTCAGTTGTAACTCTGTTAAAGTAACCATATAAATCACCCACCTTATTACACTATATGCACTGACAAGTATTTATATTAGAAAACTTGTCACATGCTTTAAGCCTGACGAAAGTTAAAAACAAAAAAGAAGAGGTATAAACCTCTTCCTTCTTATCCTTCAAACATCTGTTTATTCATTTGACTAATGGCCGCTTTTTCCAATCTTGATACTTGTGCTTGTGAAATACCAATTTCCTCCGCGACTTCCATTTGTGTTTTACCTTGAAAAAAGCGTTTATTTAATATCATTTTTTCTCTTTCATTAAGCTTATACATACCTTCTTTTAGTGAAAGCTTATCAACCCATGAAGAATCTTTGTCTTTATCATCACTTATTTGATCCACGACAAATATTGGATCTCCCCCATCATTATAAATAGGTTCAAATAATGATACAGGGTCTTGAATCGCATCCATAGCAAAAACAATATCTTGATGTGGAATCCCCATTTCTTCCGCAATTTCTGCTGGTGTAGGTTCTTTTGAAGTTTTATTAATTAATTTTTCTCTTACTTGTAAAGCCTTATAAGCAATATCTCTTAATGACCTTGATACCCTTATAGGATTATTATCTCGGAGATATCTTCTAATTTCTCCGATTATCATGGGAACAGCATAGGTGGAAAATCTTACATTATGTCCTAAATCAAAATTATCAATGGATTTCATCAATCCAATACAACCTACTTGGAATAGATCATCTACATATTCCCCACGGTTGTTAAACCGCTGAATTACACTAAGTACTAATCTGAGATTACCATTTACTAGTTCTTCACGTGCAGAAATATCTCCCTTTTGTTGCATTCTGATGAATAATTCTTTCATTTCTTCATTGGTGAGTACTGGTAACTTGGATGTATCAACACCACATATCTCAACTTTATGTCTAGTCATATGTTAACCCTCCCAGATGGTGATGCTGTTCAAGGACAGTATCTCCCCCTAGGAGGGTTTTTATGCAATAACGGATATTTGAAATGAATTCCAATAACTATAAAACCTTTGTAAAATAAGGCTAAACCATTTTATTAAATTCTTTTTTTAATCTCCTAATTATTTTCTTTTCTAGTCGAGAAATATATGATTGTGAAATACCTAACATATCAGCAACATCTTTTTGTGTTTTTTCCTCTTCCCCTATCAATCCAAATCTCAACTCCATAATCTGTTTCTCTCTATCATTCAGTTTGGATAGGGCAGATTTCAATAAAGTCTTATCAACATCTGATTCTAAACCTTTTGTAATAATATCGTCATCTGTTCCTAATACATCAGATAATAATAATTCATTTCCATCCCAATCAATATTTAGAGGTTCATCGAAAGAAACTTCTGATTTTAATTTATTATTTCTACGTAAATACATTAAAATTTCATTTTCTATACACCTAGAAGCATATGTTGCTAATTTTATATTCTTTTCTGGATTAAAAGTATTAACCGCTTTAATCAGTCCTATAGTACCTATACTAATTAAATCCTCAATATTTATACCCGTATTTTCAAACTTTCTAGCAATATATACGACTAAGCGTAAATTTCTTTCTATTAAAATAGAGCGTGCAGATTTATCCCCTTTTGGCAATAACACAAGCAATTCTTGCTCCTCCTGTTTAGATAGCGGTGGAGGTAGTGCTTCACTTCCTCCAATATAATAGATTTCGTCTGATTTAATCCCTAAACGAATTAGTAGATTATACCATTTTAAGCGTATGCGTAATCGTAGCTTCCAAAATTTCAATCTCATCTCCCCTTTTTATGCAGTATTAATAGTGGCTAATTGAATAATTTGAGGATGAAGCAAACAATGATAACTATTATCCTTCGTAAGCTCCGCAAATTGAATCCCGATTAATAGTTTGCGACTTTTAATTTGTTGTTCCCCATAATACACTATTAAGTGTTCGGGGCGTAATGCTAAAAGAAACATATTATTTCCCTGCACCCCTTGATATGGAACAACTTGAATATTACTTTCCCAATCTTTAGGAACCATTTCCATATCAAATGTTTCATATGCATTTTTCAAGCTAAGCCATTCTTCCTCTGTAAACCATTTTTTTAGAAATGTTTGATCACAAATAATTACTGGCTTTTTTGATAATGGATCAACAAGTTGATTACCACTATCGATATATCCCATAGTCGAAAAGCTTTTATCCTTCATTTTAATGGATACAGTATAAAGTTGGTCATAGCGGATTTTTTCAGAAGCGTGCTTGTCCATGCGTTTCTTCGTAAAATACCATACAAAAGGGAATCCAATTAAAACGAACAACCAACTTACCGGATCGCCATAACCATTGTTATACGTAATGAATCCGCTAGAAGACATGGATATTGGATTAGAAAACAGAAAATGTAACCCTACAAGTCCACCTCCAATAGCAAATGTTGTAAAATAAAACAATAAAACTAGTTTAAAGAAACGATAAATCGTTATAAAACCAAAAGAACAAAATATAATAAAAAGAGAATAAATGATTTTTCCAATAAAACTAGTTAAAAAGGAATTCGGATATAATAAAGTTATTGGCACAATTAAAGAAGCAATGAATGCTCCGAAAATAACTTGTCTAATTTTAGTATCTTCTCTTGCTAAGGCTTTCGTTAGTAGAAGTAACATAAAGTCTAAAAAGAAATTAAGTGCCCAAACTGCATCTAAATATATTTCCATTTCACTCTTCCTCCTAGTAGATAGAGGATGGTTTCTCCTTAAAATTTAATATTATATGTGGGTTCTATTGGTTAGATTTACAGAAAAGTATATCTGATATATTAAGCAAAGTCTGTCACTTCTTGTAAGTTGAATAGGGCTAATTTTAACTAGTTATCGAAAAGTTTGTCGGGGGAATGTAATAAGTAGATTCAAAGGAGCATCCTTGTCATAAAAAGAATTGTCGAAAGAAAAAAGCAAACGAGCATATGTCGTTTGCTTTTAAAGGTATATTATCTTCTATTTCGGTTTCGATTTCTTAAGAATGTTGGTATATCTAATTCATCATCTTCTTGAATTCTTGGACGTTGAACTTGCTCTCTTTGTTGTGGTTGTTGTGTTGGTGCTTCTTCTTTAGTTGCTGCATGTTGTTTTTGATTTAATGTTGGACGCTGTTGTTTAGAAGGCATTTCTGGTTTTTTACTCAATTCGTCAAAACCAGTCGCAATTACTGTTACAACAATTTCGTCGTTTAAATTCTCATTAATAACAGAACCAAAAATAACGTTTACTTCCTTATCTGCAGCAGATGTTACTAAATCAGCAGCCTCTTGCACTTCATATAGGCTTAAGTTTGTTCCACCAGTAATATTCATTAAAATACCGTGAGCTCCATCAATAGAAGTCTCTAATAAAGGAGAAGAAATTGCTTTTTTCGCAGCCTCAGTAGCACGGGTCTCTCCTGTAGCGATACCGATACCCATTAATGCTGAACCTTTATCGAACATAATTGTTTTAACGTCAGCAAAGTCAACGTTAATTAAACCTGGTTTTGCAATTAAGTCTGAAATCCCTTGGACACCTTGTCGTAATACATTGTCAGCTTCACGGAATGCCTCTAACATAGGTGTATTTTTATCAACAATTTCAAGCAAACGGTCATTCGGAATGACGATTAATGTATCAACAGCATTTTTTAGCGCTTCAATTCCAGATATTGCTTGTGTCGAACGTCTTCTACCTTCAAATGAAAAAGGTCTTGTTACAACACCAACAGTTAAAGCTCCTAAATCCTTTGCAACTTGTGCAATAACTGGAGCAGCACCAGTACCCGTTCCACCGCCCATACCAGCAGTAACAAATACCATGTCTGCACCTTGTAAAACTTCTTCGATCTGTTCTTTACTTTCTTCAGCAGCCTTCTTACCAACTTCAGGATTCGCACCAGCTCCTAAACCTCTAGTAAGTTTACCACCAATTTGTATTCTTAATTCCGCTTTAGATAAATTAAGTGCTTGAGCATCTGTGTTTACAGCTATAAATTCAACACCTTCAACGCCGTGTTCAATCATTCGGTTAACAGCGTTATTACCTCCGCCACCGACACCGATAACTTTTATCGTCGCTAATTCATCCATATTTGTATCAAACTCTAACATTTTCGTTCCTCCTAATTTCTACGCAAATCTCACGAGTTTTATAGATTTAAACATTCAAGAGTTTAATCAAAAAACCATTTGAATAAACTACTAACTTTTCCATTTTCTTTTTTCACTTTTCTTTTCGGTTGCTCAGGACTTTCTTGCTTCGAATGGCGCTTAGGACTAGGTTCGTCACTGTCATTACGAACAGCTGGATATAATTCTTTACCTTGAATTTTTGCGTTTCGGTATGCAAATTGCAGAATACCCACTCCTGCTGTAAACTGAGGCTCTCTAACACCGATATAATCTGGAATCGCAATACGAACATTAGAATGGAATAAATCCTGAGCTAATTCTAACACTCCTGGCATTGCCATTGTTCCTCCAGTTAACACGTAACCACCCGGTAGTTCTTGATACCCTATTTTACGAATTTCGCGTTCAGCAAAGGCATATATTTCTTCCATTCTTGCTTCTATCATATCAGAAATTTCAAGCTGATTGTATATTTCTCTTTGATTGCTTCCGATTACAGAAACCTCAAAAGTTTCATCCTCTTGTGCATCATCATAAAAAGCATGGCCATAGTTTAATTTAACGTCTTCAGCTTCTTCGGTCGTGGTACGTAAACCAATCGATATGTCCTTTGTAATATTATTTCCACCAAGACTAACAACACTTGTACCTTGCAAATAATCATTTTCAAAAACAGAAATGGTAGAACAACCTCCACCAACATCAATTAAGGCTACACCCATATCTTTTTCATCTGGTGACAGTGCTATCGTACCAGTAGCAAGTGGTTGTAAACAAATATCCAATACTTCTAAATTAGCACGTTCCACACATTTAAGTATGTTATGTAAAATGGTTCTTGAACAGGTAATGATTGTTCCTTCCATTTCTAAGCGAACACCAATCATTCCTCTTGGGTCGGTAATTTCGTCTAATCCATCTACTATAAATTGTTTAGGTATGACATCGATAATCTCGCGCTCTGGTGGAATGGAAATTACTTGTGCACCGTCAATTACTCTTCTGATGTCTTCATCCGTAATTTCACGATCTTCACTTTGAACCGCAACAACACCATGGCACGGTTGTAATTCAACGTGATTTCCATTTATACCAACAATAACCCTTTCTATATGCATGCCGACCATTCGTTCCGCTTGTTCGACAGCACTTCTAATGGATTGTACCGTTTGATCAATATCGACAATTGCTCCCTTTTTCATTCCATTAGATTTTGCTGTACCTACACCAATAATATTTAAAGAATCATTTAATACTTCTCCAATTATTACTTTAATTTTTGATGTTCCTATATCAAGACTTACTAGTATTTCACTATTATTCAAAGAAAGGCACCTCCAAATTCAACACGTCCATACAATATTACTTTCATTCGACTAAAATGATATATATAGGTATTATTTCCACAAAAAAGGCTATATTCCTTTAATTTATTAGAAAAAAGATTCCTATATACAATAAAAGCATATATTTTTAATAGATTGAAAGATTTTTCTCTTAATTAAATTTTCAACATTACCTTGGGTTACAATATAGAATCTCTCAATTATTCCGTTTCTTCAGAGTCATCATTAAAAGATTCAAAATATACCCCCACACCAATATGGATAATCCCATCAACACCTGGTTCTAATTGAGAAACTATTGAAGGATAAACTTCCATTTTCTCAGAAAAATTCCGAATCGTTCCATCAACTATGTATCCATCTGTCATAAAAAGATGAATTTTATTTTTATTATTGTCAGTTGGTTTCCAATGAATTTCAGAGATGAGATTTGTTATATTTTTGGGTAAATTATTTAACTCCTCAGCCATCCGTCGTAAATACTCATCCTCTGTAAAGCCAATTAACATTGGTGAGTTACCATTATATGTATCTTGTCCTCTTTGTTTCAATGATACCCCATTAGCTAAAATTGGATAGTATTTCCTTTCTTCTTTTACATAACCTACAACATTATGTTCTGTTAATTCAATTGAAACAGTCCAAGGAAGATTACGGTTAACTTCTACTTCCTTAACGATAGGATTTGTTTTTATAGCCTTTTCTATAGCATCAAAATTAACCATCCAAATATTCGTTTTAGTAGTAATTTCAGATAAATTTATTATTTCCTCATCCGTAGTATGCACATTCCCTTGAACATTTACTGTTTTAACATGACTTAATGGTGATTGCAAATAAACAATAATTGAAATCAAGAAGAAAAAGATTGATAGATAAAAAATCAAACGTCGATTAGCTTTTTTCTTACGAGCTTGTTTTAATTTAGGAATACGATCCTCAATTGAAACAATATTTTTATTACTCATCCCCATTTCTTCCTTTTTCAGAAATTAAAAGAATAAAACGGCATCAATTATGCCGCTTTTATTCAGTTACATGAATTATATCATAAAATATGGATAAACATATAGTGTCCTAGCATCAGATTAGCAAGTTTTTTCACAAATCTAATGGGTAATATTTTCCATTTTTTCCATTTGCTCTAAATTTTGGAATAAATACTGATGTTTAATAAAATTCCAACTGAACAAAGTGTTAAAGTTAATGAAGAGCCTCCGTAACTAAGGAATGGTAATGTAATACCTGTAACAGGTATTAATCCAATTACTACACTTATGTTAATCATTGCTTGTACAGCTAACATCGATACAATACCAAGAGCCAATAATCTTCCAAAAAGATCTGGAGCTTCTATTGAAACTTTAATTCCTCTCCATAAAAGAAGTAGAAATAAAAGAATGACAAAAGTGCCGCCGATAAACCCTAATTCTTCCCCTACAATCGCAAAAATAAAGTCATTTTGTGGTTCCGGTAAATAGAAATATTTTTGTAAACTATTCCCCAGCCCAAGTCCCATTAAACCACCAGGTCCAATAGCATAGAGAGATTGAATAATTTGGAATCCGTCACCTAATGGATCTTCCCAAGGATTTAAAAATGCTGTTATTCGATCAATTCTATAAGGAGCTGAAGCAATTAATCCAACCAATCCTAATAACCCTAAAGCAGCTAGTCCAAAAAAATGAGATAGTCTAGCACCAGCTACAAAAATCATTATAATGCAGGTTAGAACCAATACCATTCCTGTACCTAAATCTGGTTGAAGCATTATTAAACCGAACGCTGTAAAAACTAATAACAATGATGGTAAGAAACCATTTTTAAAAGATGTAATATACTTTTGTTTTGTAGCAAGCATATTAGCCAAAAATATAATTAATCCTAGTTTCATAAACTCAGATGGCTGTATACTAAAGGCCCCAACTCCTATCCAACTTTGCGCCCCTCCACGAATTAATCCTATTCCTGGAATTAATACAAGTATTAATAAAGTAAAACAGACTATTAATAGGATTTTTGAATAATTTTTCCAAGTGCCATAAGGTATAAACATAAAGAAAAACATAGCAAAAACCCCTACACCAGCAAATAATAACTGACGTTTCAAGTAAAAAAATTCATCACCAAACTTATACTCTGACCATACATGAGACGAACTATAAACCATTACTACACCGACCATTAACAGCGCTATAATTATCCATAATAAAATGTAATCAGGTTTACTTTGATCGTTTAGACGTTTTTTAAACAAAAAAACACCCCTTTGACTAGAATATAGACAGGGGCATTTTCTTCATATTAGAGCTTCTTCAAAAATTCTGGTATTTACCCTCTTTTTTTGAACACACTCTATTACTAAATAGAAACATTCATACAAGCCCCTCTAAACTAGTTTATGCACGGCTTGTATAAACATGTCTCCTCTTTCTTCAAACGTTCGATACTGATCCCAACTTGCACAAGCTGGTGATAGTAATATAACATCTTTTTCATTAGAAATTTCATAAGCCTTAATAACTGCTTCATTTACATCTTCCACTGTAATAGTTGAAATTCCATTTTCTTCGGCTAGTCTTCGTAATTTATCTTTCGTTTGACCAAATACAACCATAGCTTTTACATTTTGTAAATAGGCAGCTAAATCAGCAAACCCATTTCCCCTGTCCAACCCGCCAGCTAGTAAAATAACAGGATTATCAAATGAGGATAAAGCTTTTTGAGTAGCTAATATGTTAGTTGCTTTGGAATCATTATAAAATAAACGACCATGAACATTTTCTACAAATTGTAATCGATGACGAACACCTTGAAATGTAGTTAAAACCTTACTGATCCCTTGATTAGTGGCACCTTTAAGTTTCGCTGCTGCGACTGCCGCTAAGATATTTTCAAGGTTGTGATTACCAACTAAAACTATATCTTTTCGTGAAATTACTTTTTCATTTTTAAAATAAACATATTCATCATCTAGCCATGCCCCATTCTCCATTTTATTTTTTATAGAAAAAGGAACAAGTGTAGACTTAGCGTTTTTTGCTTCTAAAGTAATAATTTCATCATCAGCATTATATACTAAGAAATCATCCTTTGTATGATTTTTAAAAATATTGAATTTCGCTTGTTTATAATTGTCAAATGTTTTGTGATAATCTATATGTGCTTCAAATATATTCAATAAAACTGCAATATTAGGTTTGAATTTTTCAATGCCTTGTAATTGAAATGATGATAATTCTAATACTAATGTTTCATTACTCTTAAGTTGTTCAGCGACTTCACATGCAACAACTCCAATATTTCCAGCTACCTTAACTGGTCTTTCGCTTTCTTCCAACATTTTAGTGATTAAAGTTGTTGTTGTCGTTTTACCATTGGAACCTGTGATCCCAATAATCGAATCTCCCGCGAGTCTATACGCAATTTCTACCTCAGTGATTACGGGAATATTTCTTTCCCTTGCTTCAACAATAATTGGATTTTCATAAGGAATTCCTGGATTTTTTACAACAATCTCTATTTCATCCAAAACTGATAATGGATGTGAACCTACTACTACGTCTGCACCAAGGCTTTTTAATTCCTTTAGTATAGAATCATTTTCTTCTGTTTTCATATCATTAATACGAACATGTTTATTTTGCTTTAATAACAATTTAGCAACTGCCGTTCCACTTTTAGCTAGTCCTAAGACTAAAATAGTTGAATAAGGAAAATCCAATATTTTTTTCAATTTAAGCCCACCTCAATATATACGCCAAGCACAGCAAAAATAAGTCCAACTAACCAAAAAGTTGTTACAACTCTCCATTCTGACCAGCCTAACAGTTCATAATGATGGTGTAACGGACTCATCTTAAATACTCTTTTACCAGTTGTTTTAAATGAAATAACTTGAATAATAACGGATAAAGTTTCTAATACGAAAATTCCACCAATAATAACAAGCAAAATTTCTGTTTTTGTTAATATAGCAACTGCCCCAATAGCTCCGCCCAACGCGAGTGAGCCGGTATCACCCATAAATACTTTTGCTGGATGGGCATTAAAGACTAGAAATCCTAAAAGTGCTCCTACAACTGCTAATGAAAAAATGGAAACTTCTATAAATCCACCTATGAATAATGTAAGTATTGCATAAGCTCCAAATGCTATTGCTGCAGTACCCGCTAATAAACCATCTAATCCATCTGTTAAGTTTACCGCATTAGAAGCTCCAACTAAAATAATTATAATAAAAATGGCATAAAACCAACCAAAATCCCACTGTATGTCTGTACCAGGAATTTGAATGATTGTAGAAAATCCTTGTCCTTTTAGTATAAAGAAAAATACAAGTGCAATAACAATTTGTCCTAACATTTTTTGTTTAGAAGTTAAACCTAAATTACGCTTCATCGCTACTTTTATGAAATCATCTAAAAAACCCAATACTCCGTAGCCAAATAATACAAAAATTAATAGCCAGAACTCATAACCAACATGATTTCCGAGCACTTTGTAAGCCATAATAATAGACGTGATGACAATGCTAAGTACAATCATTGTACCCCCCATTGTTGGCGTACCCGTCTTTATCATGTGAGATTTAGGTCCTTCTTCTCGTATACTTTGGCCAAATTTCAACCTTCTTAATAATGGGATGAAAATGGGAGATAAAAGGACGGTGATTAGAAATGCTATTGCTATTGTTATAATTATCACTGTTAAATCCATTGTGTTTCCTCCTCTTACATGGACCGTCCAAACTAAAAATAGATTATTACCTTAACTTTTTAAAACAAGATAAAGATTAATTGACTAACTCATTTACAAAGGTTTCAAATTTTAATCCTCTAGAAGCTTTAAATAATACTAATGATTGATTATTCAAAAATGGTTGTAATGCTTCTAATAATTTTTCTTTTGAGTCAAAATGGGCGGTTTTGATTTTATTACCTTTGTCTTCTTTCACTTTATTAGAAATCACCTTTGACATAGAACCAAAAGTAAATAATACAGATATTGGAGCTTCAATCACTTCTGCAATTGTCTCGTGTAACGATTCGGAAAGTTGTCCTAGTTCAAGAACATCTCCAAGAATTAAAACTTTGTCCATAAACCCATCCATTTCCTTCACAACTTCAATAGCAGCTTTCATGGAAGTTGGTGATGCATTATAAGCATCGTTGATAATGGATACTTCGTTTTTTCCTTTTAATAATTCAAAACGCATGGATGTGTGTTGTACAGACTGCAATGCTCGTCGTCTTTCTTTTATATCAATTTCTAGACAGTCTGCTAACGCAATAGCAAAACATGCATTTTTCGCATGATGCTTTCCTAATAACGGAATGTGGTAAGTAGCTCCATCCGATAATGTAAAAATGGTATCTTTTAAAGTAACTTTAGCATCTTCAATTATAAAATCATTACTTTCTTTAAAACCACATTTAATAACTTTTGACTTTTGGTGTAACGATTCTAAGAGTTCCTCATCACCATCAATAATGATGGTGCCATCTTTCTCTAAACCGTTAATAATTTCCATCTTTGCATTTGCAATTCCTTCCCTAGAACCAAGGAATTCAATATGAGACTCTCCTATATTCGTTATTATGGCAAAATTAGGTCTAGCTATTTTAGATAATAAATCTATTTCGCCAAAATTACTCATTCCCATTTCTAATATTAATACTTCCGTATCCCTATTCATGGAAAGAATAGTTAACGGAAGACCAATATGATTATTAAAATTTCCTTTTGTAGAATGGGTAATATAGTTAGATTTCACTACAGCTGTCACAAGATCTTTTGTGGTCGTTTTACCATTTGAACCCGTAATACCAATAACAATTGGATTAATTTGATTTCGATAAAAAACCGCTAGTTTCTGTAGGGAATGTAAAGTATCCTCCACTAAAAATACCGGAAGATCCTTAGGCAGGGTTGATGGTAGCTTCTGATCTTTATTCCAAAATAAAGCAACCGCTCCGTTTTTAACCGCCTGTTCAACAAATTGATGACCATCAAAGTTTTCCCCGACAATTGGAATAAACAAAGAGTTTTTTGTTTCTTTTCTACTATCTGTCGTTATTTCTTTAATACCTATTTCTTTATTTATACTACCCTGATTTTTAGGAAACCATTTGGACAAATCTTTTAACGTAAACAACATATACATTACCCCTTAGCAATTATTGCGCTTTTAGCTATAACCCTGTCATCAAAATCATACTTAGTATGACCAATTTGTTGATAGGTTTCATGACCTTTTCCAGCAATTAATATAATATCATCGTCCTTCGCATACTGAACCACTTTATGAATTGCTTCTTTTCTATCCAAGATGACTTCATATCCATTTTCACCGATTAAACCTTCCGTCATATCGTTTAAAATAGAAACAGGATCTTCCGTCCGAGGATTATCAGATGTAAAAATTGCAAAGTCTGAGTATTCCATGGCGACTTTAGCCATTAAAGGGCGCTTCGTTCGGTCACGGTCCCCACCACAACCCACGACAACATATATATCATTTTTTGCAAATTCTTTTACAGTTTGTAACACGTTTTCTAATGAATCTGGTGTATGTGCATAATCAACAATAACCGTAAAATTTTGTCCAGCATCTACTACTTCAAAACGGCCATCGACTCCATTTATACTTTCTAAAGCTTCTTTTATAACTTCTAAAGAAACATTTTTAGCTATCGCTGCCCCAGTGGCCGCTAACATATTATAAACATTAAACATGCCAATTAATTTACTCTTAATTACGACTTCACCAACCGGAGTTTCTAATAAAAATGTTGTACCTGAAGCATCTAACTGAATTTCCTTAGCAACTATATCAGCATCTTGACGACAACTGTACGTTAAAATATGTTGCGCAGTACTTCTTTTTAATAAATCAGCTGAAGAGTCATCCTCATTAATAATCGCAAATTTTTGTTTTTCTTGATTAAAGTTATTTCCTAGTTGACTAAACAAGAGACTTTTCGCACGTAAATAATCATCCATATCTTTATGGTAGTCAAGATGGTCTTGAGATAAATTTGTAAATATGGCAACATCATAATCACAACCATATACTCTTCCTAAATCAAGGGCATGGGAAGATACCTCCATAATCGCTTGATTCACATCTTCATCGACCATTTTCTTGAAGAAACGTTGAAGTTCAAGGGCGTTTGGAGTTGTATTTTGTGTTGGAAAAGTATTTTCACCGATTTTCATTTGAATGGTTCCGATTAAGCCTGTTTTCTTCTTATCTTGATTAAATATTTTTTCTAGTAAATACGTTACAGTTGTTTTACCATTCGTTCCTGTCACACCGATAAGGGAAAGTTCAGTTGTTGGATAATTATAAAACCTAACGGCAAGCATGGACAAAGCCCTTGCAGAATCATTAACTATAATAACCGGTACACTAGTTGTCACTTCTTTTTCGGCAATAATTGCAACCGCACCATTATTAACTGCTTCTTTAACATATTCATGTCCATCCACAGTAAATCCGGAAATACATACAAATAAATTCCCATCCCTTACTTTTCTAGAATCCATTTCTATTTCTGTTATTTCAATATTACTAATATTCGTTTCTGTTTGATAAAACGGTATATTCGTTAGCAAATCTTTTAAATACATTATCGTAACATCCTTTTTTCTTTTATTATCCTACATAGAGATAATAACATCCCAAATATATGTACGTTACTTCATCCATTTTTTTAGAGGGTGTTAACACCCTCTAAAAAAAATATTTTATCACCATTTATTACATTTAAAAAGAATAAATACAAAATCAATGGGAAAGCATATTAATTTATCCCGCATTAACTAGCTGTAAGATCCCCCATTTCCACATCGCAAAATAATAGGAATTTTAAGTCAGGGATCAACAGCCAGTAAAAAACCGATTCGTTTAACTAACAATCAGTGGGGGATAAAAAGGCCGAATAAAACCGCAACGTCCTGTGCATCGCCCCCCACACTGATTGTTAGTTGAACTTTATTATATCAAATATTATTCCTCTTCACGATTTTTTTCTTCATCACTTAAAAAAATCCGAACCGTTGAACCTGGTTCTAATTTTGTTCCCGCTTTTGGCGCTTGATCTATAATTACATCTCCAGAACCACTCGTCTCTATTGATAAATTGGTCATCATTTCCATTAAGTCGCCCTTCGAATGCCCTATTAAGTTTGGAACTTCGACAGCTGGTTCCTCAGGCCACTGGTATTCTTTGTCTAATCCACCAGTACGTGGTTCAATCTCCATAGCTCGTAAACTGTCTCCGATAATAGTTCCAACTATCGGCGCTGCAACTACACCACCAAATTGAATCGTATTTTTTGGATTATCTACTGCTACATAAACTAATATTTCCGGATCGTCAGCTGGAGCAAATCCAACAAAGGATACAATATAATTATTCTCTAAATAGCCACCATTTGGACCTACCTTCTGGGCCGTCCCAGTCTTACCTCCAACCCGGTACCCTTCTACGTATGCCGGCCTACCTGAACCTTTAGCAACAACATTTTCTAAAGCCCGACGCACTTCTTCTGAAGTAGACTTAGAGATAACCTGTTCTTTTAAAGTTGGCTCCATTTTTTCTACAACTTTTCCAGTTTGAGGATCAAGCCATTCATCTGCTATATATGGTTCATATAAATAACCACCATTTACAGCTGCCGCAACAGCCATTACTTGCTGTATAGGTGTGACTGAAACACCTTGACCAAAAGAGGTAGTTGCTAACTCTACAGGTCCAACATTCTCTGGCTTAAATAAAATACCTGATGCTTCCCCTTGCAAGTCGATTCCGGTCTTCTGGCCGAAACCAAAATCTTTAATGTAAGAAAACAATCGTTCTGTTCCTAATTTTTGACCTAAATTTACAAAACCTGGGTTACAAGAATTTTGTACAACCTCTAAATAGGTTTGATGTCCGTGTCCACCACTTTTCCAGCAATGAATAGTAGCCCCTCCGACTTCTACAGAACCACTATCATTGAATTCATCCTTATTTAAATCAACTAACTCTTCTTCTAATGCCGCTGCTAATGTAATAATTTTAAAAGTGGAACCCGGTTCATAAGTAGACCAAACAGGTAGGTTTCTGTTAAATATCGATTGATCTACTTCTTTATAATTTTCAGGATGAAAGTTAGGTCTTGAAGACATGCCCAGGACTCCCCCTGTTTTTGGGTTAACCGCTATGGCAATGGCGGAATCTGGACTATATTTCGTTTCTACGAGATCTAGTTCTCGTTCTATAATTGTTTGCACCTTTGAATTAATAGTTGTCTTCAAGTGCAACCCGTCTGCTGGAGGACTATATATATCAGCTAACGTTTCTAATCTCCTCCCTTTAGCATCTGAGTAAAAAGAAAGGCTACCTTTTTCACCACTAAGCTTATCATCATAATAAAGCTCTAATCCCATAAGCCCCTGATTGTCTATTCCCGCAAACCCTAAAACATGTGATAAATCGTCCCCTAATGGATAGTGTCTTTTTGAATCCTTTGATAGATATACACCACTCAGGTTAAGGTTACGAATTGCTTTTTCTTGCTCGGCTGATATTTTAATACCTTCTGGGCGTAAATTTACACTTGATGCATTTTTTGTTATGGAATCATATACAGTACCTTTGTCCATATTTAAAATGCTTGCTATTTTCCCGGCGGTTGAGTCTGCATCTTCAATTTGTCTAGGAACTACTACAACAGAAGGTGCAGTAACATTTTCAGCCAACACTTCTCCTTCACTATCAAGAATTAATCCTCTTTCCGGTTCAAAAACAATGTCCCTCGTCCATAAATCCGTAGCTTGTCCAACTAATTCATCACCTAAGAAAAATTGAACATACCCTAAACGGATGACAATAATAGTTAAAATGAAAACAGCAAAAAGAAATACAGTGACTATTCGTTTTCTAACTGTTACAGTGGATACACGCTTCATTTTTCTAAATCCCCTTTTCATAGGTAGGCTTGTATCAACTATATGTTTTTAAGAAACTAAATAGAACACTGTACATATTAAAAGAGGATGTTCAAAAAGTCCGGTAAAAATGACATTTCGCATTTCTTCGTTGGCGATTGCGGAACTTCTACTAAGATTGCCCACGTCCTGTGAGCAACGTAGAAGTCCTTTTTATCCTCCTTTTTGAACACGCACTAAAATGGCATTAACATCATTCGGCTTGTTCTTCTGTATCTGTATTTTCATTTTCTTTATTGTTTTCTTCATTTTCATCTTGACCTGGTGGACTCAATTCTACCGCTAAGTATTCACCTTTACTTATTTCAGCATTCTTTTCAATACTCTGCGATGTTACATAACCATTGCCAAAGGTTTCAACTTTAAGTTCGAGTAAATCTGCCAGTTGTAAAACATCACGTTTGGACCAATTTGCAATATCTGGCATTTTAAGTTGATTCGTAACAAGAATTATTCTTTCTTGGGTAATAACCATATCACCTTCATGTACGTTAGCAGAAATAATTTTATCCCCATCACCAACTACTGTCACGTTCAATCCACTATCAACTAATTTTTGTTTTACATCTTCAGTACTTTTGTCTATTATTTTTGGAATTTCCGTTTTAATTAAGGAGTCTTCCTTTTCTTTATCAGGATTGATATTTAAATAATGCAAACTATTCTGCATGACATTTCGGTAAATGAATGATAAAGGATCAGAACCAACTTCGTGAGGTTCTAATTCTGGTTGTTTCACAGATACATACATTACTAATTGCGGATCATCAATTGGAGCCATACCTAAAAAAGAGAAAATATAGTTGTTTCTTCCCGTTAAGTAACCACCATTAGGATTAGGGATTTCAGCAGTTCCTGATTTCCCACCCGTTGAATAGTCATCCAATTTATATTTTTCTCCTGTACCATGTTCACTGTTTACTACGGAGTCCATTAAAGACAGTACTTTTGTTGCTGTTTCTTCTGATATCGGCTGACCGACAACAGTTGGCTCCTTCTGTTCTAGAATTTGTCCTGTTGTTGAATCTACTATTCTATCAACGACATATGGTTGAAGCATTTTCCCACCATTAGCAATTGCTGTTGCAGCTTTAACTTGTTGTATTGGAGTTAAAGTGGAACCTTGTCCAAATGAAGTTGTAATTTTTTCAAGTGGCCAATTGTATAGAATTTGTCCAGCTACTTCACCTGGTAAATCAATATCTGTCTTCTTATCAAAATCAAATGCATGTAAATACTCCAAAAACTTCTCCGTTCCTAACTTCTCCCATACCAATTTAGATGCAGCAACGTTAGACGAACGAGCAAATCCTTCATCAAAAGAAATGGTACCCCACCCTTTTCCTTTATTATGATCATGAATAGGTGTGATTTTTTCATTTACTTGATAACTACCGGAAGCAAATCCTTCGTCTCCATTATAAACGCCTTCCTCAATGGCAGAAGCCCAGGTAAATATTTTCATAGTAGATCCTGGTTCAAACGGTGTTGAAACTGCATCGTTGTACCAGTTCTTAACATTAGCAGGATTGTTTGGATTGTAGCTTGGCCTATTCCCCATTGCTAGTACTTCACCCGTTTTTGGATTCATTACTATTGCAGTGATTCGCTCTGGGTTATACTCTTCTTCTACTTGCGTTAATACATCTTCTACTAATGTTTGTATTTTTTGATCGATAGTAAGGTAAACATTATCACCATTTTCAGGTTGCTTAATGATTTCATTGGGATTTAGTAACTTTTTATTATATTTATCACGCTGATAGGAAATGTATCCATCTTTCCCCTCCAATAAATCATTCATTTCATGCTCCATTCCAGCAATCCCTTTTATTTCATTGATAAATTGTCCATCTTTTTCAATTTCTTCTTCTCTAGCGAAACCTATAATATGGGAAGCAAATGTACCATTGGGATAATAACGTCTCGAATGTTCCGCGAAATTTATTCCAGGTAAGTCTAACTCTTCAATTTGTTCTTTTACGTGCTGTGATACTTCATTACCGACTTTACCAAATTCTACTTGGAATCTATCATTTTCTATTCCGCTCTTAATTGGTTTAAGTATGGTGCTTTCATCAACATCTAAAATTGGCGCCAGAATTTCTGCTGTTTTCTTAGGGTCTACAACATGTTTAGGATCGTCAGAGTTCTCGGAGTACTCCTCACGAACAATTGCATACATTCGATAGACTGGCATGTCATAAGCAAGTGTCATTCCATTTTTATCAAATATTTTTCCTCTTTCTGCTTTTAACGTATAAGAAGAAGTGCGTTTTTGTTCAGCAAACTCTTTTAATGACACACCATCAATTTCACCTGTTGCCTGAATATACATAAATCTTCCAGCCAGGATAATAAATATAGTCGAAAAGAAAATAATTAATATGCCGGTCATGAAGTGTGTCGTTTTATTCTTCCTCATAAAAATCCCCTTAGTTGTTTAAAGCTTGGGCTTGTTTCACGTCTGCATCTTGGATTTTTAATCCTTTTTCTTTAGCGATTTGTAGAATTCTTTCTGGACGACTAAGTTCTTTTTTCTCAAATACTAATCCCTCATTTGTTACTTGTTGATTCTTCACTGTTTGTTCTAACGCTATTAACTCTCGGTTTAACGAATCAGTAGAGGATGAAAAAGAAACCATAAAAATACCAGAGACGATAAAACATAGGAAAACAATCGAATAAATAACTTTTTCTCCCTTTGTAATCCAACTCTTTTTATGAACTTTCACATGGGCTTTTTGTTCTTTTTTAGGAGTTTGCTGCGGGTTAAATTGTTGCCAATTACGAGCATGATTTGCACTCATTTTTATTTCTTCCACCCTTCTTCATATATAAAGTGATACTCATTCAGTGGGGTGTTCTTCCATCCCCACCGAATGTTAGTTGAACTTATCAGGGCGCTACTGGCTGTTGTCCCTACCTGGATTTCTTGGTTTAACTCGATTTCTCAAAGTGGGGGCTTACAGCCAGTTAAGACGTGATAAATTCTTCATTCCATGGATTAACCTTTTCCACAACTCTTAGTTTCGCTGAACGTGATCTTCTATTCTCTTCTAATTCATCATTGCCCGCTATAATTGGTTTCCTAGTAATAAGTTTAAATGGAGCTTCGAATTCTTTCGGTATAATAGGTAAATTCCTAGGTGTCGGTTTCGGAGTACTCCATTTCTTAAACGCTTGTTTACACAACCTATCCTCTAATGAATGGAACGTAATAACTGCAATACGTCCCTCTATATCCACTACTTTTGCAGCCTGATAAATCGCACTGTTAAACGCTTCCAGCTCATCATTAACCGCTATTCGCAAAGCTTGAAAAATCCTTTTCGCTGGATGACCACCTTTTCTCCGCGCTGGTGCAGGGATTGCATCTTTTATAATTTCAACTAGTTCATATGTTGTTTCAATGGTTTTTATATTACGAGATTCCTCTATTTTACGAGCGATCTGTTTAGAAAACTTTTCTTCACCATAGCGAAAGAAAATAGAGACTAATTGATTATAAGACCAATTATTAACAATATCATAAGCAGTAAGTTCAGCGGATTGATTCATTCTCATGTCTAACCTTGCATCTTGCTGATAACTGAACCCTCTATCTCCCCTGTCTAATTGGGGGGATGATACACCTAAATCAAATAAAATACCATCAACATGTTCGATGCGATGCTCTCTTAACTTTTCTTCCATTTCTCTGAAATTAGCATGGATGAATAATATTCTGTCTTGATATTTCTCTAATCGTTGTTTAGCAGCTTCTAAAGCATCCTGATCTTGATCAAATGCAATTAATAAGCCTTCCTCACTTAATTTTGATGCTATTTGTTCTGAATGGCCTCCGCCACCTAATGTACAATCTATGTATGTACCATTTTCTTTAATCGCTAACCCTTTAATCGATTCATCTCTTAGTACACTATAATGTTCAAACATAGTAACCCCCGCTTTTTTTAAACTTAGATATCAAAGTCCATAAGATTTTCGGCTATTTCACCAAATGATTCTTCGGAATTAGTAACATATTCTTCCCAATTATCATTTGACCAAAATTCAATACGGTTTGATACGCCTATGACTACACATTCCTTTTCTAAGGTTGCATATTTCCGTAAAGACTGTGGAATGTTTATTCTTCCCTGTTTATCAACTTCGCATTCAACCGCACCAGAAAAGAAAAAACGAGTGAAAGCCCTAGCATCTTTTTTTGTTAATGGGAGTTTTTTTAACTTTTCTTCCAAAACCTTCCATTCTTCCATAGGGTACGCAAATAAACATTTATCAAGTCCACGGGTTACAACAAACGATTCTCCAAGATCCTCACGGAATTTAGATGGGACGATAATTCTCCCTTTTGGATCGAT
Organism: Oceanobacillus sp. Castelsardo; assembly: GCF_001659985.1. Lineage (GTDB taxonomy): Bacteria > Bacillota > Bacilli > Bacillales > Amphibacillaceae > Oceanobacillus. The sequence goes on from NZ_LYCS01000001.1 coordinate 662,535, forward strand.
GTTATGTTGGAATTCACCCATGAACATATAGTACGCCCCACTTTCTTATTTTTCATATTACCACATCCCCCCACAATTCACCACATAATTTCTATAAAATCATAAAGATTTTTTTTCCTTCTTGTTATTGCAGATAAATCAACAATAAAAAAGCCTGCCATTTCAATAAATGACAGGGCTTAAGTGATTTTTATAGTTTTAGTGGTGGATAGTGGGGGGATTTTCCCACTATAGGTAAACTAAGTAATGATCATTTGAAAAAGAATAGGGATTGTCTATTGTTTTCTTAATAAAATCTGCACCAAACTTATTTATAAACGGTAGCGGATTCCAAATACGTTCCTGTAAACCATCCGGATAAAGATTCACCTTAATCAAATCCATTTCCGTAAGTTCTTTATTATATTTTTCTTCAATCGCTTTTACCATTCTACCCTCTATAAACGAAATCTCTTTCTGTAAATAATAAAGATTTTTATCTGCCAGATCTCCAATATCTGCCCGAATTTCTTTTGCTAAGTCCCTTAGGGGTTTATGTGCCTTTTCTATTGTCTCTTTCATTTCCACCGCTAACTCATGAATGGGAGGTTTTGTTTTCGAATTAATCCAGTTCCTCTTATAATCTTGTATTCCATTATTCACCACTTCTTCAGTAGTAATAGTTAAACGCCCCATCAGTTTGCTTACTTTAGATTCAATATAAGTAAATGATAACCGCGGAAATATGGGTGGCATTTTAATTCCGAAAACATGGAATACTGGTTTTAGCGCTGACCAGTAACTAATTTCCCCGGGACCACCGATAAATGCTAAAGATGGAAATAGTAGTTCTTGCATAAGTGGTCTTGTCACGACATTATTGCTTAGTTTTTCTGGTTGGTTATTCGCTATAGTAATTAATTCCTTGGTTGTTAATTCAACTTCACCTTGTTTTCCGTTCCAACCACCATTTTCATTTCGGTATAATAATATTCGTTCTTTATTATGGTGATAAAATAGATTTCCACTATTCAAATCCGCTTCCAAAGGTACTTGATAATCATTTTTTCTTAATTTATTAAGTATTTCATTGACCCCACTACTAATCTCCCGCTGTTTTAGAATCATTTGTTCAAAATATTCTTTTTCTAGATTTCGAACTAATGGGTGATGCGAATCAATCAATACAAGACCTTCATCTGGAAATAGTTTAAATATTAATCGAGCAAAGAAATCTGTATAAGTTTCTGATTGTTCTAGACAAAGTAAAATTGAATGATATAAGTCTTTCGTATTTTCCGTTTCCTCTAAATAAGAAAACACTTTATCCAACCAATCGCGAATTATGTTTTTCTCCAATTGTATTTCTGACACAGAGCTTTTATTTATATTTTCTTGTCCTACTTTTAATTTTCTTAAGCGGGATTTCTCCTGCATAAATATATGATTAATTTCGTCAAAATCATGATCTTCTCCAGCTATCCAAAATACAGGTATTACTGGTATGTTTAATTTCTCTTCCTGTTGTTTAGCCAACTGTAGAACAGAGATTACTTTATTAATAGTGTACATTGGACCGGTTAATAACCCAGCTTGTTGTCCTGCTATAACTACAACACTATCTTCATTTGAAAAACGATCAATATTATGTAAAGTGGAATTTGGTGCATCCCAACCTTTATTTAGTTTATGTAAAACTTCTTGCAAGGATTCTCTTTGAAAAATTCGTTCGTGTAAATCCTTCACCCTACCTTCCAAATCTCCACTTGGAATGTAATCAAAGAAATCCATAATTTCTTCTTTTTCCAATCGATAATCAGAAATTAACTTATTCTGATTTTCCAGTTTTATTGGATGTATCCGCATAGATTATTGTTCTCCTTTTCGAGTTAGTCCACTTCATACATTCTACCTAATTTTTATCTCTTTTTCATTTAATCTGTTTTATAAAGTACAGTCTCATGAAACTTTATCATTATCATACAATTTCCATTATTATTCCAATAATACTAAAAGTAACATATAAGATAAAAAATAAAAGGAAACAAATCTTCCATAAAATCTTGAATGCTTTTTTTATTTCAATATCGACATTTGCTTTCCATTGATAAAAGATAATAACAGCCAATACAAAAAGCATAAAAATAAGTATAAATCCTGTAATAGAAGTATTAAAAAGATATTGAATAAGAATAATCGTGGATATTATATAGAAAATTGTTGACCAATTAACTGCTATATGAACAGCCTTTTTAGATGATCGGCTTAACTTTAGAACAATGATGTATACAATAACAGTAGCAATAATCGGAACCATAATAAAGAAGGACAGTAAATATATAATAAAATTAATAAAAATCACCCTCTATTCCATTAAACAAAATCCAGTTAAGACATACGTAACGTTTATTTCAACAACCCGATAATACTTTATCATAAAAGTAAAGAAAATAAAGCATTTATATTAACAGTACGGTCATTTAATGAATTTACATATAATTAATTTTATTTAAAAATTAACACTTTTATATTATAATAAAATTATTGGATTAGATAAAGAACTCATACAATTTTGTACTTGTAGGAATGAAGTCTATACCAGTTTCGTTATGTAAACACTATCATTATTTTTGATCTTATAGAACATGACCGGGAGAGTGAAGTTTTATGGAAAATATTAAAGTGGAACGTTTATTAATCAATTACAAGACACTTGACATGTTTAAACGGTTCAAAGCATATGGAAATCAAGAGTTATCCATGCACGAGGAATTACAAAATAATTTTATAGAAAACAATATTGTGTCACCTTTTTATGGCATTTACTATGCGAATAATCTTGCAGCCAGAATGTGTCTATATGAAATGAACAAACAATATGACTACTATTTTGAACCACCGCAGGATTATCTTACACTTTGGAAATTGGAAGTACTTCCAGACTATAGAAAAAAGGGTTATGGTAAAGCTTTAGTTGAATTTGCTAAAAGCTTTCAATTACCAATAAAAACAAACCCATTAATTAATTCCCAAGGTTTTTGGGAGAAGATGGGTTTTCAAAAAGCACACTATGACATGCAACGTGACTTAGGTGAGAATCCACTAATCTGGTTACCAGATGGAGTTAAAGAAAAAGAAACCGAAAATTAATTTTTAAGACATGAATGTAAACCCATTCATGTCTTAATTTATTTTAAGTAAGATAATATAAAATTTTAACGCTGGGTTTGATTTCTTTTTAGGAAAGGCCACGTCCAGCTTCAGTGCCCAGCAACTAGCAAACTTCACACTCCTCCACTACGATAAGTCAACATCGGCTCGTACCCTCGCCATGTTTCCTTTATCTCATTGCGGAGCGCTCCAGTTTGTACGTTGCTAAACGGGCACTTACGCTTTTGTTCTATATATTCATATTTTATTATTTTTAAACGTATTAACTTCAGAAATGATCTTTCCAAATTGGATAAATGTTTCCTCATAGCGTTTAAGATATTCTTTTAGTTGTCTATTTTCATTTTCTAACTGTGTAACAATCTCCTCATGTTTTTCTTTTGTGAAATTATCCTCCGTTTGGAAATTCTCTTTCATTTTTTCTAACAACAAAATAGCTGTTTCGATTGTATCCGTTTCACCCGTGTTAGCTGTTGAAACATCTTTCTTTGAACCATTTTTTCTTTCTTCCTTAGCATGTTCAATCGCCTCATGATATTGCTTACGAATCGTCGCGTTCCACCTGAACCCGCATGCTGCAGGTGTACGCGATAATTGATAAGATACCTCTTTAAAAGCTTCTAGTTGCGTTTTACCTTCCCTAATATAACGAAGTACAGTTTCTGCTAAAATAATATCTTCATTATTTGTCCATGCATCTTGACGTGTATCGTTCATAACACCCCTCCTTATTTCTTTGCTATAAAATGTATGCAAAAAATAGGAGTACTAGAATAACTGTTTGCTTATTTACGTAATAAAAATTTCTCAATAGCTTGTTTATGCTCTTCAGAACCCCATAAATTAGCGGTCCGTTTAACTTCTTCCGTCATTTCAAAAAATAAATTATGATTAGTCCAGCTTTTTATATATTGGGCTTTTAGCAACCCCATTTGTCGATAGGATTTGGAAATGTAGTCCTTTAATAGGACTTCCATATCTTCTATTTCATTTTCACTTACTACTCTATTGATCCATCCTTTCGTCTCTAAAGATTGGCTATCTAATACCTTCGCTTCGGTTAACCATTCTAGCGCAAATGACGAGGGAACTTTGTTATACAATAGGGTTCCTCCTCCCCATCCAGGCAAAATACCTAAATTCGCTTGAACAAATCCAAATTTCGTATTTTCTCTCGCAATCCGAATATCGCAAGCAGTAGCTAGTTCACATCCCCCACCCAAAGCATTTCCATTTAATAGTGCAATAACAGGGACAGGAAATAAAGCAATTTTGTATAATATTTCCTTCATAGGGGTTAACCTTAAATAAGCTTCTTCCGGACTTAAGTTACCGTGAAGGTAGGTTAAATCACCACCTGCACAGAACATCTTATTACCCTTACATGTTAAAACTAAAAATTTAATTTCTTCCTTTTTCGCATTATCAAGTATGGTACCAATCATTGCTCCCATTTCCTTTGATATAGCATTTCTTTTCTCCGGTCTATTAAGATAGATTACACCATAATCTTTCTTTTTTTGATATTCCACAATCATATATATATATCCCCCAAAACAAAGAATATTTATTATGTTTAGAATACCATATAATGTGAAACTTATTTAAAGGAAGTTTTGAGCCATATACAAATTCACAAAGAACAAAGGCGCAAGCGCCCGTTTAGTGACGTATAGACTGGACTGAGCCGTAGGAGGTAAAGGAAGTCTACTAGTCACTGGGCGCCGGAACCGGATGTGGCTATTTCGGTATCTAAGTTATCCATAGCCATACAAATTTTATAATTTCCTAGAGAATAAAAAAACAGACCACCAACGTGATCTGTTTTTATCGTTTAGCTATTAACAACATCTTTTCCATCATAATGTCCACAAGATTTGCAAACATGATGAGGTTTTGTTAATTCACCACAATTTGAGCATTCTACCATGCCAGGTACGTGTAATTTTTTATGAGTACGACGTTGATTCTTCACCTTTTTAGAAGTTCTTCTTTTAGGTACTGCCATGACTTACACCTCCTTTAACGGAAAAAGAAATTAATTTTCTTTCGTTTTTTTATCAAGTAATGATTGCAATTTTTGAAAACGTGGATCAACCTTACTTTTCTTATCATCTTCCGAGAGAAAATCCCATCCTTCTCCACTTAAAGAAGAATCATCTACTTCTTGATCAGAAAACACCCTAAATGGGGTTTCTAGCAAGATATTCTCCTTTATATACGGAGTCAAATCAATCAACTCTCCGGTAACTGGATGGATTTCCAATTCTTCGTCTTCTGCACTAATATATGAGGATGTTGTAAAAATTTCCCTTGCCTTTATATTAAAAGGATAGGTAACATCGACTAATGTACGAGCATCAGGCAAGATCATTTCTCCCTCTATCCTAAAGGTAAAAATGTACTCTTCCCCACCACTTCTCACACATTCTCCATAGACATGAACAGAATCAATATTTCGTATGTCATTATTCATTGTTTTAAGTTCGGAAACATCCACATGATCATCAAATGTGAAAGGTTTTTGATTCGCGTGTTTTCTAATTTCACCTAAAGTAAATTTCATTTTTTTCACCTCAAGGCAACAAGAGTAATTTTAAAAGAAAAAAGGGAATTTGTCAATAAGTTTTTCTTTACACCATCCATATTATTCCCTATTTAAAATGGATGTAATCACTTCACTTTTTTAGAAATAACAAATAAGAGAGCAAAGATGCGTTAATGAATTTTTTTTGTTACAATGTTTATCAAAATATTTGGGAGTGGAATGAATGAAAGCTTGTGGTCTAATTGTTGAATACAACCCCTTTCATAACGGTCATGTCTATCACATGAATCAAGCAAAAAAAATAACGAAAGCCGACTGTATGATTACTATAATGAGTGGTTCTTTTCTTCAGCGTGGAGAACCTGCGATTATTGACAAATTTCATCGAACAAAAGCTGCTCTACGAACCGGGATTGATATCGTCATCGAACTTCCTTATGTCTACGCTGTACAGAATAGTGACATTTTTGCGAGTGGTGCGGTACAAATACTAAATCAGATAGGTGTTTCTACTATTTGTTTTGGAAGTGAATCTGGTAATGTATCCTATTTTATAAAAGGCTATGAAAACTATAAGGAAAAAGAACCACTATTTAAACAGGAACTAAAATTCGGCCTGGCAGCTGGGCTATCATTTCCAGAAGCTAGTAAATTAGCTTATCAACGTATTGGTTTAACAACTGATGCGTTGGATTTAGCGCGGCCAAATAATATTTTAGGATTTAGTTATGTAAAAGCCATTATGGATCAGAATCTGGCTATCAAACCATTCACTATTCAACGAACAAAAAATGACTTTCATGATCAAGTAATTACCGATAAAATCGCCAGTGCTACTAGTATACGAAAGAATCTTATAGAAAACAATGAAATCGACCTTTCTGTTAAAGATACAATGCCTAAAGCAACAATCGAACAACTTCATCTATATAAGGAAAGTTCTGGTTTATGGCATACTTGGGAACATTACTTCCAACTTCTACAATACCGGGTTCTAACTATGTCATTGGAAGAATTAAGAGAAATCCATGGTGTCAATGAAGGCATAGAGCACCGCATTATAAAAACAGCTACTAAGGCTTCCTCTATTCATCATTGGATTGAGTTAATTAAAACTAAACGCTATACATGGACCAGAATTCAGCGGATTTTTACACATATTTTAACAAATACGACAAAAAAAGAAGTACAAAGGTCCTTAAATAACCCTCCCCCTTATATCCGAATTCTTGGATTATCTAAGAACGGACAAGCTTATTTAAATAAGAAAAGAAAAGAAATCACTGCGCCAATTATTTTCGGATTAAAAAGAAATACAAATCCTATGCTCGTAATGGAGGAAAGAGCTACAAAAGCCTATTATAGTGTTTTAAACCCAAATACTCGAAACCGGTTGTTCCACCAAGAAATTACTGGACCAATTATTTCCCATAAAAAGTAGGCTAACTGTTACGTTAGCCTACTTTTTATCTTAATTGCTCTAGATAGGATAATGCGTCATCGAACGTATCAACGGGAATAATCTTCATATCTGTCCCAATTTCTTCTGCCTTTTTCTTAGCAATCTCATAATTAGAATCTTTTGCTCCATTTTCATTTGGGGCAAAGAAGATGTCAATCCCTTCTCTCTCTGCTGCAACTATTTTCTTATCAATTCCACCTATTCGATGGACAATACCATCATAGTCAATTTCCCCCGTCCCAGCAATTTGGTATCCTTTCGTTAAATCTGTTTCCGTAAGTTGGTCGTAAATTTCCAAAGAAAACATTAACCCTGCACTAGGACCACCTATGTTTCCACTTGAAAATTCTACATCAGGTTCTACTGTTACACTTCGGTCTGTAACCAAACTAATCCCTACTCCAACCTTATCATTCAAATCATCAAAGGTTTTCAAAGTTATGTCTTTCGTTAATGTTTTATCATCCCTAACAAATTCTAAAGATACTACATCATTCTCCTGTTTTTGCTCCACGTAATGGATTAAATCATTTGCCTCCTTAACCGGCTTATCATCTATTCCGATAATACGATCTCCCATTTGTAAAATTCCATCTGCTGGCATTCCTTCTACAACAGTGACAACATATACCCCGTTATATTCTATCGCAATCTCATCTCCAGATGCTGTGTAAGCAACAACCGTAGCCGCTTCTTGAGAACTTTCCATTACTTGTAACTGGGCTTTCATGTATTCTTTTTGTGAAACTCCTTCTGGAAAAACATGATCTAATGGAAGAATTTCATTATGTGGCATAATTTTTGCAAGTGCATATTGAATTGGGGTAGCTTGAAGACCACTAACAGTAACTAAATGCATGTCCCCCATACTTTCATAACCATCCTCGACTTTAACGACTGGATTTAATGCATCCGCCCCGCCTGGTCTTTGAATATAGTAAGGTAATTGATAAGAAGCTAAAAAATAAGCTATTAAAATCACGAGGATGAAACTAATAACATTCTTTTTAGAAAAATTCATTATAACGGCTGTCTCCTTCCATTCGATTCCCAAGTATGTAAAACAAATACCTCCATATGCTATTAAACTTGGCAAAAACCCTAGTTACGCTTATGCAAGTAAGAAAGTTTACATGATCCTATTTACTAAATAATCTATTTATAAAAGTGTATGGCATAAATAAGATATGTATGTGCGTATATTGATATAGACTTGTACAAAATTAATTCTTGATCTAAAAGCCGTAAAGTTTTCATTTAGGATTATTCTACTACTATCAACTTCTTATGTACAGAAAAGAGAAAGTTAGAAAACTCAGTGTCCGCTATCAGGCTGGACGATTGTATAAGTTGTATTAATGGGGGGAGAGAGTTTTATTCCATCTGCCAACAAAAAGGAAAGTAACTAGGGGGCATTATACTTGAAATCAATCTTTAAAACTTTATTATTTTCTGGAATAACGGTCTTTATAACTTTTTCGTTAATCAAATTTCCTGATCCCGCTTTAGAAGCCAGTATCCGTGGTCTTAATCTATGGTGGGAAGTGGTTTTCCCTTCTCTTTTACCGTTTTTTATTGCCGCAGAATTACTTATTTCATTTGGTGTAGTTAAATTTGTCGGAGTATTATTTGAACCAATTATGCGCCCACTGTTTAACATTCCAGGTGTAGGAAGTTTTGGTTGGATGATGGGGATGGCAAGTGGTTATCCAACAGGCGCTAAAATAGCAGCACGCCTAAGAGAAGAAAATCAAATAAGTAAGGTGGAAGCGGAACGACTCGTGTCATTCACTAATAACTCAAGTCCTTTATTTATTTTTGGTGCGCTATCTGTCGGTTTTTTTCATGATCCAAAAATAGGCATATTACTAGCAACTTGTCACTATGTAGGTAATGCTATCGTTGGGTTTGTCATGCGATTTTACAAGAGAAACGATAAACATCACACAAGGGATAAGAAAAAACCAGTATCGCTTAAAAGAGCTTTTAGAGAAATGCATGAAACAAGATTGAGGGACAAGCGTCCATTCGGAGAAGTCCTAGGGGATGCAGTTTTAAATTCTATTAAAACATTAGTAATGGTCGGAGGCTTTATAGTTTTGTTCTCTGTACTCATTAAAATTCTATTTCTTGTTGGAGTCTCATCTGTTATTGCGGGTATTTTAGGTAGCTTGCTAAGCATAATTACTTTGCCAGCAGATTATGGATTACCCTTGTTATCGGGTTTATTTGAAATTACAATTGGTGCAGATATGATTTCTAAGATAACAACAGATTCTCTGTTTCAACAAGCAATTCTTATCAGTTTTATTCTGGGGTTCAACGGATTTTCCATACAAGCACAAGTAGCCAGTATTTTAGCAAAAACAGATATTGATTTCACTCCGTATTTTTTCGCGCGTATCCTCCATGGAACTATTGCCAGTTTACTAGCTATCATTCTGTATAAACCTTTATATCTTGATAGACAAGTTGCGGAGTTGAAAGATATGCCTGTATCCGGAGCAGTGTCAGATAATATCTGGATTACTATTTATAGTACAATACAAAACACCGGACCTCTAATTACATTTGTATTCTTAGGTATTGCAATATTAATCCTATTCAAAAAGTATGATAAAAGGATGTTGCGTAAATGAACGCAACATCCCTTTATACGGTTTTGTATTTTTCTCTTAGTGCTGATTGTACAATATCAGGTACTAAACCCGAAATATCCCCATGGTATTTCGCAATTTCCTTAACCATACTGGAACTTAAGAAGGAATATTGATTATTTGTCATCACAAATAAAGTTTCTACCTCAGGATTTAACTTTCTGTTCATCGATGTAATTTGCATTTCATATTCAAAATCACTTACTGCGCGTAAGCCTCTAATAACTGCATCTGCATTTATTTCTTTTGCATAGTCCATCAAGAGACGATTAGAAGAATCAACGGATATATTAGGTAAATAACTGGTTGATTCTTTTATCAAAGCCTTTCTTTCTTCAACTGAAAACAACGGTGATTTTGCTTCATTATTAAATACTGCAACAATGACTTGATCAAAAATCCCAGATGCTCGTTCAATTATGTCCAAATGACCATTTGTTACCGGATCAAAGCTCCCTGGACAAATAGCTAACTTTCCCATCATATAACCCCCTAATTTATCAGCTTTTTTTATAAATAGTTAATCCTATAGTTCCGCCAAAATTATCTTGTTTTATCATTTCTAAAGAGGAATCCATATCAGATAAATCCTCATTCCATTCATGTTCACAATAAATAATTCCATTTTCATTTATTAAATTGGATTCCAATAACTGATTTATTAATTTTACATAATCCATTTTTCCATAGGGAGGATCAAGTAGAACTAGGTCAAATACTAATTCTCTTTTCGCAGCCGCTTTCACCGCCCTAAATGCATCTGCGCGGTAAATCTCAACCTTATCTTCTATCTTTAGTAATTTTATATTTTCTTTAATCGTATGTATTGCTTTAGGATGCTTATCAACGAAAACCCCATTTGTCATCCCTCTACTTAAAGCCTCTATCCCTAACGATCCACTTCCTGCAAATAAATCTAACACACTACCACCATCAAAAAAAGGACCTATCATTTGAAAAACAGCCTCTTTTACTTTGTCTGTAGTTGGTCTTGTAGATTTACCCGGAACGGCTTTTAATTGTCTTCCTTTAAAACTCCCAGCAACGACTCTCATTAGCACACACCTCAATTAGAACAACCTAGTAACTCGTTTTAATCCTATCATAAAAATACCACACTGAAAACAAATAATAAATTTATATTTAAAATGTATATTATAAAATCAAAACGTACATAATACATACTGATACAACTAATAATTGGTTGTTTCAAACACGGAGAAGACTTAAACTTCCCCATAAGTTCTTCCTCCGGTTTCTCCTCTCCCTTTGCCTATTTGTTTTTCTTAGAAAAACAAAGGGAACCTGCAGAACAGAGTTTCTGCAGGTTTATTTTTTGAGTAAGTAGGGAGTATAGGCCTTACTTTATGATTTAATTTTCTAAAAAACTAAATTCCCATCTTGTAATCATATTGTTTAGCTTTATCAGGTTTTGCATTTTCGTAATCGGTTCGAACAAATGGCTTATAAGACCTTTCAACCTTTGATATAAAGGGTAGTTTTGTTAATTTTGTTTCAACATACGCCACATCAGTTTGATCTACATAGATTACCGCATATTTTAACCTTTTTGAAGCATAAATTAAATTGCCATGTCTCTTAATTTGTTTTAAATTCTTCATATGTTGAAACCAAACAATTAAACCTTGTCGATTAATCCTCATGTTCTAATCCTCACTAAATATTATTATAATCTTATGTATATCATTTTTACCAGACTTTCTATAATCGTAATAAATAACTAACCCTCAGTATAACTGAAGGCTAGCAATATATAATTTATGAGTTACACCCACATGCTCCTCCGTGTCCACAACCACTGTCTGTAAATACAGCACCATCTTGTGGTGCTTTGATTTGTACACTAACACTTTGCGCAACGAAAAGACTTATTTCATCTAGTAACTTTTGTAGGTTGCGTTCGGCAATTTTAAACGTGGCAACTTTATCATTCATATCCATTTCACGTTTCGTGGATCTAACTTTTTTCATTATTTCATTGTAATCTGGGTGATATCTTCCAAAACGCTGAATATCGTCGTAATGTATTTTCATATCATTAAAGGCTTTAATAAGCACTTGCGCTTCTTTGTCTTCATCAAGAGCAACTCGTGATTTCTTATAATCCTCCATCACTTCAGAATCTAGTACCATTTTTCCAAGTTTTTCGGAATGATCTAGAATATCTACGTATTCTAAAGTTGCTATCATCAAAACACCTCCAGACTTATTTTAGCATTTATTTATCGTTCTGAAAACATATTCGAAATTTTCCACCTATTATTTAGTCCTTCATTAAACCAACAAATTGGGCAAGCATATTTATCATTTGAACATTATTTCCAATTTTTTCAACCCGTTGAGGAAACGTTTTTCCATAAAACATTTTCGCTTCTTTTTCCATTTCTCCTAGACGATTCGGATTCCTTGATAAATATCGGTACCAAATTGGATTATATCTTAAAAAACGAAGTAAATCATCCCTAGTTGAAAGATATTGATAAAGAGTCGGATCCATATCTATTCCCTCCTAATCTTGAAACCAGTTAAATGGCTGAGATTTTTGAGGTTGTTGTTTTTTCGATTGTTGAAATTGATCCACCAATTCTTGGACTGCTCCAATTGTTTTACTTAAATTCGCTACTTGTCCTTGAATTTTATTAATATCAATATTCTCAGTTAGCTTCATTATTTGATTTATTAATTCAAAGTTTTTCGACTCTGATTTATCTTTTGGCTCCTTACTATTTGAACCGTTATCTGTATCTTCCTTATCATACTTTTGCCAGTAGGGGTCTTCTTCACCTAGTAAAACCCATTTCTCATAATAATCTTGCCATGACCTGCCATTTTTTCTTATCTCTCTTAGTAGTAACGGTTTTTCATTAATAAAGTTTTTAAAAGAAGTAACAGATGGATGCAATTTATGTTCTTCTTTCTCCAACGATTTCACCCCCGGTATAGTCTTTTATACTATAAATTATGCTTTGTTCTTTTATCTGTGCGAAAGCGAAATCTTTTATGACGCTTGTGCTAAGAAGTTCTGTGTATAGTATAATCGATATACTCCGACCCCAATATGCGTATAATCATCACTTAATAAAGCTTCACGATGCCCTTTACTGTTCAACCAACCTTCCATCGCTGCCGGAGCATCGGTATATTGCGCTGCTATATTTTCACCTGCTGATAAATAAAATACCTCTTTATCTGCTAATCTTTCCTTTAAACCTTCACCATCTAACCCAAAATGCGAAAAGTAATTATTTTCTGCCATATCTTTACTATGATCATATGCTACATCTCTTACTGTATGTTCCCACTCTAGTGGTTTACTTCCCTGCCTGACCCTCATAACATTCGTTATATCAAATATCTGTTTCTCCATACCACTTTCCACTTCTTCCCATTGCTGTTCATCTAATTTTGGGGCTTCTGGTAGACTTCCACGATAAACAATTTCGTATGGTTGGTGCATTAATAACACATTCGCCGCCAAAATCCTTATAGATGATAATTCTTCAGTAAAGGTATCAAAATATAATTGCATGAACGTATCAGATGAAAGTTTTATTAATGGTCTTGTTTTTAAATCCTCTTCGGTTAAACGAAATGTATAGGAAGACATGGACTCATTGTATTCTACTTCATTTGCAAAATCATATTTACTAGATAATTCTTTATAGGATTCACCAATAGATATAGAATCATATTCCAATTGATTGCCTATTACATAAACTGTAATAATTTCTTCATTTAATATACCAAACTGTAGATAATCTGAATAACCTTTTTGATAAACCCACCATTCATAACCATAAGCACTTGGATCTTTACGTTCGGGTTCACCGAACTCATTTAACAGCTCACTTTTTGATTGCCCTATCCAACGAGTCATATTTTTCTTAAAATAATTCTCTAAATTTGACTTTGATTTAAGTTCTACAATTTTACTAGAATATTCGCTTACTAGATCCCTTTTTTGATTCGAAATATCGTATGGTTTAACAAAGAATATAATGAATAACACCAAAACCGAAATGATAAGCATTCCCTTCAAAACCCGCACTGGTTGAGCCCCCTCTTCTAACCAAATACATTTATATTTCATTCTATGTTAATGGAAGGGGATTCATTCTATATTCTCTATCATTTTTACTATAATCCTTTTTAACATTCCAATATTCTATTATTAAAAATATTATCAATTGCATCTTAAGCGTTTTCGTACTATTATAAGTTAATGAGGACTATTATGGAGGTGGATAATATGAGAATTGAGAACACTGGTATTGATGATATGGTTCTAGATTTAAAACCTTTAGATCATCTTACAGGTAAAAATGCCTTTATTCGCGCTGGTCAATGGGATTATGAACGTGTAACGTATGATTACAAAATTGGTTCAAATGAAAAGAATATTACATACTATATTCGCATTCAAGGTTATGCACTAGAAGGTGATGTTGACAGTGGAAATGCAGTAATTAAATTACTTACTCCTTTATTAGGTAAACATTATTACCCTCATGGTATCGAATATGGAGAAGAAGAAAACTTCCCGGCTGACATTGTAGAGCGTGCAAACACATTACTTACTAAAGTAGCTTCTGATTTAGTACCTTATAAAAAGGATTAATAGAAAAGGTGAGAACTTAAACTAAGTTCTCACCTTTTTTCTAATTCAGGAAATTATAAAAATAACTCCTTTGTTTATAACTTATTCGCGGGATAGCCACGTCCGGCTCCAGCGCCCAGCGACTAGCGAGACTTCCTTCACCTCCGTGCGATAAGTCAACATCGACTCACTCCGTTCGTCGTGTTTCCTTTATCTCCTACGGCTCAGTCCAGTCCGTACGTCGCTAAACGGGCGCTTACGCCTTTGTTTTTAAAACCCCCAAATTGCTCTAAATAGATTTGTAGTTTCTCCTACACCCCAAAAAACATATAGAAATAGGTAAACCATTATTCCTGTAACAGCCGTTCCAAACCAAATAATAGCGGTATATGGTCCAATTTTTCTATGTTTGGTAATATTACGCTTAAAAGCAAGTGTCAAAGAAATGATCCCAAAAACCGCTCCAGTCGTTGCTAGTATAATGTGAAAAACCAAGAAGATTGTATAATATATCTCTAATTCCTTAGGCCCTCCAAATGCGGTATTCCCCATAAAAATCGTTCGAGACATATAAATAATAAAAAATAGCAATGCACTAATTGAAGCTGCAATCATAGCATTTTTGTGTGCTTTTTCTTTCCCTTTAGCTATAAAGTTCCAACCAAAGGCCATAAAAATCGCACTTAATAGAATAAAAAGTGTACTTATCGTTGGTAAAAAAGGCATATTTTACTGATTTCCTCTCTTAGAATTAGTTGATTAATGTGTTTCAATAGTCGTTTCGTTACTCGGCAAAGGATCAATTTTAGTTCCTTCTGATTTAAACCAATTTGAAAGTATGCTAACTAAAACTGAACCATATACAATTTCCTGAATCACCTTCATAATGATTCCACCAAATTGTTGATCAAGTATAGTGGATAATGGAGAGAACATCTCCGGTCCAGATAATGTGGAAGAAATCCCATTTAACACATCTGTCGGAACGCATAAGCTTAACGCTGTTAACCAAGCTCCTTCACTCGTATATGCTGCATACAATGGCGATGACGCAAAAATAATTAAAGCACAAGCGGGTGTAATTAATACGCTATTTGCAAAAATATACCCTATCTTAAGTAATGGTTTTAACTGATCATATTTTTTAACAGGATTTAAAAGTGGTAACCACATGATAAACGCTGCAAAAAATAAAACTAAATGAATCAGTGTATGGGCAATTGGTGTTGATTTAGAAAAATTAAATACGATTGGAATATGATAGATACTAAAAAGACCGTTAAAAAATAACATAGAGATAATTGGTCTTGTTAAAAATCGAACAATATTACCAATTACTTTTGCTTCGTAAACTTTTTTCCAAATCCATATCGGTAACCCCTTAATAATTAAAATGGGAACAAATATGATGAATACAGCCATTTGTATCATGTGTGTTAATAACATGATATGTGATAACAAATCAACGGGAGAGCCTTTTGTAATATAAATCAATACTAAACTTAAATAAAAAGAAAATTGCTGATTTACTGTAGGCCTAGTATCTCCTCCAAATCTCTCACGGTACGGTCCTGTAACCAAATAGTAGACTAGGGCTAGACCGACAAGAAACAGTAGAAAATAGGGACTCCATAATGCACGGAATCCAAATATTTGCAGTTCCAACCACATTAGCATTCACTCCATAAAGGATTTTATCTTCATTATACAATATCGATTTCATATAAACCTATTAATATTGTGAAGAAATACAAACAAATAACAAAAACCTGAACCTTAGTCGCCCTTTTTTCGAAGCTTGGGCGCTTATCTCCCGCCTGTAGAGGCGGGAGTTTTAATAACGCCGCGTAAATAAAATTTAGAATATCATTTTGAAATAAGTAGAAAATAATAAAAAGATCGGGACACTTCCCCGATCTTTCTTAAAATATCATTCTACCACCAAATAATTGTTGTGAAAGTAAGAACTGCTAAAATAGCAACCCATACTCCACCATAAATCATAGAAGAAATAACCGCATGCCCTTTATCCTTCATATGCATAAAATAATAAAATTGGAATCCTACTTGTACTACAGCGAGTATCAAAATAAGTGGTAGTACATATGTCTTATTCATTCCTGATCCTACCGCGATAAAAGCAATTAAAGTGAAAATAATCATTAACGCGAAAGTAATTACTTGATGTTTCATTTCTTCTTTTTGCTTTTGCTTTCGGAAGGAATTAATTTTGTTGATATTTGTACCAGTCATAAATTAACTCACCATCCCCATCAAGTATACAACTGTAAAGATAAATACCCAAACAACATCAATGAAGTGCCAGTAGATAGCAAACGTGTTGTATTTTGGTGCGTTGTAAAGACTTAATCCTCTTTTCGCATTTCGTACCATAAGTGCAATTAACCAGCTAAGACCAAATACTACGTGACCACCATGAAATCCTACTAATGTATAGAAAGCTGATCCAAATGCTGAAGAACGGAAAGTAAAACCATAATCAGTAATATAATGTGTAAACTCGTAAATTTCAAAGCCTAAGAATCCTAGACCAAGCAATGCTGTAATCCCAAACCATAATTGCATCTTTTTGAAATCATGGTTTTTCATATGATAAATAGCATATACACTAGTCAAAGAACTTGTTAATAAAAGAATCGTCATAACGAATACAAGTTCTAAACCGAATAGGTCTTGAGACGATGGACCACCAGCGGTTGAGTTTCTTAATGACAAGTATGTTGCAAATAAAGAAGCGAAAAGAACTGTTTCACCACCAAGGAAAAACCATAAACCAATATATTTATTTTTCCCCTCATGAGTGGCTTTAGCCGGATCTTGAATTTCTGGATTCAAGGAAAAATCTTGACTCATATTAGTCAGCCTCCTTTTCTAAATCTTCTTTATGAATATGATGACCGTGATCATCCTTCAAGGATCTGATAAGCATAGAGCCGATTGCAATTACCATACCCGTAAATAAAACAATTAACCATGCTTTATTATCTACTTGGTAAATAAATCCTAATGATGCGATAAAGAATCCAATTGTTATAACCAACGGTAAGATAGAGCCATTCGGCATATGGATATCATTAACAGGCTCAGCTGGAGTCATCTTATCATTTCCATCCATTTTTTCAATCCAATACGGATCTAATCCGCGAACTAACGGTAATTGCTTAAAGTTATATTCAGGTGCTGGTGATGAAATAGCCCATTCTAGTGTACGTCCACTACCCCAAGGATCGTTGGTAGCCTTTTCAGCCTTCGTATGTGTATAAATAATATTAATTACAAACACAATTGAACCAGCAGCCATAAAGAAAGCACCGATTGTACTAATTAAGTTTCCTGTATCTAAGCCTTGATTTTCAAGAAATACCCAGTAACGACGAGGCATCCCCATTAAACCAAGAAAATGTTGGATAAAGAAAGTTAAATGGAAACCAATAAAGAATAACCAGAAAGCAATTTTACCCATACCTTCATGTAAAACTTTCCCAAACATTTTTGGCCACCAGTATTGTAGTCCAGCTAAAATACCAAATACTACCCCACCAACAATTACATAGTGGAAATGAGCAATAACGAAATATGTGTCGTGATATTGGAAGTCCGCAGTTGATGCACCCAACATTACACCTGTCATACCACCAATAGTAAATGATGGAATGAACCCTAAAGCCCATAACATGGAAGCGCTCATGCGTATATTTCCACCCCACATAGTAGCAAGCCAGTTAAAAATCTTGATTCCTGTAGGTACTGCGATAGCCATCGTACCTACAGCAAAAATAGAGTTAGCTACAGGTCCAAGTCCTACTGTAAACATGTGGTGTGCCCATACCATAAATCCTAAAAACGCAATCAGAAATGTTGCAAATACCATAGATGTATAACCAAATAAGCGTTTTTTCGAAAAAGTAGCAAATATTTCACTAAATATACCAAAGGCTGGCAAAATCAAGATATAAACTTCTGGGTGCCCAAAGATCCAAAATAAATGTTGCCAAATAATGGAGTTACCACCTAAAGCAATATCAAAAAATGCTGAGCCAAACATACGGTCGAACTGTAATAAAAATAATGCAACAGTAAATGCCGGAAAGGCAAAAAGTATTAGAATACTTGCAATAAAAGTAGTCCAACTAAATAATGGCATACGCATATATGTCATACCAGGTCCACGCATTGTAACAATAGTAACAAGGAAGTTAATACCCCCCATTAGCGTTCCTGCACCAGATAACTGTAGACCCATTACATAAAAATCCATACCGTGTCCTGGTGACTGAGTCGATAGTGGAGCATAAGCTGTCCAACCTGCATCAGGTGCGCCACCTAAGAACCAACTAAGGTTCATTAATATTCCACCTAGGAAAAATAGCCAAAATCCTAAAGAGTTTAAAAATGGAAATGCAACATCACGCGCTCCTATTTGGAGTGGCATAATAGCATTCATAAATCCTAGTAACATAGGCATGGCCGCAAAGAAAATCATTGTAGTACCATGCATGGTTATCATTTCATTATATAAACCCGCACTAATAAAATCATTCTCGGGTTTAATTAGTTGAATACGAATTATTAGGGCCTCAATACCACCAAGTATGAAGAAAAATGCACCACATGCTAGGTACATATTTCCAATTTTTTTATGGTCAACAGTTGTTAAATAATCCCATAAAATTGCACCGAAGCCCTTTTTCTGAGTAGATGCTATACTCAAAACTTTAACCTCCCTTTTGTAAGTCTTTCATCCCAAATAACATTAGTCAATAATTCCGCCTGCACTTTCAGGAGTAACATCTGAATGATTTAATTGCATTAAGTACTCTGCAATTTTTTCAGCTTCATCCTTTGAAATTTCAGGGTAATTACCAGTCATCTTATTTCCTGGTTTAATGGACTCAGGATCCACAATCCAGTCTACTAAGTTTTCTTTTGTAGGTTCTAAAATACCTGCAACCGTAGTACGGTTCGCATAGTTAGTTAAGTTCGGACCAACTGCTACTGGTGAAGAACCGATAGCATGACAAGCCATACAATTATTAGCTTCAAATAATTCTTGACCTTCGGTTGCAACTGCATCCTGTGGTGCTTCTTCAGGATTCGCGCTCTTCATATCTTCAACCCACTGATCAAATTCATCTTGGCTAACTGCAACAACTTTAAAATCCATCAATGAGTGTGATGGTCCACAAAGTTCCGCACATTTACCCCAATATACCCCTTCTTCATAAGCTTCAATAAACATTGTGTTTACGTTCTCGGGGTTAGCATCCATTTTTCCAGAAATAGTTGGTACCCAGAATGAATGGATAACATCAGATGATTGTATGTCTAGGTATACTTTTTCTCCAACTGGAATGTATAAGTCCTGACTAGTTTGAATTTCTTCACCTTTGTAATCAAAATGCCACCAGTATTGATTACCGGTAACCTCAACTGTAATAGAACTCTCAGCATCTGCAGTATCGGCTAAATCAAAAATAGAGATAACTGTTGGAATAGCTAATACAAATACTAGTATAATTGGTATCCCAGTCCATACAATTTCTAAAGTGTGATTACCCTCTACTTGTTTTGGAATATAATCTTCTTTCCCCTTCTTTTCGCGGAATCGAATTATAGCTATCGTAAAAATAATTGCTACAATTATAAATACCGCAGTCATTACAACGATAGAAAGAATCATAATATCCATTGATTTTTCTGCTCCATAGCCTTTCGGATCTAGAGCTGTTAAGTTTTCTTTACCACATGCCGACAAGACAATTGCAGTAAAACTTAACAATAGTAAAGTTTTAAGTTTTCCCATCCAATGACTCATGTATTCATACCTCTCTTTCTCCTTATGTCTGATACATATATAAATTTTTATAAAACAACAAGGTAGAGCTAATTAAAAATTGGTAACGTTACGATAATCATTAGTAAAAACACAATTGTTAAATAGTTTAAAGAATATATAAACATCATATTCGCCCACTTTAAATCATCTTTGACAAAAAAACCTTTAAAACCAATGATTAACCACCCAATATTTAATAGCGTGGAAATTACTACGAATACCATACCAAGAGATGTCATAAAAAAAGGCAATGGTAATAAGCAAAGTGTGTATATTACTATTTGTCGTTTAGTAATTGTAAAGCCATAAACGACAGGTAACATTGGTACCCTTGCTTCTCTATAATCTTCCGTCTTTTTCATAGCTAAAGATAGGAAATGTGGTGTCTGCCATATAAACATAATTAAAAATAATGCTAAAGGAATAACGTGGAATTCTGGACTTATAGCAGCCCATCCAATTAGTGGTGGCATCGCACCGGAAAAACTACCAACAATTGTATTTAAGGTTGTTTTTCTTTTGGACCACATTGTATACAAGATGACATACACAAACCAGCCAAATAAGGCAAAAAGCGCTGCTTCTATCGTTGTGAAATATAATAGAAGTAAACCGATTGCTGTGGTTACAAGTCCTATTAATAAAACAGTTTTAAGCGGAAAGAACCCCGTTACCGTAGGCCGATTTTTTGTTCGTTCCATTTTCGGATCAATATCTACATCGAACCAATTATTAACTATACATCCACCTGCTATAACTAAAGCGCTTCCTAGCAAGGTCAAAACGAGCACTTCCCAATGAAATTTCAAGGAAGAATCGGTAAAATATATTGCTAACCATAAACCAGTAAAAGTAGTTATTAAATTAGAATTAATAATTCCAATTTTAATTAAGGCTTTTATTTCTAAGATTAACTTCTTGAATTTTTGTCGCGAAGATACTGTAGAATCTTGTATCATTTCCGTGTACGGCGTACCCGCTTTATTCATACACCCCTATACCCCCTTTATCACAATGTCAATGTTGTAAAATCTCAGAATCCATTAAAAAGGACGACTAATTAAATAATATCACGAAAAGACAATATAATCCATAAACCCATACTGAATACTATCTTAGCACGGTGTACGCCTCTAAAGTGTGACAAAAATTCGAACTTTCGCAAAACATTGCGAATATTCCACGAAACTATGTATCCTTACTACATTTGTACTGTTTTAGCAATTATTCCCTAATCTATTTCTAGCAAACTATAAGCAATTATGCAAGGTTTTTTACAATTTACATAGTGAAAATAAGAATTTGACGTGTTATATTATGATGTAAGAGCTTTTATTGGATTATTTATAAAACAAATATTAATATTAAGGGGATTGTATCTATAATACATCACAAAGTGAGGCATACATATACTATGATGAAACTTTTAAAATGGTTATCTGTACTAGCGACAATTGGTATGCTGCTAGTATTACTAGGTGGAGCACTTGTAACAAAAACGGGCTCTGAAGATGGTTGTGGAGATAGTTGGCCTTTATGTGAAGGACAATTAATACCTTCCGAGTTTACTTTCGAGATGGTTATCGAATTGAGTCACAGATTAGTTTCAGGGGGAGTAGGAATTGTAGTTGTTGCATTAGCAGTTCTTGCTTGGAAACGGTTCGGGAATATTCGTGAAGTGAAATTCCTATCCATTACCTCTGTTTTCGTCCTTATTCTACAAGCTTTAATTGGAGCAGCTGCAGTAATGTGGGGTCAGTCTGATTTTGTTTTAGCAGCTCATTTTGGTATTTCATTAATATCTTTTGCAGCAGTGTTTCTACTTACGTTACTTATTTTTGAAATTGATAAGAAATGGGATACAAAATCTTTGTCTATACAAAAAAAAGACCGAATTGAAATTTACTTTCTTACCGGTTATTCCTTAATAGTTGTATATACTGGGGCGTTAGTACGTCATACAAATTCAAATTTAGTATGTGGAAGCTGGCCATTCTGTAATAATAATGCTCCACTTTCCTTTATGGATTATAATTTCCAACAATGGGTACAAATGGGACATCGATTAATGGCAGGTATCTTATTTATATGGACAATTACTTTATTTATCAAATTGATAAAGCGGTACAAGTCAAACCATGTTATGTACTGGAGCTCGATTATTACGATTTCTTTAATTACTTTACAAGTCTTTTTTGGTGCTATGATTATTTTTACCCTACTGAATCTTGGAGTCGCTTTAATGCATGCGCTCTTTATATCTTGCTATTTTGGAATGTTAAGTTACTTCCTATTACTTTCAAGTAGAAGTGCAAAAGTAGAAAGTATAAACTTACAAAAGGAAAAAAATATATATCAACAATCAGAAGAATCAGCATTAAAAACTTTATAATATAGTAGAAAAGGAAGCATTCCATTTGGATGCTTCCTTTTCTACTTTCTAGGAATTATAAAATTTGTAAGTTGTAAATAATCTAGATACCAAAATATCCACGTCCGGATCCAGCGCCCAGTGACTAGCAGACTTCCTTCACCCCTGTGCGATAAAGAAGACTTGCCGATTGGTGAAACCAGAGGCTTAGTCGCGCTTATACCCTTGTGGTGAAAGTCAACAATATCTCCTACGGTGTGGTATGTCTATACGTCACTAAACGGGCACTTACGCCTTTGTTCCTTTTATTCGAATTCAATTAGAAGATCATCTACAGCAATGCTATCTCCTTTGACAACATGAATTTCTTTAATAACACCTTTATATGGAGCTTGAATTGTTGTTTCCATTTTCATCGCTTCTGTTGTTAATAGGTAATCCCCTTTATCAACGTGATCCCCTTTTGAACAGTTAACTTCTAAAACTGTCCCTGGCATAGTTGCACCAATTTGTTTCTCATTTCCTTTGTCTACTTTAGCTCTTGTCGCGACAGAAGATTGTATACTTTCGTCTTTGACAGTTATTTGTCTAGGCTGACCGTTTAATTCAAAGTAGACTGTACGAGTCCCATCTGGTTCTGGTTGAGAAATAGAAATTAATCGTACAAAAAGCGTTTTTCCTTTTTCAATTTCTACTTCAATTTCTTCTCCTAGGTTCATTCCAAAGAAGAATGTTGGAGTGTCTAACATAGACATATCACCATATTCTTCATAGAATTTTTGGTAATCTATGAACACTTTTGGATAAAGTGCGTAAGAAAGGACATCAAAACTTGTTACTTGTCTGTTTAAAGTTTTAAATAACGTGTTTCTTAATTCTACAAAGTCAACTGGATCTAGTAATTCACCAGGTCTTACTGTAATTGGTTCCTTTCCTTTAAGAATAATTCTTTGTAATTCTTTAGGGAAACCTTGATATGGTTGACCAATCATTCCTTGGACAAACTCAATAACGGAATCTGGGAAATCAATAGATTCTCCTCGTTCATAAATCTCGTCCTCCGTTAAATTATTTTGTACCATAAATAACGCCATATCCCCTATCACTTTTGAAGATGGAGTAACTTTTACTATGTCACCAAACATATCGTTCACATGGCGATACATCGCTTTTACTTCATCCCAACGTTCACCTAACCCAACAGCTATCGCTTGTTGTTGGAGGTTACTATATTGACCGCCTGGCATTTCGTGGAAATAAACTTCAGTGTGTGGAGCGTTCATACCATTTTCAAGGTCTGAATAGTATCCACGAACACCTTCCCAATAAGTAGAAAGTTTTTCGTAGTTTTCTACATTAATTTTTGGTTGACGATCTGTACCCTCTAATGCATGATATAAAGTTTGTGCACTTGGTTGAGAAGTATGTCCAGCCATTGAACCAACCGCTACGTCTACAACATCTACTCCCGCTTGAATAGCACGTGCATAAGTATAGATACCATTACCACTTGTATCATGTGTATGAAGATGGATAGGTAAATTCGTTGCTTCCTTTAAAGTGGATATTAACTGATATGCTGCCTCGGGCTTTAACAAACCAGCCATATCTTTGATACCTAAAATATGCGCTCCAGATGCTTCAAGTTCTTTAGCCATATTTTTATAATAGTCTAGATCATACTTTGTTCTACCCTTATCCAATATGTCACCTGTATAACATAAAGTAGCCTCAGCAATTTTATTATTTTCCCTTACCGATTCAATTGCTAAACGCATACCTTCTATCCAGTTTAAGCTATCAAAAATACGGAATACATCAATTCCTGCACTAGAGCTTTTTTGAATGAATTCGCTTATTACGTTATCTGGATAGTTTTTGTAACCCACTGCATTACTTGCTCTTAATAACATTTGGAATAAAACATTCGGCATTTTCTCACGTAGTTTTAATAATCTATGCCATGGATTTTCATTAAGGAAACGGTAAGCTACATCGAAAGTTGCTCCTCCCCACATTTCTACAGAGAATAAATTAGGTAATAATTTAGCTGTAGGCTCAGCAATATTCAACATGTCTCTTGTTCTAATTCTTGTTGCTAAAAGGGATTGATGAGCATCACGAAACGTGGTGTCTGTTAGCAATACTTCTTTTTGATCCTTTAACCATTTCGCAAGACCTTCTGGACCTTGCTCATCTAAAATTTGCTTCGTTCCGAAAAGTTCTTCGTTTGAATTTTTTACTTTTGGAACTTTTAATTCTGGATAGTTAGGCTTTTCTTTTCCACCCACACCATTTACTGTTGTATGCGCAATATACGAAAGCATCTTCGTTCCACGGTCTTTTCGTTTAGGGAAAACAAATAATTCAGGTGTATTATCTATAAATGTTGTGTCATATTCACCAGACAAGAAACTTTCATGCATAATAACATTTTCAAGGAAGTGAATATTTGTTTTTATTCCACGGATACGGAATTCTTTTAAATTTCGAACCATTTTATGTGCAGCTTGTTCAAAAGTTAACGCGTGTGTAGATACTTTTACAAGTAAAGAGTCATAATATGGGGAAATAACTGAACCTTGATAAGCATTACCTGCATCCAATCTTACCCCAAATCCTCCACCAGATCGATATGCCATAATTTTTCCGGTGTCTGGCATAAAATTATTTAACGGATCTTCTGTAGTTATACGTGATTGGATGGCATAACCATTAGTTCGAATCTCATCTTGTGATGGAATGCTTATTGTTTTACTGTGAAGATCATAGCCTTGAGCAATTCTTACTTGTGTTTGAACAATATCGATACCTGTAATCATTTCAGTAATTGTATGTTCAACTTGAACCCGAGGATTAACCTCGATAAAATAAAATTCATTGTTCGTAACAAGAAATTCTACAGTACCAGCATTAATATAATTTACATTTTTCATTAATCGAACAGCAGCATCACAAATTTCGTGACGTAACTCTTCTGATAAGGATAAACTTGGAGCTACTTCTACTACCTTTTGATGACGTCGTTGTACAGAACAATCTCTTTCGTACAAATGAACAATATTTCCATGTTTATCTCCAATAATTTGAACTTCTATATGTTTCGGATTTTCAATTAATTTTTCTACGTATATTTCATCATTACCAAACGCCGCTTTTGCCTCTGATTTAGCACGTTCATAAGCTTCCTTTACACTATTTTCATTCCGAACGATGCGCATACCACGTCCACCACCACCAAGTGAAGCTTTGATGATAATTGGGTAACCATGATCTTCTCCAAATTCGACTACTTCATCCAGCGTATGAACCGGGCCATCACTACCAGGTATGACAGGAAGCCCCGCATTTACAGCTTGTTCTCTTGCTTTAACTTTATCACCAAACATACTTAAATGTTCACTATTTGGTCCGATAAAGATAATTCCTTCCTCTTCACATCTCTTTGCAAATTGGATGTTTTCGGATAAGAAACCATAACCTGGATGGATTGCATCTACATCTACTTTTTTTGCTAAAGCAATTATTCCTTCAATATCTAAGTAGGCATCAATTGGCTTTTTACCTTCTCCTATTAAATAAGCTTCGTCGGCTTTAAATCGATGATAAGATCCAGTATCTTCTTTTGAGTAAATAGCAACTGTACGAATATTTAATTCTGTACAAGCACGAAATACACGGATTGCTATTTCTCCACGGTTTGCAACTAGTACCTTATTAATTCGTTTGATTTCTCCCATAATATACCTCCTATTTATTTATGTTTAATAGTTGTTTGATTTCCATTTCTGTTAGAAGTCATCGCAATGTTGTTTAATATACCCATCGAAGTTAACAACACCAACAGAGAGGAACCACCATAACTTACGAACGGTAATGGAACACCTGTTATAGGTAGAAGCCCACTAATTGCACCTAAATTAATAAATGCTTGAATACCTACCATGGAGGATATTCCAATTGCAAGTAATGATCCAAAGGTATCACTACATTTTCTTGCTATGAATATACCTCGCAAAACAATGATAGCTAATAAACCAATTACGATAATTACACCTATAAGCCCTAACTCTTCTGCGACTATTGCCATGATAAAGTCCGTATGAGCTTCCATCAGATACCCCAATTTTTGAACACTTTGACCTAAACCTGTTCCTGTTAAACCACCTGTTCCAATCGCTAAATAGGACTGTATTAAGTGGTATCCATCTGTATCAGGAGTTTGAAACGGCTGGTAAGCTCCAGTAAATCTAGATAGGCGCTCTTCCGTTACCATAAAAGGGATGGTTAATAGGACTAACCCAATCCCTACAGCTATCAATATGGATAAATGTTTTAACCTTATTCCCGAGCTAAAAATAACGGAACATGCTATTAAGAAAATAATGGCAGCTGTTCCAATATCGGGTTGTAGAACGATTAGTCCTAGAATAATACCTGTCATTACTAACGGTGGTAATACCCCTCGATAAAACTCATTAATATAAGATTGCTTCTTAGAATATACGGATGCTAGATACATAATTAGAGCTATTTTCGCAAATTCCGCAGGTTGGAAACTAGCTGGTCCAAAGTTATACCATGATTTAGCATTATTTATCGTATTTCCAAATGGGAATAATCCTATTAGAAGGATAATAACTAAAATAATGATCAATTTCATTAATTTCTGATACTTTTTATATGGAAAAATCGAGGTGAATACAAATCCCGCTAATCCAAAAGAAAACCAAATTGCCTGTCTAATCAAATAGTGATTACTCTCAAAACCTTCTACTACCGCTGTAACCATACTAGCACTATATATCATGACAAGTCCGAATGCAGCTAACAGTAACGGGGCAATGATAAGTGTGTAATCATAATCTTTTATTCTTTTTATCATCTTACTACTCCCTATTAATCTATGTATTTTAAATAGTAGATGAAAATAGAAATATTTTTAATAGTTTACCACATGAATGATATTTATGTAAAATCTATTGAAGAATAAAAATTTTCAACCTACTGTTTGATAACGATTATTTTGTTTTAGTGCTTAAAAACAAAAAAACCTTGCCAATAACTATATGTGGGCAAAGTTTTTGCTTTCTCTTACTGATTTTTGGAACAAAATAATTATAATGAATTTTGAGAAGCCTCATGGAGTATATTAAGCTTTTTTTCCAGATTTTCCAGAAGTTCTTTTCCTTCATTCTCACTTATTAAGTCCAAACGTACTGCAAAATCAATTTCCCTTGAAAGACCAAACATTTGAGTATCTAATACATCTTCGTATACGGGACATTGTGGCATAGTTAAATTTTCTATTTGAACTTCTATAAGTCTTAAAATTTTTTCAGCATCAGCCTTAAGTAGAGCATGAGCTTTATCGCGGTGATTCACAGTAACCTCAGGCATCAACATTATCCCCCCCGCTAGAGACTTTTCTTATATTATATTAAAGCTAGGACTTAAAAAATGCAAATAAAATAAAGTCTTCTTTTATAGTGAAAAATATAATTTTCTTTGCTATTCTTAATAAAGATACATAAAATGAGGGAGAGAGAATAAAATGATTGTACCAATTATAGGGAATGTAACCTACTCTATTACCCTAGATCCTACTGTTTGGATTTTTGACGAACGAAAAATATTGCTTGATAAGGCATTCACGAAAAATATAAAATCAGACGAGGATTTCTCCAAGACAAAAAAATTAGCAGAAAGATATAACAGAGAAGTATTTCAATCTAATGCGAAAGTTCCTCCTGTTAATAAGGGCCTAACGAAAAAGGAAGGAGAAGAAATACTAAAAAATTCCTACGTTATGCCTCTTTACGATTTTATAAAAAATGCGGAAATTAAAGATTCCGCAAAAAGCGCCACCTTTCTGTCCGGAGATAATCAAGAGTTAATTACTATCGATATTAATCAATTACTAAATGGATATTTTTTATTTGCTATTAATGGTAAGCCAATTAAAGAAGATGGTCCTGTTCACTTTTTCTATGGTGATGGTATTAATAAAAATGATCCTATTAAAAACATTAACAAAATAAAAATTAATTAATTTTCAAAGTTGCTATTGTATAGCAGCTTTTTTTGTTAGGAAAGGTATCAAAATTAGGTAAAGAATTTTACTGACGGAGTAAAATTTTTAATGTACAAAGTATAAATTATTTTATTCCATCCAAAATAAACATATACGCAAGTTTGAGGAGGAATGAAATGAGTATAAATAGAAAGCTCCTTTTAATAATTTCGCTTTTAACGCTATTTATTTTCGCTGGATGTGCTGAACAAAATAAAGAAAGCTCTTTAGAATCAAGGGAAACAAACGATCAATTTGTTCAAGTGAAAAACTCAAGTCCAAATGAACAGGCAGAATTATCCAATTCAGAAATAGCAGCACATTTATCAAATGTTGCAAGTAGAATTCCGGAAGTTAATGATGCGACGACAGTTGTTGCTGGACCTTATGCAGTAGTTGGAATAGACGTCGATAAAGATTTAGATAGATCACGGGTTGGTACAATTAAATATACTGTTTTAGAGTCTTTATACCATGACCCCTACGGAAAAACAGCAGTAGTTGTTGCTGATGCGGATGTAACAGAGAGGTTAAAGGGCATAGCCGAGAAAATAAGACAAGGACATCCTGTTCAAGGCTTTGTCGATGAATTATCTGCAATCGTAGGTAGATATATGCCTGATTTCCCAATAAGAGATGATGTTCCAGTACAGCCGGATCAAAATAAAGAAAACATTTCTGAAGACAAACAACAACAGCTAGAGGAAATTGAAAAAGAACAATCTAATCATAAAATAAATAATTAAAAACTCGGCATTCGCTATTAGATTGGCGAATGCCTTAGCTATACTATGAAAGAGAAGGGTTAGGGAAAAGAAGCAGCTCCCCTTTTCTTTTTAGTTATCTTTATTTTCATTATAGTAATGGACCCCATATAGGGAACCTTCAGAAACCATTTTTGAATTTTCTAATTGAGTATTATTAATGTTTGGCGATTGGTCAGGAACACCGGCATTCTCAAAAGTAGAATAGCTTTCTCTATTATTTTTATTACCTTTTAGATAGGATTGAACGGCTAACGCTCCAATTGCTGCACCCATCACCCCAAATGTTGTATACATAGAACTTTTTCTCATATGATCACCTCAATAATTATATTCCCCTATTTTCATTCTAAAAACATGGTATTTTTTATGATATAATATAAATAGAATTCTACTAATGGCCAAGGTGAACATTCACCTTATCCTGCAAAATTTTATGTTTTAGTTTGAGGTGAGAATATGCAGGTTAAATGTACTTTATGTGATAAAATTGATAGTCTACAGGATAATACCCTAGAGGCTAAAAAGTTAAGAAATCGTAGAACCTATATGTATTTATGTCCAAATTGCCGTGAAAGAATTGATAAAAAGACGAAAGAACGCCATTCAACAGGAAGATTTCGATTATATGAAGAAAATAAACAACACGATCCTTTTATTTAAAATATAGAAAAAGCGCCTATAAAGGGCGCTTTTTCTATATTTTAGAAGTGTTTTCTTTTTTAGCCTTTCGCTGAAAATGAAGTCTTGTACGATAGATCGACAATACTAAATTAATGACGATCAAACTTTCGACACTAGGCATCCTCATGACAGTACTAAATATTGTTAGAATAAAAACACCAATTAATAAAAGTATGTACACAATAACGGACTGTATAAGCGGTAATTTTCTAGCAAATCCTAATTTATATGCTATAACAGAAAGAATTAAATTCAATACATAAAATATCCAAAATATGTTTTCAACCCCAAATTGGTTTAATATCATATCAAATACAAAAAAACTAAAATTATCCATCTGTCTCCCCCAATTTTTGTTCCTCCACTTTCTATCTTATCATACTAAACCTTTAACAATCATGCTAGTAGAATGAAAATGTAATTGCGGTTAATTTTTGAAAATTATAATGAATTGAGCTATAATAGAACTGAAATAGGGGTGTCGAGATGGATAATATAAACGGAAAAATGTTAACGTTAGCATTATTAGTTGTAGGATCATTTATAGGAGCAGCTATTTCGATTACCTATCGAAATATATGGGTAATTCTTTTATTTGTTTTATTAGGCTTTATCATAATGGGATATGGTCTATCATTAAAAAGGAAGGGAGGGAGTGACATACAATAGTCACTTCCTTCCTTCTTTTATAAATTGGATGATTTGATTGTGAATAACTTGATTACTTGAGATCACTGTACTTTTATTTAACAGATCAAGAGCATTCCCATCTACATCTGTGGTTACAACACCCACTTCTCCAGCAATTACCATACCACCAGCAACATCCCATGGCGCTAAACTTAAAGAAAGATATCCGTTCGTAATACCTTCAGCCAGGTATGCAAGATCTAGAGCAGCGGAACCATATGTTCTTGTTCCTCGTACATGTTTCACAAATTTTTGCATGGTTTCTATGTCTACTATCGAATTATCACAAAGCCAAAAATGATTCATTCCAAATATTGATTCCTCTAGAACTACTTCCTTATTTAGTGGTTCCAATTTTGTATCATTCTTATATGCTCCTTGATTTCTTTTAGCATGATATAAAATATCATTCATAACATCGTATACAAAGCCAATTTCACCAACTCCATCATGAAAAATACCTATCGAGATAGCGAAATTCCGTTTTTGATGTACAAAATTCATAGTCCCGTCAATAGGGTCAATGATCCAAACTGTACCATCTAAGTTTGTTAATTCATCACCATAACCTTCTTCACCAATGATAAAATGATTAGGATAAGTTCCTTTTATTTTAGAGACGAAAAATGATTCTGTCTCCTTATCCATTGTAGTAACAAGATCATTCGGGTTTGATTTAGTATCAATAGTTAATGGATTATTAATTTTGCTACGGATATTTTCCCCAGCTTCTTCTACCCATTTTTTTGCAGTTGTATAAATCTCTTCAAGCATATCATGGTTCATAATAAATCCTCCATTCACAATATACGTCCTATTGTATCAAAACCAAACAATCAAGTCATCAAGTCTGACTTAATAGAAAAAGACCCCAATAAATACTCGAAGGTTAATGAACCATTAGCCTTCGAGTATTTATTGGGGTCACATCAGATTACTTAATTTTTTTATTTCCTTCAATTGCTTTACTAAAAATGTTAAACGTTCTTTAGATTTTATAATTTGTACTTGGTTATCTTCTTGAATAGCATCATAAAGTGTCATTAACTCGTAATCAATTTCCATTTTTATTACCGGCAGTTTTTCTTTTGCTTCTTCTCTCTTAATAACTTCCATCACAAACTTCAAAAGAGCCTCTCCCTTCGGTTTATATATTAGCTCCATTAACTTTCATCTTTCTACATTTTATGTCTACGTTGATAATTGGTTCGTCTAATTTTTAGAAGAGAATGGTTACAATAAATATTCCCTAATGCCATCTTATGAAACTTCTATTTCGAAATTTGCGATACTTGACTTCATTATATGATTACTTAATAATAATTATTATAATAAAGTAAAACTTATTCAAAGGGTGATTAGAATGGCATTACAAGGATTTAACAAAAAAGATTTCGAAACATTTCATATTGACGGCTTAGATTCTAGAATGGAAGCAATCCAAAATCGAATACAGCCTAAATTTCAGCTAATTGGTAGTCAACTAGCTGAAGCTCTTTCGGCCAAATTGGGAAATGAAGTATTTTTACATATCGCTAGGCATGCTAGGAGAACTGTTAACCCACCAAAAGACACATGGTTAGCTATCGCTAATAATAAAAGAGGGTATAAAAAACACCCGCATTTTCAATTGGGGCTATTTGATGACCATCTATTCGTATGGCTTGCTTTTATTTATGAACTTCCTAATAAAGAAAAGATTGCGCAATCTTTTATCAACCAGTATGAAGATTTAAAGAAGCTCCCAAATGATTACGTGATTTCATTAGATCATACAAAAAAAGAATCTTTCCCTATTTCTGAATTGGATATAAAACATCTAGAGAGATTTCGTGATGTTAAAAAGGGAGAATTTTTAATCGGGAAGCACCTGTCTTCGGATGATGAACGAGTTAAAAATGGGGAAAAATTATACGAATTCACGATAACAACGTACGAACATTTAATTCCTTTTTATCAATCCGCATTACAATCATATTAATGTGAAAAGGGAGCTACATGGCCCCCTTTTCATCTCCATTTATTTACAACTTGTTCTGCTTCTTTCATAATACCTTGAATCAGTTCATCAACTGTTGGTATATCCTTAATTCTTATAGAGGACTGACCTGCCCAACCAAACCCATTTTGATTATCCCCATCGTAAACAAAACGTTTATTTGCTGCTCCACTAATATAATCTCTAAGTGACTCATATCCTTCATTACGTTCTTCTATCTCTAAAATTTTATCAGTCCATGTATTTTTAAGCACTCTTGCTGGTGCGCCTATTGACCGTTTAATAACAACTGTATTATTGTCATCTGCTTCCAAAATAGCTTGTTTGTATCGCTCATGAGCATGTACACATTCTTTCGTCGCTATAAACCTCGTCCCCATCTCTATTCCTTCTGCACCAAGACTTAAAGCAGCCATCAGACCTCTTCCATCTACAATACCACCAGATGAAACAACAGGAATAGACACATGATCCACTACATCTGGAGTTAACACGAGTGTTCCGGTATCACTACGCCCAAGATGACCACCACCTTCTTGGCCAACTACCATTACTGCATCAGCACCTAATTCTTCTGCTTTTTTAGCCTGTCGTTTCGCTGCAACTAATACTAATGTTTTAATATTATAATCCTTAACCATATCGAGGAGTCCTTTTGGATTTCCCCCTGTGACAGAGATTACAGGAACTTTTTCTGAAATCACGACTTCTACCATATGATCAAAACGTCTTCCATGTTGTCCAATAGCAAAGTTAACTCCAAAAGGCTTATCTGTAAGCATTTTAACTTTTTGAATTTCTTTACGTAATTCTTCCGGACTT
Organism: Oceanobacillus sp. Castelsardo; assembly: GCF_001659985.1. GTDB lineage: Bacteria > Bacillota > Bacilli > Bacillales > Amphibacillaceae > Oceanobacillus. The sequence continues at coordinate 696,230 of NZ_LYCS01000001.1, forward strand.
TCTAAACTCATAGCTGTTATTTGCCCTAATCCACCCGCATTGGACACCGCCGCAGCCAAATCCGAGTAAGCTAGATAAGCTAAGCCACCTTGTATTATAGGGTATTTTATATTTAATAATTTTGTTATCCTAGTCTGAAAATTCATCCCTATTCCCCCTCGTTTCTTATTTATTAAATCTTAACATTTTTTTACGTATTCTTGCTAACACTATAACCTAACTAGTACAAATTGATTAAAATATCTGGTATAATATTTTTTTGGCATAAATTGTTAAAATATGCGTCTAACCATGAAGGAGACTGTTTCCGATGACAGATCAACATTGCACACCATTATTTTCTGGTTTGTTAAATCATATTAATAATAATCCGGTTCCATTCCATATACCCGGTCATAAAAGTGGGAATGCTATAGAACCATCATTTAGAAATTTCTTAGGTGAAAATACATTTAAAATGGATTTAATTAATATACAACCACTAGATGATCTACACCATCCACATGGGATTATTAAAAAGGCACAAGATTTAGCAGCAAAAGCCTTTGGAGCGGACTATACTTTCTTTTCCGTTCAAGGAACTAGTGGGGCAATTATGGCGATGATTTTAAGTGTTTGTAATCCTGGTGATAAGATTATTGTTCCTAGAAACGTGCATAAATCAATTACTTCGGCGATTATATTTGCTGGTGCATCACCGGTTTTTATCCATCCCGAATTAGATGAAACCTTGGGTATTTCCCATGGCATCACACCGTCTGCTGTAAATAATGCATTAAAGTTACATCCCGACGCGAAAGGTGTATTAGTTATTAACCCGACTTATTTCGGGATAGCTGGGGATTTAGAAAAAATTGTTTCCATCGCACATCAATATAATGTTCCCGTCCTAGTAGATGAAGCTCATGGAGTACACATTCATTTTCATCAAGATCTTCCCCCCTCAGCAATGCAAGCAGGTGCTGATATTGCTGCGACCAGTGTCCATAAATTAGGTGGTTCTTTAACACAAAGCTCCGTTTTAAATCTAAAAGGAACAAGAATTTCGCATGAAAGAGTTCAAACTATTTTGTCCATGTTAACCACTACATCTACATCGTATATCTTATTAGCATCATTGGATGTAGCCAGAAAACAACTTGCAATCGACGGATTCCAGATGATTGAGAAAGCCATTCGACTTGCTAATTATGCGAGAACAGAAATAAATAACAAGCTTTCCTATATTTACTGTGTTGGGGAGGAAATTCTTGGAACAGAAGCCACTTTTAAATACGATCCTACCAAACTAATAATTTCTATTAAGAAATTGGGTATAACTGGGTATGATGCTGAAGTTTGGTTACGAGAGAATTATCGTATTGAAGTGGAACTTTCTGATTTATACAATATATTATGCATTATTACACCTGGAGACAATGAAGAAACGATTCAGATACTTCTAGAAGCTCTTAGAAAATTAGAATCGGAAAATTTGAATTATGTGAAGGAGAACAAGCTAACTGTAAAAATTCCTGATATTCCATTACTTGCAATCTTACCGCGTGACGCATTTTATGCCGAAACTGAAATTATACCTTTGTTCGAAGCTGACGGACGGATAAGCGCAGAATCCATCATGGTCTATCCACCCGGTATTCCAATATTTATTCCAGGGGAGATTATCACAAAAGAAAATATTAATTATATATGTAAAAATATGCAAGCTGGTTTACCAGTACAGGGATTGCAAGATGAGACACTAGAGTCCATTCGCGTGATTAAAGAACAAAGACCTATTTTTTAAAATTTTTTGATAAAAATTACTACAATAAAATACACCCATTAAACAATGAGTGTAAAGACATATCTTATAATTAACGTATTTTCTTTTATAAAAAATTATTTATTGCATTTAGGACATGTACTATAAAGAGTTGTTACTTTTTCTTCATCGAATGTTTCAATAACCTTTTCACAATCTTTACAAACGATTGTACCCAATTAAGCCATCCCCTTTTCCTAAATGTTATATCTTATGAACATTATAATATGTCAAAATATTGAAGTCAATACTAAATAGTATGTCATAATTAGTTTTTTGAATAAATAATATGCACATTTTACAATGTAATATCAATTTATTTTATCAATCTCTGATTGAATTTTATTTACAAGATACGGGTAAAGTACTTGTATGGATATGATAAGGAGAGGACGACGTTATGAAAAAAAGTATTACTAAAGTTTTTTATATATCTGTAATTACTGTAGCCCTATTTATTATTTGGGGTATTATTCCTGCAGAAACATTACCAAAAGGAAATTTAAACCATGTAACAACTATTATACAGGCGTTTATTGTTGATCGTTTTGGATGGTTTTATTTAATAAGTGCTACTGCTTTTTTACTTTTTTCCATTTATTTAATTTTTTCAAAGTATGGGAATATCAAATTAGGTAAACCAGAAGACAAGCCTGAATTCAGTTACGTAACCTGGTTTGCTATGTTATTTAGTGCTGGTATGGGAATAGGATTAGTTTTTTGGGGAGCTGCCGAACCTTTATCTCATTTTTACAATCCACCTTATGGTGAAGCCGAAACTGCCGAAGCTGCTAAAACAGCTATGAAGTACAGCTTTCTACATTGGGGATTACATCCATGGGCAATTTATGCAACTGTCGGCCTAGCCCTAGCATATTTTAAATTTCGAAAACAAGCCTCTGGTGTGGTTAGTTCTATTTTGCAACCTTTATTTGGAAATAAGGTCAAAGGACCAATTGGAACTACGATTGATACTATAGTAGTGTTTGCAACTGTTTTTGGTGTTGCGACGTCTTTAGGCTTTGGGGCTATTCAGATTAGTGGTGGATTTTCCTACGTATTTGGATTCGATCAAACTATTCTTTTACAATTAATAATCATCGCTATTGTTACAGTCTTATTTATGACCTCAGCAATGACTGGGTTAAGTAAAGGAATTAAATATTTAAGTAACATCAATTTAATTACGGCCATTCTCCTGCTAGTCTTCGTTCTTGTTCTTGGGCCTACAGAATTTATATTAAATTTTTTCACTACATCTTTTGGTAACTATGTACAGGATTTACCTAGTATGAGCCTAAGAATGTCCCCCTTTAACGAAGAAAATATGGAGTGGACAAATAATTGGACTATTTTTTACTGGGCATGGTGGATAGCATGGGCACCATTTGTTGGTACTTTTATTGCACGTGTGTCTCGCGGGAGAACAGTAAAAGAATTTGTCATTGGCGTTTTATTAGTACCTACCATCATTGGAGCTATTTGGTTCACAGTTTTCGGAGGTACTGCAATTCAATTAGACTTTTATCAAGGAACAAACATTATCGAGCAAATAAATACGTATGGTGAAGAGGTTGCTTTGTTCGCTGTATTAGATCATCTTCCACTCAGTACGTTAATATCCATTATAGGTATTGTTTTAATTAGTACCTTTTTTATAACTTCAGCAGACTCTGCGACCTTAGTACTTGGAATGCAGACAACGGGTGGTAATTTAGATCCGTCTAATAAGGTTAAATTCGTTTGGGGAATTATTCAATCAGCAACAGCAGCTGTTCTTCTTTGGCAAGGCGGCTTAGACGCATTACAGACTGCATCAATTATCGCAGCTTTTCCGTTCTCCATTATCATGATTTTAATTGTAATATCCTTAGTAAAATCCTTTAGAGAAGATGCTAAAAACATCGAATCTTTCAGAAGGAAAAAGTTCATCAAGGAAATTAAAAATAATATAAAATAAAAATAAGGTGTCCATGATGGACACCTTATTTTTTCCTTACATTATATGAATAGGACTACCTAAAGCAACTTCTGCAGCTTCCATTGTAATTTCTCCGAGAGTTGGATGAGCATGAATGGTTAATGCTAAATCTTCAGCAGTCATGCCTGCTTCTACTGCTAGCCCAATCTCAGAAATCATATCACTAGCATTTGGTCCAGCAATTTGACCTCCAAGAATTAATCCATCTTCTTTACGAGTTACAAGTTTCAAGAAACCATCAGTATTATTTAAGGACAACGCACGACCGTTAGCAGCAAATGGGAATTTACCAACTTTAACATCGTAACCTTGCTCTTTTGCTTCATCCTCTGAAAGACCAACAGAAGCAAGTTCAGGTTCTACAAATGCAACAGCAGGCATACCGATATAGTCTACTTCAGATTTTTCTCCGCTAATTGCTTCCGCAGCTACTTTTCCTTCATAGGAAGCTTTATGCGCTAATGGAGAACCTGGTACTATATCACCAATTGCATATATATTGCTTACATTAGTACGACATTGTTTATCAACTTTGATAAGTCCTCTTTCAGTAAGCTCAATACCTAGCTGCTCTAAACCAATTTCGTCAGTGTTAGGACGACGACCTACCGTCACTAGTACATAATCAGCTTCAACGGTTTCTTCTTTCCCGTTAACTTCATACGTAACTTTAACGCCATCTTTTGTTTCTTCAACACCTTTAGCCATAGCCTCAGTGATAATAGTAGCGCCTTTCTTCTTCAAGCCTTTTTTAACAACTTGAGTCATAGACTTTTCAAATCCGCCTAAGATATCTTTAGCACCTTCAAGGAAAGTAACTTCAGTACCAAAGTTTAAATATGCAGTACCTAATTCACTTCCAATATATCCAGCACCAATAACAACTAATTTCTTAGGAATTTCTTTTAAGTTTAAAGCACCAGTTGAATCAAGAACACGTTCAGAAAATTTAAAGCTAGGGATTTCAATTGGTCTAGATCCTGTTGCAATAATACAGTTGTTGAATTTATAAGTTTGAGAGCTCTTCTCATCCATAATTTTAGCTGTATTAGCATCTACGAAATAAACTTCACCTTTCACGATATCCACTTTATTTCCTTTAAGAAGACCTTGAACACCAGATGTTAATTTATTAACTACAGTACCTTTCCATTCTTGTACTTTAGTAAAATCAACGTCCACTTTTTTAGTTGTAATACCGATTTCTGCATTGCCGTTAGCATTTTCAACCATATGGCCAGCTTGAATTAGAGCTTTCGAAGGAATACATCCAACATTTAGACAAACCCCACCAAGAGCACCTTTATCAGCAATTGTAACTTTTTGTCCTAATTGAGCAGCACGAATAGCAGCAACATATCCACCTGGACCTGCACCTACTACTAAAGTATCTACTTCTATCGGAAAATCTCCTACTACCATATTAACTTACGCCTCCATCATGATTAATTGTGGATCATTTAATAAACGTTTCATTTGGTTAAGAGCATTTTGAGCTGTCGCACCATCGATAATACGGTGGTCAAACGATAGAGATAATGCTAGTACTGGAGCAATTGCAACTTCGCCATTTTTGACAACTGGTTTTTCCGCAATACGACCAATACCTAAAATAGCTACCTCAGGTTGGTTGATAACTGGAGTGAACCATTGTCCACCAGCAGAACCAATATTAGTGATTGTGCTAGAAGCTCCTTTCATCTCTCCAGGTGCTAGTTTACCACTTCTTGCCTTATCTGCCAATTCATTAATTTCCTGAGAAATTTCAAAAATGGATTTTCTGTCAGCATTTTTAACAACTGGAACTAAAAGACCTTTTTCTGTATCAGCTGCAATTCCCACATTGTAATAATGTTTTTGGATAATTTCATCAGTAGTATTGTCAATAGATGCATTTAAGCTTGGATATTGTTTTAATGCAGATACTAATGCTTTTACAACATATGGCAAGTAAGTTAACTTAATACCTTGATCCATTGCAACTTGTTTGAATTTCTTACGATGAGCTACAAGTTCTGTAACATCTACCTCATCTAATAATGTAACATGAGGTGCTGTGTGTTTAGAATTAACCATCGCTTTCGAAATAGCTTTTCTTATACCAGACATTTTTTCACGTGTTTCTGGGAATTCTTCACCGGCTGGTACATATGGTTTTTTAGCTTCTTCTTTTTCAGCTTTTGCAGTTTCTTGAGTTGCTTGTGTTGAAGCTGCCGCCGGAGTTACTGCTTGTCCACCATTTAAGAATGAATCGATATCTTCTTTTAAAATACGTCCATTTTTACCTGATCCAGCAACTTCTTTAACATTAACTCCTTTTTCGCGAGCATATTTTCTTACAGATGGCATTGCAATCACTCGTTTGCCATCATCAGTTGAGTTAGCAACACTTGCATTGTTCGTTTGTGGTGTGCTAGTTGCTTCTTCTGAAGAACCTGCAGAACTTCCTGCTGATTCATAGCCCTCAGCTTCAAAAGTAATAAATGTATTACCCACTGTTGCTACTTCGCCTTCCCCGATGTGGATTTTTTGAACTGTTCCTTCTACTGGAGAAGGAATCTCTACTACGGCTTTATCATTTTGTACTTCACATAAAACGTCGTCTTCTTTTACTGTATCCCCTTCTTTAAAGAACCACTTAACGATTTCTCCCTCAGCAATTCCTTCTCCGATATCAGGGAATTTAAATTCGAAGGTACCTTTATTAGAACTAGTAGATGCAGATGGAGTACTAGATTCTTCCTTAGTTTCGCCTTCATGTCCTTCAGCATCGAAAGTAATAAATGTATTACCTACTGTTGCTACTTCGCCTTCTCCGACGTGGATTTTTTGAACTGTTCCTTCTACTGGGGAAGGGATTTCAACTACTGCTTTGTCGTTTTGCACTTCACACAAAACATCGTCTTCTTTTACTGTGTCCCCTTCTTTAAAGAACCACTTTACAATTTCACCTTCTGCAATTCCTTCACCAATGTCAGGGAATTTAAATTCGAATGCCATTATTTGTACCTCCTAGTTTTAGAAATTCATTACTGTATTTACTTTTTCAATGATGTCTTTATGATTTGGAAGCCATACTTCTTCGGCATCAGAGAATGCATATACTGTGTCTGGGGCAGTAACACGTAATACCGGTGCTTCTAGATGAAGTATTGCTCTTTCTTGAATTTCACTAACTACGTTTGCTGCAACACCAGCTTGTTTTTGTGCTTCTTGAACGACAATAGCACGATTTGTTTTCTTAACAGACTCTAATATTGTTTCAATGTCAATAGGAGAAACTGTACGTAAATCTATTACTTCTGCAGAAATTCCGTCTTTTTCTAGTTCTTCTGCTGCTTTAAGGCATGAATGAACCATTGCACCATAGGAAACAAGGGTTACATCTTTCCCTTCACGTTTTACATCAGCTTTTCCAATTTCAATTGTATACTCTTCTTCAGGTACTTCTTCACGGAATGAACGATATAATTTCATATGTTCTAAGAAAATAACTGGATCATTATCACGGATTGCAGAAATTAGTAATCCTTTTGCTTCATATGGTGTGGAAGGAATAACTACTTTTAATCCAGGTTGTTGTGCCATTAAACCTTCTAACGAATCCGCATGTAATTCGGGAGTATGTACTCCACCACCAAAAGGTGCACGAACAGTAACAGGCATATTCCATCTACCACCGGAACGATAGCGGGTACGCGCCATTTGACCACTGATAGAATCAATTACTTCGAATACAAAACCAAAGAATTGAATTTCTGGAACTGGACGAAATCCTTGAGTTGCTAAACCGATAGCTAACCCACCTATCCCTGACTCCGCTAAAGGTGTGTCGAATACACGGTCTTCACCAAATTCAGCTTGGAGTCCTTCAGTAGCACGGAAAACCCCACCGTTTTTACCAACATCTTCACCAAATACAAGCACGTTATCATCATTTTTTAATTCTGTACGCATTGCATCAGTGATTGCTTGAATCATTGTCATTTGTGCCATGATTTATTTCGACTCCTTTTCTTTAAATTCTTCCATTTGTTCTTGTAAGTTTGATGGTAGTTCCTCAAACATATTTCCAATTAAATCTGTTACTTTTTGTTTAGGATATTTTTCAGCATCTTTAATAGCTTGTTTAATATCTTCTTTAGCTTCTTCTATTACTTTATTTTCTTCTTGTTCAGACCATAAGTTTTTACTTTCTAAGAACTTACGGAAACGTACTAATGGATCTTTCTTCGCCCATTCATTATCCATTTCTTCTGAACGATAACGCGTTGGATCATCACCAGACATTGTATGCGGACCATAACGGTACGTAAGTGTCTCTATTAGTGTAGGACCTTCACCAGCAATCGCACGCTCTCTTGCATGTTTAGTTGCTGCATAAACAGCTAGAACGTCCATACCATCAACTTGAATACCTTCAATACCTGCAGCAACAGCTTTTTGCGCTAATGTTTTTGCACTTGTTTGTAATTCTCTAGGAACTGAAATAGCAAATCCGTTATTTTGCACAACGAAAATAGCTGGAGCTTTATAAGCACCCGCAAAGTTAATTCCTTCATAGAAGTCACCTTGAGATGTTCCACCATCACCTGTGTATGTTATTGCAACTGTTTTAGCACCACGTTTCTTCATACCTAATGCTACTCCAGCTGTTTGAACATATTGAGCACCAATAATAATTTGTGGGCTTAGTGCTTGTAAATCTTCTGGCATTTGGTTTCCATGGAAATGACCTTTAGAGAAAAGGAATGCTTGATATAATGGAAGTCCCTGCCAAATTAATTGTGGAACATCACGATATCCTGGTAATAGAAAATCATCCTTTTCTAAAGCAAATTGACTTCCTAATTGAGAAGCCTCTTGTCCTGCTGTAGGTGCATAGAAACCTAAACGGCCTTGTCGGTTTAAAGCAATAGAGCGTTGGTCTAGAATTCGCGTATAAACCATACGACGCATCAATTCTTTCAACTCATCATCTGAAAGATCAGGCATATCATCTTTATTTACTACTTCTCCATCCTCATTCAGGATCTGGAACGTTTCGAACAAACTTTCAACACTTTCTAATACGTGTTTCAAAATAGTTCACCTCTTCCTTTCTTTAACCCAATATTTTTATTTTCAGTTTTAGCTTTACCAAAAAACCGAAAAATGTACTCCTTTATTAATATTTCTTGTACCCTCTTTCAATTTAGCGAAATCATCATTATTGTATTGTCTCTATGTATACTGTTATAAAAAACAACCAATAAAATACTGGTACAACAAATAACTAAATTAAATATATATTATAATCATTTAAAGGTCAAATCCTTTGATTTATTTATTTTTTTCCAATAACTAAGTTAAATTTTCAATCTTCTCCCCCTTTAAAACTGTTATATCATAGAACATCAACTGTACCAATCTATATGAAGACAGTTCTTTGATAATTTTCTCTTTTTAAATTTAAAATAAATAAAAAAGGCAACATTCTTAAACTGGTACCCATGTCAAGGACACTATAAAAAAAGAGATTAAGCAATTAGAAGATGATTCCTATATTGAATAGGGGTCATCTTTTTTAGATTCCATTGATAACGATAATTGTTATAATAAACCATATAATGATTAATTTTAGATTTTAGTTCTTTTAGTGTTTTACAAGATTGATAGTTTACCTCATCTTTTAAATGACCAAAGAAGGATTCTTGAGGGGCATTGTCCCAACAATTGCCTTTCCTAGACATAGATTGGCCTAGACCATATTCTTTTAATAACTTTTGGTATTGTGGACTCGTATAGTGACTTCCTTGATCCGAGTGGATATAGGCATCTTCATGTAGGGTAATTTTCTTGTTGTTGACTAATTTRTGGATTGTCTTAGTTGCGATGTCTAAAGTAATTCGATCAGAAACGTGATAGGCTAGGATTTCATTTGACGAAGCATCTTTTACGGTAGACAAATAAGCCATACAATTACCACTATATGGCAAATAAGTAATGTCAGTTAATAACACTTTACCTGGAACACCTTGCTTAAATTCTCTGTTTAACTTGTTTGGAACAACCTGATGCTCCTTGGTTGCTTTAGCGATTTTTTTGTATGGATTTGGTCTTCTATGAGGGCAGACAATTCCATATTTCCTCATGATTCTTTGGATCTTTTTACGACTAAAGACAATGTTATATTCATTTTCCAATATCATTTTGATGGAACGTGATCCTTTCTTATACCCCCGTCGATTAAATGCCTTTAAAATRATTTCTTTCGCTTCTAAGTCCAATCGCTCTCTTACTTCTCTATAAGTAGATGCCTTTAGATAGCTATAATATCCAGAACGGGAGACCTCCAAAAGGTCACAAAAATACTTCGTCATTCGCTTATATTGATTTTGTTCAATAATCTCGTAAATTAACTGATATACTTTACTTGGGTCTAGATTTTCGCTTGCGTTTAGCAGCCTCCTTTCTGTCACTTCTAGCTTTTTTAATAGTTCAACTTGACCCTCCAGTAAATTAATCCTTGCTTCCTGTCTTTCAATGATTTCGGACGGAGTAAGTTCCCGTTTTAACGGTCTGCCAGAACTTGTTTTTCTTGTATCTGTAAGCCCCAATAATCCATCCTTTTCATAAGCCTTTTTCCATCTATAGGCTGATTGTTCAATTCGCTTCATTCCTATAACATCGACATCAAATCCGTTCTCAGTAAAAATCTTTCGCGGGAGTTTTCCGGCTAAATACTCATCCATAAATCTATTTTTAAATGCATCAGTATATGTAATAGCTCGCTCGCTAACACGTTGTACATTTGGATTCTTTTGAAGTGTTTTTATCTCTTTAGTTGAAAATGTTATCTTACTCATGTTGTCACCTATTCCCCATATCTTGAAATTCAAGTATATAAAAAAATACCTATAGATTAAACACTTTTTTTAAAGTGTCTTATCTACAGGTACCAGTTTATTCAGTTGCCTTTTTTATTCATTCCTTCATCTGTTGATGGTTGTTCCTCGTATGTTACCTCAATACCCGCTAATTCGTAGAACTCCCTTTTCAGTTCATTATATTCAATTGTATACGTGTTGAATTTTTCATTTGCCTTTATAACTTTCTCATAACCCTTATTTATTTTATTTATATGTTCGGTTAAAACTTCTTGTTTCAAGTCTTGTCTTTGTAACATTTCATACAATTCCATTTCTAATTCTAACGATACAATATATGTTTCATTTAACTTATTATAGGAAGAATACCTATTTTCCATCTTTTTATATAATTTTTCTGCTATCTTCTTTATATCCTTATCCTTAATTTTTTCAATATATTCCTTTGTTTTTTGAAATTCTTCTTTAGAGGATTCAATATTTTCTTTTTCCATTGCAATTAGTTCTGACCTTTTATTTATGTTATCCATTGCCTTATTAGCTAGATCTACAATTCGATCAATCTTATCCATTCCTAATTCAATGATTTCATTATAGATCTGTTGTTCTTCAGCTTCTAAATTTGTTATTTTATCCTGTTGTTTAATAAATTCAGACTCAATACGAACTGCTTCTTCTAAATATGTATATATTTCTTCTTCTACGGTTGTATTATTACATGCGGTAAGTGCTATTAAAATAATAAGATTTAAAATTATAATTGCTTTTCTTGTCCGAAACAACGATAGACCCCTCCTAAAACAGTACTTCCCCTATTTTCTACAGTATAATATAAAACATGCATATACCTGAAATAAATCTAGCTTGTCCTACTAAGAATAATATGATTTATTTTGTAATAATATGTTAATATAATTTAAATGATATAATTTCAAACTAAACAAATACTTATTGATTTATTTTAATCTAAAGGAGTTTTAATATGATAACCATGAAAGATATTGTACGCGAGGGTCATGCTTCATTACTAAAAGAAGCTGAAGAAGTTTCTATTCCTCTTAGTCATGAGGACAAACAATTATTAGAAGATATGATTACATTCTTAAAAAATAGTCAAGATGAGGAAATAGCAAATAAATACAAATTAAGAGCTGGGGTTGGTTTGGCTGCTCCACAATTAGGTATTGAAAAACGTTTAATCGCTATTCATTTTGAAGATGTTGATGGAAAGTTATATAGCTATGGATTAGCCAATCCAAAAATTATTAGTCATTCTGTTGAAGGTGCTTATTTAGCAGCCGGTGAAGGTTGTTTATCAGTTGATCGTTCTATAGAAGGTTATGTGCCAAGACACCGTCGAATCACGGTCAAAGCCGTTGATATAGATGGTAATCCAGTAAAGTTAAGATTAAAAGGATATCCAGCAATTGTATTCCAACACGAAATTGATCATTTGAACGGCATTATGTTCTTTGATCATATTAATAAAAAGAATCCATTTAAAACACCCGAAAACTCGACTGCAATTGAGTAATAGATTGTTACCGAACAATAGTGTCTTCAACGACACTATTTTTTTTATGTATAAAATCTGTTCATTTGTTAACGATAAAATTAGGAAAAACCCTCCCAATAATTTAGAAATCTTGGCATTTACCAAGATTTTGGCAAATGCTTAAGGTACACCTATGCAGACAGGAAAAACATTTATACTTCCTATCTGCTAAAATATTTTTAATGAAATGATGGATTTTTATTTCAATATTTTATAAAACATACTATACTAAAGATTAAGAGGGATTGGAACGGTAGAAGTTTTTTGCTTTTCTTAATTTGAAAGGAGACGTGTTAAGTCATGTTAAAACGCCTTAAAGAAAAGCTTAAGAAACGATGGAAGGAATTTTTAAAGAAAGAAGGACGTGTACCTACAACATTTAAAAAAGACTACCAGTAATTTTACCAATCAAATTTTGCGGATTATCAAAAACTCTATTATTAAATACGGAAAATATTACGGAAAAATACAGAACGGAATAAACAATGTTGATTAAAGGTAGGAGAGAAAACATGATATTTAAAGTACTTTATCAGGAATCACCTGATGAAATCCCAGTTCGAGAACGTACAAAAAGTATGTACATTGAAGCAGAATCTGTACGTGAAGTACGAACTAAATTAATAGAAAAAGGCTATAAAATTAATGTAGAACACATCCATGCACTAGACCCAGAACATCTTGAATACGAAAAACAATCCGAACATTTTCAATTGGAGAATGTGTAACGGATGAAGTTTGTCAAGAATGATCAAACAGCAGTATACGCACTTGGTGGGTTAGGTGAAATTGGTAAAAACATGTATGCAGTACAATTTCAAGACGAAATTATTATCATTGATTCAGGTATAAAATTTCCTGAAGATGAGCTTCTTGGAATTGATTATGTGATACCTGATTTTACTTACCTTGTCCAAAATCAAGATAAAATAAAAGGTTTATTCATTACTCATGGTCACGAAGATCACATTGGAGGAATTCCATATTTTCTTCGAGAAGTGAATGTTCCTATTTACGCAGGGAAACTGGCGCTAGGATTGATTCGAAATAAGTTAGATGAACATGGTCTATTACGCAATGCAAAATTAATACCGATACAAGAAGAAGATATCATTAAATTCCGTAAAACTTCTGTAACTTTTTTCCGTACTACTCATAGTATTCCAGATGCGTTTGGAATCGTAATAAAGACTCCCCCAGGGAATATCGTACACACAGGCGATTTTAAATTCGATTTTACCCCTGTTGGAGAACCGGCTAACCTTACGAAAATGGCTGAGATTGGAAAAGAAGGTGTACTTTGTCTACTATCGGATAGTACAAATAGCGAAATACCTGGTTTCACAATGTCCGAAAGAGTTGTAGGAGACAGTATTAACGAAATTTTTAGTCGTACAGATGGGCGTTTAATATTCGCAACCTTCGCTTCAAACATTTATCGTTTACAACAGGTTGTCGAAGCAGCTGTAAAACATAATAGAAAAGTTGCAGTTTTTGGACGTAGTATGGAATCCGCAATTAACTTAGGTCAAGAATTAGGTTATATTCAAGTACCTAAAGAAACCTTTATTGATGGTAATCAAATCAATCGTTTACCGGCAAGTGAGGTTACTATTCTTTGTACAGGCTCCCAAGGTGAATCTATGGCTGCATTGTCTCGTATTGCTAATGGTACACATCGCCAAATTCAATTGATACCTGGAGACACCGTTGTATTTTCTTCTTCACCAATCCCTGGAAATACAGTGAGTGTTTCAAGAATAATCAATAAATTATATCGTGCTGGAGCAGAAGTAATTCATGGTAAATTAAATAATATCCACACTTCTGGTCACGGTAGCCAAGAAGAACAAAAGTTAATGCTTCGTTTAATAAAACCGAAGTACTTCATGCCAATCCATGGAGAATATCGAATGCTAAGAGAACATATTAAATTAGCTGTCTCCTGTGATGTCGAAGAAGACAACTGTTTTATCATGGATAACGGAGATGTACTGGCATTGGGGAAAGAAAATGCGTCCATTGCGGGTAAGATTCCATCTGGATCCATCTATGTGGATGGTAGTGGAATTGGTGACATTGGTAACATTGTTTTACGTGATCGAAGAATTTTATCTGAAGAAGGATTAGTAATCGTTGTGGTAAGTATAAATATGAAGGAATTCAAGATTGCTGCTGGCCCAGATATCATTTCTCGTGGTTTTGTATACATGAGAGAATCCGAGGACTTAATTAAGGAAGCTCAAAAATTAGTTTCAAAACATCTAGATAAGGTAATGGAAAGAAAAACAAATCAATGGTCTGAAATAAAAAATGAAATTACAGACACCATTGCACCTTTCTTATATGAAAAAACAAAACGTAGACCAATGGTACTACCCATTATTATGGAAGTTTAAACTACATTTAAAGGCATTGTGAAAATTCACAATGCCTTTTTATTTTAGTCCCAGGATGTCTCGTATTGGGCGCTTATTCTCTTAATCAATAACTAACTGTTTTTCAAACCTCGACAAGTCCTTATCAGCCCCTATAACAATAAGGATATCATCCGTCCGTAAGGCTTCATTCGCCTGAGGAGAAACATTAATCTCATTCCCCTGTTTAATTGCGACAACGTTACAACCAAAGTTCGCACGAATATCGAGTTCAGCTATTGACTTCCCTTCCATTTTTCTTCCTACTTTTACCTCGGCTATACTGTGTTCATCTGATAATTCAAGATAATCTAGTATATTATTTGAAATAAAATTATGCGCGAGGCGTTTACCCATATCACGTTCAGGATGTACAATTCGGTCAGCACCAATTTTATGTAAGATTTTTTCGTGATAATCATTTTGCGCTTTTACAGTTACCCTATTAACACCCAAATCTTTGAGTATTACCGTTGTTAATATACTTGCTTGGATATTTTCGCCAATTGCAACAATGACATGTTCAAAATTAGAAATCCCAATATCCTTCAAAGAGTCTTCATCAGTTGAATCTAAAATAACTGCGTGAGATGCTATATTCTTAAATTCATTGACCTTCTCAATGTCATTGTCTATTGCTAAAACCGGCATCCCCTCAAAACTTAGCTCCCTACATATACTACCTCCAAAGCGACCTAACCCAATTACCGCAAACTCTTTCTTTTTCATATAAAAACCTCCAATTAAATTTCAAATACGAAAGTTTATGAGCAAGCTATTTTTTCCATTTTATCATACTAAAAAGGGAAAGAAGGAATTTAACCTTCTTTCCCAATAATTCAATTGGATTAGTTAAGTACAAAAGCTTTGTTCGATTATATCATTGTAATCTTTCATTTATCATTTGAACAATATCTTGTGCGGCATAACCTTGTGCGTTGATTACAGGTGCCTCGGTAGAAACGTCTGCCATTCCCATAACATCTTTATCCATACCGGATATGATACAACAATCACACCCATTTACATCAGATTCTGTTCTGAGATCTACAACTTCATGTCCCATCTCCATCAATGCAGCTTTTACATCTGAAAGTGTTCCTTCTACACCAATACGTGCCATACGTATTTCCTCCTCTACATATAATTTACATATGTAGTTTGGCCTAAACACCGTAAAATTATGTAGTGTTAAATAGAAAAAAGAGCATGTGCGCTCTTCTTTTATTTATTAAATAATTTGGTAATATAAATTTCTTTTTTTAATTGTTTTAAAATCGCTCTTCTAGTTAAAATACCATCGAAATAATTATCCTTATCCACCACACAAATAAAAGCATGATCAATCGTAGCATTTAATCCATCTAGTAAATTATTTTCTTTTTTTAAGGTTAAAAGATCGTGATTCATTACTTCCTTCACTTTTAATTCCGAAAGTTTTTCAATCTCAAACCGTTCCATTCCCAATATTTGATTTAATATAGTCGTTTTACTAATAATCCCAACTAATTTATAAGAAGTATCCAATACCGGAACAGCTGAATATCCGGATTTTACTAATACTAATAAAGCATGTTCCAATGGATTGTTTATCTGTACATGTGCAACCTTTTCAGAGGAAATCATTAAATCACCAACAGAAATATCTGATAATCTTCTATCTTCTTGTAACATACTCATAGCATAAACTTCCCTTCATAAGTGTTTAACAAATAATCTGTTTTTAATTCAGTTTTTTCAGATTCAAATATAAAACTTTCTCACGATGTTTCCAATACTCACCTCAACCGTATTGCATAAGTCCAACTTAGGCATCCTGATTTGGCGAATCCCAAGTATTTTTAATTACTTAACATCTTAAAATACTACACTAATGTATACATATAAATTAAGTTAATAAAATGTGTAGGCGCTTACTCTCCTAGAATAAGTGTAACACAATAAATAAAAGCATACATTTTCTACGCTTATAAATGTTACAACACTATAATAATATGGGTTTTTTCTGAAAGTTTAACGGAAAATTCAAGTGTAAAGTTGGAGAAATATTAAATGGAAGATTATATAAAGGAAACTACAGATGACACATTCTATTTCTTAGGTTAGAATAAACAATTGTAGTTAGAAAAACTTAGTGCATTTTAATTTTATCAGAAAACAATAAAAAGTCAATTTTTAAATTATTCTACATTTAGTTAATGATTTTTTAATGGAGAGGTTTTTGTATGAATAGACGGACGTTTTTAAAAAGAGGGATAGGAAGTCTCATAACTTTATTTAGTTTAAGTGGCGGTGGATATTTTTACGCAAAAGAATTGGAGCCTCGAATGATTAAATTTCAACATGAAGTCATTCATTCCAAAAAAATCCCTCCCTCTTTTCAAAATTTTAAGATTGCCCAGTTCTCTGATACTCATATAGGTTTCCATTATACAATAAATCAGCTATCTGAATTAATTGACAAAATAAACGCCATTCAGCCAGATGTTATTGTTTTTACAGGCGATCTTGTTGATAATCCTTATGAATTTGATGAATACTCCTCCCTCCAAGAAAAGCTTAAATTATTAGAAGCACCTTATGGTAAATTTTGGATATATGGTAATCACGACCATGGAGGATATGGTACAGAAATTATAAAAAAGGTCATGAAAAAATCTGATTTTCATTTATTACAAAATAGCCACTCTGTTATTGAAAAAGAATTCGACCGTTTTATATTAGTTGGAATAGATGATGTCATGTTAGGGAAGCCGAATTTAAGTGTTGCATTAGATCAAGTGAATCATGAGTTATTTACCATTTTATTAGCACATGAACCTGACTATGCAGATACAGCCTCAGAGTACCCGATCGATGTTCAATTATCCGGTCATAGCCATGGTGGGCAAGTTCGATTACCTTGGATTGGTGATTTATATACTCCTGATTATGCAGAAAAATATGTTCAAGGGAAATATTTACTTAATAGGGATGCTTTTACATTATACGTTAACAGTGGAATTGGAACGACTCGTCTCCCCTACCGATTTCTATGTAAACCAGAAATTCATATTTATACTTTAAAACATTCCTAAAAGGGATTGTCATAAATAGTTCAAAACATTCCCTGTTTTTCTCTTGATAACATATTACAATTGATATAATAGGTAATTTTTGCTATTTTAACTATGATTTCAAAAGGGGTGGTGAAATGAAATACCTAAAATATATCTCATTATGTTTAATCCTCTTCTTAGCAGCTTGTGGAGGGTATCCAATAGAAACTAATATGTCACAAGATGTTGCTGATTTTAATTTTACTACTCAGGATAATGAAAGATTATCACTTAAAGATTTAGAGGGTGAATGGTGGATTGCTGATTTTATTTTTACAAATTGTACAACCGTTTGCCTACCAATGACTTATAACATGTCCCAACTTCAATCTAAATTAAAAAAAGAAGATCTTGATGTAAAATTAGTTTCCTTTAGTATCGATCCAGATTATGATTCTCCAGAAATATTGAAACAGTACGGGGAAAGTTACAACGCAGATTTTACTAGTTGGAGTTTCTTAACAGGATACGATTTTGATACGATTAAAGAGTTCTCTATCAAATCATTTAAAAATCTAGTTGCCGAACCACAGCCAGGTTCAGATCAGGTTATCCATGCTACTTTCTTTTTCCTAGTTAGCCCTGAAGGCGAAGTTATTAAAAATTATAGTGGCGTAGATGCAAGTGAGATAGATGTGATAGTTTCAGATTTAAAAGAGCTAAATTGAATGATAAAATAGAAGAACAATCAAATTGTTCTTCTATTTTTCTTGCTTATGGACAATCTTTACGTTACGATAGAATTGACTAGAAGTCGGAGGAAAGGAGGAATTTATAATATGGATCAAAAGGATGATTCACTAAAAGAAATTGCAAAAGCACTATTTATAATAAATAGACATGCTAAAACTGCACCAGAACCAAAGCACTTGTATTATATAAAAAAAGAAACTATCAACAAGTTGTTAAAAGAAAAAAAGGCTATTAAAATGGGACTACATTTTTCTGATCATCCAAAGTTAAGTAATCAGCACTCCACCTTATTAGTTAAAGTAGACAATTATTATTTTCATATTCCCCCATCAAAAGAAGACTTCAAAGGACTCAAGCATCTTGGTTCGTTGGATAAAAATTATCGGAATCCTCAAACTAAAATGTCATTATCCAAGGCCAAAAAAATTGTTTACAATTATATAAATTACAAACCGGGTAGAAAGCAAAACAATTCAAACAGAAGATACACATCCGCCTATTATACCCCTTCTTCTCTTGGGAAGATGGAATGGCCACCAATTCATCCATCACGCAGAAAATTTTAATTAAAATACGTAATTAAACTACTAAATTCTTACGTAAGGATTAAAGTAGTTTTTTTGTCTTTTTATATCCTTTAAAAAGAATACGAATTAGCTAAAATGATAATAAAGTACGGTTAGCTAGATAAGATACCGAAATGGTTAACTTTATTTGGTGTTAGGTCTTTCTAATCCATTTTCGTATGCTGTAAAAGATGATTAATAACACTCCAAATAATGCAAAGACCTGTAAAATCATCTGTATTACTACTGTTTTAAAATCGATTAAACCGGGTGTAAAAAATATCATTAAACAAATTGTAATAAATACAAGTAAAGTACTAATAATATAACTTAATAATTCACTTAACTTTAAAAGTGTGATCCATTGTATAAAAGGATGAATAATCACATAAAAAATAATTAATACTAAACACATTAGGATAAAATAAAAAAATTCATTATTTAATCCTAAGGCAGCGAGATGATGAAATTTTATGAAACTAAAAATAAAATCTCTCACCCTACTTCACTCCTTTCTCTTTTTTCATACATTTTTGCCTAAATTATAAAAACTATACGACTAAACGATATGATAATAATATTTTTTCCTCTTAAAATTGAACTTAATTCACATACCGTCGCTAATTCATAAATATATAAGTAGAAATCAACATTTTTAACGCAAAAACTGGGATAGCCGCCCTATCCCAGTTTTAAAATTCTATTATACTTTCATTTTATTTTGAATTCGTATACGTTTTGATTTTAACAATTCTTTATGTTTCTTTTCTAAACGTAACTCAATTTGATCTATACTTTTTTCATCATTTAATAACTCTTGTTTATTTTGTTCCACTAGTTGTTCAAAATTTAATATTTTCGGTCTCATATGTTACACTCCTCCAGTGTTCTAATTCTATTATACCCTAATTTTATTTTTTAGTCTAAATTATTTGAATATATTATTAAAGTTCTGCAATTCTTAAAAGTGTTGTTTTAAAATAAGGTACTTGTGTAGATGTTAGTTTTTATATTAATGACGTGATATACTTAGGGAATGAAAAAAAATAAACCATTGCATACAATGGTTTATTTTGGAACTTAAGTATATAAGACTTTTTTGGCAGGTAGGAAAGTATAAAATCTTTCCCGTCTGCATAAGTGCAACTAAGCCATTCACCCAAAAGCTTGGCGAATGCCACGTTTTCTAAAAGTAATTACTTTTAAGGTTAAGGAGAACTTACTAATGTAGAGGATTGTGTTTTAAATGATGATATAAATCAACAATATGTTGGATATCTAAACTAAATAAGTAATCTATTTAACCTCATCTTCTTTTCTAGTATCACTATTTAAGTTATCATATACGTTTAACAAATGATCTAATTCCTGACTTAAGGAAATCGATTCTATATCAGTGAACCCCTTATTCATGGCAATTTTGGTCATTTTTTTTCTTAAATGTTCAATTTGACTTAAGACATTTTCAGTGCTATTCATATTAGAGTAGATATCCTCCTTTAAATAGTTCTTTTATACTGTAGCATAGCTAATAAGTGATTGACAAGCATTTATAGTCACCTACCATTCACTAAACAATAATAGTCGATTCTACTTTTAGACTGTGCTACTATTGTAAATATACATGTAGTTGGAAGGAATGTACGTTTTGGAGAATAAAGGCAAAAAACAAAAAAATGAATGGATTGAGTGGATTAAGGCTATTGTAATTGCAATCTTAATCGCATTATTTTTACGTACTTTCATCTTTGCCACTTCTATCGTGGAAGGAGAAAGTATGGATCCAACATTAGAAGATGGAGAAAGAGTTATTTTTAACAAGTTTATTTATTTAATTGCTGAACCTAATCGTGGTGATATCATAATTATTCAAAGACCTACAAAAAATTATGTGAAACGGGTCATAGGATTACCTGGAGAAACGATAGAAATTAATGAAGGTGAATTATACATTAACGGTGAAAGATATATACAAACATTTTTATCAGAAGAGGCCAGGCTTCAAACAAATAATTTTGGTCCAGAAACCATACCTGAAGACAGTTATTTTGTAATGGGTGATAATCGAGCAATAAGTAAAGATAGTAGAAATGGGTTAGGATTAATCCTGGAAAGTGAGATAGTTGGCAAATCAGAAATTATTATTTATCCTATAAGTGAATGGAAAAGGACGAGGTAAATCATCAAAAATTTATGAGGCTGGGACACAACTAAAGTGTTTAACCCTAAAAATGTTTAGATTTTACTAGGTTTAAATACTTTTGTCCCAGTCTTTTTTTATTTTATCTACGCGGCGTTACTAAAACTCCCGCCTCTACAGGCGGCAGTTAAGTGCCGCCAAGCTTCGAAATAAGGGCGACTAAGGTTCAGGTGGAGTTAAAACTCTACCTGAACCAAGTCTTCTTTATTTCTCGTTATCTAAAATACAATAACCAATATTTAATGCTAGTATTCCAAAACAAACTACGCCAAATAAAACTTCTAAGCTACCCATTTATGTTGCACCCCTTTCAACATTTCTAGAAGTAGTACTAATTATCTTCTACCCTAATCATATACTATTTGCTTATACTAAATAAAGCAAAAATATACGAAAAAAACATTTCAATATTAGAATAATATATTAAATAATTATTGAATTTATATATCCTATTCATCAACGTTATCGTTAGGGCACTTTAAGGTTTTACAAAAGCTGGGCAAACGTCCAGACATTTTTGATTATGGGTCATATAGTATATTGAAACATTTAGGAGGTGTTAGCATGGGCTGTTGTGGAGGCTACGGATATGGTGGCTATGGTTACGGTGGCGGATATGGTTCCAATTTCGCGCTAATTGTTGTGCTTTTTATTCTTTTAATAATAGTTGGCGCAGCATTTTACTGCTAAATAACATAAACAATAAGCTTGTGCTATTCGCACAAGCTTATTGTTTTATCCGATAATAATTCTCTCCTTAGGGTAGCGGAAACTACTATTCTTTTTATTGGATTTAAATATAATCAAAAATGTAAAAATCCCAATCCTACCTATAAGCATTAATATCATAAGAATAACCTTACTTGTTGCACTTAAATCCGGAGTAATCCCCATCGATAAACCAACCGTACCAAATGCAGAAGTTACTTCAAAAATAATTTGTATCAGTGAAAATGGTTCTAGTTTTGTAATTACTAGGACGGATAGAAAACTAATGAATCCAGCCATAATTATTACGGTTATCGCTTTAGACAGGTCTTCTTCATAAACCTCCCTATTAAAAATTCGAATGTTTTTTTCACCTCGTACGGAAGCGACAATATAAATAACTACCAGAGCAAAAGTCGTCGTGCGAATACCACCACCAGCACTACTTGGTGATGCTCCAATGAACATTAAAAAGGACATAAAAAGCTGATTTTCTTCAGTAAGAAGACTAACATCCATTGTAGATAATCCCGCGCTACGAGTTGTTACAGATTGAAAAAGAGAATAAAAAAAGGATTCATGCCAACTCTTGCCAGCAAAATAATGAGTCATATCCAATAAATATATCCCAACAGTTCCAACAACTACTAATATAAAAAATGTTAATGTAGTTATTTTTGTAAACAAACTAAACCTTTGTGTTTTTCTTTGCTCTTTTTTTGCAAAGATGAATTCCTTTACTTCAATTAAAACTGGAAAACCTATGGCACCTAAAATAATGAGTAATATATTAATAAATTGAACAAAATAATCATGATTAAACGGTATAAGTGAAGAACCAGATAAATCAAATCCGCCATTCGTTATCGCACTTATAGTCCCAAAAAAACCATTTAGGAAAGCCTCTCCAGGTGATGAAAAGTATTGTAAGAAATAAGCGCCTAAAACTAAAAATCCGATTAATTCAATGACTAGTAATACATAAATTATTTGTTTGATAAGACGTACCATTCCCTGGAAACTTGTTTGATTTTGGTCTGTCATAATCAATCTGCGTTCTTTTAAACCAATTTTTTTCCCAATTAACAACCAAATTAATGTTCCAATAGCCATAACCCCAACCGCACCTAATTGTAAAATGCCGGCTAGTATAAAAACTCCTGTTACACTTAATGAATCCACTATAGATATAGTACTTAATCCTGTCACACTAACCGCACTGACTGCAACAAATAAGATATCAATAAGCGGAATATGAACCCCAGCCTTATGGGAGATGGGTAAAGATAATAAAATCGTTGCAATCATTATGGCTAATATGTAAAAGATAATTAGTATTTGTACTGGTGTAAGTTTATTAATCCAATGAAAGCGACTGTGATGTAATTTCATAATATGCTCCTACGACTTTATTTTTTCTTTTCCATATTCCCTTTAAACAACACATTGATATTTTCACCAATATCATTTATACCAATAATCCTCGATTTAAAAAGGACAGGTTCATTATCTATTTTACTTATCTTTACCTTTATCATTAATTCGTTTATATTTTTTACCTCTTCAAAATAAGTAGTGTAGTCTTTACTAACAAAGGCTTCAATTAACCACTGATCTGGATTACAATCATCCTCTTTATTTATTATAAGGCCATCTAATAATTTTATTTGTTTCTGTTCTAGATTATCTGGTTGAACATTTAACATTTTTAACTTAAATGTCTTCATATGAAATCATCATCTCCAATAATTTCTTAATAGTTAAAGTCTACCAAAATCTATATGAAATACAACTGAAAAATTATTATAATAATTTCAGTTTCGAAGATGTTTTGTGAATATATGTCTACGCGGTGTCACCAAATCTCCCGCCTTTATAGGCGGGAGATAAGTGCAGCCAAGCTTCGAAATAAGGGCGACTAAGGTTCAGATGCCCCTGAACCTTAGTCTTTCTTTATGTAGATAAAAAAATCAGAGCGATTCTCTGATTTTTTTAGTTAAACATTAACGGTTCTACATGTTCAATATTGACTAGTTTGTTGTTTACTAGAAATTTTGCTTTTACATATAAATTCCATTCACCCTTTTTGTCTATTTGAGATAAGGTTTTTGGCTCTTGATAATAAATATTACCTTTCTCCATCTTTTTATGGACTAAACTTCCTGTAAAATCATGGTTTTTATTAAGTAAAGAAACGGAAATTAAAGGGGTTTGATGCAAGATTTCAATCGTATCCTCACCTAGATATTGTAGAGAGTGATGTACCTCTATACCACTTTTTTCTCTTTCCACTTTCATATGTATAACAAAATCATCGACTTTTTTTTCAATTACTTTTTCTTTCTCTAAAACCCCTTTTTCGTCCATACATAGAGAAATTAGAATGAAAAAAGAAGTAAATAAAATAAAAATAATTAGCCCTTTCTTTTTCAACCTTATTCCTCCCACCTTCTTTCCTAATCCTATATACGACTAAAAAGACAAAATGTTTCATTTTTTTAACGCAGAAGGAAAATTATAGAAGTATAATTCAATATCATAAAACAAAAACTACACTTGATAAATTTTTTAAAGGAGAGGATTCTTTTGACTGTTGGAACTCAAGTTAAACAAACAATTGCTGGTTTAAAAAGTGCACAAGCAAGTTTTGAACAATTTGCTTTACAAACAGAAAATAAACAAGCAAAACAAATTTATCAATCTGCAGCACAACAAACACAAGCTATCCTAGATAGTGTAGAACCAAGAATGCAACAGATTGAACAAGAAGAGCCTCAATATAAACAATAATCTTAATCCATTTTTATAGGGGCTGGATTTTCCAGCCTCTTACATATTCTCTATAAAAGGATGAAGAAAAATGAAAAAAGTATATAAATTTATATTTATAATTATATCTAGTTTTATTCTTTTTGCATGTGAAAATAACCCTCAAGCAGAAAATCAAAATGACAATAATCAAAATGACAATAATCAAAAAATAGAGGTTAAAAACATTTCTGCAAATCGGTTGATTGATCAGACCCCTTCTAATGAAGCAAAAGAAATTTTAAAAAATCACAATGAGGTAACTGGAATAAAGGCCGCTAATACCGCTACAAATTTAATTATTGCGGTGGAAATCGAACATAGTAGACGGCTCCAATTGAAAGAAATAAAAAAGGAGTTAACAGAAGAGGTAAAAAAGCATTTCAAAAATCTTCATGTTGAACTTACCGTAGATAAAAAAATTTTTTTAGAATTAGATAAACTAGAGAAGCAAATAGAAGCTAATACAATCAAACCTACTAAATTAGGCAAAGAGATTGATCGTATTACTAAATTATCAAAAGAGAAAACATAATATGGAAAGGGGAAAGAGTGATTAAATGTCTAATGAAAAGAAAAAGAAATTGCCACCTCAAGCACAAGAATATCAATCATTCCAGCAAGATAGAGAGGTAAAGCGCCCAGTCTTTAAAAATTGTATCAAGGCTTTTTTGGTTGGAGGAACGATCTGTTTAATTGGACAAATAATAACAACGTTTTATATTTACTTTTTTAATTTTACGGAACAAACTGCCGGAAACCCAACTGTCGCAACTTTAATATTTATAACTATGCTATTAACTGGTTTCGGTGTTTATGATCACATTGGTCAATTTGCTGGTGCTGGTACCGCTGTGCCTGTCACAGGATTTGGTAATGCTGTTATTTCCTCTGCTATAGAACACCGTACAGAAGGTTTCATATTAGGTGTTGGAGGAAGCATGTTAAAGTTAGCTGGACCCGTTATAGTTTACGGTGTTTTTTCTGCCTTTATTGTTGCTCTAATTAAAACCATTCTTATTCAATGGGGTGGCCTATAATGCTCACTGGACATCAAACTTGGATTTTTAATAATAAACCTAGAATAATGGAAACCGGTACTGT
Source organism: Oceanobacillus sp. Castelsardo (assembly GCF_001659985.1). Taxonomy (GTDB): domain Bacteria; phylum Bacillota; class Bacilli; order Bacillales; family Amphibacillaceae; genus Oceanobacillus. Next base: position 722,033 of record NZ_LYCS01000001.1, read on the forward strand.
TGGCGGACCTTTTGAGGCACAAGGAAACATTCCAAATGCATTTGATATTTTGCATGAAGACATGTGGATTAATCAAGATTCCTTCGAGAAGGCACAACAAATAATGATGGAAGAAGCTTGTCAAGTTGCTATTAAGAAAAGTTCCATTGATAAAGAACAAGTAGATTTTTTTATTAGTGGTGACCTTATTAACCAAATTACTCCAACCACATTCGCTGCTCGAACAATGGGAATCCCCTATTTTGGTTTATTTAATGCATGTGCTACTTCTACAGAAAGTTTAGCACTATCCGCCGCTATTATTAATGGAAATGGAGCAAATTATATTCTTAGTGGCACGTCAAGCCATAATGCTTCTGCTGAACGACAATTTCGCTACCCAACAGAATACGGTGGACAAAAGCCACCTACAGCTCAATGGACAGTTACTGGTGCTGGATGTGCATTAGTTGCAAAAGAGGGTAATGGTCCCATCATTACTTCCGCGACAATCGGCAAAGTTGTTGACATGGGAATGACAGATCCTTTTAACATGGGAGGAGCAATGGCGCCCGCAGCAGTGGATACGATTGAAACGCATTTAAAGGAAAGGAATATTGACCATTCTTACTATGATTTAATTATTACAGGCGATTTGGCTCGTATTGGAAGAGAAGTATCATTAGATCTTCTTCATAAAAAAGGAATTGATCTTCCGGAAGAAAAATACGTCGATTGTGGACTAACAATTTATAAAGAAGATCAACCAGTATTTGCGGGGGCAAGTGGTCCTGCTTGTTCCGCAATAGTAGCTTATGGTCATTTTGTCAAAATGGTTAGGGAAGGAAAATTGAATCGTATTTTAGTAGTAGCTACCGGTTCTCTGCAATCACCCCTAAGCGTGAATCAAGGCGATTCCATACCTGGTATCGCACATGCAGTTTCTATCGAGTCAGGAAGTGATGTTTTATGATTTTCTTTTGGGCTTTTGTCATCGGGGGACTTATTTGCGTGATTGGACAAATTATGTTTGATGTATTTAAATTAAGTCCCGCTCATACCTTAACTACTCTTGTTGTAATTGGAGCTGTTTTAGATGGATTTGGCTTATATGAACCATTAATTGATTTTGCTGGAGCGGGCGCGACGGTTCCAATTACAAGCTTTGGTAATAGCTTAGTTCACGGTGCTATGGAAGAAGCTGAGAAACACGGGTTAATTGGTGTAGTAACAGGAATGTTTGAAGTTACAAGCTCGGGTATATCAGCGGCAATAATATTTGGGGTAATTGGCGCGTTATTATTTCGACCAAAAGGTTAGATTTACTATATTTTAAAGAGGTGTTTTTATATATGACAGTAGGTTCTGAAGTAAAGGGATGTTATGCTTCTGTTAAAAATATAGAAGCAACACTGCAAATTTTAAAAAATAAAACACAAAATGTAGAGTCGCAACAAGCATTTCAAGATGCACAACAAATTATTTCGGAAGTGAAAGAAAGTTTGAATCAACAAATCATTCACCTAACACGCGAAGAACCACAATATTAGAAACTTGCTATTCGCTTTGGACTTGGCGAATGACTAGTTGCAATGGTGCGGGAAGAAAGTTATATACTTTCCTACCTGCCAAGTAATTTATTGGAAAGGATAGAACGTCATATGCCAGAATTTCCTGAATGGATTGAAGTTATATTAAGGTCACTCGTTCTTATGGTTGTTTTATTCACTATAACGAAAATACTTGGATCAAAACAATTATCCCAAATGAACGTTTTTGAATATATAACTGGTGTAGTATTAGGTGGAATTGTTGCTATCAATACATTTGACCCAAACTCTAGTATTATTTATGCTATTATCGCAATGGTTATTTGGTTCTCCATTCCATATGTAGTTCAGAAAATCACATTAAAAAGTAAAGCATTCCGCAATTTCATGGAAGGTAAAAGTACTGTTTTTATTCAAGATGGAAAAATAATGGAAGATAACTTAAAAAAGCAAGGCTATTCTACAGATGATTTACTTGAAAAGCTTCGAGAGAGAGATGTGTTTCTTGCCGCTGATGTAGAGTTTGCTGTTTTAGAACCTGATGGAACCCTAAATGTCTTGCCAAAAAGAGAAAACCGGCCATTAACAGCCAAAGATTTAGGATTAAAACTAGCTCCACAAAAGGAACCACAAACCATCATTATGGATGGGAAAGTTCTATATGAATCTTTAGCCAATTTAAACTTAAACTTGACATGGCTTGAAACCGAATTAGAAAAACTTAACGTTAGCATTGAAAATGTATTTCTCGGTCAAGCAGATACAGATGGACAACTATATGTCGATTTATATGATGATACGATTGCGGTCCCTACTCCAAATGAAAAACCATTACTTTTAGCCACCATGAAGAAATGTCAGGCGGATTTAGAATTGTTTGCTTTATCTACTGAGAATCCGCAATCTAAAACATTGTATAAAACAAATAGCAAAAAGTTAAAAGTTGCTATTGATAAGATTGAAAAATATTTGAAATAAGAATTAAAGGAGAGCATCCATCAATCCGGATCTCTCCACTTTTATTTTATATTAATCATTAATATGAATTGCTACTTTACCAAATTGATACCCATTTTGTAAATAGTTCATAGCTTCCTTTGCCTCAGCCAAGGAAAATACACGGTCGACAACAGGGTGCATGTTATACACTTCCAAATGTTGTAACAGTTCTCTTAATTCCTCTCTACTTCCCATTGTAGAACCGAATAGTTTATATTGGCCATAGAAAAACTCGCGGAGATTAAATGAAATATCATCTTCTGTTGTAGAACCAAATGTTACGATTCTACCACCCTTTTTAAGTATTTGTAGTGAACGTTTAAACGTCTCTCCTCCAACACTGTCTATTACTAAATCAATCGTTTCTCCTTCTAACTGCTTTTCCCAATCACTGTTTGTATCGAGTACGATGTCTGCTCCCAATTTTTTTGCTTTATTTTGTTTCTGGGCACTTCGTGAACTAATAATTACTTTAGCTCCAATATTTTTTGCAAATTGAATTAAATAGGTTGCAACACCACTTCCCGCACCAGGGATAAATACTGTCTCACCTGCTTTAATTTGTCCTTTCGTCACGATAGCTCGATATCCTGTCAAGGCTGCTAAAGTCAAGACACCGGCTTCTTCCCAATTTAAATGGGCAGGTTTTTTTTCTAATTGTTCTTCAGATATAACAATTTTTTCAGCAAATGTACCATCAGTCGGATGACCTAATATATCAAAATCTAGTGGGGGTGCATCTGTTAACTCAAACCAATTTAGTGAAGGGTTAATAATAACTTCATCCCCAACCTTAAATCTTGTAACACCATCTCCCACTTTTTCCACAACACCGGCACCATCTGAACCAATGATAACTGCTTCTTTGTTGTTGTCCTTTCTACGCGCTTTTATATATGTATCCCTCCGATTTAAACCGGCAACCTTTATTGCAACTACCACTTCCCCAGTACTCGCTATGGGATCTTTAATTTCAATAACTTTATGTTCGTCATTTTCTAATACAAATGCTTTCACACTCTTCTCCCTTTCTTTATCTAATAGTAATTACTAATCTTTTCCAATTGTTGCTTATTTGTTATATCGTTCGCGAATAAAGGAACAAGAATTAATTGCTGCTGTTTAAAGGTTTCCTTAATCTGTGTTAAGTATTGTTTCTCATATTCTTTTCGTTGCTGCAAAAATTCACCATCTGCTATTTCTGGCAATATTTTATTTACGACGACGGTCTTAACATGGAGATGGTATTTATCAAGTAAATCTATAGCCTTTTTCGTTTCTAAAATAGGTAATCTCTCTGCATTTAATACAAATATAAACCCTGTATTTTTACGGTCAAGCAAAACCTCTCTAGCCTTTTGAAACCGATCTTTTCTTTCTTTTAGTACGTCATAAATTGGATCCTCTATTGGTTCCCCATCATTCAATAATTGTGTATAATTATCATTCGTTTTTTTTCTGCGTTTAAGCAAACCTTCAATCCAAATTCCCATTAATTCTGGCAAAGAAAGAAGTCTTATCGTATGCCCTGTAGGTGCAGTATCAAAGATAATCTTATCAAAACTATGACTCTCTTCAAGAATTACAGCAATTATCTTATCAAACAAAGCAGCCTCATCCGCTCCAGGAGATGCTTTTGCTGTATCCAATTGACGATGCACCTCTTGCATCATCGTCGCATTAACGGTTCCTTTAATATTTTCTTTAACTTGATTAATGTATTTTGTTGTTTCTATTTCAGGGTCAATCTCTAATGCAAATAAGTTTTCAAAAACCCGGGTAGTCTCCCCCCCAATTTTCTTATTAAAAATATCCCCTAAATTATGTGCTGGATCTGTAGATACTAGTAATGTTTTAAACCCTGAATTTGCGGATTTCCATGCAATAGCCGCTGCAGTTGTAGATTTACCAACCCCACCTTTTCCCCCGATAAATATGATTCTTTTCTCCAATTCCTTCATGTTATTCCCTCATTTTGATTAAATTAACAGCATCGGATTCCGGATAATGGTGAATGATCCATCCCCATTCTCAAATGCCAATCATGAAATTTTTCAATCATATATGGATAAAGCTCTAACGTGTAGTAGTACACTGGATTAGGAATCCCAATCATTTCCGAATAAAGCAATAATAGAAACAAATCGTCTTCATTTCGTAATTCTCTCGCAATTTCGGTACGATGGGGTAGGCTAATCACTTCTTCATAATACTCTATTAATTTTTTTATCTTGTCTAACAAGTAAATCACATCCCTAAAAGGGACCACTAAACGGATCCCTTTTTATTATTAATTAACCTACTTTATTATCATCAAGCGGGTCATCATATTTGCCCGTCATGACAGAATAGGACGTTAATGCAATCCAAAATGCAAATACGAATATAATGGCACCTAACACAAATAGTAGAGTATTAGAACCTGTTCCCCACCAAGACCACTCAAAGAACACTTGCTGGAATAATGCAACCATTGTCATAATCATTAAGAAAATCATCGGAATTAGCGTAACAGCATAATTTCTTCCTTTACGCTTAAGCCAAATCGATATAAGCATTAAACTAATGCCGGCTAATAACTGATTTGACGTCCCAAATAAAGGCCAAATTAAGTATCCTCCAGATCCAAACCCATTTGGTCCTTCTGGTATTAATACAAGTGCGGCACTTGAAACTACAGCAACAGAAGTAGCAACATGGGTTTTTGTTAATGCTGGAATCTTATATTCAGCACCTAACTCAGCAATAATATAACGCATTAAACGAACAGCAGTATCCAATGTTGTTGCTGCAAAACTAACTACAATTACAGAAACAATAGTTGCAGCAATGGCGGGCGGAATACCAATTCCTCCAGCAAGTATGGAAGCCCCCTCAACGAAAGCGCCAAGTCCTGCTCCATTTGCGGCTGTAAAGCTACTATATGTTGCAAAAAATTCATCCGTATTAGCAAATAATGTTGCGACTGTTAGGATTGAAATTAGTGCTAAAATCCCTTCACCAACCGCACCAAAATATCCAACAAATCTAGCATCCGTCTCTTTATTCAATTGTTTTGAAGACGTTCCGGATGAAACAAGTCCGTGAAACCCTGATATCGCTCCACAGGCTACCGTAATAAATAACAATGGCAACCAGTTTTTATCCGGATTTTCATTATATACTGGTGCAGTAATTTCAGGATTAGTAAAAAGTAAACCAAGATACAAGATACCTAAACCTACTACTAATTGATGTGAGTTAATAAAATCTCTAGGCTGTAATAATTTCCAAACTGGAAGTGTCGAAGCAATATAACAGTAAACCATTAGAAATACAATCCAAATCATAAAGGCTGTTGATACGGCACCAAGACCGAATAATCCAGCACCATCCTCTCCACCCATATACTGAACTAAATCAATTTGTAACACTTCATATTGTGCAGATAAAATCGCCGTTGCATACATAATAGCAAGAACAATTAATGATGGTACAAGCATTCTTACATTTTTCTTATAAACTAAATAACCAATAATTATTGCTAATGGAATTTGCGCCATTACCGGAAGAACACTTGATGGAAAACTAATAAATAAATTTGCTATTACCCAAGCAAATACAGCGTTTACCATTAATACTAAAATTAAAATAATAAATAAAAATAGGATTTTCCCTCTTTTGCCAATTAATTTATCGGCAATCGTACCAATTGACTGCCCCTTATTACGTACCGATAAAGCTAACGTACCAAAATCATGGACACCAGCAGCAAAAACAGTGCCGATAATTACCCATAAAAATGCTGGCAACCATCCCCAATAAAGTGCTATTGCAGGTCCTAATATTGGAGCTGCCCCTGCAACTGACGTAAAATGATGTCCCCACAGAACGAATTTATTAGTAGGAACAAAGTCCACCCCATCTTTATATTGATGAGCTGGCGTAACATAGTTTGGGTCTAATTTAAAGATTTTCTCTGCTACAAACTTGGAATAGTAGCGATAACCTAAAGCAAAAACAACCAAACCAATAATTGCAACTAAAACTGCATTCAAACTTTCGCCCTCCCCCTATATTTAATAGCACTCTCAACAACTATATTATAACAGTTGGGAAAAATTGTAAATATCAGAATTATTAATCATTAACTTTTAAAGATAAAAAACAGCTCCATAGTGGAACTGTTTTTGGATTGCTTAATATAATTTACCTTGTTTGTAGAGTACAACGGATAACTTCATTACCGCTTGAATATAACAATTTTCTCTCAATGAATAATTATCTCTAATATATTGTGGATAAACTACCTCAAAGGTCTTTTTCATTTTCTCAAACAACTGGTTATTTACTTCCTTTTCTGTGTAAAATTTTGTATCCCTACCTTGCATCCATTCAAAGTAAGAAACAATAACACCACCAGCATTTGCTAAAATATCAGGGATAATAATTTTTTCTTTCTTATTTAGAAAAAGATCTGCATCTCCAGTTATTGGTGAGTTCGCTCCTTCTACAATAATTTTTGCTTTTATCTGGTTCATATTCTTATTATTGATTTGGTCTTCAAGTGCAGCTAAGAAAAGGACATCTACATCTAATGTTAATAAATCATCACGAGGCATTATTTTAGCTGTTATATTTGCCTTTTCTAATTCTTTCTCATTCATTGGTAGGTCTCCAAAATTTCTTTTCGTATAGTTCTTCAATTTAGTAATATCTAATCCATCAGAATGATATAACGTAACATTTCGATCGCTTATAGCTACAATTTTGTTTTCTAAATATGGGCAACATGAAGCTTCAGAAGCAATAATGGAACCTACATTTCCGAAACCTTGAATAGCAATTTTTAAGGGTTTAGCTTGCCAAGATATTAGTTTGTTAGCATATCGATTGTTTTGACTTTTTAACCAATCTTTATTTTCATTTAGAAAATCATATAACATATAGCGCAAGGAGTAATATACGCCTTTACCAGTTGCTGTCTTTCTTCCAAGTGAACCACCATTTATTGTGCTTTTTCCTGTAAAGCTTCCAAGATAATTTTCTCCTGGATGAATACTTTTATATTCTGCCATCATCCAATCCATTTCTCTTTCACTAGTACCCATATCTGGAGCAGGAATATCTTTGTCAGGTCCAATAATTCCACTGAAATAGCGAACATATTTTTTACAAATTAAATTAAGTTCCTTGTTTTCAAAATCTCTTGGATTAATAACGACGCCGCCTTTCGCACCACCAAAAGGAACATCATGTAGAGCATTTTTCAATGTCATTAATGTTGCTAAATTAATTACTTCATCTTCATTTACTGTCTCATGAAATCGAATACCACCCTTGTAAGCACCCAATATATTATTATGTTGAACACGAAAGGCTGGTATTCGAACAATTTCCCCATTTTCTAATGGCAATCTTAAAAAAGATTTATACACATGATTTGGCGTTGAAAGAATGGAACGAATCGACCGTAACGCTTTCTCCCTCTCGTCATTCAGTAATTCTGACAAAAAAGTACTATCTCCAAATAAAGCATCTAGAGATTCATGAACAATGGTTCCCGTATTTTTTGGCATTTTCCACTCTCCTATTAAGTTGGATACTATATTTATATGAAGGGATAAGATTATTCTATTACAATAGGAATACGGCTATGGCGGTTGAAACAATTAAACCAATGATCACTGGTAAAAAGTTTTTACGTACTAATTCCATTACAGAGACCCCACATAGTCCTGCTATAGCAATTAAAGACGACCATGCAATGATGGTCCCACCCCCAGTCCAGATTGCACCCATTTGCCCGATTGCCGCTAATGTTGATGCATCGATAGAACCGGTTTCTAAACTCGCAGCAAGCGCTCCAGTTAATGGTAAACCGGAAAATCCAGATCCATCTAGCCCGGTAATAATACCTATAATTAAAATACTAAACCCAGCAAAAAATGCACTCTGTGGCAGAAACTCTTGCATTGCTTCAACTAAGCCAAATAATAAAGATGGGCCATTTTCCACTCCCAATATAGCTCCAGAAAAATCACCACTACCTAGAAAAAAGAAACCCGCAATTGGTATGACAGGCCCCATCGCTTTGAATGCAAATACGAAACCATCCGTAATATGATTACTAATATAATTCAATGCTTCTGATTTGCCAAAAGCAAGTGTCGACATTAGTAATAAAATAGCAGCTACACCACCAACAAAAGCCGCTCCATCTCCACCTACTAATCCTCCATCGCCAGAAGAAAGCTTATTCAGTAACATGACAATAAGAACTAAGAGAAGAGAAATTGGCACAAATACCGCAAAAATCTTACTCCATATTTTAAGATTTACGGTCTTAGCTTCATTTTTTGGTTCATCTGATGTTTGCAAGTTTCTTAATTCATCTTGAATATTTTTATCCTCTTTAGAGCGGATTTGTTTTCTATAGAATAAATAAGCTAAACCTAATGCTAATACCCCAGAAATTAGTGACAAAATAAGAGCCTTATCTGCTACTACGGATGCATCTAAGCCACCAGATGCCGCTGAGAGACTTGGAGCTACTTGAACAATGTAATCAGAGGATAGCGCCATTCCTTGTCCGGCTATAGCAATAGCTACTGCGGCAATAATGGCTGGTAGCCCTGCACGAACTGCTGCAGGTACTAACAATGCACAAATTAACGGGACGGCTGGAGTTGGCCAGAAAAATAAAGATATAACATAAGTGACAATCGCCAACACAAAGAAGGAGACATGCCCATTGACCATTAACTTTTGAATTGGTTGAATCATCCGTTTATCTGCTCCTAAATCTCTTAAGGAATTAAGGAGTGCAAGCATAAACATAATAATTAAAAAAATGTTAAATAACTCTTGAGCTGCAACTAAATTGGCATGGAAAATCGCTTTAAATCCACCAATTATATCTCCTGTAAAAACCCACGCAATAACAAAAGTTCCTAGAATCGTTGGTAAAACAACGCCTTTTCTAAATATCATGGTAACGATAATAACTATCGTGAATATACCATATAACCAGTGGGATAATGTTAAACCTTCCATTGAATCCCCTTCCTTTCTTGAATGTGCTATAGCCTATGCGTGAATGATTTAAAACGCTACCCACTATAAGAAAGGAAAAAATTTAAAAACAAAAAAACATCTAGCATAAAAAACTAGATGTTCTTTCATCGACTTATTTAATTACCAGTAAAATTTTCTGCAGATTCCGTTGAATATATCGTTACAATCATTTTACCATTTCCAGCCTTAGCACGGATTAGAATAGGTTCATTATATAAATTTTTAAATACAAAATCTGGTCCCCACCAACTTACAGTAGCATCTCTACCAGGTGGAACATATGGAACTCTTTTACTATGGGCATAACGTTCTACTATTTGTATACCTTTTAAATCAATAGCATTAAAAAGAGTGGAAGATACTTGACAAATTCCTCCCCCAATATCCTCCGATAATTCTCCTCTTACAATGACAGGTGCACGTTTATACCCTTTTTCTTTTGTTCGCTCCCCAACAATATCATTAAAGGAAAAGGTCTCTCCTGGAAAAACAACAGTATTATCAATTGCCTCTGTAGCCAATGAAATATTATGAGACCTTTCTTTATTACTACTTCTAAAAAAGGTAACATAGCTTCCTAACTGTTTTGCACTTATTTCTTTTAGTAATCCGCTATCTACCTTAGGGTATATTTCCCTTAAAGGAACATTTAACTTTTCATTAGTAGCACTATAATAATGGGTAATAAATTTTTCAAGAAACTCATTTCTATCCAAAGTTATCCCATATTTCCCCTCGATGATTTCATTATTTTTCCCAAATTTTGCGTTCATTGGTTCTTTATAAATTTTTGACTCTAAGTTATCCATCAATAATTCCAGTTTATTCATATCCAAAAAAATAGAATCGAAGTTAGTCCATTCATACTGATCAATTTCAACTTTTTCTAACCATATTTCGTTATGCTTTTTTAATTCAAAGACTTCTGAATCTAATACAACGGGATGTGTAAATAAAGTAAAAATTAAAGCTAAAAACAACATTTTTTCACCTCATGCTTATTATGAGGTAAAATGACAGAATCATGTAATGATAAAAGCCATTTAGCTAAATTAGCTAAATGGCTTTATTCTTAATAGAAGTCTCTAGTGTCTTCTAAATAATCACTTGCTACTCTATACCCTACTAATGCAACTAGCACAAGTAACATACCGTATAAGAAGTTTTTCATTTAAAAATTACCTCCCCTTTTTAGAGCATTATAGAGCAATACTTTTTAAATCTGTTTGATTATCAATTTATTTCCGGAAAAGGTTACGTCCGGCTCCAGCGCCCGTTCTTAGAAAGGACGGAATTTACCTTTTTTCACTACTGTCTTCGCTCCACCAACTAGGAACAATGTACGATCATCTACTACTTTCTTCATAGTTGCAGCAGATTTACCTTTTATTTTAGTTCCTTGGAAGATATTTCCTATACCATCTGTCATACCAAGTGAAGCAACAGTACCTTTGTCACTGAATACAAAGTCTTTTAATGGGCCGTTATGAATCAATGAAGCAATGTTTTCAGCCGCTACTACACCTTCTTGAGTTGCTAATTGACCAGTAGGAGGGTAAGGTCGTCCAGTTTCTTTGTTCATTACCCATGAACAATCTCCTAGAGCAAAGATATCCTCTTCACCTTGGATGCGAAGATCAGCATCAACGTTCACTTTACCTCTTACTAATTCAAATCCGGATTTACCTAGTACTGGGCTTCCTGTTACACCACCAGTCCATACAACCGTTCCACCTTTAATTAGCTCTTTATCTTCCCCAACAACGAATCCTTCAGGTGTACATTCAGAGATTGCTGCACCCATACGGAATTCTACACCACGAGATTCAAGTGATTGAATAGCGTAAGATACTAAATCTTTATCGAACATTGGTAAAATAGAAGGAGCTGCTTCCACGTTAATAATACGTACTTTATTACGTGGAATATCATGTTTCTTACATAGTCTTGGTACTTCTTCTACTAGTTCACCAACAAACTCGATTCCAGTGAAACCGCCTCCACCAACAACGATGTTTAAAGCTTCATCGTCAGCGATTTCTCCTGCACTATATTTTGCGAATTGATATTCAAGGTGTTCCGCAATTAAGCGACTTGAATCGATATCTTGAATAAAGAATGCATTTTCTTCCATTCCTTTAATTCCAAATGTGTTTGTTACAAATCCTAATGCAATTACAAGATAGTCATAAGTAACTTCGCTATTTTCTAATACAACACGTTTTTCATCTTTATTAATTTCAACAACTGTGTCATAAACTAGACGAACACGGTTAGGATTTACTACATCACTAATCATAAAACGAGCCTGGTTAGGAGTAAGTGTTCCAGCTGCTACTTCATGTAACCAAGTACTTTCGTAGTGATAATTGTGTTTATTGATAAGTACAATTTCAGCTTCTTCTTGTGATAATTTTTTTGTTAGATGTCTTACTGTAACTAGTCCTGCATAACCCGCACCTAGTACAACCACTTTAGGTTTACTCATTTAAACATCACCTTTCTTAATCTTTAATATGTACTTTTGGTAAAGTTAAATGTATAGAATTTCACACATTTATCTCTACGTAACATTAAACCGCTTATACAATAAAAAGTAAAGTATAATAAAGCGAAACTTATTCAGTGATTTCTCAATCCGTCCCACTGAATGTTAGTTGAACTTATCAAACTTGATTAGGCTGTCCGCTCCATCAACTTACAATTCTTGATTAACTCGAATTCTTCACGTTAATTGTCTTACAACGTATAGGACCTGCTAGTACCGATGTTGCAACCATTGTTTACAGTGGTACTTAGTAATCGAGTCCCAGAATATTGTGTGTTAGTAAGCCAGCCGGTTAAGACTTAATAATTTCACAGTAATATAATACCAAATTTTTCACCGATAGGCTAATAAACTACATATTTTTCGTGAATTTTTTTCAAATAAATGACAAACAAGCACTGCATTTAATATGTGCTAGTGCTTGTTCCGGATGACTTTCTTTCTCTTGCAAAGTGTACGGGGTCATTCATCAGGCTAAGTAGCGAATGCTAAATTTTCTTGTTGTCTCATCTGTTCTTTCCATTCTTCCACTTGATCCCTAATGTCTTTTGCCTCTTGATCGATTTCTTCTAGTTTATTTGCACGAAATTCACTAATGACATCTAACTTATTACGGTATTCTTCAATAATAAGCTCAGACACCTGTTCTATAATTGATGGATCAACTAATTTTTCCAAACGTAGAATTTGAACAGCTTGGTCATATCTTGACTTTTCCGTTTTAATAACTTCTCTAATCCGGTTTAAATCCTCATCAAATCGATTATATTCATCTAATATTTCCCATGGTCCTGGTGCCTTTGTATGAGTAAGAGCTAGATCAATGTAGTTTTTAAGCCATTTTTCACCGATAATAGATTTTAACTCACCTTCATTTTTGGCTGAATAGTAGGTTCCTTTTCCTAAAATGGAAAGTTCCTTCAACATATCCTCTGTATTTTCATCAACTTCTAGGCCAATAAAATGAACAGCTCTATCCACTTTTTTACTCATAAACTTTTCAATTTCTTTAACCGGGTCTCCATCACATGTCTCTGCACCATTACTTATCACATAAATCGAAACATGTTCATCTTCATCCCCACTTACTTCTTCTGCTTTTTGTATTGCTCGTGCTAACGGTGACTCACCATTACCTTCTATCGTTCTTAATGATTCCTTGAATTGTTCTTCATCAAAAGTTCCCATCGGATACATTTCTTCTACTGCATTACAAGCTAAGGCTGCATCGGACTCTGAATTATTATTTTTATAGCCATATACAATTAAGGATACCTCATTACTTTGGCCAACTATTTTTACAAATCTATTAATTGAATCTTTAATAATTTCTAATGTCGACTGACCATCTTGTGACAAAAGCATACTTGATTTTGCATCTAAAAGAATGATAGCTTTACCGTGGTTAGACTGAATATCGTTATTATCCTTCATACTAACAGTCGGCATAAATGGTTCATCAAATCTTGGCTCGAAATTCTCTGCCTTTTCAATTATTTTTTTATAATTGGGATAGCCAAGTAATTGAACGATTCTATTATAAATCTCTGATGAATCTTCTGTTTCATTTGTTAATGTTTCTAGTTCTTGAATTATTGCCTTTATTTGTTTTGAATGTAACGGTTCATTAGCCGGACTCCCTACTTCAAATTGGAACGAAGTATCTTTCACCAATAATCCAGGTTTCTGATTTTTCATCTGTTCTAAGGAATCAACGCTAGAAACAGGTTCACTTTCCGAAAAAATCTCTACATCCAAGTTGTTTTTGTTATCTTTCTCTTCATCAATTTGTTCATTGCTTTTTTCTTCTTTTACCTCAGTTTGATTATTTTCATTACTTGGATTTTTGGATACGGAAGTAGTTTTCTCTTCACTGTTACATGCACCTAAAAATAATAAACATATGAGACAGATGGATACTATTTTTTTATTAAACATTTTCTCCCTCCAATAAAATCCCCCAGTCTAATAAGCTAACAAACTATGTTCTTGTCCAATATTACCTAACTAGTGAAAATGTTGCAACCATAGTATGTAAGAACTAAATATCAAAGTATATTAGAAGGATTTAAATTAAATCGGAAAGAATACATTACTACATTATTATAAGAGAAGTAAATAAGCATTATGCCAAGTTTTTGATCGGCTTCCTTATTGTCTCTTGAATTCCATTATCCAACTATAGTAATCATTATCTTTATTTTTTTCATAGCTTAAATACGCATTAAATTTTTTTCCATTTTTACTCGTTAATCCTTTTACATATGCTTTGTTATTTTTCAATATTTGCTTTACCATTGTTTTTGTTGGCTTCTTTTTCATCGTTTGTAAAAATTTATCATTTTTCCATATAATAAATTTACATCCATTTTTCCAATTACTGCATCCAAATCCTTTATAACCGTCGATAATCTCATTTCCACATTCTGGGCATTTACCAAGTACTTCATTAGTCACTTTTTTACTTTTAACTTCTTGAATAATAACCTCTTCAGAACTTTTAATTGTTTCAACGGAATTTATTGTAAATTGAAAAACGGTACTTAAAAAATCCTGTTTACTCGCTTTACCTTTTTGAATGTCCGAAAGAACTTTTTCCAATCTACCGGTAAAATCCAAATCAAATAATTGTTGGACTGGAAAAGTTTCTACCAATTTCACACCGAGTTCCGTGCAACTTAAAATTTTTCCAGTACTAGAAATATATCCTACATCTTTTAATTTTTTTATCGTTTCAGCTCTTGTTGCCGGGGTTCCAATGCTAAATCCTTTCAAAATGCTGCCAAGAAATTCCTCACTATCCTCTTTCAAGTTCCTTCCACATGTTTCCATTACACGAAGAAGTGTTTTCTCTGTATGGGCTTTTGGTGGTTTAGTGACATGATCGGTAACTTCTAAATGTTTTATATGTACCTGTTCATTCAATTGAACATGGGGTAATAAAGTATCTTTTGATTCTATTTTTTCAACCTTTTTCCATCCATCTATAAGTTGTACCCTTCCTTTTGAATGAAAGTCCCCACTCAATTGATTGGAAACAACTTTCATGAATAGAGTCGTTTCTTCATATTCTGCAACAGGCATAAACTGCATGATAAAACGATTTAATATAGCAGAATAAACAATAGACTCATCCTGTGTTAGCCGTTTAGGATTCAAGTATGTAGGAATAATAGCACTATGACTTTCCACCTTTGCATTATTAAAAACTCTTTTTGATTTAATAAATTTTATTTCATCCTTATATGGCAAGTTTTCTGTATGCACTTTTAAGACTTGAGCAGTTTTTCCAACTAAACTTTCTTCTAGTACAGTACTAGCCGTTCTCGGATATGTGATTAACTTCTTTTCATAGAGTGATTGTGCTACTTTCAAAACTTTATCAGAGGTCCAACCTTTATATTTATTCGTTATATACCCTTGTAAATTAGATAGATTAAATAGAAATGGAGGAAACTCTTTTTTTCTTTGTACTTGTTTATCTACGATGGTAGCTTGTCTACTCAGAAAATTTCTTTGGATTTCTTCTAAATATTCTCTGTTCTTAAACTTATCTTCTTTTTTCTCCTTATAAACCCCTTTAAATTCTTCACCATTATTCGTCTCAAAAGTAGCTTCTAATTTAAAGTAGTTTTCTGGTACAAATTTTTCAATTTCTTTATCACGATCATAAATAATCTTTAATGTAGGTAACAGTACACGGCCAACATTCAATACTTTTCCTCTACCTTTTTGGTATTTTAATGTAGCTACAGAAGTTAAGTTTATACCAATAATCCAATCTGCCCACTGTCTACTTATTCCAGCATCCCTTAGAGGTTTCATCGCATGATTTGGTTGTATCTTTGCTAATCCTTCTATTACTTCATTCGGTGTCCACTCATTTAATAGTAAACGATATACTGGTTTAGACTGTTTTCCACCACGGTATATAATGCTATCACCTATTAATTGTCCTTCCCTATCATAATCACAAGCTGAAATAATTGCTTCTACATCCTTCCTATGGATTAATTGATGAATTAGTTTTAATTGTTTATTTGCACCACTATCTGGTTTTTCTCTATTTCTTGGATTACTTTTCACCTTATATTTAAATTCATTTGGGATAAAAGGGAAATTATCCATTTTCCAACGAGCCATTTTGCTATCATAATCCTTTGCATCATAAAGCTCTACCAAGTGGCCGAATGCCCAGGTCACTAAATAGCCATTGCCTTCAAAATAGCCGTCCTTTTTCGATTTTATTTTTAAAGCATCCGCTATATTTTTAGCAACAGAGGGTTTTTCTGCGAGTATTAATTTCATAAGTATCACCTGATTCTATTATTTTTATGGATTTAAAAGAGAGGACTTTGGAAGATTCCATGAAGATATTCAGATAAATTTACACACCATTCTATCATATTTTAGGATAGGATAATATTTTAGTAGATATATCTTTAATATAATGAGGAAGAAGGGAAATGAATAATCATATCCCTTCTATAATTTATTTCCTATTCCAGAAGCGTTGTTTTGCGATTGCTTCGACAAAATCATTTCCGAAGTTTGGATTATTTGAGGCAAATACTACTCCATCTAAATTGTTTTTATCAGATGGTTGAATATAAGACTGAGCAGTCGTTGCAATACCAATTGGTTTATAGTGTTTATATTGTTCATTTATAAAATGCATAACACTCTGGTTGAATTTTTCTTGATTTTTAGTATTTCCTCCAACGACATAGATAGAGTCAAACAAAACAGGATATGTTGAGGTAAATATTTTATCAACGTTAATTTTTGTGCCATCATCCCCTATAACTGTACCTAGATTTTCACTTACAATGTCCACCCAAACCCCATATTTGCGTAATACATTAAGCGCATTAGTTACCTCTTGCCCGTTAAAACCATTACCAATCAAAACAGCAACTGTTCGGGTATATGCATAATACTTCGTCCGAGTAAGAGCGGGGGAACTTTTAGTAACCGGTACATTGGTCCCGCTTGGACGTTCAACACCAATATTATCTGCAATTTGACATGCCATCCCTTTGTCAACGTTGACAAACATATCCACAACTTGTTGCCTAACAGATTTACTTTTTACATATCCAAGGTGAAAAGTAAAGGTTTCTACAATATGCTGTTTTTCAACTGGGTTCATACTATTCCAAAAAAGTCTTGGTTGTGAAAAGAAATCATAGAACGATTCACCTGGACGTTCTCTCGTCTTGTGTCCTTCAACTTTCTCCGGATAATGTGCATACCCACCTTCTTCGGGAGGGGTCTCTGCCGGCGTATTATTAGCTAGTGAATTTTTATGATAATTTACGGAATCAACATCAATCCGATGACGCGCAACTCCTTGGCGTTGGTTAAAGTTTCTTTCAACGATAGGCTGGTTGACCGGTATATTATTTATATTTGCCGTACCAAGTCGATGATAATCTGTATCTCGGTAGGCAAATGATCTACCTTGTAGGACAGGATCATCGGTGAAATCAATTCCTGGAACAACAGTTGCTGGATCAAATGAAGACTGTTCCTCTTCTGCAAAATGGTTATCAACTAGACGATTTAACGTCATTTTACCGATTATCTCAACAGGAATGACCTCTTCCGGCCAAAATTTTGTATCATCCAGAATGTCAAATTCATACTTAAATTCATCTTCTTCTGCAATCAGTTGCACACCTAGTTCATATTCGGGGTATGCTCCACGCTTAATAGCCTCATGTAAATCCCTGCGATGGAAGTCCGGATCGACCCCTCCAATGGTATTCGCTTCATCCAATAATAATGAATGGACACCAAGCACAGGCTTCCATACATATCTAACAAATGTTGATTTGCCCTGTTCGTTGATAAATCGGAACGTATTAACTGGCCAAGCTTCCATCATCCGCCAGCTTCTTGGACGGCCCCGATAGGACATAAGCCACATAATAAAATGGGCAATTTCCTGATTATTGGAGATATAATCCCAGGCATTATCGTGCGCAACAGTTGCTTGTGGGACACCTGTCCTTGGATTCGGTTTGACCGCATGGGTAAAATCGGCAAATTTCATGGCATCCATAATAGCGAAGATAGCAAATGAGAGTGCCAGCATATCATAATTTCCTTCTTGTGTGTAAAACTTGGTTGCAAAACCACGTATATCAATGGCTGTATCCTTGGACCCTTTACTCCCTATAAAGTTGGAAAATCGGACAAATACAGGTGTTTTAGTGCCAGGTTCTTGCAAAAAGTGTGCTCTTGTTACATGTTTCATGGATTTGTATAACTCAAATTCCCCATATGCTCCGTCACCTCTTGCATGAACAACTTTTTCTGGTATCCGTTCCCGACTAAAATGTGACTGTTTTCTGTAAAAATGGAAGTCCTGAAATAATGTCGGCCCCCGCTTTCCGGCTCTTAAGGACCACCGATCGTTCGAAATTTTAAACCCAGCGTCATCTGTCATTTTCTCGCCTTTACCTGTGTTTTTCTCTCTATACTGTTCCAACTGCTCCTGTTTTTTATCTTTATCAAACTTATTGTTATCTCTTGGTGACTTATCCATGTATTCTATCATCCTTTCTTATAAAAAGCTTTAAACTTAAACTCGATATTTATATGTATATGACTATTCCGCAAAATTAGAACATTAGGGGGAAAATGTGGATTTTACAGAATTGGCTGATTATATTATCATTAATTTATACAAAAAAGGGGTGTTTCATATGGACTACAATATAATAGAAGAAATCGTTACAAAAATTTACCAAGCTCGTGAAACAAAAACTCCAATTGAGTTTATTCGAAATGATTATACTTTAGATGAAAATACTGCATATGCTGTTCAAGATGAGTTAATGAAGAGAATTCAAGAAGTACATAACGAGGAAATTATCGGATATAAAATTAGTATGACAAGTAAAGAAACACAGGCTATTGCAAATACTCATGAACCGGCATACGGAACACTACTCACTTCCAATATCATTAAATCCGGCGACAATATTCTTTTATCTAACCTATTTGCACCTTTAATAGAACCAGAATTAGTGTTTATTTTAACGGAGGATCTATCACCTACTGCAACAGAAGAAGAAATTTTAAATAAAAGTAAGATAGCAGCTGGACTTGAGATTCCTGATTCACGCTATATGGATTGGTTTCCTAACTTTTCTTTAGCTGACCTACTTTCTGATGATACGGCAACAGGACTTGTCGTTGTTTCTGAAGGAATTACACCTCCTTCATTCGATGAGTTAGCTAATATTAAAATGGAGCTTTTCCACAACGGGGAAAAAGTTAGTGAAGGTATCTCATCAGCAGTGTTAGATAATCCGGTATCTGCTGTAGCATGGTTAGTTAGGAAGCTTGCTAGTCATAATAAAACGCTTAAAAAAGGAATGATGATTTCTTCGGGAACGTTTATTTCACCATTACCTGTACAAAGTGGTCATTATGAAGTTTCTTATTCTTCAATTGGAAAATTGGAAGTTTCCTTTTCATGAAGTCGGGATAATTCGGGATGAATTTACTAGTAGAAAAAACCTTTTTTTATAGGATTAGTTTTCTTGCCCTTACTCTCTTTTTCCTTATCCATATACTATTGTAAATGGATAAGGGGGTGAGACTATGAGTTACGGCGGCGGTTATGGCGGAAGTGGTGGCTTCGCGCTAATTGTAGTTCTATTTATCCTTTTAATTATCGTTGGAACTTCCTATGTTGGCGGTTTCGGTGGTGGTTACTAGTATGTAAAAAATACGGGGATGCATCTTTGGCATCCCCGTATTTTTCTGTCTAACTTTAGCACCCAGTGACTTTCGAGACTGGAACGGCAGCCCGTAGTTGCTAAACGGGCTCTTACGCCTTTCTTATTGCTGTGGTGAAGATGGGGTAGAAATACTTGCTAGCGCTTGGCCAGCCTCATCAGCATGTTGATTCTGAACTGCTAAATCCCCAAGTGCTACCATTCCTACTAACTGTCCATTTTCTTCAATTGGCAATCGACGAATTTGTTGCTGGGACATTAACTGTGCAGCTTGATCTACATCCATCTCTGGAGTACCTTTTACCATTTGTTGCGCTGTCATTACCTCGGAAATCGGAGTCTGTGCATTTTGTCCTTGTGCTGTTGTACGTAAGGTGATGTCACGATCCGTTAGAATTCCTACCATTTGACCACCACTACTTACAACAGGTACAGCCCCAACATTATACTGGCTCATAATCCCAGCTGCTTCTTGTACCGATTGCGTTTCATTTACGGTCATTACATTTTGCGTCATAATATTTCTTAGTTGTGTCATATAAGTATTCCTCCTTCAACCTATAGCATGGATTCATTTCACCTAGTTATACTTTTTTTCTCCATACGGAATAAATTCCCATTGCTATTTTTTTAAAAGTTACTTAAAATAAGAACAAGCGTTCCATCACTTTTAGGCGGTGAATAATATGAATTACTCTCCTTACCCCCGAAATGATATATTATGTATTGATATGCGTTCGTTCTATGCTAGTATAGAAGCTGTTAAATTAGGACTGGATCCAATGACTACCTTACTTGCAGTAGTCGGTGATCCTAATCGCTCAGGCAGTATTGTACTAGCTGCTTCTCCTGCTTTGAAAAAAAAGCACGGCATTAGCAATGTCAGTCGCTACTTTGAATTACCGAAAGATCCAGATATTCATATTGTTCCTGCACATATGGCAGATTATCTTCATGTTTCTGTTGAAATAACAAAACTAATTAACCAATATGTTCCTAAAGAAGCAATCCATCAATACTCTGTAGATGAAGTTTGGGTTACTGTAAATGGATTGAAAAAACTTTTTGGAGATCGGTGGGAAGTAGCAAAAAAGATCAAACAAGATATTTTCAATCAGTTTGGGATTACTTCTTCGATTGGAATTGGTGACAATAAATTTCTTGCTAAAGTAGTGATGGATCTTCACGGAAAAAAAGCTGGGATTGCCGAATGCAAATATGAAGATGTAGAAGAAAAACTTTGGCCCTTTCCTGTTGAAGAAATTTGGGGAATTGGCAGTAGAATGAAACGCAATCTTAATCGAATGGGTATTGTTACTCTAGGTCAACTTGCTAATTATAGTTTAGACCACCTAAAAAAGCGCTTTGGCATTATGGGGGAACAGTTATACTTTCATGCTTGGGGAATTGATTTAAGTCCTGTATATGGAAACTTTACGAAAACAGAACAAAAAGGCTTTGGTCATGGAATTGCATTATTACGTGATTATACAAAGGAAGAAATTGCTACATGTATCCTAGATTTAGCTGAAGAAGTATGCCGAAGAGCCCGAACTGCTGACAAGGTAGGGAAAACCATTCATCTAGGTATCTCTTATTCCAAAGATACAGGTGGAGGCGGCTTTTCTCGTTCCAAATCAATCGAGATTCCAACAAATGTGACAATGGATGTTTATCATGTCTGTATGCAGCTTTTTCATCAATTTTATGATGGATTTAGTAATATTCGTCATGTCTACGTTACATTAGATAACCTCTCTGATAAAGCAGAAACCCAACTCGATTTATTTGAAGATCGTACGAAAAAGACGGATATTGGATATGTCATGGATGCGATTCGTAACAAATATGGTTCTACCGCGATTCTTCGCGCCTCTAGTTATACAGCTGCTGGAGTAACCCTTGAACGCAGTAAAAAAATTGGCGGCCATTATGCATAGGAACAAAAGCGGAAGCGCCCGTTTAGCGACGTACGGACTGGACTGAGCCGTAGGAGATAAAGGAAACACGACGAACGGAGTGAGTCGATGTTGACTTATCGTACGGAGGTGAAGGAAGTCTCGCTAGTCGCTGGGCGCTGGAGCTGGACGTGGCCTTTCTAATGATAAGATTTAATAAACTAACTTTTTATACTTTCTTTCTTATCTCTTAAAAAAAATAGGGGTTAGTGGAGGATTTAAATGTATGAACTAAAAACAAAAGAAAATGATAATAGTGTGATTGAGTTTATTGAACAAGTGGAGAATTCGAAAAAACGTGAAGATGCCTATCGTTTACTCGATATTTTCACAGAAACGACCGGATACAAAGCAAAAATGTGGGGTACGAGTATCATCGGTTTCGGATCTTATCATTACAAATACGCAACCGGACAAGAAGGTGATGCACCTTTAGTCGGCTTTTCACCACGCAAAGCCAATTTCAGTTTATACTTTGCTACCGGAGATACAGAACGTGAAGAGTTACTACAAGAATTTGGAAAACATAAAGCAGGAAAAGCTTGTGTATATGTAAATAAAATAGCTGATATTGATGTGGAAGTATTAAAAAAGCTAATCCAACAATCTATCAAGTTTCTAAGAGAAATGTATACTGATTCAAAATAACATCTTTCCAATTCAACAAGTTGTAGAAGTATTAATCTTTATGTAAGATAGATGAAGAACTAAAAATTAAATGCCGCTATGTGAAATTAGAAATAGTGGATTTATAAGGAAAGCGTGTTTAATATATGGGATTCATCATTATAGAAGTATGTGATTATAACTTACTTTCTTCTGAAGAATTAGAGGAAGTATTTAATCGTCCTGAAGTCGCCGTCATGAGCTATGAATGCATGAATTATTGCGGAATGTGCGCAATGAGACCATATGCCATGGTAAACGGAAAACGTATATTCGGCAAAACAACAGAAGAATGTATCGAAAAAATAAAAAAAGAAGTAGAAAAAGAACTTGAGAATTTTGGCTTTTAAATAAAAAAACAGGTACATCGTGTACCTGTTTTTTTATGGCTTATTCAGTTAGCAATGGATAGTATCCTTCTTCATTATGTGTTTCTTTTCCTACTAACGGTGGATTAAATACGCAAATCATTTGCATCCTTTTTCTAACACGTACTTTATGTTTATCATTTTGATCTAAAAGATACATCGTATGTGGTTTAAGTTGCCACACCTCACCCGTTTCTACCTTTTCAATTTCACCTTCACCTTCAATAAGGTAAACGGCTTCAATATGGTTTTTATACCAAAAGTAATTTTCAGTTCCAGCTTCAATAACTGTATTTGTTACACTAAAGCCTACACCGTCTTTCTTTAAAACAAATCTACGGCTAGCCCAAGTATCACCTTTTGTTTCGTCTTCTGTTCCAACAATATCTTCCAATGACTTCACGATCATATTTTCGTCTCCTTTTCCATTCATTATTGTATAATCTACTCTACGCGGAAATTTATTTAGATAGAACTTGAGCAATACTATCGTCTAGAATTTTCATCCCTTTCATAATCCCCTCTTCATCAATAATAAGAGGTGGAAGGAACTTAACAACTTCATCATTTGGTCCAGATGTTTCTAAAATTAGACCACGTTCAAAGGCTTCCGCACAAATTTTACTAGCGAGATCATCAACATGAACCGCAATCCCTTGCATTAAACCTCTCCCGCGAGCCTCTCCGTTTAATTCAGGATATTTAGCAATTATTTCGTCTATTCTCTCTTTATATAAATTAGCTTTTTCTTGTATTTCCCCGGAAAATTGATCCGTTTCCCAAAATCTAAGTGCTTCTTTCGCTGCGATAAATGCTAGGTTATTACCACGGAAAGTTCCGTTATGTTCACCGGGTCCCCATTTGTCGTATTCAGGTTTAATCAGTGTGAGTGCCATTGGTAGTCCCGCACCACCGATTGATTTTGAAAGACAAACAATATCCGGTTTAATCCCAGCCGGTTCAAAACTAAAGAAAGTACCAGTTCTTCCACATCCAGCTTGAATATCATCGACAATTAATAGAATATCCCAGCGGCGACAAATACTCTCAATGTTCTTCAACCATTCCATGCGAGCAGCGTTAATGCCACCTTCTCCTTGCACCGTTTCTAAAATGATAGCCGCAGGTAAAGCAACACCACTACCACTATCTTCTAGAAATCTCTCAATGTATGCAATGGAGTCTTGATCTTCCACATAATCATCAAAAGGCATTGCTACAGTATGGTGAAGTGGTATACCAGCACCATGGCGTTTAAAAGAGTTACCAGTAACCGATAATGATCCAATTGTCATTCCGTGAAACGCATTTGTAAAACTTATTACCGTATCGCGCCCTGTAACCTTCCTAGCTATCTTCAATGCACTTTCTACTGAATTGGTTCCAGTTGGGCCCGGAAACATAACTTTATAGTCTAAGTTTCGAGGTGTAAGTATGACCTCTTGGAAGGTTTCCAAGAATTCTTTTCTTGGAGTTGTTCCCATATCGAGGCTGTGGAGGATCCCATCTTGCTGAATATATTCAATGATTTTTTTCTGCATTTTCGTATCATTATGTCCATAGTTTAATGTACCTGCCCCTGCAAAAAAATCAATATATTCTTTTCCATCTACATCCCAGAGTTTATATCCTTTTGATTTTTCAAATACGGTAGGCCAGCCACGACTATAGCTCCTAACAGCAGATTCTAATTTCTCAAACGTTTCCATCTTATTATTGCTTATTACAGCGGTTGTCATCATATCATCCTTTTATTTTTTATTTTTCAAACGGTCCGATTTTAAACAACAGTTCATCTTCATGTCCTAAACCTGGAAAGTCATCCGAAGTAAAGTAATCACTAATGACCCAGTTCGTCTCAAACTTCCTTGCAAGACCTAAGAATAAACGCTTTGAAGGAGTATTTGACGGTGATACAGTCGCTTCAACAAAGTGAATATCTTCACTTGTATCACGGTCAAGTAACTGTAACAACATCTTCGTTGCCAATCCATTTCCCCGTTCAGATTCATGAACTGCAACCTGCCAAATAAACAACGTATCTTTCTTTTCTGGATGAATAAATCCAGAAATAAAACCAACAACTCTTTGTGTTTCTTTTCTTACTACTACAATAGAAGTATCAGAAAAAATTTCACACCACATTAAATAACTATAAGAAGAATTAAGATCTAAGTTCCCAGTATGTTTAACAAGCTCCCATACAGAAGCTCCGTCATCTTTATTTGGCTTACGAAAATGATATTCCGTAGTCGTAATATTCAACCTATCCGCTACTTCTGAAATATTAATGATTTCACCTCCGAGAAAACTTTTATAACTCAATACGTTTATTAGCTTAAATGGTAAAAATTGTTTCGTCAAAATGGATAAAATTTGATATGGCGCGTTTAAACATCATGCATTACCATTCATAAACAATAAATGCCAAAATCTATAAAATACTAAGATATAGTATCAAATGTTATGTTTTTTAAATAATTCAGTAAAATCAAAAACTAGCAACCCATTGACTGACAAGGGATTGCTAGTTTTTGATGTTTTTTATTTTTTTAAAATACTTTTTTCGTTTATCATGTCTTAACTATCTGTAAGACCCCCACTTAATGAGTTTCACTTTATAATCATTTTAATCATATCTTCTAGTAAAATCGGGGTTTCTACAAAGGCATTTTGTATATGCAAACGTTCCGAACGTTTATGTGGATCCTTACCAAAAGGGCCAATATTTAAGACAGGTGCCTGTAATTTTTGCATAGCCTCAAACGGGATAGAATACGTATCTCCCCAAACCGGTGTATTCTCTTCGAACGCACTCCACCCTTCTTTGGAACCTTTGTAATTAACATAACTTAAATCACAAATACCATTAAAGTAATGAGATTGATTAATTTTTAATTGATATTTTTCTTTCGCCCTCTGCATAATATATTCGGAGCATTTCTTGACTAATGGATGATTAGACGAATTAACTGCTGGATAATACGGAGGAGCAAGTAACACAACAATAGCCGGTGCTAACTCTTGACAATGAATCATCAATCGGTCCGTCATACGAAGCGATTTTTCTCGGTCATCCCATTCCTCGTGAGAATAAATATCAGCCTTAATATCTTTAATAAATTCGGTACCAAATTTCTTCTTGGCATAATGTAATAAATCTTTATATTTAATAACTTTCACTTCACCAATTGGCTCAGTTTCATTAGCTTTACATATATTTTTATAATCTTTATTACAATTGGCTGCAGCTTGTTTTGCAACATCCTCAAACGCTTCGAAAACTTCAGAGGCATTTTTTCTAAAAATAAAAATATTATATAACGCAGAAGATCGATAAGGAGTTTGAGTGGAATATAAAAGCCTTAAATCCATTTGTTGTAAAGTTATTGGCAAAGGAGTTTTCTCATTAAATAACGTTTCTTGAAAACTAGCATTCCACTCCATTTCTCTCGTTAAATAAGAACTTATAAATGGTGAGGTCATGCCTCTAAGTGGTTCGCCTGCATGCGTCTCTTTCCCATAGAATAATGCAGCCGCTAGTATTTTTCCGATGGATCCTGTGTAAAGATAGTGTTGATTATCATTTGGAACTTGGGTAAATGCCGGTTCACTATTTAAAAACAAACTAAATGTTACATGATGCCTCTTTTGTATCTCGATTAGTTTCGGAACCGCATGGCGCATCCCAGATGAATTCACCTCTTCGTCTGGTACAGTAAGCAACAAAAGATTAATTGGCCAACTTTCTACACTTGCTTTTTCAATTAAACGCATATGCATCGCAAGCCCCATCTTCATATCCATGGTTCCCCGTCCAAATAAATATTCACCAGATTCAATATCCTGAATAACCTCATTAGGTAAATCGTCCGTTCGTTCTTTCCAATTATTCGTTAATTCTTCCGGTTGTGTTGCAAAGGGTTCATCATCTCCATATTCCTCTGTATTTACCGTATCAAAATGACTGATTAAGCAAATCGTCTTTTTTGCCTGCGGATGTTTATAAAGTGCAGTTAAAAATTTCCTTCCTAGATCGGCATCATGCAAGTTAAGATATTCCGGATTTTTTTGAAAATACGTCAAATCCTGTAGCTTTGTCCGTAATTTAATAGGAAACTGTCTTTCTTCTTCTGATAATGTCATACTTTTCCAACTAACAAGCTCCACTAACAAACTACGTAATTCTTCCGGTGTCTGCCATTTCATATCCTCCATCTCTCATTCATACCTCCTTACTCTGTTAGAAAAATCGGCAATCGTCCAAAGGCTTTTGGAGTGCCTTAATAGCACTTATACAATTTACAGTGGGAAGAGTAATAGAAGCCCCAGGAAGAAAGTTTTCTTACCTACCAACCAAAAGAAATAATCTATTCTTACCAGTATATTCATTCCATTATAATTTTGTCATAAGACAAGTTAGAAAAAGATAAAATGGATAAAGTGAAAGGTATTCAGCGGAAATTTAGTATGTCCAAAGGTTACACTTAATACGTGATAAAGGTAGACTAGTATTCTATGATATAATTATAAATTCTTAAAAATTAGAGAAAGGTGAGGATTCATGTGAAGTCTGAATTAAACATTCTGATCTTAGGTGGCGATAACCGCTATCTAGAAGTAATAAATATATTGGCTTCCAATAATATGAATGTATTTTTAAACGGATTTAACAAATTATCGTTAGAAAATCCTTCTATCCATAATCTGGAAACATCTGATACTGATTTTAGTATAATGGATGCAATTTTACTCCCTGTATCCGGAACTGATAAAGAAGGTGAAATAGAAGCTACATATTCCAATGCATCAATTAAATTAACGGAAAAACAACTACAACAAACACCAGAGCATTGTACGATTTATACTGGGATATCCAACGATTTTTTAGAAAAAATAGCAAGTAATCGTAATCTAGTTCGTTTATTTGCCCGTAACGATATTGCCATCTATAATTCTATCCCAACTGCAGAAGCTACATTAAAAATAGCAATAGAAGAAACAGATGTAACGATACATGGATCTGAAGTTCTGGTAATAGGTTTTGGGAGAGTTGGAATAACGGTAGCTCGACTTTTCGCAGCATTAGGAGCGAAAGTAACGGTTACTGCCAGAAAGTCAGAACACTTCGCTCGCATAGCGGAAATGGGATTGAAATCTATTGAAACGAATAGAATAGAAAATATCGTTTCTAAAATGGATATTTGCATTAATACAGTTCCACATTCAGTAATTGGCTCAACAATTATTGACCAAATGACATCCTCTACCCTCATCATTGATCTTGCATCCAAACCCGGTGGAACCGATTTTGATTATGCTAATGAGAAAGGAATTAAAGCCATTCATGCATTGGGGTTACCTGGAAAAACTGCGCCAAGAACGGCAGGAGAAATAATTGGTGGAGTTTTCTTGGAACTATTACAAAAAAACTTTTAAAACTTGGATATATCCAAGTTTTAAAAGTTTTTATAACAAATCATTTGCTTTTAATTAAATTACGGCTCATTTATACCTTCTAACTACTACCTTATCTTTTTTCATACGGGTGATCTGAGATTTCTACTCCCTTACCCTTACATCAATACGAATGTAAAAAAATTAGTGTAAACATATAGAATACGGGCAAAATAATAGTAGAAATAGAAAATATGGAGGATCTAGTATGAAAAAGCTAACCATTCCGTTCATTTTCATCTTAATTGGTATCTTACTTATCACTGGCTGTAAGAGCGCTGAAAAACAAGAAGAACAATTCCAAGAAACTGCGGAAAAAGAAGCAAACGTCGTTTTTGGAGAAGAATTTATTATGTTCCTATCAGAGGGGAACTTTCAGAAGGCAACAGAATATCTGGATTCTGCGATAAAAGATGACCTACCAGCTACTAAGCTAGAAAATAAGTGGAATAAGTTGGAAGAGGAGTTAGGAAATTTCAAAAAACAAGAATATGACAAAACAGAGAAAATTGATGATTATGATGTTATATACATAAATGGACAATTTGAAAAAGGTAATGCCTACTTTCAAATTAAGTTAAATCAAAATGAAAAAATTACAAGCTTTGAAATAAGTTAGTATATATTTTTATACTCGTATTCATTCAAATGATGCGGGTATTTTTTATTGATATTTTAGTCTCTTATAAATCATGCTCACGTTTGATCAATTACCTTTATTTTCCACCCACACATCCTCCGCTTTATCACCATAAAAAAAATGAATCCCCACTTTTTGCTGTATACATTTTCAGAAATTAATTTTTGGTCCCCACTTTTAAATTTTGCCAAAAAAAATACATAGATTATTGAACTTTTTGTGAAGCTTTTATCAAATTATTGTAAATAACATTTCATAATACTAATATAATTAAAGGCTAATAGGTGTAATTTAACCCAAAGACTAAATAAAAAACTTCAGAAAGGGGTACCTATATGAAATTAAAATGGGCTTTTTTATCATTGGTTTTCACTATGGCGATAGTGTTAACTGGTTGTGAGCCACTATTAGTATTAAATCCGCAAGGACCACAAGCAGAAACACAAGCTAATGTTATATGGATATCTATTGCTACAATGTCCGTCATTCTTATAATTGTTCTTGCAATTTTAATTACTGTGTTAATTAAATATCGTGCATCCAAGCAGAGTGATGACTATGAACCACCGCATATTAAGAGTAATCCTATTGTCGAAGGAATTATAATTGGTTTTCCAGTTTTAATTATTATCTTCTTAGGTATCGTTTCCGTTAGCTCTACGTATAAAGTAGAAACAACACCAGAAGGATACGAAGATCAGGAGCCATTAATCATCTATGCTTCCTCATCAAATTGGAAGTGGCATTTTAGCTATCCAGAAGAAGATATTGAAACAGTAAACTATGTATTTATTCCAGAAGACAGACCAATCGAATTTAAACTTTATTCGTATGGTCCTATTACAAGTTTTTGGATACCACAGCTTGCCGGACAAAAATATGCAATGGCTGATATGGTTACAACCTTACATTTAGCCGCAGAAAACCCAGGTGAATACATGGGTCGTAATGCGAATTTTAGTGGAGAAGGATTTGCGGAAAATAAATTTGACGTAACTGCTTTAACACAAAAAGAATTTGATGAATGGGTGGAAGACATTCATCAAACAGCAGAACCTATTACAGAAGATGAATTTAATGAATTACTTAAACCTGGACATTTAGGTAAACTCACCTTTACAGGCACACATTTAGATTTCTCTCCTGCACCTGAAGGAGAGCATGCTGGACATAATCACGGTGACGCGTCTGAACAAGAGGATCACTCAGAGCATAGTAATCATTAATTTCTATGAAACATCACGATTTTCAATTAAAGATTCTCGAAAGGAGAAAAAAACATGGAATTCTTTGAAAGATTCGCCATTTATCATCCAAGTCCATTGATTTATGCATCTATGGTAGCAATTGGATTAGTATCGATTGCTATAGTAGTTGGGATAACTTACTTTAAAAAATGGGGATATTTATGGAATGAATGGTTGACGACTGTTGACCATAAAAAAATTGGAATTATGTACATCATTTCGGCGTTACTAATGTTATTCCGTGGTGGTGCGGATGCCATTATGATGCGTCTTCAAACGGCTGTACCTGACAATTCATTTTTAGACGCACAACATTATAATGAAGTATTTACAACACATGGGGTTGTAATGATCATGTTTATGGCTATGCCATTTATTATCGGTTTAATGAACTTTATCGTACCATTACAAATCGGTGCGCGCGATGTAGCATTTCCTAGATTAAATGCCATTAGCTTCTGGCTATTCTTTTTCGGTGCTATGTTATTTAATGTGTCCTTCGTTATTGGTGGGTCACCAGATGCTGGTTGGACAAACTACTATCCACTAGCAAGTAATGAATTTAGCCCTTCTGTAGGGGTTAACTACTATAACTGGGCATTGCAAATTTCTGGTATCGGTACATTAATGACTGGTATTAACTTTATTGCCACCATTCTAAAAATGAGAGCACCTGGAATGAAGTTAATGAAAATGCCAATGTTTACATGGGCAAGTCTTTTAACTAACGTTATTATCGTATTTGCTTTCCCAGTATTAACCATTGCACTTCTTATGGGTACTTTCGATAGACAATTTGGCACAAACTTCTTTACAAGTATGAACGGTGGAATGGATATGATGTGGGCCAACCTATTCTGGATTTGGGGCCATCCTGAAGTATACATTCTAATTTTACCGGCATTCGGTATTTATAGTGAAATTATTTCTACATTTTCAGAACGTAATTTATATGGATATAAATCGATGGTTTGGTCCATGGTTCTTATTTCCTTGTTTTCATTTACGGTTTGGCTTCACCATTTCTTCACAATGGGCCAAAACGCGTTTACAAACAGTATATTCTCAATTACCACTATTGCCATTGCGATTCCAACCGGGATTAAGATCTTTAACTGGCTTTTAACGATGTGGAAAGGAAAAATCAGATTTACCGTACCAATGCTATATTCAATAGCCTTTATTCCCCTATTTACAATCGGCGGGGCTACAGGGGTTATGCTTGGTATCGCAAGTGCTGACTACCAATATCATAATACGATGTTTTTAGTTGCACATTTCCATAATGTTATTATTCCTGGTGTCGTATTTGCTGTATTAGCTGGATTCACTTATTGGTGGCCAAAAATGTTTGGTTTTATGTTAAATGAAAAAATTGGTAAATGGGCTTTCTGGTTCCTTACAATTGGTTTCTGTTTAGCTTTCTTCCCAATGTATGTAACTGGTCTTGATGGGCAAGCACGTCGTATGTACACTTACTCAGAAGCAACAGGATTTGGACCATTAAACATGCTTTCCTTCTTTGGGGCAGGACTAATGGCAATCGCTTTTGCACTAATTGTTTACAACGTATACTACAGTTTCCGTCATTCACCAAGAAACGTTGGAGATGACCCATGGAATGCACGTTCATTAGAATGGGCAACCCATAATCCAGTACCAGAATACAACTTTGCCGTTACACCAGAAGTAAAATCTTCTCAAGCCTTCTGGGATCAAAAGAAACATGGACATAAGTTGTTTGATAAAGAATATGAAGAAATTCATATGCCTAATAAGAGCGGTGTTCCATTCATTATGGGAGTATTATTCTCTATATTCGGTTTCTCATTTATTTTTGCAATTTGGATAGGTGTCATCCTCTCTGCTATTGGAATATTTGCATGTATGATACACCGTACATTTGAGCAAGTTCATGGATTTCATATATCTGTGAAGGAAATAAAAGAGACGGAAGAAAAATTTGGAGGTGCTGATAAATGAAAATAGATCACTCACAGCCTCTAGAATACAGTACCGAACAAAATCGTTTAAATATCCTTGGTTTCTGGATATTCTTAGGTGCTGAAATTATGTTATTCGCAACACTTTTTACATCCTACTTCGTTTATGAAGATCGTATAGGAAGTGGGCCATCTGGTGCAGATATTTTTGAAATTACACCAGTATTAATCGAAACTATCATTCTTTTAACTAGTAGTTTTACCATTGGTCTTGCCGTTCATGCAATGCGTATTAACCGCACAAAAGCTATGACCGTATTTTTAGGAATAACGCTACTACTTGGGGCAGCGTTCCTAGCAACAGAAATATATGAATTTAATCATTATTATCATGTTGGAGCTACATTACAAACTAGTGGGTTTACTGGAATACTACTCACTACGTTAGGTACTCATGGTGCTCACGTTACGTTAGGTTTATTCTGGGGTACGATGATTTTAATGCAAATTAAAAAACGTGGATTAACACCACAAATAGCAAATAAATCATTTATATTCTCCTTATATTGGCATTTCTTAGATGTAGTCTGGATCTTTATTTTCAGCTTCATCTACTTGAAAGGAATGATGTAAGATGAAAGAACTATTTCCTATGAAACAAGTAAATGGTTTTATATTCTCATTACTACTTACTGTAATCGCACTAAGTGTCTACTTCCTAGATATGTCTTTTAGTGTAGCTATGACCATTTTACTTGTAACAGCATTCATTCAAGCGGGTGTACAATTAATTCTATTCATGCATGCTGGTGAAAGTGAGGATAAGTCCTCCATTTACACGACTACATTTTATGCAATCAGCATTGCATTATTTACTGTTTTTGGTTCCTTATTAGCAATGATTTGGGGCTACATGTTTTAAAGTTTTCAAAGACCATCCAATAATTGGATGGTCTTTTTATTATTATTTTCCATTCCTTTTCCTTCTCAACATTTCCTCTGTTGAAACAAGGAATATCCCCATGATAAAAATAAATACCGCCCCCATCACAGCACCATATCCTATTCCAGCGATATTAGAGAAACCGTTTACAAAACCGTACATAAATATAATGGTACCTATTGCCAATAATGTTGCACATATATATTTCGTCATATTCAGTAACCGAAGATTAGATTGCATAAAATCCAGACCTCCTTTTACATATATTATCTAACGTGTTCACATATTTGTCAAATAAATATTAATAAATTGTGAATTATAAATAAAACCATTGACATTTTTATAATAAATCGGATGTCTTAACCACGGATTTTAAAAAATATATCTACCCTTCCCTTTCTAATCTAAGATTATGTTTTATTTTTTCGCTTTTCCTGTCCTTTTTTATGTCTTGACTCAGTAATGACTCTATCAATATCAAGATAAGGCTTACCTCGTAACGCATCGTTTATAAAAGTATTCATTGACTTTTCTTTACTATCGTCAATCATCTGTCTTCCTCCATATCATTTGTTACCTTGTTAATTAATATTTAGTTTGTCCTCAAAGTGAAATTTCCATTCAATAAGAATTTCTTTAATCTTCCAGCCACAATAAAGCTTTCCACAACGCAATATACAAGTTTCTATCACACGTAACACTCCCCATTATATAGACACTCACATAGTCATTTGATGAATATAAAACATAGTATAAAATAAATATTCAATGAAAGTAGGTGAAATGTCTATGAGTGATTCATCTAAAGATTTTCAAATGCCACAAAAAGTAGTAGAGGTAATGATTGATAATATATTAAGAAAAAATGATATTCAAAAGGAAGAAATTAAAAAAAATGTATCGGATGAACAAAAAGTAATGATAAAAGAAATGATTGAGGATTTAAAAAAACAAGTTGAACAATTTAATGAGAGTAAAAATAAAACTATAGAATAAAACATCCATTATTGCTTATTTAAATTTTCGTTCGTTTACAAATAATAAATTTAATAAAATGAGCTGCATGTTGTAAGTAAATCATGAGATATATGACAAAATATCCCAAGTGAGAATATTCACTTGGGATATTTTGTTGCTATTAATTTAGTATTAACCTTTTAAAATCGATTCGTAGAAATAGTCCCTAAATTATATATTTTAAGTTATTAGGACATATGTTGGTAGGCTTATTTATTAAATTATATTTCTCTAGTGAATCTGTACAGTCTTACTTAGTGAAAAGACCATAAAGTATTGTATAAATAAAGAAAGGAGTGTTAGCATGACCGTTTATAGAAGATCCGATTCTAATAGGAGTAACACTAAATATTTTTACTTGGATAACAATTGTCATTCCGAGCACGAAAGCTGTTCAGAACCAAAAGACGAAATCAAAGATCAAAATAACTTCTTTAATAATCATGATGCTACAGTTGTAGAAGATGGTGGTCAATTTTCCTTTATGGATCAAGAATCAGCTGAATTAATATGGGTAAAAGAATCCTGTAATATCGAAATAAAATCAACAGACACACAAGCAGCTGTTTCACTACAAGCAGCTTTACAATTAGCAATCGCTGTAGTGATTAGTATTACAATAGGCGATAGCGATAGGAGTGATCATGTATCTCAAGAGCTTTTACAACTATCTAATATTGAACAAACGAATAGACAAAAAATATATATTTATAACACAAAAGACGCTACTGTTACTACAACAGACACAGATGTAGCAATCAATATTCAACTTTTACTACAAGTATTACTAACCTTAGTAGTTTTAGTTGATATTTTATAAAAATAATAAAGGGGTGAACGTTATGTCAAGATTGAAAGAATGGCGTGCTTTAGACCATTGCGATAATCATACTGGAAGTAATGATGCTACAGTAGTAGAAGAGGCTGATCAAGTAGCAAATACGCAGCAAGTATCTGATGAATGGATTATTATTAAAGACTCTGAACTTGTTACAGTTACAACTACTGATACCCAAGTTGCTGCCTCATTACAAGCTAGCATTCAAGTTGCGATTGCATTAGTGCTGAATATTACTATTGCTGATTCCAACCAAGCTAAACAAGTATTTGAAGACCTTAAACAAGTAATTAATACAAAACAAACGAATAGACAAAAAACAATTGTTGAAAAATCAGTAAATGTAAATATCACAACAGAAGATACTGATTTAGCAATCAATATTCAACTTTTACTTCAAATTCTTGTAGCAATCGTGTTACTTCTAGATGTTTTATAAAAACTTATAGGAGAACTGCGAATGCGAGCATTCATCAGCATTCCCTCAAACTTTTAATATTTAGTACTTCCAAAGAGACTCTCATTGAAAATTTATTAGAAAGGAATGATAATAAGTGCCACTAACAGAGCGTCAAAGAAATTTATTACAATTCATTAATCAATTGAATCAAAACTTAATTTCAGACAGATTAAATTCAAATGGTTTAATTGACTTCGACTTTAATTTAGGTTTCAATTTAGGGGGAAATAACGGTGGAACCACTCCCCCAGATAACGGAAATGGCGGGACCACTCCTCCCCCAGGTAATGAAACACCTACAACCATTAGAGAATCATTGTTATCTTTAATTGGTGAGCAAGTAGAAATTACTACTCCATTTGGCGTGATAAACGGGACATTGCTTAATGTTCAAGACGATTATGTTGTAATGATTGAAGGCAATGGGGATAGAACATTAGTGCGTATGGAAAAAATCGAACTAGTCAGTGAATAATAAAGGGGGGATTTAAGTGTTTCAAGAAACATTCGCTGCCGAATTAGCCAAACGAATTGGTTCAACAGTTGAAATAGCTACCGATAATAACGTAATAGAGGGTATCCTATCAAATGTTACCCCGGACCTAGTCCTAGTTCTTGATATAAATGACGGATATGGAGACAATTCGAGGATTCATATTTCAGTAAGTTCAATTAACTTTGTACGCTTACTTCAAGAAGCTTAATAAACTGTCATTTTGGGATACACTGGCTTTATACAGTGTATCCCTTTTAATTTATTCTATTGGTAAGAATGGAGGAAGTTAAGTTGAAAGATATCACCGCAATTTTAATTAATTATACCAATCGAACCTTTTTGAATAAGGCTATAAATTCTCTGAATAATATTAGCACGAGACTTAAATCTATTATCGTCTTACAAGAGGAAAAATCAATGAATGATCATGACTATAATTTGTTAGGGCAAATTGAGTTTATATTTAACGTTGACCCAGTCAAAACATTAAATCGACTTATCAAACAATTAAAAAGTCCCTACGTCCTATTACTACAAGATACAGATTATGTTTCCCCAACCCTAAAAACAAGTACCCTTTACCTTCCACAAAATAAGGAAGTAATGGAAACGATGAAACACAATGGCATCTATCAACCTGTACTCATCCGCACTTCGTTTTTAAAAAAGCAACCATTTTTACCCATTCCTTTTAAAGAAGCACTACTCCCCTCTTGGCTCACCAACATCGACAACTCTTTTAGATGTTTTAAAGGAAATGTTTTAAAACAGGCAAGAATCTATAGTTCCAAGAGTCAAATGGTAAAACAGGAATTTATACAAAAGTATCAATTAGATGCTGAAACAAACAATCCTAGTCTTACTGTCGTAATAGCAAATTATAATATGGATAAGTATATAGAAACGG
This sequence comes from Oceanobacillus sp. Castelsardo, assembly GCF_001659985.1. GTDB lineage: Bacteria > Bacillota > Bacilli > Bacillales > Amphibacillaceae > Oceanobacillus. Next base: position 758,859 of record NZ_LYCS01000001.1, read on the forward strand.
CTATCGTATCATGTCTATTACAAAATGAAAAACCTGAACAAATTTTAATCATTGACGATGGATCGACAGACTCCTCTTATAAAAAAATTCAAAAATGGAAAGACGAAGTTAAAATTAATATTTTTCATCAAGAAAATGCAGGGAAAGCTAAAGCTTTGAATTATGTTCTCCCCTATGTAACATCTAATTTTATGATAGAACTTGATGCGGATGATTGGCTTGATCCAGATGCCATCTCATCAATTAAAAAGTATTTATCTAATCTCACTTCGGATGTTTCACTATTGTACGGTAATCTAAGAAAGTGGAAGCAAGTAGAAAATAGCGAGGCTATTTATAAAAAAATAGATAAAGGTGCCATAGTCAACACAAAAAATGATTTACTAAATTACCGTTTCCCACTCGGTCCAAGAATATACCGAACTTCTATACTGAAACAAGTTGGTGGTTTTCCAGTAACTGATTTCGAAAATGGTAGACTTTATGAGGACGTTAGTATGTTAATCCAACTACTACAAAACTCTCGTTTCTGTTATAAAGATTTTACTATATATAATGTGAGACAACATAAGGACAGTATTACAAAGAAAAACCTTTCCAAATGGAAGAACTTTAAAAAAGGGCTAATCTAAGTCTATAAAGGAAACACCATAAAAAAACAGCCCTTCAATAGTTAGTTTTTCTAACTATGAAGGGCTGTTCATATAACATACTGTATTCAACGTAAGTTTCACTAAAAATGTAATAAGAAAACTACTTACTTAACTACATTGCTACCCCTGAAGAAAGTGTTTCACACAAGAAATAATATAATTTTGATCTCGAAATGTAAGAGTAGGAGAAATCGGAAGGGCTAAAATTCGTTTAGCTACTTTTTCCGCAACTGGGAAATCACCCAACTTATAGTTCAAATAGTCAAACGCTTCCTGTAGGTGAAGTGGTATCGGATAATAGACCGCAGTAGCAATCCCTTTATTATTTAAAAATGAAGCAAGTTCATCCCTTTTATCTAGTTCAATACAATATTGGTGAAAGGTATGCTCTCGATTATTATGTTTGTCTGGAGTTCTTAAAATGGAAGGTAGATCTTCTGAATACCTTTTAGCTACTTCTTTTCTTTTGTGCAAAAATATATCCAAAAAGTTAAATTTAACTAATAACACGGCTGCCTGAAATTCATCCATTCTACTATTCATACCAATTAAAGAATGATGATACTTTTTCTTACTTCCATGATTTCTAAGTGATTTGATTTTTTCATAAATTTCCTTTTGGTTAGTAACGATGAATCCAGCATCTCCAAATGCACCTAAATTTTTAGATGGAAAGAAAGAAAAACAACCTACATCGCCTATTGCCCCGACACGCTTCCCGTTATATTCGGTCCCAATAGCTTGGCAGGCATCCTCAATTACTTTCAAACCATAAGCATCGGCAATGTCCATAATGTCTTTCATATTGGCCGCTTTGCCATAAAGATGGACAACAAGAATAGCTTTGGTATTTTTTGTTATTGCTTTTTCAATCTTAGTAGGATCTATATTATATGTTTCTTCATCAATATCTACAAATATAGGCTTGGCGCCTACTTCAGCAATCACTTCCCCAGTAGCAAAAAAAGTAAGTGGTGTTGTTATAACTTCATCACCAGGACCAATGTCCAACGCTTTTAAAGCTAACAATAAAGCATCTGTACCATTTGCCGTACCAAGTCCATAAGAAGCCTGCACATAGGATGCAATAATTTTTTCTAGTTGTTCGCCTTTTTCCCCCAATATATATTCTCCGCTATCTAAAACCTCTGTCATCATTTCTAAAATAGGAGTTCTAATAAGCTTTAATTCTTCTTTTAGATCAATCATTGGTATTTTGTATGACATTTCCATCATTCCCTATTCCTAGATACGTAATTCCTAGCTTCGATAATGCATTTTTATCCAGTTTATTACGACCATCGATTATAACTTTACAATTATTAAACAATTTAAAATCTAAATTTTCATATTCCTGATGGAAAGCTTGAAGAATGACAACATCAATTTCAGAGACTTCAGATGCATCTATTGACATAGGTTTAATATTGAACTTTTCAATTTCACTATTTGAGAACAGTGGATCATTTACAAATGCATTTGCTTTTTTATCTTTCAATTGGTCTATTAACAGTAATGTAGTAGATTTAGTTGTCTCTTTTACATTTTCTCTGTAGGATAATCCTAAGATAAGAATATTTTTATCCTCTAATTCCCCTATCTCCTTTTCAACTTTTGAAATGGCATAGTTAGCCATATTATCGTTTATTTGTCTAGAGAGGGGGGTTAGTCCCTGGTCTAATCCTTTATTTATGAAGAAATATGGATAAATCGGTATGCAATGCCCGCCGACACCGATTCCTGGATTATGAATATTGGAGTATGGTTGACTATTACTAGCCTTAATAATTTCTGACATTTGAACATTTTGTTTTTCCGCAAACATACTTAGCTCATTGGCAAGTGCAATATTTACATCACGATACACACACTCAGCAACTTTTGAAAACTCAGCGGTTTCTAAGGAACTAACTTCCATTATTTCACACTCTAAAGCCCGTTTATAAAAGTCTGTAGCGAGCTCAAGACTTTTTCCATCTAGTCCTCCTACTACTTTTGGATAAACTTTTAAATCCTGAATGATTCGGTTTGAATAGACTCTTTCCGGACTATATGCTAGATAAAAATCTTCCCCCATACGGTATCCTGAAATTTCTTCTATTTTCTTACCAAATCTATTTTTCGTCGTTCCTGGTGGAAGAGTTGTTTCAAAAACTACTAGAGAACCACTCTTTATTCCCTTAGCTATTTCCTGTACAGCCAAATCAATATATTGGTAATCTATATGATTCTGATCATCAACTAGTACAGGAACAATAACTACTATAATATCTGATTGACTAACAGCTTCAGAGGTTTTTACCGTTGCTGAGAGGGTTTGTTTCTTATAAGCATTACTTACAAGTTGTTCTAAACCCGGTTCATTTTTAATATGTGATTTCCCTTGATTAACCGATTCGACCACTTCTTGATTAATATCTGCTCCAATAACTCTATAAGAATTATTAGCAAATACTGCGGCTAATGTTAGCCCTATTTTTCCTAGCCCAACAACCGTTACTATTGGCAATGGTTCCATAGATTGACCTCCTTCATTCATTTTAATTTATTATAATATTTATGTTATTAAGTCAATCGGTGAACGGATTGGACTAATGAAATGAATTAGAAAAAATAGGATAAAATCTATTATCTATATTTATGAAAATTACTTTCTACAAATCTTTTATTAATTTTTCATATATAGCGAAAAGCTTCTTCTCCATTTGTTCCCAACTATATGTTGATTCCATTATTCTTCGCGCATTTAAACTCATATTTTGGATTTTTCTTTTATTGGAATAAAGCATGAGAAGAGCTTGAAAATAATCCTCGGCGGTTGCATGTAATTTTTTTACAATATGGCCACATTGATATCTTTCTACAAATCGTTCTATATCCTTACCTTGATTTGCTAAAATAGGAACACCATTATTTAAATAACTAAAGAACTTATTTGGCATGGCAAACCTATGATTTAACGAACTCGTTCCATTTATATCTACCCAACCTAAATCAACATCCTTCATAAAATCAGGAATCAAATCATAATTCACCCAACCAGAAAACTCTATTTTCTTTTTTAAATGGGTTGGAATATGATAAAAGAATTCTTTATCAGACTCTTTCTTTCCCCCAATAATTCTAATCTTTAAATCAAATTTTTTATTACTCAATTCCAACAGCTTTAATAGTTTCGTGTAATTTCCCCTTTTTTTATTTAAAGTACCTTCATAGGCAAGGAGAAGGCCTGAGTGCTTCACATTCTTCGGTTTATATTTAGAGGTGAGTGGTGGGGAATTATAAATGACTTCTGTCCGGAGATTTGAATTAATAGAATGATACCACGACTGAATTGACGGTGATACGGTAATTACATAGTCTGTTTCGTTTAACATATTTCTTAACATTTCTTTTTTTATTATTAATTTCTTTTGAGATTGTTTTATTAAAGGATCAGGTTCCAATTCATGGCTATCATATATAACTTTACTTTTCTTTCCCTTAATACTTAATGCCCTTTTTACTCGAATAGCAGCATACAATGAATAAAACTCATGTGCATGATAAATATCCGCTTTCTGATTAATGGCTAATTGGATTAGGGAATCCGTATAACGAAGCTGACTTTGAGAACTTAAACTATATTGTAGATATTTCAAATACTTTTCATAATTTATCTGTTCATAGGTAACAACCTTAATCCCTTCATATATAAACGTTTTTGATAGAAAACTTTCCCTAAATACACTACCATCCACATCAAAAAGAAAACCATTTTTTCTAGGTACAATTATAGTTACATTATATCCTTTTTTCGCCAAGCTTTTCGCTTCTTTCTTATATATACGGGCATCCATAAAAGGATGTTCAGATACCAAAAAGCAAACATTTTTCCCCATTTTATTCCTCCTTCAAAAACTATGTTTGGTCCAGATTATATTTTTATTTAAATAGCCTAATAAAATAATACGTATTAACAATTTTCTTTTATTATTCATACAAATATAATTAGGTGTGTCAGACTATCTATATATTTTTGTTCTCTATGAACATGCTTTAGTAAAGGTGGTTTTACATTTGGAAAAAAGATTAAAAATATTAGTTTTGATAAAACAATTTGGGATATATGTAAAGCATCAACCGAAAATGGAAATGATCAAAGAAATAGAAAAATATGCGGATATTTATTACTGGCATAAAGATGGACATATCAAGGATATAATAAGACAAATAGGAATAACACCGGATTTTATTTTTCATTATGATATCGCGTGGAATTATGGTCTAGCACCAAATGTTCAAGGCCTTAATGAAGTAGATATTAAAAAGGGCTGTTTCGTCATAGATTTACATTGGAAACCGGAAGAAAGAATTAGATACTTTGAAAATGTAGGTATAGATATTATTTTTTCCCCTACAAAACATCCATTTTATAAGGTTTTCCCTCAATACAAAGATAAACACAGTTGGCTTCCCTGGTCCATTAACCCAGCAATCATGAAAGATTGGAAATTGAAAAAAAGTATCGATTACTTGCTAATGGGATTGGTTTATACAGAACCTAATAAGAAGAACTTGTTTTCTCTTCCCAAACAAATTCCCCCGAAAGGAAGATATGAATTTCGAGATAAAGTATTAGAAAAAATGATCAACGAGCCAGGATTTGTTTTTCATCCACATCCCGGGCATCGCGTGAGGCAATCAGATTCCTTATTAGTTAATGAAAAATATGCAAAAGAATTAAATCGTTCTAAAATATTCTTTACTTGTGGTAGTCGAAGTGATATCGGCGGTGTTGCTGTTCTTAAATTTTTCGAAGCACCTGCATGTAAAACTTTGTTGCTTGCTGAACCAAATGAAGACATAAAGGATTTAGGATTTATTGATGGTAAAAATTATGTTGCGGCTAACGTTGAAAATGTAGTTGAAAAGTCTAAATATTATTTAGATCATGAGGAATTAAGAACAAAAATTACAGAAAATGGATATAAGCTAATTCATAATCATCATACCAATAAACATCGAGCAATAGAATTTATTTCTGAAGTTAAAAAGCTTTTTTAATTTATAAAAAGTTTAAATTTCGGCCACAGCCCTATATTCCATGGGCTGTGGCCATTAACATCTTGAGAATATACCCCTTAAGCTGAAAACAGATTTTTTTAGTCTACTAACTTTTAGGGGATCATATGAGATTTATTTTCAAGCTATTCTTATTGCCTATTACTGTATTCTCTTGAAAGGATTATATTTAAGCCTCCATTACTCGCCTAATCTCTAGTTATTACCAGTAATATGCCCTCACCTTACGATTATTTTTGAATAAGATGCAGAAGCAGAAAATACTTTTAGGAGGATCAAAAAGCCAAATGATAATGCCCAACTTTACTAAGCGTTTAGAAACTATTAGCAATTATCGGTATAAAATAAAATTCATGGACGATGGATATCCCGGAAAGGACTTAGGGGATGTAGTCACTTGTCATCCAATTTATGGAGTGTACGTAATAAGGGACTATCTGTATCAATTCAAAAAAACAAAAGATACCAAATATCAAATAGCAGCGATGAGGGTTGCAAATGCAGCCATTCATAGAATGGAAAATTTCAAAAATACAAAGGTATTTTGGTATAAATCGGACTCCTTTATTAACCCTAAGAATAAAGACTATTATTCTGGTTTAACTCAATCCTATTATGCAGAAGTCTTTGCACAGCTTTATGCATCAACAAAAAAAGAAAAATACAAAGAGGCAGCCAAACAGGTTTTCAGTAGCTTAAAAATTCCGGTTAATAAAGGCGGTGTCTGTCATCATTCCGTTAAGGGGCCAAGCATACAAGAATATCCTATGGAGCCAAATGGTTATATCCTTAATGGATGGTTATCGGCGATTTCTTCCATTAAAAAATACGCTGATATCACAGAAGACAAGGATGCAACTAAATTTTGGAATGAAAATCTAAATACACTCTCTAACTTACTTCCTTTATATGATGCACCAGAGTTTGCAAATTCCAGATATACACTGAACGGAAGTACAACTATTAAAATTCAGTCAACCGCTGATAATCTGGAGTTACAAGAAATACATTTGAACGTTCCTGGTGAGGGGACATTTGAATTATTGGTTGATTCAAAAAAAGATGATGAACATTATATTGATGCTAATTCGGTAATTAAAAGGAAACAAAAAGTTTTCACCAAAAATCAATCTGCATTATTCAATGTATCATTAAGCAGATTTTCATATCCTGAAACAAACGAAATTATGATTAATTTCATTAGTAAAAATACAGGATTCTTAAATCTCTCTATGATTAAACCAACGTACTCTCCTAAATCGATGAAACCGGGAAAAAGTTTTGTGTTACTAGATAAAATTCCAATTCAAATAGGAGAAAATTTCATCAAGGTCAAACTGCCATGGCAACATTTAGATGCTCTTGGGACACCGACTACATTTAAACAACTTGGAAGCAAATGGCATAATGTTTATCATTTCATCCACATTAACAGACTTGAAGAATTTTATAATATAACAAAAGATAAGCGACTACTAAAATATTTGAATAAGTGGAAGACATATGTAGATTCATGGAGTAATAATCCTTTATATAACGGATTAGAAACAGTTCCATTTAAGAAGTAACTTGCTTTAACAGTATTAAATGAAGGAGGATAAAAATGAAAAAGAAAATATGTATGTTAGTACACACTCATTCTTTTTTAGATTCTAGAATATTTAAAAAGGAAGCGAAAACGTTACAGAAAAATGGTTATGATGTAACAATGATTGTACCGAGAGTAAAAGATAAATTATTTGATATTGACAAATCCCCTTTTAATGATCGTTTCTTACAATCTAGCTTTGTACATGAAGGCATAAAAATAGTTACCTATAAAATAGAATCTTTTAAACCCTCCCCGATAGAAATGCAGAATCATATCGATTACGGTAACCATATAAAATTTGATAACCCACTAACACAACTTGGATTGGAAGAAAAAGCAGATATTTATCATGCTCATGAATTAGGTTCCTTATATGCAGGTATTGGCATCAAGAGAAAGATGAAACATTTACACAACAAAGACGTAAAATTAATTTATGATAGTCACGACTTAATCCCAGATCCACTAGATAATAAAACCAAAACCATTTCAAAAAAAAATAAAACAGCAATGTTAAAGTTATTAAATACAATGATTAAAGAAATTGATCAACTTATAACTGTATCTCACTCTATAAAATCCTGGTATCTTTCAAAAAACCCCTTACTTCCGGTTGAAATTATTTACAATTCTCCTCCCCTAGACCAAACCTATAAACCTAAGGACTATAAAGGAAATAAACTAACCGTATGTTATGAAGGTCATATAGCCGATAACAAAAAAGGAAGCAGAGATAAAATATTTAAAATCACTAATATTTGTTCAAAACAAACCGACTTTAACTTCAAAATTATTGGTGGTGTATTGCATGGACACTCCTTAACCGTTCCAGATAACATTAAGAAACATGTAGAGTTAACAGGCTGGGTTGATTATCATTCTATTTCAAAACATATGAAAGATGTTGATATCGGTTGGATTGATTTTGATGATTTATCCCAATCACTTAATCGCTCTTATGCATTACCTAATAAATTTTTTAGTTATTTAAACAGTGGGATCCCTGTAGTTGTTAATAAATGTCATGAAATGGAAGAATTTATACGAACACATAAATGTGGGCTTGTTATCAATAAACCGAAAGCAACAGCACAAGACTATGCAAGGGCATTTCTGTATTTAAATAAAAATAGGGAAAAACTAATACAAATGAGTGTAAACGCAAGAAAAGTAATGGATAGATTATATAGCTGGGAACATATGGAGAGGCGGTTATTAAATGTTTATGAATCGTTAATAAATGGTAATAGCCCGTTTATTTTATAAGTAATATTAGTGGGAGACTTTTTACCTCCCACTAATTATCTTATAAATTTTTCCCGATGTTTTTCCATCTCCAAATAACATTGGATAGGAATTTGGCTCCTTTTTATCAGATATCTCTTTTAAAATTTTCTGTTGATCAGCACCAACAATACTATTCCATTTAGCTTCAACTGTTTCAATCCATTCCGTTTCATCCCTTAATGTGATACAAGGCACCCGAAGCATATACGCTTCTTTTTGCACTCCACCAGAATCAGTTAAAATTATCTTTGCTTCACTTTCTAACGTAAGCATATCAAAATAATCCAAAGGCGTAATAGTATGAATATGAGCGGCTGAAATAATGGATCCCAAACCCCAATGCTCTATTTTTTTCTTTGTTCTTGGGTGCAATGGAAGTACTACCGGCCTATCCAATTGGGAAAGTACCGTTAGCAATGTTTTAAGTCTATCCATTCTATCGGTATTCTCAGCTCGATGAATTGTAACCAGGTAATAATCCTTTTTAACAAGATTCAATCTTGTTAAGATGGTAGAATGTTTTATAGCTTCATACTTATAATGAAGAACCGCATCATACATAATATCTCCCGTTATAAAAACGTTCTCCTTTATCCCTTCCCTACGCAAATTATTAAGAGCACTCTTCGTTGGGCAAAATAACCAAGTAGAAAGATGATCCGTTAAAAGTCGGTTAATCTCCTCTGGCATTTTTTTATTAAAGCTACGTAATCCCGCTTCAACATGAGCAATTGGTATATGCAACTTCGAAGCCGCTAAGCTACCTGCAAGGGTAGAATTGGTATCCCCATAAACAAGAACCATGTCGGGTTTTTCTTTTAATAAAATGGATTCTATTTCCGATAACATCTTACCAGTTTGTTTCCCGTGAGTGCCAGACCCAATCCCTAAATGATAATCAGGTTTCGGTATTTTCAACTGTTCAAAAAAGACATCAGACATATCCGCATCATAATGTTGGCCGGTGTGAACTAATATTTCCTTTATATTTGAATCTTTCTCAAATTCCTTTGATAACATAGATGCTTTAATAAATTGTGGTCGCGCTCCAACTACGGTTAAAATTTTCACAATAATGACTCCCCTTCTAAGCTTTAGGAATTAATCTTTCGAGCAGGAACCCCAACAGCAGTAATATTTTCTTCTAAGTCTTTGGTAACGACGGAACCGGCACCTACTATTGTGTTTCTACCAATTTTGATTCCCGGGAGTAGTGAAGCATTATTTCCAATTTTTGCTCCCTTTTCGATATATGCCCCTTTTAAGGAGTATGGTTTAATCCCCATATATTTATCATTTGACATCGATACACAAGGTCCGATAAAAACATCATCCTCAAGTGTCGTATCTCCAGTAACATATGCAAGTGTTTGAATGGTACAGTTCTTCCCTATTTTTGAGTTCAATTCAACGATTGCCGCTCTTCCAACAACGGTTGCTTCTCCTATTGAAACATTCTCTCTAATACTTGCATGATCACCAATAAATACGTCGTTATCAATTTGAGTACTTGAATAAATGGAAACCAAATTTCCAATTCTTGTTCCTGATTCAATGATTAATTGAATATTTCTGTGAGAGACTTTTCTCATTCTTTTATTGACAGCTGGACTTATACCTAAGACACAGTTGTTTCCAATAACAACATCATCACCAATTATAGTACCTTGTAAAATAGTGGTATGATGACCGATAACGACATTTTCCCCAATTGTCACACCTTCTTCAATAACAACATGATTTTCTAATTTTACACTTTCCGGAATGCTGGACAATAAAATCCCCCCTATTTATGAACAATACTTTCCATTTTTTTAATTAGTTCACAGGCTCTAATTTTAGCGGAATGATTTTCGTGTATAAAAAGATAGCCTTGTTCAGCAATCTGTTCACGTTTAGTTTCATTCTCTAAATAGTATGCAGCCTTCTCTTTAAAGTTGTTTTCATCGATTGAAACGAAATGGAAACCTGGGACAAACCCAAGATCCTCTAACTCCTTGAACGTAGGCGCTAATAGTAACGAATTACATGCTAAAGCTTCAAAGTATTTTCTAATAGGATAGTAATGTATGGAAGGGCAAGTAAAAAAAATCTTGGCCCGATTTATCTCTTTAGCGTAACGTGGACCAATAAAAAGCTGATTTTCTTCTTGTTCATTGAATGACTTATATCCCGGATGCTTATGATAAACAAATCTAGAATCTAGTTTATATGTGTTAAATATTTTTTGTCTTAATGGATAAATATCATTTACAGCTCCCATCATTAGTAAATGAATATCCTTTTGTTCATGATAATCCTTATAAATTTCCGAATTAACAAAATGCGGAAACCACTCCATTTTATGTTGAAATTCCGGGTAAATTTCGATGCATTTATCTCGGGCTACCGTAAACAGATGGGATATTTTATTTTTGGAAATAAAATTCCTCCGATAACTAGTAAAACGGTGAGCATCATTAATAAATAAACCTACCGGAATGTCAATATTAGCTAATCCTTTAATCATAGGGGAGATTTTTTTTCCTATGTCATTTAATAATAAAATGAAGTCTGGTCGTATGGATAATTTTTTCAGAATAGAACTGATATGTCCGTTTTCTCTCCAAAATGTGACGTGTGCTAATTTAGCAAGTTCCTGCTCAAGATAATAAAAATTTTTATTCAATAGTTGGGATGTATCTTCAGTAATAAATAATATATGAATCATACAATCACCTTCTCACTGATTTATAGTTAAAGAGCCAAATTTAAATGCATCCATTATCAACGTCCATATCGATTATGGAATAAAACATAATATACATTAGGAGTTCAATTATGAGGAGGTTAAGCATGAGAGTCGGAGTAATTGGTATCGGGAAAATGGGTGAGAATCATGTTCGAACTTATTTATCCCTCAAAAATCATTGCGAACTCGTGGGCATATACGATACTGATGAAGAGAAAATAAATGAGATTGCTAATAATTATCAAGTCAAACCTTTTCATTCTTTAAATAACCTTCTCCGCGCAGTTGATGCTGTTAGTATTGCTGTACCGACAGAATTTCATTATGATGTCGGCTTATCTTGTATAAAGCATAACGTACACATCTTAATGGAAAAACCTATTACTAGTACTGTGGACGAAGCAAAGGAATTGATTAATCAGGCAAAAAAGGCTGGCATTAAACTTCAAGTAGGACATATTGAATTGTTTAACCCATTGATACAATTTCTCAAAAGGGAATTGCAAAATGAAAAAATTATTGAGATTATGCATGATAGAATGAGTCCGCATGATGATAGATTGAAAGATATTGATGTGGTTAAGGATTTAATGATTCATGATTTATATATATTAGATGAACTCCTTAAAGATCGGTATGGTGAACTGTATACCGTTGGAAAAGTAATAAATGGCATTCCTGAACACGCGGTTACTATAACTCAATCCTTATCAGGAGTAACAGCTCACTTAACTGCAAGTTTTAAATCCAGAAAAAAAGTTAGAGCGATTAAAGTTCTCACTGAAAATGCCCTTTTTGAGACTGATATTTTAAATAATGTTATGAAAATCTCTCGCTCCATTAAGGAGGATACTAGTAACATTTCAGTACCAATCACGGAAACTATTCAATTTGACCACTCCATACAACCATTAAGTGTACAGTTGCTGGATTTCATTAATTGTATTAATAATGATGAAAAACCTAAAGTGCCCGGAGAAGATGGAATGAAAATATTAATTTTGACTAATAAAATAAGTGAATCTATTATCGATTCAAATAAAAACAAGTAATAATAGACGGGTATTCCCAGTTACTATGGGAATACCTTATTTTTATATTAAACAAATATTGTATGCTACGTTAAAACACTACTTTCTTTTTTTCCTTCTTCTTCCACATCCACAACCAGATTTTTTCTTTCTCCCTGAATACCTTATTTCTTTTGGTGCATTTTTCGCTTGGGGTTTCTCTTTCATTTCTTTACCTCCCTGCTAATTCTCATCTGTGAGTCTATTTACAATTGATTCTAAAAAACCTGCTGCACCAGCAATTGCAAGAACTATAATGACAAATTCCATGATTGTTGGCCAAACATAATAAAGTCCAAATAGAAATACCGCACACCACGTCCCCGTGCACCAGTAGCAGCTAAGTAATTCACCAAACCACCGTTTAATCCCTGTTTCTTTAATTTCAATATAAGTTACAACTCTTCCATCTGCTTCGGTTTCCTCTACTTCATCAAGAAAAGGATTCCTAATAAAAGTAGTTATTTTATCAAAGACAATAAGTCGGGTTAAACGAAATGTTGCCAATACAAATAAGACAAATTCAAATCCTGATGTAATCATTTTATCAGCCTCTTTAGGTACTTTTCATAAGGAACATATACTTCATTGTATGTGTGACCTAATCCATTTGTTTGTGTCAAACACCTAATTTTGAGGTGATACATAAATACGCTTAATTGTATAAAGAAGACTTAGTTCAGGTGGAGTTTTAACTCCACTTGAAACTTAGTCGCCTTTATTTCGAAGCTTGGCGTAGATAAATAGTTCGTTAAAACTGTTACACGCGCCCAAATTACTTCAATCTAGACGGACACCTATATCATACAAACGCCCGATACATATAGTAATATTGTAAATCACTTTGGAGGTGATGTTTAAATGAGTAAATTTGAAGGTAGCTATGGTGGAGGCTTTGCCTTACTTGTAGTATTGTTCATTCTATTAATCATTGTGGGCTCAGCTTACGTTGCCTACTAAAGTAAATGATGGATGGTTTCTTAAATATTTAAAAGGAGGAATTCAATAATGAGCTTCGGATGTGGATGTCAAGGATTCGGTGGTTACGGCTACGGCGGTTATGGCTATGGCGGAGGATATGGACGTGGAAACGGATTTGCGTTAATCGTTGTATTATTTATCCTTCTAATAATCGTTGGTGCAGCTTGGATGTAAAGTTAATCATCTAATATGTATTGCTTTAAAAAGGGAAACCATTTATAACTGGTTTCCCCTTTTAAACTAACAAACGCTAGAATCTTATCGCGTAGGTCAAATCTTATTAATAATGGAAAATAGGTAAAGTAACGAACATCAGTAATAAGAAAATAATCACTAAGTAATTTACCGAATATAAGAAATTCCATTGTGCCCATTTTAAATCATCTTTCACACGAAATCCCAATAATGCTAAAATGATCCATCCAACATTTAGTACTGTTGCAATGATAATGAAGATGGTTCCTAATTGTGCCAAAAGAAATGGTAGCGGTAATAAACAAGTAATATATATCATCATTTGTCTTTTCGTTACTTCAAACCCATGAACTACAGGGAGCATCGGTACTCCAGCCGCATGATATTCATCGTACCTTTTCATTGCTATCGAAAACGTATGTGGTACTTGCCATATAAACAAAAGTAAAAATATAGTCATTGGTATGATATGCACAGCTGAGTCGATAGTTGCCCAACCGATAAGAGGAGTTACCGCTCCTGAAATGCTACCAATAATGGTGTTTAATGTAAACTTCCTCTTCGACCACATCGTATATAAAACAACATAAGTAAACCAGCCAATAAAGGCATATACCGTTGTCTCCCAATTAACTGCAATAAGCAAAATAAATCCCAATACGGTCGTCATAATACCTAGAATTAAAACCGATTTTTTCTTGAAATTCCCTGTTACAGTGGGCCGTGCTTTTGTCCTATCCATCACGCAATCAATATCAATATCATACCAGTTATTTATGATTAATGCTCCGGCCATAACGAATGTGGATCCAAATAGAACGAATAGAAATAGTAACCAAGAATCAATAAATTTAGAATCTGTAATATATAATGCCAATACATAACCTGCAATAACTGGTAGAATATTAGCAACTAATACATTAAATTTAATAAGTAATTTAAGATCATCTAAAAAAACCATCTTTTTATTTAAACTCATGATGCATCACCCTTTACAATCATTCCCAGATTCCCTTCTCTACCTATTTGAATTTTACCATTTCCTAAGCTAAACTTATATAATAATCATAAAAAAAGATAGGTGACAAAGTTGGCAGAATTCACACATTTTAATGAACATGGACGAGCTAAAATGGTTGATATTTCGGATAAGAAAGAAACTGCACGAACAGCAATAGCAAGATCTAGTGTCCAAATGAAGAGAATTGTTTATGAAAATATTACAGAACAGAAAAATAAAAAAGGAGATGTATTGTCTGTCGCTCAAGTAGCAGGCATAATGGCCGCAAAACAAACATCTTCTTTAATACCAATGTGCCACCCTATTCCAATAAGCGGCGTGGATTTATCATTTGAATGGGCCAACACCGAAAATGAAACATACGAACTCATCATTAACGCCGAAGTAAAGACGGTAGGTAGTACAGGCGTAGAAATGGAGGCATTAACAGCAGCTTCTGTTACGGCATTAACTGTATATGACATGTGTAAAGCTGTTGACAAAGGGATGGTTATTGGACAAACCTACCTTCTTGAAAAAAGTGGTGGAAAAAATGGAGATTTTAAAAGAGAAAATAATTAAAACCGGAGTAACTTATTCCGGTTTTAATTATTGATTTGGTTTCATTCGATTAATAATAAAGAGCAATACAAATGAAAAGCTTATACTAACAAGAACATAATACCAGGCGATGCTTGTAGCTCCGGTTTCTATTGCAAGGTATATTGCCGTTGGGACTGTTTGGGTTTTTCCTGGTATATTCCCTGCAAACATTAATGTCGCACCAAATTCACCGAACCCTCTTGTAAATCCAAGTACTAACCCGGTGACAAGGGAGCGAGATGACAAAGGCAAAATAATTCTAATCAATGTAGACCAATCATTTGCGCCATCCACCTTAGCTGCTCCAATAATATTAGGGTCCACTGATAAAAAACCTGTCTTAATGGATTGATATATTAAAGGAAAAGCTACTACTAAAGCAGCAATAATAGCTGCTGTTGAAGTAAACAACAAACTGCCACCAGTTAGAGTTTCAATCACTTGTCCTACCCAACTATTCCTACCGAAAACAATAATAAGAAAGAAACCAATGACTGTTGGAGGCAACACCAAAGGTAAGAAAAATATGGTTTCTACAATTGCTTTCCCTTTTCTATCTTTCCGTACCATCCAAAAAGCTAATACAACAGCTAATAGAAATGCAAGTATTGTCGCTGTGGTTGCTACATAAAATGATAATTGAACGGGATGCCAAGACCATTGCATTTCCTATCACCTACTCCACAAGAGGTTGATCAAGCACTATAATTTGAAATCCATACTGTTCAAAGACCTTTTTAGCCGATTCACTCGATATAAATTGATAATATGTCTCTTTTGCTTTTAATATAGTTTCACTTTCTTCCCCATTATCAATGATTGCAGCAAAATATTTTATTGGGGAGTGAAGATTTTTATCAAATTCATGTAAAATAGTAACATCATCTTCATTTTTTACATCACTTGAATAAACAATTCCTACATCTACCGCACCTTCACGCACTAATGAAAGAACTTGAGACACATCTTTTGTTGGAGCAAGACGATCCTGTTCTTCTAATAGGTCCCATGCTCCTAATTTTGTTAAAGTTTCTTGCGCGTATGTACCTGCTGGAACCGCTTCTGGCGTTCCAATTGCAATGATTCCCTCACCAGCTAAGAAAGAATCAAAAGATGAATCCTCTCCACCATTTCCCGAAATAAGTACAAGATTATTAGTCAGAATCTCTTTCCCTTCCACCACTCTTTGTCTATCTACTAATTTTTCATAATCAATACTGGATGCTGATAAAAACAAATCAATCGGAGCGCCTTGTTCAATTTGTTTTCGTAAGGATCCGGAACCACCAAAATTGTAAGAAATTTGAATTTCTGGGTGCTCCTTTTCAAAAGTATCTTGTAACTCGAGTAGAGCTTCAGTTAAACTAGCTGCAGCAGAAATGGTTAACTCCGTTTTCTCGGTTATACCTTGTTTTTCAGAAGAACATCCTGAGAGGACAACCATTATTAAAATGAATATGAGTGTATAATATTTTTTCATCTTAAGACTCCCTAACCATCTATATCTTTATGAATCTCTTTAACGATATGCCCTATCTCAGGTAGGATGATTTTTTCCATTGCTAGTGTCACTGCGCCAGTCGATCCCGGAATCGAAAATATAACACAATGATTCGCAACACCACAAGTTGCTCTAGATAAAATACTTGCTGTACCAATATCACATTGAAAACTTAAATGGCGAAATAATTCACCAAAACCTGGAAGTTGTTTGTCAAATAGTGGCTCAATCGATTCAATGGTTACATCACGATAAGAGATGCCAGTCCCTCCGTTTACAATAACAGCATCTATTTTTTCACTATAAATCGCTTTTTCTACTGCAAATCGTATTTGATCACTCTCATCAGGTACTATTTTATAAAGATTTACTTGATGATCATATTTCTGTAAAAATTCCATTATCTTTTTGCCGCTTTTATCCGTAGATTTTGTTCTTGTGTCACTAACCGTAATTACAGCACACGAAATTTGTTGTGCTGCGTGTTTCCGATGATCTACTAGCATCTCTAACACTTCCCATCCTCATTTTTTTCTTCATTTTCAATCCATTTTTCATAATCGGAACGTCTATTTATGTTATAAAAAGCCTTCTCTTCCTCCATCGGAACATACTTTACCTTACACTTTTTTAATAGCTCTTGAACAGATAATGCATTACTCTCCAGCAGAAGTTGAATAAGTCCTTTCACACGATGGTGATATATGGAGAGAAGTGGTTGAATTTTACCCGAAACTACTGGGATAATGGCGTCAATGTTTTCATCTTTATGTAAAAGTAACGAACGGAATATGTTTTCATTAACAAAAGGAACATCAATGGGAGATACCATATACCAATCTCCTGCTATATACTCCATTCCACTATAAATACCTGCTAATGGTCCTAATCCTTCATATTCCTTCTTATCTGTTATTATAGCAAAATTCACTTCTTGCTCATAAAGAAACTTACTTTTTAAGGTAGAATTTGAAACCATTATAAAAGAATCCACCACATTTCTCATAGCATCAATAGAATATTGGTAGAAATATTTTCCGTCCTTCCTTGCAAAAGCTTTCGGAGAACCAAATCTACTCGATTTTCCTCCTGAAAGTATAATACCTATTATTTTATCCCCCAAAACTAACACCTCTTTCACCTGATATTTCATATTCCTTCTGACTTGTACAAAATTCACAAATTCGTAACCGAAAAATCCAAAAACATTTTTATACAATGATACAATAGAGATAGAAATTTATTAGTTGTGCTTATGCAGATAAAAGATATTATCTGCAAACAAAGGAGATGAAAGATTTGCAAACAAGTGTGTTATTAGATGCGAAAACGGAAGAAGATTTAATTTCTCCAAGTCTCCGAGAACTGTTAAAATCTATCAGTACTTTAAAAGTAATGAACGAGGAAAGCTACCTTTTCCATGAGGGTGTAGAAGCTGAAGAAATTTTTATCATTAAATCAGGACTCGTCCAAGTATCGAAGTTAACCGCTGACGGAAAAGAAATGATTTTACGAATTTGTAAACATAACGATATTATTGGTGAATTAACTTTGTTCAGTAGTGATCCCAAATATATACTAAGTGCAAAAGTTATTGATAGTGGTGAAGTTCTGGTCATCCAAAAGGATATGTTGGAAAAAGCACTTATGACTAATACGGAGTTGTCGTTTGAATATTTGAAATGGACTAGTAATCACATGAGAAAATATCAGTCCAAAATAAGGGACCTGTTACTAAACGGAAAGAAAGGTGCCTTATATTCCACCCTTATCCGTCTTTCCAATAGTTATGGTGTTAAAAAGGACGACGGCGTATTAATTGATCTAGTTTTAACTAATCAAGAATTAGCTAAATTTTGTGCCGCTACTCGTGAAAGTGTCAATAGAATGCTTGTCGAATTAAGAAAAATGGATGTTATATCGATGGATAAAAGTGGCAAGATAGTACTAAAAGATATCGATTATTTACGCGCAAAAATAGGTTGTGAAAATTGTCCAATCGAAATATGCAATATCAATTAGGAGACAGAGACAAAATAATTGTCTCTTTTTTATTTTTATAACTTCATTTCGCTCCGTAACCATTGTAAAATATGTTCCATCTCTGTAATGTGAAATAAAGGAAAAGGGCGGGAATTCTGTGCTAAAGGAATTCTACTGATGATGGCTTTAATATTACTAACTTCTTCTACCAATGTAAGGTCTTCTTCTTTACTTATCAGTACTACTTTTGGATAACTTACCCTTTTAAATCCTTCAATTAATAATAAGTCTACCTGCATCATTTTATAAATTTCAATCATTTCACTCAGTTTCCAATTTTTCTTGGATAATTGAAATAAACCTTCTCCTTCTACACCTGCGATTATAGATCCTGCATTTCTATGTCTTTCACTGTCGGTACTATCTAACCCTTCAGGCACCCCTCCATGCCCATGATGTTTCAACGATGCGGTACGAATACCTAACGAAGTAAAATACTCTATAAGGTTGCTTGTTAAAGTAGTTTTTCCGCTATTTTTGTACCCAACGATTTGTAAAATAAACATTTAACCACCACTGACTGGTGGAATAAACGCAACAGTATCTCCAGATTGAACGATATCACTTTCCAATGCATACTCTTCATTTATTGCCGTCATTACATCGTCTAATTGTAATAAACCATATTCATTTTTTAATTTCTCTTTTAAATCAATAATGGAAAGAGAATCCGCCTCAAGCTCCAGACGATCTTTCCCTACCTTTTCTTGTAAATCAGCAAATAATAAAATATTAATCATCATTACACATCCTTCATCACGTCTTAACTGCCTGAAAGAACTCTCCACTAAATGAGTTTCACTTTATATTTGGACTTCCACTTGGATAGGATACGGTTTCCAATTGATCTCCAATCCACGTTTCGCCATCTTCCCAATGTTCTTTCTTCCATATCGGTACTATTTGTTTAATTCGTTCAATGGCATATTCATTTGCTTCATATGCCGCTTTCCGATGTGGAGAAGAAACTGCAATTACTACTGCGATGTCTGAAATATCTAAATGCCCTATACGATGAGTAATCGCAATTCGTGTATTCGGCCATTTTTCTTCAATTTCATCACCTATTTTAGCAAGCATCTTTACAGCCATTGGTTTATATGCCTGATATTTTAAATATATCGTACGTTTACCCTTCGTCCATTCACGTACAGTACCCATAAAAGTAGTTATGGCTCCAGCTTCTCGTCTTTTTACCTTATCTATAATTGCCCCTACTTCAATAGGATCTTCAACGATTTCAAATAATGGATCCGTCATATTTTCTCTGACTCCTTCTTGTATTTACATCCATATTGACAAAGTTATCCATCGTAGTACCTTCTTGGTCTTCCAATAATATAACAGAAACTTCCATTCCTGCTTCGTACCCTCTTGTTCCTCCCGGTAGGACAATAAGAATATTTGCTTCCGCCAAAGAAGAAACAACATTTGACTTGTCTAATCCGACTGGCGTTGCAACTAAACGACCACCTTCATAAGTTAAATGTCCACGAACAAAACGATCGAAAGGATTAGGTTTTGGAAAATCAGACCCAAGAATCGCAACTTCTTTTTTCAAAAATGCATTTGTCTGATATAGATATGTTCGAATGACAGGGCGAGTATAAAGTTCAAATCCAACATAACAGGCAGAAGGATTTCCGGAAAGTCCATATAATAGCTTTCCTTCCATTTCAGCCACTGTGGTTACACTCCCCGGTCTCATCCCAATTTTATTAAACAAAACATTAGCATGAAGCTTCTTATAAATTTCTGGTAAATAATCATAATCACCAACAGATACTCCGCCGGTTGTTATTAGAATATCCACCTGACCGAGCGCATTTGCTACTTGATTAAGGCAAGTTTCAAACTCATCACTAAACTGACCAAAATAGATAGGTTCTCCGCCTGCACGAATGATTTGTGATTGAACCATAAAGGCATTACTATTTCTAATTTTCCCTGGTTGTAACGGCTCATCCACATCTAATAATTCACTTCCAGTAGCTATAATCCCAATTTTTGGCTTCTTACTTACTGGTACATTTTTATAACCAAATGTCGCAAGCAACGCAACGATACCAGGATTAATAAAGGTTCCCTTCTTAACAAGAGAAGTGCCTTTTTTCGTATCTTCCCCAGTAAAAGAAATATTGTCAGCCGATTTCACTTTTCTTTTCAACTGAATAAAGGACTTATGATCGTTCTCAAACTCTTTCACTACTTCAAACATAACGACAGCATCACAACCATCTGGAATTTGTGCACCGGTCATAATTCGAACAACTTGTCCTTCTGTTACGGTACCTTCATATACACTGCCCGCACCAATTTCTCCAACTACTTCTAACTCAATGGGATTGGTACTGGAAGCAGTCATTGTATCCACAGAGCGTACTGCAAATCCATCATATGGGGAACGATCAAATGGAGGTACATGATGATCTGCAATTAAATCTTCCCCTAAGATGCGGCCATAGCTTTCTTCTATCGGAACATGTTCCACTTTTCCATTTTTTGCAAAGTTCATTACACGTGAAATTGCTTCATTCACTTTTATTGGTTTTCTTCTTTCTACCATGTTACTCACCTTCATCCTGCTAACTGATAATAGATACTTTTCGCTTTTGCAATTGAATTTGTCCCATGAATTAATGTTCTTCCATCTTGAAAGAAAACAAGTCGGTAGGAATCATATTCAATAGAAATTAAAAAGTCATTTGCTTTTACAGGTGCAATTCGCTCCAATCGTTCTTTTAATATATTTAAATTTCGCTTTCGAGTTGTTCTAATTTGAACTGTATTTCTTCCACAAAGCACTTCTGATTTAGTGGTGGATTGAAAATCTAAAGCTGGGTAATTCGGATTTTCCCCACAAGATGGACAAGATTCCTTCTTCGCCCTATCTACTTTCATTATATGATAATGATTGCTCCATAAATCAAATGTTACAAGAGAAGCACGTAAAGATTTATGATCTTCAATTAAAATTTTTAAGGCTTCCGTTGTTTGATGGGCAACTACCATCTGAACTGCAGGTGATATAATGCCAACTGAATCACACGTTGCTCCAGAAACGGGAATGGCATCTAATAAACATCTTAGGCAAGGTGTTTGATTAGGTAAGATGGTATAACTCATTCCCGTACTTCCTACACATGATCCAAAAATCCAAGGAACAGAATGCTTTTGTAAAATATCATTAAGCAAAAACCGTGTATCGAAATTGTCAGTTGCATCAATAACTAAATCAATACCTTTTAATAACGGATCTAAGGAATTTGCTGAAGCATCCATTACATAAGCTTCTATTTCAATATCTGAATTAATTTCTTGCAATCTATTCTTTGCTGCAATTGCTTTTGGAATTTGGTTGTAGACATCTTGTTCTGTATATAATTGTTGTCTTTGTAAATTACTTAATTCCACATAATCCCTATCAATTAGTGTTAATTTACCTATTCCAGCACGTGCCAGGTTATCTGCGTTTGCTGAACCAAGCGCACCACAACCAAGAATAAGTACATGTTTTTCGGATATTTTTTGTTGACCTTCGTTTCCAATTGGCTTAAATAACATTTGACGTGAATATCTTTCCATCTATTCCGTTTCCCTTCTATCCGCCAATATAAGACATTTCAATCTTACTTCTACTTTTTGCCGATTCCTCTGTGCGTTCGTCAGAATATCGGTCCGTACGGTTATTCCATATATGAATTACTTCATCTTTAATCTCATCATCCGTTTTATCCGAACGTAACAATTCTCTAAAATCAAAGCCATTTTCAGCGAATAAGCAAGTGTACATTTTTCCATCCGCTGCAATCCTTGCTCTTGTACAAGTAGAACAAAATGATTCCGAAACAGAAGTAATAAAACCTACTTCTGCGTTTGTTCCAACATAGCGGTAACGTTTAGCAACTTCGCCAAGGTAGGCCGGATCAACGGCTTCTAAGTCAAATTGCTCTTTTAATTGTTCGTATATTTGTTTTTTTGTAATAACTTTACTAAAATCCCAACCATTTGTTTGTCCGACATCCATAAATTCAATGTACCTTAGTGTAATTCCTTGTTCTTTAAAATAAGCGGCCATTGGAACAACTTCATGATCATTCATTCCTTTTTTAACGACCATATTCACTTTCACTTCAAGTCCAACTTCTTTTGCTTTTTGGATTCCTTTAAGAACTCGTTCCGGTCCAACACCACTATCATTAATAGATTTGAATAATTCTTCATCTAATGCATCCAAACTTACATTGACGCGCTGTAGTCCAGCGTCTTTTAACTTTGCAGCTGAATGACCTAATAAAGAGCCATTCGTTGTTAACCCGATATCTTCCAATTGATCAATTGCGGTTAATTTTTTTATGAGTAAAGGTAAATCTCTCCTCATAAGAGGTTCTCCACCAGTTAATCTTATTTTTCTAACACCTAAATCCACGAAAATTTTAGCTAGACGTTCTATTTCTTCAAAGCTTAATAATTGTTCTCTAGGCATAAATACAAAATCCCTGCCAAAAATCTCTTTCGGCATACAATATCTGCATCTAAAATTACAACGATCAATAACAGAAATACGAAGATCCTTTAGCGGGCGACCGAATTTATCTGTAATAACTGACACTGTGGATCTCTCCTTTTAGGGGTTGTTCAAAAAGTCCGGTGAAAATGACACTTCGCATTTCTTCGTTGGCTTGCTTTTCCGTTCCTCACGTATTAACTGCATACGTTGTGGTACTCAAAACTACACCGCCTCGAACTGCTCGGTCCTTTTCATCCTCCTTTTTGAACTTATCTTAAGAATAGTATATCTTATTGTATCCTGCTTATCTGTTAAAAATGTCACTTAGTCAATCTTTAACTACTAATATATCATGATAGATTAGGAATTATTACTTATTTCTAGATTATATACCCTTTTAGAAAATGTCATTTTTTCTTATTGACTAATTTCACAAATTTATCCTCATATATTTTTCTTTTTACTGGTTGATTATTTCTATTATAAAATTCGATGATTCCTGCTAATGATTCTTCTAACAGTTCTTGTTTACGGGTTTTTTCAATTATATTAAACCCTTTTTCATAACATTCTTCCGCTTTATTCAAATCTTGGTTACGTCGATTTTCATAACAATATGCTAAGCGAATATACGTAAGTCCTTTTTCTTCTTTACAGTTTGAAATTTTTTCATAGATTGCTAGTGCATCTTGATAATACGTAAAAGCAAGTTCTACATTTTCTTGTTCTAAATGATTAAATGCAATGGCCTGTAATGTATTTCCATATGCAATAGAATTTTTACGCCCTTCTTGTTCCAATCTTTGTAAAAACTCGGAAAACACCTTTTGTGCCTTGTCATAATCTTTTTTATCTGAGTAAATTTTTCCCAAGGCATATAGAAATTGCATACGAATCTTAGGAAATGGATTAGATAAAGGTAGGCCTCTCTCTAGGTATTCCTTTGCTTGATCTAATTTAAACGTCCTAATAGATATAGTACCGATTTTTGAATAAATATAAACGATCATAAAATGACTTTCTTCATATATTTTCATTAATTCATTTTGTGCCTGTTTGTAATAATTGATTGCTCTTGGGAAATTCCCCATATTTTCATCAATCTCCGCTAACATTAAGACAGCTTTTGCCATGTCTAAAGGATTTTCCTCAGAGAGCTCAGCCATTAACTTAATTACATTTGTAACTATTTTTCTAGCTTCCTTTAGATCAATATAAAAATGAATCTCACCTATTCTTAATAATTCTTTCGACTCTAAACGTTTATTATCCTTTGTTTGATAAGCTTCCATTAATTGTTTATGAAGTTCTAAAGCGCTTGGATAATCTTCTATTTGAATATATACGTCGGATAATTTATAGATAGTTGATGAAAGTACTGGATGGGTCTCAGGTAATGACTCTCTAAAATAATTCAAAGCTTTTTCATATTGTTTAATTCCGTTTTCTATATTTTCTTCCATTATCGAAACCTTAGCTAAACTACTGAAAATCGTTCCATATGTATATGAATCGCGATAATCATTGTTATCTAAAACTGCTAATAGTTTAGCAAGTTCCATTCGAGCGTTAGATTCTTGACCATACTCCATTTCTAAATAGGCATAATCCAAGTATGTATCAATAATCATTTCTAATTGGGGCTTTTCTAATTTTTTTGATAAACGGAGTGACCTGCGACAATAATCCCCTGCCTTATCATAATTTTTAACTTTACGATAAAATTTACCTAAAGTGCTTAAAGCATAAAATTGCTCTTCGACAGTTAAATCTTGCTGCTGGAGACGAGCTTCCAATTCTTTTATCTTTTCTCTTACCTCTTCTATATAGCCACCAATAATCTTTTCCCTTATTTCTTCATAATCAATAGAAGGTTCTAGTTTCATACTTTTCACTTCCTAATCTACATATTAATTCTGGGGTTACCTCCGTCCGAGGAAAATTAAAATAACACATGAAGTGTAATGAGGATAAACAAGGAGATTCCCAATCGCAAATGAATTCTACGTAACTTTCCAGTTGGTTTCACTAATCGCCACCAACCGGTCAAGACCATAAAAATCAAATTAATAAATGCCAATAATCCAAAAATCATTTTTATATTGTTAAAGGAAAAACCATACCAGTTCACAATAAAGAAAACGTGCATCATGATAAAGACAAGCGCCGTCGTCCCAGTGTAACGATGGAATGGCATAACCTTTTTAGAGAGGTTAGCCAACTTGATTTTCGTTTTCCGATTATCTATATTCCGAATAGTGGAAAATACTGCATTTCTCGTCCAATTAAATAAGAAAAACAAAAAACCAATAAAACCGAATATAATTGGTAAACTTAAAGTAGGAAATGTAAAATGCGTAACCACTTGGACAATAACCATAAAAAATAATGCTGTATTCCAATAAAACCATTTACTCATAAATATCTTCCTTTAACCTTTAAATGGACGGCAATAACATTATTCGCAGCTAGAATACACTATATTATTAACGTGTACCCTGGCTGCTCCTATCTTAAAGTTAATAGCCCTCTTTATGCGTTGGGATTCTTCTTTTATAAATGACATAACTTCTACGTAAATAACGAATCGGAAAACTAAATGCATGTACTAGTCTAGTAAATGGCCAAACAACATATAACGCAAATGTACAGTAAATGTGTATTTTAAACCAAATAGGTACAGTTGCCATTAATTCTGGTTGGATATTAAAGATAAATAAGCCTCTTAACCAAGGTGCAATCGTTGTTCTGTAGTCAAAGCCATGAGAGTCCACATTAAGCATCGTTGCAATAAGCCCAGTTGCAATGGCTAATAGAATAAAGATTAGTGAAACCCAATCACTTGGTGATGTAGTTGCTTTTATACGTCTCACACTTATTCTACGATATGTTAATAGGAAAATTCCTACAAAAGCCGCAATACCGGCTGGCACTCCAAAGCTTATGGCTACAATATGATACGTATGCTCTGTAATTCCCAATGCATTATATAACCCTACTGGAATAATTAATCCTAAAACATGACCACCGAATACAAATATTATTCCCCAATGAAATAAAAGTGAACCTACCCTTAGACGCTTTTTCTCTAGAAATTCACTAGATTTCGTTGTCCATCCGAATTGATCTTTTTGATAACGATAAATATGTCCACCAATAAAAATAGTTAATATAATATAGGGAAAAACACCCCATAATAGTAGATCCATTTTTATCCCCTCCTATATTGTCTCTTTGGCTTTTATTTCTAGCCCATGGGATTCCATTTGTTAGAAAACTTGGCATCCGCCAAGCCTTTGGGTGGATGCCTCAGTTGCACTTATGCAGACGGGAAAGATTTTATACTTTCCCCACCTGCCAAGAAAAGAGCATCAAATAAAAGAGAATAAAAACTATCTTGTTCCTTTAATTTGCCATGGATTTCAGCTATTGCCTTTCCATGCATTTGCAACAATTCATTACTCGTTTCAACAGAAACATGAGCACAAAACTCTAACATGAGTGGTAAATAATCTGGTAATTCTTTATCCGTTACGTCAAATCCATGTGCTTCGTAATATTTTTTTAGTTTTAATAATTCTAATCCTCGTTCTCTTTGCTCTCCTAATTTTAAATACGTAACATAAAGATTAGTTAATTTTCCAAAATCAAAATGCTCGATATAATGAGTTATCCATTCATCTAATGTTCTATCTTCAATTTCTTTAATAAAACTTAATAATTTATCATTAACCTCGTCTTTACCGATACCTTCTATTTCTTCTTTTATTTCAGGTAGCATTTCTTTTAGTTCTTTACTTGGATAGGATAAAAGAAAGGAAATCATTTGATAGCTAGATGGATTCATCATCAACCCTCCTTATTTGGCGGGGCTGGGACAAAGGTGTTTTTAGTTAAATAAAATCCGAACATTATTGGTGCGTGCAAGTCGCTCCGGAAATAGTACATTGTTCGTCTTTTAAGTTAAACACTTATATCACAGCCCTTTTTTCAAATCACTGTAGTACCCCACAACTTCCTGGTCCGCCGGCAAAGTCTAGGCCACATGCACCTTGTTCTTCGTAAAGATCTGCAACTTCCTCTCTATGGCTCTTAGGAATGACAAATCTATCATCATACTTGGCAATAGCTAATAATCGATACATTTCTTTAATTGCTTTTTCGGTTAAACCAAGATCCGAAATAATCTCTGTATCAAAATCTTTACCTGTTTGTTCTGCACGCATAAAGCTTCGCATCACTGCCATTTTTTTCAGTACAGTACGAATATGTCCTGTGTCTCCCGCTGTTAACAGGTTAGCAAGGTATTCAATTGGAATACGCATTTCATCAATTGCTGGGAAAATATCAGAAGTATCAGCTGTACTTCCTTTTCCTTCAATCATATTCATTATTGGACTTAATGGTGGAATATACCACACCATAGGCATTGTTCTATATTCTGGATGTAATGGTAATGCAATCTTCCAATCAATAATCATCTTATAAAGTGGAGATTTCTGCGCTGCTTCAATCCAATCCATTGGAATTCCATCTTTCTTCGCTTGTTTAATAACTTCTGGATCGTTTGGATCTAGGAAAATACCTAATTGCGCATGATATAGGTCTTTTTCATCTTCCACTGAAGCTGCCTCTAGTACACGGTCTACATCATAAAGCATGATACCAATGTAACGGATACGACCTACACAAGTTTCTGCACAAATGGTTGGTTGACCATTTTCAATTCGTGGGAAACACATCGTACATTTTTCCGCTTTGTTTGTTTGCCAGTTAAAGTACACTTTTTTGTAAGGGCAAGAAGTTGTACAATGTCTCCAAGCACGACAAGCATTTTGATCAACAAGCACAATACCGTCTTCATCACGTTTGTACATGGCACCAGATGGACAAGATGACACACATGGTGCATTAATGCAATGTTCGCAAATACGTGGAAGATACATCATAAATACTTCTTCAAATTCTGTCTTGATTGATTCTTCCATTTGAATAACGTTAGGATCTCTTAATCCAGTAATATGTCCGCCAGCTAAATCGTCTTCCCAGTTCGGACCCCATTCGATATCCATGAACTCACCGGTAATAGCTGATTTCGCACGAGCAACTGGTTGATGGTTTCTTTCTTTACTAGTTGTTAATGTTTCATAATCATAGTTCCAAGGTTCATAGTAATCATCCATTTCTGGTTGATGTGGATTGTGAAATAAATTCATTAATCGATTGATTTTGGAACCTGATTTTAATCGTAATTCTCCATTATGCAGTTCCCAACCACCTTTATATTTTTCTTGGTCTTCCCATTGCTTTGGGTAACCAATACCTGGTTTAGTTTCTACATTATTAAAATACATGTATTCTGCTCCTGGACGATTGGTCCATGTATTTTTACACGTCACGCTACATGTGTGACAACCAATACATTTATCCAGGTTCATTACCATTCCGACTTGTGCTTTAATCCTCAAGCCAATCTACCTCCTTCATTTTTCTTATGACCACATTTAAGTCTCGTTGGTTTCCTGTAGGGCCATAGTAGTTAAATCCGTAACTTAATTGCGCATAACCACCAATCATGTGAGTTGGTTTAACATGAATACGAGTTGGACTATTATGGGTACCACCACGATTTTTCGTTAGGTTTGTTCCCGGTGTATGAATATGACGATCTTGTGCATGGTGCATAAATGCCATCGTTCTAGGAATTCGGTGCGAAACAACCGCCCGAGCTACAACAACACCGTTACGATTGAAACATTCAATCCAATCATTATCTTCCACATCAATTTCAGCTGCATCATCTTTATTTAGCCAAATCGTTGGACCTCCACGGAAGAGTGTTAACATTGGTTGTGCATCAAAGTACATACTATGGATGGACCATTTATTATGCGGAGTTAAGTAATTTAATGTAATTTCTTTTCCTTCCACATCTGGACGCTTTGCACTAAATGGTTTCTGATTCAAAATAGGTTTAAATACAGCAAATGACTCTCCAAATTCCTTCATCATTTCATGGTCAACAAAATAAGATTGACGACCGGTGATAGTCCTAAAAGGAATCATTCTTTCTATATTTGTTGTAAAAGGCGAATACCTTCTTCCACCTTTTTCTGATCCACTAAATGCTGGTGATGTGATAACCGTTTTAGGTTGAGCTGTTATCGTTTCAAACGTAAATAATTCTTCTTCTCTTTCTTCAGCCAAATCTCTCAGTTGTAGGTTTGTTTGTTCTTCTAATGCCTCCCATGCTTTAACAGCAACTTTTCCATTTGTTGTGGAGGAAAGCATTAAAACAGCATCACATGCGTCTTTTGCATCTGTAATATCTGGACAGCCATCAGCAATTGAACCATTATCGATTGTTCCAAAAGTATGTTTTGCCTGTTCATATTCTTTTTCCATGGACCAACCGATTCCTTTTCCACCGTAAGCCATTGTAGCAATATTCGGTCCAAGCGCAGTCATTTTATGATAGATTTGTTTAAAATCTCGTTCGACGACATGGATTTGCGGCATGGTTTTACCTGGAATTGGTTCACATTCTCCTTTAGACCAATCTTTAATTTCTCCATATGGTTGAGACATTTCCGCTTTCGTATCATGATTTAATGGAGTAGCAACAATTTCTTTTATCGTATCCATATCGATTTCTTCTGCTAAATCAGAAACACCTTTAGCTAATGCTTTGAAAATATCCCAGTCTGATTTCGCTTCCCATGGGGATGATATGGCAGCATTAAACGGATGTACAAAAGGATGCATGTCCGTACTAGATAAATCATGTTTTTCATACCAAGTAGAAGCTGGCAAGATAACGTCAGAATATAATGCTGTACCTGCCATCCTGAAATCAAGATTGATAAGAAGATCTACTTTTCCTTCTGGTGCCTCGTCTCGCCATGTTATTTCCTCTGGACGGATACTATCTTCATCATCATTTAATACACCGTGTTGAGCTCCGAGTAAGTGTTTCAAGAAATATTCATGCCCTTTTCCAGAACTAGAAATTAAGTTTGCTCTCCAAACAAATAAGTTTCTTGGGAAGTTTACCGGATTATCAGGATCCTCAATCGCAAACTGTAAATTCTTTTCTTTTAATTGTTTTGCAACATAATTTCCAATTTGTTCCGTAGTTTCACATCCGGAGTCCTTGGCTTCGTTATATAAATCAATTCCGTTTTTATTAAATGTAGGATAAGAAGGTAACCATCCTAACCGTGCAGCTAGCACATTATAATCAGCTGGATGTTCGTATCTAGCCTTTTCAACCGTTGCACTTGTTAGTTCACTAATTGGCGTTTCTTCATAACGCCATTGATCTGTTGCAAAGTAGAAAAAGGAAGTTCCATTTTGAAATTTCGCTGGTCCACCCCAGTCTTTTGCAGATTGAATCGTAGACCATCCTTCTACTGGACGTAATTTTTCCTGACCTACATAGTGAGCCCAGCCACCACCATTCACACCCTGTGCACCAACCATTAAAATAAGGTTAACAATCGCACGGTAAATCGTGTCAGAATGGTACCAGTGATTAATCCCGGCTCCCATAATAATCATGGAACGGCCTTTTGTATCAATTGCATTTTGAGCAAATTCACGAGCTATCTTAATAACTAAGTTTCGATCTACCCCTGTAATTTGTTCTTGCCATGCTGGTGAAAATGGTGCAATTTCATCATATGACGTAGCAGCTTCTCCACCAATCCCTCGATCAATTCCATAATTCGCTAGCATTAAATCGTAAACCGTTGCAATGTATTCCATTTTTCCTTGAATCTCAACTTTCTTAATTGGAACTGCACGAGTTAATACCTTTCTTGTTTCTGCATCAAAGTACGGCATATCCACAGAAACAACCTCATCTTCCATCCCTAGAAAACTTAATACTGGTTCGATTTTTTCATTTGTATTTTCATCGATCAGTTTTAAATTCCATTTTCCTTTTTCATCCCAACGAGATCCCATCGTTCCATGCGGGATAGAAAAATCTCCCGTTAAATCGTTATACATTGCTGGTTTCCATTCATTATTTTCAGATTCGATTCCTAAATCCTTGGCATGTAAAAATCGATCAGCCGTGAATTTCCCATTTTCTTTTTTCAAGCGTACGGAAAACGGGAAATCGGTATACTGCTTAGCATAGTCTTCAAAATAAGGTGTCATGTTTTTATGATAAAATTCATTTAAAATGACATGCCCCATTGCCATTGCAACAGCACCATCAGTTCCTTGTTTAACTGACATCCAGTCATCAGCAAATTTCGTTGATTCTGCGTAGTCTGGACTTACCGAAACCACTTTTGTTCCTTTATATCTTGCTTCTACTAAAAAGTGAGCATCCGGTGTACGTGTTAGTGGAACATTGGAACCCCATGTCATAATATAGCCGGAATTAAACCAATCTGAGCTTTCAGGTACATCTGTTTGATCTCCCCAAATTTGCGGAGATGCCGGTGGTAAGTCAGCATACCAATCATAAAAACTTAGCATTTGTCCGCCTAGTAAATGCATAAATCGACTACCAGACGCATAACTGAGCATAGACATTGCTGGAATTGGTGAAAATCCAACATTTCGATCTGGACCATATTTCACTACAGTATATAGGCAAGAAGCAGCAATAAGTTTTGTTACTTCTTCCCAATCTGCACGAACTAATCCGCCTTTTCCTCTTGCCTGCTTATAGGAATTAGCCTTTTCCTTATCCTCTACAATACTTTTCCAAGCTTCTAGTGGATTGTCATGTGTTTCTAAGGCTTCTTTCCATAAGTCAAGTAATCTTTTTCTAACATACGGATATTTCACTCGTAATGGACTATATATATACCAGGAGAAACTAGCCCCTCTCGGACACCCACGAGGTTCAAATTCCGGCATGTCAGGTCCTGTCGTTGGATAATCCAATGCTTGACCTTCCCAGGTTACAATTCCATCCTTCACATAAATATTCCAGCTACATGATCCAGTACAGTTCACACCATGTGTAGAACGGATGACTTTATCATGTTGCCACCTTCTTCGATATACGTTCTCCCAATCCCGATTTCCTTCTTGTAATTGACTATGTTTATTGGAATACGTTTCTTTTGGTTTTAAATAATTTAATCGTTGCCAAAGTGGAGATGGCTTTTTCCCCATCATGATCCCTCCAGTAAAATACTCATTCTTTCTATGTTCATTAAATCATTCCTTTTTCCTCCACGTTGTGAAAAACATCACACCCATGTATACTGTCAAATTTTATTCAAATTTGTACATCTCCATTTATTCAAAAAAACGTCACAAATTATGTGATATTTTTCACTTAGTTATTAAAATGAAATGATTAAACTGTAATCATAAACAAATAATAAAGTTTAGGTAGTCGTAAAAATGGAAATGAGAAATTTAAAAGTACTACTTATAAAGAAGGAAGGTTATATTATGAAAAAGCCTGGATTGCAATTAACGTTGCAAACATCTAGTTTATTTGTTGGTTTTATGGTTTGGGTATTAATTTCATCACTAATGCCCTATATTACAGCGGATATTCCATTAACGTCCGGACAGGCGTCCATCGTAACTGCTATCCCCGTAATATTAGGTTCATTTATGCGTATCCCTATCGGTTTTTATGCGGACCGATTTGGAGCTAGAATTATATTTTTAATCAGTTTTCTTATTTTACTATTTCCCGTTTTCTATCTAAGTATTGCTAACTCTTTTTTAGACTTAGTAATCGGGGGACTCATACTTGGTATTGGTGGGGCCGTGTTCTCCATCGGGGTAACATCACTACCTAAATATTATCCGAAAGAAAAACACGGATTTATCAATGGGGTGTATGGTGTAGGTAATATTGGTACTGCGATCACTTCCTTTGGAGCCCCTATTTTCGCAGAATCTATCGGTTGGCAAGGAACCATACGCATTTTCCTATTTATTTTACTTTTATTCGCAGCTTTAGTTTTCATTTTTGGTGATAGAAAAGAACATAGAGTGAAAAAATCAATGGTGGAACAAATTAAAGGTGTATATAAAAATGCAACTTTATGGTTTTTAAGCTTATTTTATTTCATTACATTCGGAGCATTTGTTGCCTTTACTATGTTCCTCCCAAGTTTTTTAGTAGACAATTTTGGATTAGATCCAGTAGATGCTGGGATTCGTACAGCAATCTTTATTATCATTGCGACGTTGTTAAGACCTATAGGTGGGCTATTAGCTGATAAATTTAACGCCTTTATTATTCTAATGTTTGTGTTTATTGGTGTTGCATTTTCTGGTATTTTACTATCATTCTCACCAGGAATTGCTTGGTACACAGTTGGAGCATTAGCTGTGGCTATAACAGTTGGTATCGGGAATGGTACTATATTTAAATTAGTTCCACTATACTTTTCCAAACAGGCCGGTATCGTAAATGGTATTGTTTCAGCTATGGGTGGTATTGGAGGATTTTTCCCACCATTATTGCTTACCGCAGTAAGTAATATAACTGGCCACCATGCAATCGCATTTATGTTAATGTCCGAATTTGCTCTAGTGAGTTTTTTAATTGTTATTTTCATGTATTATCAAGACCGTGTTAATGTAGAAGGGAAAATTATTGAAGGCGTTGCTGACGGTATGATGATAACAAATAGAAATAAAATCATTCAAAATGTAAACCCGGCTTTCACACGAATTACAGGCTATACTCAAGAAGAAGCAATCGGTAATACACCTAAACTTATTAGCTCTGGAAAACATGATAAAGCTTTTTATCAAGAAATGTGGAAATCCATTAATGAGAAAGGTTTCTGGGAAGGAGAAATCTTTAATAAACGAAAAAATGGAGAAGTTTACAAAGAACTTCTATCCATTAGTCCAGTTAAAAATAATGTCGGTGATATCATTCATTACGTCGGAGTATTTAATGATATCTCTTCTAAACAAAAATCCTGAGTTTTATAACTCAGGATTTTTGTTTAAGTTCAACTTATGCATTCCCCATCATCATGGCGAATTCCTAGTTTT
Source organism: Oceanobacillus sp. Castelsardo (assembly GCF_001659985.1). Lineage (GTDB taxonomy): Bacteria > Bacillota > Bacilli > Bacillales > Amphibacillaceae > Oceanobacillus. The sequence goes on from NZ_LYCS01000001.1 coordinate 793,089, forward strand.
TTATAATATAACTTTTAATATTAGTGAAAATTCGATGGACAAGCCCTATAAACACAAAAATCCATGCTGCTAGAGCAATTACAACCATAATTTTAGGAATTACAATCAAAAAAGATAACCCTAAAGCCTGAGATAATTGGTATGAACTAGTCGTATACATAGAAAGTGGGAACACCATACCCCAAAATTGAGGATCATACGACAGTGGATATCGATGGTATATATGCCGCCAAATCATAAGAATAAACAGCAATGGTATCCACCAAGTACCAGTTATCCAGAAGAATAAAGTAAACCCTTTTAAAAACGGGGTTATTTCCGTAAATAAGGAAAAGTATTCCGCATGTAAAATAAGTGTTGACCCGGCTAAAGTTGTAATGGCAACTGCACCCATATTAATCCAATACGGAGGCGTTAATGCATCAAATTTAAGATCCACAAATGTAAAACGGTAAAAAATAAGGGTCATGATATTTAAATAAAGCATACAACCTAAAAAATACATACATAAAGTGAAAAATAAAATGATAGATCTTCCTGAATCAATGAATGGTGAGAGAAGTGTTCCAAGTATAGAAACAGACTGCGTTGCAACAGCTGCGATTAACCATGCACCATTTATTCCTTCCGCAATCGTAGGTTTATTTTTCCTTATCGTAACCGCAGTAAAAAAAGTATACATAATAAAAAACCATAGTATTATTCCTAGTATCCATAAATATAGTGCAATGGAAGGCTTATTTGCTACAATAATTAATTCACTTCCAAACACATTTGTGCCGGCAACTAAAGTGAAAAAACCTGGACCAAGAGTATGACTTGTTAAGTCCCGTTTTAATTTTGGAAAAAAGAATAACAAGCGGGTGATCGTAAGAACCCAAAGGCTACAAAATGCAATAATATTAATCCATAAAAGTGCTTTAGGAAGTATTCTAATACCAAGTAAATATGTACCTATAGATAAAGCACCAGTCGCCATAACTAAAGCAAAGTAGCCAGAGAATAAATTCTCAGCATGTTTTCTAATAAAATTAAACAAACATTTCATCCCCTAATAATTCCCATTTAATTAATAGTAAGTACTTATCCATCATACAACCTTCATTTCTCTGAATCAAATACATGTATTTTGGGGAGATTCATCTCATACAACACCTTAAGAGAGATTACGTGGATAAATATTCATATGAAAATCTCTTATGGCTTCCTTTTCCAATAATTAAACAAAAAAAGGGAGAAATCTTTACAACGAAGATCTCTCCCTGTTTTTTTAATTATGTTGCCCTCTATAGTTATCCCTTGAACGATATTGCTGTGGTGGTCTTGCAGGATATCTTATTGGAAAACTAAAAATATGAACTAGTCGAGTGAATGGTATAGTTGCAAAAAAAGCAAATGCTGAGGTAACATGAATTTTTAAAATCCACGGTATTCCACTCATTAATTCATACTTAGGCATAAAAACAAATAGACTACGGAACCATGGTCCAATGGTTTCACGATATTCATATTCAACTACAGTTGTATTGTAAATGATGGACATATACGTTCCCGTACCAGCTACAAAAAGCAAGGCTAGAACAGAGAAGAAGTCAGCAAATGTTGCCTTAATCCGAACTGGATCAATGGTTATCTTCCTAATTAATAGGATAACAAGTCCCACTACGACCATTAACCCAGCTAAACCACCACCCCAAATAGCTCCGGTATGATATAAGTGATCCGAGATTCCAATCCCTTGGTAGAACTCCATTGGGATTACCATTCCCATTACATGTCCAATGAATGCGAATATAATCCCATAGTGAAATAAAGGTGATCCGATGCGCAACCATTTCTTCTCAAGAAAATTGGATGATGGTGCTGCCCATGTTAGTTGTCTGAACGCAAAACGATAAAGGAGCCCTAAAATCATAATAGTTATTGCAATATATGGGAATATGACCCACCAAAAAATTTCGGCCATATATCTCCCTCCTTAAATTTAATTGGATGCCTCTACCATCTGACTGGATTCAAAGAGGCTGGACAAAGGTATTTTAACCACATGAAATCCGAACATGGTTGAGCGAATAATCGCTCCGGAAATATACTTCGCTAAGTTAGCATTATTCGTATTTGGAATTAAACACCTTAGTTATGTCTCAGCCCCTTTGTGATTGTCGGGATTACTGATACATGATAGGGTATGGTAATTCTTCCAAGTCTGCTTCTTCTCTTCCTGCTTCTAATTGCTTCATTTCTTCATTAGTGGGAGTTGGAAATACGTATTTCATTAATATGTTAAAGATGTTCCCATAGGGATTTTCCGGATGTATATTTTCCTTCATAAAATTAATCGCTACGGCAATACGCTTATTTAAACGTTCAACTTCAGAATTTTTTGGCGTAATTGTTAGAAATTCAAGCAGCATCGGTATATAATCAGCCAATTCTTCACCAACTCTTTCAAAACCAGCTTGATTAATAACTTTTTGCAATTTAATTAATGCTGCTCCTCTTTTATTGCTATCCCCAAGTTCGTGTGCTGTTAGGTAAAGACCTAGTTTGGATTTCAAGTCAAAAGTTTCTACATATAACTCTTGAATTTCTGTTGAATCTAATAGGAGGAGAGGCGCATAAGCCCTTTTCAATTCCTCTTTTAATAACTTTTCTTCAATTGTTTCTTCAATTAACTCATCCATTTCCTGGCTTAACTTATAGAATTTCTCTGATGGATACCCCAATAACCTAGAAGCTAATACAAGAATGACACGTTTTTCTTGGTTCATAACTTGTCTCTCACCTTCATCATACCGAATTTAGGGTTCATTCCCTCAGGTGGTGCCAATTCCTCGAGACTACAAGTACCTTGTCTATAATATAAATCATCATCCATTTCCCTACGTCCAGTTGGAATAACATAGCGCTCATCATATTTTGCAACCCCTAATAGTCTTGCCATTTCTTCAATTTCTTCTGGGGTTGTGTTCGCCTGTTTCACTAACTCACTTTGTCTAAATTCATCTATTCCTCCAACTGTTTTACCTCTCATATAAACTCTCATGGCAGACAGCTTTAATAGAACTTTACGAATTACTTCGGTATCATCAGCTGATAATATAGAAGCTAGATACTCCATTGGAATTCGCATTTGATCCACAGCAGGTATGTACCCATCCGTATTTAATTCGTCTTCATTTGTGATGTGATTCATAATCGGACTTAGTGGAGGTACATACCAAACCATTGGCATGGTACGATATTCTGGATGAAGTGGTAAAGCAATTTTCCACTTCATTGCCATTTTGTACACTGGTGACTCTTTAGCGGCTTCCAACCATGCATCAGTAATTCCCGCTTCCCTAGCTTTTTCTTGCACATCTGGATCAAATGGATCAAGGAAACAGGAAAGTTGTGCTTCATACAAATCCTGCGGTTCCTCTACTGATGCAGCTTCCTTTACTTTGTCAGCATCATACAATACCACACCAATATAACGAAGACGACCAACACAAGTCTCGGAACAAATAGTTGGCAAACCCGCCTCTGTTCTTGGATAACAGAAATTACATTTTTCTGCTTTATGGGTATTCCAATTATAGTATACCTTGTGATATGGACAACCATTCTGGCAAAAACGCCAACCACGGCAGGCATCATGATCAACAAGGACAATTCCATCTTCGTCACGCTTATATAAAGCGCCCGTTGGACAGGATGCAACACAGGATGGATTGAGACAATGTTCGCATATCCGTGGAAGGTACATCATAAAGGTTTTTTCGTATTCCGTTTTAATATGATCTTGCATTTTCTCTACGTTGGGATCCCTAGCTACGTTTTCACTACCACCAGCTAAATCATCATCCCAATTAGAACCCCATTCTGGTTTATCTATATATTTACCAGTAATTTGGGACATTGGTCTTGCAACAGGGAGATTTTCCCTCTTAGGACTATGAATTAAATTATCATAGTCATGAGTCCATGGCTCATAAAATTCTTCTCCCATTTCCGCCATGTTCGGGTTGTAGAAAATATTAGCCAATTTCTTTATTGGGCCACCTGCACGAAGTTTTAATTTACCATTTCTTAATTCCCAACCACCTTGGTAACGATCTAAATCCTCCCAACGTTTTGGATATCCTACACCTGGACGAGTCTCTACATTATTCCACCACATATATTCCGTTCCAGGTCGGTTCGTCCATGTGTTTTTACAGGTTACGGAACAGGTATGACACCCAATACATTTGTCAAGATGCATAACCATTGCTACCTGTGCTTTAATTCTCAAGCCAGTCAACCTCCTTCAATGCTCTTACAACAGCCATCGTATCGCGTTGATGACCAGTTGGACCGTAATAATTAAATCCATAACTTAATTGAGAATATCCACCAATCATATGAGTTGGTTTTAAGGTTATTCTTGTTACACTATTATGCGTTCCTCCACGCTTTTTCGTTACGGCTGTACCAGGAACACCCATTGTTCGGTCTTGGGCATGATACATGTAAACCATTCCTCTAGGGATTCGGTAAGTTATTACTGCCCTTGCAGCAATTGCCCCATTTCGGTTATACACTTCAATAAAGTCATTGTCACGAACCCCAATCGATGCTGCATCTTTCTCGTTCATCCAAACAACTTGCCAACCTCTAAACAAAGTAGTCATTTGCGTTGTCTCTGTAAACATGGTGTGAATACCCCATTTTTGGTGTGGGGTTAAATATCTTACGGTTAATGATTTACCATTTTCTTCGACACCTTTTTCATTTTTCATGAATGGACCTTTACGAAGTGGTGGCAAGTATAATGGTAATCCCTCACCGAAGTCCAGCATCATTTCGTGATCAAGATAAAAGCTTTGTCTTCCAGTTAATGTGTGCCATGGTAGTTTATACTCCGTGTTCACAGTAAAAGGATTGTAGCGTCTTCCATCCTTTTCCATCCCGCTCCACATTGGTGTTGAAATAGATGTACGTGGTTGTACCGTCAAAGATTGTAAAGTGTGATCTTCTTCTTCTCTTTCCCTAGCAATTTCCGTTAGTTTTTGACCTGTTTTTACTTCCAGGGACTTCCAGCCTTCCACTGCTCGTTTTCCATTTGTCGCACCTGAAGCTAAAAGGATTGCATTGATGGCTTTTTTATCTGAATAAAGATCAGGATTTCCTTTACCGATTCCTTCTCTTTTCGATACACCAAGCCTATCTTTTAATTCTTCATAAACTTTTTCTCCTGGAATAGTTACCCCTTTCCCACCGTATCCTTTCTTTAGTTCCGGACCTATAGTTGTCATTTTTTGATACGTATTTGGAAAGTCTCGGGTAACAACTTGTAAATTTGGCATCGTTTTTCCTGGAATCGCCTCAACTTCTCCTTTACGCCAGTCTTTAATTTTCCCAAAGGCTTGGGCAATTTCTCCAGGAGAATCATGTCCAAGTGGTCGCATTAATAATTCCTCAGTCTCAGGCAAATGCTCTTTGGCAAGTTCTGAAAACACCTTGGCAATTTCTCGAAAAGAATCCCAGTCACTCTTTGATTGCCATGGTGGAGAAATAGCTGCATTGAACGGGTGGATAAATGGATGCAAATCCGTACTGCTGATATCAAACTTTTCATACCATGTGGCAGCAGGTAAGACAATATCAGAGAATAATCCAGAACTTGTCATTCGAAAATCAATACTAACAAATAGATCTGTTTTTCCTTCTGGAGACTCTTCTGATACATTTACCGTTTCTGGTTGCCAAGAATTCTTAGTATCGGTCAAGACGTGTCCTTCTCCACCAATTAAGTGTTTAGCAAAGTATTCATGACCTTTCCCACTATCACCAAGAAGGTTTGATCTCCAATTAAAAAACACTCTTGGGAAATTCCGTGGATCATTCGGATTTTCAATAGCCCAATCAATTTCTCCAGACTTTATTTTCTTTACAACATGATCAATAATTTCTTTTTCATCCTTTGCACCTTGTTCCCTAGCTTCCTTTACAATATCAATGGAATTTTGTGAGAACTGTGGAAAGGATGGGAGCCAACCAAGTCTTGCGGATAATGCATTCACATCTGCTGGATGCATATTATTGTATTTTCCGCTCCAAGTTGTGTTTTCTTTATTAATTTCTGTTTCATAACGGAACTGTTCCGTGGCAAAGTAGAAAAAGGATGTCCCATTTTGGAGTCTTGCTGCATTTCCCCAGTCACTAGCAAAAGAGACCACATTCCAACCTTCAACCGGACGTACTTTTTCCTGACCTACATAATGGGCCCAGCCCCCACCATTTACTCCTTGTGAGCCTGTTAGCATAATGAGGTTTAGAATAGAACGGTAAATCTGATCACTATGGTACCAATGATTTGTTCCACCACCCATTGCGATCATTGACTTTCCTTTTGTACGTTCGGCATTATCTGCAAATTCTTTTGCAATTTGGATAACATGGTTTCGATTCACACCTGTAATACTTTCCTGCCATGCTGGTGTATATGGCTTTTCATCATTATAGTCTATCGGATAGTCACCCGGTAAATTTCGATCAACACCTACATGTGCCATCATTAAATCATAGATGGTTGTAACCTTAAGCTTGTTTCCAATACGGTCTGTTATATTTTTTATTGGTACCCCTCTTTTAACGGTACCGCCATCTTCCTCAGCAAAATATGGAAATGTTACTTCTAGTACTTCATCAGATGAATCAATAAAACTCAATTTTGGATCAATTACAGTGCCATTTTCTTTCTCTAGCTCTAGATTCCACTGATTTCCATCATCCCATCGGAAGCCTTGACTACCATTAGGAACTTCAAATTCATTTGTCTGTTCATCCCAAACAACCGTCTTCCATTCACCAAGTTTATGAGAATCATTGATATCGGATGCTCTAAGGAATCGTTCTGTTCGGTATTCCTCACCATGCTCTCTTAAGATGACAAGAAATGGAAGGTCAGTAAAACGCTTAACGTAATCAATGAAATATGGGGTCTTTTTATTTACATAAAATTCTTTTAAAATGACATGTGTCATTGCCATTGCAAGAGCCCCATCCGTTCCAGCTCTTGCTGGGAGCCATACATCAGCAAACTTATCAGAATCAGCATAGTCAGGACTAACACCCACAATTTTCGTCCCATTGTATCGCGCTTCCACCATAAAATGTGCATCTGGTGTACGTGTTTGTGGTAAATTTGTCCCCCAAATAATAAAATATTTGGAATTGTACCAATCAGCACTTTCTGGTACATCTGTTTGGTCTCCCCATACTTGTGGAGAAGCAGGAGGTAGATCGGCATACCAGTCATAGAAACTGATAATGGTTGCTCCAATTAACGAAAGAAATCGAGCACCACCAGCATAACTTACCATTGACATTGCTGGAATTGGACTAAATCCCGCAACACGATCTGGACCATATTTTTTGATGGTATAAATAATAGAGCTTGCAATAATTTCGCAAACCTCTCTCCAATCAGTACGTACAAACCCACCTTTACCACGCGCTTTTACAATTTGTTTTCTTTTCTCAGGGTCACTTTGAATGTTTTCCCATGCTTTTACAGGGTTGTGACCTTGGTCTTTTTCTGCCCGCCATAACTTATAAAGGTCTCCACGAATATATGGAAATTTTACTCTTGCTGGACTATATGTATACCAAGAGAAGCTCGCACCCCTTGGACAGCCACGTGGTTCATACTCAGGAAAGTCATCCCCTGTTGACGGATAATCTGTTTGCTGTGTTTCCGAGGTAATAATTCCGTCCTTCACATAGATCTTCCAGCTACATGAACCAGTACAGTTTACTCCATGAGTGGAACGTACAATCTTATCGTGAGCCCATCTCCTACGATAAAGCGCTTCTGAATCCCTTGACCGCGGGCTTTCTTCCGTCCAACCATCATTGATTTTGTTTCCACGTTTAATATACTTGAAATGTTCTAGCAACTTATTTTTCCTCGCCATTAGAATACCCTCCTCCTAGCATGGATTCAATTGGATTGAAACGTTCTCCAACCATTCGGAAAGTCCCTTCTCCCGCTTCCATTTCTTCTAGAAAAATTCTTAAAGTTGGTGCATTTGCAGCAACTAATATTAAACGTTCTACTGTGTTTAAGTCATCGATATTGTAAATGGTTTCAACTATACCAGGAGCTATATCGCCAAACCGCATTCGTAATACTTGCAATAAATCTTCTCGATCCTGGACAAAATCAGCTTGATTTTCGAATAAAAACAAATCTTCTCCTCCTTCTATACGGAGCCTCTGATAATTTTAATCAAATTAAAAATTAAGGTGTCATTTTATTAAAATAGTCATCAATCATCACTTGCTTACACGCTTCCCCAACCTCTTCCACGAATGTTTCTAGAACTTTTCCATCTTCTAACATTTCATTCGTCAAAAACTGATCTTTTTCATTGTTGTAATGTTCACCGTATCTTAAGAAAATATGAACCCCATCATCTTTTTTTATTGCACCTGCTTGAAGATCGTAGGAATGAATATGGTATCTTTTTTCTAATTCAGATGTAATATATCGATAGAGTTTAGGGGAAACCGATATTAATGAACGTAATTGATTTTTACTTTCTTTCGTTTGATTACTCAAAACTATCACCTCTTATAGCCTAATGGTGGGGTAATATTCTTTCTTCTTCTTGATTATGAAAGGCATCGACATGTACTAAAGTGTGGAGCATTTCCAAGACACCCCGATTAAATCCGTCCGTTTCAAGTGATTGTTTAATTTCTTTAACTATATATCGTAATATGTCATGATCTCTAGTTAACGCAATAACTTCATCTTTTAATTCTGGAGATTCCTCTACAAGCTCTTTATATAACCCTTCTTCTTCCGCATCAGCATGACGTAATGTTCTTGTCTCCCAATGCTCAACAGCTATATACGCAATTTCTAAAGCCTTGTCCATTTGATTATCGTTTACTAATTTACCAAGGATTCCATTGAGCTCCCTTGCTTCTTCTAAAGCAGCATCATGTATAGCGGAATGACTATCAACATGCTTTAATCCCTTACCTGACATACGCTTCCCTCCTTTTAGGCTAAACACGTAAATGATATACATAATCCATTATGAGTTTCCTTTTCCTTTTTTATACAAAAAAAGGAGTTAATTCTGACGTGCTTATTAGAAAAGACATTTATCGATAAATTTTTCTATATTTGGGTATATTCCCCGAATTTTAAATTATAATCATAGATTTTGAGCGCTTTATTTATGTAATCAAAAAATACGGCTTAACATCCATGTGTTAAGCCGTATTTTCATCTTCCTCATGCCATTGCCTTTTTCCATTTATGATTTTATTGTTTTATTTTTCTGACGCATTGCTTTAGGTATATAAACACAGTACGGTTCACTTTCCATATAATCCCCTGTTACATTATATGCTCTAGATCTTGAACCACCACAAACATCCCTGAATTCACAAACCCCACATTTCCCTTTATATTTATCTGGATTACGGAGATTTTTAAATACTTCAGATTCTCTATAAATTTTTGGCAACGGATTAACGCGAACGTTTCCCGCTTTAATTGGCAATAATCCACTAGGGTATACATCACCAGTATGAGAAATAAACACAAATCCATTCCCATCATTTACTCCTTTAGGTGCACGGCCAAGCCCATCAATTTGTCCAGTTTTCCCCTGATTAATAGCATCTTCATAAAAAATGTGTTCTTTATCACTCATTCCTTTATGTTCACGCATTTTTTGTTGGATAACTACCCTTCTATAATGTTGACCAGCAGTTGTTTTAATATCGAATGGAACTCGTTTGGATAATTGATATAACCATCTAAACACTTTTTCATGTTCTGCAGGAGATATCATATCAGATTCTTTCCCTCTACCTGTTGGAACTAGGAAAAACACACTCCATAGCACACAGTTTAAGTTCTCTACCATTTCCGCCATTTCATCTAAATAATCATAATTATATTTAGAAATAACCGTATTAATTTGTAAAGGCATCTCTAGTTCATGCAAGTATTGGATCGCCTTCATTGTTAGATCAAATGATCCTTCTGTTCCACGAAAATGGTCATGAACCTCTTTACAATGTCCATCAATACTGAATGCCCATCTAGCAAGACCTATATCTTTCGCTTTCTTCATTGCCTCTTTAGTTACATTTGGTGTTGCAGAAGGAGTCATGGAAACACGTACACCTTTTTTAATCGCATATTCTGCAATTTCAAAAACATCTGGTCGTTCTAGTGGATCTCCCCCAGTGAACACAAGCATAGGATTATCCATTTCATAGATTTCATCGATTAATTTTTTTCCTTCATCAAATGTTAATTCCAGTGGATGTCTATGATGCTGAGCTTCTGCACGGCAATGTAAGCAATGTAACGCACATGCACGTGTTAATTCCCAAATTACAATAAATGGATTTTGATTATAATCTTTATTAAACATAATTTTCACCCTCCACCATTACTTAACTATGTACCGGAATAAGCCCTTGACTTACTCAAGGACTTATTAGTCGTTATTTTTTCTTAATTTCTACTTGCCACAAGTTAGGGCCTTCTTCTATATACTCCCAACCAAATTGATTTTCTCTTTCGATTAAAAATTGATAATATAACGGTTTCGGATCGTGATCATTGGAAAGATGCATCATTTCACCGGATTTTAACTGGTCAAAAGCTTCGAATATTCTTGGATGTCGAATTCTAGACTCTATATCTGGTGCATGAAGTTTAATGGAATAGTTTTTTTCACTCATGTGATTTCCTCCAATTCTTTACGTAATCATTCTGTGCTAATGTTTTATTTAGGAACAACTAAATTTTTAAATTATGTAATCCTCCTGTATATTTAGAATACATTACAATTAACCTATGCATTGTGACAGGACGCACTTATTAACTGTGATTTTACTCACGATGAACAAACAATGATATTTCTCACATCTTACGAATCATTTTCATGATAGGATATTATTAAATACGTAATTTGGACATAGAAAGGTGGATAGAAATGTTTCCTGAATCTATAAAAAAATTACTACAGCGTTTTCCACTTTTTAAAAGTTTGGAAAATCATGAAATAGATAATGTAGTAAAACTAGCTAGAAATCGTAACTACCCACATGGAACACACATATTTATGCAAGGAGACCCACTAGAGAATGTTTACTTTATTCATCAAGGTAAAATTAAAATTTATCGAACAGATATTCACGGAAAAGAACAGATTATTAATGTTCTAAGTGAGGGCGAAATGTTTCCTCATCAAGGTTTCTTTAGAAATGATAATTATCCAGCACATGCAGAAGTAATGGAGGACGCTCTTTTAATCTATATTCCTATTCACTTATTTGAGGATTTTCTTATCCATAATCCTGAGGTTAGTGTGAAAATCTTTCGTGTATTAGGAGATAAAATTGTAGATTTACAAAATCGATTAGAGGAAAAAATTCTTCGCAATACGTATGAGCAGATTATCTTGCTTTTAATTCGGTTAGGAAAAAAGCATGGTACGATAGACGAAAATGAGGAAATTACATTACTAACACAATTTACCAATAAGGATTTGGCTAATATGATAGGATCCAGCCGTGAAACGGTTAGTAGAACGTTAACCCAATTAAAGAAGAAAAATCTAATTTTCACGGATGAAAAAGGGAGAACAGTTCTTGATACAAAAAGGTTGAAAGAAGAATTGTTTTAAACAAGTAAGAGGCTGGGACATAAGTATTTTAAGTACTTGAAAACCGAACATGATTGATCGAATTGTTCGTCTTTAGGGTTAAACACTTTAGTTATATCCCAGCCTCTTTATTCATTTTCACTTTCCTCTAGGCTATAACCCTTTATAAATAGATTTTGAACAAAATAAATGAACAGACATAACCCTGTTAGTAAAAATGTCCAACCTAGTGCTTTTTGTTCTGCTAAGAGGTAATTATTACATAGCTGTGTAGGAGTAGCGATATATAACCAAGCCATAATTCCTGATAATAAAATCAAACTAATAAAAATGATGTTTTTTCTTAGGTTATTAAGTTTATTCCAACTATCCCGTAGAGGAATTCCTGCTAAAATTGGTAGGCTGATAAATTTAAAAATCTCAATGGTTGGTATTGTTAGCGCTTCATCCATTGTACGAGGAATCATCCAATAGATGATAATAATCATAAATAGCACAATCCCCGGTACTCCATTATGATTCCAGTTCTCAAAAAAGCTTGGAAATCTTCTCTTTAAATACGGTGTAAATAGCAACCCAACTATAACGAGAAGTGGCATTTGCATATGCATATGGACGACCATAATAGATTCAGATAATGCAATTACCGGAGGAAGCATCAGAAATAGATAAAGTATTAGGCCGTAAATTGCTTGTTTCATTCTGTATCCCCCTCTTCTCGTTTTAAAATGGACAATAGCTTGCTTGCTGCCTCATCCACCTTTTGATAATCCATTACATCTATTAACGTTCCTTGGGGATTTACAAGATAAAAGGCAGAATTATGAGTGAAGTTACCTTGTTTATCCGGAATAACGATAACGCCAAATTCATCTAATAAGCTTTGTAGTTCTTGAACATTCGGAACCCTCGCCATTCGCCATGTCTCACCATCACTTCCAAAAAAGTGTCGATACTTTTCCAGTGTTTCTACATCATCACGTTCGGGATCGAAACTAATACTTAAGAATACAAGATCTTCCCCTATATATTTTTCTGGTACTTGATTGTATACATTAAATAGATTCATCTCTAATTCAGGACATACAGTTGTACATGTTGTATAAACAAATGTTATCATCACATATTTTCCTTTAAATTCAGAAAAAGGATATATATTTCCTTTACTATCTTCTAATGTCACCTCTGGGAATACTGGTTGTTCTTCTACTAGTTTCAATGTTCTTGCCGATTCTGCAGTAAAGGCTTGAAATCCGTCCGTTCCCATAAAAAACAGAATGAAACCAAATAAAATAACGATACATAAGGATATTGTATTTTTATTTTTGATCATCCGATCACACCCTATATTTCTTTTTCACTTTTGTCAAAAAGGGGGGAGATAGCCATCAAAGCAATCCCCCTTTCTCTAAAAAGTGGATTATCCGTTTACCAAGTCCTAAATGGTGGGGATCCTGGTGGTGCGTTAACGATGATTTCCATTAATGGCACGACATACCCCATTGCTACAATAGCTAAAAGCATTACAATCCATAATCCCCAACGCTCTGTCCACTTTGGAGTAGACATCGCATTTTCTTCCTCCTCGCCAATTGGAAATTCAGTTTCCCCTTTTGGTGCGAAGAACATTAGATTGAACGCGATGTAAAACATGAGGATAACTGCAATGATAAGTAGCGTTCCTCCAATAGCTAATAAGAACAAATACGGATCCCAACTTAGTGCAGTTGCATTATCACCGTAAGTAGAAAAAGAAGTTCTTCTTGGTGAGCCTAAAAGTCCAACCCAATGCATAGAACCGGACATAAAGATCATACCAACTGTCCAAATTATAGTTTGATAGATACCTAACCGATTCATCTGTGGTGTTAATTCACGCTTGGAAAGATGTGGAATTAACCAATAGGCGATTCCAAAGAAAGTAAGAACAACCGTTACACCAACTGTTATATGAAAGTGACCCGTTACCCATAACGTATTATGCACAACTTGGTTTAGCTGATTATTGGTTTGAGCAATTCCACCTGCCCCGCCGAATATAAACGCAACCATTGCTATAAACGGTGCTAAGAAGCGTACATCACCCCACGGTAATTTCTTAAACCAACCTAATAAACCTTTTGCACCTTTTTTTCTCCCTGTACGTTCAAACACAGCAAACATCGCAAAGGCTGTCATCAAAGATGGGAATGCAATAGATAAACTCATAAATACGTGAATAAATTTCCAAGTTTCTGTAATACCAGGATCAATAATTTGATGGTGGAACCCACCCGGGATATTTAAGATAACTAATAAAATAACAACTAAGCGAGTTAAGCCATCACTAAATAATTTTCCCCCGATAACTTTTGGCACAACGACATACCATGCTGAAACAGCAGTTAAATACCAAATATTAACTAACGTATGACCAAAGCTCCAAAATAGCGTACGACTAAGCATGACATTGACGGTTTCTGTCCAACCAAAAGCCCAGGGTATAAGCATCAAGACTTCAACAGTTACTCCTAAACTTCCGAAAAATAATAGTACAAATACACCCGTTGCAAAGAACGCTAGTAAAGGAATGTGTTTTCCGCGATGGTTTTTTCTCCAATTGGCGACGTTAATAAATGCTCCAAACGCAGCAATCCAAATACCTAAAACAACAAAGACTAAACCAATATAAAACCATGGTGAAGCTTGCATTGGTGGATAGAAAGTATATAAAACAGATGCATCTCCCATTACAATAGTAGTTGCAACAAAGGCAACCCCGACAATCATCATTCCAAATGCAATCCACCCCATCTTCCGTACCTTAGGTAATAGACCACCTAATGTATGGGATAACGATGCGTAAAAATAGCCGACTGTAAATAGTGTCGTAAATACTAATATTAATAAAACACCATGTGCTGTTAGCGTTTGATAGTAGTCAAACCAACTTGGCAATTCCATTAATCCTGCTCGATTCAAACCTTGAAATAATCCTAAAAAACCTCCAATTAATAAAACGATAAATGCTACTGCAAGATATGTTAAATTAAGTCTAGCATCATCTAAATGGACACCAGCAACACGGTTTATTTTTTTGGATAGGTTACGTTTCTCTGTTAATTCCATTTCTTCTCCCCTCCTTTACTTTACAGTTATAGTTGTAGCCATCAGTTGATGACCAGCCCCGCAATATTCATTACAAAGCACAAGGTATTCACCTGGTTCATCAAACTTTTGAGAAATTCGTTGAATATAACCTGGAGTTACCATTGCATTAATGTTTGTTCCAGCAACTTGAAAACCATGAACGACATCCCTTGATGTTAACGTAAAATGAACTTCTGAGCCCGCTGGTATTTCAATTTCATTTGGAGTAAAGCTGAATGCTTGTAGTGTCAACACTACTTCATATTCGTTTTCTCCTATTTCAAATACACCTGGTTCGCTAAATAGTGGATGTTCGTCTACTTTTTGTGGATCTAATGTTTCTGTATTACTTGGTGGTGCCATTCCTTGAGCAAATGCTTGATATCCAGTAAAAACCATAGAAAGCACCAGAATAGCTACACCGACAATTAGCCAAATTTCTTCGGCACGATGCATTTTCATTATTCTAACCTCCTTCATTTAGATTCGAATCATATAAAATACGATGAGTAGTAAAATAGTAGCTACAATCGTTCCTCCAACAAATACGATGGAAGAAAATAATGCTCCCTTTAATGAATGTTCATCTTCGTAGAGATTATTTTTGGAGACAATTTCTTTATTCTTTTCCACTTTTAATCCCTCCCTTATCTTCTTATCTATATTGTAGATTGAAATTAGGATAGGCAAAGTGAACCAAATCACAATCTTCATGTGATTTACCGCACACCCTTGAAAACAGTCAACATATCATTGCATTTATCATATAATCATAAAAAAAGCATGATCCAGTAATAAACTAGATCATGCTTTTTTCATTAATTATATTTTAGCTTTAACACGAGAATAAAGGCGCAAGTGCCCGTTTAATGACGTATAGACTGCGCCTGGCCATGCCAGGTGATCCGATGTTGCCGCGCAAAGATAAATATATGCTAGATATTCCTGTCCATAAAACAAGTTAAGACCTGTGCTTCTTCATCATTAACTGGAATAAAAAGATGCGGTTTCTCTCCTTTAAAATAAGCGCTATCTCCTTTTTCCATATAGTAATTTTCCCCATCATAAAGTAGATAAATAGATCCTTCCAATATATATATAAACTCGTCCTGCAAATGGGTATAGGTTTCCGTACGCAAATTTCTATTTTTAGGAGTGACATGGACAATCGTTGGTTCAATGTTACTAAATTGAGAACGATTTGCTAATAGTTCATAGGAATACCCCATATGGACATCACCAATTTTGGATTTCCTTTGTGATCTCTTCTGTAAAACTAATGAATCTCCTACTTTATCTTCCAAAAGCCATGATAAAGAAACATGTAAAGCTTCACTTATTTTTGATAAAGTAGCTACAGCAGATGCAGTTTGTCCGTTTTCAATTTTGGATAACATGCTTTTGGATATTCCACACTCATCCGCTATCTGCTGTTGCGTTTTCTTTTGCCGCAATCTTAATTCTTTGATTTTTTGACCTAAATTCTTTAAATCGATAGAGACTCAGTCCTTTCCAAATAATCCCTACGAACACTAATGTTTTAATCATAGAATAATACTTGATTTATAGTCAAGGACCTATCGCTTCCACTTTTCTTCTCTTCATCTAAAATCACTTGGACCCTATAATATAAAAGGGATAAGGCTGGGACAAAAGTATTTTAAACACACAAAATCCATACGTGATTGAGCGAATAATCGCTTCGGAAATTTACTCCGCTTTCACATCCAGTACAGGGGCGACATCTGCTCGAAATGACCTCGCAGTGTCTACCTTGCCGTGGGCGGCTGTTGAGCCTACTCCGGGCTATCGCCCTGCATAGTCTCACCTAGGCCTTTCCTCCCACAGGGGTCTACGTATATTTCCTACGCTTAAATAGTGCATTGTTCGCCTTTTGGGTTAAACACATTAGTTAAGCCACAGCCTCATCTCCTCACCTTTTAGAGACCACTTGCCATTAATGATCTACTAGGTAAAATCTTACCTAATTGATCCTGAATATACAAAGATGCTTCTTGTATTTTCTTTTCATTAATTCCAGTTTCAATTCCTATCCCGTGGAGAAGATATAACACATCATTCGTCGCAACATTCCCCGCTGCACCTGGGGCATATGGACAACCACCTAAACCTCCAATGGAACTATCAAATCGATAAATTCCATAATTCATGGCAGTCATAATATTGGCAATAGCCATTCCTCTCGTATCGTGAAAATGCAGAATAATTTTTTCAGAAGGATATCCTTTTAATATTTCATCCAATAATATTTCCACTTGGGATGGAACAGCAGAACCAATGGTATCCCCTAACGAAAGTTCGTCAACTCCATATTCTAGCAATTTCTCACAGACTGAAATTACGGCTTCTGGCTTAATTTTACCTTCATATGGACAGTCAAATACAGTAGAAATATAACCAGTAACACGTTTACCCTCTGATTTCGCATCTTCTATTACCTGTTTTAAAACAGGGTACGTATTTTGTATCGATTTATTTATATTTTTATGATTATGTGTTTCACTCGCTGACATAAAAACAGAAGCGCCATCAATGCCTGCTTCTAGTGCAAGCTCTAATCCCTTCTGGTTCGGAACTAAAGCAGAATAACTAACATTGGGATTTCTAATTATTTGCTTTCCAACTTCACGCGCATCCGAAAGTGCCGGAATCATTTTAGGGTTAACAAATGAGCTAAATTCAATTTCTTTTACCCCTGTATTTGATAACATGTTTATCCAAGCAATCTTAGATTCCGTAGAGACCCATTTATTCTCATTTTGTAAACCATCACGTGGACCAACTTCCTTAATTTGTACAAACTTAGGGAGCTTCTCCATTTTTAAGCCTCCTCTAGATTCTTTTGACATTATACTTTATGAGGTCATTAGGCAATTGGTGTTCCATAGATCTTGGTCATTCATTTTATTTTAGTCTTACAGTATATTCACTAGTGTTTAGTATTATTCAACATTGTTGAATAAAGTATAACCGATTGTCAAAAGTAAGGTCAATGAAAGAGAAAGCAATATGTATATGGTAAAAAAATAACCCAGTCCAATTGAGATCTGAGTCATTTAATCCTACTATTTACTAAGGCTATCTTGAACTATATTTTCTTTTTGCTCCTCTTCCCATCCTTTACTGACATCTACCCAATCTTTTGCCCAGGAATAAGTAAATATTTCATCATTTGTTAATTCAATTGCGCTATTTGTACTGCCACATGCTGGATAAAGGGTATCAAATCTTTTCATTGATATATCTAAATAGACATCTAAATCATTTTTCAAACCAAATGGACAGACACCACCAATTTCATGTCCGGTTTGTTCTAATACTTGTTCTGGAGATAGCATTCTTGCTTTAAAGCCGAATGTTTTACGAAACTTTTTATTATCAACTTTCGCGTCTCCAGCTGCCACAACTAAAATTGCCTTATCTTCTTCTCCCCTAAATGATAATGTTTTTGCAATTCTAGCACGTTCCACTCCGATTGTATCAGCTGCTTCCTGAACAGTAGCACTGGATGAATCAAATTCTAATATATCCTGTTCTCGATTAAATTGTTTAAAATAAAGTCTAACACTATCTATTGACAATCTTCTTACATCTCCTTTAATTCTTATATTAGTCTGTAACATTATTTTATACTGAAAATCGCTATAATAGTCAAATTATTAACTTCTTTCCGTAAATTACTTATATTGAACTTTTTCTTGTATTTTGTTACGATATATATAATTTCATATAGACCTTATCAGATCGGTGAGGTAGAGGTGCAATGAAGATAAGTAATCAATCGGAGTATGACATCGATGATGATTGATGAAAGGATTCATTGCCGAAGCATAGTGAGCGTCAATCTTATTATAGCTGGGATGTTCTTGAAGAAGGAATAGACTGTCATGCTAGAGACTTTAGTGTGGAGAACTACTGATCGAAATGGAGGATAACGTGTATTGTAATGATAAACAATGATAGGTTATTTTCTATCATTGTTTTTTTATTTACCTTAAAATAATTGGACTACAATCCCATCTTTTCCCCTTCGTTCATTTCTCCCACAATAGATCTAATTCCATTTAAGATGAAATGTAACCGAAAGAAAAAGTATAAACATTGGGAGAGATTGATATGAGAAAAATTTTCACGAATGGTATCATTTATACATTTGATAATATACAACCTGTAGTTGAGGCAGTAGTTGTAGAATATGGGCGAATCATTGATATTGGTTCCACAACCGATATGATTTTTCATTGGAAAAATGCGGATTGTGAAATAATTGATTTAGAAGGAATGACTGTTACACCAGGGTTAACTGATAGCCATATCCATTTATCTATGGTTGCTGAAAATTTTATTAACCTAGACTTAACAGGTGTAACATCTAAAGAAGAAATGTTAAATAAAATTCAAGCCCGTGCAAACGAATTAAAAGAAGGAGAATGGATTATTGGTGGGGGTTGGGATGAAAACTTATTTCAACATGGATCTATCCCCACTATTTCTGAGTTAGATTATGTAGCGCCAGGAAATCCTTTGTTGTTAAATCGTATTTGCCTACATGCAGCCGTTGTTAATTCTAAAGCTCTTGAGATAACAAATTATCACCCTTCTATTACTGTTCCAGAAGGTGGAACCATAGTATTAGATCAAGATACTAAAAGACCAACAGGAATTTTATTAGAATCAGCAAAAGATTTAATTTTACGACATATTCCAGTACATACAAATACTATTTTAAAAAATGCACTAAGGAAGGCCATCCAATTTGCAATGGAAAAGGGTTTAACTAGTGTTCATACAAATGATTCCCTTTATTTAGGTGGACTTGACCAAACGTATCAACTATATGATGAACTACTAAATGAAGAGAAATTAGGTTTACGTACCAATCTTCTAATTAATCATGAATTTCTTGACGATTTACGTTTTTCTGGTATGTACACAGGTTATGGAAACCAAACATTAAAAATTGGTGCTATAAAGATTTTTGCTGATGGAGCATTTGGTAGAAGAACTGCTCTTTTATCTAGTCCATATACGGATGATCCTAGTAATTATGGTGATGCCATATTTGATACTTGTGCTTTATATGAAATCGTTAAAAACGCCCGTGAATTAAATATGCCAGTTGCCGTACATACTATAGGCGATCAAGCTTTAGAAAATACTCTTGATGTTTTGGATGAATTTCCCGCAGCTTCTTATCGTGACCGCTTAATTCATACCCAAGTGGTTCGAAAGGATTTATTAAGAAGACTCGCTAAACCAAGCCGTATTGCTGATATTCAACCTCGATTTTTAGCAAGTGACTTTCCGTGGGTTGAAAAAAGACTAGGGCCCGAACGAATAAAGCTTTCATACGCCTGGAAATCTATGCAAGAAGCTGGAGTCATTTGTGCTGGTGGTTCTGATGCACCAGTTGAACCTGTTGATCCGCTTCTCGGAATCCATGCCGCTGTCACAAGAAAAACACCTGGACAAACGCATAGTGGATATAATCCAAATGAAAAGTTAACCATGATTGAAGCATTTCAATTATTTACAGAAAATGGAGCTTACCCAACAAATGAAGAACATATTAAGGGAACTATTTCAAGAGGAAAACTAGCCGATATGACGGTTTACTCCAATAATCCATTTCGAATGATTGACCCAGACGAGTTATTAACAACAAAGATTGAAATGACTATTATTGGCGGGGATATAAAGTATCAAAAATAACGAAACACTAGATCCATTCCAATTTTAGGAAAGGATCTAGTTTTCATTCCCCACATGCGGGGCCACATTTTACAACCAGTTTTATAAGTTATGTTTTTCAAACATAATAGTAAAACAATCATAAAAGGAGTAAGCAAATGAAAGATATTATCGTTGCAAAGATAAAGGAAATAGAAAAGGAAAAAAATATTAAAGTCCTATATGCTTGTGAGGCTGGTAGTAGAGCTTGGGGGGTGCATTCCATCGATAGTGACTATGACGTCCGTTTTATTTATGTTCATCCTACCGATTATTATTTAAGCATTGATCCTATTGGTATTGGTAAAAAAAGGGATACTATTGATTTTCCCATACATTCTTCACTTGATTTACACGGTTGGGAACTTACAAAAGCATTAAAACTTTATCGGAAGTCAAACCCAGGTCTTCTAGAATGGTTACATAGTCCAATTATTTACTTTGAATCGCCAAGCATAATGAAAAGGCTGATTGATTTAGAAGCAGAGGTTTTTCAACCAATGCCCTGTGTCCACCACTATATACATATGGCAAAGAATAATTTGCGTAAAATAGATGAATCTCCAGAAATCAACATAAAACTTTATTTTCAAGTTGTTAGACCCATTTTAATGGCAAAATGGATTATCATCTATAGTACTTTTCCTTCTATTCATTTTACATCGCTAGTTCATCAACTATCATTACCTGAAAACGCTGTAATAGAGGTATTAATAAAGATAAAAACAAAACAACTATCAGAATCGAATCTGCCAGTTGGAGAACTCCAATCCTTTATAACGAATGAAATAGATTTTCTTGAACAATCTGTCCCACAATTGAAAACGAAACAAATACGGGTAACCAAGAAATTAGATTCCTTGTTTCGTGTGACCTTAAAAGAGATATGGAGGAATTAAGTAAGTGGCTTGATCATTCAAAATCAAGCCACTATCCTACGTTAATTTAGAAAGAAACATCGTTGCAATGCCAAAATAAACAAATAAAGAAATAATATCATTAATAGTTGTAATGAGGGGGCCTGATGCTACAGCAGGGTCTACATTAAACTTATATAAAATAAGTGGAATAATTGTTCCCGATAAAGTACCAATAATTAATGTAACTAATAAAGAAACACCAACGACAAAACCTAACGTCGCATTCCCCTGCCAGAACAACGCAATAACGGCAATTAGAACTCCACATGTTACACCTATAATAATTCCAACCCATAGTTCACGCATGACCAATTTTACTACTTCTTTAAAATCCAAATCGTCTTTTGTTAATCCTCTCACTACAACTGCCAGGGATTGTGTTCCTGTATTTCCTGTCATTCCCGCAATCATAGGCATAAAGAATGCAAGAGCAACTACTTTATCCAATGTTTCTTCAAATCCAGCGATGATACTTCCAGAGACAATTCCAATAAACAATAGGAGAATAAGCCATGGGAGTCTTCGATATGCTGCAACTAACGCTTTTGTATTAAAATCAATCGCTTTACCGGAGGCAGAAAGTTTTTCAATATCTTCATTAGCTTCTTGATAAATAATATCCACCACATCGTCAACGGTTACCGCCCCGACTAATTTATTATTTTCTTCAACCACTGGTATGGAAATAAAGTTATATCGATTGATTATTTTAGCTACCTCTTCTTGGTCTGTATGAACATCTACTGTCACTACACGTGAAAACATAATATCCTCTATTTTTTCGTACATATCAGCAAGAAGTAAATCTTTATACGATACAACCCCTACTAACTCCTTATTTTCATCTATTACATACAAATAGTTCAGGTATTCCGCTAGTTCCGCAAAGTGTTTAAGCTTATCCACCGCTTCACGCACTGTATAAGTTTGGGGAATCCATACATATAGATTGGTCATAATTCTTCCAGCTGTTTCTGGAGAATATTTCATCATATTTTGAACAATTGTGGATTCCTCTTCCTTCATTTCTGAAAGAATTTCTTCAACTTTTTCCGGTTCTAACCCTTCTAATAGGGAAACTAAATCATCATTATCCATCAAATCAAGGACTTGAGTGGAACGCTCAATCCCTAATTTTTCCAAAACAAGTAACTGCTCTTCTTTATCAAGCTCTTGAATCATATACGTCAATTGCTCTGTAGGCATATACATAATAAATTTGTTTTTATGCTTGTTCGGTAAATTTAAGTATTGTTGCGCGATATCATATGGCTGCAATTCATCCATTATAGATAAAAATTGCAGCTTGTTTCTATCTTTTAATGTTTGAATGATGGCTAATGTTATTTCATTTTCTGTCATTTTAAGAGACATATCAACAATTGCCCCCTTCCTTCAGTCATCCACTAACATTATAACTATAAATAAATATGTGTAAACAAAAGTGGTGCTCATATTACAACATCGTTACATTTGTTATATTCCTAACCGAAAACCCATATGGTACCACATAATGGAATATAAAGCCAATTGGATTATATTCCCAAGTCCCTTTCTATAACAGACGAGTTCTGCAATAGCAATCAAATAATATGTGGTGGAATTTTTTGGACGATGTGAAGTTAGCATGTAGTGCTTAAAAAACCTTCACATGTGACATATATCACAATAAGTAAAGATACTATTTGATATAATAAAGAAGACTTGTTTCGAAGCTTGGCGGCACTTTATCTCCCGCCTGTAGAGGCAGGAGTTTTTAGTAACACCGCGTAGATAAAAAAGAGAAATAGAATAAGAATAACTAAATTTAAAATCCCATACTATGGAGGAATGAATAATGGAAAATGAAAAAGCGGATCGATTACGCATTATGCTTCAAGAAGCTTTACAACCAATTTTAGAACGTTTAGATCGGATTGAAAAAGAATTAAAAACTTTAAAAGAACAGGACAAAAAATAAAGGGTAGGAAAAAAGTTTTTTAACTACATGAAATCCGAACATGATTGAGCTAATAGTCACTCCAGAAATATACTTCACTTTCACTTCCAGTACTGGGGCGACATCTGTTCGAAATGACTCCGCAGTGTCTACCTTGCCGTGGATGGATTTGAGCCCTCGTGCCTGTCGTGTCGCAGGTTATTCAACGTTGCTACACTCCTCACAATAAAAATTGCACTGCGGTGTGTCACCCAACCCTTTATTATTTACTCTTAAGTTCCTGAATTTTCTTCGTTAACTCTTTAAACCGTTCATCTAACTCGATATAGGAATCTTCACTTGGTGTTAAAAAACTAAGTCTTCCCAAAACCTCTTGTCTTTCTGTTTCTAGTTTTAATAACAATTCAGCTTCATCTTTCCGATTACTAGATTCATGATTTAACTTCTTTTGAATACTTTTATTCACAATAATCAATTGACTATCCGTTATTTTTTCAAGAAAATAACGGTCATGAGAAACAACGATTAATGTTCCGTTATATTGGGTTAACGTTTCTTCCAATTGTTCTCGGGAAGGTAAGTCGAGATGGTTTGTAGGTTCATCCAAAATAAGTACATCTCTCTCTTCCAATATATAAACCAAAAGCTTACACTTCACCCGTTCCCCCATACTCATATGCTTAATTGGTTCATTCCATTGTGATGCTCGAAATCCTAAATGCTTCATAGCATTTTGGACTTTTCCCCTATCCTCAAAATTTTCTGTGTGAAAAAGTTCTTCTGGTGTTTTTTCTAGAGGTAAATCAAAAATTTCTTGTGTTAAATAACCAATTTTTGCAGAAGGAGAAATCCAGACTTCTCCATCGACTTGGTCTATTCCCATAATCATTTTCAGTAACGTCGTTTTTCCACTTCCATTTGGTCCAACAAGTGCCACCTTTTCCCCATACTTTATAAAAAACTGAACATGTTCAAACAAAACTTTATCATGAAATGTCTTTGATACATCTTTCACCTCTAAAAATCTTTTCCCCACTTTATTATTCGCCTTTATTGAAAATTGTACGGTATATTCAGGATTAACTTGATCTACTTTTGCTTTTTCAAGCTCTTTCTCCAGTCTTTTTTGTTTTGATTTAATTTGGGAATCCGTACGCTTTGCCTTTTTACGATGATATTCTTTAAATCCTTCTTTCTTCGTAGATTGGGCATGGGCTTTATTCGACCAAGAAGTTAATTCGTTTATTTGTCCTTCAATCCGCTTTTTCATTTTTTGCTGATTATCATAAGCTCGTTGCTGGGATAATCTTCTCTGTTTCCGAAAATCTATAAAGCTGGAATAGTTCCCAATATGTTCTGTTAATGATTTGTCTTCCAAAGACCAAATTTTAGTTGCAACAGCATTCATGAAATAACGATCATGGGAAACAAAAATAATGGTTCCTTTGTAGTCTTGAAGATACTTTATTAATAACTCCATACTTTCTTCATCTAAATGATTCGTAGGTTCATCTAACAATAACAATTCAGCTTGTTTGGAAAGACCATTAGCTAGTCGTGCTTTTAATCGTTCCCCACCGCTTAATTGTTTAAAATTATTTTCCGGTACATTCCAATAGCTTAATAATTTTGCTTCAATAGATGATGTAAGATTAGTGGAAAAAGATTTCGTTTCTTGTTCTACCATCACGGTTCTTATATTATCCTCAATAAAGTTAACCCGTCCTTTTGTTGGTTGAATTCTGTGTTGAATTAGTTCAAGTAATGTCGTTTTTCCAGCACCATTTTTTCCAATTACAGCAATGATATCACCTTCGTGCACGGTTGCATTTACATTTCTAAAAATTTCCGTATCCTTTATTTCATAAGTTATATTCATTAATTTCAACATTTCTCTCATTTCGATCGTACCCTTTCTTTAAGGGAGGATTTCCGAAAGTCCTTATAACTTAACTTATTAAATTCAAAAAATCCTCCCAATATCATTGGAAGGATTAGCCATACCTATACATAACAAGTAACCTTATTATTAATAATAATCCCGAAATTAAAAGTGGGCAGACTAATCCTATTTTTTCTCCAGATTGAAATAGAAAATATTTCATTTCAAACGTTTAAAAATAAGATTAGTTTTTCATTGTCCACCCATCAGTCCTCTCTTTTCATTCTTCTTATAGTATAACATATTCTTATTCAAAGTATCATTATTATTTTTTATTTCAAAACAAATTTGGTTTTACTATAACCTTCTTTTGTTTTCTCAACTTGTAACACTGCTGGAAACATGTTTTTCAATTCCTGAACATGAGAAATAACTCCAATCATGCGACCGGTTTGTTGTAATTCAATCAACGTATCAATTGCTTTAAATAAAGATTCTTCATCTAACGACCCAAATCCTTCATCAATGAACATGGTTTCAATGGAAATATTCCCTTGAAAACTTTGGATAACATCTGACATTCCTAATGCTAAACATAAGGAAGCATTGAACTTTTCTCCTCCTGATAACGTCTTTACATCCCGCGTTTGCCCAGTGTACGTGTCAAATACATCCAGTCCAAGTCCACTTTGCTTTCCATGGGATTCTTGGCGGTCACTTCGAATTAAATAAAATTGCCCATTGGATAATCGTTTTAAGCGGTGGTTTGCTGCTTCAATAATTCTTTCCAAATATTCAATTTGCAAATAGCGTTCAAATGAGATTCGTTTGTCATTTTGTCCACGTATCATGTCATGCAAATCTGTAATGATTGACAAATCTTTTTCAAACTGAACTACTTGCTCATGCCCATCTAAAATACTAATCATTAATTTATCTGTCTCTTGATAATATTCTTTGGAAAGATTTAATCGTGTTAACTTATTTTCATATTTCTGTTTAAGTTGTGCAAGTTGTGCCTCTAATTGGATTAGATCAAGTCTTTCTTTACCTTCTAAAACAATCTGCAATTCATGAACCTGTGATTTTACAGTTAATAATTCTTCATTAAAACGTTGAATAGCAACTTTCAATTTCTGTTGTTCAACTTGAGACATTTTCGCATGTTTAAATTCTTCTAAACTAGTAAAAGCAGCCTCTTCTAATTTAGTTTTAAATTCTTTTTTAGCTTTTTCTTTTTTCAGTTTTGTTTCTTCAAGTTGTTTTATCGCATAATGTAAATTAGAATCTGACTTGGTATCCTCTTCTTTTGCTTGTTCTAACTGCTTTTGCGCTAATTCCCAACTCTCTTCCAAGTATTGTTTATGTTTAGCCATTTTTTCAATTTCATTTTCTAAAACAGTTAGATTTCTTACGTCTTCAGGAACACGATTTAGTCTTTCCTCATAGCGCACTAATGCTGTTTGATATTCCTCATTGTACTGAGAAAAAATATGATCTAGCTTTTCCTTTTTCGTTTGAAGTTCCCTTATGAAGGTTAATTCTTTTTCATGATTCACCCTTAAGCTTCTTAATTCCTCAGCTAACTTTATAAGTTGATCTACTTCTTCTTTTATCCTTTTGCCTTCAATCACTACTTCATCATAAATAGAAATAGCTTCTTCTTTTTGAATATTAAATTGCAGTTGTAATTCAGATTCCATATCTTGTAAAGTGTTTTTATTAGCGGTTAGTACTCCATCCGCTTTTCGATAAAGTTCCTCCGTATTACGCAAGCTTGCTCTCAAAGATTGGAGTTCTTCTCTTGTTACAAGTTTCCCACTATTTACCGCCTTTTGTGGATGTTCCTTACTTCCACAAACTGGACAAGCCTCTCCATCATGTATATGCTCCGCCAAAACAACCGCTTGATTATTTAACCAAATTTCTTCCTGTTCTTGATAGCTCTGTTTTAATTGATCATAGGCTTGCTTTTTATTAGTAACATCAGCTTCTAGCTCTTTCATTTTCTTCTGCAATTTTTTGTAATCTAATAAAGCTTGTCCTTTCACCTTTAACTCTGATAATTTTGCTTGTTTACTGTGTAAATGAGAGGTTTTTTCGTCTAGCTCTTTTATTTTTTGGTAATCATCATCACTCTTTTTTTGCTTCTGAACCACATCTTCTTTAACTTTCTCAAGATTGGTAGAAGCTGTCTTAACTTGCTTCTTAAGTTCGACAATATGCCGCTTCGTTTTTTCCATATCTTGCACCATTGGCAAAATTTCTTTAAGGTGATCTAGCTTTTTAGTTACTCGTTCCCGCTCTTCCTTTTTATCCTCCTGCTCACGATAAATCGTTCGTGCTTTCTCGAATTGTTCAGTAGCTTTATTTTTAGCTAATTTTGCCTGATTCAGAAGATTAGATTTATGTTTCTCATCCATCTGCCAATCATTTACTTGCTTTTCATATACTTCTATCGTAGTTGCTCGTTCTGCCACTTCAAGTTCCCGTTGTTTTATTTCAACATTAGGTATTTTTTCTTCTAATTGTTTGAGACGAGCCTTTTTCTCATCCATCTCTTGAAACCGTTCGTTCATTACTTTTGCTTGAAAATACTCGGCTTGTTTCTTATTATGCAGGGCATATGCATCATCATACTCTTTTTGATCATTTTCCATTTGCTTAACATAAAATTCCTTCTCTTCTTTTAAACCAAAAATAACTTGATTCATATTGAAATGTTCTTCCGAGATTACTTGAAATAATAAGGAATTCTCTCGATTTGGCAGATTAGATGAGATACCTTGAATATAATGGTCAATCGCTTGTTTTGCTTGATTATACAATTGTTTAACACTTTGCTTCCTTTGATGAAGTCGTTCCCCTATTTGTTGATAAGATTCTGTTTTAAAAATCCTCCGCAATATTTCCTCTTTATTTTCTGTTTCTGAAGTTAATAATTTACGAAATTCCCCTTGCGGAAGCATAACAATTTGTTTAAATTGATCTTTCGTTAATCCGATAATAGTCTCTACTTTTCTATCAATTTCTGAAATGATTTGCCGGTCGACACAAGGAATCTCTTTATCCCCCACTATTTCATAAAACTCATATTTTTCCCCTGTCTTTGTTTTATTTCCTTTCTTCACATGGCCCAATTGACGTAAAATACGATAGATTCTACCATGTAATTCAAATATAAGTTCAACAGAAGTATGTGTACTATCTTCCGCAAAATCACTACGGAGCATGGTCTGGTTTTCACGATCTGAACCGCTCGCACTACCATATAAAGCAAAACAAATACCATCAAAAATGGTTGTTTTTCCAGCTCCAGTATTTCCAGATATGACAAATAAATGGTTTTGTTCCAAATCTGTAAAATCGATAGTTTCACTATATTTATAAGGACCAAATGCCGTCATCGTTAATTTTAGTGGTTTCACTGTTTTACTCCTTTCCTTTAGTTTCTAATTGGTTCTCTCTTTTTGATCGTTTGAACTTCACTTTCCTCTTTTAACATTTCGTCCAATACTTCTTTAAATAAAATTTCCGTGTCCTCTGAAGGTTCTTGTCCTTTTACTTCTTTATAGAAAGCTTGGAATAGATCAAAGTCACTCAAACTGCTACGATTGATATGTTCCTTTTCTTCATGTTGAAAAAGGCCAGTCATAATATTCTTTCTTTCCACATGCATCGCATTCGGATAGACTGAGCGAACTTTCTCCATTGGGGATAGTACTGGAGCACTGTCCAGTAAACGTACGAATACATAGTCTTCATTCACCGGATGTTTTAATAACTCTTCCATCGTTGCTTCTACCGTACGAATATCCCTTCTTGGTGTTAAAAGACGCTTTTCAAGAGTTACGTTTCCATCTGCATCCATATCAACAATTAGAAAACCTTTTTTGTGATTTTCTTCGGATATCGAATATTTTAAAATCGAACCAGAATATCGAATCGTTTCATCCATGACGTAATGCGCCCGATGTAAGTGACCTAAAGCTGTATAATGAAAGTCCTTAAATTGACGGGCATCTACATATTCCGCACCACCAATCGTAAGGGGTCTTTCTGATTCACTCGTATTTTCTTGTTCTTCTCCAAATGGGGTAACGAAAGCATGTCCGACATATACATGACGTACATTGGGGTCTAATTGTATGTTCATCTGCTCGATAATCTTCTTTGTAGCATCGTCATGGCTTCGTATCTCATCATCTTCAAGAATCGTTCGAACAACACTTGGATCACAGTATGGGACAAGATGAAAATGTACCTCACCATGCTCATCCTTTAAAACTACTGGGTCAAAGTCGTCCGTAAAATTACCAATAATATGAAATCCTTTTTCCTTCATGATACTTCTACCGAAATTGAGTCTACTTGGACTATCATGGTTACCCGCTACGGCTAATACTGGGATATTAAGCTTGATTACGATTGTTTCGAGAACCTCATCCAATAAATGAACGGCTTCCGTTGGAGGTACCGCACGATCATATAAGTCACCTGCAATAATAACCGCATCGGGCTTTTCCTCTTCTACCGCTTCAACGAATTGTTTTAATATATAACGCTGATCATCTGTCATATACACTCCTTGAACTAACTTTCCAAGATGCCAATCTGCTGTATGAAAAAACTTCATTATTATCATGCTCCCTTCTGTCCTCAATTGACATAGATTTCATCCATTTTTAATTTTTATATTTACTCAAACGAAACTACTAATCTTTTAGCTCTATTATATCACTTTCAAAATTGAAATTAGAATTGTATATTTTGGGATTCTCGTTTAATCCTGTATGATATGGGTATACGTTTAAATAATTATTGGGGGTTGTCATTATGGCTCAGACATTACAATTTGAAGCAGCTTGGGACAAAACAATAGCAAATCAAGATAGAGAGAGAATAGAGCAGGAATTTTTAAAGGTAAAAGAGAATCTTTCAAGAGAAGAAGAGATACAATTTACTACTTTGAGACATGCAATCAATCATAAAGGGGAATTACTAGTAACTGTTCTTGTTCATAATACTTCCAATACAGATTTTACTTTTTACAATCACAATTTACATTATCAAGCAAATGGAGAAACCATTGCCGAGCATATCTTTACCATCCCTAGATTTGTTATTGAAAAAGAAACAAGTATGCCATGGACATTTATTTTTCCTACACAACAAATTTTACGTCACGAAATTCCATCTAATGGGACATTATTAATAAATAATGAATGAGTTTTATCAATTTGCGAAAGAAAACTCATATTATGAATGTTTTTTAATAACAATAAGAATATATTATTTCGCTTTTGAACGGGGTTGATTGAAATGAATCAAGACAAGGAAAATCAAATACAAGATGAATTAGATGAAAGAAAAAGATTAGAAGATGTCACCCGAGTTATAAAAAAGAAAAAAGAAGCACTACAGGAGAAAACTTCTGGTCTAAAAGAAAGTATTATTGATCTTAGAAAAGAATTTTGGGACGACGTAACGGTAAATTTAGACGAACCAGACGATATAATAGAAACGCAAGCTAGTTTAAAACAACAAGCTGAATTTTTAGCTGAACGTGAACGGTCACATGGAAATATGGATCAAGAAAGAAAAACATTAGATTGGTTACAAGACTCTCCATATTTTGGCAGAATTGACTTTAAAGAAAACCAGACAAATGAAGAAGAAAAAATCTACATCGGTAAAGCTTCTCTTATGGATGAAAAAGACGAAAATTTTCTTGTTTTTGATTGGCGTGCACCTATATCAAGCATGTATTATGACTATGCTCCAGGACCTGCCCAATATGAAACAACGGAAGATACTATAAATGGTGAAATAACATTAAAAAGGCAATATATTATTAGGCAGGGTCAGATGAAAGGGATGTTTGACACGGGCCTTACAATAGGAGATTCCCTGCTCCAACATGCTCTCGGTAATAACGCTAATACGAAAATGAAAAGCATCGTCGCAACGATTCAAAAGGAACAAAATAAAATTATTCGTAACGAACGGAGTAATCTTTTAATTGTGCAAGGGGTTGCTGGTAGTGGAAAAACTTCAGCTGCATTACAGCGTGTCGCTTATTTAATGTATCGTTTCCGGGAAGAGTTAAATGCAAATGACCTTCTCCTCCTTTCACCAAACCCTTTATTTTCAAGCTATATCAATAATGTGCTTCCAGAATTAGGAGAGACAAATATTGGCCAGTCTACATTCTTACAATTTTTAAGAAAAAGAATTGAAAAAAACATAGAAATTGAATCTCCTTTTGAACAAATCGAGTACACCCTTACAGAAAAACATAAGGATAAATATGATATACGAGTGATAAATATGGATTACAAATCAAGCATCGATTTTAAACAGATGGTTGATTCGTATGTTTCTCATTTAAACCATAAGGGAATTCTTTTTAAAAACATTAAATTTAAAAACGAAATTATCATATCAAAAGAAGAAATTACTCAGTATTTTTATACACTTGATTCTAATATTTCTATTCCAAATAAAATGGAGCTTGTTACCAAGTGGCTCTTAAAGGAAATCCGTTATATTCAACAAAAGGAAGTTTCCGAAGACTGGGTTTTGGAAGAAATGCAATTATTAGACAAAGATGATTACCAGAAGGCATTCACTTATAGTCAAGATATGTACGGAGATGAAGATGACCCACTTCAAGAAGAAACCTTTTTGCGGAAAGAAGTGGTTCAACGAGCATTTGCCCCAATTAGAAAACAAATTAAACGATTCAAATTCGTCCATGTACTAGCCACGTACCGAAATCTTTTCGAAAAATGGGAACCAAATCAAAAGCCAATGGATTGGGATATGATAGCTACATTTACGGTAAAGCATTTAAATAAGCGGTATTTAACATGGGAAGATGCTACACCATATTTATATTTTAAAGGAAAAATTCTTGGCTACGACGCAGACCGCTCCATCCGTCACTTATTTATTGATGAAGCACAAGATTATTCCGCATTCCAGTTTGCATTTATCAGACATATTTTTCCTTATACGAGAATGACATTATTAGGTGATGTGAATCAGGGAATATACGCTCATGCGACAAGTGAAAATCCCCTTATTCCGGATGCAGTGGAAAGTAACCACGAAAGGATTATATTAACGAAAAGTTACCGGTCAACGAAGGAAATTGTAGAGTTTTCAAAACAGTTTGCTCCTGGAAGTTCCATTATTGAACCATTTGAACGGGAAGGAAAAAAGCCAACTCTACTTCAGGCCGAAAATAACTTAATCCAGACATTGTTAATGGAAATCGAAAAACTTCGTAGATATGGCCATGAAACAATCGCATTGATTTGTAAAACGGTGGAAGAAACAAAGCGGATTTATGAATCACTACGGACGGAAATAAATCTCTACCAAATCAACGAGGAAACCTTTACTTTTGAAAAGGGGATTTTAGTACTACCTGTCTATTTAGCTAAAGGAATCGAATTCGATGCAGTAATTATTCCGGATGCATCAAGTAATCAATACAATCAACAGTCAGAGCGAGCGTTATTTTATACAGCATGCACTAGGGCTATGCATGATTTAACCATGGTATCTCCTGGGGATCCTTGTATGTTTATTAAAGAAGCGAATAACGATACGTTTAAGGTGGGATAATCTTCCACCTTTTTTATTTGATTCTATATTAATCCTTTACAAAAATCAAAAAGTATGTTTTATTCATAATATAGGAAAAATTGCATATCTGAAAGTTGGCACTAGGGGAGCTACGTTTTGTGGCTGAGAAGATAAAGTGAAACTTCAATCAGTGGGGACCCCCACTGATTGTTAGTTGAACGAATCGTTCTTTTACTGGCTGTTGGTCCCCCACTTACAATTCCTGTTATCTTACGAATTCTTGAAGTGGGGGCCTTACAGCCAGTTAATGCGGGATAAATCTGACCCTTATTACCCGAACTAGATAATACTAGCGTGGGGAAGTGCGGTTCACTGTATGAATCTACAAAAACCATAAATAACATACATACATGTAAACTGCATTCCCATGAGGTATGCAGTTTTTTTATTTATCATTTTAGGAGGAGACTTTATATGAATAATTATTGTGGGACAAGTAGAATTGCTGGATGTCAGTTTAGTCTACACCCGATGAGTGACCGGTTTGCAGATATTATCCTTTCAACTTTAAATGAAGTGGACACCTCAAAAGTATGGAAGGAGACGGATGATGTTAGTACATGTATTCGTGGGAAAATGGTTCATGTTTTTGATGTAGCAAAGGCAGTTTTCCTTCATGCGGCAAAAACCGGTGAACATGTTGCGATGAATGGAACTTTTTCCATTGGTTGTCCAGGGGATTCTGACGCAGATGTGTATATGGATGAAACAGATACCCCTTTAAATGAGGAAAAGGTAAAGTCTATCTCTCAAGTTGCTGGTTGTAAATTTGCTCTTTATCCACTGGGGAGAGAAGATTATATGGATAAAATCTATGAACAAATCGATTTATCCAAACACCGTAACGTTAAAGTAACATCTACTCACTATGCAACAAGATTGGATGGAGAGGTACATGACCTCTTTCAAGCTTTACATGAATCTTTTGAACTCGTTCAAAATCACGTTTCTCATGTTACGATGACATTTAGTCTTTCTGCAAATAGCCCAACCAATAAGTCTTAAGGAGTAAATAAAAATGACAAAACAGTGGAAATTAAAAGAAATTGTTCTCATGTCTATATTAGGTGTCGTATTTGGCATTATTTATCTAGCCTTTTTCTTAGTGGGCCAAGGTATCCAATATGCCCTTGTCCCATTTGGTTTAGCTCCATTTGGCTATGAAATTATTTTTGGAATATGGTTTATTGTTTCGATTATTGCAGCGTACATACTACGGAAACCAGGTGTTGCTTTTACTGCGGAAGTAATTGCAGGGATTACCGAAGTATTACTCGGAACCACAGCAGGACCGGGACTTATTTTATCTGCCGCAGTCCAAGGTGCTGGAGCAGAACTTGCTTTTGCAATGACAAAATGGAAAGACTACAGGTTACGGGTATTAATATTTTCTGGTATGTCCGCAGCCTTGATTAGCTTTGCATGGCACCTATTTTACGCGGGTAACATTGCACTAACACCTTGGTTAATTGTAGCTACATTAGTTGTACGTGTAATAAGTGGTGCACTCCTTGCAGGTGTACTTGGAAAATGGATAAGCGACCAACTCGCAAAAACAGGTGTACTTCGTGGTTATGCATTAGGAAAGGAGCTACAAAAACGACGTGAAACGGGAGCAGCGTAGACCTTTACTCCATATTGAAAACTATTCATTTGACTATGAATCCTTAAACCAACCAATAATTAATAGAATACTATTTTCGTTAGATAAAAACGAGACTACTATTCTTATGGGAGCTAGTGGTTCTGGGAAAAGTAGCCTTGCCCTTTGTCTAAATGGATTATACCCTGATGCCGTGGAAGGTGTTTCTTCTGGTGACATCTATTATCATGGAAAAAACATACGTGATTTTAAAAAGGGAGAACTAAATCAAAAAATCGGTATCGTCTTTCAAGATCCTGAAAGTCAATTTTGTATGATTACAGTAGAAGATGAACTCGCATTCACGTTAGAAAATATAAAAATCCCTACTTCTGAGATGCCCAAGCGTATTTCGGAGGGATTAAAATTAGTCGGAATGGATGGATATCAGAATAGAAAAATCCATGAGTTATCGGGTGGACAAAAGCAGAAGATTGCTCTAGCATCCGTTCTTTTACTGGAACCTAACATTTTAATTTTAGATGAGCCTACAGCAAATCTAGACCCTGTTTCTAGTCTGGAGTTCATTCAGCTAATTAAGAGCGTTCAGGAAAAACACGAATTAGCTGTTCTTATTATTGAGCATCAAGCGGATGATTGGTTAGATATCGTAGACAAAGTCCTTGTAATGGGGAAAAATGGGGAAATAATTGCAAACGGAAATGTGAATTCTATCTTTATAGAAAAAAGATCATTAATCGAATCAGAAGGCGTATTTTTACCAAAGCGATTTTCCAATACTGCTGATTCGTTTCGGAACTACGTCCATTCTCCCCTCCCCTTAGAAGAAGTGATTTTAACTGTAGAAAATATGAGTTTTTATCGCAAAAAACAAACCGTACTAAGAGAAATTAATTTAGAAATACAGCGCGGAGAATTTATCGCAATTATTGGAGAAAATGGAGCTGGCAAATCTACCCTAATCCAACTAATATCCGGATTATTATTCCCCGACAAAGGCAATATTAACTTTTTCGATAAACCAATAGATCGTTGGAATGACAAGGAATTAAGGAAAAAGATGGGATACGTTTTTCAAAACCCAGAACATCAATTTATTACGGATACTGTGTCGGATGAGTTAACATTTGGCTTGAAATTAAATGGATATTCGGAGAAAGAAATAAAATCTATTTCAACCAACCTTATGAAGCAGTTTCACCTAGAAAAACATCGATTTAGTAACCCTTTCTCCTTGAGTGGTGGACAAAAACGCCGTTTAAGTGTTGCAACCATGATGGATGAAACACTAGATATTTTATTTTTTGATGAACCAACGTTTGGCCAAGATGCCGGGACAACGAGGGAATTAATGAATATGGTTGGTCTACTAAGAGAAAAAGGAACAACCATTGTCTTTGTTACCCATGATATGGACATTGTCGATATCACTAATCGTGCCATTGTATTAAATGAACAAACTATTGTCTATAATGGTGAACCTAGAGAGCTTTGGGAACAAAGGGAGATTCTGAAGAAAGCTAGATTACGCTTGCCTTATCGAATACGGAGCGGTTGTGGAGAAGGTGCTGTTTATTTATGATCTCGTCTATTAATCCATCAATAAAGGCCATAGCGGTGTTAATACCAGGCATTTTACTAAGCTTTACTTTTGATGTATTTACACCACTTTCTTATTTTGTTTTTATTCTTATCGTAACCTTTACTATCGGAGGTATTTCCATACTAAAGTGGCTAAAAATCTTCAGTCCATTTGTTTTTGTTGCTTTGAGCTTCGGATGGATGGCCATCTTGTATACGAATCAATCGTTTTCGAATGGTGAAGTTATAGTTACGTTGTGGAGTTTGGAAATAACTAGTGGCAGTATGCTCACAGGGATTAGTCTGGCACTTCGATCTCTTTGCTTTGTAGCATTATCACTATTATTTGCTTTAACAACAGACTCGACTAAATTTATGCTTAGCCTTATGCAACAATGTAAAGTACCACCTGTAATCACATATGGAATTCTGGCCGGATATCGATTTTTGCCTTTATTTCAACAGGAACTACAGATTTTAAGACAGGCGCATCACATTCGTGGTGTAGGAAGAACAAAAGGATTGAAAGGAAAACTAAATCAATTCCGTAGATATGCTATTCCACTATTGGCTAATGGAATTCGCAAAGCTGAACGGGTGGCAATTGCTATGGAATCGAAAGGATTTACTGGGGATACGGATCGTACTCACTACCATCAGATGACTATTGAAAAAAAAGACTGGATCTTTTTTTCCTTTATTGTTGGTATATTTTTTTTGATAGTTGCACTATCGTATTCTTTGGGATACCTAAATATATTCGGAAAGCAGTTTTAAAGAATCTTCTATTTGTAGATTTTTCAATGCCGGACTTCTTCGTGAACAAAAGCGAACCGCAACTAACAAGGTTCGCTTTTGTAGTTTAACCTAAGTATACTAAGCCTTCGCACGATCTTCTTTCGTTGGCCCCATCACTCCTGGAACAGGTAAACCAGCCTGGCGAATTAACACAGTCATTTGTCCACGGTGATGTGTTTGGTGATCAATGAAAAGTCGTAATACTGCACCTCTCGGGGATGGATGCCCGTGCATTTCAACTTCTTCTGCAAATTTCACATCGGTCATATTTTCTTTCACTTCACGTTCCACCTCTGCAACAACCTTTTTATACGCTTCCACAATTTCACTAGCTTTATGAGGAACCGCTTGAGGATCACCTGTCTCTACATTTAACCCAACTAATCCTAAGAAGTACGCAGGAGCCGTTGCTAAATGCCACCCTAGCCAACCTAATGTACTATGACCTTCTACAATAGCCTGTCCTAAAGTATCATCCGTTAATGCTTCAAGAACTTGAATCGTACCATGAGACGCATGTGACCAATCCAATAAAAAATCTTCTACTTTTCTATACATACTAACCACTCCTTCATCTTGTAAATTCAAAAACTTCCCTGTAGCTTTATTATACTAAAGCCGTCACAAACGAGCCAATGATTGAAATCCATTTTCATAACCTGTATTATTCAGCTTTACTATAATGCCATACACCATTTTTCATTTCCTTAAATACTCTCTCCCTCTTCTCGAGATAATCAAGATGACCAATGATTTCTGACATAACTAAAGAAAATTGACTATGATAACTTTTTTTATAAAACTTCCTTGCAATTTCGTCTCCCGTTGTTGCTCCGTTTTCTATTGCTTTTCTTATTTTCTCAGCTTTAAGCTCAATACCATCGATTCTTTTCTTTATTAATGAATTAGGATCTTGAATGATATCCCCGTGTCCTGAATAAATCCGTTCGATGTCCATCTTTTGAACTTTTTCTAGGGATTGTTTATGTTGAAGCAATGTTGGAAGTTTTTCTCCATTAAAATCAGGCTCTACCAATGCATTACTAGAAATATGTTCGATAATTAAATCGCCTGCTATCATCTCTTTATTTTCAGGACTGTATAAAGCTACCTGGTCTGGCGCATGTCCTGGAACCTCTAAAATATCAAAATGAAAATGTTTGTCACCTATTGGAGTGATTTCAGATTCAAGTGCCTGACTGCTATTTCTTTCAATCGATTTCTTCAAAAAGGCAATTTGTTTATCCCCTGCGTCTCCACAACCCATTTCTTCATATAATTTCACATAAAAGTCAACCCTCATTTCCAAAAAGTAACGATCTCTTTTCAATCGCGGAATTGCATCCTTATGTGCATAGACAGGAATTGGATGCTCGCTAGTAATTGGATTTACGAGCCCGACATGATCATAGTGATTATGAGTTAAAATAATTTCAGTTAAATCTCCTATAGAAAAGCCATTTTCTCGTAATGTTAATTCTAATGCATTGAATGACTGTTCATTATTAAAACCGGCATCAACCAAACTTAGTGATTGCTCTGACTTTACAATATAAAAATTAACTGTTTTTAAATTGGCTGGTGCATCTATCATGATTGGAATAATCTTATGTACTTCTTTCATTTAAAATCCCCCTCCCCTTCAGTAATAAAAACATAAAAACCCCTTTTGGTCAAAGGGGTTAGATAAATGTTATTGTCGCTTTTTTGTCTTTTTGTTATTGTATTTTTCATTTGCTGTTAATGGTTCGTTTGCAAATTCATGATCAAATTCCTTAGATAAATTTTTTCTTACTTTTTGTTCATCACTAAAACTATTTTGTTTATTTTTATTATTTTCATTAGCCATAATAAACACCTCCCAAGGGATATTATGGCTAAAACAGCCTTTATCATACTTGTTTAATCATTCTTGCTTCTCGATTTACTGGAACTGATTTAATATTTTCTCTATAGGATGATATATTTATTAAAATTCCCAATGATATCATTGTAATAACTAGAGAAGATCCACCATAACTAATTAAAGGTAATGTTATCCCCGTTATTGGCAGAAGTCCGGAAACCGCTCCTAGGTTTATGCATGCTTGAGCTATAATTTGAAAGGTAATTCCAATTGCAAGTAATTTTGCAAACCTATCTTTACACTCCCTTGCAATCTGTACACCGCGGAACATAATGAAAATATACGCACTAATGATGATAATCAATCCGAAAATACCTAGTTCCTCAATAATTACTGCCATAATAAAGTCAGTATGGGCTTCTGGTAGAAATCCTAACTTTTGAATACTATTACCTAAACCATTCCCCATCACTCCTCCTGTACCAATAGCAATATAACCATTTACTAACTGGTACCCTTCACCAAAAGGATCTGCAAATGGATCAATAAATGAAGTTATTCTCTCCATGCGATAGGAAGATGTAATTGAAAAATAAATTATACCTAGAGCCCCAACACTTCCAAGCATGAATAAATGTCTCTTCTTTACCCCTGAACATATGACAATCGTTAAACAAGCAAGTAAAATAAGTCCTGCAGAACCTAAATCAGGCTGTTTTAAAATTAAAAGGAAAATCATCCCTAATATAATTAATGGTGGTAAAACCCCATTTTTAAATTGGTTAATCGTTTCCTGTTTTTTCGCATAAAAAGCAGCAAAATAGATAATCATAAATAATTTAATTACTTCTGTAGGCTGAAGTAAAACGGGACCTAAATGAATCCATCGCTGAGAATAATTTCTCTCCGTGCCCAGTCCAGGAATTAACACCATTACAAGCAATACGATTGATACAATTACTAATAATGGACTTAGTTTACTATAGATGCGATAAGGTATAATGGTGGCCATTATAAAGAAAAACAGTCCAATGATGAGCCATTTCAATTGTTTTGTAAAAAAATAAGTAGGGTTATCATAATGGATATAAGCAACGGCGTAACTACTACTGTATACCATCATTAATCCAAAACCCGCTAATAATATAGTTATTAATACTAATGAATAATCAAATCGTTTTATTTTTCGGATTAACATGGATTTCATTGGTGGTTTCCTTTCTACTGAATGATATTCTCACTAAACATATAATTTTTTGATCGTAACTGTACACTTAATACCAACCCCAATGCAATAAAGTTAGTTAATAATGCACTCCCTCCATAGCTAACAAAGGGTAAGGCCAAGCCAGTAATTGGTGTTAATCCTATTGTCATACCTATATTTTGAAATACTTGAATTCCGATTAAACCAGTTATTCCAATACAAATATATACCCCAAATAAATGATTGGATCGGAAGGAAATCTGAATAATACGATAGATTAATAAAAAGTAAATAAAAATAAGTATACTTGTTCCGACAAAACCAAATTCTTCTCCGATAACTGCAAATATAAAATCCGTATGCGCCTCAGGCACTTTACCATTTTGTACTTGAATTCCTTGGTTAAATCCATTGCCGGTTAGTTGTCCAGAACCAATCCCCATTAAAGCCTGTTGTAATTGATAACCGTAACCAGAAGAATACTGATTTGGATTAATCCAACCGTAAATTCGCGATAATTGATGTGGTTGTAGAAGCTTTGTAAATATTTCATGTTGATATTGAAATAAATAAACGAGAAAGCCTACCATACTAGCAACTGCACCTGAAAATAAAAGAATTATTTTAGTTGATACATTGGATACAATAAATAAAGAAGCCGCAACACCTATTATTACTAACGCTGATCCCAAATCGGGTTGTACTAATATTAACAGGAAGGGAATCATCGTATAACCAACTAATTGAATCATAAGTTTGAGATTATGTTTTAGTGATAACTGTTTTTCACCAGCTGCACTCAAAACTTTTGCTAAATATAAAACAAGGAATATTTTCATAAATTCAGACGGCTGAATCTCAAGCAAACCTAAATAAACCCATCTTTTAGCACCGTTTCTCTCTATTCCAAAAAAATGAACAAGTAGTAATAAAAATAACCCTATTATGTAAAAGGCTAATGCCCACTTTTCAAGTAATTCATAATCAAATTTCGCTACAGCAATCATGATTGCAAATCCGATACCATACCACATTAATTGTCTAATTACAAAATAAAATGGTTCGGATTTTTCATATTGACCAGAACCGCTATATACAGCAAGTAAACTAATAATACATAAACCAATCACAGAAATGATTAGTAGATAATCCAATTGTTGTGTTTTTTCCCGCATGATATTCGTGTTCGCCTCTCTAACTTTTAATATTCATTTGCTGAGAAACGGTTTGAACTACTAGTGCATCATCTAAATATCCTATCGGAAAAAGATAGTCTGGAAGTAAATCCGTTGTAACAATAAAATAAAGAAGAGCACCGCCCATTAACCCGATTTGAAATGAAGTTCCTTTTTCTTCTATGAATCTATGATACATCCAATTCATTTTTTGAATATATGGGCCAATTGCACCTGACTTTTGTATCTTTTCATTAAAATGATTGAATATAGTATTTTTCCCCTCTTCTGTCTGACTATAATTTTTGTAGTTCACTATTTCCTGCTCCATTTTCTCCAACGTAAAATTACCATGATATAGATTTGACGATTCTATTAATTGTTGGATATTTTCTAAAGCTACTTGAATATCTGAAGCATTTTCATTCTTCATCTCCATATTATAGCCGGCTTCTTTCATTAAAATGGGTAGTTCTATATCTAAACCAATAGCTAGTTTCTCCAAATGTTTTAAGTTAATTTTACGTTTCCCATTCATAATTTTAGAAATAGTAGCATGATCTATACCACATAGCTTACTTAATTTTCTTATCGATAAATTTTTTTCTTGTAAAGTATTCGATAAAAATTGTCTAAACCTTTCATTATTAAACTCTTGCACCTTAATCATACCTTTCCAAAACGTTGTTGTTTCCATAACCTTACCAAAGTGGTTCCAAAACGTCAACATCACTTCTTTCGTAGTTATAATTCTTTTAAAATTATTCGCAAAAAAAGAACAAGCCAATAAGCTTGTTCTTCCTTTACTAAAATTAATATCCTACTGCTTTTCTTTCACTATAGCTTCCCATTACTTTATAAAGAGCCGCACGTTCTGTATCGTTTAAAGGTACTAATGGTAATCTCACACTACCAACTTGTACACCTATATGATTTAGTGCTTCTTTCACTGGGGTTGGGTTTGGTGATGTGAATAGTGCTTTCATCAATGGTAAAAGATGACGATGTGCAGAAGCTGCATAAGCTACATCACCGTGTTTAAATCGGGTTACCATTTCCTGCATTTCATTACCAATCACATGAGATGCAACAGACACCACGCCTGTTCCACCTATAGATAATGTCGGTAAAGTCATACTATCATCACCAGTATAAACGCTAAAACTGTCTGGAGTATGTGTAATAATTTCAGATACATTATCTAAATCTCCACTTGCTTCTTTAATAGAGACAATATTTTCAATTTGAGCAAGTCGGATAACAGTTGATGGCTCCATATTTACTACACTACGACCCGGAATGTTGTAAAGCATAATTGGAAGTGTTGTGCTTTCTGCAATAGCACGAAAATGCTGATACATACCTTCTTGAGATGGTTTATTATAATAAGGAACTACAAGCATAATTCCATCTACGCCGAGTTCAGTAGCTTCTATCGTTAGTTCAATGGAGGCTCGTGTATTATTTGATCCTGTTCCAGCAATAACAGGTACTCTTCCTTCTACTACTTTCATTACGAATTTGAATAAATCAAGTTTTTCCTTATGAGTTAATGTTGGGGATTCACCTGTAGTCCCAGCTACAACTAACCCATCCGAACCATTTTCAATTAAGTGGTTTACTAAAGATTTTGTTGCATCATAATCGACTTCTCCATTTTGATCAAATGGTGTCACCATTGCCGTTAATACATTACCAAAATTCATAAACTTCACACCCTCTTTATTATTTGTCAAACGTACGAGTGTGGAGGACTCATTTAAAAAGCAACAACGAATTCTTAGAGAGCTCGTTGTTGCTAGAACATTTTGTCAAAGTTCTTAGCTAGATAGCCCCCCATATAGTCCCCTATATGACAGTTCTGTACTTTTTCAATACAGACCCAACTTTGGGATGATGAGAATCCCTCTGCTTCGGCAAATTCCCCTTTCCTTATGGTTCGTCGGATCTCACTCTCCTCCACATAAGTACTAATGGTCTTTGCACCTCTACCTTACTTTAATAGGATGTTCAAAAAGTCCGGTAAAAAGGACACTTCGAAATTCTTCGTTGACTTGCTTCTCCGGTACTCACGTATTAATTGCATACGTTCCGTTCCTCAAAGCTGCGCCGCCTCGAACTTCTCGGTCCTTTTTTATCCTCCTTTTTGAACACACACTATAATACATATAAAATAAGTGTTTATTTAATTATTAACTCCAATGTATCAAATAACCACATATAAAACAAGCATTATTTAGTTTATTTTTTATTTAAAAAAGGGCCTGCTAACTTGTCAGCTAAACGTGGAAACATATTGTAAAGATTACTTCCTAGATTCATCCAATATGGAATATTTAACTCTCGTTTTGGTCGCTCCATTAAATGTACAATTTTTTCAGCAACTACGTCCGATTGCAACATATATTTTTTCACGTTATTGACATAAGTTCCAGATTGATCCGCACTTTCAAAAAAATTTGTTTCGATTGGCCCGGGGTTTACAGCAGATACATGAATATTTGTTTTTGTGAGTTCAAGCCTTAGCGAATTGGTAAAACCGAGAACGGCATGCTTAGTAGCTGCATATCCACTTGTTTTTGGTGTTGCTAGTTTACCAGCCTGGGATGCTATATTAACGATATGCCCCGTGTTGCGGTCTATCATATTAGGAATTACCTGTTTTGTGCAGTTCATTAATCCAATGACATTAACCTGAAACATCTTTTCCATATCGTCTAAATTTGCCACATGAAAAGCATCAAAAACTCCAAATCCTGCATTATTTATTAACACATCAATGTTCCCAATAGTCCTATATATTTCAACAAAAACCCTTTCCACTTCCTTCCTATCACTTACGTCAAGTTTAAAATAGAAAGGTTGCACCGAGGTTTCTGTTTTTATTTTCTCCGCGATTGCTTTTAATTTCATCTCAGATCTTGCTAATAGCACAGGATGAGCTCCCTTTTCAGCTGTCTTTATAGCTATTTTTTCTCCAATACCTGACGATGCTCCTGTAATCACTATTTTTTTATCTATTAATCTATTCATACCCCACCTCAAGTCTTACAATTCTTCCAAAATA
Source organism: Oceanobacillus sp. Castelsardo (assembly GCF_001659985.1). Classification (GTDB taxonomy): domain Bacteria; phylum Bacillota; class Bacilli; order Bacillales; family Amphibacillaceae; genus Oceanobacillus. Next base: position 837,318 of record NZ_LYCS01000001.1, read on the forward strand.
ATCATATCAGAAAAATCATATTCAATGCCCAGGAAATATTTAAAAAGAAAAAACCGCATACACCATCCACTACAGATCCGTACACGGTTCTCCCCTTATCAAATCAAAAAAATCCGTTTTTATTTTTCTTCAAAATGATATTCAGGCTCTTCCTTTCCTAATTCCACTTTCATATTATATTCATCTAAAAACCAAGCGTCTTTTTCATTAAAATAGAAAGTAATACCTTCAACTTCTGTCTTTATAGCTACTTTTCCATTTTCCCCGACGGATAATCCTAAAAAGAAATTAGAATGAACAGTAGGAATACCACCATATATTTTTAAATAAAATTGTACTAATTCTCCTTTTTCCAATCCCATTTCATCGATAAACCATTTTGCTGCGTCTTCTGATACTTGCAATGTCATTAAAGCCACTCCGTTCATTTATAATGTCCTTTATAATCTTTGATTTTCTTATTGAATCTATACGATTTATTATAATCATAACAAAGATTGAATAAAAAAGAATTGATTAATATCACTTATCTTTAAGTAATTTTTAGATAAAATGAAAATAGGAATCCAACCTTTCTTACATGACCTTACGATAAACCATCTTTTATCTAAAAGCAAAAAGGACGCTTATAATATGCGCCCTTTTAAATTATTTTAATAATCGTAATCCATTTAATATAACTAATATCGTACTTCCTTCATGACCTATAACTCCTAAAGGAAGATCTAATAATTGCATATAGTTTGTTAGTATTAATATTACAATGACACCTAAGGAAAAAACAATATTTTGTTTAACGATTCGATTCATTCGTTTCGATAGAGTAATAGAATGATTTAATCTTGATAAATCGTTCTTTATTAACACAACATCAGCAGTCTCTAATGCTACATCTGTCCCCTCTCCCATCGCAATACCAACATTTGCACTTGCTAAAGCAGGTGCGTCATTAATTCCATCTCCAACCATAGCAATATTTTCATATTGTTTACGTAATGTTTTCACTTGACTTACTTTTTCTTGTGGCAAACAGTCAGCAATATATTTATTGATTCCAACCTCTTCAGCAATTATTTTTGCAGTCATTTGATTATCTCCAGTTAACATAACCGGTTGTATTCCTTTTTGTTTCAATTCGTGAATTGCATTAATTGTAGTTTCCCTAATAGTATCTTTCATAGCAAATAAACCAACGATGGTATCCTCAACTTTTGCAAAAACAATTGTTTTTCCTTCTGCAGCTAGTGAAAAAACTTTACCATCTAAAAATTTATCAGCTTCTCGTTTTCCAACATAATCTGGCTTTCCAATTTCCCATTTCTTCTCATCAACTATAGCTGTAACACCATAACCACTTCTGGTTTTCATATCTATAACATTGATATCTGGATTAAAGGTACTTTGTTTTTTGCTATAGGTAGTGATTGCTTGAGCTAAAGGATGAGTGGATTCATTCTCAATGGCACCGACCACCGTTATAACATAATCTTCATCATAATCCGATGAAAAATAAGCATCTGTTACTTCTGGTTTTCCGTTTGTTAAAGTTCCTGTTTTATCAAGGGCGATTGCCTTAATGTGACTTAAATTCTCAAGATGAACCCCACCTTTAAATAATACTCCTATTCTTGCTGCATTGGAGATTGCCGAAAGGGTAGCAGGTGTAATAGAAGCAACAAGAGCACAAGGAGAGGCTACAACTAAAAGAACCAATGCCCGATAAATACTATCAGATAAAGACCAACCAAAGACGAAATATGGTAAAAACATCATAATCGCAACTGAAATTAATACAATATTTACGTAAGTACCCTCAAATCGTTCAATAAATAATTGGGAAGGTGATTTTTCTTCCTGCGCATGTTGAACCATTTTTATTATCTTCTGGAATAGTGTTTCCAATGGCTCTGTAGTAATTTCAACTTGTAATGTTCCATCTAACGCTACTGTACTTGCATAAACATCTTGGTTTAGATTCTTATTTACTGGCATTGATTCCCCAGTAATAGCACTTTCGTCTATACTACTTGATCCTTTGACAATTTTACCGTCTGCTGGAATTCTCTCTCCCGCACGAACTAATATAATATCGTTCACATGTAATGATGACACAGAAACAATAGACTCCTGACCATTTTTTAAAAGCACTGCCTCTTCCGGTTGTAATTCCATTAAAGATGTAATAGCTTTATTACTTTTATTCAAGGAATATGTTTCGAGAGCACCTGATAGCGCAAAAATAAAGATTAGAATTGCCCCTTCAGTCCAATAACCGATGGATACTGAGCCAATTGCTGCAAAGATCATTAACATTTCAACATTTAATCTTTTTGCCTTTACAGTTTCCGTGATACCTTCCTTTGATTTCGCGTAACCGCCAATGATAAAAGCAATAATATGCAGAGAAACCCACATCGGTTCGCTTAGATAACTTTCAAATGACCATGTTAAGAGAATAATTAATCCACTGAGTAACGCAGCAAATAATTCAATATGTTCACCTATTTTTTGAATAAATGACGTTTTAGTCTGCAAAGGTAAAGAACTTGATCCCTTTTTATTCAAGACATTTGAATCTGTAACCAACTGAAAACCTCCTCTATTGATAATAATAATCATTATTATTTAATTATAATAATTATAATTAATGTGTAGCTAAATTTTACCACCTAACATTAATAAGTCAATAGTTTTAAATAAAATTCTTTTAAAAACCACAAATAAATTCTCATTTAATTAAATACTAATGAGAATGATTTTCATAATCGAATACAACATTCCCTATTCAAAATAACGGGGTCTTCCCTTGAAATCATACGAAATATAAAAAAATAGCAGGGCAATTCAACTCGAATTACTCTGCTACTTTACAAACTAAGTATTTTTATTTAATTTTCTCAAATTCATGAACCATCATTTCGTAATTCATTGCCCCTAGAGCTATTTTTCTTATCACTCCATTGGAATCAATAAGATAAGAGGTTGGATAGGCATTTATTTTATACATTTGTTCAATTTCTCCCTTATCATCCTTTAAAATTGGAAATGTCAAACCAAACTCATCAACAAACTTCTGTACATCATCAACACTCTTTTCAGTTGATGTTAAATTAACTGCCAAAACTTGAATATCTTCTGTGTCATAAAACTCCTGCATGTCAGGCATTTCTGCACGACATGGTGGACACCACGTAGCCCAAAAATTAACAAATACCTTACTTCCACGATAATCAGATAATTTTACTGTTTCCCCGTCTAACGTAATTAATTCGAAATCCGGTGCAATATCTCCAGCAGCTGTACCTACTTCTTTAGATACTTCATTATTTATAACAAAGTCATAAATAGCCCAGCCGAGCATACCTACAATAATAACTGCTATAATAATTTTTTTCATTAATATCCTCCTGAATCTGTACTTATAAGTGAAGTGAATGGAAACTATTCAAGCATTAAACGAATTTCCTTTTTAATATAGATAAAAGAACAATGGCAAGAATGAATCCAGGAAACCAGATTTGAATGGAATAACCAAAGATTACAATATGATTTTGTAAGAATGCTAGAATAATTAATCCTATAGACCATCCTACTAACATTATAGTAATAAAATGAAAGTTATTTACTCGCCCATATGTCAAAAGTAGGACAATTATCAGGATTCCTAACACTAAACTATATCCAAAAGAAAAACGATTATTTTCCCAAACTAATTGAATAAATTCATAGCAAAAAGAGCTAAATATAAATATGGGAAAAAAGGCTTGGAGAAATTTGCCAACATCAAACCGTCTTTGCTTAAATTTATAAAAAAATAAACCTCCCATACAAAGAAAAGCAAAATAAAATGATGTTGAATCACTTGGGATGATGAAAACGATTAATGGATCCTCTAATAATCTTGAATAGTTGAATAACACCTTTCCAACCCATAGGAAAATGACAAAATTAACTATTTCTGAAATGATTTCATTAACTTGATTTTTATTGCTCTCTCTTGACTTATCATTAATCAAATAATATATAATGATTCCTACAAATAAGCTTATTAAATAGTGAACAACTGTTACTACAGCCGAGGTTATTACTATAAAATCCACCAACTTTTCTACTTGTATTTTATTCTAATATAACATAAGCATATAGTAATATTTAATTAAATTGCATTTATAAGTATACCCTCCTAGCATTGGGCTTATAGGCATTTCTCTATTAATTCAAATCTATTTCTATTATTAATATATTATTTTCTTGCATATAGTCTTTGATTTTCTATGCTCCTTGTTTGTTAACCACTATTTTTTCTATCTACTACTTCATTACCGATACGATTTACTTGAAGAGCTTACTCTTATGTACTTCGGCATTAATCCCTTCTCTAAAAAAAGTCAGGATACAAATTTAATTGTATCCTGACTTTTTGAAATTGCCTGGCGGTGTCCTACTCTCGCAGGGGAGATCCCCAACTACCATCGGCGCTGGAAAGCTTAACTTCTGTGTTCGGTATGGGAACAGGTGTGACCTCTCCGCCATCACTACCAGACAAAAATATTCAATTAGGATTTGTATCCTGAAAACTAAATAAGAGTAATCTTGACATCAAAAGAAGTTAGTTAAGTCCTCGATCGATTAGTATTTGTCAGCTCCACGTGTCGCCACGCTTCCACCTCAAACCTATTAACCTCATCGTCTCTGAGGGATCTTACTCATTTAAAATGATGGGAAGTCTCATCTTGAGGGGGGCTTCATGCTTAGATGCTTTCAGCACTTATCCTTTCCACACGTAGCTACCCAGCT
>NZ_LYCS01000010.1 GCF_001659985.1 Oceanobacillus sp. Castelsardo
CCCCCGCCGTAGGAGATAAAGGAAACATGCCCCTTCATAGGGGTATGTCGACGTTGGCCGCAAAGGCCGGTTTTAGTCGACCTTCCTTAAGTTTGAACCGATGTTGACTTTCACCACAAGGGTATAAGTGCGACTAAGCCCTCTGGTTTCACCAATTGGCAAGTCTTCTTTATCGTACGGAGGTGAAGGAAGTCTACTAGTCACTGGGCGCTGGAGCCGGACGTGGCTATTTCGATATCTAAGTTATCCACAGCCATACAAATTTTATAATTTCCTAGAAAACAAAAAAGGCATGAATAGAGTATGTGAAAATAAAGGATAGGGTTAGTTTTACCCAATCTCTTCATTTTCATAATCTCTACTCATGCCTGATCGAATCAGTTACACGTATAATTATGAATCCTTTTTTAAAAGTAAACGCTGCAGATGCATAGTTAAATAAACAGCTTCTGCATCGTATACAGGTTTTTTTAAGGTTTGCTGTATAATCTTAATAAGTTTCCACGAAAGATTATAACACACTGGATATTCATTTTTCAAGAGGGCAGCTAATTTCATTGGCTCCTCCGATTTTTCACCTTTTAACACTCGTTCAATCGTGTAACGTATATGTCTAACGATACGAAAATAGTCAATGCCTTCACGGTCCATTTTAACATCTAACTGTTCCTCAATCGTGTTAACTAATTGAGATAGTAAATTAGAATACGTATTTAGTTCAGATAATGATGTATCGGTTATCGCACTATGAACGTGTAAAGCTATAAAACCGATTTCACTTTCAGGTAAATAAATATCAAGTGAATGGTTAATGTGATCGACAACCTCTGCTGCAATTTCATATTCAAAAGGATATAATACCTTCGTTTCCGTTAGAAATGGATTCTTTATTCCCATACCACGATTCAGACGTGTAATCGCAAATAGTATATGATCAGTTAAAGCAACATGGACCTTTTCTTTTAGTAGGACATTTGATTTACGTTTAATCATTTCTGTTGCCGTAATGATAGCTCCAAGTGTGGATTCAGATAGGTTAGGCAGTAATTTTAAATAGTTCTCCTGCTCTAATTTATTTCGTAACACAAATAGTTTTTCTACCGTATCTTCCTTAATAAGATCATTTTTCTTCTTATTAAAACCAATACCTTTCCCAATTAATATAACTTCTTCCTTCTCGTCATTCAGTGCAATAATGACATTATTGTTTAAAACCTTAAAGACTAAGTAAGTTTCCAAAGTTGTCTACTCCCTTTAATAATACATGGCGGTGGCAAGTTTTACGGCCGGTGCCCTTGATGTTATTCGATGATGTTTCTCGATTAGATTAATCTGTTGTAGATTTCTCCAGATCCGCTTCAATTCTACTATAAAACTCTTCTGCTGCATTATACCCTTGTTGTTTCAAATACCAATTATTAGCAGCTGCTTCAATCAGTCCAGCTACATCACGTCCAGGTTGAAGCTGAATTTCCATAGAAGGAATTTTTACACCCATATAGTCTGTGTAACTAATCTCCTGTTCCAACTCATTATATAAGGCATCTTTCTCCCATTTCGTCAAATGAATGTCCAGTGTTATTCGTGTCTCATCTTGGAAAGCCCTCCGTCCATACATTCGCACCACATTCATTAATCCAATACTTCGTAATGCTAGAAACTCCTTCGTTTTTTCATCATGCGTGCCTAGAATTGTTCGTGGACTAAGTTTTTTTAACACGACGATATCGTCCGCTACTAAACGATGACCCCGGCGAATTAATGTATGTGCTGTTTCACTTTTTCCAACTCCAGAATTTCCTCGGATTAAAACTCCAATTCCTGAAACATTCATACAAACCCCATGCAACGCTATTTCCTTAGCCAATTCCTTTATTAAATAAGCATCTAATTTTTGGACAAACTCTGAAGTTATTTCAGGACGTTTTGTTACCAATAACGGAATCCCCTCTTCTACACAATGATGCGTTAAATAGGTCAACCCTTCCTCCCCACTAGTAACGATAAAGCATGGTGGATGGTAATGAACGATATTTCCAATTCGGATTTTCCGTTCTTCTTTACTTAATTTATGTAAATAAGTAACCTCTTTTCTCCCCAAAATCTGAACTCTTTCTGTTGGAAAAAAATCAAAATGTCCAACAAATTCCAAGCCAGGTCGATGCACTCGTGATTGTGTAATCATATTTTGCAATCGATTCTCTCCTGCAAGTACTTTCAATTGAAACTTATCAACTAAGTCTTCAACTGTTATTTGCTTCATCCCATTTCACCGTCCAATTAAGATATTAATAGAATTATACTTTAGAATATCGGAATCGTCACCTTAGTAGCTTAGCTAATATTAATAGCCCAATATTCGTATTCGAATATTGGGCTACAATACTTAAGCTTTTTGATAAATTTTCTGTTTACCTTGTTCTTTTTCCCTTAATCTCTCTAAATCCCTTTTCTCCACTTCTTCTTGAGATACTTTACTATCTCTCACGAAAAAGGAGATCACTAGTCCAACAAAGGCAAGGACTGCTACCACGATAAACGCGATATTCACTCCATAAATATCTGGATTAGGAATTTCTGCTCGTGCTGCTGTTTCCCCTGTGGTTGTCATCACGGTAACAAGAATAGCTGTTCCAACAGAAGCACCTACCTGTCTCATTGTATTATCCATCGCTGCTCCGTGAGGTATTAGTCGTTTAGGTAATTGGTTTAATGCCGCTGTTGAAATTGGCATCATCACCATGGATAGTCCTAGCATTCTAATACTATACATGATTGTCATGAAAGCAAGTGATGTTTCCGTGTCTAATCTAGTAAACGGGATAGATGAGACAGCAATAATTAGTAAACCAACTAGCGCTAGCTTACGGGCACCATATCTATCAAAGATCCTACCTGTAATAGGAGACATAAAACCAGAAATCAATGCACCTGGCAACAACGCAAGTCCCGCTTCAAAAGCTGTGAATTCACGCATATTTTGCATATAAAGTGGGATAAGTGTTTCTGTACCGATTAATCCCATAAATGTAATCATCCCAATAGCAACAGCTAGTGGAAAAATGGAATACGTAAAAACTCGGAATTCTAACATTGGATGCTGTAGTCTTAACTGTCTTAATATAAAGGAAAGAAGCGAAACAACTCCAATAGTGAGAGAAATAATGGTTAAACTTGCTCCCCAACCATAATTCCCAGCTGAAGTAAATCCATAAAGCAACCCTCCAAATCCAAAAGAGGATAAAATAACAGATGGAATATCTAATTTCGGTTTCTTTAATTCCGTTACATTCTTCATTGCGAAAAAGGCAATGATAATATCTATAATGGCAATTGGTAGGATGATAAAGAATAATACCCTCCAAGAATAATGCTCCGTCACCCATCCAGAAATAGCAGGACCAAGTGCAGGCGCAAATGAGATAACTAGACCAATTAAACCCATAGCTGATCCACGTTTATGTACTGGGAAGATCAATAGAAATACTGTCTGCATAAGTGGTAGCATAACCCCTGCTCCTGCAGATTGTATTACCCGTCCTATTAACAAAACGGAGAAATTAGGCGCAATACCAGAAATTAATGTACCTAAAGCAAAAACACTCATTGCTGTAATAAACAATTGTCTCGTGGTAAATCTTTCTAATAAAAATGCACTGATGGGAATCATAATACCATTGACAAGCATAAACACCGTCGTAAGCCACTGACCAGTGTTTGCCGTAATTCCCATTTCCTCCATTATAGGAGGTATTGCAGTAATCATTAACGTTTGATTTAAAATGGAGATAAATGCCCCAGCAAGCAACAATGCGACAATCGTTTTTCGATTATAACTTATCTTTTGTATATCGTTCCCCTCCCTTTACTTTTACACAACAATTTATAAATTATAATTCATTTTTGGCAAAAATGATATAGGAAGTTTATTAAATTTACATTACGGAGACACGGGGAGTCAGTCCAGCGTCCTAACATTCGCTGGAACGCTGGTCCTGTCTTTTTTTTTAGTAGGTAGGAAAGTGGAAAAATAACATGTAAAATGATTGTCCTTTTTCGACAATATCAACCATAACTTCCCATTTCCCAATCCCTAAACCATGTGTTATAATTAGCCTTTGTAAGTATTAAATACTTTGTATAAAAGCTAAAAATAACCCAGAAACCATACGAGGTGAATATTAAGTGAAGAAACTAATTTCTACGAAGATGGGGTTCTTCGCAATTGTATTAGTTCTATTTTGGTTAAAGACATATTTAATTTATAAAATGGAATTTGATTTAGGTGTGAAGGGTTCTATCCAGGAATTTCTATTATTCTTAAATCCTTTAAGTTCAGGTTTAATTCTATTGGGAATTACTCTATTTTCTAGAGGACGAAAATTTGGTAGACGCCTAATCTATATGCATATTTTGCTTGGCCTCATTCTTTACGCAAACATCGTGTTCTACCGTTTTAATAGTGACTTTATAACATTAGCTACGATGATGCAAACTAATAACTTTGGTAGCTTAGGTAGTAGTATTATTGATTTAATGCAATGGCATGACCTTCTCTATGTAATTGATATAGTCGTTTTAATAGTTTTATATAACAAGTTCAAAGGTAACTGGTCTGATACACGTATTAAAATCCGTAAACCTTTTATCATTCTAGCAATGGGAGTCTTCGTATTTACTATTAATCTAGGTTTAGCAGAAGCCGATAGACCACAATTGTTAGAAAGAGCTTTTGACCGTAACTATTTAGTAAAATATTTAGGTCTATACAATTTCATTGCCTATGACACGGTTCAAAGTGCGAACACATCTACACAACGTGTTTTAGCAGATAGTGACGATATTACTGTTGTTGAAAACTACACAAAAACTAAATATGCTGAACCAAACCCTGCTTACTTTGGTGTAGGAGAAGGGAAAAATATTATTAAGATTCATTTAGAATCTTTCCAATCCTTCCTTATCGACTTTAAATTACACGGTGAAGAAGTTACACCATTTATCAACTCTTTAGTACATGATGAAAATCAAGATTTCACGTATTTCGATAACTTCTTCCATCAAACAGAGCAAGGGAAAACAGCCGATGCAGAATTAATTATGGATAATTCGCTTTATGGTTTACCACAAGGATCTGCTTTTGTTGTGAAAGGTGATAATACGTACCAAGCTTACCCGGCAATCATTGGTCAACGCCAAGGATATACTAGCGCAATCTTCCATGGTGATGGTAAATCATTCTGGAACCGTGATGAAATTTATAAACACTTTGGTATCGATAAATTTTATCATGAAGATTATTATGATATGAGTGCGGATAAGGTTATCAACTATGGATTAAAAGACAAGCCATTCTTTGAAGAATCCATGAAATATCTAGAAGAATTGGAACAACCATTTTATGCACATATGATGACATTAACGCATCATCATCCCTTTACTATTAATGAAGAGGAAGCAACCATTGAACGCGCGGAAACTAGTAGCAACACGGTAAACAACTATTTCCAAACCGCCCGCTATTTGGATGAATCATTAGAACAATTCTTTACAGATTTAAAAGAAGCTGGTTTATATGAAGACTCTATTATTATGATTTATGGCGACCATTATGGTATTTCAGATAATCATAATAAAGCGATGGAAGAGCTTCTTGGTGAAGAAATTACGCCACTTAAATATTCCGAATTACAGCGTGTACCATTTATGATTCGGATTCCTGGAGTAGATGGCCAGGGAATTAATCATGAATATAGCGGACAAATGGATGTTGTACCAACTATGCTGCATATTCTAGGCATTGATGCACAAGATTATATTTTAATGGGTACAGATATGTTTTCCGAGGACCACAAAGATTATGTACCGTTCCGTAAAGGGAATTTTGTTACAGAAGAATTCACTTATTTAAACGGAGCATATTACGATAATGAAACAAAAGAAATTATCGAGGAACCTACAGAAGAAATGCTTAAACTAAAAGAAACGGTACTTCATGAATTAGAGTTATCTGATAAAGTTATGTATGGTGATCTATTACGTTTCTACACACCGAACGAACAATGGAAACCAATTGATATTAGTGATTATTCTTATATAAAAGAAGAATAAAATGTAAAAACCCGAACAGTTATAGCTGTTCGGGTTTTTCTTTTAAAGAAGGTAGAAGCCAACTCCCATAATTAAATAGGCAGCTAATAGTGCCAGTCCTTCAAACCAATTGGATTCCCCATCAATAGAAATCATTATTGTAAGTAATACCGCTGTTACCATACTAATTAATTCAGGCCAAGTAAATACTAGTGGCATGGAAGTCTCAAATAAAAGTGAGAGTAATACTAAAACAGGAGCAACAAACATCGCAACCTGTAAAGTAGATCCTACAGCAATTTCGACTGCAACATCCATTTTATTCTTATAAGCCATAATAACAGCCGATGCATGTTCTGCCGCATTACCGACAATGGCTACAATGATGACTCCTATGAATAACTCCGTCCATCCAAATGTTTCTCCTACTTCTGAAAAGGTATGAACTAAATTTTCCGACACATAAGCAACAGCTAAAGTAGCAAGAGCAAGAATAATAACAGCTTTCCCTTTCCCCCACTCTGGCTCTTCCTCATGTGTAGTCGGTTCTCCTTCTCCACCGGACGGATAAACTCCACGATGTGTGAAAAGTTTAAAGAATAAAGTAGCTAAATATAAGAAAATTAATATAATCGAGATAGCCACACTCAGATTCATCGTTTCCCCTGCAGTCATAGTGGTAGAAAAAACTTCCGGAATAACAAATGCAACCACTATAGCGAAAATCAATAACGCCGCATTATTCCTTGCATCATGTACATTAAAAGGCTGCCGTTTAAATTTAATTCCACCTACAAAAAAGGACAAGCCTGCCACCAGTAACAAGTTTCCTAATATAGAACCAGTTAAAGAAGCTAGTACAATTCCGATTAAACCAGCTTTTAATGAGAATATCGAGATTATCAGTTCGACCGCATTACCAAATGTAGCATTTAGCAGACCACCAATTCTAGGTCCCATAACAATAGCTAAGCTTTCAGTTGCCCTACCCATATACCCCGCCAATGTAATGATGGTTAAACAGTAAATAATAAACATAAGTACAGTTGGCCAATGCATGAGGGTGCCTGCGACGGAAAGTGGTAGTCCAATAATAAGTAATACGAAGAATAGTTTATTTACCATAACTTGTTATTTCACCTCACTACCTTAATCTATATTAATTTACCCTTAATACGGAAAATTATATAGTGAAGTGAAAGTTTCATAAGTGCAACTATGGATTTTCCAACGTAATAGCAAATTTGATGATTTAAACTTTAAATCGGAACTTTTGGATAGGATTATGAGGATTAGGATTTGAACAAATGTGGAGAAAGGTCAATAAATCCACCTTTCTCCCCTATTGAATGATTTGGTGAACTTTTTTAGATATTTTTTCAGGTGTTGTATCGAGTGCTAATGCTAAATCATTAAACAATATGTCTTGTATGTTCTCTAAAAGCTTTAGATCTTGAACAGAAAGTTTTTTATTCTCTTTTTCGGCATCATTTTGTTTGCGCATTAATGTATTTACAACATTACAAATGTCCGACCGATTACCTGATTGTATTAATTTAGAATATTTTTTATAACGTAATCTTACATCCTGAACCCAACTAATGCCCGGTTCATTGAATGTTTGTAAAAGCTCTTTCGCTTCCTCTTTCTCCAACGTTTTTAGCATGGAAACTTTTTCGTTATCAACAGGGACATTAATAATGAGACTCGAATCATTTTTTGGATGCATGACATAATAAGATTTTGTTTCTCCACGAAAAGTTCTTTCACAAATATCATCAATGACACATACTCCATGGACTGAATAAATGACCATTTCCCCAATTTTAAACATCACATTAGCTCCCTAATTATATTATCGTCAACTAAGTTTACAATTTAATTATAATACAAAACAACAAAACCGTCAATGTAGTTGACAATCTATGTTCACTTTTGTAAAATATTGGGCGTCAGAAAAGTAGTGGGGTGAAATTCATGGAAACAGAATTTAACAAACTAGATTTAATTGATTCTCTAAGTGAGCGTCATCACCAACTTCGAAGGATAATTGAAGAGTTATGGAACGACAATAGTAACATCCAATTATCTAATTCAGAATGGTTTATTATGGCAAGGATATATAAAAGACAACCAACTATCGCACATGTATCTAAAAGTGTGGATATATCTAGACAAGCAACACATAAATTAATCAAAAAGTTAGAAGCTAAAGGATTAGTTGAAATTAATGATGTAGAAGACAACAAAAAGGTAAAATCAATTCGATTAACAACATTGGGAGAAGAATGCTACGAGAAGAATGAACAACTTAAGAAAACAGTCCAAAAAAAAATTTCCGATAAAATAGGAACAGAAAAAATAAACATGCTTAAAGAACTTCTGCAAATGGATTGGGGCCTAGACAATTTAGATTAATAATTATAATACAGATATCAGTATACAAACCGTGTTGGATCCATATCCAACACGGTCTACTTTTATACAATACATTTTAAATTAATCATAATCCGTTCAGAAGTATTGAAAAATTAATTATCCTATGTAGAATAGCTATATAACGTGAAACATCAGATTACGGTATTTTTATCATCATTATCAATTTATTTATGAAGTAAGTCTTCCATCCATTTCACGTTAAAAATGTAAATTGGAAAGAAGGATTTGAATGGAAAAAGCAATACAAAAGAACGCTAGCATGACATATGATGAAAACCAAACTCTTTATCGAATTCTATTCATCATCGGAGCTTGTCACTTATTAAATGATTCTCTTCAAGCAGTAATTCCGGCTATGTTTCCTATTTTAGAAAAATCAATGGGACTATCGTTCACGCAGCTTGGACTAATTGCTTTCACATTAAATATGATTTCTTCTGTCATGCAACCTTTAGTCGGTACATTTACAGATAAAAAGCCTTTACCCTTCGCACTACCAATTGGATTAACTAGTAGCATGGTAGGAATGCTTGGTTTAGCATTAGCACCAAACTTCTGGCTTGTTTTAGTGAGTGTTGTTTTTATCGGATTAGGATCCGCGGTTTTTCATCCTGAAGGCTCTCGTGTTGTTTATCTTGCAGCAGGGAATAAAAGAGGGCTTGCTCAATCGATTTTCCAGGTTGGGGGAAATTCTGGGCAAGCATTGGCACCTATTATAACAGCATTAATTCTCGTTCCACTCGGACAAATTGGAGCGGCATGGTTTACTTTAATTGCTGGTTTAGCTGTTGTATTTTTAACTTATATTGCAAAATGGTACCGCGGACAAATTCAATATATTCAAGCGAAAAAGAAAAAATTAGAAGCCAAAAAACATAGTAAAGCTGTATCCAGGGCGATTAAAAGTGCCCTTATTGTCTTAATTTTTCTTGTCTTTGCTCGGTCTTGGTATGCAGCAGCCATTTCGAACTTCTATGCATTTTATGCGATTGATTCTTATGATCTAACTATCGCTAAATCACAAGTCTACATATTTATTTTTCTAGCAATGGGAGCGGTTGGGACATTTCTTGGTGGACCTCTAGCCGACCGTTTTGGTAGAAGAAATGTTATTTTATTCTCCCTTATTGCATCCAGTCCTTTATCGATTTTATTACCATATGTCGGGCCGGTTTTTGCTATGATTCTGTTAGCAACTATTGGATTATTCTTAATGTCTAGTTTTTCTGTAACGGTTGTCTACGCCCAGGAACTTGTTCCAGGAAAAATAGGTACAATGTCTGGTTTAATTGTTGGTCTTGCATTTGGTATGGGCGCCATCGGATCTGTTGCCCTTGGTTACTTTATCGATGTATTAGGACTCACAACAACTATGATTATGGCTTCCTTATTACCATTACTTGGGTTTCTTACTTTCTTATTACCGACGGATAAGAAAGTGGAGGAGTGGTATGAGTAGGATTCGTGTAACAATTTAACAGACATGAGTAATGAAGTATGCAGTGTGAGTAACGGATTAGCGGCCGTGAGTACCATCAAAATCAAAACAGGTGAATCCAAATTCAGGAATCACCTGTTTTACTATATCAATTCATTACCTTCCGCTTCCCATTTTCTAGTGCTTTTTTTATAAGAGGGACTAACGTAATAAGTTAATGATTATTACCTTGAGAAACGGAATAAGAACCATCCAATTTCTTCTCTCCCCACAGATAACCGATAAACGACCCGATAATAGCTGGGAAAATCCAACCTAAGCCTATATTGTACAATGGAATATAACTATATAAATCCATAATAAAATTTAAGTGAAAACCGATTTCCTTTAGACTACCTACAAGACTAATAAATGCTGTACCCACTATGGCGCCTATATAAACGGAGCGGTACCCTTTAAAATATTTATGTGAGAAAGATAGTAAAATTATAACAATAGTTAAAGGATAGATTGCTGTTAATATAGGTGAAGAGAATAAAATAATTTGATTTAATCCTAAGTTGGCAAGTATCATACTAATTAAACACAGGATTGCTGTCCAGCTAAAATAAGAAAGTTTTGGAACTACCTTTGAGAAATATTCACCACATGAAGCAATTAATCCAACTGTAGTTGTTAAACATGCAAGAATAAAAATAATACCCAAAATCAATGTCCCAACATTCCCAAATAAATGGTTCGTCACTGCTGTTAAAATTTCTCCACCATTACCAGCTGATTGAAGTAAGGATTGGCTTGAAGCACCTAAATGACTTAACATTACATAAATGATGGCTAAACAAAAGCCTGCAATCATACCCGCTTTAATCGTTAATTTCGTTTGAATTCCTGAATCGGTAATCCCCTTTTTTCTGATAGCATTTATAATAACACTTCCAAATAAAAGTGCGGCCATCGCATCCATTGTAGAATATCCATCCGTTATCCCTTTAAAAAGAGCATTATTCATATAAGTTTCGGACGGTGTACCATAATCCCCAATCGGTTGATTTAAACTTTGAATAAAGATCAATGCGATAAGTACAATAATGATGGGGGTCAAAATTTTTCCAATCCGTTCAAAAAGCTTTGTAGGGTTCATACATAACCAAAATGCAATGGCGAAATAAATGATTGTCCACAGAAAAAGTGGCAACCAGTGATTGGTTAATCCTTCTGTTATAAATGGCGCAATTCCCATTTCATAAGCAGTTGTCCCAGCACGTGGAATAACTAAGAATGGACCGAGACATAAGTACGTAATCACGGTAAAACCAACAGCAAAGATAGGGTGTACACGATTGGTTATCGTGGATAAATCACCTGATTTTGCAATAGCAGCAACACCCAATATTGGCAAACCAACAGATGTAATTAAAAATCCAATCATTGCCCATCCAAAGTTTTCTCCTGCTTCAAATCCTAAAGATGGTGGAAAAATAAGATTCCCCGCTCCAAAAAATAATGCGAACAACATTAATCCTGTGTAAAATGTATCTTTCATTGAAATTTTCATAATGTATTCCTCCTGATGTTCATTTAAGATGAATGAAAATTATTCTAGTATTTCTTTTACATCTGAGACGTCTTGAATATTTGAAAACCTTCTTCTTAATTTTTTACATGCTACATCATCTACATAGACAGTAATGTTAATTTGAATTTCCCCTGGCTTTTCCGTTGCTTTGGAAAGAAAATCGTCAAATTTTATGTGATGCTTATATAGTAATTTCGTTATTTGTATAAGTACATTTGAATTGTTATTTGCTAAAATAACGATAGTTTTTTTCATGTTATTTTCCTCCTCCATATACCCCAAAACAAAAGTCGCCTCAGAAAACAAACACAATTGGCTTGTTTCCTGAGGCGACTGTATCGCGTTACCACCCAGTTTTCCCTATTTCCCTCACAGAAAATAGGCTTAATAAGTCTATTTGCTAGACTTTTAACCGTTAACGGGGTCAGTCGTTGCTTACTACTTTACTTCACAAACAATGCTCCAAGGCGACTTCAAAAAGATTTAACGACCATTCTCTCAGAACTAGGAACGGATCTCTGTACGTTAGGGTTCTCTTTTACTACTCCTTATCAAAGCTGCTATATTCGATTGTTGTTTTATTAAAAAAGCCTCAACAGCTCCTCCAATAGATGGAGAAACTGCTGAGGCGTTCGTTTCGCGTTACCACTCAGCTTCCCTATTTTCTTCGCAAAAAATAGGCTCAAAAAGTCTACTAATAGACTCGTAGCCGTTAACGAGGCCAGTCGTTGCTTACTACTTTCACTTCACAAGCAATGCTCCAAGGCGACTTCAAAAAGATTTAACGACCATTCTTTCAGCCCATGGAATGGATTTCTGTACGTTAGGGTTCTCTTTTACTATTCCTTTTCACAGCAAATGTATATTCAATCACGATGAATTCTAGTTGATAGAATTTAGTATATTCACAATCTAATAGTTTGTCAACACTCATTTTTTAGATTCGAAATGCTCCTTCATTGACTTAAATTAGAAAACTATAAATATATTGACATCTTTTTAATAATACATCATAGTTAATGATACAAAATATTAATTGTAATAAGGAGATGTTAAGCTACATGCTTAAAGATTTGTTCATCGCTTTTTTTCGTGCAGGTATGCTTGGCTATGGTGGGGGTTTATCGGCAATCCCTCTTATGCAAAAAGAAGTTGTAGAAAGATATAAATGGATGGATGATGATGAATTTTCCGATATATTGGCACTTGCGAACACATTACCTGGTCCAATCAACACAAAGATGTCAGGCTACATTGGTTGGCGTCTGAAGGGATTTCTAGGAATGTTAGTTTGCATCATTGCGACGGTGGCCCCTACAGCGATTTTGATCATTCTTTTACTCACAGCCTTACATACATATAAAGATAAGCCTTGGGTGCACGGCATGTCTAAAGGAGTGCTTCCTATTGCTGGTGTCATGATAGGTGTACTGGCCGTGGATTTTTTCCGTAAATCTAAAATAAATCTTGGGTGGGGTATGGCAGTTGTATACACAGGGATTAGCTTAGTCATTATAGAGTTAGTTGGTATCCACCCAGCAATCGTTATTGTTTCATTAATTTTATTTGCACTACTCTTTCCAACAAAAGAAGAACGAAGAGGCGCTAAACAGGAGGGAGACTCGTGATTGTTAAGTACTGGCAAATTTTTTATACCAATTTTATTTCCAACATTCTTGGCTATGGAGGTGGTCCCGCAACCATTCCCCTCTTACAGCATGAAGTAGTTGATAAATATGGATGGTTTACAAATCAAGAATTTAGTGAATTGGTAGCTTTGGGTAATGCTTTACCGGGACCTATTGCAACGAAAATGGCTGCTTACGTTGGTTATGATCAAGGTGGGATTCTAGGAGCTGTAATTGGTATTTTCGCATCCGTTGCCCCTTCCTTAATCCTGTTAATAGCCCTTTTAGGTATTTTATTTAAATTTAAAGATTCACCTAGGGTTAAAAAACTAACCCAAATTATCCGCCCTACTATTGCGGTACTTCTTGGAGTCATGACAGTTGAATTTTTCTTTGATTCATACATAGATGTTGGCATGTTTCATACGATTATATTAATTATTGCCGGTTACTATTTCCTAGAAGTTAAACGGATAAGTCCTGCTTTTGTTGTGCTAGGTGCTCTTATTTATGGGGCTGTATTCTTGGGTTCGTAGGGAGACATAGGGACAGTTGCTTGTCCCCCGTCTCGCCTTTATAATAACATCCCCAAATACTTTTCAAAATTAACTCCTTCTACTTCAGGTATTTGTTCTGAGGAGGAATCATTGATAGCCATTGTTAAGAATGCCTCTGCAAGCTGCACAGCTTTTTCCATTTCTTCTCCACGCAACATGCTTCCTACAATGACAGATGCAAATAAATCACCTGTACCGGAATAGCTCTTACCGTTATACTGCATCGCACGATAAAAGGTTCTATTACCGTTCAAATACATATTGCCAATAACCTGCTTATCTGAATCTGTTGATGGTGGATTTATTCCAGTAATGATAACCTTAGCTCCCGTTTCTTGGTGTAAAACGTTCCCAACCTCTTCTATCGCTTTCAAATAATCCGATTCATTCGAATAATGATGTAGTTTTTCATAAGATAATCCCGATAACAAACAGCACTCCGTAATATTTGGTGTAATTACCTCCGCACGTTTCACCAATTCTTTCATTTGTATCAATAATTCATCGGTAAAAAGTTTATAAACTTCTCCTACATCTCCCATTACTGGATCAACTAGTAATGTAGTTTCTTTCGTATGAAATTTATCTAAAAAACGAAAAATATTATTAATTTGCTCACTACCAGTAACGAAGCCAGTATAGATTCCGTCAAAAGTTGCATGAAGCTTACTCCATTCCTCTGTGAAATAGTTCATTTTAGATGTCAAATCTTCACAAAAGAAACTTGGATAACCAGTTTGAGCTGTTAATATTGCAGTTGGTAGGGGACATGCCTGCACTCCCATTACTGAAAGAACCGGAATTGCAGCTGTTAAAGAACATTTTCCAAAAGATGATAAATCCTGTAATACAGCAACCTTTTTCATAATTACCTCCTTAAAGACTTTCTACCTTAAACTTTATCCATATTATCATTAGAAAACTTAGTTGTCATCAAGGCTTTAAGCACCACAAGTATAGCATCCCAACGCTTTAATAGCAGTTACTATCCTCCCCTCCCCAAACTTGTATGCTCTATATTGCCGCAAACTGACCCTAACGTTTTTTATTAAATTGGCACTTTTGATTAGACCAGATTTTTGCTAAAGTTATAAGAAAACTAGATTAGGAAGGCTTACAGATATGCAAAATACACAAAGTTATTTAAAATCACGTCAAAAAACCTTAGATTTAATTATAACATCTATGTTAATTGCCCTTGTTTTTGTTTCTACTGTCTTTTTGAATATTAGACTACCAATTGCGGCAAATGGTGGTTTAGTTCATCTAGGAACAGCTATGCTATTTATTTCATCTATTTTATTTGGGCCTAAAAAAGGGGCTCTTGCTGGTGCGATAGGAATGGGATTATTTGATATCATTGGAGGCTGGGTGTTATGGACGCCTATCACTATCGTCTCTCGTGGTTTACAAGGATATATAGTTGGTAAAATTTCTTGGTTAAATGGGCACAAAGGGAATAGCCTGGCTTTAAATTTAATTGCAACAATTATTTCTATTCCATTTATGATAGCTGTTTATTACATTGGTGAATCGTTCCTTTACGGTAATTGGATTACACCTTTAGCTTCTATACCTGGAGACCTCCTTCAAAATGTATTGGGAATTTTAATCGCTCTACCAATTTGTGTTGCTTTAAAAAAAGTCTCTTATTTTAAATAAAAGTTGGGTATCTTAGTTTGGACCATTCATGGAGAAATAACCTCATTAAAATGAACCACGGGCAATTCCTAATGCAAGAAGTGCTCGTGGTTTTTCAATTAAGTTTTTACATTAAATCCTTGTTTCTTCACATTGCCACTGGTACTTTCCAAGATTTACCATACCATCCGAGCTTACCTCTACCCCTTCCGCTTCTAAGTTTAATCGTTGCTCATGGTACAATTCATCGCTTTTTATCGCAATTTTCCCTTTTGCATTAACGATACGATGCCAGGGAAGATGATATTTTTGACTCATGGAATGAAGAACACGAACAACTTGACGTGCGGCCCTTGGACTTCCCGCAAGCCTTGCTATCTGTCCATATGTCATAACCTTCCCCTTAGGTATATTTTGTATGATTTGAACTACATGTTGAGTAAAAGGAGTCACGTACGATTCCTCCTAGCTTTTAATAGCATTCTTTAAATAGGGAATAACGGTTTTAATAAATTCCTCTGGTGGGATTTTTTCATTCGTTCTTCTCCATTCCACAGAAGCACCGTAAATACCCCAACTCATCATTGTTGCCATCAACTTAAGTGCTTCGTCATTTTCAGATGGATGATGATTTAATAACATTTTGAAAAAGATGACTTCCAGTTGATCCCGAATAATTCGAGCTATAGTATCTTCATACCCCCGATGACAACGATTCGATAAGGACATTTGAAAATTGGTTGTCGCTTTAAATATTTCGGTAAATGCTACCTCATCTAGTTTATTTTTCTCATAAATGGAGCAATCCAAATTAATCAATAACTCTTCAGATAATACCTTCTCCAACAAGTCATAAATATCATCAAAATGATAATAAAATGTTGCGCGGTTAATCATTGCCTCTGTCGTTATGTCTTTGACAGTAATATCTTTAAACTCTTTCTTACTTGATAGTTCAATAAAAGAGTCCATGATAAATTTACGAGTACGTAGAATTCGGGGATCCGTTCTTTTTTCACTCATTTCGAAACGCCCTCCTACTTTTTATACATTTTTATAAATATGTTGGATATCCAACATATCCAAGAAATTATTGGTATCGATGATTTTAATTATGTACTACGATGGGATTATGAAGCAAATAAAAACAATGTCAAAAATATATAAAGGGGATGCAAATAATTATGACGAACAGAAATAATCTGATCTGTGATTTAGAAACTGGAGTTTGTGGTGTACCTGGTGAGGATGAATTGGAAATAGTTGATTTCAATCACCCAAAGAAAACCATTGATTTATATTATGTAACCGATCCAATTTGTTCTCATTGCTGGGCACTTGAACCAACACTACGTCGTTTTAAAGACCAATACGGACATTATTTTAACTTCCATACTGTAATGGGTGGATTACTTGAAAAGTGGGGTGACGGTCCAGTAGATCCAGCAAACGGAATCTCAGGACCTGCTGACGTTGCGGGTCATTGGAGAGAAGTTGGTGATTACTCACGTATGCCAATTGATGGATCACTTATGATTGACAACCCTGTTCAATCATCGTTCCCTTCATCTCGTGTATTTAAAATCATTCAACAAAACCATGGTGATGAAAAAGCGTATGAATATTTGCGTCGTGCAAGAGAGAAACTTTTTGCATTTAATCAAAACATTTCTGACGAATCAATCCTAATTGACATCGTAAATAACCTAGGTCTGGATGGAGAAGCTATTGTAACAGATGCAGAAAGCGAAAAGGGACAGCAATTATTACACGAAGACTTCGCACTTACAGCAAAACTTGGCGCTAGAGGTTTTCCTACCATTATTATGGTAAATGAAGAAAACAAAGGAGTTAAAATGGTTGGTAGCCGACCACTTGAATATTATGTTGCCGGATTAACTCAGATTTTAAATGGTGAAGAACCGAGAGCAAAAGACCAACCTACCCTAGCTAATTTACTTAAAGAAGAGAAATTGCTTTTCGCAAAGGAAATTGAAGTTATGTATGACATGGAGAAAACGAATCTTCCAGCATTTGTAGAAAAAGAATTAGCTTTAGGAACTTATGAAGAAAAGGAATTACTTGGTGAGAAATATTTTGTGAAGAAATAAATGTGGTAAGAGCAAGATGATAGGATTGTAATCATCTGCTCTTTTTTCTATAAACAGCAATCTACTCGTACAGGCGGTCGGGTTACAAATCCGTTGCCCTACCTTTAGATCATTAGAATCGAATTCCTTCGCGGATATCAGCAATCGCTCATGATATATCAGCACTAGTGGTCGGGATATCAGTAATCGCTCATGATATATCAGTAGCAGGGTATTAGCATATTAAATTAAACTTATGATTAAAACAATAAATAGCCCTATTACTACTCCTACATCTGGTACAAAACTTTTAATTTCTTTTCTTTTTTGAAATATAGTTATTAATTTACCAATTATAACCAATATAATAGCTATACTTAATACTGTATGACTAAAAATGGAACTGAATGGAACATCGGTCATCAGAACTGTTAATATCGGAATAACAATCGATAATACAGCAGTTAAATATAAGAAATAGCTCCATTTACTCATATTTTATAAAGGCCCCCACTAGTTTGTAAATCTTCCCTTTCATCACTGTTTAGTTAATTAAACGAACAAAAGATTATCTAAGCATACTATACATCTACTTATAATAAATTCAAAAAAAACAGAAGCGTATCCCATCGCGAAACGCTCTGCTTTTTTTACGTTGTTATGTGATTGGTATCACCTTTTCATTTTCAAAAGATCTATTAGTCCTTTCCCTTCACTTTATGTCCTTTTCAGCAATTACAGGGTTTGCAATTTCACCGATTCCTTCTATTTTTACCGTCACTACTTCCCCAGGTTGTAAAAATCGTTGTGGATCCCTTGCCAATCCAACACCACCAGGAGTTCCTGTTGCGATGATATCACCTGGTTCTAAAGTGATTGCTTCCGAAATATAGGAAATTAGTTTTTCGACCGTAAAAATAAGTTCTTTTGTATTAGAACTTTGCATCACTTCATCGCCAAGCTTTAGTTCAATACCTAAAGTATGAGGATTTGGAATTTCATCTTTTGTTACTAACCATGGCCCCATTGGACCGTGCGTATCGAATGATTTACCAAGACCAAACTGAGGAGAATGGAATTGATAATCACGCGTACTAACATCATTGATACAAGTATAACCCGCTACATAATCTAGCGCACTTTCCTCTGAAATATATCGACCACTACGACCGATAACTACCGCTAATTCCGCTTCAAAATCAACTTCCTTCGATACACGAGGAAGAACAATAGGATCATTCGGCCCATTTACAACGTTAACATATTTTGGAAATAACAACGGGTATTCGGGTAAAGGACGACCCGTTTCCTCCGCATGATCCTTATAATTTAGACCAACACAAATAATCTTGGACGGGCGGGGTACCGGGGCAAATAAACTTACGTCTGTTAATGGTTTTGCAATTTTCGAAGTAACTGCATTTTCTATATCCTTTTTTATGGAGGTTACTACTCTTTTGATTGCCTCCAGAGCAGGAGTTCCCGCT
The DNA here is from genome assembly GCF_001659985.1 of Oceanobacillus sp. Castelsardo. Lineage (GTDB taxonomy): Bacteria > Bacillota > Bacilli > Bacillales > Amphibacillaceae > Oceanobacillus. The sequence goes on from NZ_LYCS01000010.1 coordinate 18,947, forward strand.
GTTAAAATAGCAGTCATATCTGTAGGCAAACTTTCCTTTTCATTCGTCCAAGCTGCTGCCTTATTTAAATCCACTACATATTGATCAACAATTACTCCAGCTCTCAATCCCTCATTTATACGAAATGTTACTAATTTCATTTTTTGATTCCCCCATTTTTAGATATTTTTTCATTATTTTACTCTACCATTTCTACTAATCTACTTATTAGTCCACCCGTCTGGATCCAATATTATTAAAATTTCTGTAGTAGTACTTGCGCCAATGTTATAGTACGCTGGACATACCCTCGATATTCCATCTTATCTACTAATCGAATTAAAGTATATTTACTTACATTTGCAGTGTATCATATTTTTTTCAGATAATTCACTAAATAGTTAGGTACATATACAATTATAATTACTACATTTCTAACCTAATATTAAGAGGCATAAAAATAGCCTAGAGCATGATACTCTAGACTATTTTTATTGTTTCTTATTTCCTTCAAAGTGAACTATACTCATCCCTATCTAAAAATCCCAATGATCTGCTCTAGCTTGTTTTGCTTTTTCCTTATGTGCTTGATTCGCTTTTGCACTACCGAACTCCTTGGAAAATTCTGTATCCTGTTTACTAGAATCGAATCCTTGCTTATTTTTTTGCTGTGGATCATTTTTCTTTGTACGCTTTGCCATGATACTCCCTCCTTCCACTCTTTATTATGAAGAAGGAATTTGGAAATATACGTGGAAAAAGGCGAAACAATGGGCGGGTATGTAACATATCAAGAGCCCATTCATAAAATAATCCTAGGTATATGGAATGGAGGATTTTTAATGGAAATGAATGTTAATCAGATCTTAAATACTTGGAAAGGGAAACCATTAGAAGGTGCGAAGAAAATTATAAAAAAATACGGAAACCCTAATGAAGCAACCATAAGCAAGTTAATCTGGTATAATAATGGACCGTGGAAACGAACAATTGTCCACCGAGATACCATTCCACATAACTTTCCTCACCCACATCCTGATTTTCTAGAACAAACAATTGATTATCGAGTTCCAATTCATTTATATGATGATCTTGCTGCATTTGATGGTAGCACCACCATTGATAGAACAAAAGGGGAAGTCACGGCGATGTGCGATAAAGAAGCAATGAATATTTTATCTTTAAACGTTATGAATGATATTGTAAATGGACATCGCGATATTCAAGGAGCAAAACTATTTCTCGCACAAACCGCCTATATGTATATAAAAATGAACGTCAAATCCCCTTATACGGAAGGGCTTCTCTTCCCTAAACAGTACAACACAAACAATCCGGGAATTATTTATTTTGAATAACAGTTAGAAAACTTGGCATTCGTTATCAAATTGGGCGAATGCCTTATCTTTTATACAAGGTACTATCCGAACCGCTGTGAAAAAAATCCCCCTTATCTCATTGGGACGAGGAACCTGTCCCCATGGCTCCGTTATCTATAGGTTTAATATTATTAAAAAAGAGATATAGTTAAAAAGTAAGAAATAGAAAATAGAAAGGGTTTATACTTCATGATTACATTCGAAACTGTTAGTAAAGTTTATGAGGAGGGGACGAGAGCTGTAGATTCCATAAGCTTTACGGTTAACAAGGGAGAATTCTTTGTTCTCATTGGTCCTAGTGGTTGCGGCAAAACGACTACCTTAAAAATGATGAATCGATTAATCCCACTATCAGGTGGAACGATTTTCATCAACGGAAAGAAAATTAGTGACTTTAATATTCACGAACTCCGCTGGGACATTGGTTATGTTTTACAACAGATTGCATTATTTCCACATATGACGATTGAGGAAAATATCGCAATTGTTCCGGAATTAAAAAAATGGAAAAAAGATAAAATTCACCGTCGCGTTACGGAACTATTGGAAATGGTGGGGCTTGACCCGGATACATATCGATATCGAAAACCTAGTGAACTTTCTGGAGGAGAACAACAAAGAGTTGGGGTGATTCGCGCCCTTGCAGCTGATCCAGAAATCATTTTAATGGACGAACCCTTTAGCGCACTCGATCCACTTAGTCGGGAAAAATTACAAAATGATATCATTCATTTACAAAAGACGATAAAGAAAACGATTGTATTTGTTACGCATGACATGAAGGAAGCGATGAAGTTAGCAGATAGAATTTGTCTGATGAATGACGGAAAAATCGTTCAATTGGGAACTCCGGAAGAATTGATTCATCAACCCGTGAATGACTTTGTTAGGGATTTTGTAAGTGGAGCATCCTTGGTGAATTCTAGTTTCAATTTAGAGGATATGATGGAACCGATACATGATAACAAACCACTGTCCTCCCCACGCTTGCCTATTAATGCGTCGATCGAAGAAGTTTTAACTCTTTTATCTAAACACGAACTAATTATGATAGAAAGAAACGGAGAAGTGATTGGCTATGTTAATAGACAAATGTTAATTCGTTATTTATCTGAAAGTGTAGCGGTGGGGGGAAATCAGAATGTCTAATTTCATAAATGTACTCCAAAACCGCCAAAATCAATTGATTCAAGCTCTTGTAGAACATATTCAACTATCTTTTATAGCATTATTCTTTGCAGTCATTATTTCCATTCCATTGGGGATTTACTTAACAAAAAAAGCACGTATTGCTGAGAGTATTCTAGGAATTACGGCTGTTTTACAGACCATTCCTTCGTTAGCTTTATTAGGATTATTCATCCCATTATTCGGTATTGGAAAAGTTCCAGCCATTATTGCACTTGTTATTTATGCCCTACTTCCCATTCTTCGTAATACATATACCGGAATAAAAGAAGTGAACCCTTCTTTAATCGAAGCGGCTATGGCCATGGGAATGAACACACCGAAAAGATTGTTGAAAGTAGAGTTACCTCTTGCAATGCCAGTCATTATGGCGGGAATTCGTACAGCAATGGTATTAATTATCGGTACGGCTACCCTTGCAGCATTAATAGGTGCCGGTGGTTTAGGTGATCTTATTTTACTAGGGATCGACCGGAATAATTCGTCTCTAATCATTCTTGGTGCTATCCCAGCTGCACTATTAGCCATTATATTCGATTTATTACTTCGGAGAATGCAAAAACTTTCGTATAAAAAATCACTTATAACCATTGCCGTTATCGTTATTTTAGCTGTCGGTATAACGATTGTACCTAACGTCTTGAAAGGAAACCAAGATACCATTGTCATTGGAGGTAAGTTAGGTTCAGAACCCGAGATTCTAATTAATTTGTACAAATTATTAATTGAGGATGAAACGGATTTAAAAGTCAAACTAGAACCTGGTCTTGGGAAAACATCTTTTTTATTTAATTCTTTACAATCGGGGGAAATTGATATTTATCCTGAATTTACCGGAACGATTGTGACACAATTTTTAAAAGAAACTGCTGTAAGTAATAACAAGAAAGGAGTATATGAACAAGCTCGAGATGGATTATTAAACAAATTAGATCTTACCTACTTAAAACCGATGCAGTTTAATAATACCTACGCACTTGCCGTTTCTTCAACATTTGCAGAAAAACATAACCTTGAATCGATATCCGATTTACACGGTGTAGAAGATGAAGTAAAAGCAGGCTTTACTTTAGAATTTTCTGATCGGCAAGATGGATACTTGGGGATTCAGGAAAAATATAATCTTGAATTTCCTAATCTAGTGACAATGGAGCCGAAACTCAGGTATACAGCTATGGAACAAAATGACATCAATTTGATTGATGCTTATTCGACAGATAGTGAATTGAGAAGATATAGTCTTAAAGTTCTAGTGGATGATCAAGAATTATTCCCACCATACCAAGGTGCTCCCCTACTTAGAAGTGAAACATTAGAGAAGTATCCTGAATTAGAAGAGATTCTCAATCAACTTGCTGGAAAAATAACTGATGAACAGATGCGTGAGATGAATTATCTAGTAGCAGTGGAGGGAAAAAGCGCAAATGAAATAGCACAAGAATTTCTTGAGGAAGAAGGGTTAGTTGAAAACAGTAAATGAGAAAAATGAATAGTAGCCATTGCCTTACCCTTACTCTAGGGAAAGGTAATGGCTTTTTAGCTAATTAACTTTTATTAAATGAAACTCCATTAAGCTGGGGACACTACGCACAGGAAGCGCTATTGCCACAGTACATGGTACATTGCAATTTGTCGCCCAGCCTTTTAAGCTGTAATAATCCGAGATAAAAAGCCCTTCCCATTATTTCTGCTTCTATTAGGTAGAGTCCTACCGTATTTTGGATCTTTTCCTCCGTGATAGCCTTTCTCTCGGTCGAGTTCAAACGTATTTGAAGCACTCTCGACCGTGACAGCCTTTCTCTCGGTTGAGTTCAAACGTATTTGAGGAACTCCCGACCGTGATAACCTTTCTCTCGGTCGAGTTCAAACGTATTTGAGGAACTCTCGACCGTGATAACCTTTCTCTCGGTCGAGTTCAAACGTATTTGAGAGTCAAGTCCATATTTGTGTGTAAAAGTACATTTCCGACCAAAATATTATTAAAGTGAAATCTAAGTACCAGATCAAGCCACAGCTATGCTGCTTGCCGTTGACTGTAGCGCCCGATTCTTAGTATTTGCTGGAAGGGGACGGGGCCCCGCCAGCAGATGCTTAGAATCGATTTATCCGTGTTACAATTTAGAGAAGGATGCCCCGTAAAGGGTGTTTTTTAGCCATCCTTTGACAGCACCACTAACACGGATAAAAGTAAAGTCAATGGTGGCGTTATTCGAGTAAAGCTCCTAATCGTCTTCGTATTTGTCATAATTCTTAAAGTATTGTTTATTCTCCCAATCCTTATCAATGTTCATAAGTACAGAACCGATTATTCGAATAGCTGATTGATCATTTGGAAAGATAGAAATTACCTTTTCTCTTCTGCGTATTTCCCTATTTACACGTTCTAACATATTAGTAGTTCTCAAATGTTTATGATATTTTAGTGGGTGGGCATGGTATTGCATCACATCTTCAAACCCTGAATCTAACAATTTTATCGCCTTTTCAAGGCTTTTTGTATTTTGGTATTTATCCATAAAACGTTCCTTTAGTTCATTGGCATGCTTACGTTTGGATGTTCTGAAAATAGCCTTAAGATCATCCTTGACTTCTTCCATATTCTTTTTAGGCATCGTATCAATGATATTTCGTAAAAAATGAACTGCACATCTTTGCCAAGAAGTACCTAAAAATGTTTGTTTAATAGCTTTAACTAAACCAGCATGAGCATCAGAGATAATCATTTTTGGTGAATGAATACCACGAGATTTTAGGTACTCGAAAAAGCTAGACCAGCATTCCTTAGATTCTTTATGATCAATTTTCAAGCCAATGATTTCCCTGTACCCTCTTTCATTTACACCACAAGCAATATAAACCCCTTTGGAAACCACACGCCTACCTTCTCGAACCTTGATATACATAGCATCTACGTAAATATAGGGGTAGTAATAGACATTCAGTGGTCGACTTTTCCACTCATTAACAATTGGATCCAGTGCCTTCGTAATTTCTGACACAAAGGACTTCGAAACTTTCTTTCCACACAACTCCTCTACGATATTAGATACTTTACGCGTTGAGACGCCATTAATAACCATCTCCATCATGGATATGATTAATGCCTGGTCATATCGCTCGTATCTCTTAAAGGCTGTCGGTGAAAATTCCCCATCTCTCGTACGAGGGACTTTTAATTTAAGTGAGCCAGCACCTGTGATTAACTCACGTTCATAGTAACCATTCCGATACCCTTTGCGATTACTAGTTCTTTCATGAGAGAGAGCATTAATATATTCGTCCCTTTCCTTTTCCATTAATGAATTCAAAATTAAGGCCAGGGAAGATTTTACAGGGGATTCTAGAGAACTATTTTCAACTTTCTCTTTTAGGTCTTCCAAATTTATAGTAATATTAATCTGGGTCATCTTTTCATACCTCCATGTTTTATTTTCTTGGTCGAAAACATTGTAACATGGGTCATGAAAGATGACCTTTCTTTTTACACAATTATATGGACTTTATCTATTTGAGGAACTCTCGACCGTGATAGCCTTTCTCTCGGTCGAGTTCAAACGTATTTGAGGCATTCTCGACCATGATAGCCTTTCTCTCGGTTGAGTTCAAATGTATTTAGGATATTCTCGACCGTGATAGCCTTTCTCTCGGTTGAGTTCAAACGTATTTGAGGAACTCTCGACCGTGATAGCCTTTCTATGAATGATATTTAAATTAGTAAAAAAGACATTTCCCCTAAATAGAAAATGCCTCTAATCTACTTATTTGTATGTAACTGGGACGAGGAACCTGTCCCCACTGTCTCTACACCTTTCTTGCGATTTGCTGTATTGGATCCCATACGCCATTGTACGGTGGTGCATAGGCTAGATCTAGATCAAGCAATTCGTGAATGGTCATTCTATTATATAAAGCAGTTGCTAACACATCAATTCGTTTATCTACCCCTATTTTACCGATTACTTGACCGCCAAGTAATTCGTTTGTTTTCGTATGGTAAATGAGTTTGATATGCAATGTTTCCCCGCCTGGATAATATCCTGCATGCGAATTTGCCTTTCTAGTCTGAACGGAATATGGGAGATTTAACCGCTTTGCTTCTCTTTCCGATAGACCAGTTCGACCTAACGTTAAATCAAAAAACTTCACAATCGATGTTCCGACAATTCCTTTAAACGTTAACGGATTCCCTGCCATATTTGCTCCAGCAATTCTTCCTTGTTTATTAGAAGTTGTGCCTAATGGAATGTGATCATCAAGTTGTTTTACTATGTGATAATGGGTCGCACAGTCCCCTGCCGAATAAATATTTGTAATGGAGGTTTCCATATACGCATTTACATGAAGCGCACCTTTATCATTCATATGAATCCCTGTATCTTTTAAAAAGCTCGTATTCGGCTGAACTCCAATGGCTAGTAAAACGAAATTGGTATCGTATGATTTCTTATCTGTCATGACGGATTCTACACGGTCTTTACCTGAAAACCCTCCAACCGATTCCCCTAAAATTAATTCAATACCATTTTTCTTTGCTTCTTCGTGAATAAGTTTGGCCATATCTTCATCAAAAATCTTCGCCACTTGTTGACCACGTTGAATAAGGGTTACAGCTTTTCCGAGCGTTTTAAAACTCTCTGCCATCTCTAATCCTACATACCCCCCACCAACAATCGTGACATGTTTCACTTCATCCGTTAAATCGTTCATAATCCCTTCCGTATCACGTAATGTTTTCAAAGTATGAGTCCCTTTTAATTGAACACCTTCCCAATCCGGAACAATTGGGTCAGAACCCGAGGCAATCAGTAAACGATCATATGGAACTTCAAAGGCCCCCTTCGTTTTTGTATCGATTCCTTTTACCTTTTGTTCTTTTATATCTACGCTTGTCACTTCTGTATTTACTCTTGCATCGATATGGTATTTTTCTTTAAAAGTCTTAACACTACGAGCAATCACATCATCTAATGAAGAAATCACCCCATTAACCACATATGGTAACCCACATTGCCCATATGAATAGTCAGTACCTCGCTCTAACACTGTGACTTCTGCTGATTCATCCGTTCGAATGATTTCCATTGCCGCACTCATCCCGGCAGCAACACCACCTATAATGACATAACGCAATCTAATTCACTCCTTTTCCTTTACAATACCCCTGTTAGATAGAAAATAACCATTACAAAGCTAGACTTCAATTAATATTCAGATAATGATTCATTTAAAAAGCTTTCTAAAAGACGGATATGAATAAAGTAGTTGGGGATATTAAAGTTATCACAAAAAAGGAGTTCTAGATTATGTCTTCCAAACTACGATATAGCCTTTTTAATATGTTACTCATAGTTATTCCTTGGTTATCCCTCATTTTTATCGGGAAACGAAACTTTAAGCGCTATTCCATGGTCGGAATAATCATCGTTTTTTTCGAAATCATTAACCATATAATAGGTAATAAAAAGAAGTGGTGGGTCTTTTATAATAAGAAAGGATCTTTTTTAGTCAATGAGCTTCCATTTAGTATTGGTCCCTATATGCCAATTTCCATGTGGATTATGAAATATACTTATGGAAACTTCAAGAAATTTGTCATTACTAATATACTATCTGATGGATTATTTGCATTCATAGTTATGGATATTCTAAAGAAGATAAGGATTATCAAACTTCATAAGTTAAACAAATTGCAATTTTTCTTTTATATCCATTATAAAGCTTACTTATTATATGGCATTCAGTACCTAAAAGAAAATTATGGGAATCTCATCTATAAAATACAAACTAAGATTAAAAATAGAGTTCGTCGTCTTATAAGTTCCTAAAAAGCCATTCAACTTACACGGATGGCTTTTTCCCATTCGTACAGTATTCCTTGTCAATACAATAAAGTTAGGGTATAGTTATATTTATATATTCAAATATTTGAATATATAGGAATGAAAGGATGTTTTTACATTGTGGTCAGATTTACAGGAGTTTAAAGCAGATTTTTTCAAAGCACTAGCTCATCCATTAAGAATTCGTATTTTAGAATTATTAGCAGAGGGTGATAAAAGTGTGAACGAAATACAGAATATTTTAAACAGTGAGGGGTCTAGTGTCTCTCAGCAATTAAGTGTATTACGAGCAAAAAATATTGTCGTTGGAACAAAGGATGGAAAAAGGGTTGTATATTCTCTAAGCGATCCTTCCATTATTAAATTACTTGATGTTGCAAAGGAAATTTTTGATAATCATCTAATTAATACGATTTCTATGTATAAAGAATTGGATAAAAAATAAAGCTTTAATAATAAATTAAAGGGGCTCGAATATAGGTATGAAGGAGCTTTTGTTTAAACGTTTTAACGGTTATTCATGGAGTCATTTTCAAAAGGATCTTCTTTCAGGGACAATCGTCGGAGTTATCGCAATACCATTGGCCATGGCTTTTGCTATCGCATCTGGCGTGAAACCAGAGTATGGTATTTACACCTCTTGCATTGCAGGGATTATTATTTCAATACTTGGTGGTTCGAAATTTCAAATCGGGGGTCCTACTGGGGCTTTTGTTCCCATTCTACTTGGCATCGTCATCACTTATGGCTATGAAGATTTATTACTTGCTGGATTATTAGCTGGAATTATGCTTTGTATCATGGGATTTTTCAAACTAGGCTCTTTAATAAAATATATTCCACGTCCAGTAACGATTGGCTTTACTTCAGGAATTGCTGTCATTATATTTTCTGGGCAAATTGGTAATTTCCTAGGGTTATCCGATATAGAGAAACATGAAAAATTCATCGATAACATGAAAGAAATTTTTCTTCATCTAAATTCTATTAATCTATATAGTATTATCACAGCTATCGTTTGTTTAGTAGTCATTTTAATTACACCAAAGTTATTTCCCAAAATACCAGGGTCAATTATTGGTCTTATTGTCTCCACTATTATTGCGATGATCTTTTTAAAAAATAACATTCCCACAATCGGTTCGACTTATGGAAATATTCCGAGCCAACTACCAACATTTCAATTTCCAGAAATAACATTGGAACGAATCATATATTTAATAGGTCCTGCCTTTACCATCGCTGCACTGGGTGGGATTGAATCTTTATTATCAGCAGTAGTTGCCGATGGAATGACTAACAGTAAACATAATAGTAACCGAGAATTAGTTGGCCAAGGTGTTGCGAATATCGTTACACCTTTATTTGGTGGTATTCCTGCTACAGGAGCAATTGCAAGAACCGCAACCAACATTAAGTCTGGAGCAGTTTCCCGCATGTCAGGTGTTATTCATGGAGTATTTGTCTTAATGACTGTCCTTATCTTTGCACCTTATGCCTCGCAAATTCCGTTAGCAAGTATGGCGCCAGTCTTAATGATTGTGGCATGGAATATGGCAGAAAGGAAACAGTTTGCGCATTTATTAAAATTAAAAACTGGAGACTCTCTCGTTCTATTGGTTACATTCCTTTTGACTGTATTTACTAGTATCACAACGGCTGTATTAGTAGGTCTTATTCTGGCACTTGTACTATTTGCAAAACGAATGAGTAACATTTCGATTGTTTCCAAAGTACTTCCTGACCATAGCAATCAACATGAAACCGTACAATCACATGTTGTCAGCGATTCTCATGATTGTCCACAAATTAGCATCTATACCATTGAAGGGCCGCTTTTCTTCGGTGCGGCGCAACTTTTTGAACAACGTGTCATGGAGTCTATTCATTACAAACCAAACGTGTTGATTTTACGGATGGGAAAAGTTCCATTTATGGATACAACAGGAGAAGCCAATTTTAGAAATATCGTTCAATACTTTAGGAAAAATGATGGAATCATCCTTATTTCTGGTCTCCAACCAGAAATAAAAGAGCAAATGAGATTATCAGGTTTATACAAGGTAGTAGGAGAAGAACATATATTTGAACGGACTGGGGAAGCAATTAATTATGCGTTAACTACAATTAATTATAAAAAGTGTTTCGGATGTAAACATTTTGCTTTTCACGAATGTGATCAACTTTCGAGTACAGGCACTTTAGATAAAAGGGAATTAAATATAGCCCAAAAATAGGAGGGGTTGGGGAGGTGTAATGTCCCCCTACCCCATTGCTTTTTCAAGAATTTCATAAATTTCTGGTGCTACTTTATTTATTCGCACTGGTTTCCAATCACGGTCTACCCACATATGTTTTGATGTTCCTGTCGCAAGTAACTCACCAAATGGTTCCATTGTTTCGCCTATTTCCTGTGAAAATTCGTCTTCACTAATTCTTCTCACTTCATAACAAAACTCAATTCGTACTGGAGAATATTTTGTTACTTTAGAAAAGATTGCAACACAGTCGTCATAATGGGCAGATTTCTTATACTGAACGGTTATGTCTAAAACTGGAAGCAAGACTCCCAATTCCTCCATTTTACGATAAGCAAATCCATGCTGACGAATCCATTCTGTTCGGCTTACCTCAAACCATGTTACATAATTCCCGTGATGAACGACACCCATTTGATCTGTATCTTTATATTGGACACGCATATTTTCTTGATGCCATCTATCTGTCATTATTGTCTCCCCTAACTGTTTCTATTTAGCTAATCTTTCTTTGGCAATATCTTTGAGACGGAATTTCTGTACTTTTCCAGTACTTGTCATTGGCCATTCGGATACTTTAACAAACCATACATGACGTGGTATTTTAAACTTGGCAAGTCGAGAAGAACACCATTCTATTATATCTCTTCTTGTACAAGATTCGTCTAGTTTAAGCTCGATAAACGCTGCTCCTATTTCCGTTGTTAAAGAATCGTGCACCCCTATGACATTAACCTGACTAACTGCTGGATGCTCGGAAATGACGACTTCTACTTCACGTGGAGACACTAATTCTCCAGAAACTTTGTACATTTCCTTACTTCTTCCAAGAAGCTGAATATAGCCGTTTTCGTCGATTTTTCCCACATCTCCAGTACGTAACCATCCATCTTTATCAATTACGGACGCTGTTTCCTCAGGTTTCTTATAATAGCCATGCGTTACTGTATTTCCCCTTACTACAAGTTCACCAATAGAACCTGCGGGCAACGTTTTTCTTGTATCTGGATCAATCGTTTTATATTGAACATTACTTCCATTAAATTCAGGCACACTACTAGAACCACCTAGTTTTGGACGTCCTACTCTTGTAGAAATCCGTTCTAAAGGATCCCCAATTTCCGTTGTTACCCCTGAGGAAGAAACCTCTGTTTGTCCATAACCTGTAATTATTTCTGTTAATCCCAATACATCCATTGCTTTTTGCCATACAGGTACGGGGGCAGGCGCTGCACCACACCACATGGCAAAAAGGCTGGATAAATCAAACTCGGAAACACGAGGATGATTTAACAATGGAACCAAAGTAGATGGCACACATAAATAATCATTTGCTTTATATTTTTCCATTAATTGTAAAGACTGAAGTGGGGACGAACCGAGAGCCGAAATAAACGAACCCCCAACAAAGGACATAGCAAAAATTGCTTCAATAATCGCAAAGCAGTGATAAAACGGCAATGGTGCGAATGTTACGCGACCATCTTCAATTGCTCTACTCATACAGGTGGCATAACCAGCACGGAGAAGCATGTCATCCGTTAACATGACACCCTTTGGATTTCCTGTTGAGCCAGATGTATACATAATAATGGCTACTTCATCTGGGTAACGAGACTCATTCCATCTTTGTTGGAACTCCTTATCGGAAACGGTATCCGCCCCTTTTAGAAAGTCATCCCAAAGGAGAAAACGCTTATCGATGGAATCTTTCTCATCAGTTGGTATACATACCACTTTTTCTAGTTGACTATTCTCCCGAAATTCTGGGGTATCCAGTAATTCCTCTATTACTTCTGCATGATGTTTATCTTTCACCTTTTGTTGTACTAGCAAATACTGTGTGTCCGATTGGGAAACAATATATCCTAATTCACCTTTCGTAAGCATCGCATTAATTGGAATAAACACCGCTCCGACCATGGATGATGCAATCATCAATGATGGATAGGTGGAATCATTATTCATTAAAACCGCGATATGATCTCTTCGTTTTACTCCAAGTTTCATAAACGCCTTCGCATATTGAACTGCCAGGTCCCATATTTCCCCGTATGTTAATTCTTCTTCATTTATGTAAATATACGGTCTGTCTTTATACTCTCGGCATGATTTTTCGAAATGTTTTGCAATGGTATCTCTAGGCCAAATTGGATAGAGATTTTCCAAAGCCTTTCTTCTTTCTGTTACACTTAATATCGTTTTTGTAGACAATCAATCTCACCTCATATCTTTTTAAAAGCAATAACCGCATTATGTCCACCAAATCCAAAACCATTGGATAAGGCAATTTCTATAGTACCCTCTACCGCTTGATTCGCAACATAATCTAAATCACATTCCGGATCAGGTTTTTCCAAATTAATCGTCGGCGGGAAAATATTGTTCTTCATACTATTTAGCGTAATAATGGCCTCAACAGCTCCTGCTGCTCCAAACATGTGGCCAGTCATGGATTTAGTAGAACTTACTTTAAGTCGATAGGCATGATTACCGAATACTTCTTTTATTGCTTTCGTCTCCGATATATCTCCAGTTGGTGTACTTGTCCCATGAGCATTAATGTAATCAACATCTTCTGGTTTTATTTCTGCCCTTTCTATCGCTAATTTCATTGCTTTTGCTGCACCTTGATAATCTGGTGCTGTAATATGATACGCATCTGTTGTACTACCATACCCAACAATTTCACCAAGTATCGTGGCACCGCGATCTTTTGCATGTTCATATTCTTCCAGAAATAAAACACCCGCACCTTCTGACATAACAAAGCCGTCTCGGTCTCTATCAAATGGACGTGAAGCCTTCTCCGGCTCTTCATTCTTTGTTGACATGGCACGCATTTTTGAAAAACCCGCAAAGTAAAGCGGAGTAATGGTCGCCTCTGCTCCACCAGCTAAAATCGCATCTGAATATCCATGGGCAATGTTGAAATAAGCTTCTCCTATTGCATGATTACTCGTTGCACATGCAGAAACCGTTGCTAAACTAGGTCCACGAAACCCGGTCTTAATCGCTACTAATCCAGAAACCATATTATGAATGGACGTAGGAATTAAGAATGGTGATACCCTTTTAGCCCCTTTTTCCAACATGATTTTGTGATTATGTAACAGTGTTTGTAATCCTCCAGCACCTGAACCAATATAAATTCCTACACGGTCCTTATCCACACCATCCATATCGATGTTAGATTCTTCCAAAGCTTGCATCGCTGCAGCATATCCATACTGTGTAAATAAATCATATTTTTTTAAGTCCTTTGCATCCGGGTAGTTTTCTATAGTAAAATCATCAATAGTTCCAGCCATTTGAGTTTGAATATCTTTAAATTCCTCTGAGTTCAGCGTTTTGATGCCCGAATTCCCACTTTTAATGCTGTTCCATAGCGTTTCCACATCATTGCCAAGTGGGGAAACAACTCCTGTACCTGTTACAACAACCCTTCTTTTCAAGGTACTCTTCCTTCCTGAAAATATTTACTATTACCATAATACAATGAATTGAAGTAATTCAACTAATTGGATTATGTTTTTTTATCGCCAAACCTTTTCCACGTATAAACTTTATTAATGTTAAGAATATAAAGACGTGATAAAAGAATGATTAGAAAACTTTGCATTCGCTATTAGGCTTGGCAAATGCCTTAATTACGATTATGCAGGGAGTATGTTCGCTCTAAACTTTCCTAACTGCTAAAAAAAGCAAAGGGAGCCCCCTTTGCTTTAAAAATTTCTAACCTATCTAACTACTTTCTCTAACTCATTCACAAACGCAGGTTTTCGGCCGTAAGTTTGCTTCAGTTCTTTTACTAGCCCTTTAAATTTTGATTCGCCGCACGCTTCCTTAAATACAGTAAGCTTTCTACATACATTACGATATTTTTTTCTTTCCGAAGCATGGTCTGCTTCGAATCTAATATATTTTGTAAATATATCTTCTACCTTATCAGGAAAATCATTTATTAAATATGGATAGAGCTCTACAATAGTAATCGGTGATTGTTCACAGTATATCAACACTTTATCACTTCTGTTTTCTGTTTTTGCTATATACACGTAAACATGTGGTAAATAGCCTGATTTATTTTCAAGAACCTCAAATATCTTATCTAAAACTCCATTCCATTCCTCTTCTGAATATAAATCTTTTAGTTTTGCGTAAGCTTCGTATTCATTATCATAAACAAAATCAAGTAACACTTCTTTTTGTTTTTCCATATCTTCTGTCGCTTCATAAATTTGCAGTCGGTATTGTTTCCACTTCTTTACAAGGCCTGGATAGTCACTATCATTTTCCTCACCATCTTCACATATCTTTAAGGCGGCCTCATAATTCCCATTAGCCATTTCTTTTTCAATAGCTAATTTTCTAAACTCATCGAAATCTAAGTTGTCATTAATAAGTTGCTCTGCTTTCTCTAATTCCCCATTTCTTTCTAAAACCTTCAACTGTAATTGGTTAATGGACTGCTGATCATAGTCTGAAGATCTTGAGGAGATAGTAGATATATCAGCAAATAGTTTTTCCAATGTTTCTTCCAATTTCCGTCTTGAATTGACTCGAGCAGAATAAATAGTACAAACATCTAAAAGTTCATATCGAATATTACTCCAACCATCGTATCGTTTTTGCATGGATTCCTTCAAGATAAGTTGGAACATATTGTCCTGTATGCGGAGATCTGTAGATACTAGAATCATAGATGACGCATCTTTAAGAAGCGTGATACTTTCATTTACTATATACCCGACTTCACCACCTGAATCATCGGCGTACTGGAGCATATCAATGACGATGGAAAGCACCGAAATTCCTAATCGAATAGCAGTATCTTCTTCTCCGTTTACTAATTTTTCCCTACCTTTGTCAAGGACCATCTCCGCTCCTTGCAATGCAGCATGTACATTTCTCCATGAAATAAATCCTTGCCTTTTATTCTCGTTTATATATTTTCTAATTAGTTGTTTACTAGCTTTTACTTCATCATTTGGAGTTAAAAGCTTAAACTCCGCTTTTCTTTCAACATCCTCGTCCCCTTCTACTAGATATAGCACTAATTCCACTAATTCATCTTTCGAAAGCTTCGATACCTTTTTCTGTAAATCCAAATCTCGGACTCCTCTCCAAAAAAGCGAAAACGATTTATTTTTAGTGTAACATATTCTGAATTATCTTTCGAAGCGAATTATTTTCTGAAAACTCCGCACCCTATATTGGACTTTAGCGAATGGTTAAGTTTTATTTCGGTAGGATAAGAAAGTGTATTTGCATATCGTATTGCGGATGATTAGCCAAATGACCTAAAAGTAGCAAAAGATGAAGAATTTTAATATGTCATAAGGAATTTCAGAAAGTTGTAAAAATCAGTATGCCACGTTTGATTTATTAGGAAAAATTATTTAAAGTTATATCAGTAGATGAGTTAATTTAAAGGAGGACATAGAATGGCTAACAAAATCAAACTAGGAATCGTTGGTTACGGTAATCTAGGAAAAGGTGCAGTCAAAGCGATTAAAGAAACTCCTGATATGGAATTAGTAGCAGTTTTTACAAGAAGGGAACCTGAATCTCTACCACTAAACGAACCTGGTGTTAAAGCTGTACATATATCAGATGCTATGAATTATAAAGATGAAATAGATGTTATGCTACTTTGTGGAGGTTCTGCAACGGATTTACCTGAACAAACCCCACACTTTGCAAGCATGTTCAATACCGTTGATAGTTTCGACACACATGCAAAAATCCCTGAATTTTACCAATCTGTGGATGAAGTAGCAAGTAAAAGTAATACAACTGCTATCATCTCAGTAGGGTGGGACCCAGGTTTATTCTCCATTAACCGTGTGATGGCAGATGCAATCATTCCAAATGGGGAAAACTATACATTCTGGGGTAAAGGCCTAAGCCAAGGACACTCTGATGCGGTAAGAAGAGTAAATGGAGTAAAGAATGGCGTACAATATACAATCCCTTCCGAAAAGGCGATTGAAAAAGTACGTAGTGGAGAAAATCCAAAATTAGAAACAGCTGAGAAACACAATCGCGTTTGCTACATCGTACCAGAAGATGGTGCGGACACAGGAGCAATCGAAAACGAAATTAAAACAATGCCAAACTATTTTGCTGACTATAACACAGAAGTCCATTTTATCACAGAAGAAGAATTAAAACGCGACCATTCCAAAGCACCACATGGTGGGTTCGTAATTCGTGGTGGTAACACAGGAGAAAACAACAAACAAATTTATGAATTTTCTCTTAAACTAGACAGCAATCCTGAATTCACTGCTAGCGTGTTAGTGGCGTATGCCCGAGCAGCGCATCGCCTAAGTCAAGAAAAACAATACGGTGCAAAAACCGTTTATGATGTAGCACCAGCATACATCTCACCACGTTCACAGGAAGAATTAAGAAGAGATCATTTATAAGATGAATAATCCCCCCTACTTTTTTTGAAGTAGGGGGATTTTTTTGATAATGTTTGTAGCCTACAGCATATGGAGTATTGGATTTTTGTTAATCTCTATCCCTACCTAAAAAATACACCTAATCTCCACATTTAACCCCATAGCTATATGAAAACCTAACTAATTATTTAACCAAAAAATTTTTATATAAATAACGGTTAATACCCATAATAATATGGATAGCCATAATAAGGATATCCATAACCACCATAATATGGATATGGTGGGTACGGATATGGATAACCGGGTGGACCTATAATAGCGCTACCTAATAAACCTCCTAAAACTCCACCAATAAAAGGGGCTCCAAAGCCGAATCCAATTATTCTCTCGTCTCCTGGATGTACGTGATGTACATTTTGTTCATGATACATACTCTTTCCTCCTTGTTTATATATGAGTCAATTCAACATAAAACAAATACCTATGCCTAAGATTAAGCTATTCTAGAGAAGGAAATTTGATTAGACAGAAGCCTAGAATATGGATGGAAATTGTATTACACGTCTCTAATTTCTTATATAAAGTGAAACTTCAATCAGTGGGCTCTTACAGCCAGTTAATGCGGAATAAAATTGGCAAAAACATACAGAATAACCATACTAACCAACACGGTGATGTTGGATGTAGTCGCAATTAACCGTATGCTATCCATGCTGTATTTAAATTCCACCGCATACGTAATTGCCGATGAAGCAATTGGGAGTAACAATCCGATTAGTAAAGTATAACGATACATCTCATCAAACGGGAGAACAAAGAATAAAATCACTCCAAATAGTAAACCTAATGCATATCGAAAGGTTAAATATTTTAACATTGGTTTCATAAATTGTTTATCGAATCTAAAATTTAAAAAGATCCCCAACAGTAATAACGATAAAGGTATATTAGCCGCAGATATGATTTCTGCTACTTCAATTATGAAGATAGGTAATTTGATCTGAGTAAGATTTAAAATACTTGCTACTACGTAGGCCATTAGGGGAATGGATTGGCCAAGTTTCTTGAAAATTTCAACCGGTTTTAAGCTTAATCCTTCTTTTGAAAAATAACTTCCCAATATATAAGCTATCCCCAATGTAATCATTGAATTTCCCACATCAAACATACTGAAATGGGTTAGTCCGTTCATTCCCCATATCGCAAATACGAGGGGAAAAGCAAACAGTCCAACATTAAATCCCGAAGATATCATCATAAAGGAACCCTTAATTTCTTTTTCCTTATTTTTAAATACCCATAAGGCAATAAAAGTTGCTACTAGACCATATATGAAGATGATAATGGGTATATATATTAAACTAGCTTCGATCTTTACTGTATTGAATGTGACAAAAATTAATGCAGGAAAAGTAATCTTAAATATAATTTTCGAGATAATTTGGCCATCTTTTTCTTCTAAAATATTAAATCGCTTTAATAGATAACCTAGCATAATAATTGCAATAACATAAAGAAATTCTTGATTCATTTAAACATGATGCTCCTCTGTCTGGGTGTACTTGCTTTTTATGATTGATAACTTGTACGCGAACACCAGGTGGTAATTGTTATATTGTTATAATTGTCCAACCCTACAAATTACAACAAACCTACCATCTTCAACCCGTGATAAATTCCATTATCATCCACCGATTTCGTAACATATCTTGCTACCGATTTTACTTCATCCACAGCATTTCCCATTGCAACACTATTTTGCACCGTGGTTAGCATTTCCATATCATTTAATCCGTCACCAAAGGCGTAGACATCTTCCTTTGAAAATCCTAGCTTGTCTACAAGTTTTTCAATTCCCCTTGCTTTTGATCCTCCTTTTGGCAGTACATCTACTGATAAAGGATGCCATCTGACAAAATCGAAATCAGTAAATTCCGCTTCGTATTGTTTTTCTTCCTCTTCTGGACAAAACAAAAGGGATTGGTATAATTCACGTCCTTTGTAATAATAAGGGTCATGGTCCGGGAATTGTTTGATTTTTAAAGAAGCTATTCCTTCATTAATAAATGGATGTTCTTGTACATTAGCCTTCATATCTTCATGATCCATATAAACAATTGGATGATTATTGCTAAGTGCTGTTTCTGTTAATTTTAATAGAGAGGCTGTATTTAATGGATTGGTATATATCTCTTCCCCATTAAAAACAACGTATTGTCCGTTGTAACTCACAAATGTATGAATCCCCAATTCTTCCCGCAAATCAGTATACATAAAAGGAGCACGCCCTGTCGCAATGGCTACTTCATGTCCTTTTTCTTTTAATAGAAAAATGGCCTCCTTTGTGGAAGGTGGTAGTTTTTTCTCGTGATCCAGTAATGTTCCGTCTATATCAAAAAAGATAAGTTTTCTGCTTGTCATATCTATCCAACTTTCTGTGCTTGTTATATCTTTCCGTTATACATGTATTACTATCATAAAAGGAAACTAAAGTTTTCCAGTGAAATAGTTGAATTCTATTATACTTATATCGGAAGAAGAATGATTTATTCTTTCCTTCTATCTACTAAAAAACGTTCCCTCTCTTCTACAGAAGGTAATATACAACGCTCCTTCTTTCCAAACCATTTATATCTATTTTTAGCGACTAATTCATAAAAGATATCTCTTAAAGGGCTTGGAACAACTAGTAAGAAGTATAGTAGTTTCCATGCACCTTTCAAATGTTTACAAACTCGGAGGGCTGCGGATGATTTAAAATAACAGTGATTCCCTTCTATCAAAACAAAACTATCCATAGCTTGAGGGGCATTGTACTTTTTCAATAATTCTTTTCCAATATCACTTTGTAACGAAGCAAATTGAAAATGTCCTTTTGGATCCCTTTTGATGATGAATTGAACACTATAGTCACAAAAATTACATTCGCCGTCAAACAAAATAATCCTTTTCATAATCACCCACCTATAAATTCCTGCACCAAAATAGCCCCCAATTGTTAATAATAATATCAAACAATGGGGGGCTGTTTCTATAATTTTTAAATATTATTCCATATGAATATTTTTCAATTAATTAATATTGTCCTTTATCAATCTAGAAATCTACTTTGTATTATAAACTGTAAACGTATTCATTTTATTCGTTTAAGTCTTCTTACAGGTTTCCACCTATGTAAAATAAAGTTTTTATTCACCGTATGGTACACTGTTGTACCGTCTTCAGCATTAGAAAGCTCTTTATTTGCATCTTCAAATTTAATTGATCGTATTGGTACCACTTCATCAACGATTGCCTTATCATCTTCAAAATGGTAATCCAGAATTGAAACTAAAAGAAATTGATCTGGGAATATTTCTCTTGCCTCTTGCCATTTCATTTTAGCAGCCTCCTCTTACCATCATTATAATCGATTCTGTTGAAAATATCACCTTTATTTTAAGAATAATTAAACCGAAAACCGACTGTTCTTAATAGAGGTCGTCCTTCGAAAAACGATTCCTATTTTTCTATGGAAAACCTCCATTT
The DNA here is from genome assembly GCF_001659985.1 of Oceanobacillus sp. Castelsardo. Lineage (GTDB taxonomy): Bacteria > Bacillota > Bacilli > Bacillales > Amphibacillaceae > Oceanobacillus. Next base: position 39,535 of record NZ_LYCS01000010.1, read on the forward strand.
TTAGCATAAAAAACTCATTATATAAAGAAAATTGGAGCAAAAAACAATACAAAAATCAAAATAAACGGATACCATATCAGCCCTGTTATAGAATTCCCTTTTATATGGAAAATTTCTAGTGGATTTTTTGCTGGAGCGTAAATGTAATTTGCAATACTATCAAGCATGGTTCTTTTTATTGGAATTTCTGGTACGTCCACTTGAAATTCATCCAATTTTTTCTGAAGTTCACTTGGAAAATCTTTTTTACTCATTCGTCTACCTCCAATATTCCCTTCAATTTCTTTAGCGAAGTATGCATTCGGGACTTCACCGTACCTAATGGGATTTCAAGAATGTTTGCTATTTCCTTTTGTGTCAAATCGTGATAATACGTTAGTAGAATAACCGCACGTTGTACATCGGAGAGTTGTTGGATTGCTTCTTGGACGGTCAGTTTTTCTTCTAGAGGTAATTCTTGCTCTACGTTTCGTTCATATAAAAAGGGTAATAACTTTTTCCATCGACTACGCCTTTTTAATCGATTAATCATGAGTTGATACGCCATTCGGAACAAATACGTTTTCATACTCGATTTCGCCACGTCGAAGTTTCCCTTATATTTATGAAATCGAACAAATGTATCTTGAACGATATCCATACTTAGTTGTTCATCCTGGCAATAGCGGTAGACAAATTGATAAATTGGATTTTGGTACGTGACAAATAATTTTTCTAGCGAATACTCCTCATGCTTCCCCGCATTCTCAGGTACTGTATCTTTATTTAAATTCATCGGACCACCGCTTTTTTATCCCCTTAAACACAAAAGCAATTCTCGTAATAAACCAAAGAAATGTAATTAACGAAAAAACAAATGTTTGATGAATAAAAAATTGGATCCAAGGACTTTCAATGGTATCCCCCCGCAATAGGAATACGAGAAGTCCTGTGATACATAAAAATGTATAAACTGCTGCCACAATTATCGTGTAATCCCATCTCGTCCATTGAAAATAAATATCTGATTTACTAAAATCAATATCTCCTCTTTTATCCCGAACGACCTTCTTATTCATCGTTGCAATTAGAGTTGCAAAGGTTGTTCCAAGCATAGCCGCAACAATCGTACTTATTATCCACCCTAAAGCCATTACATTCTCCACTCCTTTTCATCCTTCTATTAACTTATACAACCGGACCGATGAAAAGGTTCATTTGTTTCTTGAAATATTCCTTGTTCTTTTACATTTATCCCCGGAACACCATTTGGCTATTTATTTCTTATCCCATACAACCAATCTGGTCGATCTTTATTATCCTTTTTTAAAATAGGATAAGCCACAACCGCTAAAACAATTAGATAGCCAAAAAGCACAACAAATAACATGCCATTTAAACCATTCAAGTCAAATATGCTGCCAACATTTTCCCCTTCTATTTGTTTGAAGTTCTTATTTTATTTACTTTCCGCTCCCGAGGTACATACGGCCTCTCTCATAAAATCCCTTCATTTCCTCTTTTGGGACCAATCCTCCTCCAGTGGACCAAGCGATATGTGTAGCCATTTTCACATTCATTTTTTCCATATACTTCGATTTTTCTACTTGATACGCACCAACTAATCCCCCTGTTGCAGAAGGTTCTACATGCATTTCTTCCGTATCAGCAAGAAGCGTCAATAATTCATATAATGTTCTGTCTTCCAACGTATAAATTCCACTAACCATTTTCTCACTAAAATGACTTGCAAATTTCGATGGTCGTCCTACCGCTAACCCATCCGCATCCGTGATATTATCAATCCCAAAATCTTGAACACTAATACAGTCTTTTTTTCCTGTTAAAAGACCCAGTAAATGCGAAGGCGATTTTACAGGCTCTGTATAAAAACAATGGACATGGTCACCAAAGACTTGTTTCAACCCAAATGTTATTCCACCCGGTGCTCCACCAACACCACATGGAAGATATACAAATAATGGGTGTTCCTGATTTACGATAATATTTTTCTCTTCTAATTGTTTTTTCAACCGGAATGCAGCCGTGCTATACCCTAAAAACAAGTGTTTGGAACTTTCGTCATCAACAAAGTACCCATTCGGCTTTTCCAACATTTGTTGCCTTCCAATCGCAACCGCCTGACTAAAATCACCATCAAATTCAAGAACAGTCGCACCTTTTTCCCGTAAAAGATCCTTCTTCCATTGTTTTGCATCCCGTGACATATAAACAGACACTTGAAAGCCAAGCTTTGCACTCATGATTCCAATACTTAATCCTAAATTCCCAGTGGAGCCAACTCCAATATGATAGTTTTTAAAAAGTTCTTTACATGTTGAAGTGGATAAAACTCCGTAGTCTTCTGTTTTTTCATTAATTAATCCGGCCTTCTTTGCAAGACTCACTGCATAATATAGAACTTCATAAAATCCACCTCTCGCTTTAATGGAACCGGCAATCGGTAATTCGTTATCGCATTTTAAATAAAGGTTTCCATTGATTTTTACATCAAATTGTTTGTCAAGGGATTCCTTTAAATTGTTTATTTTTCTTAATGGAGATTCTATGATTCCATTTGTTTCTCGCACCTCAGAAAATTCCTTTCTAAAAAAAGCCGCACTTTTTTGCCAGAACTCCTCCGCTTGGATCATGTCTTCCTTATTAAGGTCCATCGAATGGATTTCATTCATTTTAGTCAGGTTAGGATTCAGCCAGAGCATAGGTTTTAACGCAAGAATATTATCTAATTCGGGAAATTTATTTTGATATTCTTTGATTTTATCTTCAGTAAATATTTTGGATTCCCCCTAATAACTGTATATTTTAAAGTATAGCATCGATAAAAATAATACATCTAATAATTCAATGTTTTTTTCCCTGCCAAAAAACTTCTCTCACTAAAACACTAGTTTAAATCCACCTCTTCACAATCTCCCTATTTAACTGTTCTATTTCGATATACAAGGAGAGTAATTACATTTAGAATAATGGTAATGATGAGAAGGATTGCTGTAACGAATACCCTAGCTCCCATTATATCCATAAGAGCAGACCAATCCTCAATCCTTACTCGATGATAGCTATTTAAAATCTGGAAATATAGCGAAATAGAACAAGCACTAATACTTATAATGGATAGAACAACCCAATTATTATTTCCCTGCTTTTTATCCCGTATTAGATTCATAATTGGGAGTATCCACGCAATTAGTCCAAATACGAGGCTGCCAACATTAAACCAACCAATCATCTCTAATCCCCCCCTGTATCTTTTGTTTCTTTTGTTTTTTCGTTCATATACTCCTCAACTAATTCATAACATCTTTCTTCTGTAAGAATTGCTAGTACAGTCACATATTCCAAGTGTTCCTGGGTACCACCTTTATATTTTAACGATGCTTCCAATGCACGATCATCTCTATATTTAATCCAATTCCGTTGTTCTTCTTTTAATTGATTCATCTCTTCTGGTGGCAGTTGCTCCTTTAAAACTCCATAAATTTCATTCAACCATTCATCCCAAATATCCCATCTATCGTTTTCTATTTTTTTCAAAGCATATGTCGATGAATCTACCGCTTCCAATTCTTCCGCTTCTTTTTTAGCGTTGTTTAATTTCTTGAGATACTCTTCCTTCAGTCTTCCGCCCGTATAATTAGTAGAAGGTTCTTCTTCTTTTGTATGTACATTTTTGGGTGTATCCTCTGTTTTATTTGTATTATTATGGTCTGTAACGATGGTGTCTGAATTACTGGTGTCAATGTTTGAAACACTTTCCGTGGTATTTGCATTAGAAGAATCATCATTTGTGTTTTGAGACAAATTGTTTTGCGACTGGTTGTCCGACGCATTGCTTGATTCTTCAGATGAACTTTCACAAGCTACCAATAAAATTACTAATACTAAAGTAAATATTGCTATCAAAACTTTTTTATTATTTTTCATAAAATAGCCTCCTCTTGTCGTGAATATCCCTATTAAGGACTAAACCTATAAAAATTCTCTTAGAAATCAATCCCCTCTAAAAAACGGAGATAATTCAAGATAAACAGTGAAACATTTAAAAAAACTCAGTACTTTTATATCATATTAAGACGAATGTCTAAAAAATATGACTCTGGTATAGAACCAGGGTCATTTGCAATAAGTTCCACTTTTATAGATTAATAACACATTTTTTCCATAAAAAAGTTACCACCTGCTAAAATCCTACAACACTACCAACGTAACGCAATAAGCAGTTCACAGCATTGTCCTGCTATTTCTGAATTAGCCAATATGATTCGAATGCCTGTTGGAGTAAAAGATGTTTCAATATCAATGGTAATTCCTGTAGATTTAATCAATTCATCTACTTTCGTTGTATTCGATTGTTGAGCTTCACTCATAAGTTCCTTTGCAAAAACTGGATCATTGACTAATTTCGTTAGTAATAAATTAGCCTGTTTCATTAGCCCCTGGAATCTGCGAACGGATTCATCTAACTGCTGGATATCAACGGGTGGATAATGGTTTTGCTGTCTTACCGTATTCTGTAATGAATCACTTCGATACACGGGAGCATAATTCACAGGAACCGTATTCATTCTTTGCGGTTGATAATATGGATAAACCACGTATGGATGACCGTAATTATACACGGAGGACCCTCCTTCTTATAATCATACCGTATATCTTATGTGTGACAGCTTGGCAAAGGTGTGACTTTTTCGAGAGATTGAACAGGATGCTTCCTTTAATAAGACAAATGAAATTAACGTTCTTAGCCACTATTTTAATTCTTTTTGAAAAACGACAAACATAGAGGGAACGGCTAGCATCTGCGCCAAATCGGGAAATAATGCTTCAATGGTTTCCATACGGACTGGACGATAGCCAATTCGAACATACCAGTTTTCCAAGATTGATTTGGATGAGTGAGAACCATTCTGAGGTACTAACAATTCGAGTTGCATCTTACGAAGGTGTTCTTTTTTGCACATTTGTTCAGCAAAATGGATTAACTCTCGTCCAGTGCCACCCCCCCTGGAATTGATTGTCCACCGCTAGCATTCCGAATTCTCCCGTTTCCTCGTCAAGCCGTCGAACACGGACACATCCGATTATTTTCCCCATCGATCTTGCAACGGCAATCTCACCGTTGCTAGTGTATTCTGCCATTTCCTCAACTGACGTACGGACTGCCCCATGCATCCAAAGACCTTTCTCTGATGCTTTATACACACGGTTGACTATGTTCGTAATACGCTCCATGTCCATAGTATTAGTACTTGCATTACTAGACAATAGTTGTATCTCGATTGACTGCATCTTAAGTGATATCCTCCTTATTTCCGTTTGAATTCTTTTTTAAAATACTGCAATCTTGTTGATCTGGAAAAGCCTGTCCCCTTTTATGTAAATGGCCAGTTTCCTTAATTAAATCGTAATTTCTCAACGATTTATGAAATACTTTATCTCCTCTATCATTTTATCCGCTTCATCTGCCCTAAATATAACCGTATCGATATATTTATTATTACTGTAAGAGGACCTCATCATTGTTGGCTCTTTTAACAACAGTTCAAAATCCGGAGTATCAATCTTTAACAAAGAGTAATAGGTACTTTTCGGAATCTTTACTCCAAATTCACTTTCCTTAGCCTTCTTGACACTCTTAATATTATCCATATCTATCTCTACACTACTCTGAAATCCTAAACGAATGATTACTTTGTCTTTTTTTAGATAATGAGGTAAACATTTCACCGAATGATATAACCCAATCATATACAACAGAGCATAAATATTTAGAATGGTAAATATCCACGCAAGGACGGTGCTCCATTAATGGATTAGATAATGGAAAAATACGCCTTCCACTACAATTAAGATTGAAAATAAAATAACAATCATCTTAATCTGTGACGTTTTATGGTACGTATAAGAATTCTGTTTCTCTTTCCTATTAGGCTTTCGAAACCGAATGAAAATGGAATAATAGAGAACACTTAGTTCAGTTAGAACAGCCTCTAACAGGAATCCCGTTCCTAGCTTTGGTTCAAGAGATATCCTCACTACATCTATAAAACTTTGATCCCTATTCTTATTATTCGCTTTATAATGGAAGATGCTTTTAATAATACTATACACGACAATCAGGATGATACTAACCTCTAATACAGGGATGAGCCAAACTAAGATTTGATTAAAAAACCCTTTTTGTGAGGAGGGGATAATGATATAAGACATTCCTAAACACAGAATAAAAGAAAAATAGATAAAAAGTTTCGGTAATGATTTTGGACGAATGAAGAACCAATAGATACCCGCTGGAGGAACAATCATTAAGGATAGCGTCAATATAATCACGGTAGAGTTGCTAATACTATCCAATCGCAAAATAAAGAAACTTCCTACCATAAAAGTCAGGAGTAATACTAATAAAATAGGGATGTAATATGTTTTCATCATTGGGACCTCCCTTTTCAAAAACATAACTAGTCTTTCAACTGGAAAAACTTAAATTGCTCCCCTATCATCATTTCATTCCATATTTATACAGAATTTCCTTAGGATTGATAACAATTAGTATCATTGCGATGACAAAATAGGTAAGCATAACAAATACAAGAATATCTAATAAATCTCCTTTAATCATCACAAGAGAAAAATTAAATAATTGATGAACAATAATCGGTATCAATAGGTTCTTATTTAGGTTATAAAACAACGTCACTATAATCGAAAAAGATAAAATCCCTATCATAAAATACAAATGATACTCAAATTGTAGCATTTTCATTTACAGGTTCTGGACTTTGGCTCATTGCATTTTTGGATAATTTGGTTAGGGGGCCTCTAATAGCTCATATCCATTTTCTCGTGCTATGTTTAAAAGCCTTTCTCCTATTTCACGATCCATATTTTTCCCACCATTAACCGCTCTACCATTTTCTATAACCATATAAATACATTTCGGATGAGCAAGGACCTCACCTTTAGGACTATTATTAGTATCTTCTATTTCATTTACAACGATAAATTTATCCTCTTTCATCTCTTCTTCATCAAAACGTATAACTCGTCTTACACTCATTAAAGTGACAGCTCTATTTAAACTTTCTGTACCATTTCTTATTATGTCATATTCATTATAAGCAGTGTAGTCCGTTATTTCGCCTTTAACTTCTATTGGTTTCATCTCTTTAATTGTATAGTGATCTAAATGTCTTTTTATTTTATTGCAGTCCTCTTTCACCGATTTTATTTGCTTTAGAACACGTTTTTTATATTCCAGTTCCTCTAGAATTTTCGCTTCTTTTTCTTCTAATACATACTCCAAACTCTCTACACTCTTACTACGCCTTATCTCCTGAATCTTCTTAATCTCAATATCTAGTTCTCTATAAAAATTCGTTGTGATAACATCATGAATATCATATTGATTATATTTTCTATAACCATTTTCATTACGCTTAGGTTTGACCAATTCCTTTTCCTCGTAATACTTTAATGTATCCCTAGAAACACCTAAAAAGTAAGGAGACACAGGGACAGGTCCATCGTCCCGGAAATCGCATGAGCCAATGTACCTGTCCCACACGAGCCAATGTACCTGTCCCTACGTCCCATGTCCCTACGTCCCAAAAGATTAAAAACCACTAATTTTTAGTACAAAGTAAATATTCAAAAAAAACCATTGACAACCTTGTCGTATTTTGTTATAAATAAGTTATAATTATTTCGAATAAAATCCGTGACGAGAAAGAGTAAGATAGGAATCCTGTTCCCTAGAGAGTCGACATTTGGTGAAAGTCGATGTACAGCTCATATCCGAAGATCATCTCTGAGATGCAAAGCTGAACATAAGTAAGCTTTGACGGAATTCCGCCGTTAAAGGAGCGCGTATGATAGTACGTAGCTAGAGTGTCGTATGTTATTTTTCATACATACGGAATTTGGGTGGTATCGCGAGTATAAACTCGTCCCTTACATGGGACGAGTTTTTTTATTTGTTATAATTAAATTCAATCTCGAGGTGTTACAGATGAGCAGAAAACATGTTGTTTTTATCGGATTTATGTTATTTTCTTTATTCTTTGGTGCTGGCAATTTAATCTTCCCACCAATCGTTGGACTAGAATCAGGAAGTCAATTTACTCCAGCCATTATCGGTTTTCTTATTACAGGTGTTCTGCTTCCATTTTTCGCAGTCCTTGCAGTTGCACTCTCAGATGGTGGAATTGTTGCAATGGGTAGCCGTGTCCATAAAGTTTTTGGAATTATTTTCGCAATACTCGTTTATTTATCTATCGGTGCTTTGTTCGGAATTCCACGTGCTGCGAACGTAGCATATGAACTTGGATTCCAACAAGTTCTCCATGCAGATGGTCAATTCGTATTAATTATATTTTCTATCATATTTTTTGGAATCACGTATTTTATAACATTAAATCCAAGTAAAATTGTGGATAGAGTAGGTCAGGTATTAACCCCCATTCTACTACTTACATTAGCTATACTTTTTGTACGGGCATTTATGATATTAGACAATCCGCCACTTCAGGCAACGGAAAAATATACTGCTTCTCCATTTACGGCTGGAATTTTAGAAGGATATTTTACCATGGATGCAATCGCGGCGTTAGCTTTTGGGATTGTCGTCATTCAAGCATTAAAGGGTAAAGGAGCAACTACGAATAGACAATTAATTAAAGGTACATTTGGGGCCGGTGTAATTGCCGCAGTTGGACTAGCGATTGTGTATTTATCACTAGGATGGATTGGAGTCGTTATTCCCAAAACGGAAACTTTCGAAAATGGAGCACAAATATTAACGCTAGCGTCTAATTTACTATTCGCATCAACTGGTAGCTTATTATTCGGAGTCATTGTCATTCTTGCATGTCTAACTACTTGTGTTGGTTTGATCAGTGCATGTGCAAGTTTCTTCCATGAAATTTATCCAAAATTAAATTACAAATTATATGCTACAGTGTTCACTTTATTAGGTTTCTTTGTTTCTACTTTCGGTTTAGATGCTGTATTAAGTTTTGCTGTACCATTATTGGTATTCATCTATCCAATCGCTATTGTATTAATCATTCTTTCTATTGCACAAAACTTCTTACCAGAAAGTAAAACGATGTTTAGACTCTCTGTATTGCTTACAACCATTTACTCAGTCTATGAAGTTCTTACATCCCTTGGACTTAAAATGGAGATGTTTACTAAATTAATAGGTTTTGTACCATTTTTTGAAAATGGATTAGGTTGGTTTTTACCAGCATTTGTTGGCGCGGTTGTTGGATTTTTAGTTGATAAAGTTAGTGGGCCTAGGGCTGAAGCTTCTTTAACACATAAGCATTAGGACTGATTGAGGAAGGACAAGTGTTTTTACTTGTCCTTCTTTTTTTTCATAGCTGAGATTCACTTTCACATAAAATCGGGATGATATGGAAAGAAGAAAGCTTGTAGAAGAAAGCAGTTACACTTTCTCTACAAGCTAATCCAATTGTTTATATCAATCTATATGTAATTCCATTACAACTCCAACTACAGGACCAGAATCATCGATTTTCCCATTCAACTGAAAACCAAAGGATTCGTATAGCTTTTGTGCTAATTTGTTGTCTAAATGAACACTTAAATAAACCTTCTTACAACCATATTGATATTGTATCTTTCGAATTAATAATGGAAGAAACTGTTTTGCATACCCATTTCCCTGAAAATGATAATCAATCATAAAACGATCTAACCATGCACTTTGAGTCAAATGACAAGACCATCCGTACATTGCATATCCAACAAGAGTTTCCTCATCATATAATCCCACAGAAATCCCATTTCCTTCAAACTTCGATTCTGCTAAAGAAAAAGCATTACTTTCAATATATTGCTTTTGCTGTTCTGATACGGATAAAGCAGCGATAGAACGCCAATTTTCAGTTGTTACTTCACGAATGTGAAGAGCCATGTTTCCAACTCACTTTCTAAAAAATAAAGCTTGTAAATATTTCATGGATAAATTGTACCATGTAAAGAACCAGGCGAACAGTTTCTTCTTCCAACTTTTATAGTTACAATCGGGACGGTACCTGTTCCCATAGTACTTTTTATAGTAAACTTAAGAATGCATCATGTAAAAGGAGGAAGAGTTAATGGATCAACATACAGTTGTCATCACAGGAGCCGGGAGTGGACTAGGCGCTTCGCTCGCAAAAAAATGTTCAGAGTTAGGCTCTTATGTCATATTATTAGGACGAACGAAAGAGAAGCTGATTAAGACTGCAGAATCATTACATTCAGGTTATTCCATCTATGAACTAGATGTTTCTTCAAAATCAGATGTAACCAATGTATTTCAATCCATTCAAAATGAAGTAGGTTCTATTGATTTATTAATTAACAATGCAGGGTTAGGTGTATTCGACCTTGCGGAAAATATTGAAGAGAAATATATAAATCAAATGATAGATATTAATTTAAAAGGAACGATCTTCTGTACCCAAGAAGTCCTAGAGGATATGAAATCACGAAAACAAGGTATGATTGTGAATATCGTATCCACAGCTGGGAAAGAAGGAAAAGTAAATGAATCAGTTTATTGTGCCAGCAAATTTGGGGTCCGAGGATTTACAGAGAGTTTAGTCGAGGAACTTAAGAATACTGGGGTTCAAGTATATGCTGCATATATGGGCGGAATGAAGACCGAATTTTGGGATGGTATTTTTACAGAAGAACAGACGAAGAAATTAATGCATCCTGACGATGTAGCTGATATTATCATGGATAATATCAAACCCCGAAAACATATCGCTGTAACAGAGGTTACGATAAAGAATAGATAAGATATAATAAAGTGAAACTTCAATCAGTGGGGGGATTCGACGCACAGGACGTGCTAGTGCCGACGTTGCGATAGGACGTCGCGGTTTTAGTCGGCCTTTTCCCCCCACCGATTGAAAGTTTAATTTCTTGAGTAAAAAGGATTAAGCAGATACTTAATAATAGTACAAGACTATATTTTATATAGTTATTTATACTAGTCTCCATTATTTATTACTCCTAACCATCAATTTGTACATGAATCGTTGAAGTGGCGCTGCTAAGAATACCACAGTACAGAGCTTACCATTTTCATTAAATTTATATCCCAATCGTACTGTTTTTGGACATACTTTCATATAAATAGGGATAAAGGAGGCGATTCATTGTTACAGTTAGGTAAAAAGTTGTTTTATAACAATCCAATTCAACTCCTTCTTATTTTAACATGCTTGGCCCTAGCTTTATTAGCACAAAAACTATCATTTAACATCATCCATCTCTCTTTAAATCAATTTATTGCTGCAAAAACGGATCGTATTTTTCTAGCTCAGGACAACTTTAGCTTTATCTTCAATGTTACATTACCATCCTTATCATTTATCCTCTCGGCTACCCTTCTAATATGGATGGGGATAACTAATCTTATATTATTTAAAAGTGAAGACAATAAAATTAATATTATACTTAGATTTATTTTAGCAATGATACAAATTGCATTCTTTATCTTCTTTTTATATACCGGAGGAAAAGTCTTTTTCTATTTTTCAATGTTTATATTGATAGTTTTTGTCATGGGTGGAATCATATTGTCAGGATTAGGTTGTGAAGAATGATAAAGAAGACTAAGTTTCAGGTGGAGTTTTAACCCCACCTGAAACTTAGTCGCCCTTATTTCGAAGCTTGGCGGCACTTATCTCCCGGCTATAGAGGCGGGAGTTTTAGTAACGCCGCGTAGATAAAGAGCGGACACGCTTGTATCCGCTCCATGCATATAGTCAACGTTCATAATAGTACATCCACCGCTGATACGCTTCATTTTCTAAATCTTTTTCATTGAACATATTTAATTCCTTCTTTGCCCTGAAAACAAGATGTTCATCATCGTAATAGTGGAACGTTTTATATATTTCCTGATTCTTTTTATGGAACTGGTGAATGAACTCTGTTAATTCAAAATATGGTAATTCCCCTGATTTCCACTGTTTGAATTGGTCAAATAATGGTTCAAGTTCTTTTTCAGTCATGTGTTTATGATATAAATCTAATATTCGACGATCACGCTGCCGTTCTTCTTTTGACTTTTTCATTTTTAATAGTATCCTTTCCTTTTGATTTCTTTTCAAAAAGGAAGATCCCCATCATCATGAAATTGGTGTGAAGCTTTTTGGGATTCCTCCATTATTTCTTTATAACGATTCTCTTCCTTTTCCCTCGACTGTTTCCACTCTTCCCATGTTATCCCGTAAGGAGTTCCGCCATCCGTATATCCAGCAATAAATGCAAATGTTTCGTCACTATCTTCCCAATTTCCTCCCATTAATTCTTGCTTTTTCTTTTCGGCTATTCCTCGCCTTTTTGCATCCCGTTGTTTTTTACTTTTATAATTTTCGCTTATGGGAAGTCCTAATAATTCAAATTCTTTTACTGCACATAACTTGTCAACAGCAAAATGCTTGCTATACCCATGAATAAGATTGCTTCCATCATATCTTGGTATCCAATGCTTCGCAGCCTGCAGACGGCTGCTACGGTTCATCCGTTTATGACAAGGTATGTTTAATCTTTTCCTTTTTGGCTTGGCCATACGTACCACCTTTAAGATAAATAAATTTTCAACCGAAAGTTTGAATAATAAATTATAACATTGCGGAAAATTAAGTGAAACCATAGTTAGGCTGTACTATCTTATTAAGCAAATTTTTTTCCTTTCAAGTAGACCATGTGAATCTTTGTCACGGTTGATTACTTCTTTTTTTACTGACAACTCGACCATGAGAGTTCTTCTCTCGGTCGACTACTCCAATTTTTTACTAACTACTCAACTGTGAGAGCTCTTCTCTCGGTCGACTACTCCAATTTTTTACTAACTACTCAACCGTGAGAGCTCTTCTCTCGGTCGACTACTCCAAGTTTTTACTAACTACTCAACCGTGAGAGCTCTTCTCTCGGTCAACTACTCCTTTTTTCACTGTCTACTCGACCGTGAGAGCAACCTCGAGCTTATTCATTCTCATCCTCCGACAATATCTATCATTTTGGGACGAGGTACCCGTCCCTCTGGTACCATATTAATTCTTAATCTCGGCTCCACCGAAAATCATAAGACAATTAATTTTCAATACGGCAACCTCATGAATACTTCTTGTATTATCTTCCCATCCACCAAAGATTGGGATTCCTGATGTTTCAACACGAACATTTTCTGGAACTATGATGCTTGCCCCTCCCATGATACAGGTTAGATCAAGTGTTGTCCTCTCTGTGATAATAGCTTCTCGGAGGTCTATTTCTACACCGCCACACAACGTCATAACACTACCACCATGAAAGTTTTTCGATTGACTTTTAATCTCTGCACCTGAAAACAACAAGAATGTGTTTAGTCTCTCACTCGTATGCGAAGTTTTCCCATTTTTAACTCGGGTAAGTATGATAACTAAACCAATGAAAATGAAAACAAGTGGCCATAAATAAAAAATTAAATTCAAATCGTACCATTGATTTGCCAAAAATATAATCCCGATTAATAAAAATAGGAAACCGGACACTGTAGAAGCATATGAACGATTGGTTAACTGAATAATACCGATAATAATGAAAATGAATGGCCACCAAGTAGACAAAACTTGCGACATGTTAATAATATCAGCCTGATGCAAAAGAAAACCAAAACCAAACATAAGAAAAAACAGACCTACCCATATTCTTCCTGACATGGACATCCCTCCTAGGACTAATTTATGTTCCATGGGGCTTTTTAATGATTAGAGTATTTATCGGAATATTTAAATATCCCAACCATCATGTAAAATGATACGACTTTATTTATTTTCCTCCTGTTTTCATAATAGACACAATAAACTGTATTTTCCTTTTTCCTTAAGAATATAGGACTATTTGCCGATACTGTATATAGGGTCTAATTTCATAGTTAAAAGACTATCTATAAAATACAGATTTATTGGAGGAAAGTGATTTGAAAAGAAACAAAAAGAATACGGCGAAAGTATCACTTAGCCTGAGAAAGAAATTAATTATATCGTTTCTAGCTATTTTATTAATACCTAGTATATCTATTGGCCTTGGAACATATATGACTTCAAAGTCTAATACGGATCAAGTAATGATGGGTACATCTCAAGAAAGTGTAATGATTGTCAATCAAACTATTGATCAATTCATAATTTCACAGATGGAAAACGTGGATTATTTGTCCAATTCCATTGTTGCCAACAATATCAAAAATGATAAAGATGCTAAAACGAGGGAAATTCTAGATACGATTCAAAAGGCTAAGGAAAGCGTGGTCGAGCAGACCTATGTGGGTACGGAAACAGGAGATTTTATGAACTCACCAACCTCGTTTCAAAACCCACCAGACTATGACCCTCGTGAACGACCTTGGTATCAGGAGGCAATGAAAAATAAAGGTAATGTCATTATTACTGACCCTTATGTCTCGCAATCATCTAAGGATGTAGTAGTTACATTGGCGAAAGCGACTTCGGATAGTCGAGGCGTTGTCGCGGTTAACTTAAAACTTGGAAGTCTTACAGATATCATTAGTTCCGTAAAAGTTGGGGAAGAAGGCTATTTATTTGTGTTAGATAAAACCAAACATTTCATAAGTCATCCTACCAATGAAGCAGGTAGTGTGGCAGAGGAAGACTTTTATGAAGAAATATATGCTACCGACTCCGGAACGTTTAATTACAATCTTGATGGTGAAAAAAAATTAGCCTTTGCAACTAATGACATTACTGGATGGAAGATTGCTGGAACGATGTATCAAACTGAGGTGAACGACGCCGTTAAACCAATTTTGCATTCTACCCTTACTATTCTCATTATTGCACTCATTCTAGGAGGCATCATTATCCTATTTATCATTCGCTCGATTACTAGACCAATTCATCAACTAGTCGGAGTAAGTGAAAAAATGAGTCAACGAGATCTGAGTGTCGATGTTGAAATCAATACAAATGATGAGCTAGGAACATTGGCCGAATCCTTTAATCATATGAGGGGAAATCTTAATGAAGTCATCTCGGAAGTTCGTGACAAGTCTCATCATGTTGCAGCAGCATCTGAACAATTAAGTGCAAGTACTGAACAAAATACACAAGCAACAGAACAAATTTCATCATCCATTCAAGAAGTTGCGGTAGAAATGGACAGACAGACAAATAGTATTGAAGATAGTAAACAAATGGCAGAAGAAATGGCTGGTTCTATTCGCCAAATTACAGCAAGTTCTGATGAAGTTTCCACAACAGCAAAAAATACAATGTCGGCTGTAAATGAAGGGAACAAAGCATTAGAAACAACTGTCAATCAAATGGAATTCATCAAGAAAAACACCCATGATTTGGCAAGAAATATCCAGGGATTAGGAGATTTATCTGGACAAATTAGTAATATAGTAGACGTTATAACAGAGATTTCCGATCAAACTAACTTGCTTGCATTAAATGCTGCGATTGAAGCTGCTAGAGCTGGTGAACATGGAAAAGGTTTTGCCGTTGTTGCTGATGAAGTCCGTAAACTTGCGGAAGAATCCTCTCAATCGGCAGACCAAATAAAAGAAATGATAGGAAAAATCCACACCGAAACTAGTAACACTGTAAAATCTATGGAAACAGCCACAGAACAGGTTGAAAAAGGTATTGACGTTGCGCACCATGCAGGAGAGTCATTTACAACGATAACAGGATATGTTGATACCATTACGGAACAAATTATGCAAGTTACATCAGAAATTCAAGAAATTTCTTCTAGTACAGAGCATTTCATTCAAATTTTTGAAGATGTTGCATCCATTGGCGAGACAATATCTGGTCAAACTCAAAACGCCTCTGCATCAACACAGGAACAGCTTGCATCGATGGAGGAAATTTCAAACTCAGCTTCCTCTCTTACAAAAATAGCTGAAGATTTACAACAGATAGTGGAGAAGTTTAAATTAAGTGATAAATGAGTTAAGAATAGAGTGAAATAAACAGCCTAAATTCATAGAATTTAGGCTGTTTTCACTTTCATAATAAGAGGAATCCATTATCCATTGTTTGTGTATGTTAATGTTTTACCAGTGAATCCAAACAAAATAGTTAGCACAGGTGATAATAAACAGAAAAATGCCAACGGTAAGTATTCGAGTGTGGGTACTCCGAGAACATTAGTTATAAACACACCACAAACACTCCAAGGAACGAGAGGATTCACAACCGTACCGGCGTCCTCTAACACCCTTGATAAATTTTTATTAGCAAGTCCCACCTTTTTAAAGTTGGACTGAAATGCTTCTCCAGTTAGGAGAATGGATAAGTATTGTTCCCCGATAAATACATTAACTCCTATAGCGGTGCATGCAGTAGCCATAATAACAGAGCCCACATTATTTAATAATTTTCCTACAGATTCCAATACTACTGGAATAATGCCTAAAGTAAAGGTAAGTCCCCCCATACTTAAAGCTAATATGACAAGAGCAACAGTGAACATCATACTATTAATTCCACCACGAGTTAATAAGCTATCGATAGCTTCAATACCTGTTGTAGATACATAACCATTAAATAGAATACCAAATAATTCCTCTCCGGATGGTATGTAATGAACTAGTGACAGAAAAATAGAAAAAACAGAAATACAGGCCAACGTAATGAATGCCGGGACCTTTTTTATGGCAAAGATAATAAGGATTACTACCGGTATTAAGCTGTACCAATGAACTAAGTTTGTTTGTAATAAACCAGCTTGAATAGAAGCTAACCTATCAAAATCAACGGTTGTTACATTTGGTGAAATAAACGCATAAAGGACAAGACTTATCAAAAAGGCCGGAATGGTTGTCCAAGCCATATTTCGAATATGCTCAAATAAATCGACCTTTAATATGCTTGAAGCAATATTCGTTGTATCGGATAGTGGTGACATTTTATCTCCGAAAAAAGCTCCTGAAACAATCGCACCTGCTGTTACTGCTAATGAGATATCAAGTGCTGTCGCAATCCCGATAAAAGCTACTCCTAAAGTGGCTGAAGTCGTTAACGAACTTCCAATTACCATTCCTACAATAGCTGTAATTACAAAAACAATGACGTAGAAAAAATGGGGAGTGACCATTTCAAAGCCGATGTAGACAAGTGTTGGTATTGTCCCACTAATCATCCATGTAGCAATTAACAAGCCAATTAGAAAAAAGATAAAAATTGCTGGTAAACCTGATCTAGCACCATTTACCATTCCCTCTTCCAACATTTTAAATGGTACTTTTTTTACTAATCCGTATAAGATTAATAGAAAAACAGATAACAAAATCGGAATATGTGGGGGTGATGAAAATTTAATGATGCTTGTACTAATCAACCCTACTATAATCAGTAGAAGGGTCAAAGCCTCTCCAATTGATGGTGAATATGCTCTTTTTGTTGTAAACATGCCGCTGCCTCCCTATGGTGTAAGAATGTAAAAAAAGAGCACTCTCATCCCAAAATCAGGGACGAAGATGCTCTCCGCGGTACCACCCTAGTTAATAACTATGTCATTCACTCTTATTTCCCATTTAAATAAACGGTGTATTTCACTTCCATTGCCGCCTGAATTCCCAGCATCCATTCAGTCTCTTCTTGCTGCTACCAATAGAATTACTTTTTTTCCGTTATATAGGATAAATATTAACTTTTACACGTTCATGCGATAAAGTATTTATGCAATAAAGTATTTTCTCTATTACTATACCTATGTCCAACGAAATTTTCAAGTACCATTTTTTGGGCAAGCATAAAATACCCACAGATACACTACCATCACCTGTTAAAAATCAACTTAAACTTTTCTCCTTTAAATTTAACACATCTCCCATTACCACATTTTCAAAAACAGCAATCCAATTATTATTCCTATCATGAACACTTAGACTTTCCGCATCTTCTAAAATTTTGTAGTTCACTTTACGGATATTTCCAGATAGCGGTGAAGAAAGTTCACTAGCCGCTTTCGATGTCTCAACATGTAGAAAAGGATCTCCCTCATTGATTTCACCTATATCTAATAAATCAACAAATGAAACATCCCCAAACGCTTTTAAAGTCTCTACTGATAATCCCACTCTACATGTGTTCCCTTCTTTCTGTATCCAAAAGCCGTCATGAGTGAATCTTAGGTTTTCCACAGCCATTTCCATCCTCCTTTATACTGCTACTGTCTAATATATTCTTCCGTCCCCTTGTCTCATTCTATCTATCTGAAATACCTTTCTGGTTAAAAATACTTATCTGCAATCATATCCGCTGTCCTCGACGCAAGTGCCTGTGTTGTTAAGGTTGGATTTGGTCCCCCTAAGCTATTATAATCGGCACTATTATCTGCAACATAAAGACGTTCCACTTGATATGCTTCACAGGATGAATCCACTACATAGCCCATTCGCATCGTGCTATGTATGTGTATGAAGTAACTCGGAGGCAAGTCACTGCGGTGGACCTTCTTCGCACCTGCTTCTCGTAAAATGTTCGTAGCGATTTTCGTTAATTGCTCTCTTCTCCGTTTCGACTTTTCGCTTGGTGAATAAACAATTTTTGGTACTGGCCCATGCTCATCTTTAATATTAGGGTCCAACTCAACCCTATTTCGATAAAGGGGCTCGTCATCCGTGACAATTAAAAGGGTGAGCGTCCTTCTATAATCTCTCATGGCCTGATTTAATTCTGAACCAATAAGTCTTCCTTGTTGTTCCCACAGGCTTGAATCATCTTGCTTCAAAATGTTATAGCCGTACTGACTAAATCCAAACAAAGTTTGAGCTGTTATACCTGGACTTTCCCCCATCGTTTCAATCATTCCAAGACCAGGATAGTCTAGTCGCGCTGCTGAAGTATGGCCAACAAATGGATTTAGAGATGAACTTCCTACTACATCTATTAGGGTTTTTTCATCAAACGTACCAGTCACCGTATCCATATAATGATTCGTTAAACCACGCCCCACCCATGGATTATGTGGTAAGTCTGAATTCAACCATAGACGTGGGGTTTCGAAACAACCTGCTGCCATTACTACTACTTTCGCCTGTATTTCTTCCGTTTCCCCAGTCCATGTATCACGTACTTGAACTCCGACTGCATGATGGGTTCCACTTTCATTCATTTCCGTTAATACCTTTGTAACAAAGGTATTTGGCCTAAATGTCACATTCCCTGTTCTCATCGCCAATGGGACATAGCTTACAGCTGTTGTACGTTTCGCCATCTTTTCTAAAGAGGGACCATAAGGACAACCTTGCCCACAATGTCCACTTAATGTACAACCTTCCATATGACTCAATTCTTCTAAAGAATAGTTTGGATCCATTAAATGTTTATTTGGGGGCAAAATAGCATTTGGTTGCGGCCGGTAGCCAGTATTTGTTACATCTAATGTTCGATTCTGGGTAAATCCAGATTTTTCTGCACCATAGTAAAAAAGGGCTTCCTTCGTTGTCGTTGGTGCAAATTCAACGGGTAAAGTCGCTTCTACTTTTTCATAATAAGGAACAAGATCCTTGTAATCAATAGGCCATTCCTTATCGATTGCTTCGGGAAATGCACGTGGGGAGTTGGAATAGTAATGAAGCGTACCTCCACCAATGCCTGCACTTTGCCACAGTAATGCCCGGTCCGGAATATTTCGGTGCCAAGGCGTCCGTCTACGATCTGCTGGACCCCAACGAAATTTTCCAGTAACCAAATCATCCATATCATTTTCGAGTCTAGTTATTTGGCTACGAAAAAGGGCACCATCTAAATCATTGGGGTCAGAGCTTTCTTTCGCTTCCCCGCGACCTTTATTAGGCTTTGGCCATTTTTTATTTCCATACCACGGGCCAGCATCCAGCACCAATACTCGGATCCCTAACTCACCTAGCTCTTTAGCAACGACAGGACCACCAGCGCCTGCACCAATGACGATTACATCAGGGTTTGTATTCATTTGCCACCCTCCACTTCATCTATAGTGAATAAAAATCCACGAAAATCACGGTAACCTAGAGATACACCTGGATAGCCGACTCGTTGCCAATTTATCGGAAAATATTCTAGTTTTCTGTAATCTGGTGGAAATAAACGTGTAGATCCATAAGCTGGCCATTCTGAATAATACCCAAACACAGAAAACCGATTTAAGGCATCTACTACATGTTGGATCATTCCAGCATTATTTTGAAAAGGAGATGGCAATAAATAGAGATCAATCTGAAGATTTTCTAATCTTGATAAAGTCCGTACTCGATCTTTTCTAGAAAGATGAGAAAACATTCGACCTTCTGAAAATATGGGTTGGGGCTTAGCTTGTATTAGTTGCGCATTTACTAGCTGTGTTGCGGCAGCATCTAACATAACAGCTGTGGGGTAAGCAAGAGGGACAACTTTGTGGTGCAATTGCTGTTGAATGGAAACGTAATGATTTAATCCATAGATAACATATTCATAAACCATCATATTTTGAGATCCATCATCTGGTAACAAGGCATCCGTAAGAGCTTGGAAAGTCGCCTGGACATATTCTTGTTGCTTTGCATTCACACTTATGATGTTTCGCCTCCTTCTCATTTTTACAAACTACTACTAGATGTATTGATTAGAAGCCTTTTTTATAACCCTTTTTTTTAATAAAGTCATCCTTAATTGTTTTAACAATCAAAATCACTATTACCAACTGCGGTTTCATAAGAGACAAATTAAAGGTCACTTAACCATTAGAAGCTAGTTAAGCGACCCTTTTTATTTCGAACCATAGTCAAATGTAAAGAAACAACTACATCAAGAACTGAACTCAATTCCTAATCTTCTATGAATTAATCTTTCTCACCCATTGGATACAACATATACTCCCACCGATGTGTACACTCTTCCAACATATAATACCCCCGTTCTTCATCCGCTATAATACGAGAACACTGCTGTCTTGGGATGGCGCCCTCTTCTTTATCATTCATGACATCTATCCAACTTTGGCCAGACATCTGATCATATCGTACAGTAAGACTGTTGCCATTTACTGTAATTGTTTCCCCACCCTCCTTGTTCTCCGCCTTTTCCATAAAAGCTTCAATATCCGCGGCACTAACCAAGGATTCCAGGGGATCTAAACGAACTTCTTTCATCCCCTTCCACGTCGGGAAACGAACAGTATTTTCAGTAATCCACACTTCACTCCCCACCCCGAGTGCATCTTCTGCCCCAAGCCCAGCCGGATGTTCTGTTCCGGGAATCATCATTTGAGTCGATTGATTATCGAGATGTTTCCCAATTAAGCCAAACGTGGTTTTATAAAAATTATAATAATACGTCGTTTCACCTAACGTAAAGCTACGATATTCAATCACGACTGAATGCTTATGTTGTGGCGAATGAATTTTTATGTAGCTATTATCCTCTAACCGAATGATAAAACTGTAGAAAAATAAAATAGGAATACTGATGATTAAACCAACAATCGTCCACCATTTCGTAGCACGCGAATGACGGAAACCAATGATTGCTAGAGCAATAATATTAATGGCTAGAGGGATTGTGTATCCAGTTGGTTTTAAAAATAGAATATAGTAATCTGTCAAAAACATCATGAAAAGTATCAAGTCCATGACACCTAACAGGAGCAAAGCCCATTTTGTTCTCGTCATTTTGCATTCCTCATTTTCATTGGATATTATTCAGTATTTGTTTGTAACAATCCAATATTGGTGTGCGGTAATCCGGTTTTCGTTTGTAGTATTTCGGTGTTCGCGAGCGGTAATCCGCCATTCACAAACACTATACATTTTATTTATACCTTTCTACTTACAAAGATTTTCTTGATTATTTTAACATCATCATTCCTTTTTAAACATTAGAAAACTTATGCAGGAAAAATGTTTTATACCTTTCTTTCAACCAAAAAAGATAGGATCACACTTCTCTGACCCTATCTTTCTACTACCTTACTATTCAAATTTAATGGAGGAGAGAATACACAGCGACAGGTTCACTTTCCTAAATTGTTTCTGGGACGATGAACCTGTCCCTCCGGCTCACTTACAAATGATTTGACCATCTCCAATAACACTTTCGTGCATAAATCAATTTGTTCTACCTCTACATACTCATCTATCGCATGGGCTTGGTCTAGATGTCCCGGACCAAACACTACAATATTACGATTACCAGTCCTTAGTCCAATCATGCTAGCATCGGTATATGCAGGGAATCCGGTTTTCTTTAGCTCTTTTCTTGTTACTTTCGTATAAGCCTTTTCGAATGAAGGGATTAACGGGTTATTCAAGTCTGTCTCGATTGGTGGTCGTTCCCAACCATAATGATTTACAGTTGCGTGAGTTCCCTTTACATTTGCACAACCTTCTTCGACGGCACTTGATACAATTTGGTTCGCTTCTTCCTTTGTCATGGGTGGTACAAGGCGAAAGTCAATTTCCATTCGACAAGAACCCGCTACCATGTTCGTTTTATTCCCACCTTTGATTGTACCTATCGAAACGGCAGGTTTTCCGAAGATGTCATGATTATAAGGTAAGTTTCGCACTTTTTCCTTTAATGCAACAATTATTTCTGCTGCTGCATGAGCTGCATCTGCACCTAAGTGAGCATTTCCACCGTGTGAACTTTTTCCTTCGACCATCACTTCATACCATATTGTTCCTTTATGAACCGTAGACAGTGTCGCATTGGTAGGTTCCGTCGCAATGATAAGAGCATCATCTGGAATGATTTGCTCATCTACAAGCGCATTTGCTCCTTTCATATAAGGACCTTCCTCATCAACGCTTGCAATAACATATAGATCCCTGTTCAATTGAATATTATTTTCACTGATTTGCTTCATCGTTACTAACGCACAGGCAAGGCCACTCTTCATATCGCATGAACCACGACCATATATTTCTCCGTCTATAATTTCCGCCCCAAAAGGATCCACTGTCCACTTTCCTTCTACCGGAACAGTATCCATGTGAGCGATAATCACTAATGGGGGCAAATCGGATTTCTCCCCTTTATACTTCGCAATCACATTCGTTCGACCTTCGTCTACCTCCCGTGTCATGACTTGAACATTACTTAATTTTCGCAAATAAATTTCTACAAATATAGAACATTCTCGCTCTAAACCATTTGGATTTTCTGTAGGTATTTGAACGAGCTGCTGTGTTAATCGAACTGCTTCTGACACCATTTTAAAACCCTCCGTTATTTATCATCTGAATTATGTGACAATCACTTATACCGTCTTCTCTTCCTTCTTCTTAAGCTCATCAATCAATTCAGGGTGATATTCTTTGTTATATTCATAGCGTGCATCATCGAATCGTTTAACCACTTTATGATCTGTTCGTTTTAGACTTAAGCTGATTGTAACGAAAAGAATTGCATTCACCAGTAATCCCCAAACTCCGGCATGGAAGCCAAATGGTTGACTAAACGCTGGGACGAACGTAATCAATAATACAGTTGTAATACCGGCAATTAGACCCCATAATGCTGCTGTCGGGTGAGCACGTCTCCATGTAATCGCCCCAATCGTTGGCACAATTAATTGTGCCGTTCCAGCAAGTGCTGCAATACCAATTGTCACGAGAACGCCTGGTACGACTAAAGCCATGACATAAGCAATGAGAGAAAATATAACAAGTGACCAACGCCCCACTTTAATAATGCTTTCCTGGGATGCTTTCGGATTCCCATACCTCTTATAAATATCTAATGTTACTATCGTAGACACCGCATGTATTTGCGAGTTTGCAGTAGACATCGCTGCTGCCGCTCCCGCTGCTAAAATGAGAGATGCTAAAGCAAATGGTGCATATTTCATCAGCATTATCGGTAGAATTTGGTCTGGATTTTCTACACCTGGCTCCAGAAGTACACCAGAGAAACCAGTTAACAATGAACCCATATACGCAATTGCTGCAAAGCCTAATAAGAAAGGCATTAAGTTAAATAACTTTCCACTTTTAACCGCGTACATACGCAACCAAAGCTGAGGTCCCATGAATGCCCCAATAGCGGTAACTACACATAGGGAGAACCATGCAGGGAAGCCCATTGCACCTTGAGGGCCAGGTAATGTTAAATGTTCTGGACTTGTTTCTAGTAAATTTTTAAATAAGCCTGTCGGTCCTCCTAGATTTTGAGAAACATAAATTCCCGCAAATAACATTCCAAAGAATAATAGGGCACCATAGATAATGTCTGTCCAGGCAACCGCTCGTATCCCACCAACCCATACATAAACGACAATAATAAAATAGAAGATAAGAGCAGCTAGCCAAAAAGGAATAACTCCACCAGAAGCAACTTCGATTAAATAAGCTCCGCCAGTTAACTGGATTTGTAGATATGGAATGGTGAATACTAATAAAATTCCAGCAACAAGCACTCTCAGTTTTTCGTTATTATAAAAATCTCCTAATAAATCCGATGGTGTTACATAATTAAATCGCTTCCCTAAGTACCAAACACGTTTACCGACCAAATAATACATAAGTCCGAATAAAAGATTCCAAGCTAATGCAGTTAAATAAACAGGACCATCTGTATAAAAAGTTGCGTTAGAACCTAAAAACGCAAACGAACTCCACCATGTTGCTGCAACGGTGAAGAATACTGCGATAGCCCCCATCCCACGACCTTGGATGAAAAAGTCTTCACTCGTATTTGTTGATTTTGTGGCTGCGAGGAGTCCAACCGCTAAAGGGATAATCATAAATGCCGCAATGATTAATACGCCAACCGTCATATTTATTCCTCCTACTATTATTTAGATTCTGTGTCCGTTGATTTGCTTCCCCAATTCGTTAAATAACCAATTAAGAATAGTGCAGTACATATAAACCACCATAACAATACCCAAAATAATAAAAATGGAAGACCGAAAACAAATGGCTCCACTTTATTCCCTAACATAATCATTGGCGTTTCCATCATAATGAAAAAAAGAATAATCAAGCTATATAACACTATTTTTTTTCGAGGATATTTAGAGAACATAATAAATCTCCTTCCTTTGTTTTAAGTACTAGTAGGAACAATGTAACAAGTACCTATTGGGACGATGAACCTGTTCTTACTCCACATTCAACGGATGGTATTTTCCTGATATGGAATCTACCATTAAGGTAAATCCATGTTCATTGGCTTTCCCATCGATAATCCAATAAGGACGATAAAATAAATGACATTGTTTCAGAGAAATATTTGGTGCGGTTGCTACTTTTATATTTTTGGAAATGGTACGATATAAAAATTCCTTTGCTAATTCAACCGTTTGGTTTTCTTCCAATTGGATTGGAAGGATATTTTTATTGGCAATCTTTAATGTGGTAAATTCTGGTCGTTTATCTACTAAAGCTGGAATTCCACTAATTGCATCAATTGTACAAGCGACGTCTCCTTTTAATGGAGTAATCGGATTTCCTCTTTTGAATGAAAATTCATAGAACATGTACGGATAATAGACGATATTTCGTATCGAAAAATCCGTATCTACCTCTTTTTTACCCAATGTACGAATAACTTTTTCTTCAGTAAAAAATATTTCCTGCGTTTTCACTTCCATCATTTTGATAACCCCATATTCCCTTGCATAAATTCTGTAATGTTCTTCGCTTCAGGACTAAGATCAAATGAGATATGCTTTTCAATGTTTTTCGGAATTTTCCTTGGTCCTTTCGCTTTTTCCACAATTTCTTGCATCTCTTCAGATGGGGGAGTGCCAAATCTATTTCCAATTATCATTGCTAGAATGGAAATAATTAAACCTGCTAAGAACGGATGAATTCCTGTTACGACATCAAGTGCTCCTACTGTCCAAATAATGTTTGTTGCCGCTCCTGAAATCATGGAACATAATACACCGACTTTATTTGCCGTCTTCGAATAAACCGACGCAACATATGCCACCATAAAGCTATTTCCAAGAACTCCGGAAGCGAATACAACAAGCGCAAAAATAGAAGGTGGTTGATAGATTGCCACAATAATACCGATAATACCAACTGTTAAAATACATAATCTCGAAACGAGTACCACTTTCTTTTGACTTGCATTTTTATTAAGTAGACGTTGATATATATCCCTAGATAAAATGGTTCCTGTTTGCATTAAAATGGAGTCAGATGTTGACATAATCGCCGCCATTAGTGCGGATAAAAGGATTGCAGCCATGATGCCTGGGAAGAAAGTATAAGCCAATATTGGAATTACCATTTCTGGATCTGCCAAATTAGGTAGTAAAATAATTCCAATAAAGCCCAAAATATATGGGGCGAAAATGAATATCTGGTTCCAAATGGAAGATACTAGAATAGCACCTTTTACCGTTTTCGTACTTTTCATGGACATGTGCCGAACGACAACATGAGGTAGTCCCATATAGGTAATGGCATAAATTAAAATGGCACCTAACACCATTCCCCATTGTCCATAGTAAGCTAAATCTTTCCCCCAAATACTTAAATAGGTTGGATCAATCGCAGCTAGACTAGCATTTAAATTAGACAATCCGCCAATATGGATAAGTCCCATAATAGTAATCCCAGCAATCCCAACCACCATAACGATAGCCTGGACAAAATCTGTCCAAACAACAGCGAGATATCCCCCTGTAACGGTATAAGCAATAATGACACCGACACCTAAAATCAACGCCAATTCATAACTGAGACCTGTAAGATTCTCTAATGCCTTTCCAGCAGCAATGAATTGTGCGAATACATAAGCAGATAGAAAAACAATGGATATCAACGATGCGACAATTTTAACAGACACACTCTCGTACCTTTTTTCAAGATATTCGATTGGAGAAAGAGCTCCTAGCAATTCTGACATTCTTCTCATCCGCTTCCCTAGAACAGATAAGTTAATAATCGAACCACCCGCATCTCCTATCGCATACCATATCGCGTACCATCCTTGTTGGAATGCAAGTGCAGGTCCCCCCATGAACATGTATCCACTCATCGATGTACTTTGCATCGTTAATGCGGTAACTGCTGGTCCAAGACTTCTGCCCCCTAAAATATACTCATCGACTGAATCGTTAACTTTTCTAGAAAATGATATACCCAGAATGAGCAAACCTAACATATAGACAATAAATATAATGGTATCTAGATTCATTCTCTCCACCCCTTCTACCACAGCCTCTAAAATCTCTATTCAGATTGTTCTTCTTGTAAATCTTCTTTGCGCATTTTAAAATACATAATCACCCCAGCAGCCATCCAAATAAATGGCCACGGTACTAATAACCAAAATGTCTCTGCAGGAAGGTTAAACATGGATTCACCGCCTCTTCGGTTAGATTAATTGAAAGAACTGTAATCGCTTACAAATTTAGACAAAATCCTATTGGGTCAAAACGACCCAATAAGGATTAACTACTAGGAAAATCAAAATTTGTTTCATTATCTTTTTCGTCCAAATCAAACCAACGCTCTGAAACTGTTTTCGTCTTTGTGAAGAAACGGGCGGTATCCGGTCCAAACATTTGTCCTTCTCCGTATCTGGATCCTTTCCAACCCCCAAAGTTATGATATCCAACAGGAATTGGAATCGGAACATTAACTCCAACCATTCCAACTTCAATTTCTTGTGTAAATTTTCGTGCATGGCGACCACTATTCGTAAATACCGTCACACCGTTTCCATATTGATGATCATTAATTAAGTTAATCGCTTCTTCAATAGTATCCACGTTCACAATGATGCGCGCCGGTCCAAATACTTCTTCCTTATACATGTTCATTTCCGGTGTAACATGATCAAGTAAAGTTGCACCAAGGTAGAACCCTTCATTGTTCTCTACTTCCGGATTTCTACCATCCACAAGGATATTGGCTCCTTCTTGTACCGCATCATCAATAGACTGTAAGATACTTTGTTTCGCTTCCGCACTTATGACCGCACCAAAGTCCACATGTTCATCATCGTACGTGCCGACTTTTAATTTTTCTACTTTTGCTTTTAGTTTTTCTGTGAAAACTTTAGCTGTTTTCTCTCCCACTGGCATCGCAACAGAAATCGCCATACAGCGTTGTGATGCTGCTCCATAAGCTGCACCGATAAAGGAATCCACCGCTTTGTCAATGTCCGCATCCGGCATAATGACCATATGGTTTTTTCCACCACCAAATGCATTGACACGTTTGTGGTGTTTCGTACCTGTCTCATAAATAATCTCGGCAACCTTAGTAGAACCTACAAAGCTAATAGCCTCAATGTCTGGATGAGTAATAATGGCATCAACCGTGTCTTTGTCCCCGTTCACAACGTTCCATACACCTTTTGGTAATCCAGCTTTTTCCCATAGCTCCGATATATAAAGGGCAGAGCATGGAACTTTTTCGGATGGCTTCAATATCATTGCATTTCCAACCGCGACTGCCATCGTACTCATTGCTAATGGCACCATGACCGGAAAGTTAAATGGGGAGATGCATGTCACCACACCTAATGGTTGTTTCATAGAATACGAATTAATGTCCCCACCAACGTTTACTGAATGTTCTCCTTTAAGTATATGTGGTGCGCCAATGGCTAGATCCACCGATTCAATACCTCTACCAATTTCTCCCTTTGCATCTGAAACTGTTTTCCCATTTTCTTTTCCAATTAATTGGGCCATTTCTTCCGTATGCTCCACAAGCAATTGGCGAAACTTATGAAGTACTTGTATTCTCTTTCCTACTGATGTTTTAGCCCATTCTGTTTGTGCCCTTTTTGCAAGTCTTACCGTTTCATCTACTTCTTCCTTTGTTGCATAAGCTACGGTCGCAATTTTTTGCCCTGTAGATGGACTGTAGACAGACCCATGTCGTTTATTTTTCCCTTCTACTTTTTCCCCATTAATATAATGGGGAATGGATTCAACTGTAACAGTTTTCACATCGAGAACCTCCTAGTTTTTCATTATCCACTTTGAAAAGGTATTACGATATCAGTACTACTTACTCCCAATCTTATCCTTTATTTCAAATAGATTATTTGCTTCTTTATAAACCAAACCATGCGCCTCCGCAATAGCTTTATATGTCACATGACCGGCCATCGTATTGATTCCTTTATATATTGCTTCATTATCTTGTGCCGCCTTTTGAATTCCTTTGTTAGCAATATTTAATGCATAAGGCAATGTTACATTGGTCAAACTTAGTGAAGCCGTTTTAGGAACCGCTCCAGGCATATTGGCAACTGCATAATGAACAACACCATGTTTTTCATAGGTTGGATTATCATGTGTTGTGATTCTGTCGGATGTCTCAAAGATTCCACCTTGGTCAATGGCAACATCCACAATAACGGATTTTTCTTTCATTGCTTTTACCATCGACTCTGTTACAAGTTTAGGAGCTCTTGTTCCCGGAATTAATACCGCCCCAATAACAAGATCCGCTTCAGCTACCGATTCTGCTATATTAAGTGGATTAGACATCATCGTTTGGATTTGGTTTCCAAATAAGTCATCGAGTTCACGTAAACGTGCCGGATTTAAATCAATGATAGTAACATCCGCACCTAAACCAATAGCAATTTTCGCCGCATTCGCTCCTACCACACCACCACCAATAATCGTTACTTTTCCACGACTAACGCCAGGAACACCACTTAAGAGAATACCTTTTCCACCCTTTGGTTTCTCCAGGAATTGTGCCCCAATTTGGGCGGCAATCCTCCCTGCGACCTCACTCATCGGTGATAATAATGGAAGGGAACCATCTTTTTCCTGAATCGTTTCATATGCAACACTCGTTACCTTAGAGTCCGCGAGCGCTTTCGTTAATTCAGGTTCTGCAGCAAGGTGAAGGTAGGTGAATAGAATTTGGTCTTCTCGAAAATAACCATACTCCTCTGGTAGAGGCTCCTTTACCTTCATGACCATATCCTGTGACCAAACCACTTCCTTATTTTCTTCAATCCTTGCACCTGATTTCGAATACTCCGCATCTGTAAAACCAGAACCTAAGCCTGCTCCTTTTTCAATTACCACTTCATGCCCCGCACCGACTAATGCATCTACCCCAGAAGGAGAGATAGCCACTCGATTTTCATTATTTTTTATTTCTTTTGGTATTCCAATTTTCATGTTTGTGCCCCTTTCATTCTCACGATTATCAAAGGAAGTTCAAAGCTATGCCGCCTCGAACTCCCAACACATTAGGAGACAAATTAGAGGAAGGCCGACTAAAAACAACCTTTGCGGCTAACGTCGGCACACCCCTATGAAGGGGCGGCATTGCAATAGAACGTTGCGATTTTAGCCTACTCGCTCCTCTTTATTCTCCATTCGAACATCCACTATTACATATTTTCTTTAAATACTTTCTTTAAAATCGCAATCATAAAATCAATATCATCATCTGTACTGGATAATGGTGGGCTCAGAGTTAAAATGTTATTATAACCCGCAACTGTGTCTCCGTTCTTCCCAACAATTAATCCGTTATCTTTACAAGCTGCGATAATCTTCCCAATTCTATCTTTAGATGCTGGCTCTTTCGAAATCTTGTCTTCTACCAGTTCAATTCCCACCATTAATCCAATCCCACGCAAATCTCCAACATGCGGATGTGCTTGCAATTCTCCTAACTCCTGTAGAAGTCTATCACCCAATTGAGCAGAGCGATCAAATAATCCTTCTTCTTCCATGATTTCAATGTTTTTTAATGCTATAGCACAAGCTGCAGGGTTTCCACCGAATGTATTAACATGACGAAAATGACTATTTTCTTCTCCACTCTTAAACGATTCATAAATATCCTTCCTAACAGCTGTTACAGATAAAGGTAGATAAGCACTAGTTAGTCCTTTTGCCATCGTTATGATATCTGGTTTAATATTGAAATGCTTATGACCGAAAGCTTTCCCTGTTCTACCAAATCCACAAATCACTTCATCAATAATGAATAGAACACCATGTTTGTTACAAATTTCTTGAACCTTCTCTACATATACTGGATGCGGTATAAGGATTCCACCTCCTGTAATGACCGGTTCCATTATGACTGCAGCAATTGTTTCCTTTTGTTCCCAAATTATTGTCTGTTCAATTTCCTCTGCACGTTGGATATTGTATTCTTCTACCGACATTCCTACTGGTTTACGGTAATTATCTGGTGGAGCAACATGTAAAAATCCTGAAGACAGAGGTTCATATTTATATTTTCTTAATGCCTGGCCGGTTGCTGACAAAGCCCCCATTGAACTTCCATGGTAAGCACGGTATCGTGAAATAACTTTTAAGCGATTGGGATCCCCATTTTGCTGATGGTATTGGCGTGCAATTTTAAATGCTACCTCATTTGCATCAGATCCACTGTTGGAATAGAAAATCATATAATCATCGTCAAGCATTTCATTTAGTTTTTCTGCCAATTTAATAGCGGGCTCATGACTTTGTGTCATTGGAGTATAGGCGATTTTCTTAATTTGTTCATAAGCAACTTGTGCTAATTCTTCACGTCCATAACCAACGTTGACACACCATAAACCTGCCATTCCGTCTAAATAACGATTTCCCTGTTCATCGGTAATCCATGATCCTTTTCCTTCCTGAATGACCATTGGTGGGTTCTTTTCACTGTACGGGGATATATGATGCCATACATTTTGACGATCCCTTTCCACTAATGATTGTTTCTTTTCCACTGATTCCATCCAACATCTCCTCCTTATCTTTATTCAATGAACATAATGTCCATTCCTTAAATTAATCATTTATATTTATTTGACAAAATATTGAGTATATTACATAATTTATTCTATACTAAAAAAAGGTGGTTTTCATTTTACATTGTGTTAAACCTTAGTTATTTCTCTTTTACTTTTTGAAAGGGGTTACATAAATGGATAAATGGCAGGTAACAGTAAACGATGTTCTTTCAAGAGATTTGTTTAGAAATTGTAAACTAGTAGCAGGATCTAGAGGATTAGATCGTGAAGTGAAATGGACCCATATTTTAGAGATGAGTAATTTCGAGTCTTTCATTAATGGGGGTGAATTGATTCTTACTACTGGTTCTAGTATCCATTTTGATTCACCAAAGGGAATCGACTACCTTGAAAAATTAAGAAAGAAAAATATTGCAGGTGTTTGCATCGAACTTGGAACACACGTCAAAACCATTCATCCAGATATTATCCAATACGGAAATGACCATCATATACCACTAATTACCTTTGATACTATCGTGAAATTTGTCGATATTACACAAGATCTACACACTCTCATTATTAATCACCATCATCACATGTTAAATCAAATCAACGTATTTTCCCAAAGAGTTAACGAATTATCCCTAATGCCAAACGGTATATTAAAAATTTTAAAAGAATTACATTGCCACCTAGATATTCCCGTTATTTTCTTGACAGACGATTCAAAAACATTCTATTATCCACCACAGGTAAAGGATGACATTCCATCAATTAAAACAATCATTGGACAGAATGTAACAATCACGACGCTTTTCTCTGAAAGTAATTTTTTGTTGGAAGCTGGCTATACCATTTTTCCTATTAAGATTGTTGGGAATACTTGGGGGAATTTATTTCTAAAAAGTAACACGAATGATTTAGATAAATTTTCCGATTCTTTGATTGATCGGGCGATCTTAGCTATTACACAAATTATGCTCCGGAATCGAACAATAGAAGAACGAAAACAAAATCTAGAAGAAGAGATTATTCGCAAATTACTACAGGGTAAAGATTGTGATGCTGATGATATTCAGAAGGTTTTACCTGCTCAAGCAAAGAATTTTAATTATAGATTATTCCTCATAGAAACGCCCTCCTTCGATATCGAGTTGAAAGATGGAGAGTGGGATGAAATTAAAATGCAACAATCGCTCATGATCCGGTCTTTGTTTAGAACTTATGGATTTATTCCTTCCCTGTCTGTTAATAAAAATGAAATTACGGTCATTGCTTCCTTTTTTAAACAAGAAGAAGCAAAGAAGGACACAGAAAGATTCACGAAAATCATCGAAGAGATTGGGAATATTCAAGAACAAAAGATATTGATAGGAAAAAACTGCCGATTCGGTATTAGTAATATTAAGAATGATTATACAGAATTAAACAAGAGCTATAAAGAAGCGAAAGATGTCATCTTTATTCAATCTTCTAATCTTTTACAAACATATTTTTTTGAGAATATCGGGGTTTATCGCATTCTATTGAACTTGCTTGAAGACCAAAAACTAGAAGATTATATTCATGAATATTTAGGACCTATTATTAGGCATGATCATGAAATGAAAAGTGATTTATTAGGTACGCTGTCAATGTACTTAAATTGTTTAGGCTCAAAAAAAGAAACCGCAGATCGATTATTTATTGTTCGTCAAACCCTCTACCATCGCTTGGAAAAAATCAAAGAACTACTTGGAGAAGATTATATGGAACCAGTAAACCGACAAGCAATAGAACTAGCACTAGCAGCCTATTCTCTACTAAGCTGCACGAAACCGTCCATCCAACGCACACCACAGAAAAAGGCATAGAGACACGGGGACAGGTTCATCGTCCCAAATCTTATCGGGACGATGAACCTGCCCCTTCGACTCTAAAGGTATGAAGGCATTTCAAACTTACCAACTATTTCTCAAAACTATTTTTCCTATTGCCTTGCCTGACTCCATGTACTCATGGGCTTTTGTGACTTCATCAAAGTTATAAATGTTGGAATCTAAAAGTGGATGCAGATTACCTTCCTCCACCAATCCAGAAATCTTTTGTAAAATTTCTCCATAATGTTTATGCATGTCCTCGTTTAATATCTTTAATAACATAAAGGTAACATGAAGAGATAGTCCCTTTGAATGAATTGGGGAAAGGTCATGAGTCGAACGAGTAGCAATAGCTGTTACCGTTCCATGTACCGCTGCTGCCTCAAAAGATCGATCAAGGTTTTCACCGCCTACCGTGTCAAACACGACGTCAAATCCTTTGCCGTTTGTATAATTTCGGACATAGTCGTGAACACTTTCTTCACGATAATTAATCCCTACATCAGCACCAAGGCGCATGCCAATCTTAAGCTTCTCTTGTGAAGAGGCAGTTGTATAGACCGTCGCTCCTCCCCATTTGGCTAGTTGAATGGCGATGTGCCCTACACCCCCAGTGGCTCCATGGATTAATATATCTTGTCCAGGTATAAGCCTAGCACGATTAAACAATGCTTCCCAAGCAGTAATAGAGACTAATGGTAAGGCTGCAGCTTCTTCCATCGTCAAATTTTTCGGCTTATGAGCAAGTAAATCAACATCAGCTAGCATAAATTCTGCAAGTGCACCGCCGCTAGTTCCCTTAAAACCACCGGCGCATCCAAACACTTCATCGCCAATTTTAAACTTAGTTACTCCCTCACCTACTGCAGACACCAATCCTGCCACATCTCCATGTAATACCGCTGGAAACTCAGGTGCAACTGCTGGAACTGCACCAGCACGAACTTTCGTATCAATAGGGTTTACACTTGTAGCCTTCACTTCAATAAGTACATGTCCTGGTTTTAGTTCAGGTTTTAACATCTCTTTCAATTGAAATACAGATGGTTCACCAAAAGATTGAATAACTTGTGATTTCACTTTAGTCACTCCTTTTATTTTTACCTAAAAATTTAAAATACTAATCTTATTATATAAATTATTAGAATAGATTGATATCTTTCAGCTTCACGAAGTTCGAATTTCAGGATGCTTTCCCCCAAAAAAGGGCATAGAATCATCTATGCCCAATCAAATCCAATATTGTTTGTAGTACAACGTTAACGCCCTTTTCACAGTCTTCCCAAGATGTTAGCTCATCTTCAGCATGGCTTTTTCCATTAACACTTGGAACAAAAACCATAGCAGCTGGGATATACGTGGCAATAAACTGTGCGTCATGACCAGCACCGCTCGGCATACGTTTGAAACTATATCCTAATGATGTACAGGAATTCTCCAATGATTCTACAAGTTCATCCTGAAACCAAACCGTATCACGGTCCCACAGCTTTGTCGCGGTCACTTCGCATTTTTCCTTGCCTTCTGATTCAGTAAGACCTTGGATAATACCCTCTACTTGTCGAATCGTGTTTACTTCTTTATGGCGAGCCTCGATTGTAAATACAACCTTATTTGGAATAACCGTATGAATATTAGGACTTACATCCATTCTTCCAATTGTATAAACGAGGTCCGAATCCAATTTACTCATTTTTTCACGGATTTCATTGATTAAGTTATTTGTAGCAAAAAGAGCATCCCTTCTCATGGACATTGGAGTTGTTCCAGCGTGGTCCGAATCTCCTGTTACTTCAATTTCATAACAGCACATCCCTACCACACATTCAACTACTCCAATGTCCGTTGCTTCATTTTCTAATACAGGACCTTGTTCGATATGGAGTTCGATGAATGCTTTAGCTTCCTGTAATCGATTCGCCTTGTCTCCTTCATAGCCACTTGCTTTCAGTGCTTCTCGAAACGTGATACCCGTTTTATCTGTAGATTGAAGCATCGCACCTTTATAGAAACGCCCCGACATGACACCAGACGCCATCATGGAAGGCTCAAATCTTGCTCCCTCTTCATTCGTAATATTAGCAATAACAATTGGTACTTGTGGTTTAATATTATTGTCAACAAGTGTACGCACAACCTCTAAGCCTGTCACAACACCAAGGACACCATCAAATCTTCCACCCTTTTCCACTGAATCTAAATGGGATCCCATCACAATTGGAGGTTGATCATTATCTACTCCCTCTAGTGTTGCATACATACTCCCCATGTCATCCCACTTAACCGTCATCCCTAGTTCTTCACATACAGATTTAAAATAATTTCTTGCTTGAATATCGATATCAGTTAACGCCAACCGGGTTACCCCATTGCGTTCTGTTCTTCCAAAGTCAGCAAACGCCTCCAACGTATCTTTCAATCGTTTCCCATTTATAAGCACTTTTTGTTTCTGCATGATTCTCCCTCCATCTATAAACATTACTATCTTGTTTTTATGATTGGCCTTTAATCAGTATCGTTGTCACATATTTTCTACTATCAGGATTGGTTAAACGAATGGACTTTCTCGAAGCGGTTTTGCCTAATTTTTCAAATTCAACTACATCGCCTTCCAAGGTTCCATTAATATTTTTAATGACATAATTTTGTTTTACCATTTCATCAATAACTTGCTTCTCTTCCATAAACTCTTCATAGTTTGACAATTTCTATCCCCCTCCTAGATTATCAATTTGGTTTTATTACTTCACTTCATTACCCGCATGACCTTGATTGGTTTCGTGGTCAATAAACCAATCCCGTCCTACCGTTATTCCTAAATAGTCATCATCACTCGGATTAGAGATTTCAGCTTGTGGGAATTTCCTAAAGTACCAATATTTCGACAATACATAGTAGATGACCGCTGCAATCACAAAACCAATGATAAAGGAATACGTCATAAATATTGTTGCAATCACACCACCAATAGCCCAAGAAATAAATCCAACAATATTTACTCCCCCGTTAAAACGATACTGCCCTTCCGTATCAAAAAGTTC
Source organism: Oceanobacillus sp. Castelsardo (assembly GCF_001659985.1). Classification (GTDB taxonomy): domain Bacteria; phylum Bacillota; class Bacilli; order Bacillales; family Amphibacillaceae; genus Oceanobacillus. The sequence continues at coordinate 76,135 of NZ_LYCS01000010.1, forward strand.
GGGAACATTTACTCTTCGTTTCCGTAATAAATAATAATCAGCAAAGAGAATTCCACTAACAGACGATAACACGGCACCAATAATTAACAAAACTTGGGTCAAAATTTCATAGACACTCCAAGGCTGTATAGCCGTACCCACAATCCCTACGACAAAAACAGCAATCGCATGGGAAACCTTTGGCCCCAACACATTGGAGAATATAGCGGCAGCAGGTAAAACATTAGCTGCAGTATTCGTAGACCATTGCGTTAATACAATCATCAGAAGTAACATTGCCAGCATCCAACCAGATGCAGTCTCTTGAAGAGCCGTTACCGGATTAGAGGTACCCGCCACAACAAAAGCAGCCGCACCAATCATAATCATAAATGCTTCGGTTATTGGCATAGCTATAAGACTGCCGATAAGTGTTGTTTTATTTCGTTTGAACCAATTCCTTTCATACTTAGGTGCTTTAAAATGACGTGAAATGGTCGGAATATCACATCCTAACGTTGCCCAAAATCCCATATTTGCAAAAATGACAACCATAAATGCAGTAACAGCAGCCCCTCCAGTAACTGGACTCGCCACCCAGTCCCAGACATTACTGCCTTGTCTCGTGATTTCCGTAGTTAGTGTTTGATAGATAATTAAAGAAAGAATGATAATGATTGGAGCCGCCAAATCTGCAAATCGCTCCACCCATTTAATACCAGATGCCGTATTAATCAATTGGAATAACGCGAACACAATATAACATAAAAGCCAATTATCAAAACTCGGATTCATCGTATTCAAAATCGCATTGATAGCAGTTGATCCAAAATACGTATTCAACCCAAACCAAAAGGAAGCTGTTACTGCTCTTGTAACTGACGGGATGTGTGTCCCCACTGTACCAAACGGCGCCCTCATATAGACCGGGAATGACAATCCATGTTCTACCCCGATATCACCAATGATAGATATGAAGGCACCGATAGCAACACAACCTATTAGCGTTGCCAACACAACCCATGGCAAAGAAATACCTTGTATACCTGATGCACCAATGTCGAAGGTTGCCAGCAGAATCGCCATCCCAATCCACATCATAAAGAATCCCCTAACACCTATCTTTCTTTCATTATGGTGGATTGGGAGCAAGTCTTTTGACTTCAAGTAAGAATTACTCTTCTTTTTTTCCTGCAAGACAATCGACCTTCTTCCCATATATTTTTTTCTTAGGCAGAAAGTAGAGATCTTTCCGCCTAAGCGGAACTACGTCATTCACTGAAGCTAAAAGGGAATGTGCCACGTTTTCCAAACCCGCCAATTGTTATTGTTTCATCGCGGGTGAAGATCAGGGTAGCTACTCGGTCAAATTTCAATGGGTATGCAACGAATAGTATGGGATGGTTTTAAGATAACTTACTTTTAAAAAGCTATTTATCTACTTATTGCTGTTTCCTCCTGTTGCTTAATGACATTGGAATTGTATTTGGCACGTTTTAAAAACTTGCCTGATCCAGGTTTACCTACAAACTCCTTATCCTTCACGACATACTCACCACGAGATAAAACAGTTACAGGTTCGCCTGTGACTTTCATTCCCTCTAGTGCACTGTAATCAACAGCCGAATGATGTGTATTTACAGAAATGGTACGCTCCACATTTGGGTCAAACAAAACAACATCGGCATCTGCTCCCGGAGCAATCGTACCTTTATTCGGAAATAAACCGAATAGTTTTGCGCTTTGAGTCGACACCATATCGACAAATTGATTTAAAGAAATACGTCCTTTCTTCACTCCTTCTGAGAATAAAACACTAAAACGGTCTTCTACAAATGGTCCACCATTGGGAATTTTCGTGAAATCCCCCTTCCCTAAATCTTTTTGTCCATCAAAATCAAAGGAGCAATGGTCCGAACCAATCGTTTGAAGCTGCCCACTCTTTAGCGCATTCCAAAGCACTTCTTGGTTGGATTTGTCTCGTAATGGGGGAGACCACACATATTTCGCACCTTCAAAATCGGCTTGATCCAAATAACTTTGATCAAGCACTAAATATTGTGGACACGTCTCTCCGAACACATTAAATCCTTTACTACGAGCCTTAGCAATTTGTTCCACCGCTTCTTTACAGGTAACATGCACTACATATAATTGTGAGTCAGCAAGCGCTGTTAGTTTCGCAGCACGTCCTGTCGCTTCACCCTCCAATTCAGGTGGACGGGTTAACGCATGATAAATAGGTTCGGTATTTCCATTACTCAAAGCTTCCTTTGTTAAGTGTTCAATCACATCGCCATTTTCTGCGTGAACCATCACTAAGCCGCCATGTTCTTTCGCAGTAATCAATGTTTGATATAACGTTTCATCGTCAGCTTGTAATACATTTTTATAAGCCATAAATACTTTAAAGGAAGTGACACCATCTTCTTCAATCACAATCGGGATTTCGTTTAAAACGCTTTCATTAGCTTCTACAATTTGCAAGTGAAATCCATAATCGATAACCGCTTTGTCTTTCGACTTTTGATGCCACTTATCAAGTGCACCCTTTAGTGATTTACCTTTTTCCGTTAAGCAGAAATCAATAATCGTTGTTGTTCCTCCATGTGCTGCCGCAATCGTTCCTGTTTCAAAGTCATCCTTTGTTACTGTTCCACCAAAAGGCATTTCCATATGGGTATGCGGATCAATTCCTCCCGGGAATACATACAACCCTGAAGCATCAATTACTTCCGCGTACACATCACTTAAATCCTGTCCGATTGCTTTTACCTTTTCATTCTCTATCAAAATATCGGCTTGGTACGTATCCGTTGCTGTCACAATGGTTCCATTTTTAATAATTTTCTTCATCTATGAGTCCTCCTTTAATATCGCTTCAAAATGAATTCACATCGAATTACGAATCAGCATTTTGTAACATTTGAATCGCTGATTGGCGATTATTCCATGACATTGGCGGTTCTGTTGGTGTTAAGTCAATCATATCAATTGCCCCATCTACAGGACAAACAATGGAGCAAAGATTACATCCTACGCAATCATCTTCTCTTACTTTTAGATAATCATTTCCGTTCTCATCTGTTAATATGTCAATACATTGATGTGAGGTGTCCTCACAGGCAATATGACATTTATTACAGTTAATGCAAATATCATTGTTAATACGGGCAACCACCTTATGATTTAAATCTAAATCACTCCAGTCGGTGTATTTCTCAACAGAAGCCCCGATAATATCGCTTAATGAATCAATTCCTTTTTCATCCAAATAATTCGATAATCCTTCTGTTAAATCCTCGATGATTCGGAATCCATGATGCATGGCTGCAGTACAAATTTGTACTCCCCCTGCTCCCATAAGCATAAATTCAACGGTATCCTGCCAAGTTGAAATTCCACCGATTCCTGAAATAGGGATATTAATTTCCGGGTTTCTGGCACAATCTCCGACCATATTTAATGCAATCGGCTTCACAGCTGGACCACAATACCCGCCATGTGCCCCTTGCCCATTGACATTCGGTACTGGATTCCATGTATCTAAATCAACACCAACCAGACTGTTAATCGTATTAATCATACTAACCGCATCTGCACCACCGCGAACTGCTGCTTTTGCGGTTGCCCTAATGTCGGTAATGTTCGGTGTTAATTTCGTAATAACAGGAACTTCTGCAGCTTCTTTCGCATACATTGTAGTCATTTCTACTAAGTCAGGATGCTGTCCAATAGCTGAACCCATTCCGCGCTCTGACATACCATGCGGACAACCAAGGTTTAACTCAATTCCATCCACCCCAACATCCTGTACCTTTTTCACAATTTCATGCCACTTCTCTCGTTTCGGTTCTACCATTAATGAAGCTATAATGACGTGATTAGGATACATTTTCTTTGTTTCATAGATTTCCTTTAAGTTCACTTCTAGGGGACGATCTGAAATTAACTCGATATTGTTAAATCCAGCTACACGCTGACCATTAAAATGATGTGCACCAAAGCGTGAGGTAACATTTAATATCGGTTCTCCTAATGTTTTCCATACCGCCCCACCCCAACCTGCTTCAAATGCACGCTGGACTTGATATCCGGTATTTGTCGGCGGTGCCGATGCTAGCCAATATGGATTCGGTGATTTGATTCCAGCAAAATTAATACTAATATCAGCCATATTCATCCTCCTATTTAGGGATTCTATATTTAAATTTTCTCAAACACGCTCTGCCAAAGTTTCTTTAAAACGTTGGTGAATGGATAATGCCGTTTCTTTCCCCTGTTGGGCTGCAGAAACAACCATCGCCTCTCCAATCCCTTTACCAAAAATAACATCCCCAGCAGCATATACTTTTGGATTAGAAGTTATCAATGTGTTCTCGTCTACTTTTACAACTCCCCCATTATGTTCTAAACCAAAACTTTCAATCATCTTCATATGTCTCGTTTGACCAATTGCTTTTACAACGATATCAACATCCATCAAAAATTCTGAACCTTCTACTTCAACCGGTCGTGGACGTCCATCACTCTCAGCGGATTGTAATTCCATCCGGACACATTCCATTTGTTTGACATGCCCATTTTCATCGCTAATTAGACGTTTTGGATTAGTAAGCCATCTAAACTCCACACCATCTTGTTTAGCAAATTCATATTCAAAATCATAAGCCGTCATTTCCTTCTCTGTTCGGCGATAAAGAATCTTCACATTCTCCGCACCTAGTCTCACAGATGTTGTTGCTCCATCAATCGCAGTATTTCCTGCACCAATTACTGCGACCCGCTTACCAATAAATTCTTCTTCATAAATTCCATTTTTCGTACGCTCCACAAGGTCAATTGCATCGTAAACCCCATCTAAATCTTCCCCTTCAATGCCGATCATCGGTACCTTGGACATTCCAATTGCAAGTATGACAGCATCGTAGTTCTCAATAAGGTCATCTGCAAAAATATCTTTTCCTACTTCCATATTGGTGCAAATGGTGACACCAAGCTTTTCCACTTGTTCAGCTTCCCAAAGTGAAATTTCTTTTGGAAGACGGAATGGAACAATTCCAAATGTATCCAGTCCACCCGGTTCACTTTTTCCCTCATAAATGGTAACCTCGTAACCTAAACGGGCCAATTCACGAGCAGCGGATAATCCTGCTGGTCCACTACCTACAATAGCAATATGTTTTCCGTTTTTTTCTCCAGCTTTAAATAATACTTGCTCATTTTTAATCGCCCAATCCGTTGCATACCTTTGTAAATCACCAATTGGAATGGCTTTAGTGGAATGATTAAGTACACAAGCACCTTCACACAACTCTTCTGTTGGACAAACCCTAGCACAACTTGCACCGACAGGGTTAGCCTCCATAATAGTTGTTGCCGAACCCTTCATATTTCCAGATGCAATTTTTTTAATGAAACTTGGGATGTCAATACCAGTAGGACAAGCCGTAATGCATGGTGCATCGTAACAGTACAGACAACGGTTTGCTTCATCTAATGCCTCTTGAGAATTAAAACTTGGTTTCGCTTCTTCAAAATTCTTATGGCCTACTGATATAAGATTTTTTAACAAATCACTCAATGGAAAACCTCCTTTAAGCATTGATAACAAAATCCATGGATAATACAAAATCTTATAGAGAATACAATACCTAATGGTAATCATGACCACCTTATTCTTTTGTTAAGTGTGTGGATTTAGTTTAGTTATTAAGTACTTAGAGAAAATGAGGTAGGACGAGAAATAAAATAAGATGGTTTCATATTACTACAATATATATGCAGCATCATTCACATTAGGATAACTTATCAAATATTATAAAATTTTAAATATTCATATTCATTTTACAAACTGTAATACAATAAGCATTTCATTTTACCAATGTGTAAAGTAAAGAGACGAGGGGACAGGTCCATCGTCCCAAAAATTCGCTGGACTGATGAATCTATGACTTCATCCCACCGGAGAATGTTACAAATATATGAATAAAATAATACAACCCTCCGCCCATTCACCCTCATAGAACATGCATATTGACGGGCCTCAAAATGTCTAAAACCTAATAATACTTCTTCCAGCCTTTGCCATATTTTTGTTATTAGGTTGTTATTGCTTTAACACAGATTTTTTACAATGCTTTGTTATACTTTGGGAGAAGTTAAAAATCTGAGACTGAGAGAGGAGACCTGAAATGAAATTAAAAAAAATCATGGTAGGTGCAATTTCTATCGGTACTGCATTGACTTTAGCTGCTTGTTCAGGAGAAACAAATGAGGAAGAAAATATGGATGATATGGAAACCCCACCGGAAACGGAAATGAACCCCGGTACAGAGGAACCAGATTCTGGATCCGAAACAGATCCTGGATTAGAATCCGAACCAGAACTGGAGGATCCTGCACCTGGTTCAGACCTTGAGTCAGATTCAGAAGATCCAAGTTCTGATTCAGAACCAGAATTGGACCCTGAGAACCCTGATTCTGGATCCGATTCTGAATTAGAATAAGAGTAATTATAATAGAATACTAGAACATAAGTACCTCCCACTTTCTTTAAAATAGACTGTCTACAAAAATGTAGGCAGTCTATTTTGAATAAATCTTCACCTTTACAAAGATAATAGCCCATCCGATAACCCGGTAACTGGCTGGGACGATGAACCTGTCCCCCTGGCTCTATGTCCCCCTGGCTCTAAAAATAAAATTGCCAATAAATGAGTAATGCTATTAGAAGCAGACTACTTAGCATGGATATGATGTAAAGAATAGCACGTAATCTTGTTACAGCCTCTCTTCTCCAATTCCAAATAACAAAGAACACAGAAAGAATACTAGTAAAAGTAAAAGTGTAGTTTAAGATAAAGTGAATGATAATTTCAGAATAGGCACGATTACTATTCGCCAACATCCGAACCATAAGTACCATCACATTCACAACTAATGCCATCCCTGATAAGTGCAATATAGAATTCCACTTCACCATAGTTGAAAAAGCCTTTTTCTTCCGCCAACGTAGAAGACCACGAACCATAAGAATAATAGTTGAAACAAGAAAAAATACGATACAATATAGAAATAAAATGCCATGTGTTGCAAGTCTTTCCCCTTTTTTATCCATCGGTAGAAAATCCGAATAAGCTGTAGATATTTGGCTTACCGCTCCTTCTTCCACCTGAAAATATAGGGTCTGCATCGGAAGGAAGCCGGAATCTCCATTGACAAATCGATACGTATAAGGATCTTCTTGTATATAATTCCCTTTCATTCCCATAATGCTGATTTCTATTTCATCCGCATTCAAAGATTTCACTTTCAAAGGTGTTAAATAATAATAAAGATGTAGAAATCCACTTCCCATTTTACGTGCACTTATATACGTTCCTTCAATGTCAGTGGAATTCGGTGCATCTGATACAGGATGAAATACACTCTCACCAATTAATGCTTTCGTTAAACCAAACATAATATCCGCTTCCGCAGCTTGATTCGTTAATACAATCACAGCAAAGTTTTCCTCTGGTACAATATGAAAGTTGCTGGAAAAACCAGATGTATTCCCTGAATGAGCATAACCTCTCTGTTTTCCATCCACTTCCCAAAATCCATGAGCAATGCCAGGTACATTCTCTTTTACGGAGTAACTAGTAGATAGCATTTGTTCTAACGTATCTTCTTTTTCAAATAAAATACCTTTTTCATCCCCCTGTGGCATCAAGGCTCTTGCAAACTTTGCTAAATCTACAGCTGTACCATTCATTCCACCACTCGGATACATTGATATGTAAAATGGAGTGGATTCTTGGAATTCCCCCAGCCCACGTAGTACATACCCCTCAGTTACATGTTGAATAACCTCTTCTCTATTCTCCTCTGGCAAATGAATCGTCGAATGATCCATATCCAATTTTTCTAAAATATTCTCCGTCACGTAGTCATAAAATTCCATCTCCGTTATTAGTTCGATAATGTAAGCAGCAAGCGACGTGGAAAAGTTAGAATAAGCAACAACCTCACCTGGACGATAAATTTGATTTGGTTCAGCCATTTTCAATCCCTCTTCTAAAGACTTCACCTTTTCTTTAGAAGCATACCCCAAGTCAAAAATCCAATCCTCAAACCCAGCAGTATGATTCATTAAATTGAGCATCGTTATCGGTTCATCATACGTCAATTTTGTTAAAAAACCTTGAGGTAAGTAATGGCGAACATCTTCATTCAAATCTATTTTCCCTTGTTCAACCAATTGCATAACTGAAACCCAAACAAACAACTTAGTTACAGAACCCCATTCCAAAATAGAAGTATCCGGATTCATTGGAATTTTGTTTTCAATATCGGCATATCCATATCCTTTTGATAAAACAATTTGGTTATCTTTGATAACAACAATATTCGCACCGGCCGTTGTCACGCCAATATATTCCTCCACATATTCATCTACATAACCTTCCAAATCCTTAAGCGGAATCCCTGATGGTGTTAAATTTTCATTTGCTGATACGATTCCCGGAACAAATAGAGCACAGTATAGAATTACTACTATGACGGTTAATTTTCTCATCAGTAACCTCCCTTAATAGAGACATAGGGACAGGTTCATTGTCCCAAAGCCTTACCGGGACGATGAACCTGTCCCTCCGTCCCTTTCTTTAGCGAATATTTACCAATGGTGACTCAAACAATTTATCTGGAAAAGAATTGTGCCTAAGCGTTCTTTCTAAAGTTCTCGTCGTTCCTTTTACATGCATCGACCCACCAGTTGGAACTTCTACAATAATATATTGATTTTCTGCTGAATTTAAGTTTATTAGATTCCTAAATTCACCTTTATTTAACGCACAGATTGTTTCCTGACCACACACTAAGCATAAGAATACACTAGTCGATTCTCTCATTATAAGTTGAATCGATTGCATTTCAGAAACACTGAATTTAAAGTTCCATGGTGAAGATTTTTTCGTCAAATATTTCACAAATAATCTAGTATCCTGATTGACTAAATAATGACCATACTCTGAATCCACTTTTTTCAAAGCATGAAAGGAAGGATGCTCCGAAATTTGCGAAAGTACCGCTCCATGATATAAATCTTGTATTTGAATTTTCATTATACTCCCCTCCCCTTTCCAATGATAGATTATTAGAAAACTTGGCATCTGCCGAGTATACACACTCCAAAAATTGTACCATAAATGTTTATTTTTGCAGTAAGGAATCTATCTGGAATAAGGTGGAAAAGTAATATGAATAAAGACAGGATTTATCACCCTGTCTTACAAGTCAGATCATGCTTCAACTTTCACTTGCTATCATTTTTCCCCGCTTCATCAGCTAATTGATCAAAAGATTTCACTTGGCCATGTGGGTTCTGCGAATTTTTTCTCCCTCTCCATTGCCTCTCTTTTCGTGATTTTGGTCTATTCATAGAAGTTCGTACCCCTTTATAAAGTATTCATTGAGGTTAATAGCTAATTCCTCATTCTTTGTTATTATAAGGAGAGAATAGGGAAATATACGTACTACAACTAAAAAACACCCTCAAGTATTGATTTAATCAATATTTGAGAGTGTTTTTATTGGAATTAATTGTTTTTAAGATGCCTCTTGTACTGTTTCTTCAACTGGAGGATTAAACTGTCCTTCCCATTTAGCTACTACAAGAGCCGCTAATGAATTACCAACCACGTTAACTGCTGTACGTCCCATATCAAGAATACGGTCGATACCCGCAATAAACGCTAAACCTGCGGCCGGTAATCCAATCGTACTGAATGTAGCTAATAAAACGACAAACGATACACCTGGAACCCCTGCCATGCCTTTAGATGTCACCATCAAGACTAGCATTAGTGTAATTTGCTGCCAAACACTTAATTCAATACCATACATTTGCGCAACAAACAAGGCAGCAATCGCTTGGTATAAAACAGATCCATCTAGGTTAAAAGAATAACCGGTAGGAATAACAAAACTTGCTATGTGTTTTGGACTTCCTGCCTTTTCCATTTTGTCCATAATTCTTGGAAGTACTGTTTCAGAACTTGAAGTGGAGAATGCCAAAAGTAATTCCTCTTTAATCATCTTCAATAATTTAAAGATATTAATTCCAACAATTTTGGCCATGATCCCTAAAATGACGATAACAAAGAAAATCATCGTTCCATAAACCGTAATAGCTAATTTTCCTAATGGGATTAGTGACTCATAACCATATTTAGAAATGGTTACACCTATTAAGGCGAATACCCCAATTGGAGCATATTTCATAAATAGGTTCGTCACGTAAAACATAGCATGTGCCATACCTTCGAAAAATTTTAGAACAGGTTTCCCTTTTTCACCAATTGCTGCAATTCCTAAACCGAATACGACAGCAAAGAAGATAATTGCAAGCATATCCCCTTCAACCATAGCTTGAATCGGATTGGTAGGAACAATGTGAAGAAGAGTATCCGCTATGGATTTACCTTCTTGTTCTTCAGAAGTATTTACGTAACTTGAAATATCACTTTGCTGAAGCTCGTCCATATTTAATCCCGCACCAGGTTGGAAAATATTAGCAGAAATTAATCCAACTGCAATAGCAACTAGAGTCATACCTATAAAATAAGATAATGATTTAACCCCAAGCTTACCAACTGACTTTATATCCCCAACACCTGCTATAGCAACGATAATACTTGATAAAACAATGGGAACGACAATCAATTTAATCAAACGGATAAATAAATCACCAAATGGTTGTAAAACACTTTGTGCCGTTTCACTTCCATAAAAAATTCCACCAACGATAATACCTAATATAAGACCAATTAAAATCTGACTAGCCAAACTTAATTTAAACCTTTTCATAAAAACCCTACCTTCTCGATGATTTTGATAAAAAATTAATGTATAGGCAAGGAGAACAAGATGATTCTATTAATTTTTTTGGGATTAAAAAAAGACACCTGTGTGTCAAGCTATTATATAATCTCAAAGTATATTTCTCATTTTGTTTCCTCTTAAACGCTGACGAGGTTAGCTTTCGGGTTAGGACTAAGAGAAAAGAGAAGCCCTTCCTTTAAAGGATTCACCCACACGGATATATCCGTAATTAATTGGGTCCCCCGCTCTGAAAAAGATTTAGCGATAATATTACCGACTCTACTATGATACCTTAACCAACCTATTATTGTAAATAGTAGATTATTTCCATAATAATGGAAGAAACAAAATATAATAAATTTCTAGTTTATAGAATATGTGTTATTTCAACATAAATCCCTAAAAAATTGCTCCTACAACATAAAGTTATTGTATTTTTTTATGAAACGTTATAAAATAGCACTGAAAACGTTTGCACTAGGAGCAAAGGGGGAGTAAAATTGATTACATTTTTAATTGCTATAACATTATTGGTTGTTGCTTATTTCACTTATGGAAAATATGTTGAAAAAGTATTCGGACCTAATGAAGACAGAAAAACACCAGCTTATGTGAATCAAGATGGTGTTGACTATTTACCAATGAACAAACAGAAAAACGCATTAATTCAATTATTGAATATTGCTGGAACAGGGCCAATCTTCGGTCCAATTATGGGGGCATTATATGGTCCGGTTGCCTTTTTATGGATTGTGATAGGTTCTATCTTTGCAGGTGCTGTACATGATTACTTAACTGGCATGATTTCAATTCGAAATCGCGGTGCCCACATTCCAGAACTTGCTGGGAAATTTTTAGGGAAAGTTTCTAGGCATTTAGTAAACGTTTTTGCCTTACTTTTATTATTGCTAGTTGGTACCGTATTTGTTACTACACCGGCATCATTATTACACAATTTGATAGATGGAAAGATTGCCTTAATTGCTATTATATTAATGATTTTCGTGTATTATTTCTTATCTACTATTCTACCAATTGATAAAATTATTGGACGAATTTATCCGTTCTTTGGGGCGGTTTTATTAATTGGTACAATTGGGGTTGGTATAGCATTAGTATTCTCAGATTATACGATTCCCGAATTATCTTTCACTAATATGCACCCTGCTGACTTACCTGTATTACCAATATTATTCTTAACGATTACTTGTGGTGCCTTATCTGGCTTCCATGCCACCCAATCACCACTTATTTCCAGAACAACCCAAAATGAGAAACAAGGGCGTTACATTTTTTACGGTATGATGGTTGCAGAAGGTGTTATTGCAATGATCTGGGCAGCTGCCGCTATGAGTTTATTTGATGGACAAGGACTTCAAGGGTTAATTAATGAAGGTACGGCTTCTCTTGTCGTTAATGAAGTTTCCATGACCTTACTTGGTGCCATCGGCGGTACCATTGCCGTTCTTGGTGCGGTTGTGTTACCAATAACATCTGGAGATACTGCATTCCGTGCAGCACGTAATATCATTGCGGATTATATCCACATCGATCAAGCGAAAGTTGCAAAACGTTTAGCGATTGCGATACCAATGTTTGTGATTTCTTATTGGCTAACAACCATTGATTTTAATATTTTATGGCGTTACTTCTCATTCGCTAACCAAGGAACCGCTGCACTTGCTCTTTGGATTGGTACTATGTATCTATTTGTTAAGAAGAAAAATTACTTCATCGCTCTGATACCAGCACTATTCATCACGGATATGGTGTTAACCTATATCTTATATGATAGCAATCTCGGTTTTGGATTACCTTATCATGTATCTCATATTGGTGGAATCGTCATGACCATTCTAATTACTGTTTTATTTTACTGGAAGGGTAACAAGAATCGACGAGAAAACCTTATAGTTGATATAGAACTAAAATCCGATGATGCGGCATAAATATTAGACTACTCAGGTAGGAAAGTTCTGATACTTTCCTACCTGCAAATAAGAAACTCCCCAAAATGGTAATGAATTTTAATATTTTGGGGCAGTTTTCATTATCCTAAATATTATCCAAAGGCATTTTTCTAATAGGTTTAGGTATGACTCTATCAAGTTTATTCAAATCTTCATCTGTCAGTTACATATCTACTTCCAACCATACATCAGTATTCATTAAATTTCTGAATTATTGCACCAGTAGAGTAGAGTGATATAACTACATTAAGTTCCTATTTTGTCCTCTATCAGAAATTGCTAGTGTTAATCGATCAATGATAATTGCGATAAATACGATACTAATTCCTGCTTCAAATCCATTCGCCACATCAATTCGATTTAAAGCTGATAACACTTCTAAACCAAGACCTTCCACTCCTACCATGGAGGCAACAACAACCATTGCAAGTGTCATCATCGTTGTCTGGTTCACACCAGTCATGATAGTTGGTAGCGCCTGAGGAATCTGCACCTTTCTCAGTAATTGCCATTTCGTCGAACCAAATGCTAAACCAGCCTCTACTATTTCACGCGGAACCCCACGAATCGCCAAATTCGTAAGACGCATAATTGGTGGTAGTGCATAAATAATCGTAGAAAACACACCTGGAACGAGTCCTAAACCGAAGAAAAAGATTCCCGGTATAAGATAAACAAACGATGGCATGGTTTGCATCGCATCAAGCAACGGTTTAGTTAAGGTTTCAAAACGATTACTAGAAGCCATGATAATTCCAAGGGGTAACCCAATAATGATGGTCAAAACCATACTCGCAATGACAATAGTTAATGTATACATCGTCGCTTCCCATAATCCAAACATACCGATTAAAAATAAAAAGGCACTATAAAGAATACCCGACCCAACTGATTTATATTGGCTAGCGAGTAAAAAAACAACCAAAATAACGTACCACCAAGGAACCCATAAGAGAAAGTCATTCAAATGGACAAACACCCATAAAAGTCCCGATTGAATGGCATCAAAAAATCCCGCCCAATGAACGGTTAGCCATTTGACAAGAATATCTATATAATTTCCAATATGGAAAGTTAGTTTTTCTGGAAACTCAAACATCCGTAAACCTTCACCCTTCTTTCCTGCTTATTAGAAAACTAGGCATCCGCCAAGGTCAATCCTGATAATGCAGATTTTACTTTTTTAGCAATGGCTTCTGGAAGCCATTCCGTCCATACTTCTTCATTATTTTCTAAGAACCATAAAGCTGCTTCCTCTGGTGTTGCCTCATTTTCCTGCATATAAAGCAGTGCTTCTCCAGTCAGAACAGTCGAAGTCTGATAGTTACTTAGAAATTCGGTAACATCTGGTGCCCGCTCTATAAATTCTGCATTCGCTACAATATAAGCTGGATTTTCAGGGAATGCAGTACCAAAATTTTCATTAAAAATTTCCTCATTATACGCAGGTTCTTCGAGTCGAGTCATATCATACTTCGTCACTGTCCATGTTGGGGACCACTGATAACCAACCCATGCTTCATTATTCATAAACGCTTTCTCTATCGATGCAGAGACTGCTCCCGCAGAGCCAGGTGTAAAATAATTATAATACTCATTGAGACCATATGTATTAACCTTCTCCTCTAAAACATCATGGATAACTGTTCCAGTGGGCGCACCTACAATCACGCCTTTCGATGGATCTGAGGGATCTTTAAATAGCTCTGGATACTTTTTCAAATCCTCCACCGTTTTTAAATCAGGTGCCATTGGTTCAATGCCTTTCTCTGGATCACCTTCAATAACAAATGTTGGTACAAAGAATCCTTGGTCATCGGTTACAAGATTCGTAGAAAGTTCGACCACTTCACCCGCAGCCACTGCTTCCAAATACGGTTCCTCCATGTTGTTGTACCAAAGTTCCATATAAACATCAATTTCACCTGTTCTGAGTCCTGTAAATGTTGCAATAGAAGAACCATTTATAAAGTTAACAGGATAATCATAGCCATTTTCAATAATGAAGGCTGCGATAAAATTATGTACTTGCATACTATCCCATCCCCCATCAGCAATAGAAATCACTTGATTCTCAGAAGACTTTGTCCCGTCTCCTGAAACATAACTATATATCCCTAATCCAATTAATAGAACAAACATAAAAGACCAAATGTATCTCCATTTTCTTACCATTTTCTCTCTCCCTTCTTTAGTAAGAATATCATCTGTCGTTAAAATGAAAGTAAAAACCATAAGTTTATGTAAAACGAATCATTTCTTATAGCCAATGGAAAAGGTAAGGTAATTAAAAACGCTCCAATCCTTATGTATCAAGGGTTGAAGCATTTTTAAACATTACCTAGTAAAACCTCTTTTGAACAATATCATAATAGTATAAATGATTGATAACCTTATGTTAATAACTTCTAATGAGGTCCCCATGAACTAGTCCCTTAAAAATTCTCCAGCCAACAATTCAATTGCTTTTTTGCGGGCTTCGAATCCTGGCATAAGTGGTACTAACAGGACTTCATCCGCTTTAAATTGGGTAATCAATGTATGTAATTGTTCTTTAACACTTTCTATATCCCCTACTACCATGCGGTTTCGATTCGCTTTCATAATGGCGGTTTCCTTCTCTGTACAGGCATATTCTCGAGCTGTTTGAACAGATGGAAATTCCTTCAAATAACCAAAATTATTTTTTCCAAGTAACCAGAAATCTAAAGCTTCTGCGTATTCCTGCGCCTGCTCATTTGTTTCAGCAACGACAACAAACGGGGCAATCGATACTTTTGATTTTGGCATGAAACGAGAAGGTTTAAATTCATTACGATAGGTCTCTGCGGCCTGGATACCAATCGGGAACTTGTCCATACCTGCTATAGGAAATAATCCAAATGTATAACCAATTCCTAATTTAGCGGCCATTTTCGCATTTCGGACACTGGTGGACAATACCCATATATCAGGCACCGTAGAAATAACAGGATTAGCAGTGATCCCAGAGAAGCGATGGTTTTCATCAACTTGATCACTCAAATAATTGGTTAAATCCGTTATACTCTGCTCATAATTGAGTTTTCCTTTTTTATTCTCATTTAACACCCGGTTCACAATGGCCGTTCCTACTGTATTGCCAATTCCCAAATCAATTCGACCGGGATGAAATGCTTCAAGAATCCGAAAATTTTCAGCAACTTTATAAGGACTGTAGTGTGGAATCATCACACCACCCGATCCAACACGAATCCGCTCCGTGGCATCCGCTATACGCATCATGAGGAGTTCTGGTGAGCTACTGGCAAAAGCGGGAACGTTATGATGTTCTGCCATCCAAAACCGCACGTAACCTAATGATTCAGCTAACTGTGCTAGCTCAACGGAATTCTCTAATGCTTCTTTAGCACTAGTGCCTTCATCAATTTGAGCGTAATCCAAAATTCCTAATTTAACCAATGTAATCCTACTTTCTAATATTGCTTATGCTATAGGGCATGTTCAAAAAGTCCGGTAAAAATGACACTTCGAATTTCTTCGTTGGCTTGCTTTTCCGTTCCTCACGTATTAAGTGCATACGTTCCGGTACTCAAAGCTACGCCGCCTCGAACTTCTCGGTCCTTTTTATCCTCCTTTTGAACACTCTATTATTCCTTTTCACTTAAGATAAAGCTAATAAATTCTTCTTTCGTTAGATTTCCAAAGTAATTTTTCAAATCCAACGGCTCTAACGCAGTTAACAAGTCTTCTTTTCTTAAACGTACTCCAATTAAAACTTCTTCTATTTCTTTTACATCTTTTGTTCCGAAGAAGTCACCTGTAATCTGGATGGCAGCAATTTTAGCATGTACAATCGTCAAGCCTACACTAACCGTCCCTATTGGAAAACGTTCTGTTAAATGATATTCAAACTGTTGAAAACGGCCATAGTTCCAGTCCCAGTTGTTGTATTTCTCAGCGGCAATTTTATCAACACCCGCCCAATCCTCTGGCGTTAATTCATAGCGTTTTGCTTCACTTGCATCATCAATGTCGAGCAACTGACAAATCATATAATCCGTAAAATCCCAGACCGTCATTTCTTGGTATTCTGGTGCTAAGTAAGGACGAATGGATCCTACTCGACTGCGGACGGATTGAATACCATGAGATTCAATCTTTTTAAGGTTTGGATTCAAAACGGATACCATTGCTTCATAATTTGGATCTAATAGTAGCGAATATCCACAGTAAACGCGACCTTTTTGCACCGTCATTGCTGCACCGGAAATTTTCTTGCCATCTAAAACTAAATCATTACGACCTTTTTGGCTCAAAATAGTTTCATCTACACCTAAATTTTTAAGTGCTTGAATAGCCGGTTCATATAAACGTGCATAGTTTCCATACCTATCATGTGTACCATTAAACAAGAAACAGAAACTCATATTACGGTCATCAAGATAAATCGCACCGCCACCAGATTCACGGCGTATCATTTTAATCCCCTGTTCATCCATATAAGGTTGATTAACTTCCTCGTAAGCATTTTGGAATTTTCCGATTTGAACTACGGGATGCATCATGTATGGGAATAAAACATCATCATCTAAGAAAATATGATCTTTTACATATTCTTGTAAAGCCATGGCAGTTCCTGGGTCATAAACCCATTCTCCATTACGCTTCGATTCAATTAAATACATTTGTTAACCCCCAACTTTTCACTTGTTGTTAGCTAGATGTAACACTTCCTCAATGTCTTCATCGATTCGAACCGTTCTTGGACGAATATTTCGTGGAGTGAAATATTCTTTTTGATTCATGGTCACAAATAAAGCTTTTTCATTTTTTTCCGTCATTTGTTGGAAAGGATGTTTAATATATTGTGGGGTCGTATGTCCCACACCAATTTCTAAGAAAAGTATTTTTTTGTCCTCGTTTTCTTTTAAAAATTGTTCATAACGTTCTTTCTGTTCATAGAAATGACCATCTTCCACCATTCCCTTATCATCTCGTTTGTTAACTTCTAAAGTGGCTCCACATTTCGGACAATACGGAATTAAATCTCTAGGAATTTTCATATCGGATTGCTTCTCTACCATTTCACGTATTAAAGCCTCATTCTGATAGGTTTGTTGGTGACAGCGTTGTGAGCATTGCAACAACCCATATTCCCCTTGAATTCGAAACACTTTATCCATATCAAACTCCGCTGCATAAAACGCATTATCGGCATTCGTTGTAATTATGTGGTAATCTTTTCCTTCCAACATGTCTTTCAAATCAACATACGCTTGACCAACAGGTTGATCGAAGAAATTCAATAAACAGAAGCGACTTTGAAAGGCCCAATATTCTTGTGTATCTTCAAATTGAAATAAACTAGCTTGTAACATGTCCAAAAGACCATATTTCTCAATAAAATCAGGAAAAGCGTCTGTGAACCTTTTTCCGATATATGTAAATCCAGTTGCTGCAGACATTCCTGCACCAATACCGATAACAATTGCCTCCGCTTCATCGATTAGATGGTTTAATAAATCGGCTTGTGACAAGGATGACGCTTGCATCGATGTTTGCCAATATCTATTAGGCTGTAGCATAACAATCTCCTATTCTAGTTTTCTAATAATGACTGATAGATTAATAAATCCTTCTCTTTAAACACATTAAAAATAACTTGAAGGTTGGATTGATTCTTATTTATATATTCTTTCACCGTCTGAATTGCAATTTCGGCTGCCCTTTGATTTGGAAAATTAAATTCACCGGTTGAAATGCAGCAAAAAGCAATGGTACCTAACTGATGTTCGTCTGCTAATGCTAAACAGGAACGATAAGACGAAGCCAACAATTGCTCTTTAAACGGTGAGACACCTCGTTCATCAATAAACGGCCCAACAGTATGTATGACATAGTTGGACGGTAAATTGTATGCTTTTGTCATTTTCGCTTTCCCCATAGGCTCTTTGCGACCTTGTGCAGTAATCAAGTCATGACACTCTAACCGTAATTGCACACCTGCACGAGTATGAATGATATTGTCAATACAGTTATGATTCGCTCTTAAGCAACCTAAAAATTTACTATTGGCTGCATTTACAATCGCATCCACTGCTATACTTGTTATATCACCTTGCCATAAATAAAGTTGTGGCCGGGCAGGTTCCAAATCCTTTAATGAAATTATGTTCCGCCCATGATTCCACTCTTTCAAGAAAGCATCTTGAATCTTCATAAATGGCTTAGTGACCGATTTCGGTTCTCGAATATTACACAATCCCCGGAACAAGGTGATTTTTTCTTCTACCGTATCCAGTTTATCCATCCATTCTTTTGCATCCGGATTTTCATCCAGTAAATAATCAATTAAATAATCTAATCTAGCTTCTTGATTCATATCCTGCTCCCCGTTAAGTTAAATAACTTAAGCATCTTCTAGTTGATTAAATGCTTCTTCATCCACATCGGTTAATTTTACAATCCAGTTTTCTTCCGTCTTCGCTGAGTTTAGTAGAGTTGGTTCACTTATTGCTGCTTCATTGCGTTCCACAATTTTACCAGCTAAAGGAGAATCGATTTCATGTACCGTCTTGGAAGCTTCTAAGTTTAGAATTGGATCATCTACTTTAAGCGTATTCTCATTGCTGTATTCAATAAATCCTACAGTGCCAATATCATCTTGTAATTCAGGTGTCAAGCTAAGTGTATAAATATTGTCTTTTTTTTCTATAAATAAGAAATTTCCTCTTTTTTTCATCACTAAAACCTCTTTCGTTTTTATTTCAGAATATAAAATTTAGTATAACATATTATTAACTTTAAAATCTTCGTTTAAGTATTAAGTAGAAAACTCCTTCAACTTATGATACGTTTAGTTGGTACAATTGATTGTTATACTAAAAATATAATATATAGTGATACAGCTTAGCAATCTGTCAGCTCAGTATTAACAGTAAATATACTAGATGGAGGGTATTAAACATATACAATGAAGACTTCAGAACAGTACAGAACCTTATTTAAAAGTTTCGCTCTACCCAATGGCATAGAATTAGAAAATCGCTTTGTTCTTTCTCCAATGATTACAAATTCTTCAACAATAGAGGGCTATGTTACTGAAGAAGACCTAGCTTATGCAGAACGACGTACGGCTTCTGCACCTCTACAAATAACAGGCGCTGCGTATATCGAGGAATATGGACAATTATTTGAATACGGTTTTAGTATCGATGATGATCGTAGTATTGAAGGTTTGAAACAACTTGCTCAAGCGATGAAAAGAGGCGGCGGTAAGGCCATTGTTCAACTAACACATGCCGGTCGCTTTGCTAAAATAGCTCTTAAGGATTTTGGTGTCGTTTACGGGCCAAGTAAAATGAACTTGAGAAGTCCCGTGGAACATACCGTCTTACCGATGACGAAACGTAAAATCGGGCATGTCATTACCCAATATGCGGACGCAACCCGCCGTGCAATCAAAGCTGGTTTTGACGGTGTTGAGATTTCAAGTGCTCAGCGCTTATTAATACAAACATTCTTTTCCAATTTTTCCAATCAGCGTGACGATGAATATGGACCGCAAAATCTTGAAAACCGCTCACGTTTTGGTATCGAAGTAATGAAAGCTGTTCAGAATGTGATAGATGAAGAGGCACCTTCTAACTTTATTCTTGGATTTAGAGGCACACCTGAGGAAACGCGTGGCAGTGAAATTGGCTACAGCGTTGAAGACTTCCTTTATTTCATGGATAGAATTATGGAGGTAGCCAATATCCAATATTTAGCTACTGCAAGTTGGGGAAAGAACATCTATAAACAAACGATTCGTCAAGGGAAATTTAAAGGGGAATTCATGAACCGAGTGGTGTACGACCATATAGCTGGTCGCATTCCGGTTATGGCCACTGGTGGCATCAACTCACCAGATAAAGCACTCGAAGCATTGCAATACGCTGATTTAGTCGGCATGTCTACACCTTTTGTGACTGAACCTGACTTTGTAGCTAAATTAAAAGAAGGCCGAGAAAGCGAGATAAATTTAGGCTTTTCAAAAGAAGAACTAGCCGATTTAGCAATTCCAGAAAGAGCCTTTAAGGACATTGTTGAATTAATGGATATTGGCGGATCGCTTTCGGAGGAAGCCCGCCATGAATTTCGTAGCTTATATAAATAATGCTAATCGCAAAGTAGCTGGGAATAACTAGCCGGAATAACTGAAAAATGGTTCCGAACATCAGGTTTTGATGATTGGGACCATTTTTCTTTGGATGAATTTCATGATCTACTGTTTGATTTTCTAATACGAATTCACAATGAAAGTGTACTCGGGGACACCTCTTTTATTTTTGGCAGGAATCAATATATTTGTGAAAAAATGTGCAAATTGATTTCAAATCTTATCTTTTTCATCCTTTTTTCCCAAAAATAAAAAACACCACAAACATTGAAATATCAACATTTGCGAGTGTTCTATCGTTTCTTAATTTGTCTCGTTTATACCTAGAGATACCGGTGGTCGGGGTCGATATAGCGCTTGAAACATTGATATATCAATGTTTTTAAAGTGCTACGTGTAAAAATTGTGTAAAAGTAAACCTCTTCCTTCAAAGAAATGAAAAGTCATAAGCTTCTACTGTAAAATATATTGGTCAATAAATCCTTAATATGATTAATGTTTTGAGAAATATACAGATAAACTCTAAGTGTACCTAATCCATTGAAGACCATTTATATCAATAAACTATTTAATAATAAATGGATAAAAGTGTATAAAAAAGTATTGAAAATGATATTACTTGAACCAATTTGAACCAAAATGATAGATGTTAGTTGAATACACTTACTTTTGAAAAACGCATTTTCTTCTGGTCTTTAATCTAGATTGTAAATTAATTTTCTTAATAACATTGAAATTAATGTTTACAACAGTGAGAGTTGAACACAGAATATCAAAAATCGAGAGGGGTTTTGATAACTTCTTTACGTACTGAATAAGTGTTAATAAATGGTATAAATCATTCTATATAATATTGTCCAACACGTTCCATGTGTGAACAATGAGGACAAGTGAATAAATAATCATAAATAAATTCCTTTAACACACCATTTTTTAATTCATACTTTCCTAAACATTCATCACAAGTAAATGATAAAACTTTAAATAATTCCATATAATTTTCAGAATTAAATTCATTTGAAAAGGTTAAATCATACTTAATATTTCTTATAAGACTATTGAATGTTTTTGTATTCTCGTCTGCATTATATATTTCTTCAAACAAAGCGATTGATACTTCTATCATAAATGTCATTATAAAGGTGATTTTATCATAATATGTTTTCCAATGTTCCTGCCAAACTTTTTCATCAGAGAAAATAAAATTTAAATTCCCTACACTTGTTGGGTATCTTTTGTTCGCTGTAATTATATGTAAAGACTGATCCCATATCCTAGATAATCCCTTTGGAGAATTTTTATTATATATTACATCGACTAAAAGATCTGTATCAATTGGAAATTCAATTTTTTGACCCGCTTTTCTAAAAATATCTTCTTTCATTTCAATGCCAATTCTTGACACATCGAATGCTTGCGGTTTCTTATAAAGAATATTTTTAATCAATTCTTCTGAATCAACTAATAACCAACACAAATAGAACAAGTTGTCTTTTAAAGGTTTTCTACTGACAGAAAAGGCAACCGTTATTTTGCCTCTTTCTGAACAGCTAAAAGATTCATGCATATAATATATAAAGTCAGTTAAAATACTAAAGAACACATGAGCTTTTGTAGAGTCATAAGCAATTCTTTTATATCCATTCTCTATAAGCCAATCTAATGGACTATCCATAGAGTCTGGTAAAACTTTATTATTTTCTATATCTATTTTTTTTGAAGACAGATCATATTCATCTGCTTTTATTAATATGTCAGCAATTATATCATTAAAAAATAATAACAATTTATGTTTAGGTATAAACTCCTCAGGTAAAATTGAAGAGATAAACGACTCTGCCAATAGAATTTAACCTCCTTAAAGTATTTATGTTTTTTAACTGATTTACCACATAGCTATGTTTTATACTTCTTCAACACTCAATCCTTTAAATTCTTTGCCAAGTGCTATTTCACCTATTTGTTTAATCGATCCTCTACCATCATTCATAGTATAAAACTTAACACCTTTTATTTTTACATCTTCTGTTTCATCTTCAAAAATAATTTCAGCTTTATGTTCATTTATATAGATGAGTAAATCTTCTTTCCATTGTTCCTCTTCAATATTTCTTCCTTTAGGTTCGATAAATATTTGTACGAGGAAATCAGTATTTTTTAGAAATAAAATAAAGTCTGGTTGAAATCCTTCTAATTTTATTTCTTCATGATCATATCCAAATTGATGCAATTTTAATTTTTCATTTTTTGCAGACTCACGATGCATATTTTCATCCATTCTAATTAAATAGACATCTGAATAGTCTTCTTTTAATTCTTCAATTCTTTCAGCAATTCGATCAATTAATTGCTTCTCCGTCTGATTTATTATTGCTGAATCATATACAAAATAATCTTCTTTAATTTCATATCTCTTCACATTTTGTGGATTATTATCTGTTAATAATCTTGATGTATCATAATTAGGCACTCGTTTACGATAGTTCGAAATATACTCTTTTATTGGATATCCAATAAATTTACCTGTACCACGACGCTTACTGTAACCATGTTTAATTTGCTTAGCAACCTCTAAAAAGTACCTCTCTATTATTAAGAGCTTATCACTAGGTTTTAATATATTTCTCGTCATTGTACTAGGCACAGTTACATAAATCGTACGATTATAAATGTTTAACCAATCTTCACCTAAAAATTCTTCCCTTGATTTCAGTAACGGAATATACTTTTTTAAATTACTAAAATGATAAAATGAAATACGATTCATAACCTTTTTTAAATAACGTCGATCAAATTCAACAGCTAAATTATAAGCATTATCATAATTCTCTTTAATTTGATCATCCCTATAACTTAGTTCTTGGAGCGAAGAAATATATGGAATGACAATATTATTTATATTATCAATACCGTATTTATCTAGTGAATTATAATAATCCTCTTTTACTTCTACGGTTTCGTTATAGTATACTTTTCCATACCTCCATATGGCTGTCTGTTTAAATTTATTCTTCACTTTAACATCTATTAAGGGGTTCCTCTTATCCTCACCAGACGGTAAATTCATTTCATCTAGTGCGTTCACTAAGTTTTTCAAGTATTGTGGCTCATTAATCGTATGATAATGTATTGTTTCCAATATCAAACTATCCTCACCATCGTCTTCAAACCTTCTTTTATAAGAGCGTTCACCCTCTAAAAGAAACGGGTTATATCTCGCACCTCTTCCAATTAATTGCGCTTCTGACATTGTTGTTGCCTTTGTACCCGAAACTTTTGGATCATCACTCAAACGAACAATGTCGTATAGATTCAGAACATCCCATCCCTCAGTTAATTTAGCAACAGCAAAAATCACTCGATATAGGTTAGAAGGGCTTTCTAAGCTGTTTAATGCTTCATATTGTCCTTTTTCTAAAATTCCAGATTGCGCCGTATCATTTGCATTTATAATGCGATTAGGTGCAAATTCCCGTTTCATCTCACGTATAATTTCTGGTAATTTATCTTCATTATCTCGGTAATATTGATGTGCTAAAGCTAGCGTTTCACTATCTTCTACTCTCGTAACATGCGCTTGTCTATCTAAAAGTCCTTTCAATGAATCAACAGATAATGACTCTATTAAATTATTGAATTTTTCATTTGCTTCGTTTGATGCATCAATTCGCTGCGACTTAAACATAATAACTGGTTTAATATAGGTACCATGCCTTTCAAATGCATATCTTCTTCGGTACTCACTTAACAAGATTACATTCATCATGTTAGACTCATCTGTATTACTCGATTGAATTCTTTTTACTTTTTTAGAATATTTATCTTCAATGAAACGGTCGAGAGTATAACGATATAACACTTTATCTTTATACTTCTCATAAACTTTCTTATTCTCAAGATCAATAGTCGCCGTAAATTCTAACAAACGATTATCTTCTCTCGCATTTAATATTGTAAAAATTGCTTTTTCCCATGATTGTTCTGTTTCTTTTTCTAATTTTGTTGACGCAGAATAATGATGAGCTTCATCTCCTAAAATAACAACTTTATTTCTCGCATAATCTTCTTCGCCCATCGCATTTTCTTTTTGCGTATAAATATCTGAAGCAACACTTTGAACAGTCGATAACTTTAAATATATTGTATGTTTACTTTGATTTTTAGGGAAAGATTGCACTTGTTTTATATCAATTCTGTTCCCATCAATATCTATTTGTGGTTTGTATAAATACTTATCCGAAACTTTGTTTGTTAAGTTATCAATTGTTTTATTTAAAACACCGTTTGTATTAACTAAAAATAAAAAGTTTTGATAGCCATGCTCTTGATATAAGTATAATATCAGCCCAGCCATTAAGTCTGTTTTCCCACTTCCAGTCGCCATATTAAACAAGACATGATTAATATTCCTAAAACGAAATTCCTTTGCTACTTGAGAATAGTGGAAAAATCTAAGTGCTCCATCTTGATAATACCTATATTTATGTTTCATATTCTCAGTAATATAATCAGGAGTTTCCCAAGCACCTTCTTCGTTAAAGATATTTACGTTTAACTCTTTAACTTCTTCATATAAAGGTAATGAAAGTTGTTTCTTCTTAGACAAGATTATTCACCACTTTCTTCATAAAAACTTTTATTGAAAGCATAGTCATTATCGGAAATTAAATCACGAACATTTTCGTCGTCTATCTCTGAATAATTATAGTAGAGTTGGTTTTTATCTATGATTTTTATTAACGTTCGTTTCTGGTCATCTAATGATAATTCATGTAACGTCTCTTTTACTTTTTCTAAATCAACTTTAAAATCAATTTCTGCTTCTTTAAGCATAAATTCGAATACTTCACGCAATTGATTTTGATTTTCTGCACCCCTAATAGAATTTAAAAAACCTCTGTTTTTCTCTATTAACTCAACATAGACAAAACTTTCGCCACCCTGCCAATCAACATCTTTTGAAATACCACCTTGTTCACCTTCAATTACTTTTTGAAGACGCGGAACGGAAACGGTGTTAATATAGTTCATTTGCTCAATCCCTATATATTGACGGTTCATTTTATGTGCAACCGCTTGTGTAGTCCCTGAACCCATAAAGAAATCTAATACTATATCACCTTCGTTCGATGCTAATTGGATAATCTTATGTATTAATTTTTCTGGCTTAGGAGTTGAAAAAGTAGCTTTTCCAAACAATGATTTTAATTCTTGATTTGCTTCTCGAGTTGTACCAGATTCCAACCAAATATTTTCTGGAGTTCTTCCGGATTGATTTTTTAAGTAAATTTTACGAATAATCCCAGTATTATCTGACTTAAAAATAATTTCTCCCGTTTTAATTTTTTCCTCAATTGATTCTTTTGACCATCTCCAACCATTTTCTGGTGGTGAAATTCTTTTCCCATCAGGGGCAATAATATCAAACTTTAATGTTTGACGTAGATTGGGACTTCTTACATCTCCAGCTCTCCATAGTCCATTAGGGTCACTATCTGGATTTTTATAATTCTTATTATCTTCCTCAGTACGTGGAGCTTGGAAATTACTCAAACTTTCTTTACTTTTAGCATAAACTAATAGGTGATTATAATGTCTAGAAAAAAAACGCTCATCATTTTTGCTTTGTTTTGTATGATTCCAAATTACATCTGCTATAAAATTATGTTCATCAAAAATATTATCTAGTAATACATTTAAATAGTGACTTTCATTACTATCTATATTGATCCAAATACTACCTTCATCCATTAATAATTCTTTTGCTACTTCTAATCTATTTTTCATGAAAACCAACCATGCAGAACGATTAAAATTGTCATTATAATTAAAACTATCGTTTCCTGTATTATATGGTGGATCAATATAAATTAATTTCACTTTCCCTGCATACTTTTCTTTTAACGTATGTAGGGCTAAGAGATTATTCCCTTTAATAATTAAATTATCATCATTGTTAAAACGATCAACTTCTTCCATCCTGTCTCGACTATACTTTTTCGCATTAACTAATACTTTTTTATCTAGTAAGACATCAATCTCTTCTTTTGCAATCATTTCATTTAAAAATGGTTCATTCGGCTTTAAATCGTCTTTCTCCGTATCTTCTTTTGACATGCTCGCTTTTAAAACAGTATCTTTATATGGAAAATCTAATACGACATCTGCCGATTCATCAATGAATTTACCGTTTACTGTTAGACCAATTTTTTTCGAGTACTTTGTATAAGAATCTTGCCAGTATTCATCTGCTTCAAATAACTCAATTAGTTTATTCGTCTGCAAGACAATATTACCTTCGATATCAATCGTGAAATTTTCCTTTATTTTTTCGTTATGAATGAATTCTCTTAACAAATGTTTTTCATACCTATCTAAGTCTTGAATGACCTTACTTTTATTTACATTGTCTTCAATAAAGTATTTATCACCGAATTTTTCTAATGTACTTCTAATTTCTTTATTAATTCTTGTCTCCATATTGTTTTCACTCCTTAAAGCAATTTAATTTATAAATGAGCATTATTAGTTTCAATTATATTAGTAACATATTTGAATAAATCGTTTTCATAGCATATCTTTCTGCTTTTATTCTATCACAGTAATATATCTTGAAGAAAAAATGGGAGTTATTTCTCCCTTTTAAATATAACCTCTTTCTTTCAGGCATTATTAAGTACTGCTGATTTAATTACCTCGCGTGCGTGGATGAATGAGTGAGGCATTCCAACATGACAATGATGAAACAACATTATTTTAAACACATAACAAAAAACACTTCACAATCAATAAAGCGAGACGCCATCTTTACTCCGTCTCCTGGGCTTCAACATCTTGTTACTTCTAATCTTATCCCTTACTATACGACTGATGATTATCTCGTTATGACATGTCATCACAACGTCATCTTGCTGTCAACATCCTTTTGCTCAGCTAAAAATTGACGATATAATCGGTCAGTCAGATTACTCATTGTCGTACCGTGTTGTCTGCAATACGACTGGATATCTTGTTTAAGGATTGGATCTAATCGCATACTGGTCATCACTTTGCGATAGTCTCCAACAGTATTATTTTTCTTCTTGTTTTTAAGAGGATCGAGATAATTAGCATTCCTAAATATAATTGCAAAATATGGACTTTGATTCCCCATCTTATCTTCATATACGTTCTCTTTTATATCAGCTTTATTAAAATTACCCAATAACTCTCTGAAAACAGCCTTTTTTAATCCTCTTGAGATTGTCTTTTTTCTTTGGTCATTAATTTTATAATTTCTATCTATGGTAGTCATATATTGATATAAGGTTTGCGTATTAACCAATACCTTTTTTTGATTATTGCTGTAAAAATACTCCTCTGCATTCTTTCGCATCCTCTTAACATCTATATCAACTACCTCTCTCACAATTAGTGTGGGATTATCGGTATTTGTATATTTTTTTTTATTTCTCATAGTTTTCACCCCGTAATGTATTAACAAGTATTTACTTTTTATATACATTTGTATTTGCATTAACAAATCTTTTATCATTTTCCTCTAAACTTCCCTATCTACTTCCTACCAATCTTCCCTATCTACTTCCTACTAATCTTCCCGTCCTACTTCTATTGTCAATCTACCTCAATCTTACCTGCTATAATATCTATCAACACCTGATGTACTATATTACTCACCGTCACCCGTCTATCCTTTGCTATATCATTAATCTTATTTTTTAAATTTCCATTGAGTCGTATATGCAAATAATTATCTTTTTTAATGCTTTGCAACTCTCTTAAATCTACACTTAAAATATATGATTTTAATTTATTCTCTACTTTTTTAACATGCGCCTGTTTCGCTTTTTTAGGAGGTATGTGGGCTTTTTCGACCCGACCCTTCGTTTTGCTACTAGGACTACTAAAATATAATTCTAATCCTTCATTTTGACCTCTTCTGATATCGAAATACTCATCTGCATGACGTGCATCCGTCTTAGCCATTTTCAATCTTATTCTATTAGGATAAACGTATAACCTTACCCTATTAGTCTTATTATGACTGTCTTGTACCTTTATCAATGCTTTTAACATCGCTTTATGATAATCCTCGCAACTAACTCCATAAGTTTCGTCATGTTTCTGTCTTACCTTATAACGTTTAGTAATATATGCCACATCTTTAGATTGACTCTCGCCTGTCTCTACCTGCTTAATATATTCCTTCATTTTTCTCTTAAAGTGCTTAACATCTTCATCTATTATCATATTTAATTTATTTACCATTACAACCATCCTCTATTGTCAACACACATTGTAACAGTGGTGTGTATTAATATACTCTGTCCTCACTATTATTTAATACTTTCCTTGCCAAATTACTTTCCAACATAATGTTCTCAACAATGTTTCGATTGATCTACCAATTTCCTTGTAATACAATGTCCATCAAAATTGCCGGACATAAAAAGGAGACTGATATAAATAGAAAAAGCTAAAATTGAAAGAATTTCACTGTAGTAAATTTGGTACATTATTAGTATCACCATTAAAGCCTAATAAAGTTTTTGGTAACAAAGTCTATGATACTCTTAAAGACTTCTTGTTCAATTTTATGTAAGTTCCTTATGTATTTAAAAAACTGATTGGATGAAATTATGTTTACTGTTTGTTCGTCTGATACTTTACCATCTTTTTGTATGTTGATTGTTAGTAGATAGTTAGTTTCTTCACTTTTAAGATCGTCTACAATCATATAAGCATTTAAAACAGTGATATCAATTTGTTTATATATGTCTTTATCTAATGGTACATCAGAAAAGACACTCAGCATTAGTTGAGTGTCCTATATTTCAGCTATATGTCTATTAACATCTTCAGTATAATATTTACTATACTTTCTCTTTTTCCTGGGCAATATACTTTTTGTTACTTCCAACTGTTGTATGTTTATTCAATTTATCGTTTGCTTAACCTGATATATCGGATTTGATTTTATGTTTAATAATGTCATTATAATCTTTTTGATTTAACCCATTTCGTTCAACCTCCCCCCTCCCATACCGCTTTTCACACCGATTTTACTTTCAACTGAATTTTTTTATCTATATAAAGTTGTCGGGGAAAAATACATACAGAAAAAAGTTACTATTATCAAATTTCATTACCTTCTGGTTTAACCCAATCAATTTCTTAATAAATGTTTTTGACATCAGTGTAATCTTGCCTCATCCATTTTTCAGCTCCCTTATCACGGTTTGAATGATATGCTCATCCACGCCGTTAAAGAAGGAAAGTTCAAGGCTGCCTGATTTCACCGTACAAACAGGGACAGGGGCTTCCGGGGATTCTAGCGGGATTGCTAACGTTGATTCTTTCTTTTCGGGATGGAGTGTTACCGGGACAATGATCAGTTCTTCATGAGACATAGAAAAGCACCTCCTTCAATTGATATTTCTATCTTAGCAGGAGGTGCTGGATTCTTGTATGCGTTGTTTGATTACGGGCTTACTGATTATGCTCATCTTGAACCTGTCTCATTTCACTTAGCATCGTCCTATCATAGTCCTCCTAATTAACTCCCCTTGTCTTTTCCTAATCCTGTCTTGCTTTATATCGCTTAGATATATATTTACTACTCTTTGACGACAACTCACCTGACTGACTCTATCTGCTATACATACTCCTCCATTTTATTTTTAAAATACTTAACATCTGTCGCTATCATAGTATTTATTTTATTTGTCACTATACAAATCTTTATCTAGCCTCAAAAATCTTCCTTCTAAAAACAAAAAAGGAGCACAATTAAATGTCCTCCTTGATGGTCCCGTTTTAGTTATAAAGTGTAATCTCAATATTTCTATCTCCGCATTATTGCCTAATTCTACCACTCCAGCTTTATATTATATGTTTTTACAACAATTCTTTTCCCATTGGCCTGCTAAAATACTCTTCATGACGGCTTTCGTCTGTACATTTAGCTAATAATTCTTCTAACGTTGGTTCTCCGGATTTCTCTTTATTACCGTTGTTTTCTTCTGTCATATGTGACACCTCCTGTCTTCTCCTAATTTTTCTGTATATATATTTTTTTGGATTAGCTCCTACCTTTTTCCCCTTACTCTCTATTTTCTCTAACTAATCTAAATACATTTAATTAATCTCTATTCGAATTGATTTGAATTAATATTAATTGTGATTTATTCCTCCCTATTACTATTATACCCACTATATAAGTTGATTCGATATATTTCTTATCCATCCATTTCTTCTTTGGTTTTAAACTACTACGTACACCCTTTAATCCCCTAAAACATTATAACCCTCTATCAACTAACTCCCTTCCCTTTTCTTATCCAAGTCTTATTCCCGCCCCTATATTTACATATATATCCCCCTGCAAAACCTTAAACAAATCATTAATTGGTCAGAAAAATGGACTGTTAAAAGGAGAGCTTTCAATAAAAAAGACTAGGAGATTTCTCCCAGCCACTATCTTACGCTTCAATTTCTGCTAAAAATTGCTCCACTCTCCTATTTACTTCTTTATGTAGCATATGAATTGCTTCTCTTTTACGCATTTGTCGGTTTAAATTAGCATAAACTAGATTTTGTAACTCCGGGTAGTCCATAATTAAATATGCCCTTACCGACTTCCCTCGCATATGGACGACCTTATACTTGCCGTTTTTGTTAATCACTGAGATGTTAAATCCCTTTCTGTTCTGTCTACGATACATTTTCAAGGCAAGGTTGTATATCTCTTCTGCATATTCTAATGTAATTTTGATTTTCTTCATGATAATATCTCCTCCCTGGTCTATTACTGCTTGTTATGTATCCTTTTTTCTGTTCACAACCTCTTTCTCCCCCTTAGGGTAATTCTTTTCCAATCAGATTTACTTTCCCTCCTACTAACTTTCTCCTACTATTTTCATTTCTTTTCCCAACTACTAAATATCTACTCCATCTCTACTATTTATTCTTATTGACTTATTCTTAATCCTTATTAATTTTTCGATTTGTTTTCTTAATCACTTAAATTCACTTGTTCTAAACTACTACTTACAACCCCAAAAGACCTCAAATACATTGTAGATTATAACTTTTAAGATTCTCCTCTATTTCTTATCAAACACTAAATTTTTGTTGTTTTTCCACCCAAAAATCTATATCGGATAGACTAACCATCCTATATTGTTTGAGAATTAGTCTAAATAGTGGACAAATAAATAGAGATTTCAGTACTATAAGTAGGTTGGCTTAGGAGTGTTCAATTTGAGAAAAAAATATGATAAATCATTTAAGATTTATGCGGTAACAGAAGTATTAAACGGAAACAAAAAGGTAACTGAGGTTGCAAGGGAGTTAAATTTAGTACCCCAAACATTACATAAATGGGTACAAGCTTATAAAACTGATAAAAACAATGCCTTTTTAGGAAGTGGCAATAGAAAAAATACAAAAAATAGATATATTCAAGAGCTTGAAGAAGAAAATGCCATACTGAAAAAAAGTATACATTTATCTGATAATAAAAACAAAATCTATGATTTTATTCATAAACACAAGGATGAATTTCCTATAAAAAAAATGTGTGATCTTTTAAAGGTTTCAAAAAGTGGATATTACTCGTGGGAAGGAAGATCACAGAGTGACCAGGAAAGAAGAAAAAAATATCTTACATCCCAAATAAAACAAATATATCTAAAAAATGATGGGAGAATTGGTAGTCCAAAGATAACTAATCTTTTAAATAAAAACGGGACTAAAGTTTCCCAAAAAACAGTTTATCGTATACTACTTGAAAATAAAAATAAATGGATAAACAATTACACTGCATATAGTCATGATATTGGGCTTGCAAGCGGGGGAAGATATCTTAAATCCAATACAAATGTTGTTTTAGACTTCCCATTTAAAGATTGTACCTTAAATAATTCAAGTGATAGTTTTCTACATAATGTGATTGCAAAAGATCAAATTGACGATATACTTGCACCTAAGGTTTTTAATAACATCAAAAGATATGACGTAAATGGAGTACATGAAATATCATCATTTAAAGAGACTGACAATTTAATCGTTAAAGGAGATAATTTAATCGCCTTACATACTTTAAAAACACGCTTCAAAAACAAAGTAAAGCTTGTATATATTGATCCTCCATATAATACAGGAAATTATCATCTAAAATATAATGATTACTTTTCACATAACGAGTATCTAGTATTCATAAAAAATAGACTCGATGTTTCAAGAGAATTGCTAAGAAATGATGGTGCTATTTACATACATTGTGACGATAAAGAACAGGCTTATTTAAAAGTTCTCTGTGATGAAATTTTCGGAAGGGAGAACTTTGTTACACAAATAGTTTGGAGACGTACAGAAAGTCAACAAAACACTTCACAAATTGCTAATGTTACAGATTATATAATGATTTTTGCCAAGGATAAAAGGAAATATAGAATTAATAAGATGCCCTTATCTGAGGATGCTTATAAAGCTTATAAATTTGAAGATGTAAACGGAAAATTTCGTCTAGATAAAGTTTTAGACCGTTCGGGATATTATACATATGGTGTTCTAACACCCAAGGGGAATAAATTACATGGACCATGGGTTTATAAGGAGTCTACATTTCGTAAATTAAATACTTCTGGAAACATATATTGGTCAAAAGCAAACGAAGTTCCATATAAAAAGGGTTATTTAAAAGATGACGTAAAACAGATTCCAATTAATTTTTGGGGAACAGAGTATGGAACAAACCAGCAAAGTTCTAGAGAGATAAAAAATTTATTTGGTAAAAGAGTATTCATTTATCCTAAACCAGAACTACTCATGTATCATATATTAAAAATAGGTAGCGATGTAAACGACATTGTTTTGGATTTCTTTATGGGATCCGCAACAACACAAGCTGTGGCTCACAAGATGAAACGTCAATATATCGGGATTGAAAAGATGGATTACATTAATACAGTATCTGTACCAAGATTACAAAAGGTTATTGAAGGAGAACAGGGTGGCATCTCTAAAAAAATAGAATGGCAAGGTGGAGGTAGCTTTGTTTATGCTGAATTAGATGAATAATTTTGAAGCAAAAAAAGAGCAGTGGATCAGCTACCCTTTTCCACTCAATTTATTTTCAATCTTTTTTTAAAAGTCCGTGATAGTACAGTAATGTAGAAAATTATTACTGCATTATTTCTAGATTAAATCATCAATTAATTGAGATTAATTGATGATTTAATCTGTTGATTCCTTCCATTTATCAAGAATTTTTCTAACGAAATCTCTTCGTTCTTCTTTAGAAAGTGCATTGTAGTTATGGTAGGCATCTGAAACTTTTACTTCCGTTTTAGGAGCATTAATGATTTTAAGTGCTTCTTCTTCATTTAGAGTCAAGGTCCTAGACTGTGTAGGTATATTTTCTTCTTTCTTAAGATATAATAAAAAAGACGATGTGCTGATAACACATCACATTAGCGGTAACTTCATCGCTCGAAGCGGGAGGTTGCTCTTATATGTTATTTGATAGAAGAACCACCCGTGCTTTTGGTTGAGCGATTTCGGGTGGTCCTTTTTTTGAATTTTTTCTCATATTACTTTATTAATTGATTCAATACCGTAGTTCATCTTCCATAATCCGCCTGTTAATTAGACCTTCCCAAGTTCTCTCTTTTTTGATTTTCCGTTTTCTCCTTATAATTTATAAAAATTCCATCTATACCATTCAGTTTTACGATTATATTTTCAATAGTGGCATTTACTAAATCTGATATTATTTCATTAATAAAATTATCAAACTCATCCTCGCCTTTAGCTAATATCTCCTGAATTTCTGAAATTTCCTCTACTGCTATAGAAATAACATTCTCCATTTCTACTATAGGAATCCAATCTATTTTAATAGGCTGTCTATTGCTTAATGTTCCTTTGACGAAGTGCTCTATTGTATGTTGTTCATTTACATACTCTTTTAAAAACGGATGATCTTTAATCAAATCGGATTCATCATTCTGGTGATACAAAATTGCTTTAGCATTTGGATAATAATATATTCTCTCGTCATCATATAATTTATTAAATCCCAATTCTTTATATTCTCATTAATATATTTGTACATTTTATTCCTCCCCAATTAGTTTAACCTTTGCTAGATCTCTTTTGCCTTGAAAGCCTTTTACCGTTTCCTCTCTTTCAGCTTTCTCTTTGCACGGATCAGCGTACTCTTACTAATTCCAGTCATTGCCTCTACTTGTTTATATGAGTTCATTTCTAATAGCTTAAGAGCGTGTTCTATTTGCTTTTTAGAGTATTTATTCGGGCGCCCCTCTCGAAAATCTGGTTTTTGTCTTGCTATAGCTTTTCCTTCTTGTGTTCTTTCCACGATCATATCACGTTCAAACTCAGCAAACCCACTCATAATCGTTAATATAAGGCGTCCGGTAGGTGTGTTTTCGACTAGACCCATGTTTAATACGTGAACCTTCACGCCACGTTCAAATAGCTCTTTAATGATACTTATACCATCCTCTGCGGATCTAGCGAATCTATCTAATTTAGTGATAACCAACGTATCACCATCTTTTAACACGTCCAGTAATTTAGTAAATTCAGGTCGTTCCTTTTTCGTCCCAGTAAACTTCTCTTTATAAATAACCTCGCAACTTTCCTTTTTTAACTGTTGTACCTGTGACTCTAAATCTTGATGGACTGTACTTACCCTTGCATATCCATATTTCATATGAACCCCCTTTTCCGCAATTCACTTATGGTCATAAGTTGCAACACCAGTAGACACCCCGATATTACAACAACGCTGATGTGGTGTCAATACTTTTGAGTTATGATACCACACTTTTTAAATGAAATAAAAAGTCGGCACTTACAATAGGTTTTCATCAGTCTTTATTCAACTAAAACCTCGGATAGTTCGGGTGTACTTTCCACAATCTTTAATATCCATTGATAATTTCAGCTAAAAGTTACCAGATGTTTGTTCTAATGACGATTTATTATTTCATCTATAAACCAACTCGACGTTGTATTTGTTTCCCTTTTGAACTCTTTCCACTCACTCATAGTCATATCAGCTTTTGCTCGATTTTCAAACCATGTTAAAAATTGCAGATTATCTAAATCGTACGTTCCCCCTCTAGACGAGGGTACAATATGGTCTAAAGATAACCTTGTCCATATTATTTTTCCTGTATCTATCCATAAATCATAAATTTTATTAAAAGCTTCATCTTTATAAAACTTCTCTAAATAGGCTAAGTATTTCTTTTTATTAAAGTGTTTTTTAACTCGATCCCTATATAAAGCTTTATTTAATGCTTGTAATCTCTTTGTATCTCCATATTTCTCTATATCTCCTAAGGTAATATCAAATTTCATATGATTAATCATATTTTTACGATTTGACTTATCCGGCATTTTTTTATCTTTCCAAAAACCAGGCTGGCCTTTTTTAGATTTACTAATTTTTTGTTTATGTTCCTCTGAAAATGCCCTTAACCTGTTCGACCTTTTTATATATACCCCAAGTTCATATAAAACTTCTCTCACTACATGGCGCTTTAACTTCAATTCTTCTACAATCATGGGTATAGTTTTATCTTCTTCATATAATTCTTTTACTTTTAATTTCATTCCTACGCATAAATTAACTTTTAAAACACCTGATTGAAGTAATATCCTCCGAATTTTAGAAGGACTTGCACCTAACCTTTTTGAAATCGTTCCAATCTTTAATTCTTCCTCTGAATACAATTTTACAATTAATTCTCTATTCACTTTTTTCACTTCTATCAGCGAAAATATTTTCTATAAATAAATCAGATTGAACATTACCAAGCTTCTTACATTGTTCCCATTCTTCTACATTCATATCTACTTTCATTCGATTTTCAAACCAGGTTAAAAATTGATAGTTATTCAATTCCCACTCTCCACACTTTGAAATTGGTATTTTATGATCAAAAGACGGATACATCCACTTATTATAATCACTTTCTAGCCATAACTGATAGATAGCATTAAAATTTTCATCATAATAAAAGTGATCTAAAAAGACTTTTCTTGTCTCGTCATTATAACCTATGTATTCCCGATGTTTTCTTAATAACTTCATTAAGACTTTTAACTTTTCATAATCGCCATATACAGAAAAATCTATATCAGACCGTAGTTTGGTTTTAATTTGTTTATATATTATTTCTTTAGGCAAATTCTTTCCTTTCAACCAACTACTTCTACCTTTTAACGATTCACTCAACTTTTTTTTATGCTCTTCTGTTACTGGTTTGGAACGCTTTTTCTTTTCAATCTTCACTCCATGTTTTACTAAAATCCTTTTTACTCTGTGGTGGTCAATCCCTACAATTTCCCCAGTATGCCTTAATGTTTTATCTTCTTCCACGTACAACCGAACTACTTCGTTCTCGTCAACCTCTTTTGACATATTATCTACCCCCTATAATTAGTGCTTTAATTATAAGTTTTTCCAAATTATAAATGATTATTAAGGAATGTACATTTTTGATTATATAAGAATTCACACTTTTAATTGTTTACCCTTTTCTGTAAAAGCTGCTATAACCCAACAAAACATCCCTTACTGTAGACTAAGAATTACTCACACAGCTATCTTTGTCATCTGAATAATTCTTTTAATTTATATCGCTCATTCCTTTTAATGAAATCAAAAAGCGTACATTTTCAATCCACTTTTATATGTTCCTTATATCTTTCAATTAGTTTCAAATTAACTTCTCAATTTTACTTGTCCACTTTTTAAACTAATGCTAGTTAAAAAATATTTTAAAACACGTAAAATACTTTAAGGTATAACAGAAAAAAAATAAAAGTTTATCAAACCTTTATGTATCAACCTTTAAATCAAAAGTAATAACTTCCTTTTCCCATAAAAAACCACTCCCTAAGATATTTTCCCTATTTGGATAAGTTTTGGGGCAGAATCTTAATTCTTATAAGTTAAAGTAATAATAGTTTCAAATTTGATCTTATAAATCTAAATTGGGGGTAGTTGTATTTATGGAGAACAACGAGAAAGTACAAGATTTATCGTGTCTATTACACGAGAACAAGCATCTCGTTTTCCGGGCATAGACCCAAAATCATTTGATAAATATATTCGACCACATAGAGAACTTGGTCGTTTCATGATTGGTCAATAAAAAGAT
Organism: Oceanobacillus sp. Castelsardo; assembly: GCF_001659985.1. Lineage (GTDB taxonomy): Bacteria > Bacillota > Bacilli > Bacillales > Amphibacillaceae > Oceanobacillus. The sequence goes on from NZ_LYCS01000010.1 coordinate 114,297, forward strand.
AGGTATCTATCCATTTACAACCATGACGGCATGATCACCTATATCAATCGTACTTGTATACTATCAATTTTAAAATATATGTTGAAAGGAAAGATTATTCTAATATGGTAGATTCATTACAAAAATTACACTTAGATATTGAAATATTAGTACCAAAAGATTCAATTCTGATTAAAAAGGTTGAACTGTTAGAGCTAAAAAAACAATCATTAACCGGGGTTTACTGGACGATGAAAGATCTAGAAAATCGAATTAACAAAAAACAACATTGGATAAAAGAAAATATCTTATACAAACCTAAATTCAAAACGATTTTAGACTCTACAAATGGAGGATTTGTCTATTATCCAAAAATCCAAGGTCAGACATGGTCATTTCAAGCAATAAAGATGGCTGAATTCCTTGATAAAAATTTCAATGAAATATTTAGTTAGGTTAGGGCGCTAAACTATGGCAAGCTATCATTATATTTTTTTGATAGAAAATCTCTCCATCTAATAGGGAAGAAAATAATAAATTAAAGATTGCAGAAAGTAGAGTATTACAATTTTTATATTTCTTGATCTAGGAGTTGATAGAGATGAAGTAAACGCAATTTCTTATCTTCTAAGCTTCGCATGATTAACAATGAATATATATTAATCCAATACTTTCAATTATTAACAAAGCTATACAAAAATATATAATATGTTTATGATAAGGTGGACCCAAAGACCACCTTATCTAAAATTAAAGAGGTGGAATATAATGGCAAGTATACAAAAAAGAGGAAAGACATTTCAATATACTGTAAGTTACACTGTAGGTGGAAAACAAAAACCAATTAGAAAAGGAGGTTTCCGTACTAAACAAGAAGCTAGGATTGCTGCTGCTGAAGTAGAAGTTCAATTAGGAAAAGGCATAATCCCCACATTGAAAAAGATATCCTTCAATGAATTCCTTGAAAATTGGATTAATCTATACAAAAAGCCAAAAGTAAGTGCCGTGACATTAGAGCATTATAAGTATTCGTTAAAAGCAGTAAATGACTTTTTTCAATACAAAGCTATTCAGGATATCAATAGACAAGACTATCAAATGTTCTTAAACAAGCTTGGTGAAGGAAGGGCAAAGGAAACAGTTGCTAAAATCAACGGTCATATTAAAGCGTGTGTAAAAGATGCAATTGAAGAACAAATTATTCAAATCGATTTCACAAGAAAAACTGAACTCAGTTGGACAGTTCAATCAAAAAGATCTTCTGAAAAACATTTAAGCTATGAAGAAAGTGAACGACTAATCGAAGAGATATGGAAAAATCTCGAAAATGGATTAGGATATTCATTGTTGCTTTTAGCAATTACATCAGGTATGCGTTATGAAGAACTTATAGGACTAACAAAAAAAGACTTTGATTTTGTAAATAACACGATAAACGTAGATAAAACCTGGGGCTACAAGAAAAACTCACCGAAAGGTTTTGGACCAACCAAAAACGAACAATCAATTCGCACAATTAAGATGAATATAAAAACAATGACTCATTTTAAGAAGTTATTAAAAACAACACCAACAAATCTTAATCAGTTGGTATTTTACAGTCCATCTTCAAAATACAAAGTCATAAGCAATACAAATGCTAATATGTTATTAAGAAAGTTATTGACTGAATTGAATTTGAATTCTATTACTCTTCATGGTTTACGACATACGCATGGAAGTATATTGTTATACAAAAAAGCCACAATTCATTTTGTAAGTGAACGATTAGGGCATGGCGATATAGAAACAACATACAAAGTCTATACTCATGTAATAAAAGAATTGCGAGTTGAAGATGAAGAGCTTACTATGAAAACTTTTGAAGATATGATTGAGTGTGCAAATCAATGTGTAAAAAATGTGTAAAGTCGTTTAAAAATCTACCGTTTTCTAACACATACTCAAAATACAGAAAAAACTCGCAAACCTTTATACATCAAGGTTTACGAGCTAAAAAATATTTTTTATATTAACTAAAAACAAACTAAATATACCGGTGGTCGGGGTCGAACCGACACGTCCCAGAGGACACGGGATTTTGAGTCCCGCGCGTCTGCCAATTCCGCCACACCGGCAAAATAAAAACAAAAATGGAGGCGGTAACCGGATTTGAACCGGTGATAAAGGTTTTGCAGACCTCTGCCTTACCACTTGGCTATACCGCCGTATAAAATATACGTTATACTATATTCAATTTTCTTTGGAGCGGAAGACGGGACTCGAACCCGCGACCCCCACCTTGGCAAGGTGGTGTTCTACCACTGAACTACTTCCGCATTTGGCTGGGCTACTAGGATTCGAACCTAGGATACACGGGATCAAAACCCGATGCCTTACCGCTTGGCTATAGCCCAACAGTTTTAATTTTAAATGGGGCGACCGGTGGGAATCGAACCCACGAGTGCCGGAGCCACAATCCGGTGCGTTAACCCCTTCGCCACGGCCGCCATATATGGCAGGGGTAGTAGGAATCGAACCCACATTGACGGTTTTGGAGACCGTAGTTCTACCGTTAAACTATACCCCTATTATAACATAAAAATGGTGGAGGGGGGCAGATTCGAACTGCCGAACCCAGAGGGAGCGGATTTACAGTCCGCCGCGTTTAGCCACTTCGCTACCCCTCCAACAAATGGTGGCTCGGGACGGAATCGAACCGCCGACACACGGATTTTCAGTCCGTTGCTCTACCGACTGAGCTACCGAGCCATCATAATGGAATCTATTAATTTAGAAATGGCGGTCCGGACGGGACTCGAACCCGCGACCTCCTGCGTGACAGGCAGGCATTCTAACCAACTGAACTACCGGACCATTTTTGGTTGCGGGGGCAGGATTTGAACCTACGACCTTCGGGTTATGAGCCCGACGAGCTACCAGACTGCTCCACCCCGCGATATAAGAAAAACAAATTAATTTTTAATGGTGGAGGATACAGGGCTCGAACCTGTGACCCCCTGCTTGTAAGGCAGGTGCTCTCCCAGCTGAGCTAATCCTCCGACGCACAGGATGTGCTAGTGCATGTGTGCGACAAACCTTTACGGTGGGACGAGTAATCGGAATCCCAAGACGTCGCGTACTTAACATGCCTTCCTTGAAATTGGTGACCCGTACGGGATTCGAACCCGTGTTACCGCCGTGAAAGGGCGGTGTCTTAACCGCTTGACCAACGGGCCAACTATGTACTGGCGGAGAGCAAGGGATTCGAACCCTTG
>NZ_LYCS01000011.1 GCF_001659985.1 Oceanobacillus sp. Castelsardo
TGTGCAATTAAAATAAACATCCCTCAAATCACCCCACCTCAAACCCGCATTCCACCGTTGGAGTTAAAATAAAGTTTACCTATAGAACCCCTATTTTCCACTTTTTCGTATCAAAAATGCACGTTTTTTCACCTATTTTCCACCTGTTTTTTCACCTTTTTTCCAGAGTTAAAATAAGGTTCTCCGAGAATAGAGAGAAGAAAAAAGCGAGAAAAGAAGAAAGGGAAAATAAGAAGAAATATTGAATACGTGTTGAATTAATTATTGAAATTAATCATGGGTTAGATATTGAATAAACGTGTAATGACAAGGGATAGCAGAGCAAAGAGTGATAGAAGTAAGATTCCTTTATCTCCCCTCTTTGCTCCATTATGGGCATAAAAAATCCCGGGTTTCTATTAAAGAAAACCCGAGAAATTATTGGTTGCAGTTCTGAAATCGGTAATGTATATTTTAACGGAAACGGTGTTGAAATCGGTAATGTTTATTTTAATTAGGGATTGTTTATTTTAACTAGACATAGTAGAAAAAAGAGTTACAGAAACAAGAAAAATATATCGGCGTTATTCATACTACAAACTATCCCCTTGAAAGACGTTTGTTAAATTTACAAGTGTCTTCGTAGCTTCTTTCCTCTGGTGTCATTTTACTTCTCCTTTGCTGTTCCTTCCTCTTATTCTCTTTTTTAGATTTCTCTATTGTTTCGCTTGCACCTGCCATTGATATTAAAATTCCATCAAAAAAATCTATCATTTATATCTTCTCCATTATTTGTATATTTGTTGTTTGTGTCATTCCAATGATGTCAAGTGGCCATTTTCTACTCCTTTTATTACATGCCTATTTGATTTATTAATGGCATTTTCTATGGTATGTATTAAAAATACCTTTACGAAATTTAGTTTCTCTGCATTCAATAAATAGTTTCTACCATTCAATTTTTCTTAACCTTTTTAGGTTACTAATTGAACACCTTCTACTATTCGAGGTTAGAATAGATAATTGACCTATAATCAATCTACTCAATCTGTAACTACTATATTATTCTGGAAAGCTCGTGTTCCTCCTCGAAACACATAAAAAAATATCCAAAGTCATCTTGTTCGCAGATTGCGTTTCTTACTTCCTTTAACCCTTTTGTGGTGAAGTGATATGCACATACACGTTCAATGTCATCTTTATAATACCTATAAATCATGAGGGCATTAGACTTTTGAATAGAGTTTTTTTGTAATACTAGGTTATTTAGATAGTTTACTCGTCTTTCCGATTCTATGTATTGTATTCCGATTACGTTATGAGGTACATATTCTTCCTCAGTTTGGGAGAATAGCTTTTCTATTGTTTCAACATCTTTACTCCAAAGATTTTCCCTTTCAAGATGAAGTGCAAGGTATAAGAAGTATTCTTCGTCAACTCTTGCATCCCATTTCCACCATGACAAATCCATTGGTCTGGACCGCCAGTCTGCTCTTACTACAATTCGTTCAATTCAATAACTTCCCCGTTATTCGCCTTTACTGCATATTGGCAATCTAACTTTCCACATAATACATAGTAACCTTGCTCAAAATCATATACATAATATGGTGTCAGCTCAATCAATTCTTTTATTTTTTCAAACGCTTCCTCTTTTGCAATCTTTATTTCTTCTACTTCTTTTAATTCCATATACGTTTCTAAAAACGGCTTATTATCCATGTAATTCAATACTTCATAAGTACCCGAGTCAATGAATAGCTTCATTTTCCTTTTGAATACACGCTCTTTCTGTTCCTTTTTCTTTAATGTTGCATGGATGTATCCCTTATCTCGATATAGCGACTTTAATGCCCATTTTCCTGAATCCTTCGTGTATACTTGACCTAAAAATTTTTGAATGGTACTGACACACTTTTTAATTTCTTCCTCTGTGATTGGCCGTAAATCTGGATGTGGTTCACACTGAAATGCCTGATCAGGTGTTACATTTTCAATGAGTGACAGTATTTTACCTTGGAAAGGTTTTTGAATAATATCATCCCACTCTATCACTTTGTCCATTTGCAAAGAAAACTTATCATCTACAAAGAATTCATAGGTTAAGGTAGAAGAACAATCATTTTTAATATAAATCTCCTCGATTGCAAATGCAGGAACGAGCTTTTTTTGTTCAATGACTGGAAACTCAACTAACTTCAATTGTTCCTTAGCTAACTCTTCTACTTGTTCAAGAGAAAGTAAATATTTTTCTTGTTTTACAAGTTCTTCAGAAGGAAACTGTCCATATACAGAAAATAAGGTGAGCCTCCCTTCTTTATCCAGTTTTAATTCAATATAACCTGATGGAGAAACTGCAACCCCATCTATACATTCCTTGAAATGAAGCTCCCTTTCTTCTTCCTTCCAGAACTCAAACTGCCTTCCATAAATCAGACCCGTTTCCCTTTCAATCCACTTGATGATTTCATCCCTGTTATTCAAATCAAACGTCATACCACCAACAGTCGAAATTCCCTCACTAAAAATCACATGTTTTGTCTTTTTTGAATGGATGTCTATCTCAATACATGCTGTTCCTTCTGGATTATAGGTTTCATCATCCCAATTTTTAATGTGATTTGGAAACCATTCCATGCTTAGTCTATAAACCGTATCTTTGAAAATTGTTGTATTACGATGAATGTCAAATGTATGTAAATAATATTTGTGTAAACAGTATTTTTCTCTTGTAATATCAATTAATTCTTCTATTCTCTTGTCCATCTCAATCACCCCATATTCTGGTAAGGTAAGTAATGTCCAACACTCGCCAATATTGTTACACCTCTTATGCTGGACTACATATTCTCTCAATATGCCCCGTTCTTTTGTCAAACCTATAGTGTTCTATTTACAGGAAGGCAATTTTAATCTAATAGATGTCATCCGGTTCATTATAATAATGAAATTCATCTTCTATCTTTCTATGACATTCGGTACAATACAGCCAATATCCAAATTCCCCTTCGACGGCATGTACGCCCTTATTACTTTGACATTTACAGAATTCGCTCTCTTTGCTCATATACGTTACCCCTTCTATTAGTTGTTTACCTGTTCCGACTAGCCGCAGCTTGCTTCAATGCCAATTGGATTTCTCTTTTAGCCTCTTGTTCGGCAGACTCTTCTCCAACATTAATCACAAAGTCTCCCATCATCATGTTGAAATGAGGCTCATGTTTAGAATTAATAAATATTTTTCTGAATACTTCAAAATGGATTGACTTTACAGTTGAATAAACGTTAGATACAATATCATAACCTCCCGCTACTCTTCCCGCCTCCTTTGCATAGCAACATTCACCTTGGTCAACATAGCAATATTGGAATATTAGGATGCTATCAGCCAAATGATTTATACTAGGCTCCATACACCGGAAGTTGTTGTTAGTGAATGGTCAGTATCACTCATTGGGATTTCCAACATAATGGACAGAATGGCTTTGCCAATAGGTGATCACTGCGTTTTTCCCACTCATATGAACAATTGTTACATTTAGCAGTTACTTTCTCTTTACTTGAGATGTAATTAAATATAGTAATTTTATCATTTGATCTAACGTTTATTTTCTCTTGATATTTTTCTGCTCTAGTTTGATGTGTTTTATCGTTTTGTTTCACTACTTTCTTAGAAGTGGATTTAGATTTCTGACCCTTTCTAATTCCGGGTAATTTTCTTGATAATAACCTTTTTACAAACGGATTGTCGTGTAGATCCTGATTCAGACATTTTTCAAGGCAAGAATATGATTCTGAAACTTCAACTTCAAATCTTGTTTCTTTATCAATTAATTGCTGAATTTCATTTAACACAACAGATAATTGAACTAATTCCTTATCTCTAATTGTATAATCATTAATCCCATGCTTAAATTCAGCTAGTATTGAAATAAATGAGTTATCCTGTTCATTATCTATTAAGCTAGTAATTTTAAACCGTTCCGGTCTGAATGCAAACATACTGTAAAAGTCTTGTTCATAATATCCAATTCCAGACTGACAATTTCTTGTCGTCTCATTTTCAATATAATACTGTTTTTCATATTTTGTTTCTTCATTATTTATGTAACAATAATCTATCCTGAGAATATCAGGGTCTTTTCTAATGTAACTTCTGCTTATTCCATTATTTGATATGTAAATATTTATATGACAAGTATTCAATAAGTCATCATCCATGCTTAATCTCATTGTAAGATCTTTAATATTATCACCTAAAGTAAAAGGCTCGAATTGGCATGATGGAAATATCATTTTGTGTCTTTCACTTCTGTTTTGAACTTCCCGATCTATGATTTTATCAGTAATTTCTTGATAAGGCTCTTCTTTATTAACCTTAATTTCATATTTATTCTGAACCTTATCTATATGGTTTTGAAAAGTTCGATATAAATCTACATCACACTTCCTAGATTTTAAGTAATCTTGGAATTGCTCTTTATACAATTTATCATTATGAATTACACTGTAAATAAAGTTTTCTTTTGCCTTCTCACTGTATAGTTTCTGTTTCCTAAATTCCTTATTTATATCACTCTTAAAAGCATCTAAAGCACTACTAAATTCAAATCTAGCGACTACATAATCCCCATATAGTTTGTCTTTCTTTTCAATCATTGGTCTCATTTCGTCATAATCAGGTTTGTATTGTTTATACAGGTCATCAAGGTTTGAATTTACTTTTTTAAATTTTAACAGCGTATCCTTGTTCCATTGTTCTTTTCCATTCAACGAATATTCAATACCTTTAGGTGTAGGCATTGAATGTTCAAAATTAAATTTTGTAAACCCATAATTATAATAATCGTGAATGCCCTGAATATCCTCCATGATTAAATCCATATAATCATTAATTTCCTCTTCATTCATTTGTGTATTTGAAAAACGATATGGAAGGCTCTTTAGAAAGGAATTTAATTGATTAAAACCAAAAAATGAAGGCAATAACTTCCGAAAATACTCCTGCTCCTTATCTTCTAAGTTTTCCATATCTGCCTTATCTAAAATGATCATGTGAAAGTCTTGTAAAGAACAATTATTTTCTAGCATATATTTGAATATCTTACAGGATTTAAAATTCCCTTCGTAAAAAGAGGAACCTTTGGAAAAGAAATAACGTTCGTATTCATCATACGAAAGTCTATTCAAGGCAAATATTTCAGAATAATGTTGTTTGTACCTTCTTTGTATATCCTTCGATTGCCCAATATAAACAGGAACAACTCTATCATTAGTAAAATTATCTATATAAATCATGTATATACCAGATGTCTTGTACTTGGTTTGTGGTGTAACTTCTCTATGTGAGTTATCCTTTATTAACTGTTTTACATGATACTTCAGCCTATCTATGTCCCTTACACTATTACTCATACAGAACCCCCTAATGAGATAATAATCATCGCTTTTTCTTTATTTCATCGCAGAAACAACTAAATAAATCACCTTATATCCAGTCTTTACCTTCAATTAATAGTATAACATTGCCTCATTTGTGTTATCACCAATTCTTTCCTCTTATCTCCCTTTCCACAATATGGATGAATTATTACAAACTCAACTAAATTTCTTCTCTCTACTATGTGCAATTAAAATAAACATCCCTCAAATCACCCCACCTCAAACCCGCATTCCACCGTTGGAGTTAAAATAAAGTTTACCTATAGAACCCCTATTTTCCACTTTTTCGTATCAAAAATGCACGTTTTTTCACCTATTTTCCACCTGTTTTTTCACCTTTTTTCCAGAGTTAAAATAAGGTTCTCCGAGAATAGAGAGAAGAAAAAAGCGAGAAAAGAAGAAAGGGAAAATAAGAAGAAATATTGAATACGTGTTGAATTAATTATTGAAATTAATCATGGGTTAGATATTGAATAAACGTGTAATGACAAGGGATAGCAGAGCAAAGAGTGATAGAAGTAAGATTCCTTTATCTCCCCTCTTTGCTCCATTATGGGCATAAAAAATCCCGGGTTTCTATTAAAGAAAACCCGAGAAATTATTGGTTGCAGTTCTGAAATCGGTAATGTATATTTTAACGGAAACGGTGTTGAAATCGGTAATGTTTATTTTAATTAGGGATTGTTTATTTTAACTAGACAACTTCCTCTCCAACCAACAAACCGCTTCAATATGATTAGTCTGAGGAAACATGTCCACTGGTTGTACTTCTTTCGTTTCATATCCACCATCTTCTAAAATTCTCAAGTCACGAGCTAACGTGGATGGATTACAAGAAACATATACGATTCGCTTCGGTTCCATTTCAATCATAGCCTCGAGAAATTCTGGTTCACAACCTTTTCTCGGTGGATCGACAACAATTACGTCAGGGTCTAATCCTTCATTTTTCCACTCAGGCATGACCTTTTCCGCTTCTCCAACAACAAACTCAACATTGGTTATATCATTCAGTTTAGCATTATTTTTTGCATCATTTATTGCGTCTTGAACAACTTCCACACCATAAACCCGCTTCGCTTTTTGAGCTAAAAATAAAGAAATCGTCCCAATTCCACAATAGGCATCAATGACCACATCATTTTCGTTGATATTTGCAACCTCTAATGCCTTTTCATATAATACCTTTGTTTGATATGGATTTACTTGATAAAAGGACCGTGCTGAAATGGCGAATTTAATATCACCAATCGTGTCATAAATGTATTCCTCTCCCCATATCACTTTCGTCTTTCTCCCTAAAATAACATTAGTCCGCCGATCATTAATGTTATGAACGATTGATTTAACATGTGGAAAAGTTTCCGTTAATTGACGGATGAATTCTTCCTGATGTGGGAGTTTCTTTGTACGAGTAACTAAAACAATCATCGTTTCGTTCGTTTCTCTACCTGTACGAACCATAATATGTCTAAGAACACCACGGTCTGATTTTTCATCATAGGCTTCGATACCTAACTGGTTTGCTATTCTACGTACCGCATGAACAGAACGATCATTCACTTCATCTTGAATAACGCATGTTTCCATGTCATCAATAATATCGTGGCTGCGCATTCGGTAGAATCCAGTAATTAGCTCACCATCACGCTCGCCTACAGGTATCTGCACCTTGTTCCGGTAACGCCATGGATCCTTCATTCCAATTGTTGGGTGAACAGGTACATGTTCAAGATGAGCAATTTTCTTCATAACATTTTTCACTTGATTTCGTTTCATTTCAAGTTGTAAGTCATAACTCATATGTTGAAGTTGACATCCACCACATTGATAAAATACATTACATGGCGGTTCGACCCTGTCTTTACTTTTTTCTTTAACTTCTAACAACTTGCCGTATCCAAAGTTCTTGTTTACTTTCACAACTTTAACCGTTGCTTCTTCTCCTGGCAGTCCATATGGTACAAATAATGGGTAGCCATCAACTTTGCCAACACCATTTCCTTCATGGGTCAAATCCTCAAAAGTCAAAGTAATGGTTTCGTTTTTTTTAACTGGTGCAGTTTGTTTTGCCATTTGTTAATCTTCCTTTACCGCGCTTATAGTAGGTTCTATCTTATCATATTTTTAACTGGAAAAGCATTCCTCATACAAGTGGTGAATTAGAAAATCCCATTAAAAAAGAAGACCACGCTTAATCCTCAGTCTTCTCTTCTTCTTTCATAAATTCCTTTGGCACCATAAATTCTATATGCTGCTTTAAGTTAATAAATTCTCCAGGTAACAGCCCGCCATATTCACCATCTAAGTTGAGTTGCATTTTTTCTTGTGGTGTAACAGTAACTTTTTTCGCTTGTTTATATATTACATTGGAATCTTCTAAATGCGCACCACGAATAGCTAGGGTAGCTATTCGAATAAATTCAGCTAAATTGACTTTTTTTAATATAATTAAATCAAAATATCCATCACTTAAATCAGCGCTTGGTGCAAGCTTTTCAAAGCCGCCAACAGAATTGGAATTAGATACTAAAAATATCATAATATCTTCATCAATCACGTTACCATCATATTCTATTTTAACTCTCGCAGGTTTCAAAGAAGGAAGCATCTCTATCCCTTTTACATAATAAGCCAGCTGCCCAAGAACTGTTTTTAATTTCACTGGAACATCGTAAGTTAGTTCGGTTAATTTACCTCCACCGGCAATGTTAATAAAATAATGTTCATTTACTCTACCAATGTCTAACAGTTGTGAGTGCCCTTCGACAATAATGTCTACTGCTTTCTTAATATCCCGTGGAATATGCAATGCTCGTGCGAAGTCATTTGTAGTTCCCGTTGGAATAATACCCAGCTTTGGCCGATGATTTTGTTCAGCTACTCCATGTATCACTTCATTAATAGTTCCATCTCCACCTGCGGCTATAACTAAATCGAAGTTTCTAGAAAGTGCATACTTTGCAGCTGTTTCGGCATCTCCATCCTCACCAGTAGTAGCGTGGGCGGATGTTTCGTAACCAGCTAATTCCAATCTTTTCAAAACATACGGCAATTCTTTCTTAAATATTTCACGACCTGAAGTCGGATTATAAATGATTCTAGCCTTTTTCATTTTACTTCCTCCCTCCTGCAACGTTTACCTCGAGTTCATATATGTATTGTTTACTATGTACTACAGTAAGGCAAAAAGAAAGTTGTCTTTGTATATAGTTATCATGTATTGCAATAGTTTATTTATTCATTCACATCTACTAATTTCAGACCTTGATTACTGATTTCAAACCTTATTACTAGTTTATCCATTCTATCATAGTCTCAAAATACTTTTTTGGCAAATCAGAAAGCATAAGCTTCCTTACGCTAGAACTTAAAGTTTTTTATGTTCCTATGTTAGAAAACTTGGCATTCACCAGCCTTTGGGCGAATGACTTAGTTGCACTTATGCATATCTTTACGGCGGGGCGAGTAACCGGAGCGCCAGACGGGAAAGATTTTATACTCCTACCTGCTAAAAAAGTTTAGACTACGATTCATCTAAATCGTAGTCTAAAACATAACCGTCATTTAACGTTTTTCAATTTCTTCCTTAAGAATCTTGTTCACCATCGGTGGGTTAGCTTGGCCTTTTGTTGCTTTCATAATTTGACCAACTAAGAAGCCAAGTGCTTTTCCTTTTCCTGCTTTAAAGTCAATGATTGATTGTTCGTTTTCATCCAAGACTTTATTTACAATTTCTTTTAATTGTTCAGGGTCAGAAATTTGAACAAGTCCTTGTTCCTTCACAATCTTCTCAGGGGCGCCGCCTTTTTCAACAAGCTCAGCAAATACTTTCTTCGCTATTTTAGAAGAGATTGTTCCATCTTCAATAAGTTTAATCATCGATGCTAATGCTTTAGGAGTAATCGCTAAATCATGAAGCTCTTTTAAATGTTTATTCATGTAAGCAGATACTTCACCCATTAACCAGTTGGATGCTTGTTTAATATCTGCACCATGATCAACCGCTTCTTCAAAGAAATCCGCCATTTCTTTAGAACTTGTTAAAACATTCGCATCGTATTCAGATAATCCAAGCTCCTTCACATAACGCGCACGGCGTGCATCTGGTAGTTCAGGAATTTCTGCACGAATACGTTCTTTCCACTCTTCATCAATATAAAGCGGAACTAAATCTGGCTCTGGGAAGTAACGATAATCATCCGCTCCTTCCTTCACACGCATTAGAATCGTTTCTTTCGTTTTCTCATCATAACGACGTGTTTCTTGAAGAATTTCTCCACCTGATAAAAGAACTTTTTCTTGACGTTTTTCTTCAAACTCAAGACCTTTTTGTACAAAGTTAAAGGAGTTTAAGTTCTTTAATTCTGTCTTTGTACCAAATTCTTCTTGACCAATCGGACGTAATGAAATGTTCGCATCACAACGTAGGGAACCTTCCTGCATTTTCACGTCAGAAACACCTGTGTACTGAATGATATTTTTCAGTTTTTCTAAGTATGCATATGCCTCTTCTGGAGTACGTATATCTGGCTCAGAAACAATTTCGATTAACGGTGTTCCTTGACGGTTAAAGTCAACATAAGAATATCCGTCATCACCATGAGTCAATTTACCAGCATCTTCTTCTAAATGTAGACGAGTAATTCCAATCTTTTTCTTTTCGCCATTTACTTCAATTTCAATCCAACCATTCGCACCAATTGGGTTCTCATCTTGAGAAATTTGGTAAGCTTTCGGGTTATCTGGATAGAAATAGTTTTTACGATCAAAATACGTATCTGTCGCAATTTCACAGTTTAAAGCCATGGCAGCTTTCATCGCGAAGTTTACTGCTTCTTCATTTAGAACTGGAAGTGTTCCTGGATACCCTAATTCAATTGGACTTACATTTGTATTTGGTTCAGAGCCAAATGCATTTACACTTGAGCTAAATATTTTTGATTTTGTTTTTAATTCTACGTGTACTTCTAGACCTATAACTGTTTCAAAGTTCATTAGTTACTACCCCCTAGTTGAGGTCGTTTTGTATGATAATCCGTAGCTTGTTCAAATGCGTGTGCAGTACGATACACCGTGCTTTCATCGAAATGTTTGCCAATAATTTGTAAACCAATTGGTAAACCTTCATTAGAAAAACCACACGGAATGGAGATTCCCGGTACACCTGCTAAGTTTACTGGAATTGTTAAAATATCATTTGCGTACATGGTTAATGGATCATCAATATTTTCTCCAACTTTAAATGCAGGATTTGGGGTTGTTGGTCCAATAACAACATCGTATTCTTCAAAAATCTTATCGAAGTCATTTTTAATTAATGTACGGACTTTTTGTGCTTTTTTATAGTAAGCATCATAATAACCGGAACTTAAAGCAAACGTTCCAAGCATAATACGACGTTTCACTTCTTGTCCAAATCCTTCACTACGAGATTTCTTAAACATATCAATCATGTTATCCGCATTTTCTGTACGTACACCATAACGAACCCCATCAAAGCGTGCTAAGTTAGCAGATGCTTCAGATGAAGAGATAATATAGTAGGAAGCTAATGCGTATTTAGAATGTGGTAAAGAAACCTCTTCCCATGTTGCACCAAGCGATTCATATACTTTTAATGCGTTCATTACCGCTTCTTTAACTTCAGGATTTACTCCTTCAGCTAAATATTCTTTCGGTACTGCAATTTTAAGACCTTGAACATCTCCAGTAAGTGCTTCTGTGTATTTCGGTACGTCCAGATTTGCACTAGTTGCATCCAGCTTGTCATGGCCAGCAATCACTTCCATTACACGTGCATTATCTTCTACTGAGCGTGTAATCGGTCCAATTTGGTCAAGGGAAGAAGCGAATGCTACTAAACCAAAGCGAGACACACGACCATAGGTAGGCTTCATCCCAACCACACCACAATAAGCTGCAGGCTGGCGAATTGAACCACCAGTGTCAGATCCTAAAGCATATAAAACCTCACCCGCCGCAACAGCCGCTGCAGAACCACCACTAGAACCTCCTGGAACATGATTCGTATTCCACGGATTTCTTGTTGGAGTATAGCTTGAGTTTTCATTGGATGAACCCATCGCAAATTCATCCATGTTTAACTTACCAATGGTAATGGATTTTTGCTCCGCTAATTTTTGAATAACTGTTGCATCGTATAGTGGGTCATTAAAGTTATCTAAATGTTGACTTGCACAGGTAGTGCGAAGGCCTTTAGTTACAATGTTATCTTTGATTCCTTGAGGCATACCAAAAAGACTTGCAGAAGCATCAGAAGATTCATCCAATTCCTTCGCTTGTCTTCTAGCATTTTCTTCATCTAAAGTTAAAAAAGCATGAACTTCACCGTCTACTTCTTTAATACGTTTGTAGGATTCTTCAACTAAATCTTGAACGGTGATTTCTTTATTATGTAGTTTCTCTTCTAATTCCTTAATGGAGTGGTCAAATAATGACATTTTCCTTTCTCCTCCTTATTCTTAGAAAACTTGGTATTCGTCAAGCTTTTGGGCGAATACCTTAGTTGCACTTATGCAGAGTAGAAAGTTTTATACTTTCTACTCTGCCAAAATGGATGGTACGCGGAATTGACCGTCTTTTTTGTCTGGAGCATTCTTCAATGCATCCTCTTGTGTGATCCATTGTCTTGCTTCGTCTTTACGCATGACATTCTTCATTTCTAATACATGAGTGGTAGGTTCTACATTCTCTGTATCTAATTCATTTAATTGTTCCGCATATTCAATAATTGCACCTAAGTCTTTTGTTAACTGTTCTACTTCTTCCTCCGTAACAGCTAATCTCGCTAGATGAGCAACGTGTTTTACTTGTTCTTTTGAAATATCCGCCATGGTTCAACCTCCAAACCGTTTTTTACTATATACAATTCAATATAACCATAATGTTTTATTATAACACTATGATAATAGCAGAGATAGCCACATATAGGCAAATGTTGAGTAAAAAAAGTGTCGAGAAAAGTGTATTTTGATGCACAACTCCATAAATTATTCCTCTACCAAAAAAATACCGGAATAGTTAATACTAAACCGGTTAAGTCTTCATAGATAATATGTATAAAACATACAAGAGTTAGAAATTAAATAGGTGATTTCCGATAAAGAAAATTCCTGGTTCTACTTCGATTGCTAAATCATTCGGTATTACTGAAAAAGCAACCCCAGTGGCTAGTAAAGCACCAAGCCCAATAATCATCAATGTTTTTTTCATTCATGTAGTCCCCCTTTTTTATATATTAGCAATTTGCCTATAGGCAAAATTTACTTCTTTATAATACTTAGCCGCATCCTTGTATCGTTGACGTTTTTCAAAGAAATCCGCGAGCAAACTACTAAATATAATAATATTTGCGTAGTCTTTTGTTTTTCTTAAATAAGGCAAAAGCTCCTTCACCATTACATTTTCAAATTTATCAAACTCTTCATTTAAAAGATGGTGATATATATGAATCGTATAATAACTCAACCTAGGTGTTTCTTCTTTTAACTCCTTCATTAATTGAAATGCAACATGTATCGTCTCTTTTGCCTCATCATATCTTTCAGTTTGATAATACTCGCTTACGGATGATGCTAATGTTGTTAATCTGTTAGACGGTAACACTTGATCATCATTCAATACTTCAAGATAATGTTTAATCGCTTCCTCTGAATCCCCTTTTACAGAGTACAAATGACCAAGATTTTGGTTCGTCAATTGGATAATAGATTTATTATTGTTCAACTTACCTAAATGTAATGCTAAATTATAATTTTTAATTGCCTTTTCGTACATTCTTATCCTTCTATAGGATATACCTAAAATATTATGACATTGAGCGCAGCGAACAAAGTCATATTGTTTCATATAAACATCTAACGCCTCGTTCGCATAATCAATAGATTCTAAAGTATTTCGTAGCTTACTATGAGTAACTGCCAAAAGATAGTAGACATCTGCTACTTCACGTTCTTCTATGTTTAAAAATTTAGACAACCCTTTAGCGTGGTTGTACATTTCTAAGGCAACGCTATTATCCTCTATAACCGAGTAATAGTTCCCTTTATACTTATACCAATAGAATTTATGTATATCATCAAAATTCTCGCTAATTTCATTAAGCTCTTTTATTTTATTATGTGCTTGGGAAGTTTCCCCGATTAAGAGATAATAGCGAATTTTATGTATTTCAAACATGAGTAGACTTTCAGATATGTTGGTATCCATTAATTCTTGTAGTTCTTTATAGGTAGCAATAATATCCTCTTTATCATTCACTGCAAAGAGCATACTAAACCATTGATTGCATTTTTCCTCAATCACTAGCTCTTTACTATTGTCTACTTTGATCCCAAGCTTATTACAAAGTAACTGAATAATTTCGGGACTTGCCTGGGTTTTTAGATTTTCAATTTTAGACAAATAGGATACAGAAACGATACCATCTGCTAATTCCCCTAGTGTCATGCCTTTCTTGGTACGTTGTAATTTAATAAATGAACCAATCTCTATCAAAATACCCATCCTATCATGTTATGTATGAAATTTTAATTATATGTATTCAAATATATTATATCATAGGTACAATAGTTTTATATTGGGAAAATTATAGAGAATCTACCTCATTAATCAAATGTTTTTTACGATTTTTTCCTAAAAGAGGAAAATCATCACCTATTTCTTTTAGGTGATGATTTTTAAAAGAATAAGAAAGCATAAAAAATCTAGCCTATTAAATCTTGTCTTTGGGAAGGCCACGTCCAGCTCCAGCGCTAAAGCCGTAGCGAGACTTCCTTCACCTCCGTGCGATAAAGAAGACTTGCCGATTGATGAAATCAGAGGCTTAGTCGCCCTTATACCCTTGCGGTGAAAGTCAACATCGATATAAGTACTAAAGGAAGGCCGACTAAGTACGGCCTTTGCGGCCAACGTCGGCATACCCCTATGAAGGGGCATGTTTCCTTTATCTCCTACGGCAGTGGAATGTCCGATTAAGAACGCCGCTTTGCGCGGCAACATCGGACCACCTGGCATGGCCAGGCGCAGTCCGTACGTCGCTAAACGGGCGCTTGCGCTTTAGTTCTTAATCATATATATGGACAACTGGTTTTTCTTTTCCAGCTTCTCGATAGATTAGGCTTTCTGCACCGGCACTTGAAGTTATCTGAACTTCTAAATCATAGTTCTTTGGAAACATATCTTGAATAAGGCCGTATACATATTGAGTAAATCCTATTATTTCCCCTTTACCATAAAACTCTATAGGTACCTCGATTGTAAGCTTTTGTAAATCATCGTTAATGTAAAAGCCTTTTCCAATGTATCCTACATAATTAGGGAAAAATAGTGCTATTTCATTTCCAAAACTGTTTATTATTTCATTGTCGTCTGTATAATTCTTTTTCGCCTCATCTGACGGGAAAAGAACATTTTTTTCATTTATTTTATCCCAATCATCTATTTTATTTTTTCCAGCAGGAACAACTGTTTTGGAAACGAAATTCCCTGGGACAGGAGAATTCATTTCTGCTTCCCTAAACAATGCAATCATAATAGGTACATCTGGGAAATTTTCCGTACTCTTTAATTGGTCCACCACTGTTTGTGCCACTTCTTGACCTTTTTCTATCATTTCTTTCATCGGAATTTTCTCGTTATAATATGGTCCTCCAGTTTCTGTCTGGAAACGATAGACTGATTTTAATGCAATACCTATAGAAACCCCCGCTAGTTCAACCGTGTTATCATCTTCGTTTCGCTTCAAATAATTTTGCTCTAATATATGTGTTAAGTATCGAGGTTTCTTTTTGTAAACTTCAATTTTTTCTTCTGTTTCTAATTCTTCAACCTTTTCCTTATTTACCTTTGGATTTAATTCATCAATCATAGAAAAAAGGAGTTCTTTTGAGAAATACTGTCCTTCTTGATAAAACAATTCACCCGGGTCAAAGATTTCTTTAGATTGGCGCATGAGACCTTCTTCCAATTCATCAATATCCACTCGGTTTCCCATTTGATTCGTAATGACCCCTCTTGCCTCACTTGTTTGAAACGGAAGAATAATACGATACGTTTCATCGGTTAATTGATAACTCGGAACAATCGACGTCTGTTGCTCCTTGTTTTCATTTTCTTGTACTACTTCCTCTTCATCATTATTTTTCGGTGAACAGCTTGCAAGTAGTAGGAGCGCGATAATTAATATGATACTTATTCTTTTCATTATGAATTACTCCCCAGTGCTTCTTTTAATTGTTCTTCATCCCAAATGGTAATTCCAAGTTTCTGGGCTTTATCATATTTAGACCCAGCGTCCTCACCCGCGATGACAATATCGGTTTTTTTGCTAACACTTCCCGTTATAGAACCACCCATAGCCTCAATCAGTTCTTTCGCTTCATTCCGGGTGTAATGTTCCATCTTACCAGTTAAAACAATTGTTTTTCCTGTGAAAATACTCTCTTCATTAGCTGTCTCAATCTTCTTAGGTCCTTTATATTCCATATTGATTCCTAATGCTTTTAAATCGATTAATAAATCTTTTACATGTTCTTCTTGGAAATACTGAACAACCGCATCTGCCATCTTTTCTCCTATTTCATCCACTGCGATGAGATCGTCATAAGTTACATGTCGAAGGTTATCCATGGATTCAAACTCCATTGCAAGTGTTTTGGCAGCCTTAGCACCTATAAAGCGAATACCTAATCCAAATATTAATCGTTCTAAGGAATTTTCTTTCGATGCTTCTATTGCATGAAGAAGATTTTGAACCGACTTTTCGCCCATTCTTTCCAATTTCAATAACTCTTCACGTTCCAAACGATACAAATCAGCGAAAGTCTTAATAAGCCCGTGTTGAAACAACTGGATGATTACTTTTTCACCTAATCCATCAATATTCATCGCATTACGTGACACAAAATGAATTAATCCCTCTGTCAATTGGGCTGGACAACTAGGATTAATACAACGTAATGCTACTTCACCTTCTAGTCTTACTAATTCACTCTCACATGCAGGGCATTCCTCTGGCATATGATATTCTGTTGCATCACCCGAACGCTTTTCCTCTACGACGCGGACAACCTTAGGAATAATGTCTCCTGCTTTTTTAATAACTACCATATCTCCAATTCGGATGTCTTGTTCGCGAATTAAGTCTTCATTATGCAATGAAGCACGTTGTACAGTTGTTCCAGCAATTCGAACTGGCTCTAAAATAGCAGTAGGTGTGATGACTCCCGTTCTACCAACACTAAGTTCAATATCAATTAGTTTTGTCATTACTTCTTCGGCAGGAAATTTATACGCAATAGCCCATCTTGGACTTTTCGCTGTAAAACCCAATTCTTCTTGTTGTTCTAAACGATCTACTTTAATTACAATTCCATCAATTTCATAATGCAGATTAGGACGCTCTTTCGTCCAATATTCGACAAATTCCATTACTTCTTCAATAGACGAGCATTTTCTCCACTCTGGATTCGTCTTAAAACCGAGTTCTTTCAGTTTTTCTAATCGACCACTATGTGTGGAAATATCATTGTTTCCCCACTCCCCAACCGCATAAAGAAAGGTATCTAAATGACGTTTAGCTGCTATTTTAGGATCTAATTGGCGTAGAGACCCAGCTGCTGCATTTCGTGGATTTGCAAAAGGCTCTTCCTCATTTTCCCTTCGTAGCTCATTTAATTTCAAAAAAGAACTGTGGGGCATAAAAGCTTCGCCACGTACTTCTAACGTTTCAGCTTCTTTCAATGTTAATGGGATACTACGGATTGTTTTTAAATTATTCGTAATATCTTCTCCTACCGTTCCATCTCCTCGCGTTGCACCACGGACAAATTTACCATTTTCATAAGTTAGAGATACTGCAAGACCATCAATTTTCAATTCACAAACAAAAGAGATTTCCCCATCGACTCCTTGGCTAGCACGTCTCGCAAAGTCTCGCAAATCTTGTTCATTGAACGCATTTCCCAAGCTAAGCATTGGAACTCGATGCTCCACTTTAACAAATCCTTCCAGAGGCTCCCCACCAACACGTTGGGTTGGGGAGTCCTCTGTAATGAATTGTGGAAATTGTTCTTCTAATTTTTGCAGTTCATTTAGCTTTTCATCGTATTCCGAATCAGGCACAGATGGCTGATCCAACACATAATATTCGTAACTATATTGATTCAGTAAACTTTTTAGTTCCTCTATTTTCTTTTGTGCTTGCTTTTCATCCATAAAGAAAGCACACCTCCTACTGTTTTGTAATCGGAGCAAATTTTGCTAATAAACGTTTAATTCCTGTTGGAGCTGGGAATGCCACATCTAATTCCATGGAATCCCCTTCTCCTTGTACTTTTACAACCGTACCTACACCCCATTTTTTATGACTCACTTTATTTCCTGGTGCCCACTCTTCATTTTCAGCACCAGTTGTGTTCTGCATACGTACTGCTTTTCGTTTCATAGGTGCTGAAGTGTCTTTTCTCTGTCCAAAGGATGAAGATCCAAATGTAAATGAATTCAGTTGTTCCAAACCTTCTAATAAATCTTTAGGAATTTCATTAATAAAACGACTGACTGGATTCATACTTGTTCTACCAAATAAGGTTCGCATCTTGGCATGTGAAAGGAAAAGAATTTTCTCCGCACGGGTTATTCCAACATACGCTAATCTTCTTTCCTCTTCCATTTCCTCTTGGTCCATTATCGAACGACTATGCGGGAAGATGCCTTCTTCCAACCCAATGAGGAATACAACCGGAAACTCAAGCCCCTTAGCAGCATGCAATGTCATCATCGTAACTTTTTCTTCATTATCTGGATCTTCTTCATCCACTTTATCGATATCCGCAATAAGCGCCAAATCGGTAAGAAAAGCAACCAATGTCTTATCTTCTGCAGTTGCTTCAAAATCTTTCGTTACCGTCATAAATTCTTCTAAGTTTTCTAAACGTGACTGAGATTCAAGTGTATTCTCATTTTTAAGCATCTGTTCATAGCCTGTCCGCTGCAATATTTGTTCAACCATATCCGTAGCTGTTAAGAACTCTTGTTGTTGGGATAACGTATCGATTAACTGCCCAAATTCGGCTAGTGCATTTGCGGCTTTCTTAGATACTCCCGTAAAATCAACTTCCTTAACCACTTGGAAGAATGAAAGATCATTTATCATTGCATAAGCTCTTAGTCTTTCAATAGAGGTTTTCCCTATTCCACGTTTTGGCTCATTCACGACACGTTCAAAACTTATATCATCATCTGGGTTCGTAATCAATCGTAAGTAAGCAAGCATGTCCTTAATTTCTTTGCGATCATAGAACTTCGTGCCGCCAACCATTTGATATGAAATCCCTGATTTTACGAACGTATCTTCAATTGCACGGGACTGTGCGTTCGTACGGTATAAAATCGCAATTTCATTTGGAGAATACCCTTCTTGTCTCGTTAGTTCTTGGATTTTATTTGTGATATATAATGCTTCATCCTGCTCTGTGGAACCTTGATAATAATTAATCTTTTGTCCATCTGGGTTTTCTGTCCAAAGGTTTTTTGGTTTGCGTCCAGGGTTGTTAGCTATCACAGTATTAGCTGCTTGTAGAATCGATTTTGTTGAACGATAATTTTGTTCTAGAAATACCGTTTTTGCCGTTGGATAATCTTTTTCAAATGATAAGATGTTGGAAATATCCGCTCCACGCCAACGATAAATGGACTGATCGGAATCCCCTACTACACATAAATTTTGAAAACGACTAGCTAATTGTTTTACTAAGAAGTATTGCGCATGGTTCGTATCTTGATACTCATCCACATGAATATATTGAAAACGACGTTGATAAAACTCTAGCACTTCTGGGACACGCTTGAATAACTGGATGGTCAACATAATTAAATCATCAAAATCCAGTGACTGGTTTTTTTGAAGCATTTTTTGATAACCTTCATAGACCTCAGCCACTTGTCTATCATAGAAATTCCCAGCATTCTTACTAAATTGTTCATGAGTAATTAGTTCATTCTTCGCAGCACTAATTTGCCCAATCATTGCACGTGGGTCAAATTTCTTCGGATCAATATTTTTATTTTTTAAAACTTGTTTCACAACAGATAATTGGTCACTACTATCTAGAATAGTGAAATTGCTATTATAGCCAATCCGATCAATATCTCTTCGCAAAATACGAACGCACATGGAGTGGAACGTAGAAACCCACATATACTCACTGTCCGGACCAACTAATCTGCGGACCCGTTCTTTCATCTCTCTTGCTGCTTTATTCGTAAACGTAATGGCCAAAATATTTCGTGGCGCCACATCTTTTTCACCCATTAAATAAGCAATTCGATGTGTTAATACTCTTGTTTTTCCTGATCCAGCGCCAGCCATAATTAATAATGGACCATCTGTTGTTTTTACCGCTTCTCGCTGGTCTTTATTTAACCCTCTTAATAAGTCATCCATCGTCTGACTCATCTTTACACCTCCATCATTTTAAGCATTTACCGCTTGTACCGTTTCAAGTGCCTTATCAAAATCGGTATAGATACTATTACCAACGATAATAACATCTGCATATTGCTTCATTTCTTTTGCTTGGTCGGCATTCTCAATCCCGCCCCCATAAAAAAGCAATGTATCGTTTAATTGATGACTTACTTGTTTGACAAGTTCAGCATCACCATATTTTCCACTGTATTCCAAGTAAAATATCGGCAAGTGAAAAACTTCCTCTGCCATATATGCGTACACTAACGTATCTTCTGAATCGGGAAGCATACTGTTTGTATATTGAAAAGCCTTTGCTTCTTCATTCAAAATACAATACCCCTCAAAAACGGGTTGAACATAGTCCATATAGTCCATATGTTGTTTAATTCCTTGATGATGCATGTCCATCATCCATTTCTTTTCTTTGGAATTGAGTACCATTGGAATGAAATAATCATCAAAACCGGTTGTAATGGCGTCCATTCTAGATATTTCTAGTATTTTATGAACGGAATAATGACTCATTCGATTTAATAAATCTTCTACTCCTTGATACGTAATGTCATCTGTTCCACCAACCATTACGGCATCTGTACCTGATGTACAGAGGATATCCAATTGTTCATCTGAAATTTCCTTCGCAGGATCGAGCTTGAAAATATGCTTCCATTCGTTCATTTTTGTTTTCAAAAGGATATCCCTCCATCTTTCAAATTACATTAATCCATTATACCAAAAAACATAGGCAGTATTTAGAGTTATGTGGTGGAAATTTTTGAAGTGGTATGAAAAAGTCCACGAGCTTTGTGTAACCAGTCTCAAAGTACAATTCACAAAACTATAGGTTACAGGAGGCGGGAGTCAGCATCTACACTTTTCTATAATAGGAATGATATCTTACCTTGAAATTAGAATCCAACTTCCCATGGTGGACTTCGTGGTATTGCGAGGGTACTATGCCGTCATAACGCTTCTCTCGGTTGACTCCAAGGTAATTTCGAGGGTACTGTGCCTTCATAACGCTTCTCTCGGTTGACTCCAAGGTAATTTCGAGGGTACTATGCCGTCATAACGCTTCTCTCGGTTGACTACGAGGTAATTTCGAGGGTACTATGCCGTCATAACACTTCTCTCGGTTGATTTCAGGATGAAACGACAACAGATCCTTATATACAAATTAAATTCTCTTGTGAATTTCACTGCGTTTCTGCTTGATTACGAGTGTTTCTATCCCAAAGAAATAATCCACTACCTTTTGGCAATGGATTATTTTTCTTCTTCTAATACTCGATCAAGTACCATTTTATATCCGTCGCTCCCGTAGTTGATGCAACGGCGAACTCGGGAAATGGTCGCGGTGGAGGCTTTTGTTTCTTTTTCGATATTATTATATGTACTTCCTTCCATTAGCATTTTCGCAACTTGTAAACGTTGGGATAATGCATGAATTTCGGACATAGTAGCAATATCATCAAAGAAACGATAGCATTCTTCTCTATCCTTTAAAGAGAGAATTGCATCAAATAATTGATCAAGTTGCTCTCCTCTTAGCTTATCTATTTGCACAGTAAATCCTCCTGATCTTCTACTTATTACTTTAAGAGGTTGTTCAAAAAGTCCGGTAAAAATGACGCATCGAACTTCTCGGTCCTTTTTATCCTCCTTTTGAACATTCATCTAACTCTACTCGTTGGAAATCTTGACTGCTTGCTCTAATCCTGGCTTTGTTGGGACAACATTAATCCATGTTTGACCAGGTATAAACCCAATCTCTTCATCGCCCTTTACCGGGACAATTCTACCATTTCGATTCTCCCAATTCACTTTATTTATAAATCCTTTTTGCAGTAAGTACGCATTTCCTCCAGATTCTAAATCAATCTCTCTACGCCCAGCATCATCAATCACATGATGACTCGTCTCTACAATCAATATATTTTCTACCTCGATTGGTATTTCTGTATGAAGTTCAACTGTCTTCTCTCCATCACTAGATCTCGTATAACTACCAGAATCTTGATTATAGTCATATTGAACATTCGCAAATGAATAAGAATTAGAGTAAATCACCTCAATATGATGAGCTTGTTCTCCAGTTAATGATTCTATCTCATCAACTGATAGAAAAGGTAAAGCCTGATATTCTGCTTTAATATTATAACCTTTATCCTTTGCAACGTCATAGACTGCACCTAACTGCAAATATGAATTATGTGGAGCCTTTCTAAAAGACTCTCTTTTAAATAAATAGCCATCATTATCATAAATAGATCCGTTTAAAAAGTCAGTACCACGATTAACAATCATATCATTAACAAAATCTGCCGCTCCATGATAAACATATAGCGCATTATAGCCATTTGCTAATTCAAAATAATATTCTCTAGCACTTCTTACTGGTCCAACGACTTCTGGTAAATTGCTATGATACAACGCTAAAAATCTCGTGATACTTCCCTCTGCTAACAGTTCAAAAACGATATCCGCTTGAGATAAACCGGTCTGTGGTCTAGCCTTTGGATGGTTATTAACCATTACACTAATCACACGGTTATCTACAGGTTCATTTGTTCCTAAGCCTGTTAAAGGATATATATTTTTAAAATTTCCATCTTCTGCTACGTTTTCTTTCTCTTTATTTTGTTCCGTATCATTGGAACATCCAACTAACCCAACAAGTATTACGAGAAAGAATATTACCAGTTTTCTCATTATCCCAACACCTTTATATGTTTCTCGACCACGTCCAGCTCCAGCTATTATATGTTAACACATTGTAGCTGGGAAGAGTATTTCATTCTTCTTAATATCAATGATTCCTTTTTGGGTAATTCGAATATATGGCAAATGTGTAGCAGATAAGAATAGTATGTTATAAATGGGATCTTCAAATTGATAACCAAATTCCCTGAGATAGTTTGTTAATTCTCTTTCCTTCTCTATTATAACATCCATTGATTCCATCGACATAATTCCTCCAAGAGTTAGTGAAAGGTCAGTAAGTACTTCTCCTTTATGAACAAGCACAATTCCTCCACCAATTTCTTTTAATCTCTTCCATGCTAGTAAAATATCTTTTTTATTTTTACCAATAAAGATTAAGTCTCCAGACGAAGTAAAGGAACTAGCAATAGCTCCAAGTTGATTCGTGAATCCTTTGATCGTCGTATTTACTCTCCATTTACCATTTTTATCAATTAATAAAAGAAAGGCGTCATCTTTATTTTCCGGAAGTTGTTCTGGTGTAATATCCACATTAATCGTATACGGTTTAACGATCACATTATTAATCATTTCCAATCCCATTGGCATGGAAAACTGTAAATCCTTCTCTCCAAGTTCCCACTCAAAGTCCAGTGGAGCAATCCCATATTTCTCCCAATTAATTTTATTAGAAAGTTCTTGTCTCTCATTGTCTTTTATTATCCATTGTCCTTTTGCTAGAACGCTAATGGGATGAGGTTCTTCCTTGCTTTCCAGTATATTAATATGTGCAATACGGCCAGGTGCAATACTACCATGAGTCTCACTCAACTGAAAATGCCTAGCTACATTATAGCTACCCATTCGATAAGCTTCTTCAATAGGTATTCCATTTTGAATTGCAATATCGATACAGACATTGATAAATCCCTTTTCTGAGAATAAAGGTGTTGGTCCATCCGTTGTAAATGTTAGATTATCAAAATTAGAAAGTCCTAGACTTAATATCTCCTTTACTAAAAGAGATAAATCAGGACGGATAGATGAATTCCTTAATGATACATTATAACCCAAACGGAGCCTTCTCATTACTTCTTGACCAGTAATTGGTTCATGATCAGAAGAAACTCCAAGTAATTTCATCTTCGTTAACGTCTTTTCTGATGCACCCGGAAGATGTCCCTCAACCGGCTTTCTTTGTCTTTTCGTTTCTTGGATCCAATATAGTAATCTGTCATTCCCTTCTAACAGGCTTGGCCAAGAAGTCAACTCTCCTCCTTGTACAACAGAAGGATGAGAAATCCATGATAACATGTCTTCCGTATTGAAGATTTCTTCCTCATCTTGCACCGCAGTTTGTGGATCAAATCGGGACCACCAATACATGGAAACCGGTAAGTGATCAAAGTCTTCCAATATGGAAAACGCTTTCTTTTTGTCTAATAAAAAATGCCACATAAGGTTATCGTTCATCATTGTTGTGGTTCCGTATCTGGCAGCGTGCATTGCTAATTCTTCTGGGTTAGATAATAGAAATGGGTGGGAATGTGGCTCGATATAACCAGGAACTAGATATTTCCCTTCACAATCTATAACTTCCGTTTGTTCTAGTTTTTCTGGCATGTTATCCCCAACATAAATAATCCGATCACGATATATCCATATATTTGCTTTTATCCATTGTTTTATAAACACATTTAAATAAGTACTATTTTTAAGTACAAGCGTAGGAGCTTCTAGACCGTCTATTACTTTAACATGTTGTCTAAGTTCACGGCTTCTCCATTTATTTTCATTTGTATACATCGGCAAGCTCTCCATTAATTTATAATTACTAATATTCTACCATACTATCAACCTTTATTATAGTAGTGTTTTCTTAATACTTATTGACAAATTTTGCAAAGGGGTTCTATAAAGAAAAGCACAAGGAGCCTTTTTGCTTCACTTGTGCTTCATGTTTTGTTATTTCAAACCAATATCTTTACGGTAGAAGTAATTGTCATTATTCATAGAGTCTAATACTTGGTACACTTTTTGGTGTGCTGCTTGTAAGTTTGCCGCTTTTGCACCAACTAATAGAACACGACCTCCATCAGATACAAGTGTATCCCCTTCGAATTTTGTTCCAGCGTGGACAACATACATATCCTCCACCGCTGGAAAAGTCGGAATAACTGCTCCTTTTTTGTAAGGACCTGGATAGCCTGCAGATGCAAGAACAGTACCTAAACAAGACGCATCTTCCCATTCTAATTCAGGATCTTTCCCATCTAAAATATCCACGAATACTTGAACGAGATCATTTTTTAGTAATGGTAAAACGACTTGAGTTTCAGGATCACCAAATCTAGTATTGAATTCAATGACTTTCGGGCCTGCTTCCGTCATAATTAAACCACCGTAAAGAATTCCCGTAAACGGTCTTCCTTCTAACATTAAACCATCAGCTGCTTTTTGGAGAACATTTTCTACGGAATACGCGATATGCTCTTCCGTAATATCAGGAACTGGAGCAAATGAACCCATCCCACCAGTATTAGGACCTTCATCATGATCAAACGCCCGTTTATGATCTCGTGCTGGAACCATTGGATATACATTGTTTTCGTGAACAAATGCCATTAATGAGAATTCACGACCGTCCAAGAATTCTTCAATAACAACTTTAGAACCCGCTTCAGAAAAGGTTTTGGAAACTAGCATATCTTCCACTGCTTTTAAAGCTTGTTCTTTTGTTTCTGCAACAACGACACCTTTTCCAGCCGCTAGACCATCCGCTTTAATAACAATTGGTGCACCTTTTTCTTCAATGTATGCTGTCGCTTTCTCTACATCTGTAAAAGTCTCATATTCTGCTGTTGGTATATTGTATTTTTTCATAAACTTCTTCGCAAAACTTTTACTTCCTTCTAGTAGAGCTGCCTCTTTTGTTGGGGCAAACACCTTTAGTCCTTCTTCCTGAAATCGATTTGCGATCCCTTCGTTTAATGGCGCTTCTGGTCCAACAATTGTTAAGTCAATTGCAGCTTCTTTCGCGAAGGAAACAAGGCCATCCATATCCAATTCATCAATTGGAACACATGTAGCTTGTTCTTTCATTCCGCCATTACCTGGAGCAACGTAAAGTTTCGTAACTTGACTGCTTTTAGCAAGTTCAAGTACCATACTGTGCTCACGGCCACCTCTTCCTACTACTAAAACGTTCATTTCAAAGTCCTCCACTCTTAATGTTTAAAATGACGCATTCCGGTACACACCATTGTAATTCCATGTTCATCACAGACATCGATGGAATCCTGGTCACGGATAGAACCACCTGGTTGGATAATAGCTGTTACACCGGCTTTTGCAGCTTCTTCTACGGTATCTGGCATTGGGAAAAATGCATCGGATGACATGACAGATCCTTTTGCTTTTTCACCCGCTTGTTCGATCGCGATTATCGCAGATCCAACTCGGTTCATTTGTCCCGCACCAACTCCAATGGTTTGGCCATCTTTAGCTAGAACAATCGCATTAGATTTCACATGTTTCACTGCTTTCCAAGCAAATAACAAATCATGCAACTCTTGTTCTGTCGGTTGGCGTTTTGTGACAACTTTTAAATCATCTTTCTGCAGTTTCCCATTGTCTTGATCTTGAATTAGCACGCCGCCATTTACAGAAGTTAGTTTGTGGTTAACTACCTCTTTATCGTTCATTGGTAGTTCAAGTAAACGAATATTTTTCTTTTTCGTTAAAATTTCTAAAGCTTTCTCAGAGAAGCTTGGTGCAATAACGATTTCTAAGAAAATTTCACTAAGTTTTTCTGCAGTAGGTAAATCTACTTCTTGATTTAGCGCAACAATACCACCGAAAATAGAAATGGGGTCTGCAGCAAAAGCACGGTTAAACGCATCAGATATGGAATTAGCCACACCAATTCCACAAGGGTTCATATGTTTTACAGCAACCGCCGCAGCTTGCGCACCATATTCCGCGAGAATTTCTAACGCTGCATTTGCATCTTGAATGTTGTTATAAGATAATTCTTTACCGTGTAGTTGTTTTGCAGCTGCAAGGCTCATCGTTTTAACCATTGGACGTTTGTAGAATGCAGCTTTTTGATGTGGATTTTCACCGTAGCGTAAATCTTGAACTTTTTCATACGTAACGGTATATGTCTCTGGGAACACTTCATTTGTTTCACCCATGAAGTATTCTGCAATCATTGCGTCATAGTTAGCTGTATGTCGGAAAACTTTTGCGGCTAGTTTTTGGCGTTTTTCAAAGTCTAGTGTATTTTCTTTTAAGGAAGTTAGAATATCTTCATAATCTTGTGGGTCCACCACTACAGTTACATTCTCGAAATTCTTTGCGGCAGAACGTAGCATTGTTGGGCCACCAATATCTATGTTTTCGATGATTTCTTCTTTAGATACGCCGACTTTTTCAAGGGTTTGTTTGAATGGGTATAAGTTTACGACGACCATGTCGATAGGGTCGATGTTATTTTCTTTCATTTGATTCATATGGTCTGGGTTAGAGCGTTTCGCAAGTAATCCTCCATGGACTAATGGGTGAAGTGTTTTTACTCGTCCATCCATAATTTCTGGAAAACCAGTTACTTCGTCGATTGCTTTTGCCGGGATTCCTGCTTCTTGAATTTTGCTTAATGTTCCACCAGTTGAGATAATCTCATAATCTAGTTCTACGAGACCTTTGGCAAATTCTATGATATTTTGTTTATCTGAAACACTAATTAGTGCTCTTTTCATTAGTTGAACCCTCCACTTTGTCTAGTATGTCAGTTTATTAGGACTCCTTTACACGAAGTAGCCCCATAATACACAGGGTCCGCAGCCCGAGCGTATAATAAAACTTCCATTTTTAATTTGTTAATATGAGTATCCTTTTACTCAGAATTATGTATAGTGCTATATCTACCGCTACGGAAATACACTACGCTTTCCGCGGGTGCCCCGTGAGCCTCCTCGAGCTGACGCTCTGCGGGGTCTCACTTAGGTCACTATTCCCGCAGGAGTCTCCGTGTATTTCCTCCGCTAGATGTTGCTTTGCAATGTTATAACATCTCTTTACTGCTTAATGACACAGCAATGCTCTCTTATGATAGTTGATTGGAGCGGAGGGCAGTCGACTCCTGCGGGAACAGCACGTGTCTGAAGACCCCGCAGCGGTGGTTTTCCGCGAGGAGGCTGAAGCCGTGCCCGCGGAAAGCGACTGCCCGGAGCGAAAATCAACAGCACTTACCTCCAGTAAGATATGTTCATAACAAGGACAATTATTTATTCTGAGCTATTGGATAATCATTTTTGTTAATTGAAAACTATGCATTATCACAAAACAATAAGAGGAATACTACTTTACTATTTCCCTTATTACTCTTGGATATAGTTGATGCTCTACGTGGTGTATCTTTTCTTCTAGGGATTCTAGAGTTTCGTTTTCTTCTACTTCTACTTTTTCTTGGGCGATGATTGGTCCGGTGTCGATTCCTGAGTCGATGTAGTGGACGGTTACGCCTGTTGTTTTAACCCCAGCGTGATATGCCTGATCAATAGCGTCTTTTCCGGGAAAATCAGGTAATAAGGAAGGGTGAATGTTTACGATTCTTCCCTCATACGCTTGAAGTAATACTGAGCCTACAATACGCATATATCCTGCGAGAAAAATCCAAGAAATATTTGCTTCTTTCAGCTTTTCAACTAATACTTTTTCATATTCCTCTTTAGAACCATAATCTTTTGGGTTAAAGACAAAAGTAGGAACTTGGTATTTTTCTGCTTTTTGAATAACAGTTGCTTTAGGCTTATCACAAATAAGTAGGACAATGTCACACGAAAGATCACCAGCTTCCATTATCGCCTCAAAATTACTACCTGTACCAGAGGCAAAAATGGCTGCATTTCTTTTACTCATGATTGGAAATGCACCCCTTCATCGGCTATAACTTTACCAATTACAGATGCCTTTTCTCCATTTTCTTGAAGGATAGAGAGTACATTTTCTACCTTACCTTGTTCTACAACTAAGGCCATACCAACACCCATATTAAATACACCATACATTTCTGCATCTGGAATAGAGCCGAGCTTTTGTAAATAAGGAAAAATTTCAGGTACTTCCCAGCTATTCGATACAATTTCTACCCCTAATCCTTTAGGCATCATTCTTGGAAAGTTTTCGAAAAATCCGCCACCAGTAATATGGGAAATCCCTCTGATTTCATGTTTATCTATTACTCTAGCAACTGACTTTGCATAGATTTTGGTTGGAGTGAGTAGCGTTTCTCCCAAAGACTTTGATAATTCTTCAGGTGTTTCATTCAAATCTAAACCTTCTACTAATTTTCTCACTAAAGAATAACCATTCGAGTGGATACCACTTGATGCAAGACCAATAATAGCATCTCCTTCTTGAATCGCCTCTCCAGTAATCAATTTAGATTTTTCCGCTATACCAACAACAAATCCTGCTAAATCATACTCTTCATCATTGTACATACCAGGCATTTCTGCTGTTTCTCCACCGATAAGTGCTGCTCCAGCATTCACGCAACCATTCGATACCCCTGCTACAATTTGCTCAATACGTTCGGGATCATTTTTTCCACATGCAATATAATCTAGGAAAAATAAGGCTTGTGCACCTTGAGCAACAATATCATTCACACACATGGCAACTAAATCGATCCCAACAGAATCATGTTTATTTAATTGAAATGCAAGTTTTAATTTCGTTCCAACACCATCTGTTCCTGAAACCATGACTGGTTCTTTATAGTTAAAGTTGGATAAATCAAAAAGCCCCGCAAATGCCCCAATTCCACCTAATACTTCGGGACGTGTCGTTTTTGCAATATGCTTTTTCATACGTTCCACTGCTTCATACCCTTTTTCTACATCTACTCCAGCTTGTTTATATACATCTGACATCGTTGATTTTACACATCCTCTAGATATTCATATTCAGATTAGAATAGGACGGCCGAAACCATCCTTCCTTATTTCTAAATCACACGAAATGAAAATTTTTTTCTTCTTTCTCCTTTATAGGATAACCGCCAGACATACATGCTGTGCATAATCCTTGGTTAATAGAACGATCTTTCAATACTGCCTTTTCTAACCCATCTTCTGATAAAAATGCAATACTGTCCGCTCCGATAATTTCTGCAATTTCACCAGCAGTATGGTTAGCAGCGATTAACTCCTCATATGTTGACATATCTATTCCGTAGTAACATGGATGCTCAATGGAAGGAGAAGCAATACGAACATGCACTTCTTTTGCTCCAGCATCTTTTAGCATTTGAACAATACGTTTACTCGTTGTTCCACGGACAATGGAATCATCAATCATAATGACCCTTTTTCCTTCAATAATCCCGCGAACTGGAGAAAGTTTCATTTTTACGCCTTGTTCTCGTAGCTCCTGCGAAGGCTTAATAAATGTTCTACCAACATAACGGTTCTTAATAATACCCATTTCATAAGGTAAACCACTTTCTTCAGCAAAACCAATAGCAGCCGAGATACTTGAGTCTGGTACCCCAATGACAATATCTGCATTTGTAGGGGCAGGTGCCTCTTTAGCTAACTCTTTTCCCATTTGTTTACGTGAAGCATGAACATTCACATAATTTTCATTACTATCTGGTCTAGATAAGTACACATATTCCATTGCACACAAAGTGCGCTTTTCTTGTTTGGCGAATCTGGATGATTTTAAACCATTATTATCAATTGTAATTAATTCTCCTGGTAAAACATCTCGTACAAAAGTGGCACCAATTTGGTCAAACGCACATGTTTCTGATGCAATAACATAGGAATCTCCTAATAATCCAATAGATAGCGTGAAAATACCATGTGGATCAAGTGCTGCGTACAGTTTATCTTTCGTCAAGATAATATACGTATAAGCACCGTGTAATTTATTTAATGCCTTACTAATGGATCTTTCGTTAATATCTTGACCATCTCGTTTAATTAAATGGGCTAAAATTTCGGTATCTGACGATGTCTGAAGAATACTGCCTTGCTTCTCTAGTTGCCCACGAAGTTCGTATGCATTGATGATATTACCACTGTGTGCTAAAGCCATGCTCTCTGTTTGGGAATGGAATAATAATGGTTGAACATTTTCGATTCCATCTTGACCTTGAGTGGAGTATCTTACATGACCAATTGCATAACGTCCTTGCAATTGGTCAAATTCTACATCCTTAAACACATCATTGACTAAATTTAAACCTTTATGGGCCTTCAATTCTCCACCTACGTTTACAACAATCCCGGCTCCTTCTTGGCCACGATGTTGCAAAGCATGAAGACCATAATAAGTTAATTCTGCTGCTTTTTCATGACCCCAAATTCCGAACACTGGACATTCCTCACTTATTCTTTGGATTTCAGCAAGCTTGGGATGGCACCTCTCCAAAGTTCCTCGAGTTCTTTCACATTTCCATCGATAACAACGTCATTGTTAACAGAAACTTGCAATGTGCTCTCTGTAGTAACCTTGCCGATTTGTTTTACATCGTCCACAATACTTTCAAATTCCTCTTGATCTTCTGCTTTCACTGTTACGATAAATCGGGATTGTGATTCACTAAATAAAAGAGTGGTTGCATTACCTTCTAGTTCCACCTTTGCTCCCAAACCTTTCGTACCAAAAGTAGATTCTGCAAGGGCAACAGCTAATCCACCTTCCGAAATATCATGTGCCGATGCAACAACACCTGCTTGAATCGCTTCAAGAATTTGTTTTTGACGACGACTTTCCACCCCGAGATTGATACTTGGCGCCTTACCTGAGTACTTACCATCTACAACATTTTGTAGCTCGCTACCACCAAATTCCACTTTTGTTTCTCCAACGAGATAAATAACATCATCAGCTGATTGAAAATGATTTGCTGTTACATGTTCTGTTGTTTTCAATAAACCAACCATCCCGATAATCGGTGTAGGCATAATCGCTTGCCCTTTTGATTCATTATAAAGTGAAACATTACCACTAATAACCGGTGTTTCTAATTGTAAACAAGCTTCACGAATCCCTTCGATACTTTGTTCCATTTGCCAGAATGTTTCTGGGTTTGTTGGGTTTCCATAGTTAAGCCCGTCCGTAATAGCTAATGGAGTAGCACCTGAGCAAATAATATTTCTGCTTGCTTCCGCAACTGCTATACTGCCGCCAACTTTTGGATCCAAGTATATATAGCGAGAATTACAATCGGTTGTCATTGCAATTGCTTTATCCGTTCCTTCGATTTGAACGATGGCTGCATCTGATCCCGGTCCGACCAACGTATTGCCCTGCGCCTTTGCATCATATTGTGTATAAGCCCATTCCTTCGATGCAATTGTTGGCTGTTTCAATAAGGTTTGAAGCATCTTTTGATGATTATCTACTGCTGGAACGTTTTCTTCTTGTGCTTGAAATTCTGTATAATAAGCTGCTTCCTTCGTAGGAAGTTCATAAACAGGTGCTTCATCTGTTAATGCCGCAACTGGAATTTCAGCTTGGATTTCACCATGCTGCTCAATTCGGAAAAGTTGTTCCTCGATTACTTCACCGATTGCTACAGCATCGACATCGTGCTTTTTAAAAATATCAAGGATTTCCTGTTCTTTTCCTTTTTTAACGACTAAGAGCATTCTTTCTTGTGACTCTGATAGCATGATTTCATACGCATCCATATTTTCCTCACGTTGTGGAACAAGATCAAGATTCATTACTAATCCGGTACCCGCTTTTGCTGCCATCTCACTTGCAGAAGATGTAAGTCCAGCAGCTCCCATATCTTGAATGCCAACAAGTGCATCAGAATGAATAACCTCTAAGCAAGCCGCAATTAATTTTTTCCCTATTTTTGGATCACCAATTGCTACGGATGAGCTATTATCCTTTTCACTTTCTACTACATCAGAAGAGAATGTGGCACCATGAATTCCATCTCTTCCTGTGTCTCCACCTGCATAGATTACTGTATTTCCTACACCTGCTGCTACCCCTTTTTGTACGTCATCATGGTTAACTAAACCAACAACCATTGCATTCACCAACGGATTTTCTTCATAGGTTTCATCAAACTGTACTTCACCACCAACAGTTGGAACATCAACTACATTCCCGTAACTAGCGATTCCTCTTACAGCTTCACTGAAAAGCCATTTAGTATGATCTTTATCTAAATTTCCAAAGCGCAGAGAATTTAATGAAGCAATTGGTTTAGCACCCATAGAGAAAACATCACGCAGAATTCCGCCTACACCAGTCGCCGAGCCTTCAAACGGTTCTACTGCCGATGGACTATTATGACTTTCAATTTTAAACACAACTGCTTGATTATCACCGATATCAACAACACCAGCACCTTCACCCGGACCTTGCAGAACATGTTCGCCTACTGTCGGGAACTTTCTTAATAGGGGCTTTGATGTTTTATAGCTACAATGCTCCGACCACATAACGGAAAAAATGCTTGTTTCTGTATAATTTGGTAAACGGTTCATCTTATCCTTAACAAGTCTAAATTCAGCATCTGTTAAGCCCATTTCCTGGTAGATTTTATCTTCTTCAATTTGTTCAGGTTTGATTGTATGGTTAGTCATTTGCTTTCCCCTCCATATGTCCTAATATGCTGTATTCTCTCGTAAACCGTTATTTATGAATTGCTTCCTTGAATTTCCCCATCTGAGCCAATATCTCGTCTAACGTATCTCCTATAAACGTAATATGACCCATTTTTCGTTTTTCCTTTGCTTCTTCCTTACCATAAAGGTGTACAAAACCGACATCATTTTTTGGAATGACTTGCAATAATTTCTTCATATTCTCACCAAGAATATTCACCATAATTGCTGGTTTTAATTGTCTAATTTTCACTAAAGGCAATCCACAAATAGCACGGATGTGTTGCCCAAACTGTGAAATATTACATGCTTCAATCGTATAATGTCCCGAATTATGCGGTCTTGGAGCCATCTCATTTAAATAAATTTCATCCCCTTTGACAAACATTTCAATTGCAAAAGTACCTACAATATTCATGTCTTCTGCTAGGATACGAGCCGCTTCATTTGCCTTTAGTTGAAGATCAAGATTGATATCAGCCGGAACAGTAGTTTTATAGAGAATATGTTGTCGATGTTCGTTTTCAGAAATAGGGAAGTACGTCATATCGCCTGATACAGATCTTGTGAAAATAACAGAGATTTCCTTATCGAAGGTGATCCAATCTTCAATAATGCAATGTCCATTTTTTTCAGCAAAATCTAAAGCTTCCTCTAAATCAGCTTCAGAATTTAACTTCAACTGTCCCTTACCGTCATAACCTCCACGACATGTTTTAATAACTGCAGGATAAGTGAATCCTTTTAAAATCTGCTTACAGTCCTCAGCATTTCTCACAATAGCAAATCTTGGTGTAGATAAATTCAAATTTCTCATTAAAGTTTTTTCTTTTTCACGATTTTGCGTCACTTCCAGAGCGTAAGCACCTTGTGGAAGTTTCCCTTTACTTTCGATGTAAGTCGCTGCTTCAAGGTCTACATTTTCGAATTCATACGTAATCACATCACTTATATCGGTCAATTGCTTGATGGCATCCATATCATCATAAGGTGCCGTAATTTGAACGTCAGCCACTTGAGCAGTAGGACAATTAGGGGTTGGATCTAGTACAGCAATTTTATACCCCATATAACGTGCTTCCATCGCCATCATTCTTCCTAACTGACCGCCACCAATAATACCTATTGTTTGTGCTGGAATGATTGTTTTATTTGTTTGCAAGTTCTTCCCTCATTTCTGCCACTTTATCTTGCATTTCCTCGCGATATTTTTGAAGCTTTTCTGCAACTTTTTCATCAAATGTTCCTAAAATTTGGGCAGCTAGAACACCTGCATTCGTAGCGCCGGCTTTTCCAATCGCTACCGTTGCTGTTGGAACACCACCTGGCATTTGAACAATGGATAACAAGGAATCAAGTCCATTTAATGTTTTCGTCTGAACAGGAACGCCAATAACTGGCAGAGTAGTTTGAGAAGCCACCATGCCAGGTAAATGAGCTGCCCCACCAGCACCAGCAATGATTACCTTTAGCCCGCGGCCTCGTGCCGACTTAGCATAATCAAACATTTTATCCGGCGTACGGTGAGCAGATATAACATCCTTTTCATATGGAATTTCTAACTGCTCGAGAACATTACAAGCATGTTTCATCGTTTCCCAATCCGAAATACTTCCCATTATAATACCAACTTGAACCATGAAATCCCTCTCTCTACGTTATTTTAAATTAGATTAATTTTCGACTTTCCCTTTAAGTAACTATTTAGAAAACTCAAGCTACATACCATCCGTTTTAGGTGATAGTCCAAGTTTAATTAAATCTAATACTATTTCTTTATCGAAACAAAAAAAGTCTATTCATCTCCCGTATGAGGAAAGATGAATAGACTCGTAGTGTATAGCAAAAGTCTAGATTTATTTCATCTCCCCTCATAGTCCAGCATTCTCGGTGCTAGGTAGAAACTTCTGGCCTTATTCCAGAAATATATGAGGTAATATGATCGTATTTTTGATGATTTAAGCATACCAATCCAAATAGTAAATGTCAATAAAATATCGAACAATTTAATGTTGTTTTTTAATAATGTTCGGGTTTTGTCATTTAAATTCCGTTTTCCTTTTCATTTTATCGTTTTTGAAGATTATTTAGCTATTTTTATTTAGTATCCACATTGGATGAAAAAATTTATATGAACAAGTGAACAGCATAATCCTCTCACTCCTTCATTTAGAATACCATTCGTGATAGAAATTATTGGGAACAAATATTCATTAGACCAATGGGTTACCATTTGAACGATAAATGATGCTCAGCGGGCACTCATCTTAAATGTTAGATTTAGTTTAACAATCAAATATTTAGACAAAAAAATACGCTTGAATAGAATTCAAGCGTTTAGTCGTGCAAAATCAATTTAGTTGTTAAGAACTTCTCCACAGCAAGTGAAATATTTACAATTTCAATCTACTTTTCTTTTTCAGGTTTAACCTGTTCCTGAGGTTTAATTTCCCTTTTTTTCGGATTAAATAACCTACCTTTACGAACTTGCTTCACCCAAAAGCCACCATGAATTCGTTTCGGTTCATAAGATATAATAAATGCCTTAGGATCAATTTCTTTAATTACCTCATAAAGTCTTAATTCATATCTTCTTGGGGTGAGAATTTGCATGGATAATCTATCTCCGTCCATTCCGTATGCAGACCAGCTAGTTACGCCATACCCCTTGTCACGAATCCGTTTCGTAAATTTTAAATCCGGATTAGATGAAACTACATTTACCGTAATGTAACCTAGTGCAAGTTTTTCCTCGATGATGGATCCGACAATTAAACCAGTCCCATAACCGATTGCATAAGCAATTATATTCTGGATTTCATTCAAATTATCAAGTACAAGACCTAACCCAACAATGTACATGACCACTTCAAACATACTTACGAAGGCAGCAATATATGTACGACCTTTAAGCGTTAATATCATACGTATCGTCATAAGTGATACGTAGACAACATTGACCGCAAAAATAATCGCCACCATTATTAAAGCATTTGTGAGCAATTTTACATCCCCCTAACCAAATTAATTTTATACTATGTATAGCTTTATATCATATCTATTCCTTCTAGGCACCTAACCCGAATGATATGCATATGTTATTAAATACAACATACTTTTAGGTGGTGTAATAATGGATCCTTTCAAACAAATGGCTGACTGGAAAAAGAACATGGATCATTTCTTTGGTGAAAACTTTTGGAAAGATTTTGAAGGAATGGTTAAACCTAATATTCCCCAAATCAACATGTATCAAACGGAAAATGAAATCCTATGCATCGGCAACATACCTGGTTTAAAAGATTTGAAGCAATTAGATATTTATGTGAATTACGCTACTTTAGAACTCAAGGGAAGCATTGACTTAGAACATGCACGAGGAACGGTTATAAAAGAGGAAATTTTACAAGGTGTATTTGATCGTAAAATAACCCTTCCTTTTCCGGTTCGATCCGACAAGATAAGTGCAACGTATAAAAATGGCCTAGTCTTCATTCAACTTCATCGTTTCATAGATGAATCAAGTAGACGAAATAAGATTGACATTCAGCTATTAGAAGATGATTAAAGAACCGTGGATTATATACTACCACGGTTCTTATCCTTTCACACTATATTTTTACACTTTTAATATCCCCGAACTCTTTTTCGAAGGACATGCCGCCATTTCTCACTTAGTAATTCACATTCATAAAGTTCGTCCGCTCTCCGCAAATCATGCTTTTTAATGAACATGATTTCATTACAAGCAGTAATCGACCACTGCGGATAGGCTCTATCTAGTAATTCTAAATCTGTACGCTCCTTAATCTTCCCTTCCTCAATCACTCGAAAGTACCATCCTGTCTGGAAGTTTACTTTCTTGCCTACTCTCCGTATTTTACCTGGTTGTGAAACTTGGATAATCGCCTCTCCCATTCGAAACGTATCCCCAACGGAAACTGTAAATTCATCCATCTCCAGTACCGAGAAGTTCTCCTCCATCATTCCAATATTATCAGCTCTCTCCCCTTCTTCCAATTCCGAATAATGCTTAATAGGATAGGCGAAGATTGCTTCATCTTTTATTTTATCTTTTGAGAAGCCAGTCTCTAGTAATCTAAATCTTTTCTTTTTTTCCTTTCTTTCGTTTGAAAAGATTTTAAATACATAAGGTTCTTCCATTATTTCACCTTCTTTTTAGGGTATGATATAGTTATTCTATTAGAAAAATTTGTCTTAGCCAAGACTTTGTGATTAAGAGATTTATACTTTAATAGTTATCTAAGTAAACTAGATTTATATTAATGAGGTGGGAATAAATGGAAAAGGTAAAAAAAGCAACATTTGCCGGTGGCTGCTTCTGGTGTATGGTTAAACCCTTTGATCAATGGGATGGTGTTCATCAGGTCATCTCTGGCTATACTGGAGGGTGTGTTGAAAATCCAACTTACGAACAAGTTAAAAATGGGGATACTGGTCATTTTGAAGCAGTTGAAATAACCTATGACCCTGCTATTATTAGTTATGAAACAATACTTGACTTATATTGGAAGCAAATTGATCCAACAGACGACGGGGGGCAATTTCATGACCGTGGCGACCAATATCGTACAGCCATTTTTTATCATGATAGCGAACAAAAATTATTAGCCCAAAAATCCAAACAAACGCTTGATCAAAGTGGAATGTTGTCAAAACCTGTTGTTACAGAAATTCTTCCAGCGAAAACCTTTTATCCAGCAGAGGAATACCATCAGGACTTTTACAGAAAAAATGAAAAGGAATATAAAGAAGATCGAGCAAAGTCGGGTAGAGATGAATTCATTGAAAAGGTTTGGAATTAGACTTTTATTTTCGGTATGAATTTCTATGCCTATTTGAAGCAGCTGAAACACTTTAGCAAGTGTTTCAGCTACTTTTGGTTTCAAGCCGTGACAATTCATGTATCTTCTAAATTCAACCGCTTTTTGAAATCCTTCTGCATTGACATCAGTTATTAAATCATATCGAATGTTAGTTAGAAAACACCTTCCATCATTCGGTTAATCAACTCGCCTACAGTCTGACCTTTAGCAAGTCGTGGACTTTGACCAGACCAAAGCGACATATATTCCTTGTTTTGCTGTTCATTCGCAACTTTCCGAATCGGCGTTGTTAAGTAATTTTGTACCGGATAATCAGGAAGTACTGTTTCCTTCTCTTTGATCTCTTGGATAAATTGATTCTTTAAACCCCTTGCCGTTTTTCCAGAAAAGCAACGAGTTAAGGTCGTTTCATCTTCTGTTGCATTTAAAATCGCTTTCTTGTGGAGTTCATTCGCTCCACTTTCCTTACATGTTAAAAATGCAGTTCCCATTTGCACAGCTTTTGCTCCTAGAAACATCGCTGCCCTTAACCCCCGACTATCCATTATCCCACCAGCAGCAACGACTGGAATCTCTACTGCATCCGCTACCTGAGGGACAAGTGACATCGTTCCAATGGCGCCATTCTCAGAGTCATTTAAAAATGAACCTCGATGCCCGCCCGCCTCATACCCTTGCGCAACGACAACATCCATTCCCAACTTTTCTATTAAAATGGCTTCTTTTACTGTGGTAGCTGTTCCTACTAAAATAATATCATTTTCTTTTAGCTTAGTAATTGTTTCCTTAGATGGTACCCCAAAAGTGAAAGAACAGATTGGAACATGTTCTTCTATAATGACTTCCAATTGTTTTTCATACTTTTGAAGGATACATTTAGGTGTCGGGATTTCTAAAAGCATATTTTCATCAATTGATAGAGTATTATATATTGATTTTAATGATCTCTTTGAAACTTCGATTGTTTCCTCTGTTACATGAAAATCATTAGGCACAAAGACGTTCACACCGAACTTATTTTCTGTTTTTTGTCTAATTTCATGAATACATGTTCTTAGTTTTTCCGGATTCATATATCCTGCACCAATCATTCCTAAGCCACCATTATTCGAAACCGCAGATACCAATTCTGGAGTGGTAATTCCACCGGCCATTGGTGCTTGAATAATAGGATACGTAATACCAAATAATTCAGCTACTTTATTTCGCAGCATTATTACACCTCATTTTAAGAATATAATATAATCATATATTCTTCATTAATAAGGCAAAACCCTTTTTTTCTTACTGGCGGTTGCATGCAGCAATAAAGTGTTTATATATATTGATGGACACTTCATCTGTCATAGATTCCGGATGCCATTGTACCCCTAATACAAAAGTGTGGTTTTTACTTTCTATCGCTTCAATTACCCCA
Organism: Oceanobacillus sp. Castelsardo; assembly: GCF_001659985.1. Taxonomy (GTDB): domain Bacteria; phylum Bacillota; class Bacilli; order Bacillales; family Amphibacillaceae; genus Oceanobacillus. Next base: position 39,529 of record NZ_LYCS01000011.1, read on the forward strand.
TCATTTGCTATGCCACTTATTTGAAATTCTTTCGAAACTAGTCGATTAGCTTGATGATGAAAACTATTCACTTTAATTTCCTCTTTGTTTGTTAAACGATAAAGCAATGAATTTTTAAACACCTGTACAAAATGCGAACCGTGGTCACGCGGAGAGTTTTGAGTATGCTGAAGTAATTCGTCATTCTTTTGTGCATAAATATCTTGGTACATATCCCCACCCGCTGCAAGATTTAATATTTGGCTTCCTCTGCATACTCCAAGAATTGGCTTATCCATAGATAGTATGTTCTTCGTTAATTCTATTTCAAAGTGATCCCGTTCAGGAATAATGGTTCCAAGTTTTCGATGAGGTTCTTCCCCAAATAAGGTCGGATCAATATCATATCCGCCGGTTGCATAAAGTCCATCGATTTGTTTAGCAATTTGAACGATATCTATTTCTTTTGATACATACGGTAGAATAACCGGAATACCACCAGCTCTTACAATTGCCTTTATGTTATCGTTTTTCGTCATATAATACGAACGGTCCGCTTCCATCGAACACGTCACACCAATGAATGGTTTCAAATGGAATTCCTCCTTCCAATCGATGATTCCATTAAGATATTATATATTTTATTTAGGCAATTATCCTTTTGTGTATTTTATCCAACTATTTATGAAATGTGTTTATATTTTAAAAACCGAAAACCCCATGATGGAATTTCCGGTTTAGCCAGCTAAATTATAATTTAAATTTATTCACAATCTTATTCAGTTCATTTGATAAATCAACAAGATTTGTAGATCGATCAGCTGTTTCCTCGATGGAAGCCGTTGTTTCTTCTGAGGCTGCAGATACACCTTGTGCATTTGAAGCCATGGATTCATTCGTCTGCTCTAAACGTTGAACATGTTGAATCATAGTTTCAGATGTTGTTGCTTCTTCATGTGTTAGTTCTGACAATCCGCTTATTTCTTCTGCAATATTCAGAACAGCAGTTTGAATATTCTCAAGAGCCTCTCCCGTTTCCACAACGGACTTCTCACCTGCTTCAACATTTTTGTGGTTATCCTCAATCGTTTCAACCGTGCCAACAATATTAGAAGTGATCTTGGAAATAACCTTTTCCACTTCAGAAGCTTCCTTATTTGATTGTTCCGCTAGTTTTCTAATTTCATTTGCGACAACAGCAAATCCTTTTCCTTGCTCACCGGCCCGTGCTGCCTCGATTGCGGCATTCAAGGCTAAAAGATTCGTTTGTTCCGCAATTCTTGTAATGGTTTCTGTAATTTGTTGAATCTCACTTGTATAGGCATTTAATTCTTCTATTGCTAGTTTCGTATCAGAAGAAGAACGTTTAATCGAATTCATTTGTTCTACTATTTCATTTACCTTCTGAATCCCTGTTTTCGCTGTTTCCATTGTGTATTCTGCACTTTTCACACTTAGTTCCGCTTTTTCTCTCGATGATTGAATTAGCTCAGCCAAACTCATTAATGAACTCGAAACATCTGTTGTCATGTCCGCCCCTTCTGAAGTGCCTGCAGCAATTTCCTCCATATTTTGAGAAACATGACTAAGCGCCATTTTTATCTCCTGCATAGAAATAGATGTATCATTTGCATTACTAGATAAATGGGTTGATGTATCCTTTAAAGTTACCATTATCTCTCTTAAATTATCTGACATATGATCTAAATTACGAGCTAAGTCGCCAACTTCATCATTACTATTTACTATTACTTCTCGCTTCGTAATATCACCCTTAGCTATTCTATTTGTCTGTTCAATCAAACTAGAAATAGGTTTTGTTTTCTTCCTAATTAGAACGATAGTAATAACAGCTGCAAGTAATAAAGGGATCATTCCAACTAGAATCCCTTCTTTTACCACATCCCAGGTACGATCTGTCACAATTTTAGCATCGAAGTCAATCACACTTATAGCAACCAATTCTTTTGTTGAGTCATGATCCTCATAAATAGGGGCATATCCAGAAATTCTTTCAATCCCGCCGTATTCATAAATTTCCGAATAGGTGGAATGATTCATTTCCTTTAAAGTTTCTATAGCCTTTTCATCCATTGGAAAGCTATCCCCAATTTGAAATCCGTCTGCTTTTAGATTGTCATCTAATGCTAGAATTTTACCGTCCAAACTAAGAATATAATGACTTTCAAAAATTTCCTTATGATCTACGGTCCAGTTTAGCGTTTCACCGATTTCTTCATTTTGGTTTCCGTTTTTTAAATCCTCAATATCATCCGACGTTAATAGTCCAGTTGTGATATTCGCACAGCCATAGGCTTCAATACCAGCTGCTTGATAGAGACTATTATAAGCTGTTTTATATGTAGTAAAGCCATTAATAATAACAGTAGCTATAATGACACCTAATATAATGATTCCTAAGTTCCATGTTAATGATCTCTTTTTCATAGCTAAATCACCCCCAACATATCATACCATAATATGACAAAAACCTCTGTGACTTTTGTTACAAAATAATAACCAAAAAGAGGTAGAACTACTCAAATAGTCCTACCTCTTTTTAAAACGGTCTAGCTCCAACGCAAACATCTAACTTAAGAAAACAAAATACAAAACAAATATTACGAAAAGGATATACATAATTGGATGTATTTCTTTTGCGCGTCCTTTTACAATCATAGTAATGGGATAGAATATAAATCCAACCGCAATCCCTGTTGCGATACTGTATGTTAATGGCATCATAAGAACAACAAAGAATGCAGGTACCGCAATTTCGAATTTATCCCATTCTACTTGTTTCAACTGGTTTGCCATCATCACACCGACAATAATTAATGCAGGTGCCGTTACTTCTGTCGTGATAATCCCTAGTAATGGGGAAAAGAATAACGCTAGTACAAAGAATCCTGCCGCCACAACTGCTGTGAACCCAGTTCTACCACCAACCCCAACACCTGCCGTAGATTCTACAAAAGAGGTTGTAGTAGAAGTACCAACGACAGATCCCACAACCGTTGCTGCAGAGTCAGCAAATAATGCCTTACCTGCACGTGGTAATTTATTATCTTTTACTAATCCCGCTTGTGAAGCAACAGCCATTAATGTTCCCGCCGTATCGAAAAAATCAACGAACAAGAAGGTTAATATTACAACAAGCATTTCAATTGTAAAGATATCACCAAAATGGGTGAATGCTTGACCAAATGTAGGAGCTATACTTGGAACGGCACCTACAATATCACCGATGCCTTTTGGAATAGGAACTAAACCAAAGATCATTCCAACAATCGCAGTAATAATCATTCCATAAAATATTCCAGCCCGAATCCCTTTTGTTAAAAGAATAACAGAAATAACGAGCCCAAAAATAGTTAATAATACAGTTGGGGATGTAATATCTCCAATACCTACAAAGGTTGCTTCATTAGCTACGACAATCCCCGAGTTTGTTAGACCAATAAAAGCAATAAACAGACCAATACCAGCCCCAACCGCCATCTTCAAGTTGGAAGGAATTGCGTTAATGATCATTTCCCGAAGTCCTGTCAACGTTAAAACAATAAAAATAAGTCCTGAAGCTAATACTCCTGATAACGCCGTTTCCCAAGGAATTCCATAACCTAAAACAACCGTATAAGCAAAAAATGCATTTAATCCCATTCCCGGCGCAAGAACTACTGGATACTTTGCAATAAGTCCCATAAACAAAGTACCGACCGCAGCAGCCACAGCAGTAGCAACAAAAACCGCACCCTGATCCATGCCGGCGTCTGATAGGACGGATGGATTAACAAATAATATATACGCCATCGCTAAAAATGTCGTTAAACCAGCTGTAAACTCTGTTTTATAACTAGTACCAAGCTTTTCAAATTGAAAATACTCTTTCATTCATTTTCCTCCTCATAGCTTTTCTTATAAAGGATGTTCAAAAAGTCCGGTAAAAATGACACGTCGCATTTCTTCGTTGGCTTGCTTTTCCGTTCCTCACGTATTAACTGCATACGTTCCGGTACTCAAAGCTACGCCGCCTCGAACTTCTCGGTCCTTTTTATCCTCCTTTTTGAACACGCACTTAAACAACAAAAAAACACTCATGTTACCAAGAGTGCTACGACAGAAAAAAAGCAATGAAAGATCTTTTCATTCCTATTATCTCTGCGTAGTCAAACTATTTACGGTAGTTTAGTAGAAACTCTTGGGCCATATCCCCGAGATTATACGCTTTTTTATTTAAATTACATGATTATATTACTAACACAATGGATTTATGTCAATAGGAAACGTACATTTTTTAATTTAAAGTTTGTATTGTTCGAATTTTATATTATTTTTCCCATTCGTTTATTTTAGGTGATTTACAGCAAAAGACCCCAAATCCTTACCATTTTTACAAAATGATTTCTATATAGTTGTCATGTATAAATACCAGGCTTGTACTTAACACGTAATTTCCCATGCGTTTCATAATCAATTTAATTAGTCAAATCCAGCATCTTTTAAGCCAAACAGGAGTCATCTAAAAAACAAAAGGCTGTAAACCTTATCAATTAAGGGTTTATAGCCTTTATTCATTACTTCTACTCATTACTTGGCCAATATAATATAGTGCAATTAGGCGATGTTTCACCACTTTAGCACATAAATTTCATCATCAAAAATGAAACCTCCGCACAATTTCATTCTTCATCATTTTTTCTGAAAATAGGACCATCCCAATCAGCGTTAATAAAGCATATAAGGCAGTTGCAGCACTTGGCCATAAGACCGTTGATCAGGAGCTTAGAAAAAGAATGACAGGAAGAAAGTCTGTAATAACCATGGTTGTCATATACCCAATGTATTCCCGCCCCGCCATTTTGGTTTTCGCAGTACAATAATGGTTACAAGCAGTGTTGCAAACATAACAAGAGAAGGAATAACGTAAGGACCGACCATTCTGAGCTTCCATTTGATGCACCTTTCAGTCAACTAATTGGAGCAGTTTTTGGTGTTTTTCTTATCTATTATGCCGTTGTCGTGCCAAGAATTGGTATGATGAATTGGATGGTGATGGTTATTATCGGTCAATTATTGTCGAGTGTGATTATTGATCATTTTAGTCTCTTTGGTTCTGAAGTCATTCTATTAGATTGGAGAAAATTGATAGGTGTCATACTATTAATAATTGTGGCGTACTTCATATTTAAGCACCAAATACAAAAGGAAAAGAGGAAAGATTAGAGAAGAAACGATAGTAAAGCAATTTTAAAGAAGTTTTAATTAAGCTATATTAAAGGATTTTCAAATTATGGCTGGTGAATATTCTCTTGATAAGTTCTTATTTTCATTTTCACTCATGATTACTTTATAACCTTTGTTAAATCCATTTTAGCATAAACAACTCTGTGAATTTCAATCACTTCTTCATTAACTACATAGAAAACAGCATAATTCTTAACTGGTAAAAGTCTGTATTCATTATCCGTGAACTTGATAGGTTGATATACTTTGCAAGAATAGGGAAACTGCTCAAGCCTAGATATGGATTCATCCAAAGTATCCAGTAAATCCATTGCAGCCTTTGGAGCTTTAAGAGTCTCAGTAATGTAGTCTGTTATATCCCTTAAATCATCTAAAGCCAAAGGCAAATATTTCAGTTTATACATCATCTTCAAACTTGTTGGCAAGCCTTGACCTTAAATCTGAAAATACTTCTTCATGTGTATATCGTTTATCCGTAGACTTGGCCTCCAGTTCTGCTTCTTTTAACTTAAAATAAACTTCACTTTCAAACAATTTCCTTTCGTATGCTTCGATGCTCATTACCACCATGTCACCATAACCATTCTTAGTCAAAAATATGGGTTCTGACGATTCGTGTACCATCCTTGAAATATCTGCAAAACTATTACGCAAATCTGAAATTGGTCTAATATGCGGCATATTATCACTCCTTCATCATAAATTAACTTATCATAACTTTATCATAATCACGCTAACCAAGCAATCAAACTTAACCAAAAGGATAAACCCTAGCATCCCTTTTAACAAGGATTCTAAGGTTTTATTTTTGCTTCCCACTCAAGATTACAAATGATTTAGTTCCCATGCTTTGTTTTTACTACTTAACACATATATTTCATCATCAAAAATGAAACCTCCGCACAATTTCATTCTTCATCGTTTTTTCTGAAAATAGGACCATCCCAATCAGCGTTAGCAGGGCATATAAGGCAGTTGCAGCACTTGGCCATAAGACCGTTGACCAGGAACTTAGAAAAAGAATGACAGGAAGAAAGCCTAAAATAACCATGGTTGACAAGTACCCGATGTATTCCCGCCATTTCATTGGTTTTCGCAATACAATGATGGTTACAAACAGGGTAGCAAGCATAACGAGAAAAGGGATAACATAATGGATCGACCATTTTGAACTTCCAGATGCTGCATCCAAGATAAAAAACATAGTAGAGAGTGCGATAACTTGAAAGATTACTTTGGAACCTGTATGGGCTTTAGAGAGTATGGTATGATTAATCAATAATAAACCATATAATACGGGACCTAGCACATACAAGGACCATGATTGATTCGGTTTCGTTAATAAATCGATTAATAAGCTTGTACTAATTGCGAAAATCGCAATAAATAAAACAAGGCGCTGTGCAAAGCGACGCCGTTGAATTTTGGTTTCGTAGGCAGGATAATACGCGTCATCTTCCAATTCCTCAGAAAGCTTGTGTTTACATAGCGGACAATATGGTTGTTTAGTATTTATACTGCAATTTGTGCAATAATGTTGCATTGTTTTCACCTGCTGTCATTGGAGTATACTTCTATCTCCAAATTATATGTCTTGGAAAGTTCTCTGAAGAAAGTACGGATAATATCCGCTTCTTGTATCATTCTTGCAAATGTGATTACGAGTTCATCCCCCACCGCGATCATCCCTCCATTGATTGGGCTTTTCTTTGTCGGGTAGAGAACCATTTCCATATGGGAAATATGTGATTCCATGGATTCAGGTAGTCGTACTTTTCCCATATTTGTCAAGGTCATCGCTTTGGTACGCTCACTAAAGCTCCTATAACCATAACGAATGGCATGGTATTTAATCGGGAGCGGAACAAATCTTGCTGTCAGTCTCGTTTGCCATTTTACCCGATCGTTAATACTTTTCTGCAAGCTTTCCTTTTTTATTTTCTCACGTAATTGCCTCGATGTTTCTTCAATAATTTCTTCTAATGTCATCTTCTCCGTCACGGACATCCCTATATTGACAACACCAAAGAAATTGCGCAGGGTATTGGAAGGGAAAAGGCTCCGTAAGTTAACTGGGACAGCAATCTTTATCTCCTCTTTATATGCTCGGTACCGTAATCGTTCTTTATAGATAGCAGCAATTAAAATGGCAGTGACAAAACCGGTGATCGTTGTTCCGTACTCTTTGGCAAGCTGATGCACTTTACTTGCGCTCATTTTTCCATGGACAGCAATGGTTTGATCGATGGAAGTGCCGCGAATCTGATAAGAAGGCGTTTCTTTGAATTTCTCTGCCTTTTCATCTGTCCTATAGTTTTGGTAACTGTCGTCTCTTTCATAATAGCTTGGCTGATTATGAATATCGATTAGTGTACTTTCATAGGCCACGTCTTCCCCAAGATAAGATAGATAATGATAAATAAGCGCTTTAATGAATTCCAAAGCACCTGTCCCATCTGTTACGGAATGGAAAAATTCCACAGCAATACGCTTTTTATAATAGGTAACACGCAATAAGAATCCATTTGTTTCTAATGGATCGATTGGTGCACATGGATATTGGCTTTCAAGCTGAACATAAAGCTTTTCATTATTCTCTACAAGAAAATCCCAAAAAACACCTTTACGAAGCTTTACTGCAAACATTGGGAGGCGTTTGATAACATCGTCCAGCGCAAGTTGAAGTTTAGCCGGCTGTACTGTTTTCTTCATAATAGCAGCAACCCGGAAGACCGATGAATTTGTTTGCTCCGATACAGCATGAAACAATTTCCCTGCATTATCAAGTTTGTACCATTCATCCATTGTTGAACACCTCTATATGTACTGAATCTTTTCTGTACCCTATTTTACCTCATATTTGCTCTCGATTCATCGTTAAGTCGTCCATTTTACTTTAACCAATGGTACTTACTTTTTTAAAACTGACAAGAAGAGGTTATCCATTTACATATTCTTTATGATATTTACGATTTTCTTAGTCGCTTTTTTAGCCTCTGGAATTGGGTAAAGCACAAAGATATGATTCATTTTCGGATATTCAAAATAGTTCATTCTAACTCCTTTAGAAATAGCAATATCTCTGAACTTCCTAGCATCGGGTAAAAAAATTTCATGTGTCCCTATGAATAAAGTGATTTCCCCCAATCCATTTAGTTTTCCATTGATTGGGCTGAGCAAATAATTATTTCCATCAGTGTCTCCTGCATATGCTTTCCCCATTTGAATCAAACCATAAATCCCTAACATTGGATCTTTATGCTCCAATTGATAAGCATCTGGGTTTTTCATCGTAATATCAAGCCAAGGTGAAAGTAAAATGACTTTTCGGGGTTGTGGTAACTCCTTTTCCAAGAGCAATTGTGCTAATGCTAATGCAAATCCTCCTCCAGCAGAGTCACCCATTAAGATAACATTTTCCTTATCCAAGGTTTTTAAAATCCATTCATATATTGGAAGAATTTTGTCAAAAGACTCTTTATATTGATGATTCGGTGCTTTAGGATAAATGGGAACGTATATGTTAACATTGGTTTCTTTTGCTACTTTCCAAAGAAAATTCCAGTGGTATACCGACGGTTGTTTTATATAACCTCCTCCATGCAAATAGAGTATGGATTTTTCTGAAGGCTTTTTTTCTTTATTAAAGATGTAACAGTCCATTCCATCAAAATGTTGTTTTTCAATGTTAAACTTCTTCTGAATATATTTTGGTAATACATAAGGTTTCTCATTTTCAATTTGTTTTTCTTTAAGAAATTCAGCGTATAATCTTTCATCGGTAAAGTTATCTTTATTACTCAGTCGTTTGAGCAAACGTTCTACAATCCAGCTCCGAATACTTCTCATTTTAGTTTCCTCCTGTATGTCATTAGCATTTTTAAGTAGAGTGTATAACATACCTCCAACAATATTCAGAGTAGTACCATTTTTATAAAGTATTCTAGGTAGAAAATTAATATCCATCTATTGGTTGCTTTATACCCTATACTAGCAGTAATCGTTTAGCTTTGTACAAAATAGCCACTGGCGTTGTATTAAAAACCTGCACAGACACACCAAAAAAGGGATATTGCTTTTGTGCAATATCCCTTTTTCCGCCTCGTCCTTTGTTATAATTTTGGCGGAGAACCTATTCATTTTTGATTGTTTCATCCATTTTCGTATCATCAAAATGCAGTCAAATCAACGTTTTCACTTCAAGTACTCTTAGTAAATTACTCCCACTCAATAGTAGCAGGTGGCTTACTTGTTACATCATAAACGACACGGTTAATATGGTCTACTTCATTTACGATACGTGTGGAAATTTTTTCTAATACATCCCAAGGAATACGAGCCCAATCCGAAGTCATTCCATCAATAGATGTAACAGCACGAATACCAATGGTGTAGTCGTATGTTCTCGCATCTCCCATTACCCCAACACTTCTGATATTAGGTAGAACAGTGAAGTATTGCCAAATGTCACGGTCTAAACCTGCAGCTGCGATTTCTTCACGTAAAATAGCATCTGATTCACGAACGATTTCCAACTTTTCGTCCGTCACTTCTCCAAGTACACGAATAGCAAGTCCTGGACCTGGGAAAGGTTGACGCCATACGATGTGATCTGGAATCCCTAATTGCGTTCCAAGTTCACGAACTTCATCTTTGAATAACGTTTTCAATGGTTCAATCAATTCAAATTGCATATCTTCTGGAAGTCCACCAACATTATGATGTGACTTAATCGTTTGAGCTGTGTCGGTACCACTTTCAATAATGTCTGTATAAAGCGTACCTTGAGCTAAAAAGTCCATATCTTTCAGTTTAGCTGCTTCATCATCAAAGACATAAATAAATTCGTTACCAATAATCTTACGTTTCTTCTCTGGATCGTCTACACCTTTTAATTTAGATAGGAAACGATCTTTTGCGTCGATTTTAATGATATTCATATGGAAATCATCCGCAAATACTTTCATCACATCGTCCGCTTCATTTTTACGAAGCAAACCATGGTCAACGAAAATACATGTTAATTGATCGCCAATTGCTTTATGAATAAGAGCAGCAACAACAGAAGAGTCTACTCCACCACTTAGAGCACAAAGTACGTTTTTATCGCCTACTTGAGCTTGGATGTTTGCGACTTCTTGTTCGATAAAGTTTTCAATCGTCCAGTCCCCAGTACTTCCGCATGCATCGAATACAAAGTTTCTTAGAACATCATTTCCATATTCAGAATGTCTTACCTCTGGGTGGAATTGTACGGCATATAATTTTTCATTTGGATTACTCATTGCTGCAATTGGAGTCGATGAGCTTGTCGCATCAATTTGAAATCCTTCAGGAGCAGCAGTTACTTTATCTCCATGACTCATCCAAACCGTTTGATTCGCTGGAGTATCTTTGAAAAGAACGGGTTGTCCTTCCAAATCGATAAGCGCTTTTCCATATTCACGGTTCTTGGATTTTTCTACTTTTCCATCGTAATGAAGAGCCATTAATTGCATTCCGTAGCAAATACCTAAAATAGGTATATCTAAATCAAAAATTTTTTCATCTGGACGAAAACTATTTTCTCCATATACACTATGTGGTCCACCAGATAGGATAATTCCTTTTGGATTTATTTTTTTAATTTCTTCTGCTGTCAATTTATGAGAGTGTAATTCACTGTACACTCCAAATTCTCTAATTCGACGAGTAATTAGTTGATTGTACTGACTACCAAAATCAAGTACTAAAATCATTTCTTCATTTCCCATAAATTTTACTCCTATCTAAATCTATTTATAAAGGTTACTATACTACATCATCATTCTACAGTTATTATTCCATGAAAAGCGAAGTTAATCACAAAAAAACCTGAATTTCTCCTTTTCATAGTAAAAAAACTAGAAAAAGGCAGAAATCCAAGTTTTTCATCAAACCATTTAGATTTTCCGCCTTCATAGTCAGAGTATTTACGGTACTCTGGTAGAAACTTTCGAACCATATTATCGAGGATATACGAAAGGCCAATTACAATTTCTTTTATTCTACTAATCAACGTTTACTTGGTCAACCCATTATGTGATTAATTAAATCTTTCCATAATTTCGTTAGTTCCACGGAATGTTTCTTAGGAAACTCATTTTTATAAAGAAGTTGTTCATAGTAGCCTGTCAGTTTACCCATTTCACTTGTTCCATAATGGTCATCTACCATTTTAGCAAACTCCCTTAACGTCTGATTTGGATCTTTTACAAGACCTTTTCGTTGTAAAAGCTTCATGGCATGATGATACGCTTCTTGGAATGTTTTAGCGTCCGCAGTTTTATCCATTTTATAAGAAACCAATTTCGTCCGCCATTGATTTCTAAATAGATATAGAAAGACTATCGTAATAACAACAAAGACAATAAGAAAAAGCCAACTCCAATTACTAAATGGATTCGTGTCACGATTTTCCGGCAATAGATTAAAAGCTGTTTCCGCTTCTTCCTCTTCCTGTTTTTCTGTTACTTGCTCCTTTTCTTCTTCGGAATCTGCCGAAGTGTCTAATTCATCATCGTCCGCTTCCGTGTCTACTTGAGATTCTCCAAAGTAGAAATCCGATAAGTTAGAAAATCCTTGAGTTGGTTCAAACGGCACCCAACCATATTCAGGAAAATATACTTCTACCCAAGAATGAGCGTTAGCATTTGTAATTTGGTACTTATCAGGTTCACTACCAAAGTTACTTTCTATTAAGTCACCACTAGTAAATCCTTTTACCCATCTCGCTGGTATATCAAGTGTTCGAAGCATCACGACCATAGACGTTGAAAAGTTATCACAATACCCAATTTTTGAATCAAATAAAAATTGATCCACATAATCTTCATTTCCTTGAGGCACTGGGATATTTTCTGTTTTATATTCATACCCATTTTGATTAAAATACTGTTCAATTGCTTTCGCTTTATCATAGCGATTCGTTTCATTTGCAGTTATTTCCTCCGCTAAACCTACTACTCTATTTGGCAATGTTGATGGCAATTGTGTATATTTATCTAAAATCTCTTTAGGGTATTCTTCTGAACTATTTTTCAATTGACTAATGGCAAAGGATGGTATGTCATATTGTATTTGATAAATCAAGTCGGAAGTCGAATCGTTTTCTGTTTGAATTGCACCGGAATTAGAGTCTAATGAAAATACCGTTTGTGCACCGGTTAAAACTTCTGCTTGATTAATTCCATAAGGATACATCAATTTCCCGATTGACTTATTTTGAACTTCTATTATTCCTGTTAACTCTTTAGTTTCGACATGATCTGTATACGTTTCTAATTCTATATGACCATTTAATTGTTCTTTATAGTCTGGCTTCTCCGATAACTCCCAGCCTTTTCCTGTATAGATATCCCTTGTCTCGATTCGCCAGTAATGTTGGTCATGAACATAAGCAGTAAATACTGGAGTGTTATCTTGTACAAATGACCCTCCTAGTCTTGAGTCATCCTCTCCATATCCTACTTTTTGAATAGTATTACCAAATCCTCCCCCTGCTTCTTCTGCCGCACTATATATAAAAGGAACAGGATCAGGCCATTGCGGATCAATTTTCGGTACAACAAACCCGACTAGGGTGGAAAAAGCGATGATGGCCAAAAGTGGAAGTAGCCAAGATTTTATTTTCCTCATCCACTCAAACCCAATAGAAGCAGGATTGAATTCTTTTAGCAGATTCGCAATCGCTAACGCAACTAAAGAAATAATAAATGCTCGTACAATGGATAACGCCGCATCATACGTTGTAAATGTATCTAGTACTGTAATATAAATGAAGGTTAATAAAATAAATAGAAAGATTCGCTTCATTTGGACAAACCAATAATGTAGCAAATAGCTCATTAAAGCGATTAAAATAAAAAATAAGAAACTACGAAAAACTGGAGTCAATGTATATAAGTCCCGAGAAATAAGGGCATCCATATTAATAGAAAAATCTTTAATCAGTTGCGCCACCCAACCAAGATTCAAAAGGGATTGATCAAAATAGAGCCAATGTATGAGAAATAGAAGGACTATGCCCTTAACTAGACATGACAGCCACCACTTTAATTGCAGGAAACTAGTTAGAAAACAAAAGAAAGCATAAAAGATAAACACGCTTATACTTTCCGTATCTGTTATATCTTGTAAAGGATATAACCATTCCAAAAACAAGAAGCAGCCACATAAATATAGAAGTGAGGTGTAGATAACCGTAGATTTACTTTTTAATAAGGCTTTCATCTTATATCCACCTCAATTGGCTTTTTCACTAATTTTTCTTCCGTAATAATTTGTGTTCCTATTCCTTCCCTTTTAAATCGGTGTAACGTTAATCGATCAGACTCCGTGATCAAAGTAGAGGATTGTATAAACACGACCACCACTTGTTTCATTCGTTTACTCATTTGATCAATCGTTTGTTTGAATGTTTCATCCATATAAGTCGTCATCACAAAAACAATATCTCCATTGTTCATTCGAAGCATTTGTTCTTTTAATAATAATCCAAATGACTCCATTCCAGTTGGTTGTAACGTAGTCAAATGTTCTATCACTCTATTTCTTAAACCGACTTCTTTATTAAGGGTAAAATAATTATTCCCTTTTTTCCCTGTAATGGTTATTAAATTAACTCTCGTATGTTGCTTTCGGAATGCTTCTATTAGACCTAGTGTTAATTCGATAGATCCCTCAAAGGCAAGTGGGTTTAATGATGGATTATTACAGCTATCTAAAGCAAGCAATATATTTGAACTTTTTTCTTGTTCAAATTCCTTCGTCATCATCGTATTTTTTCTCGCTGTCTGCTTCCAATCAATCCAAGTGAAACGATCGCCAGGTTCATATTCACGCACCCCAACCGCTATGTTTGTATTTACTACAGAATGATTTGCTTCGGAAGCCAATTTTCCTTGTTCCGAGTTACTTAAGAAATGAAGGTTTCGAACGGATAATGGTTTTGGATGTACGAATAGTTCATCTTCCACTTGGAATATATGCTCCTTTTTCACAAACCCAAAGACATCTCCAGTCTTCACGCGAATTTCTTGCAAGGAATGTTTCCCTCTTGGAATTTGATCAAGGGTATACGTGATTTCAATATTACGATTAAACCAAGGCAAAACAGCTTTTTTTACTTTTCTATCCCGCTTTAAGTTATTGGGTTGATTCATTGATTCATATTTTCGTTGACCATTATCCAGCCGATTTAAAGAATGAGAAAACACTTCTTCTACCAGACAGTAATAGATAGGGAATGGTATATTTCGCTTCAAATTTATCGAAACGGTTATAGATTCCCCCGCATGTACCACTTTCTTCGATAAGCTTCTAGAAACTTGCCAATTTCTAATTGGATACATTAGAAAACCTATATGATAGACAAAAATCGGTAGAAAGCCAGAAAATAAAAACCAGCTTACAAATCCACCTTGAAACATGGCATAGGAAAATAAAATCGAGATTAGAATGAAAACAAAAAATAAATTGAAAAGGAATTTTAGTGAATTTTTCATTTACTAAAATTCCTTTCGAATGGGAATTTGTGTTGATTTTACAATTTGGGAAATAACCTCTTCACTTGTCATTCCCTCGTATCTTGCTTCTGAAGTAAGAATAATACGATGACCGAAAACAAACGGAACTAAAAATTTCACATCATCTGGCAAAACATAATCCCGACCATAAATATATGCATAAGCCTTCGCTGCTTTCATTAAAGCAATGGCTCCCCTTGGACTTACCCCTAAATAGGTGGCAATATCTTCACGTGTCTTCGTTACTAAATGAATGATATACTCTTGAATACTTTTATCGATATAAACCTCTTTTACCTCTTGTTGTACTTGAATCAATTCTTCCTTTGTCATCACAGCTTGTATTCCCTCAATTGGATGGTTTCTAGAGGTGCGCTCTAAAATCTTTAACTCTTCCATAAATGTAGGATACCCCATTTTTAACTTCAAAATAAAACGATCTAATTGCGCTTCTGGTAATGGGTAGGTTCCTTCATATTCAATTGGGTTTTGGGTTGCCATAACAAAGAAGGGCTTTTGGAGAGGGATCGTATTTCCATCAACGGTAATATTCTTCTCTTCCATTGCTTCAAGGAGTGACGATTGCGTCTTCGGAGAGGTACGATTTATTTCATCAGCAAGAACGATATTACCTAAGATTGGGCCAGGTCGAAATTCGAATTCTAATTCTTTCGGATTATAAATTGAAATTCCGGTTACATCTGATGGAAGTAAGTCTGGGGTGAATTGAACTCTTCTAAAATCACAATCTAGTGATTTCGCTAATGCCCTTACAAGCATAGTTTTCCCAACACCTGGAACATCTTCCAAAAGCACATGGCCTTCAGCAAGTAAAGCTACTAAACTCAGTGTTGCAACATCCTCTTTTCCAATCATTACTTTATTGATATTCGTTAACACTTTTTCAACTTTTTCATTATAAACTGTTATTCCTTGCACCTTTTTCTACGCCCCTCTCGAATAGATTTTATATATCAACTATACATGAAATAACAAAGCGAAAAACAGTAGAAGTATTTGTAAATTGTCTTCCTGACTTGCGCTGTCCTTCATCAACTTAAATCCATCACAAAAGGTTTCGTCATGATGACGAAACCAATAATATGATTACTGAAAATACGGATTACCCTTCATACCTACCCATAAATCAGACTGCTCCAATTGGTAGGCTAGTTGTAATAAACAATGTTCTTCCCCTTTTTGTGCCATCACTTGCACTCCAAGCGGCAACCCATTCTCAGATAAATAAACTGGCACAGACATGGCTGGTTGGCCAGTAAGGTTCGCTAGTTGAGTAAATGGTGTATACGTTAAGCTTGGTAAAAACATATCATAGACGATTTGTTGTTGTTCTTCTACATTTCTCACTTTCGAAATTTCTTCTACGTATCTCTTGTGTTTTTCTTTATTTGGTGTGAGCTCTCCTATACTTGGAGCGGTAGAAGCTGTAGTAGGAGTTATATATAAATCATACATTCTATGGAAATTCACCATTTGTTCCGCTGCTTTATCCCAAGACGCTAGACTCTCAGAATACATTGCCGCCGAAACGGACTTACCTGCTTGGTTAAGTACCCAAGATTCCATTTCCATGTCTTCTGCTGTCAACTCTCTACCAAGTGCGTGTTCCATCCCAATAATTGTTGCGTTCATTTCCCCGCTGTTCATTAGGTAATAGTCCTTCATTAGCTGCACACCGTCGACAGGACCATCCACCTCTTCCACATAATGCCCTTCTGATTCTAAGACTTTCACTAAGTTCTCGACCGCTATTCTTGCATCCTTTGAGACCGGAGTTCCAACGGGGGACTTCGTTGAAAATGCAATACGCAATGGCTTTTTAAAAGGTTTAACCATTGTTTCCTTATAATTCTCCGTAAATAATGGTGTTTGGTAAGCTGCTTCTGGCTGAACTACTTGCAATACATCAAGCATTGCAGCACTATCCCTTACACTTTTACTTAAAACAAAGTCAATCGATGCCCCTTGCCATTGTCTTCCAACTCCAGGTCCAACTGGAGTCCGTCCTCTTGTTGGTTTTAAACCAAATAGGCTTGTAAATGAAGCAGGAATTCGAATCGAACCACCACCATCACTTGCACCCGCTAGAGGAACCACTCCAGATGCAATTGCTGCTGAAGCACCCCCACTTGATCCACCAGGTGAAAACTCCTTATTCCATGGATTTCGTGTAGGTCCATAAAGCTTTGGCTCTGTTATGTTTTTCAATGCAAATTCTGGAGTATTCGTGTGTCCCATAAAATGAAAACCAGCATCACGAAACCTTTTCACAAAATAGGAATCGACTTTTGACATATTTCCTTGTAAAAGCTTGGAACCAGCTGTCAACGGTTCCCCCTCTATTGACTGACTAATATTTTTCATTAAAATTGGCACGCCATTAAATGGCGCATTTTCAATAGATAAGTTCTCCGCCTCTTTTAACGCCTGTTCTTTCCTAGTATGTGTAACAATATTTAGGGCTGGTTGTACTTCTTCCAACCGCTTAAAGGCGATTTCCATTAATTCCTTGGCAGATACTTCTTTTTTCCGAATAAGGGTTGCCATCTCTGTAGCATCAAGTGATAAAAACGTTTCAATATTCATAGGTACACCTCTTTTGGTAATATTCCCCACTCCTTCTATCTTAGTTGAGAAACCAATATAAAAGCAACCAATCATTGTGATGGTTGCTCTTGACCTTCTTTATTCTTCTTTTCTTCCCTCTTCCACGGAGGATCCAACGCTTCATGAAGCACTTGATTCACTTTATACACAAGAAACGGGACAATAAAAGCAAGCAATGTATAAAACCACTCTAATAGCGTTGGAAATCTTTCTAGGATTGAATCCCACATGAATTAATCCTCCCCGTGTTTACCTTTCGTTCGTGCTGAAGACCCTGGCCTGGATAATGCGGATTTCACATCAATGGTAATATCACTTTTCGAAAAATAATTCTCACCATGATCCCAGTTATCCTCTACTTCCTTCCATAAATCGTAATGGTACATGCGCAAATGATCATGAAGAGAAAGGACATCCACTTTGTATTCATCTTTTACTAAACTAATTGCATCTTCAACATTTTTTTTAACTTCTTCATTTAATACTTTCTCAAACCTTTTTACTTCCTTCTCAGTATCTAAATCTCGTGACCCGGTATACTCGGCAACTTGCGCCTCTAATCCTATATTCACATGGAACCTTAAACCATCCTTATCTTTATTCTTTAATTGAACCTTACTTTTCCCTTTTAAAATTAGAAAACTTACCTGATCCCCTGCAATTTCTGTCGTAATTGTTCCTCCTTGATTCTTACCAATGATAAAATTAACCCCCCTTGCTTCATCACCTTCAAGTATACCCACCATTTGATCGGTGTACCCAAGAAACACTGCAAAGCCGTCATATTCAACACTATTTTCTTTAAGGATTGACAATAGTGGAATCATAAAACTTCGGTCATCTAACATTAACTCTTGAATATTCCCCATACTAATTGGTCCTATCGTAATAGAGGATCTTTTATTTTCCGTTAACTCACTAATATATTGGGATGGGATTTTCACTTGTTCGGGTTCAATCTCCAGGAAATCACTTGCCTTGCCGTCTGCAATTGCCAATAATATTCCACGCCTCATATCCGGTAACCGAAGAAACACATCCATGACATTACCAAATGATCCCTCCTTTTCAGCAACCTCCCTTGAAATAATAACGAAATCCAAATGTTCTATATTTACAACACGATTTGCTTGCCTACCGATATAACCGTTAATCTCTTGCAAGGTTTCCCCTGCCCCACTTAAATTCCGATAGGCCTTTCCTCCCCCGGCCTCGGTAGGCGTACCTAACCCAGCTGGAACAACAAATTGTTCCGTCATTTCAAATTTTGCACCTTGTTCCTCAGCTAAATCAATAGCAACCCCAAATAAAAATCCTCTTTCTTCAATTTCAACATTATCCCAACAACCTGATAGAAAGAGTAGCAACACCACCAGGAATAATATACCTTTTCTACTTTTCACGTTTTTTCACTCCTCTTATGAGGTACATTCCCCATAATAAGATGGTGACAAAGAAAATTAAACCTAGATCCAAATAACTCACATAATTACCGAATTGTTCGACCTCTATATAATCTTTCGGCATTGTAGTAATGATAAAAATCAACGGGGTAAGACAAAGCGTCACTTTTATTTTGTTTAATTTCGGAAAGACCAACGTTATTGCCAAAACAGCAATGTCAAATGAGATTGCTGTTGTTGTAAAAATCCCCATAATCCATATCACATAAAAAACGGATTCAATTCGCTCAAAAAATCCTCCAGGAATCTCGATGGCTTTAGCTAAATCAATAATTGGTAATCGAAGCACTTCTGTGGCTGAACCAAATACAGCAATACATGTGAAATAAATAAGAACATAGAGCATAACTACAAAGCCCATTCCAACAGCTGCCATACCCGGTGCCCTCTTTGGCTGCCTAACAAACGCTATGTAAAAA
Source organism: Oceanobacillus sp. Castelsardo (assembly GCF_001659985.1). Lineage (GTDB taxonomy): Bacteria > Bacillota > Bacilli > Bacillales > Amphibacillaceae > Oceanobacillus. The sequence continues at coordinate 58,810 of NZ_LYCS01000011.1, forward strand.
AATAAAACACCAATTCCTGAATAAGATAACGCACTTTTCATCGTTCCTTGCATGTATCCTTGTACATCTGTCTTAAATACCGGTAGCACATTACTTAATTCCATATATCCAATAGAAAAAAAGACTAAAATAATGACTGCAATAAAGATAAAAGGTAAAAACAAGGAGTTTAAACGAAAAATTCCAGCTCTTGATCCAGAAACAGCATATACAACAACCCACAAAAAGGATAACGTTATAATTTCGATTGGTGTGTTTCTGAAAAGATATTGTTCAGAAATCACCCCAATTGCACGCACTTCAAATGCAGTTATTAATATACCTTCGAGTGCAAATAGCAAGGTTAATATAACTGCTATAGGCTTTGATACTAATGATGAAGCATACTCCAAAAAGGACTGATTCGGAAAAAAAGAAGCTAATTTAGCCACAAACCAAGCTAAAAGGATAGCGACTATACCCGAAACGACGATAGGAATCCAACCATCTGCCGCGTTTGTTACTCCAGCTAGCATTCGTGGCAAACTCAATACTACGACAGCAATAAGCATGGAAGGAACGAGAACCATTATATCTCGGGTTTTAATCATTTTGTCTCCATATTTAAACGTACTCATAATGACTATTCCTTCCTTTTTTCTGTTTTAATGTCTCCCGACTTGTTATCCATTGGTCTTAGATAAGTCGGACGCTGGGTTAATTTTGTAATTGGTGCCCTAAGTATTAGGTCTTTCCAATCCTTTATAAAAGTAGGAGCAAAAGGAGTGCTATAAGGAACTCCAATACTCTTTAAATTAACAAGATGAATATTAACCATAATGTACACTAAAATGATTCCATATAATCCCAAGAAAGATGCTGCAATCATAAATGCAAATCGAACCGTTCGAAAGGCAATGGCAACACTATAGGTAGGTATACTAAAGGATGCGATAGCAGTTAATGCCGTAACAATGACCATAATTGGACTAACTATCCCCGCACTGACTGCAGCATCACCAATAACTAACCCACCGACAATGCCAATCGTTTGCCCAATAACTTTAGGCAGACGGATCCCCGCTTCATGTAAAATTTCAAACGTTATTCCCATAAGTATCGCTTCAATGGCTGCTGGAAATGGTACCCCTTCCCTTGACGCAGCAATAGAAAACGCCAATGTACTTGGTATCATCCCAGGATGATAGGAAACGAGTGCAATATATAATGCTGGCAAAAACAATGCAAAAAAGGCGGATAAATACCGTAGTAATCTTAATAATGTTGCACTTAGCCATCTTTGATTGTAATCCCCCATTGATTGCAAAGAATCCCCAATAGTAGCAGGTGCAATTAGAGCAAATGGGGTCCCATCCACTAAAATAGCTAGTTTTCCTTGCACTAAATGGTAAGATACATTATCAGGTCGCTCCGTATTTAATATTTGTGGAAAAGGAGAAAGAAAACTATCTTCAATCCATTGCTCTACATACGAGGAATCGGAAACAAAATCCATGTCAATCGTCTCCAGCCTTCGATTTACCTCATCTACCAAATCAGGATTCGTAATGCCCTCAACATAGCATAGAATTAGCTTTTGCTTTGATCGCTTTCCCACTTCATGTTGCTTAAATCGTAAATTGGGGTCTTTGATATCACGGCGAATTAATGCCATGTTTGTTGCAATATTTTCAACAAACCCATCCTTTGGACCACGGATTAATGTCTCGGAATCAGGGGGTTCGATGGAACGTGTTTCCCCACCGGTTGTTCCCATTAAAAGAACTGTTTCATAACCATCTAAATAAAAAGCCGTATTCCCATTCAAAACCGCGAAAGAAATATCATCCATATTATTTGATTTTTGTATATCTGTAATAGCAACAACTTCTTTATGAATCTGATCTAAAATTTGTTTGGAATCGATTTGTTTTAAATTTAACTGGATTGTTTTTAAAATATTGTTGTTGATTAGCTGTTCGTCCGTAATCCCACTTATATATACAATAGCCGCTCTCTTTACTAAACCACCAATAATTAATTCACGTATAACTAAATCACCGGGGTCACCAAGTAATTGCTTCATATTATGTAAATTATCATCTAAGTTCTTCGTTATTTTTGTACTAAAACTAGTTTTTGATTTTTCTTTTGATTGCTTTCTGTTTAATAACCGGTTAAACAATGAAGGTCTCGTCATGTTTATCCCCCAAGGAAATAATAATATTCCTTTTTAATCTCCCAAATGTATCCACTTTTATACAAAAATATATTTACAGAAAAAGTATATCTTGTTTAGATAATGACAAACTATGGATACCAATATGAATAGTGGAGGTAGACCATTAGAATGGAGCAAAAGAAACCCTTAACCGCATCAGAACTAGCAGATATATGGGGGAAATATGTAAACGATAGTTTGTCAATAGCTGTATTGAGTTATTTCAATCAAAAAGTAGAGGATCCTGAAATAAAGGAGATTATTTCAGATGCATTACAACTAACTAGAAAGCACTTTGAATCCATCAAACCCTTTTTTCATGAAGAAAAAAGACCTCTCCCCACCGGAATAACAAAGGAAGATGTTGATATAACAAAAGGGAGGTTATATACAGATAATTATATGCTACAAAATTGCTTACAGTTTGGAATGCTAGGCATGCAAGCCGCAACAGCTGCTGTAACTATGACTACACGTGAAGACCTTTATGACTTTTTCACAAAAGTATTAAACGATTATAATCAATTTCATCACAAAACATTAGCTGTCATGAAAGCTAAAGGAGTGTTATCAGAGTCCCCAACCATTCCAGCACCTAAAGAGATTGACTTTGTAAAAAAACAAAACTTCTTAACTGGTTGGTTTGGCGAAAAAAGACCATTACTATCTGTGGAAATCTCCCATTTATTCGGGAACTTACAAAGAAATTCCCTAGGTGCTGCAACCTTAACGGGATTCGGTCAAGTAGCCGAGAAAAAAGAGGTAAGAGACTTTTTCTTGAGGGGAATTGAAATAGCAAAAAAACATGTAGAAATATTTTCAGATGTATTGGAAAGCAGTGATGTACCTGTACCAATGGGATCAGACGCTCTTGTAACTGAGTTAACGGATACTGGAGTATCTTCTGATAAACTGATGATGCTTCATACCACTGGAATGATTGGCTTAGGTATAGGCTTTTATGGGTTAAGTATTTCAACCAATACGAGAAGGGATATTGCAAGTCATTATGCCCGTTTAAGTGGAGAAATCGCCTTATACGCGGAAGATGGGACAAATTTAATGATTAAACATGGATGGTTAGAAGAGCCTCCAAGAATGGTGGATAGAGGAGAACTCATCAAAACGAAAGGTGGCAAATAAATGAATGGAAACATAGAACTTGCTACATCAGAAATAGCCAACTATGCAGGAAATAGAGCAATACCCATAATTAAAAACGGATGGACTGGGCAGCCACCAATCACACCTAACCGTGAGATTTTATCGAAATAAGGTTAGATTATGGATATTAACTTACAAAAGAAAAGTAAAAAGCTAGAGGCTGTTCTGTGGAGTATAGCACTTCCGGGTTTTTACCAACTATTAAGTAGGCAATTTCTAAAAGGTTTTTTATTGGTCTTCTTAGAGTTTTTGGTTAATGTTAAGGGTAACTTTAATACAATTATCATTCTAAGCTTTAATTTACAAATTGAAGATGCAATTCAGGAAACAAACTATCTATGGCTCTTATTTTATCCTTGTTTATACTTTTTTGCCATATGGGATGCATATAAACATGCTGGTGGAGGAGATGGGAAACCATTTGCCTATTTACCGCTTGTGTTTTCAGCCTATTTTGTTACAGTAGGTGTCATATTTTCCGCTCGTCTTACCATTTTCGGACACTTAATTGGTCCAATGTGGTCAGGGTTTTTATTCCTGCCAATTGGTTTAGGAATCGGGGCAATCATTAGATGGATTTTAGTTAAAATATATACCAAGAACCGCTCTCCAGGTTCTTGACTTTCCCAAAAGGTCTTCAACCAGAGAGCAAACGGTTCGGGGTATTTAGAAAACAAAAAACCTCCCCAATATCGGAGAGGCCTTTATTTTAAAAAGTAAAGTTCTATCTATATTAATTGCATCGTTGTAATACAAGTATTATCGCCTTCAAAGGTAGAAATTTCCGATTCAGATACTTTTCCTTCATGTTCTATTTTTACGTGAAATGTATTATCTCTTGGTAACCAAATGTCAATAAAACCATTATCTAAGGTTGTCAGCGTTTCGTCCACTATGACTTTACCATCTTTATCTTCTATAGATACATTAAATTCCTTGTTCACTAATTCTCCCTGACATCCTGTTAAACTGTGGACAGCACATGGATGTGTTGTTTTAACAAATGGTGCAATCGAAACAAAGAATTCATCCTTTGGAAGTGAATAAGAAGTCTCTTTTTCATCACTATCCATCACAATTAATTCATCCGATGTAATCGAAGCTGACACATCTTCGAAGTCCCCAATACTATATTCATGGACCAATTCCTTTATTTCCTGTGCATTCATTTCCTCTTGGGCACTATCATTACAACCGACTAATGTAAAAACAAATACTATACAAGCAATAGAAAATAATTTCTTCATCTAAATTCATCTCCTATTTTTCTTTACCTTACGAGAACATTTTACTATATATTAGCATAGATACAAGTGAACACAAAAAGATGCTGGGACAAAAGTATTTTAACCACTTGAAAACCGAACATGATGAGCGAATAATCGCTCCAGAAATATACTTCGCTTAGATAGCGAATTGTTCGTCTTTAGGGTTAAACACTCTAGTTGTCCCAGCCTCAATGTTTGCTATTTGCGCATGAATGTTTGAATGGAAATAAGCACACCTGGTTCGATTAATTTACATCCATTTGTCCCCTAATAACCCCTAATAATCGACATTTAGGGAAAAGTATTCGAACATCATTATTATGTAGGGTATGTAAGGGAATGCCCATACACAAACGAGCATTATTCTATACCCCTTATATTATACTAATAAACATCATAATATATTTTCATTTTAAGCACCTTTTCTAATTCATATCAGCTTCTGCCCACAATTGGAACAAAAGTTAGCACCATTTGTCTTTTCTCCACAGTTTGGACAGAAGTTCGGTGCTTTATCTATTCCACTAGAAGATGGATTTTGAGTTGACCGTGGTACTTGTTCTTGATTTGGGGAATTTCCTTTGTACCTTCCTGCTTGGCAACAACATCGCTTGGAAAAGAATTCAAAATCGCAAGAATGGTCTACAATTCTTGTCTAGGTGAAACTCTGAAACGACACAAAGCTGTGAAAACAGATAAGCTATATCGTGCATTGCTTCGTGAGACTAAGTCAAAAGAACGTAATAAAAAGTTAGCGGATATTCGTTTAAATTATGACTTTTCTGAATGTGGAATACATCACTTTGTAAAGGAAGTCCAAAGCAAATTCAAGGAACATATTGGTAGTTTAGAGGCACAAAAACTTGCAACAAGGGCTTTTCAAACAGTCGAGAAGCTTCATTTTGGAAAATCAAAAAAAGTACATTTCAAAAATTCGAATGATGATATCTCAGTAGAAAACAAATCAAACAAAACCGGATTGAGATATATAGAAGGAAATATTCTTTGGGGCGACAAACCAACCAAGAAAAATCCCAAACCGAAAAATTGGCTATGTATGCCAATTTCACCCAAAGATGATGATGAATATGCTCATTTAGCTTTATTAGACAAGACAAAGTATGTGCGTATTTTAAAACGGGAAGTCAGAGGGAAAATTCGTTATTTTGTTCAACTAATTCAAGAAGGCTGCCCACCAGTAAAAAGAAATCGCGAAATTGCTAATGACGAAACAAAACGTATAGGGTTAGATATTGGTACATCCACCATTGCGATTTGCAGTGAAAGTAGAGTTGAACTTCGTGAACTTGCTCCAGAGTGTCATAATGATGAAAAAGAAATAAGAATCATACAACGTAAAATGGATAGGTCTAAACGAAGTACCAATCCCAACAACTTTAACGAAAATGGAACAATCAAAAAAGGTAGATTAACGTGGACATACTCCAAGGGTTATGAAAAGTTGCGTCAAAAACACAGAGAGCTCTATCGCAAAGTGGCTGTACAACGGAAAATGTCCCATGAAAAATTAGCAAACGATATTCTTGCCTTAGGTTCGAATATACGAGTAGAAACAATGCGATTTCAATCACTAAAAAGACGTGCGAAAAACACTACTAGAAACCATACAAACGGTAGGATTAACCGAAAAAAACGGTTTGGAAAATCAATCGCCAATCGTGCTCCTGCGATGCTAATCGAAATTATGGATCGAAAATTAAATTATCAAGGAAGATTGATAAAAAAGATAGATACCTATGCCACAAAAGCTAGTCAGTTTAACCATTTAACAGGAAAATACGAGAAGAAACAACTTTCGGAACGTTGGAATGACTTTGGTGAGTTTCATATCCAACGTGATTTATATAGCGCTTTTTTAATAAGGAACACAAATGAAACGTTTGACTCTGTTGATATTGATTTATGTAATACTGGTTGGAATAACTTTATAGAACTGCATAATTGTGAAATAGAACGATTAAAACATTCTGCAAGTGAAACAATACGTTGGTTTGTCACGTAACAACAAACCTGATTGGTCATGATAACGCCCAAGAGAAAGCGGAACGAAAAGCACATAAGAGGTCTTTTTAGGCCGGCTTAATGAAGTGCCTTGCTATACGCAATACGTCCGTTAATGTTTTAGGTGAAAGTGCACCAGTGCTTTGGTAGAAACTCTTTCCGAAACGAAAGATAAGGGTACCATTGAGAAGTGTGCTAGATACAGTGTATCTATCGCATCCTAGAACCCCACCGCTTAAGCTGTGGGAGTTGTCAGTTGCTAAAATGATACGTATTCGTTTAAAGATACTCATGACTGCTCCACCTTCTATAAGTTAATAGTATCTATATATACGGAATTTTAAAAGAAAAGTTTCAGATATTAAAGGAACCAAGTCTTTTAGTCTACAAAATAGAAATAGCAGATTGGGAATTTTTGTTCTCAACCTGCTATTTCATACGTTATTTAGTTGATGGTTATCTCTAAACTTCCTGCTCACGCAAATGGGTTTGAATATATCTCTTTGATTCCTTCTTTTGTGACATTCTTACAAAGATATTATTGGATACAAGTGAAACAATGATAAAGACAGTGCCAAGAATATCAAATATCGTTATTTGATTACCTTGAAACGCTGAAATGATAAGTGTTGTGACAGGTACAAAATTAATGAACAACAGCGAATTTAATGGTGATAATATGCTCACACCGATGTTCCAACCAACTAACGCAATAACACCTGGGTATATAATCATAAACAATAAATGTGGAGTTGTTGCTTGGATGGTTTCTACGGTTGGAAAAGATATATATCCGAACAACGTTGCCCCTACTACAATAACAGTCGCTGTAGCCGTTCCAAGTAAACAACTTAATGTCGAATACCGCAAAGCAGACCAACCACTAAACTCTTTACCACCCATCGTGTATACAACCCATCCAATTACAGCAATGAAAATAAGCAAGGATGGAATAATATCACTCGTTGCACCAAGAAATGATCGAATATCCCCTTTCGTAATGACCAACACTGCACCAATAAAGGACAGAAGTACACACATTAATGTGAATCGATGGGGGCTCTTTTTAGAAAGCATCCATACAATCACAATAGATATCATCGGCATCAATGACTCCATAATGGATGCCACCATTACGCCCGGTTCACCTAATAAATCCTCTCCCCAGAAGATGAATAGATTATAGACCACAAACGCCGCTGTTCCGAAAAACCATAATTTAAGGCCTTTTCCTTCCAATCGAAAGGCCTTCTTTCCTTCTCTCCATAGAAGTATAGGTATTAAGATAATCGTAACAGATACATAGCGAAAAATTGTAAAATAGAAAGGATCAATATATTTGAAAGCCCCATGCGCTACAGGAAACATTGCCCCCCATGAAACTGCAGATATAAAACACAAAAAAGCTCCTAACCATACACTATTTTTCAATGATCCTCAGCTCCCTTCATGTAAATAATCTATTCTCATAATCTACCATTTTTAGTATCTTGTAAAACGAATAAAAATAATGATTTACATCAAAAAAAGTGATATCATAAAATTAGAATATGAAAATAGGAAAGGGGATAATATCGTGGAGTTTAAGGACTTAGAGATTTTTCAGAAAGTGGCTGAAAAAGGTACGATCACGGCTGCCGCCAAAGAATTTAATTATGTACAATCGAATGTTACATCGAGAATTCATAAGCTTGAAACAGAACTGAATACCCCTTTGTTTAACCGACATCGGCGCGGTATGAGTTTGACACCTGAGGGCAAAAAGCTATTAAATTATTGCAAAAGAATCCTATTGTTAACAGATGAAATGAAAAAAGCTGTTCAAAGTAAAAAAGAGCCGTCTGGAAAATTAGAAATCGGAACCGTTGAAACGGTCATTCATTTGCCACAAATCTTATCTAACTATGTAAAGAAATATAAAAATGTCGATTTGTCGTTGATTACTGGAGTCACAGAAACATTAGAAGAAAAAGTATTAAATCATAAATTGGACGGAGCTTTTGTGACAGAATCAGAATTCCACCCCGATCTTATTTCACATGAAGTGTTTCAAGAGGAGCTTGTCTTAATTTCAGATATGCGTGCATCTACACTGGATGAGTTGAAGGAAGAACCATTCCTATGCTTTAGTAAAGGCTGTGGATACCGAGCACGCCTAGAAGCTTGGTATAAAGATCAAAACATTAAACCTCAAAAGGTAATGGAGTTCGGTACGTTAGAGACCATCCTACGTAGTGTTGCCGTAGGACTTGGTGTTACATTTGTCCCTAAATCCGCAGTCACCCAATTAGAAAAAAGCGGACTTATCCAATGCCATTCCCTCCCAAATCAGTATAGTAAGGTTAAAACTGTTTTTATAAGAAGAGCCGATACTTTCTTAACTTCAACAATCGAAACATTTATCGAAACAATCGAAACGAATAATCAAGCATCGACTGCACCTATCAAGACTTGAACTACCCATGAATAAAATTCCTTTTAAAATTTACCAAATAAAAACTTCCTTACTCTTTACATAAAAGAAAGGAAGTTTTTAAATAGCATTTTTTATTTCATCCGCCATGTTTCCGATATTTACTTCTTATTTTTTACTAAACAGTATTGAATTTCAATAACTTTATTTTTACTTATCCTTGTTATCTCTACAACTTCTTCTATCGTCATTCCCTTTGCTAAAAGACGACTGGCTATTGCTTCTTTTTCTCTTTTTCCTTCCTCTTTTCCTTCCTCTCTTCCCTTCTCTCTTCCCTCCTTTATTCCCTCCTTTATTCCTTCCTTTATTCCTTCTTCAATCCCTTGCTTCCTTCCTTCTTTTATCGCTTTCTCTTTTGCCTCCTGTAATCGAAGTTCCGCGTCACGTTCGGCAGCTTCTTCATCGTTAATTCGTTTTAAACGTGACTCATATGCAAGATACTGTTCTTGCGTCATACTTAATTCTTCCCAATTTTGAAAAGCGTTACGTAATGTCTTATCCTTCATGGTAATTCCCTCCAATTCATGATAAATGTCTTCATAAATTTTATTTTTTCTGTAATCAACCATGCCGAGCATTAATAACCATCTAACTAAGACATCATTCCATGGATCTAGTTTTTCTTCTTTCCAAGCCTTCATTAACTTAGGCATTTCAATAAAGTGAAATTCTATTACATCTGTCAACTTGAATTTCTCTTCATCCTCGTACAAATGATACATAGTATGAAATCGTTCTGTTTGAGCGAATAGGCTGAAATTCATGACGTTAATTGCAATTACAGGTTTCAACCCTTTGTAACTCATCTTTTTTTGTAGTGGATTTTGATATACTCTAGACCAATAGTAAATGGAGCGTTTAATCATATCGTACTTATTAGTAAACTGAATTTCTACATTAATTCTTTCATCAGCTTCAGTAGTCACTAACAAATCTAATCTTGATTGTTTATCATCAACATACTCACCACCTGTTTCTATGTTTGAAAAGGAAATATCTTTTATACAATTCCGACCGGTCTTTTGTAAAATAGCGTTTAAAAATACAACAGTAATATCTTTATTCTTTTCATTTCCAAAAAGCTGTTTGAAGGCATAATCTACTTTCAAATCCATCAGTCGCTGAAATGGTATTTGTCTGAGTAATGTTGTTCTTCTATTCTTCCTGTCTGATTTTGGTTTATAATTACTTGGGTCTTCCATTACTTTAGTTAGTGCGGCGTACTCCGAAGATTGATCTTGTAAAAGTGGTTTTAGTGGTATTTTCAAGCACATCCTTTCTAATATGTGGGGATTTTGAGGCATATTACTACAGATAGAATAGCAAATAATTAGAAAACAAACAACTCGGATAAGAAAAATAGCAACCCTTAATGTGGGTGCTATCTCATTAATGGTTTCTTAAATGAACTACATATAGGGAACCATCTGATTCTTGGACTTAATCTATCCTCCTAAATTTTTATTTGAACTATATTATATCTGCCTATCCCATTACAGGGCATTTATCATAATCTAATATGTATAGAAATAAAAAAGGAGATAGTACAATGAGTCCTAAGCTTACAAAGTTTGTTGATTCACTTCCAATACCAGAAACGTTAAAGCCGATTAAACAAGATAAAAACGGTGCTCATTATGAGGTAACCATGGAAGAATTCAGTCAAAAGCTACATCGCGACTTACCACCAACGCGTTTGTGGGGGTATAATGGTCAGTTTCCGGGACCAACAATTGAAGTTCATCAAAACGAACCTATTCAAGTCAAATGGAACAATAATCTTCCGAATAAACATCTACTACCCGTTGATGAGTCTTTCTTTCATGAAGAAAATTTACCGGAAGTACGGACTGTCACTCATTTACACGGCAGTGAAACAACGCCTGACAGTGATGGCTACCCAGAAGCCTGGTTTACCAATGGTTTTGAGGAGGTTGGCCCTTTTTTTAGAAGGAAAGTCTATGAATATCCGAATCATCAGCGGGCATCTTTATTATGGTATCACGACCATGCGATGGGAATTACAAGACTGAATGTTTATGCAGGACTTGCAGGCATGTATATTATTCGAGATAGAAAAGAACAATCCCTTACCTTACCTTCAGGAAAATACGAAATCCCACTTATCATTCAGGATCGATCATTTCAGGATAATGGTTCTCTCTTTTATCCTAGCCAACCAGATGACCCTCCGGAAAATTTACCAAATCCATCGATTACACCATTTTTCCTCGGTGATAAAATAGTCGTCAATGGAAAAGTATGGCCATATTTAGAGGTTGAACCTAGAAAATACCGGCTTCGTATCTTAAACGGGTCAAATACTCGAGCCTATCAATTGTATCTCGACTCTGAGCAGCCTTTTAATCAAATTGGTTCAGATGGAGGGTTACTCTCAAAAACGATAGAAATGGATAAAATATCCGTTGAACCTGCAGAACGTATCGATGTTATCATTGATTTTTCGAAATATAATGGAGAGACGATTACTCTAAAAAATGATTTAGGACCGAATGCCAATCCAGAAGACGAAACAGATGACATTATGCAATTCAGAGTGCGTTTGCCACTTTCAGAAGTAGACCTACATCGTATTCCAATGCATCTGACACGGATTCCTTCCTTAAAAAACAATAAGATTACGGCAATTAGAACATTAAAGTTAAATGGAACAACAGATGAATGGGGAAGACCGTTACTTCTCCTTAATAATGAAAAATGGATGGACCCTGTGACAGTATTCCCTCAATTAGGAACGACAGAAATTTGGTCCCTTATGAATATTACAAATTTCACTCATCCTATTCATATTCATTTAATCCAATTTCAAATTTTAGACCGACGTCCTTTCGATTTGGAACTTTATCAGTCGAACGGGAAAATCGTCTATACAGGAGATGCAAGACCTCCCGAGCCAAATGAACGGGGCTGGAAGGACACGGTGGCAGCACCTTCAGCAGAAATAACTCGTGTTATCATGAGATTCGCCCCATATACAGGGTATTATGTATGGCACTGTCATATTCTAGAACATGAGGATTATGATATGATGCGGCCTTTTATTGTTGTTGACTCCGATAAAAATGGGGAAGGGGATAAAAATTAAAGGGAGAAGGATGAAACGTACATGCAAAGAATAAGGTCATGAATGAACTCATGACCTTTAAAGCATTGTTATAGAAGGTAGTTTTTATATGACGCTACCTATATGGTGAATTGCTTCAATAAGCTTAGTTTTAGTCCAGTTCAACTTCCACCACTTCACCAGTATTTACGTCTACTGAAACCTCATATTTTATCCCTTGTGAAGTTACAATATCAACCTCATATACTTTACGTCCCTTTTCCATATCTAACTCTACCTTAACCACCTGTCCTGGAACTTGTTGCATGGCAATATCCATCGCTTCCACGATTGTTATTTCTCGATAAAATGTCCCATGATTTCTTCCATACCTATAGTTTTGTCCAGGCCAGTAATTCCCTGTATGATGGTACATATCCTGATTCTCCTTTTGAGAAAAGTTTATTACAATTCCATCATACGCTGGCGCCTATAATCGGTGAGTTGATTTGGGTTAAATGGGTGATGACCTATTTTAGAAGGAATTCCCTTTCGTATTTAAAACTTACTCCTTCTGGGCTAATGTCAATTAACTCTCCTTCCCCTGGAGAAGAATCTACGGATTGAATAGTAAAATCGCATAGATATTATCATTAATATGGGTAAATTGTCCCTTTAATCTTTTATATTATAACCTTTCTCTTGGTAACTATATCCGCCAGGCTTTTAGTGGTTTTACATTCCTACCTGCAGATAAAAAATCACATCCTACCTGTGCGAGTATGGTGTGATATAAAAGAAAAAGTTCAGGTAACTTTTTCTTTTATAAAGTTACCTGAACTTTTATCTACTTTTTACTAATAAATTTACCGCTTCTTTTACAAGATCTTCAGTACTTTCCCCTTTTTCCATATTTTCACGCACACATTGTTCTAAATTCATACTAACAATGACACCAATGGTACGGTCAATGGCACTTCGGGAAGCTGACAGTTGGGTAATGACATCCCTACAATCTTTGTTTTGTTCAATCATATTTAAAACACCTTTTATCTGACCATCGATACGTTTTAGCCGATTGACAACCGATTTATCGTATTCCATCTATTTTTCCTCCTCTTTCTTGCAAGGGCAATTATTAATTTCATAGCTTTTCACTTGATACCCCTTGCTTAGAAGATACCGTAGTCCTAAATTAAGTTCAAGACGGTCTCTTGCGATAACATGCAATAGCCCATCACTAGGTATCTCTTCTTTGAATCTTTTTAAGTACGCATAAGGTATCCAGACTTTACTATGATGGTTATTCCTAACTTCATTATAATCTCTAATGTCTAAAATAACTGTTTGAGTCCCTCCATTAGCTGGTTTCCCACACGGAATACCTAATACAGGAAAATACCTTCTATATAATATGGTGAAAAATATAATTAAAGCTGTGCTTATAATGTAAGTACTCATACACACCCCCCGAATGAAACAATATCTGCATTATACATCATAGGGTATAATGTCCATGTTTATTCTATTAAAATTGCGCTTTATAATAATTTATTTAAAATTATATTCCGTTACGATTTTATCTCTTCCAGTCACTAAATCGCTATAATACTCATATAAGTTCACACCTAAATACGAACCGGAGATATTATACACATTTTGGTACCCAAGATTTTGTAAAGCCATTACCATATTATAACTTCTTTGACCGGAGCGGCAATGAATATAAACCGGTTGATCTTTTGGAATTTCATCTAATCTTTGTCTAAATTCACCTACAACTAATACCTTTTTACCCATATTCATCTCTCCTCTATTTCACTTGCTGATATTGTTTAGTTCTTTTACTGTAGTACCTCTTCCAATTTACCCCAATGGGTATATCTATGGATAAAAAAACACAACTTTTCATTATCTGATAACTTGCTTACACAACCATTTTATACCCCAGGAGGTAAAATGTCAATGGACTATCACAAAAAAGCATTGCCTCATATGAAGCAATGCTTTTAAAAGTTTATGGGTTATAATGCAATGGGCCACCTGGTCCAAGTGGGATACCAAATAGCATCCAGATAATGAGCATAATCGTCCAGCCTATAAGGAAGAACATAGAATATGGAACCATCGTAGAAATCAAGGTACCGATACCCATCTTCTTATCATATTTCTGTGCGAAAGCAATAATAATCGCAAAATAAGTCATCAATGGCGAAATAATATTTGTAGAAGAGTCCGCTATGCGATACGCCATTTGTGTCAGCTCAGGAGAATACCCAAGTTGCATCATAATAGGTACAAAGACAGGCGCCATCATCGCCCATTTAGCGGAAGCACTTCCGATAAACAAGTTAATAACTGCTGTAATTAGAATAAATAGCAGTATTAACGGAATACCAGTTAAGTTAACACTACCTAATAGTTCCGCACCATATACTCCTAATACTAGTCCCATATTAGTTTCATTAAAAAATGCAACAAACTGTCCTGCAGTAAATGCCAAAACAATAAATGTTCCCATAGATGCCATCGTGTCTGACATTTGGTTTGCAACATCTTTATCACTGCGAATGGATTTCGTAACAATTCCATAAGTAAGGGCGGGTATAAAGAATAAAATAGCGATAATCGGAACTAATGAACTCATAAATGGTGATTGAATAATTTGGGCCATGGCATCACCTTCTGTACCACGCATCGGTGCGTTGGAAGGTAATACAAGCAATGATGCAAGCAAAACACCAACAACTGCTGCTATTCCAGCCCAGATAAGACCTTTCTTCTCAATTGGTTGAAGAACTTCCAATTCTTCTTTTTGATCGCCTTTATACGCGCCAAGTCGAGGTTCTACAATCCGTTCGGTTACCCAAGCACCAAGAATGGTTAATACAAACACCGAAACCGCAATAAACAGCCAGTTCATCGCTATGTTCATTGATTCTGCATAAGCAGGGTCAATGATTGCAGCTGCTGCAATAGTCATCTCCCCTAGCATAGCATCCGTACCAGATAATAATAAGTTAGCACTAAATCCTCCAGACACCCCAGCAAACGCTGCTGCCAATCCTGCTAGCGGATGTCTACCAAGTGCCGCAAATATAAGTGCTCCTAGTGGTGGTAATACAACATACCCTGCATCAGAAGCCACACTAGACATAATACCAGCGAAAACCAATCCTAACGTAATGAATCTATTAGGAACAGATAATACAAATCCTCGCAATAGTGCACTAATAAGCCCAGTACGTTCAGCTACTCCTATCCCCAACATCGTTAATAGTACAACACCCAAAGGAGCAAAGCCGATGAAGTTATCCGTCATGCTTGTGAATATATATTGAATTCCCTCTGCACTTAATAGATTTTTGATTTCCACCATTGTTCCTTCTTCACCAGGATGTTCAACACTAATTCCCAGTGGTTGTAAAGCTGCCGATAGCAGAATAACGAAAAGTGCCAAAATTGCAAATAACGTTGCCGGATGTGGCAGTTTATTTCCAACTAATTCAATCCTATCTAAGGATCGTAGAAACAGTCCTTTTTTCCCTTTCTTCTCTTTTGCCATAATAATAAGTTCCTCCAATAATTTGCGAAAAATATATTTTCGATTAAAATTTTGAAAACAAAGATTAATAGACTTAAGTGTTATTAAAACCTTTTATTTTTTTACGATATTAACACTCACTTTAAGATTATAACTGTTCAGAAAATTCAAATAAATACATTCATATAATATGTCCTAAATTTTCACACAAGAGAAATCATAACAGGTTATTTCCAACATTTCAAGCTACAAATGCTTTTATAACTAGAAACGCTGATGGTCTTAAGATCATTTCATGAACATCCATCACTAGTTTATTAGTATTTCAACCTCTTAATTTCGAACTATCACACCGTTTTACTCTTCAACTAAATTTCTTTAATAACGTCTAAATTTTCGATATGAAGGAATTGGATATTTCAACTTAAGTGTTTCTATTCGTAAATTAGTAGAAAACTGTTATAATAGATTGTTGATTAAGAGGCCATTTATGTTTTACATAATGTGGCTTTTCTGTTTCATAAAAAGAAAGAGGGGTTTAGATGAAAAAGGGAATTGGCATTCAGTGGCTTTTCTTTTTTGTAGGTCTTATGGTTATGGGACTTGGGGTGGCACTGACAGTCAAGGGCCAACGTTTTGGTGTAGGTTCATGGGATGTATTGCACATAGGTTTGTTTAAAAACTTTGGATTATCCATTGGACTTTGGTCTATTATTATGGGAGTCATCATTATTACTATTTCTTCCATTGGTTTACATGAGTTCCCAAAAATCGGAACCTTTATGAATATGATCTTTGTCGGCTTATTTATCGACTTTTTTAATTGGATCATACCAGATCCACATACCTTTTCGGTACAGTTTATCGAATTTGTCCTTGGCATTGTATTGCTAGCCATCGGTGCAGGAATTTATATTTCGGCTAATTTAGGTGCAGGCCCGCGGGATAGTTTAATGTTATTCTTTGTAAAAAAATTTGGATGCAGTATTACAGTCGCGCGTACCGCCATGGAAGTAATTGTCGCGATAGTAGGTTATTTCTTAGGTGGGCCTATTGGAATTGGAACCATTGTTATGGCCTTCGCACTCGGTCCCATTATTCAGGTATCTCTAGGATATAGCCAAAAATTATTAGAGAAATGCCTGGGCGACAAACATGATAAGCAGGTCGCTGTTCATTAACTGAATAACGGTTTTTCATAAAGAATTGGTACAGTTAAAAAGGAATAAAAATCACTTAAAAGGGATGCAAATGGTAAAAAAATTAGCATCCCTTTTTTTTAATACACGGTTATTGTTTTAGAAGAAATCACAAACTTCTAGGTTCTAGATAAAATTAATAAAAGACAAAGAACATGTGATGTTTATGCCATTCCAGTTCACAAAAGGTTTATCTGGAAAAAATAACTTATTTATTAATCTTCGTTAAATCTCTATTAAGTAAATACATTACTTTTCCAGGGAACTGATCTTTCGCCATGGAAGCCACCATGTTTAAATCCATTGATTTGATCATGCTGTAGGCTGGCATCTCTGAAATATCCCCCAAATGTTTGATAAGCACTGCACGAGTTTCTTTATTTTCCATCAACGTTTCAATTTTATCACGCGAGGAATAAACATCGTCGGTGATCACTATTTCTTCGTATTCCGTACCGTCATCCAAATCATCGGGTTGTACAAACCAGTTTTCAGCCGCTCCTTCCCCTTGATTTGGAACGACATAGCTTGGATTTGGTTCAACTACTTTATTAAATATTGCCACATCCTCCATGTCCTCTTCTTTGGAAACAGCTTTGATTTCATTAAAACCTTCTTTTAAAGAAACATTTTCGAACACAAAAACATGATGATCACTTGTTTTTGAAGCTACTTCTTCTCCATCGGAAAACAACGTTACTTCATCACAATTAGAGTAAATCTTTACAGTAATGGCATCATCCGGACGATCCACAAATCGTTTACTCGTAATATGGATAAACTTTTCATCAGACCAATTCGCTTTGTATAGATAGAAGGCGTCTTTTTTAATTTTGCGATCATAGGTGACCAAACCTTTATTATTTCTCCCCTTCACTCCACCTTCATCACGAATATTTGCCCCGAAATCAAACATGTTCCACAAATAAGTTGCCCAAATATACGGATGTTTTGAAAAGATATCCCAAACCTTCTCATGATATAGTGCGTGGTATTCTTCGGAGTAATCCCTTACTTGTGGTGTATTGTTATGGTATTGAATAATACCTTCTGCACCATATTCTGAAATTCCAACGCTTACATTCGGATTTAGCTTATGGTAACCATCAAGCCAATCAGCGAATTCCTCTGCTTCCCCTGTGTACCAGCCATAATATTTATTGTAACCAACAATATCGGTCATGTAATTATACTCATCATCATCCTCGACGAACATAACGTTAGCCATTGTTGTGAGACGAGTTGGATCTTCTTTTTTCGTTAATCCGTTTAATTCTTTTACGAGCCTTCTTACTTCCGGGCGGTCTCCACCAATTTGTATTTCATTTTGGATACCCCAGAACATAATAGATGGATGATTAAAGTTTTGGCGGATTAACTCAATCATCTGCTGTTTAGCATTCGTGCCTTCTAGTTCATTTTTTGACATAATGGAAATAAACGGAATTTCAGCCCAGACCACCATACCTTCTTTATCACAAAGGTCGTAGAAATATTGATCATGCTGATAATGAGCCAGTCGAATGGAAGTTGCACCGACTTCTTTAATTAATTCCATATCTTCCTCTTGATCATCTTTCGTAATAGCCCATCCTTTATCCTTTCGATCCTGATGTCTTGCTACCCCATGCAAAGGAAGATGTTCGCCGTTTAAGAAAAAGCCACTTTCCGGATCCACGTTGAAATAACGTACACCAAATGGGATAGAAACTTCATCAACCGTATCGTTATAGCTAGTTAAGGATACTTTTACTTCATAAAGATAAGGATTTTTTCGTCCGTTCCATAATATTGGTTGTTCAATTGTAGCAGGTACCTCTACTTCCCTTGTCTCATTAGCAGATAGAACCACTTCTTTTGCCGCATAAGTAACCGTTTTTCCATCTTTCCCAAGGACATCAACCCATAACCTTACCTTTTTCTCTTCATCATTATCATTCGCTATCCTTGTTTTAATCATTAATTTGGCTTGTTTATTGGAAACTTCCTCCTGCATGATATAAATTCCCTGTGAACCATAATCCAATAAATCAAAGTGAGTTGAATCCACAATTACCAAATTGACATCTCGGTAGATTCCCCCGTAAAAAGTAAAATCCGCCATTTGTGGATAAACATCATCTACTACGGTATTGTCCACTTTTACCGCCAAGATATTTTCCTTCCCAAATTCAATTGCTTCTGTAATATCAAAACGAAAGATGGAATATCCCCCGCGATGCTGACCAAAATGTTTTCCATTTACATAAACATCTGTAATACTATTTGAACCATTAAATTCAATAAAAACGCGATTTTTCTGCTCAAGGGTATCCACTTTAAATACCTTACGATACCAGCAAGCGCCTTTGTAATATTCAAAACCATTAGCCCCATCTATTGCATTCCATGTATGCGGAACATCAATGGACTCCCAGTTGTCATCTTGATAAGAAAAACTAACGGACTTCTCTTCATCTTGTTTGGTGAATTTCCAATCTTGATTCAGGTTCATTACTTTTCTCATATGAAAAAGCCTCCTATAAATAATCTGTATTTGATATCGCTTACGAACAATTATAAAATATTATTTAAGGTAAACTCCGTACATATTTTTCTTATATAGCACATTATTTGGCTAATTTTAACGAAAGTAGGATTTTGTAATGAATAACGTATTATTAAATAGGTTAAATAAAATTTGCAATACAATATATAATGTAACGAAAATAAATGTCCAATTCATTGATTTATTTGGGAACCCACGACTACAGTTAGTTCATCATTCTATACCTACTGTTTTACAGAGCAACAATAGTAATAATATACCTTTGGAAAGTCATCAAACATCCAATAGCTACTATTACTTCATGAATTCATACGATCTCGAATATATCGCAACAGATATTTGGAATAACGAGGTTTTAGAGGGGTCCATTCTGGTTGGTCCCTTTATTTCAAGGGTTTCCGAGACCAATTTTATAAGTGATATTATTGCTAATAACCACCTACCCGTTAGCCAAAGAAAACAGCTTTCGCATTTCTATGAGTCATTACCAGCTATATCTAAAAAGGAATACGAATCTATTGGTGAAATTTTAGTCACACTCTGTCATCATGAACCGATTAACGTAGAAAAAGTAACCCCGAAATTAGATGTATCTTCCATCGAACAAGGAAATCGTAAGACAGTCACAGAAGATGACCAGCATATTATTGAAAGAAGATATGAAGGTGAAAAAAAATTAATGGATCTTATTTCAAGAGGGGATAAAAAAGCAATTGCCCAGTTATCTGTTGATTCAAGAGATTTATTTGACTTTTCTAATCGATTCCCAGAAAGTCCGATACGTGTAACAAAGAATATTCTACTTGTTTTTAATACATTGTGTAGAATCGCTACGGAAAAAGGGGGTGTGCATCCAGTATATCTTCATCACATTTCTGAGAAATATGCTATTTGGATTGAAAGAGCAACAACCCTTCGTCAATTAAATAAGTTAGGAGCCAGTATGCCATATGAGTACTGTAATTTAGTTGTAACCAGTTCAACTCGCCACTATAATCCTATCGTAAAAAAGGCTATCGATTATATTCTATTACATTTGGATCAATCCTTAACATTGCAAGAAGTTGCTAAATCTATTCATGTTAATTCCACCTATCTTTCACGAAAATTCAAAGAAGAAACAAAGATGAATTTGATCCAATTCATTCATTATAAAAGGATTGAAGAGGCGAAATTATATTTGCGCACAGGGAATAAAACCATTACAGAAATTGCCTTTTTGGTAGGATTCAATGACGTCAATTATTTTACAAGAGTATTTAAAAAGATAACTTCTTTAACGCCTTCGCAATATATGAACAAATCTGCCTTCGATGATATCTAAAGGACGTTTTATATTTTATTCATTTGAAAAGTGAGAGGATATTCTTATAGTACAAGGGAGTGGATAAATAGTGTTTTGTCGATAAAAAGATCCTTTATAATTGAAATAGGAAGGTGGCACCCTGTCCAAATTCAACTATAAAGGATCTGTCATGTTTGGCAAATGGGTTCCCCCCTTTAACCTGCGATAAAATCAGGAAAATCTAACCTTTATCTTCTAACCGACCAACTCTAGCTTCTAGTTGTTCGATTCTCTTTAGTAATTGATTAATAATGCTATCTTGTTTTGAATAAAAATTACTGGTTGAATATGTGTGTGATTCTTGGGACTTACAACAATATTGAATGCTATATGATTTTTCAGTTATTCCTTTTACTGTTTCAGAAATTAATCCATCATAGTTATGTTCCAGCCAGTCCTTTCCAAACTCATTATCTGCATATACTATAATTGTGTCATTTTCTATTTCTGCCGACGTTTTTTTAAACCAAGTGGCAAAACTTGTATCCGATATTTTTTCACTAATTCTGTTTAATACCTCTGAACAAAGTTCCAATAGAATGCACCTTCCTATCTCACATTTTCTTCACTTGTATTCATTATATATATTCTACCATGAACAGTGATAGTTTATTTTTCTCCAATAATAAAGTTTGTTGAAAAGGCTATCTCCCCCAAAAACGCATATAATGAACTATTTATATTTATTGCCTATTTTGTCTTTTTTGTTTTTGAGAAAAAGTTGTTCCCTTTACATTATTATAGTCGGATTAGTTGAATATTTTTATTGCACCTCATCCGTTTTTTTAGGTGACATAGGTCTTTCCAGTGGTGTTAGGATTGTTATCACCAATGCAATAACCGCTAAAATCATCATAAAGTAGTATGCATCACTTGAGGCAAAAATAGATGTCAGTTCCTCAATTCCCTCTGTCACACCTTGGGTAGCTAAATCACCTGCGTAGTCTGTTGCCTTTGATGTATAAATGGTTACGACAATCGCTGTACCAATCGCGCCTGCAATTTGGCGAACTGTATTATTTACGGCTGTGCCATGTGTAACAAGTTCCTTCGGTAATGCATTTAAACCTGCCGTATTCAGCGGCATTGTAATAAAGCTTAAACCGATGCGTAAGAAAATCGTACGAATCATTAAGAAAGTAAATGTCGTTGTTTCTGTTAAGTCGGTTACAACCCACATTGAAGGAATAACAAAAATTAAACCGATGATGAATAATGGCTTCGCGCCGAATCGGTCATACCATTTTCCAGTAACAGGGGATAAGGCCGCATTGATAATAGCCCCCGGCAATAATAATAGTCCGGCATCAAATGCTGTAAATCCGCGACCATCTTGTAAATAGATTGGTAATAAGATCATATCGGCATATAACATCATCGTTACGATAATGTTAATGAGAGACGTCATTGTAAACGTCTTGTTTTGGAACACACGTACATTTAAAAACGGATCACTTGCACGTAATTGACGTCTTGTAAATAACACTAACACTAACATCCCCACGATAATTGTCGTTAACACTATCGGATCACCCCAGCCATGACTACCAGCATTACTAAATCCATATAATACTAGTCCGAATCCAATTGTTGAGAGAATAACACTTAACACATCCAATTCTGCTTGTGATCCCTCAGATATGTTAATTAAATATTTGAATGCTAATAAAATAATAATTCCTACGAGAGGGATTAACCCAATAAACAACCAGCGCCATGATACATATTCAATAACGAAGCCAGATAATGTTGGTGCTATCGCTGGGGCAAAAATCATAGCAAGCCCTAATAAGCCCATTGCACTTCCCCGTTTTTCAGGTGGGAAGATAAACATAACGACACTCATCATGAGCGGCATAATAATACCTGCACCCGCTGCTTGAATCATACGTCCTATTAATAAAATCGTAAAATTTGGCGCAATTGCACAAAAAATAGAACCAATTAATAATAATAGCATCGAGCTAATAAATAATTGACGCGTTGAAAAACGCTTCATTAAAAAAGCCGTTACGGGAATTAATACACCGTTAACGAGCATGAATCCTGTCGCTAACCACTGTACCGTTGTCGCACTAACATCGAACACTTCCATAAATTTACTTAATGCAACATTTAAAAGTGTTTGATTTAATATCGATAAAAAACCTCCAAGTAGTAACACAAACAGTAATACTTTCTTATTTATTTGTTGAGCCATAGAAATGAATGGACCTCCTCTTTACTTTATCAACACGGTGACGATAAAATGAATTGTAACAAGTTTTAAATGAAGAAACCACCAACAGTTTTTAATAGAACGTCAACTATACAACAGTTTTTTTAGGTGTGTTGTTAAAATATCAGTTTAATAGACAAAGGAGAGGTTAAATTGTCTGCAAAGAAAGAAGATCCACGTGCTATTCGCTCTAAACGTTTATTGAAAGAATCTGTTAAATCATTATTAATTGAATCACAAAATTTACAGGAATTAACTGTTCGAAAAGTAACAGCAAAAGCAGAATTAAATCGCGCTACATTCTACTTGCATTATTTAGATATGCAGGATTTATTGAAGCATGTAGTTTATGATATCTTCAATGATTTGTCTAAGAAATTGTCACCATTACTACAGCTAGAACCAGTAGATTTAGATGAACAGCTGCTTACCTTTTTGGATTATTTTTATCAACACCGAAAATACATATCAGTGTTATTCGAAGAGAAGGCCTTCCAAAAGAAGCTCCATAACTTTATCGTGGAATTCGTTCAAGCTAGGCGCGATCTACAAAGAATAGTAACAGAAGATGCTGTTTCAAAGGATATTATCGCATCTTCTATTCTAGGTATTTTAATGTGGTGGATTCGTGACGGTAAGCATTATAGCTCTGAATATATTGCCAAACAAATGTCGTTATGGATGACTAGAAGGAGACATTAAGAATATTAAAAAGAGGCTTCTCATAAGTTGAGTGAACTTATGAAAGCCTCCATTAAATCCTTTATATTAACAAAAGTTATTATTTCACTCTTAGCTTACATAAAATCCTACACTTCAAGGCTTCAAGGGAAGATTACTTCAACCAATTATTAACACTTAGATAGTCCCCACCATTGTTCCATTATTATTTTAGAAAATCAGGATCTTCAAATTTAGGATTTGGATAGTCATAAAATCCCTTTCGATTCTGTTTCCCAAGTCTTCCTTTATCTAAGAACTCTGTTTTCAAATACTCCGCAATCTCAGCAGCACCCTTATCTCCAGCTTTAGCTTTTGCAAGAGAAAGATTATAAGGTGTATTAATACCAACGACATCTAAAATAGCAAATGGCCCTTTTGGTGCTCCAGTTGCAATCATCCAAGTTTTATCGATGGTTTCCGGGGCAGCAACTCCTTTTACCAATAGTTCTTGAGCAGCATCTAAAAGTGGAACAAGCAAAGAATTTAGGATATATCCCGGTTGTTCTTTATGCAATGGTAAAGCGACCATTCCAATTGCTTTTGCAAATTCAATAACATCTTCAAATACTTTCGGATCTGTTCCCGAATGTCCCATAACTTCAGCCGTGTTGTTTTTCCAAATTTCATTAGCAAAGTGTAAATTTAAGAATTTTTTCCGGACGACCTGTTACTTCTGCAAATTGACTTGGCAACAAGGTGGAAGAATTTGATGCGAATACTGTTTTCTCTGGTGCTGCTTTTGCCAATTTTGTGTAAAAGTCTGTTTTAATTTTTTCAACTTCAGGCACAGCTTCAATAACTAAATCTGCCTCTTTTACTGCTTGTTTTAAATCGGAATAAAAAGACAATCGGTTATAAGCAGTATCCACCTCTTCTTTTGTTGCTCCTAAGTCTTCTTGATAAGCCGATTTTAATTGATAAAATCTTTCTTTTGCTTTTTCTAATGCCTTATCATTAATATCATATACAGATACATTAAATCCTTTAAAAGCTGTTTGGAAAGCAATCTGACTTCCTAAAACACCACTACCTGCTACAGTAATATTTTTATAATCCATTGAAATTCCCCTATCTAATATGTCCTCATCTAAATTTAGACTTATTATAAGACATTTATAGAAATTTATCCTTTACTGTTGAAAATCTTAATTTCTTAAGATAGTTATCTGATAAAGAAGACTTGGTTCAGGTAGGGTTTTAATTCCACCTGAAACTTAGTCGCCCTTATTTCGAAGCTTGGCGACACTTATCTCCCGCCTGTATCTCCAATCCATTGAGTGGATGTGTGATGAGCGAAATTGTCAGATAGTACTATCAAAGTAGAATTATGTTGAAAAGCGGGACAGTGCTTTCCCTTTTGAGTATCAGTGCCAATGGCTATGGCCCCAGTCTCCCACCACTTTAACAAAGTAGCAGGTGACTGACACCATATCCTAAGACAATTGTGATTTTACGGAAGTTTATTTGTAGAAGTTATAAAGAAAGTAGGGAATATGGAGGGATTGAATAAACAACCTTGATGATAAACATCATCCAAAAAACACTGTTACACTCTCTTCTTTTTGTGCTGTTTCTAAGCAGTTTAATAGAAAATCCTGGATTTGCTTTTGATCCCCAATTAGGAAATTATTTTTTGGTAGAGTTGGATTACCCTTACTACATTTTTGTTTATAAGCATTCAAAGCTTCTTCAATTTGCTGTATTGAAAAAGTAGTACTGTTACCTGATCCACTAACTCCTGCATGGTAATCAATTGCATCAAGTAACCTGTACAATATAGTGGCATTATCATTTCCCATGCTAAAACGTGCATAAGCAATTGCTTCTCCAGCTTTATTGTATCCTAAAATATCATGACCCATTAATAGTCCTCCTTTTTAAATTTAAATCTAGTAACTAGAAACAATATACATAGCCTTAAAAGTTCATAAAAATTAGTATTTTGGGGTTTATCACTCCTTTCAGGTTTATTTTTAATAGTTGATTGAACATTTTTTGTTTAAAACAGTATGGAAAATAAAAGGGTGTTAAGGGGGGGATAAATCAAGGTTAAATTAAGGAGTAGTTCAAAATACAGAGGCATAATTCATTAGTTGTTTTCATTTTTTCGTGATTTCAAATACTATGGTATCGGCGACCTTTATTCCTGTTCAAAGTTCCATCTTTTCTTTCATCTTTACGATTTCTTCCATTCGTACATTAGATACCTCCGCAATTAACTCTTCTGGTAATCCTTTTTGAAGCATATTATAGATTACTATTTCTATGCCCTTTTCTATACCTTTTTCTATGCCTTCCTCAATCCCTTTCTTCTTTCCTTTCTCATAATACGAGTTCGGAAGTCGTAGTACCCGATTAGCTTCCTCTCTTGGAAGTTTTGCAATTTCTTCACTCATTCGCTTTTCCTCCTCATTGCTTAAATATAAGTAAGTATTGAAAAAACCATATAAGAGATTCGTTCTAGCTGGATTTAATTCCATTCTACTAATCATTTTTAGAAATTCTAATTTGACTTGCACGCGTTCATCCTCAGTATACCCCATTTTACTTAATAAAGCCGCTGCTATAGGATTGTCCATCTTAATAAACTTTCGCCAATTCGTTTTTATTAAATGAATTTGAAGATAATTAAATTGGAAAACTTGAAAATGGAAAACATTTGAAGTAAAAATGTCGGTTATTTCTCTCTTGTCATCATAACTGAAGACGGCAATTGGAAGGATTGGTTTGCGGTATTTTTCATAGAGGCGGGAGCTGGAAATAAACATTCGTTCATGGAATTCCTTTTGATAACTTGCCTGTGGCTCAATATGAATGAGGATAAATTGTTCTTCTTTTTGCAATTTCACCTCAGCAAGTATATCTATTCTCCTCTTTTCACCTTTTAAAATATCTGTGAAAACCTCTTGTTCTAGGAACTTCACGGCGGTAAAATCAATTTCCTGAAACAACTCGGGGAAAAATGCTTCGATGAACTGTGGGAAGAATGTTTGAATGAGCTCTTTAAATAAGCGATCATGGTCTGTATAAGCTGGCTTGTCTTCTAATATAATAGACGGGGTTAACAATGGCTTACAACCTTTCTAACTAATCGTCATTACCTAGGTCTATTTTATCAGTAATACACATGAAAAGCAATAATTATTGACAGACTATAGGGAATTTTACGCAAAAACGGTATAACAAATAGGTTATCCCTTCTCGTAACTTTACGGCTTATAATTACTATTTAAGGAAAAGTTAAGCAGTGTCACTTCCCGATTTCGAATAAATAACACAAAAAGAGGCTTCCATCAAATTTAATAATTGATAGAAGCCTCTTTATAATGTTTTTCAAAACACACGAGCTTTGATAGATCAGTGTATACGGGGCAATGATTTACATCATTCCTGGCATACCGCCCATACCACCCATATCAGGCATTCCGCCGCCGCCTTCTTCAGGAATGTCCGCTACTACCGCTTCAGTAGTTAAGAACATCGCAGCTACAGATGCAGCGTTTTGTAGTGCTGAACGAGTAACTTTAGCAGGGTCTACGATACCAGCTTCAACCATGTTTACCCATTCGTTTGTTGCAGCGTTAAATCCAATACCAAGTTTTTCGCCTTTTAGACGTTCTACAACTACAGAACCTTCTAAACCAGCATTTTCAGCAATTTGACGTACCGGCTCTTCAATCGCACGAAGTACAATGCTCACACCAGTAGCTTCATCACCTTCAACGTTTAATTCAGCAACTTTGTTGTAGATATTTAGGAATGCAGTACCACCACCAGCTACAATACCTTCTTCAACTGCAGCACGAGTAGAGTTCAATGCATCTTCAATACGTAGTTTGCGTTCTTTCAATTCTGTTTCAGTTGCAGCACCAACTTTAACTACTGCCACTCCACCTGAAAGCTTAGCAAGACGCTCTTGTAATTTTTCTTTATCAAATTCAGAAGTAGTTTCTTCTACTTGAGCACGGATTTGAGCTACACGTCCGGAAATATTTTCTGGGTTACCAGAACCTTCTACGATTGTTGTATTTTCTTTTGTTACAACAACTTTAGCAGCTTGTCCTAGTTGTTCAATGCCAGCGCTCTTCAGATCTAAACCAAGATCTTCTGTGATTACTTCTCCACCAGTTAAGATAGCGATATCTTCTAGCATTGCTTTACGACGGTCACCGAATCCTGGAGCTTTAACAGCTACCGCATTAAATGTTCCGCGAAGTTTGTTCACTACTAACGTAGCAAGAGCTTCCCCTTCAACGTCTTCAGCAATCATAAGTAATGGTTTACCTTGTTGAACTACTTGTTCTAACACTGGTAGAACCTCTTGAATGTTAGCGATTTTCTTATCTGTAATTAGGATGTAAGGATTTTCTAGAACTGCTTCCATTTTGTCTTGGTCAGTAACCATATATGGAGAAGCATATCCACGGTCAAATTGCATACCTTCTACTACATCTAATTCAGTAGAGAAACCTTTAGATTCTTCAATTGTGATAACACCATCGTTACCAACACGTTCCATTGCTTCTGCGATTAATTGACCTACTTCATCATCAGCAGATGAAATAGCAGCAACTTGTGCAATTTCTTCTTTGCTATTAACGGAAGAAGAAATATTTTGTAATTCTTCAACTGCAGTTGCAACAGCTTTTTCAATACCACGACGAATTCCTACAGGGTTTGCACCAGAAGTTACGTTTTTAAGTCCTTCACGAATCATTGCTTGAGCTAGAACTGTAGCAGTTGTTGTACCGTCACCAGCTACATCATTTGTTTTAGATGCTACTTCAGATACTAGTTGAGCACCCATGTTTTCAAATGCATCTTCTAATTCGATTTCTTTAGCAATCGTAACACCGTCATTTGTAATTAAAGGGGAACCGAATTTTTTATCAAGAACAACGTTACGACCTTTTGGCCCTAAAGTTACTTTTACAGCATTAGCTAATGTGTCTACTCCACGTAGCATTGCACGACGTCCGTCTTCATTAAACTTAATTTCTTTAGCCATGAAACATCCTCCTTAAATAATCTATTAAGTATTTTTAAATCTTAACTTATTCTACGATAGCTAAGATATCACTTTCACGTAAGATTAAGTATTCAGTACCTTCGTATTTCACTTCTGTACCTGCAAATTTAGAGAAGATAATTTGGTTACCTTCTGCTACTTCAAGAGGTACTCTTTCACCATTGTCTAAAACACGACCAGTACCAACCGCTACAACTTTACCTTCTTGCGGTTTTTCTTTCGCTGAGTCTGGAAGTACGATACCGCTTGCAGTTTTTTCTTCTTGTTCAACAAGCTCGATAATAACACGATCTCCTAGTGGTTTAATCATGTACATTAGCCTCCTTGACTATTTCATTTTTTATTTTATCTATTTTGATTATTAGCACTCAACATTCACGAGTGCTAATCCCAATTAATATAATAATGAATTCTATAAAAAATTGCAAGCAATGTATCTATAAAAAATTATAAAACTTTATTAATAGAATACCTCTGAGTATAGTAAAAAAAATACCTATGTTAAAATAACAATTATGTATAGAAGGATGTAAATTTCTCTTTTTCTTTAAAAATGAACTTTCTCATTATACCTATTGGAAGTTGTTAATATACTTACTAATAGATATCATCCTCACACTAATTAAAAGGAGTCGTTTTATATTGCCTAAAAGATATTGGTATATCATATTGACGTATATTGTTACACAATTATCGAGCTTCCCCGCAGCAATGATTGCCCTAAATTACTATCCTGATAACTATACGGAAGTAGTCATTTATTGGAGTATATTCAGTTTCTGTTTAGCATTACTCATTACACTCTTACTTCTTAAAACAGATATGAAAATGCCACTCCACCGGGATGCTTCCACGATAGGGAATGTCATTTTTTGGTCGATCATCGGTTATTTCTTAGCGAATATTGTAAATGTTGTTGCATCCTTGATTGAAATGAATGTTTTAGGGATTTCACCAGAATCAGATAATACACAGAATATTATGGATATCTCTAGAGCAATTCCCTTATTTATGATTATCCCTGCCATCATTGCGCCGATTCTGGAAGAAGTTATTTTTAGAAAGATTATTTTTGGAAGCTTATATAAAAGGTTAAACTTTTTTATTTCAGCCTTACTCTCCGCTTTCATCTTTGGCGCAATTCATGGAGAATTTCAACACTTGCTTGTATATTCATCCATGGGATTTGTTTTCGCCTATTTATACGTAAGAACAAAACGAATTTTAACACCTATCATTGTCCATGCTGCCTTAAATACAACGACCGTCATTGCCCAATATTCTTTAACACCAGAGGAATTCCAACAACAGCTTGATCAATTACAAATGATTTTTCTTATGTAAACATTAAGAAGGAGTAGCGAATTCGCTACTCCTTCTATTCTACCTCTAATGGATAATGTTTTAAGAAATAAACTAATGATTGTAATTCAACAGCTAAATCAATATGATGAACACGAACATGGCTTGGGACAGTAATTCTTGCCGGGGTGAAATTTAAAATTCCGTTTACACCTTCTTTGACTAACCTCTCCGCAATTTCCTCAGCCTCTGAAGCAGGTACTGTTAAGATAACAACTCGAATGTTATCTAATTCTTTCTCGATATCATCTACATGATAAATAGGAACCCCATCAATATCTTTTCCAACCTTTGAAGCATCCGCATCAAATGCCTTTGTAATGCGTATATTATTATTTTTTAAGAAACTATATTTTAAAAACGCCGTACCGAGGTTACCTGCACCAATCAATGCCACTTCTGTTACTTCATGTTGATCTAATGTACTCCGAAAAAAGCCTAGCAAGTATTCTACGTTATATCCATAACCTTTTTTACCTAGAGCTCCAAAGTAAGAAAAGTCTCTACGTATGGTTGCAGAATCAACTTTCACCGCTTCACTCAGTTCTTTTGAGGATACGCGTCTTTTCCCCTGCTGATTTAAATTATTTAAAAAACGATAATACAATGGCAGGCGTTTAGCAGTAGCTTGTGGTATTTTGTTTTGATCCATCGCTTTTCCTCTCTTCAATTCATAATCATCTTTATCTATAGTCTCTTTCATTTTAGCAGAATTACAACAAAAAGTCGTGATATTTTTCACAAATTAATTATGTTGCTTCTATATTTACAGGTAAGGTAAAATTAGAAGTATTGGGGTGAAATCACAATGATACTGATGCAACTGAATGGACTATCAAAATCTTTTGGTGCAGAAGAAATTTTGTCCAATATAAAAATAGAAGTTAAAGATAAGGAACGTATCGCCATTGTCGGAAGAAATGGTGCTGGAAAATCCACATTATTAAAAATAATGGCAGGCGAACTCTCCTACGATGAAGGGGAGTTAATTAAACCTAAAGATGTGACGATTGGCTATCTTTCGCAACATATGTCTTTAGAATCTGGAAAAACCATCTGGGATGAAATGCTTGAAGTATTTAACCCATTATTAGAACAGGAAAAACAATTAAGATTAGTCGAAAAGAAGATGGAACAAGTAACAGATTTTACTAGTGAAGCTTATAACAACTTGTTAAAGGAATACGATCGATTACAAGTTGATTTTCAAACAAATGGTGGCTACACATTTGAATCTGACATTAAGGCAGTCTTAAATGGATTAAACTTCCAAAACTATGACTATGATACGCCAATCACTGAGTTAAGCGGTGGTCAAAAAACAAGACTAGCATTAGGAAAACTACTACTTTTAAAACCACCATTACTTATACTAGATGAGCCGACCAACCATTTAGATATTGACACATTATCGTGGTTAGAAGTTTATTTAAATAGTTATCCTGGTGCCGTAGTAATTGTGTCCCATGACCGCTATTTCTTGGATAAAACAGTCTCCATTGTTTATGAAATATCTCGACATAAGACGAAGAAATACTTTGGTTCCTACAGTAAATATCTTGATCAAAAAAGCCAGGAATATGAACTAGAATGGAAGGCATTTGAAAAGCAACAAAGTGAAATTAAAAAAATGGAAGATTTCATACAGCGAAATATTGTACGAGCATCCACAACGAAACGAGCGCAAAGCAGAAGAAAACAACTTGAAAAAATAGAACGAATGGACAGACCTCTTGGGGATGAATCATCCGCTTCCTTTTCTTTCCAAATCGCAAAAAGAAGCGGAAATGACGTACTTAAAATTAAAGACCTCTCTTTCCATTATGACGGGGAAAATAAGAATTTATTTTCCAATATTGATTTGGATGTCAATCGTGGTGAAAGAGTGGCTATTGTTGGTCCAAACGGCGTTGGAAAAACAACGTTACTCAAAATTGTTTTAGATAAATTACAAAAAACTTCTGGTGATATCCAAATCGGAACTGGCGTACAAATTGGCTATTATGATCAGGAACAAGCTGAATTATCTTCAACCAAAACCGTTTTAAATGAGCTGTGGGATGAATACCCAACGATTAATGAAAAGGACATTCGTACCGTTCTAGGAAACTTCTTATTTAGCGGTGACGAAGTATTAAAATCAGTACAAACATTAAGTGGTGGAGAAAAAGCACGCCTTGCTCTTGCTAAGCTCATGATGCAAAAAGCAAATCTACTCATACTTGATGAACCAACAAACCACTTAGATATCGATAGCAAAGAAGTGTTAGAAGCTGCATTAACCGATTTTCCGGGAACGATTATTTTTGTTTCGCATGACCGTTATTTTATTAATAAAATAACCGATCAAGTTGCTGAGATGAATCGAGATAGTATTTCTATCTATCTTGGTGATTACGACTACTACCTAGATAAGAAAGCTGAAGAAGCCGAACACGAACGATTAGAAAAAGAAAAACAACCGATTCAAAAGACGAAAGAGAAGAAGCGTAATTTCAAATTAGATAAGCAACAGCAAAGTTTGTTACGAAAAAAACAAAGAAGAATTACAGAATTAGAAGAACTTATCGATTCGTTAGAACTAGAAATCACAGAAATAGAGGAAAAAATGACGAAACCAGAAATCTTCCAAGACCACGAAAAATCATATGAATTAAACGAAAAAATAATAGCATTAAAAAATAACGTGGAAGAATATATGGAAGAATGGACTACATTACAAGAGGAAATATAAGAACAAAGGCGCAAGCGTCCGTTTAGTGACGTATAGACTGCGCCTGGCCATGCCAGGTGGTCCGATGTTGCCGCGCAAAGCGGCGGTTTTAATCGGACATTCCACTGCCGTAGGAGATAAAGGAAACACGCCTCTTCATAGAGGTGTGCCGACGTTGGCCGCAAAGGCCGATCTTAGTCGGCCTTCCTTAAACACCGAACCGATGTTGACTTTCACCGCAAGGGTATAAGTGCGACTAAGCCTCTTGTTTCACCAATCGGCAAGTCTTCTTTATCGTACGGAGGTGAAGGAAGTCTACTAGTCACTGGGCGCTGGAGCCGGACGCGGCCTTCCTTATGACAAGATTTAATGAGCTAAATTTTTATACTTTCTTATCTATAAACAAAAGCGGAAGCACCCAGTAACTCGGGCGCCTCCGCTTTTGTTTATTTAAATAAATAATCATTTTGAATCGTTTGTTCCACAGAAATGCGATAGATAACAGACAGTCCTATCATTGTGGATAAAACCGAACTTCCTCCATAGCTTATTAACAACAACGGAATACCGGTAATCGGCATAATCCCTAATGTCATCCCAATATTTTGAAAAACATGAACTAGAATTAAACTAAGAAATCCGAAGCAGTAATAAGAACCAAATGAAGAATGCTTGTTTATATTTAAACCTAACGTAACTAACTTATATAAAAGAATAAAATATAGGAAAATAACAAGTGCACTTCCGATAAATCCAAAGCTCTCTCCAATTACGGAAAAGATAAAGTCTGTCTGTGCTTCGGAATAATAAACTTCCACACCATTAAGTCCTTTTCCTAATAATTGTCCTGACCCCAAAGCCATATGGGCACGGTCAAAATGCCATGTTGCATCACTACTCGTTTGTGTAGGATCGAACCAGGTAAGTATACGGTTTACCTGATATTGTTGGATACCTATCACATGTTGTGCAAGCTCTGGGAATTTTATTATAAATCCGAGCAAAGCCCCACCCACTGCAAGCCCTGTCGCAATTAAGCTCAATATAATTTTCCAACTAATACCTGATAAGATAATCATCATTCCTAATATGAATAAATACACCATTGCTGTCCCAAAATCAGGTTGCTTCATAATTAGGAGTACAGGGATAGCCGTAACGATAATTAATTTCAACAATAACATAGCATCCGTTTTAAAATTACTAGCTTCATATTTGTCTTTATGATGACTAATAACACGAGATAGATATAGAGTTGTCGAGATTTTTACGAACTCTGCAGGTTGCAACGATAGGCCAGGTAAGGTGAACCAACTTTTTGCTCCATTGACAGGCTTTGCTATCGATTCTGGACTTATTAACAATATAACTAAAAGAGCTACCCCAGCCATATAAATATAAAGGCTTGCTTTATAGATCTGTTCCAAATCAAAATACTGTATTGCCGCTACTAATAATGCACCAATTGTAAACCAAACAATTTGTTTAAGGACAAAGTTTTCCCCACCATATTGTTCTAATTGCTGTGCATTATAAATTGCTAATAAACTAACACAGACAAAAAGAATAAATAACATAATTAAATCTGTCTGCATATAATAAGATTGTTTCTTATTCATTTAACAATCACCAAATTTCTAATCTAAATCGAAGTGTGTTCAAGCTATAAGACGAAAATAACCCTATAAAGTTTTACTATTCATTAAATTGTGGATAACTTTTTGTCGAAAAGTAAGGTATTTTGTTTATCCACAACGATTTAGCTTAATTTTTCCTTGAAAACATCAGTTATAAACATATTTATGCACAGTATCCACAGGTTTCAAATAAATTACCCACAGATGTTATTCACATGAAAAATGCTTTAATAATAAGTTTTACACAACTTTTCCACAATTATGTTGATAACTTATATTATTTTAGTAACAATGATGCATTAGCATTTAAATCAAGACCAGTACGTTTACCGTTCCAGAAATTAACCGTTCCAGCTGCTGCAATCATCGCTGCATTATCCGTACATAATGATAATGGAGGCACATATAAAGGGATGTTAGTTTCCGAAAAAGCATTCATCAAAGTTATTCTTAACCCTTTATTCGCCGCAACCCCACCTGCAACAATTACCTGTTTTACCTTGTATTCTTTTGCTGCTCTTAATGTCTTCTTAGTAAGTACCTCTATTACACTTGCCTGAAAACTAGCAGCAATATCTTCATCTTTTAAAGTTTCTCCACGTTGTTTGGCATTGTGAATTTTGTTAATAACTGCTGATTTTAATCCACTGAAACTAAAATCATAACTATCTTCTTCTAACCATGCACGGGGAAAATCAATCGTTTCTTTTCCTTCATGTGCTAGTCGATCAATGTGTGGACCACCCGGATAGGCAAGTCCTAGCATACGTGCAACTTTATCATAGGCTTCCCCAGCTGCATCGTCACGAGTTTCTCCTATAACTTCATATTGTCCATGTTCTTTCATCAAAACAAGCTCAGTATGGCCTCCAGAGACAATTAAAGCTAATAAAGGAAATTCAAATTCCTGTTCTAGGCGATTTGCATATATATGACCCGCAATATGATGAACACCAACTAAAGGCTTTTGTTTTGCAAAAGCTAAAGCCTTTGCTGAATTTACCCCTACTAACAGAGCTCCTACTAGACCTGGACCTTCTGTAACAGCAATAGCATCAATGTCATCCCATGTAATCTGTCCTTCATCAAATGCTTGCTCTAACACTAGTGTCATTTGTTCCACATGATGTCTCGAGGCTATTTCAGGTACAACTCCACCAAACCGTTTATGACTCTCAATTTGGGAAGAAACAACGTTTGAAATGATTTCTTTCCCATTTTTTACAATGGCAACTGCTGTTTCATCACAACTTGTCTCAATTCCTAATATAATTGTGTCTTTACTCATACTATATTCACCCACATGACAATAGCATCTTCTCCGCTATCCGTATAATAATTTTTTCGAATTCCACCGGGGACTAAGCCAAACTTACGGTATAACCTTTGCGCAGCTATATTTGACACACGTACTTCCAGAGAAAGTCTTTTCACTTGCACACTTTGAAGCATTTGCATCACAAAGTTGAATAGTTTTTCACCTAGTTTTTTCCCACGATAATCCGGTAGAATAGCAATATTTGTAATTTGCGCATCATCTATTACAATCCACATTCCAACATACCCGACAATTTTCTTATCTATCTCCACAACATAGTAATATGCATGAGCATTATCTATTATTTCCTTATAAAAGATATCCGTTGTCCATGGTGTTGTAAACGATGCTTTTTCTACTACCATTACTTGTTCCACATCAGCAAGCATCATTTCTCGAATAACCATTTCTGCCATTTTTATTTATTTTCCTTTTGCGCTTGTAGCCATTTTGCCTCAGCTTCTGCTAATCTTAAATAATTAGGTGTTAATGTATGTGTATTATCCCCTTCTTTATATAAGCCGGATAAACCTAAAAATCCAGGATTCGCTAGATGAAAAGGCCCTTCTGGAATAATTGCTAAGTCCCCTAAAACATGTTGAATAGTATCCTTATGTTTGATCAATTCCGGACTTAAACATAAAACCTTTTTGTTATCACCTTTTAATTTTAATAAAGCATCTTCCATTGGCAAATTCTTTTCTTCGTATACTAATCTTAATTTAGAATCCTTGAATTCATAAACACCCGCATAGACCAATCCTCGCCTTGCATCAAAAAATGGGAACACGTATCCATCAAAAAATCGGCCTTGATAGGCTAGAACTTCCAAACTTGAAACACCCACCACTGGAATTCCCAAAGCCCAAGCCATTGATTTAGCTATAGAAAGACCGATACGAACGCCTGTATAAGAACCCGGACCCTTAGCTACCACAATTTTATCCAGATCGGCTGGCGTTAGAGAAACTTCTGCCATTAATTTCTCAATTGCAGGCATTAATCGAACGGAATGATTTTTTGCTATGTTTGTAACTATTTCTCCAACAACCTCTTCATCTTTTAATAGAGCAACACCCATTACTTGATTAGACGTATCAATTGCAAGAACGTTCATATACTGTAACTCCTAACTCATCAACTCATTAATTTTAGATTCAAAATGGGAACTATTTGTTAAAAACTCTAAAAGCCTCGAATCCCCATTATATTTTATTCTTATATCTAGTCGATCTATTGGTAAATAGTCTTCAATAAATTGAGCCCATTCAACAACAGATACGCCATCACCATTGAAATACTCGTCAAATCCAATATCTTCATCGGAATATTCTAATCGATACACATCCATATGATACAATGGAAGTCTACCCTCATATTCCTTCACAATCGTAAAGGTTGGACTATTTACCGTACGTTTTATCCCTAAGCCTTTAGCAATCCCTTTTGTGAATGTTGTTTTTCCAGCTCCAAGGTCGCCTTCAAGTGTTAAAACGTCACCTGCTTCAAGTAATGAAGCTAATCTTTCTCCTATTAATTCTGTTTCTTCCGCACTATTCGAAACAATTTGGTGTTTACTCAATTATTCACCTACTTTTTTATAACTTTAACCCTATCTTAGGGCTATAAAGTATTTTATTCAAACTAACATAATGATAGCAAAAAGAATAAAAAAGAAAAAATTTAACGCGATAAGAAATGGTGTTTTATGTTTTTTAGCAGTAAGGAAAGTATAAAATCTTTCCCGTCTGGGGATCCGGTTACTCGCCCCACCGTAAAGATATGCATAAGTGCAACTAAGGCATTCACCCAAAGGCTTGGCGAATGCCAAGTTTTCTAAAAAAGAAAATAGCTTAAAGTATATTTTGAATACTAAAAAACACATGATTATATTAATAAATCATGTGTATTTGAAAGTAATCTTATTAAATAAATGGCGGTCCGGACGGGACTCGAACCCGCGACCTCCTGCGTGACAGGCAGGCATTCTAACCAACTGAACTACCGGACCATTCATTTCCTTCACAGTATCCTTTAATTTCAACTACAAGGGGATGTTTAAAAAAGGTATGATGAATATCTTGGTTGCACTTTACAGCACGACTAATTTTCAATTAGCTTAAGGTGATAATCCGATGAAGTTAATTGAAATAATTCTTTGGTTGCGGGGGCAGGATTTGAACCTACGACCTTCGGGTTATGAGCCCGACGAGCTACCAGACTGCTCCACCCCGCGATATAAGAGAAATATTAAATTAAGCATGTACACTATTTTAAGGTTCTTTATTCAAATATGACTAGATTAGAATAACATAACGTTAACTATTCCGTCAACCTTTTTAAAGGTATGTACTTAGAAACTGATTCCAGACTACATTAAATTTAACCAATCTTAACAGGCTCTCCACTTTGCGTTAATATTCTACCAGTATAATGAGGATAACAAATATTAAGGAGATGATAATTTTGAGAATTGCTTTTATCGGAGATTTACATTACCCGTCTATGGTTGGCAAAAGTAACGAAGTGAAAGAAGCTAGAAATAAATTTTATACTAGATTTCTTCATTCTTTTTTTGAACTAAAGGCTGATTACTATGTTTCTATCGGTGATTTAACCAATTTTGGTAAAGAGGACGAGTTACATGAAGTCTATCAAATCATTCAAAAATACGATAAACCATTTATTCACACCTTTGGCAATCATGATTTATATGGTATTCCAAGAAAAGAAGTGTTAAACATTTCTAACAGAAAACAAAATATTTCCATTGAAACCGATCAAGTAAATCTTATCTCCTTAGAAACAGCACGAGACCACAATCACGAAGACCATAGCGGTTTCTTAAGTGACATGCAATTAGAATGGTTAGAAGGTGAAATTGCACAAAGTGAGGAAAAACTTGTAGTTATCTTTGCACATCATCCAGTTTACGACACTACAGCTAATTCAAATTTTCCATATTTATCAATTGTCCCGGAAGTACCAATTCTTGATATTTTACGCAAAAAGAAAGGTAACGGCATCTACATAAATGGGCATAATCATATAGATTCGATTGAAACGATAGATAATTGGACTTTTGTTCAGGCAAGTGCCATCCTAGATGATCAAAGTATACGCGTATTGGAAATAGACGATAACGAAATATCTATTCAATCCATTCGTGTTGGAAATCCAGAATTAAAAGGTCTTGCACAAATAATTGGTTCAAACATTAATCACTTTCAATTGAATTCACACGGGATTGGCTCCACACCAAACCGAGAAAAGGTTATCAAAAAAATTGCATATGTTTAAGACAAGGCTCCTACTTGGGGCCTTTTTTATATGTTAATAAAGTTTATACTTTCCTCTCTACAAAAAAAGGATGAGTTCCCACCGAAACCCATTCCTCAACCTATGTTATGTATTTATTTAACACCCGTATACGTAAACGCCCTAATAATATGACGCTGTGCAAAGAAAAAGATAATCAAGATTGGTATGACTAGAATAACGTTACCGGCCATCAGAATATTCCATGCGACCCCACCATCCACTTGGCGTAGTTGTGCAATTCCAACAGGAAGGGTACGTGCTTTTTCTGTTGTTGTCATTACAAGTGGCCAGAAATAATCATTCCAGTGTGTAATAAAATTGAATAATCCTAATGTAATCAACGTTGGTTTAGCCATTGGAACCATAATTTTCATCATAATTTTTAAATCAGTCGAATTATCTAAACGTGCAGCTTCTAATAATTCTTCTGGAACTTGCTTAAATGTTTGACGCAACATGAAAATTCCGAATGCACTTGTCGCAAACGGTAAAATCAATCCCCACAACGTATCAAGAATTCCCCACTCACTTAAATTTAGAAATACTGGCAAGAAAATAAGTTGAGCTGGAATCATCATTGTCACCATAACTAAACCAAACAAGGCATTTTTGAAGCGGAATTCATACCTTGCAAACGCATATGCAGCAGGAATTACCGTAATAAATTGAAAGATTAAAATCCCAACCGAGACAATAACACTATTGATGAAATATTGCAGAAACGGCCCAGAATTCCATGCATCCATGAAGTTTTGCCAAATAGGTTCATCTGGAATCCATTTTGGTGGAAAAATCATCGTTTCTCCTAAAGTTTTTAAACTTGTGGAAATCATCCAAATAAACGGCATAGCAAAGATAGCAACAACAATAATTAAACCAATCACATTCAATAATCTTAAAGGCAAGGATGTTTTCAACGTACACATTCCCTTCTATTGGTAATGAACTCTCTTACTCAGAGCTTTAAAATAAATCAATGTTAGAATACCTAAAATAACTAATAAAATCACACCGGCCGCCGATGCATATCCAATTTTAAAAAAGATAAAGCCATTTTCATATATGTAATATACAAGAGTATTCGTTGAATTAAGTGGTCCACCCTTTGTGATAATACTAATCGTTTCAAAAACCTTAATGGAATCCAAGATCCCAATAATCGTTAAGAAAAATAAGCTGGGCGATAACATAGGAAATGTGATTTTTGTAAATCGTCGAATGCCACTAGTTTGATCCAAGGCAGCCGCTTCATATAAATGTTTTGGAATGCTTTGCAATCCAGCAATAATAATCAATGTATAATATCCGATATTTTTCCAAACTGCGATAATAATGAGAGAAGCTAAAGCTATATTTGGTTCTGTTAGCCACGGCACTTTATTAATCCCCACCAAACTCAAAACCCAGTTTAACAAACCATAATCAGCATCCATAATCCACATCCATAGCATCGCAATCGATACGAGCGAAATAATATGTGGACTGAAAACCGCCCCTTGAACAAAACTATACATCCACCCTTGTCTGTTTAACCAGATAGACATGAGAAGCGCAATACTAATAGAAAGCAACACCGTGAAGAAGGTATACATTAGCGTGTTACGAATCACTTGTAAAAACATTGGATCAGACAGCAATACTATAAAATTCTCAAGCCCAACAAATGTTTTATCAGGACTAATGAAATTCCATTCATGAAAACTTAAATAAATCATGTAAAAAATGGGTTGAATGAAAAACACTAGAAAAACGATGATGGCGGGCGCAATGAGAAGATATGGGCGCCACTTTGTTAGCTTTATAGATCTTGGTTTTTCCCCTTCCGATACTTCATTTATATAACTTGACTTCGCTAAATTCATACAAGCACCTCTTCCCTAACCTTTTCGTCTCGCCATTCAAAAGGAAGCCCATCCGTATAAACTCGATTACCTTGCGTATCAAAGAAGTATAATTTATCAAATGGAATGGTGACATGA
This sequence comes from Oceanobacillus sp. Castelsardo, assembly GCF_001659985.1. Classification (GTDB taxonomy): domain Bacteria; phylum Bacillota; class Bacilli; order Bacillales; family Amphibacillaceae; genus Oceanobacillus. The sequence goes on from NZ_LYCS01000011.1 coordinate 99,937, forward strand.
ACTTTCTTCGTATTCATTAATGGGTTATGGAAGCTTTTCACTTGAAACTGCCCTGCATCACTGTTCACCAAATATAATGTCTCTGAACCAAGTGTTTCCATCGTCATGATTTCACAAGGAAGGTGTACTCCAGAAGTCGTTTGCTTTGCCGTTTGTATTTCCGCATGTTCTGGTCTGAAACCTACATGGAAAATTCGCCCATCTGTCATCTTTCCAATATTTCTTTCTAACATTGCTATTGGCAGAACATTCATCGCTGGGATACCAATAAATTTTGCTGCAAATTGATTTTCTGGATTGTGGTAAACTTCCATCGGGGCCGCCTGCTGCATGATATTACCTTTATCTAAAATGACAATCTCATCTCCCATCGACATCGCTTCTACCTGGTCATGGGTCACATAGATGAAAGTAGTTCCTAAGCGTTTATGCAGTTGAATTAACTCCGTCCGCATTTGCCCTCGTAATTTTGCATCTAAATTAGATAACGGCTCATCAAAAATAAAGACCTTTGGCTTTTTCACCATTGCTCTGGCTAATGCCACACGCTGGCGCTGTCCACCAGATAAGTTTTGTGGCCTTTTATCTAAAAACTCAGTAAGGTCCACAATCTCCGCAATTTCCTCTACCATCTTTTTTCGTTCCACTTTTGGTATTTTCATATTTTCTAACCCAAATTCAATATTCCCTCTTACTGTCATCGTTGGGTACAATGCATAGTTTTGGAAAACCATGGAGATTCCTCTTTTTCCAGGCGCCACCTCATTTACTAACTGATCTCCAATCCATATTTCACCAGAAGTAACTTCTTCCAGACCAGCAATCATTCGGAGTGTCGTTGACTTCCCACAACCAGACGGTCCTACCAAAACAGTAAACGACCCATCTCGAATTTCCAAATTCATGTTATCAATCACTTTTTTACTATTCCCATACGCTTTCGAGACATTTTTCAATTGGATTTTAGTCATGATATAACTCCTTAAAGTTGAAATTAATTCATAGGAACGTGACACGAAATACCACGTTCCTATGTGAAACTATTTTTTATTTAATCACACTGGCTGAACGTTCTGCAGCTTGGTCTAGCACGTCCTGTGCATCCAAGCTTGTATCAAGCATTAAACGTTGAATTTCTTCGATAAGAATTTTTTGTACTTCTGGATATCCTTCTACCATTGGACGAGCATTCCCATATTGCAATTGGTCTACTGCAACCTTAAATTGAGGTTTTTCTTTATAAAGTTCTTGCATCGTGTCTGACTCTACTGCAGAAAGTCTGCTTGGTAAGTATCCGGTATACGCGCTGGCATAAGCAGTCTGTTCCGTAGCTGTCATAAATTTAATAAACTCCCATGCAGCTTGTTGTTTTTCCTCATCTAATCCAGAAGTCATTACTAAGTTCGCTCCACCAGTTGGAACACTGCGTTTTTCATTTTCAGGAAACATGATTGTTTCTAATTCATAGCCATTTTCTTCCGCTAATTGCATCATTAAGGTTAAGTCAGCTGTAGAGGAGAAAAACATTCCCGCACGACCCGTAGCAAAATCCTGTCTTGCCATGTCAGATGCTTGTTGCGGCTCTCCACCAGGAACACGCATCGTCCCATCTACAACCATTTCCTTCCAAAGGTTTAAAGCTTCTACTGCCCCTTCACCGTTAAAAGCGACCTTGCCATTCTCAGTGAACATTTCCCCACCAGCTTGAGCAACAAATGCCTCATAGAACCAAATATCTACCGGCATCGAAATCCCAACATGTTCATTATCTGTTAATTTTTCAGCTGCCGATTTAAAATCTTCCCAAGTTTGGATAGACTCTAGATCAATCCCTTTTTCTTCAAACATGGTTTTGTTAATATAAACAATCGGTGTGCTTCTTAAATAAGGAAGACCATAAAGCTTGTCATCTACATAAGAGTTCCCCATTAAACCAGGGTTAAAGTCTTCCATATTAACTTCTTCCGCATCTTGCTCCACAAATGTTGTTAACTCTTGAGTCATACCAGCCCTTGCAAATGTTTCAATCGAAGAAATTTCATTTTGTGTTACTTCTGGAGCATTACCGGCTGCAAGTGCTGCTTGTGTCTTCGAATGTAACTCGTCATAGTTACCTTGGAATTCAGCAGTAACACGGATTTCGTCTTGCATTTCATTAAATTGCTTTACCAGATTTTCATTGTTTTCTCCTATTTTATCTCCCCATGCATACCAATATGTAATTTCAATCGGGCCATCACCTTTAGAACTTGATTCCGAACTTTCTTCTGAACTAGCCGCATCACCACAAGCAGCAAGTAAAAACATCATCGCAGTGAATAGTAATATATAAGAAAACTTCTTCATATCCCCATTCCTCCATTGCTTTTAAATTGAAATTCTAGTTACCTATTAATGGAATGCATTTTCTCCATGAATCCCTCCGTTTCTTACACTCAAAAAGGCCTCCATGTTTGTAATGTCTACACGATGCCCATTCATCCTATTTTGAGCTCTCTCTAATCGCACCATAATACAATTATTAATGTAACAGATAACTATTAACTAGATTTAAAGCCCATGTTAACTTTTGTTAATAGTAGCTTTTATCTAAAAGTGCTTGTTCAAAATGGAGGTTGAAAAATTTACTAAAAATATGTTCCAGAGAATGTTGATGGATTTAATAAACGTATAGAACAGATCTTTGCATGGGAGAACGGACATTGCTGAAAATGTGTTGGCTGAAGGAAAATTATAGACGGAATATGGAATATGGTATCTGAATAACGATAGACTTTCCGAAAAATATATAATCCTATTATCAACTATCCTGTTATTTTTACCGATATATAAGTTAAGTGATAGGTTTTTAATGTAAATTAACCTATTATCAAACTTTAAGGAGGTATAACAACTAATGGATAAATCATCGGTCATTGGTTTAATTTTAGGGATCATTGCAATTGGTGTTGGGATGGTACTTAAAGGTGTTGGTCTAGGTGCCTTAATCAATCCAGCTGCCATTTTAATTATCCTTTTAGGAACGATAGCAGCCGTTACTATTGCTTTTCCAATGAACACTTTAAAGAAGGTACCAGCACTCTTGAAGATACTATTTACGGAGAACAAGCAAACTGACAATAAAGAATTAATTCAAACGTTTGGAGAGATGTCAGATCAAACTCGTAAAGAAGGAATACTGTCCTTGGAAAGTCAATTAAATAACATGGAGGATCCATTTATTAAGTCTGGGATTGAACTTATTGTAGACGGGCAGTCCCCAGACTATATTAAAGAAGTGTTGATAGAAAAAATCGATGCAATGGAAGTAAGGCATGAAGAAGGTGCGGCAATCTTTACGCAAGCAGGGACCTATGCACCAACACTTGGAGTATTAGGAGCCGTAATTGGATTGATTGCTGCATTAGGGGATATGACGGATATTGAGAAGCTAGGCCATGCAATCTCTGCTGCTTTTGTTGCAACGTTATTAGGAATTTTTACTGGATATGTCTTGTGGCATCCGTTTGCTAATAAATTACGGGAAAAGTCAAAACAAGAAATTCGAAAAAAAGAGCTAATTGTTGAGGGAATTCTATCCATTGCAAATGGAAATTCTGCGATGATGGTGAGAGATAAATTAGGAGCTTTTATCGAAACAAAGGAACTTGAAGAACTAAAGAAAGGAAATAATCAGTCGGAGGATAATGATGCGTAGAAAGAAAAAGAAAGGTAACCACATCGACGAGTCATGGCTCCTTCCGTATTCTGATTTATTGACATTATTGGTTGCATTATTTATTGTACTTTTTGCCATGAGTGATATTAATGCTGAGAAATATGAACGACTCTCCCAAGTGTTTGAAAGCGAATTTTCTGCTGGTGGAATTGGAATTCTAGAACAGAATAAGCAACCTACTGAGATACCTACAACACAAAAGGAAGACAATGAAAACGAAGAAAATGATGAGAATAAGGAAAAAAGTAAAACAAATAGTCAACTCGAGCTTGAAAAGTTGCAAGGAATTCAGTTAAGTATTAATGCCTATATCCAGGAGCAACATCTTGAAGGGGATATAGAAACCAAATTAACGGATGAAGGACTATTAATTACGATTGTAAATAATGTCTTCTTTGACTCAGGTAGTGCTGAAGTGAAAAAAGATGGAGAAAGGGTGGCAAGGGAGGTTTCTGAATTACTTGTTGCCGACCCACCACATGAGATTGTAATTAGTGGACATAGTGATGATGTGCCAATTCATAATTCTAGCTATGCATCAAATTGGGATCTAAGTGTAATGAGAGCAATTAATTTTATGCAGTTTATCCTAGAAAATAAAAAATTAAATCCTGCCCTGTTCAGTGCGAAAGGATATGGTGAAAACAAACCTATTGTTCCAAATACAAGTGCAGAAAACAGGGAGAAAAATAGACGCGTAGAAGTACTAATTTTGCCTAATTATGAAATTAATATCACAGAATAAATATCTTTGTATGAAAATACTTATCTACAAAAGCAACACTAAGCTAGGCCCTTCATTTAAATTATTTTGAAGGGCTTAAATTATTACACTATCACTTTAATGTAATGTTTTTTAAGCCGTTTTTATTGATGTATAGATGAATGATATGCTATATCCATTATGCAAAAAAAAGACAGGATATGATTTTTCTATCATGTCCTGTCTTTCAATTTTGCCTGGCAACGTCCTACTCTCGCAGGGGATACCCCCAACTACCATCGGCGCTGGAGAGCTTAACTTCTGTGTTCGGTATGGGAACAGGTGTGACCTCTCCGCCATTATCACCAGACAATAATATTAAATTAAGGTTTATACCTTAAAAACTAAATAAGAGTGAATCAGACATCAAAAGAAGTTAGTTAAGTCCTCGATCGATTAGTATTTGTCAGCTCCACGTGTCGCCACGCTTCCACCTCAAACCTATTAACCTCATCGTCTCTGAGGGATCTTACTCATTTAAAATGATGGGAAGTCTCATCTTGAGGGGGGCTTCATGCTTAGATGCTTTCAGCACTTATCCTTTCCACACGTAGCTACCCAGCT
>NZ_LYCS01000012.1 GCF_001659985.1 Oceanobacillus sp. Castelsardo
ATGATCAGTTACTATCATACTTGTTCTTCCCTAACAACAGAGTTTTACGATCCGAAAACCTTCTTCACTCACGCGGCGTTGCTCCGTCAGACTTTCGTCCATTGCGGAAGATTCCCTACTGCTGCCTCCCGTAGGAGTCTGGGCCGTGTCTCAGTCCCAGTGTGGCCGATCACCCTCTCAGGTCGGCTACGCATCGTCGCCTTGGTAGGCCTTTACCCCACCAACTAGCTAATGCGCCGCGGGCCCATCTGTAAGTGACAGCTTACGCCGCCTTTTAAACTTCTTATTATGCAATAAAAAGTGTTATCCGGTATTAGCTCACGTTTCCGCGAGTTATCCCAGTCTTACAGGTAGGTTGCCCACGTGTTACTCACCCGTCCGCCGCTCTTTCCACTACTTTCATCCCCGAAGGGATGAAAGTAGCTTCCAGCGCTCGACTTGCATGTATTAGGCACGCCGCCAGCGTTCGTCCTGAGCCAAGATCAAACTCTCCAAAAAAGTTTGTTCAAATTGACACCAATCAATTTGAAGTTCTTAGCTTTTCAGAGGTTAAATACCTCTATTTTTAAAAGAAAAACAAGTTTCTTTTTTCTTGACATACTGGTTGTTTAATTCAGTTTTCAAAGAGCAATTCATGTCGTTTTTTAACGACAAATATTAATTTATCATACTGCATTTCTTTTGTCAACACGTTTTTCGAATGAATCACAAATGTTCCTTCGCTCTTCTGTGGCGACAAAAATTACTATATCACATGAAATTAATAGATTCAATAGGAAATATAGAAGAAAAAATATTCTAATTTGGACACACAATTCTCCTTACTATTTTCTTGATACTTTCGGCATATACTTTATACAATCTTTTTCGTTCCCTAAACGACGTAGTAATTGAAATAAAAGATAATACCTATCTTTCATTGCAGCTTTTACACTATTATCTATTCTAGTATCTTCAAGATCAATAAGTAATTCTTCTAATTCTCTTTTAACCATGTACTCCATTTCCTTTTTTTCCATATTATTTATTAATAAGCCTAACAATTATTTCACCTCTATAATATAACTTTTAAATATTATCTTCCCAAGTACCCTTCACTTACTATTCCCGTTTTCCTATAATATTCATCCTAATTTTTTAATTTTTTTAGGTTATTCAATTTCAACTAGAAGGGCTTGTTCATATTTTATATTTTCTCCTCATAGAATCTAATAAGGGATAAAGTTAATTTGGGGGAATTATAATGAATCATTTTCACGTTTGGAAATTCGGTCGTTTAAAACGATGGGGATTTATTGCTATACTTGCGTTTTTTACAGCTATTATATTATGGGCTAACGAAAATGGAAGTTTTTCCGTTATTTCGTCAAAGGAATCAGCAGCCATAAGCAAAGGAAATGCCGATGAGCCGAATATCGCATTAACCTTTAATATTAGTTGGGGGGAAGAAAAAGTACATGATATTTTAGAAAAGCTCAATCAAAATAACATTCAAGCTACATTTTTTGTTAGCGGGGAATGGGCAGAACGTCATCCAACTATATTAGACAAAATAGCTGAAGAAAAACATGAAATTGGTATGCTGGGTTACCGTTATAAGAGTTATTTAGATCAAGATATAGAGCAGGTTAGACGAGATTTAATTAAAGCGGAAGAAATTTTTAATAAGCTCGGATACGAAGATGTTAAGCTTTTAAGACCACCTAGTGGGAAATTTAATAAAGATATTCTTAAACTGGCTGAAGACATGAGTTATCAAGTTATCCATTGGAATGTTAATCCAAATGACTGGGAAAATCCAGGAACACAAACTATTGTGGACAGCGTAATGAAAGTAACTAAAAACGGGGACATCATCCTTCTTCATGCATCAGATTCCGTAAAACAAACTGCTGAAGCATTAGATACGATATTACCAGGACTTACAAACAAAGGATATCATTTTGTATCAATGACGGAATTAATTAATCAAGCACACGCAGATTCAAAAATAGTAGAATGAGTAAAAAACCACCAGTACTGGTGGTTTTTTTTATGCTTTACTATGTGATGCTGTTTTATTATTTGAAGATGACATATTCTTTTTAGAAGTAGTCTCACTTGATTTTTGATTCATGCGATGTAAGGCTAGTATTTGGTAAGTATTGCACGCTAATAATGGTGCAATCATTAACCATGCATATTCCGTTCCTTCTGCTTGAAGACCCGGAACCCACTCTACTGCAGTCATCACGATCATAAAGAATAGTGCTGGTATAAATGCATTTTGCTTTGTTTCTTTTGCTTTCCTTTTTGCAACAAACCAACTATAAACAAATAATATAATTACCATTAGGACATACCAACGAATAGAAACCTCACCTTTTGTTGCTTGATAAGGAAAATACACTAGGTCGAATAGAACAAATGCGATTAACAGTAGTTGAACCGTAGGCCAAAACGAGCGAAATAAACTAATTCCATACCGATGAACGAATAAATAAGCAAAGAAACCTGTCATACTAAGTACACTAAATGTTAAGCCTAGACCAATATTAAAAGTAAATAATCCAATTATTTCCCAATAATTAAACGGACTTAAATACGATATATAAACATCATATTGAACGTAAAAACTAATGATTAGTCCAGCAATTCCACCTATTATAGCTGTTTTAAATAGGAAATTCACCAAATACCGAGTCTTCAATATCATAATCCTCCTGATTGTACGCAATAGTATATATTATGCGTAGTTTAACATGAAAACGCATTTTTTTCCTTCATCTTGACTTATTATGTCGGTAAGGTTTTTAAAACGAAATAACTAATCGAAGTTTTACTTTTATAGTACGTATAGTTTATATTTTTGAAACCATATTAATAATATACGGAAGGAGGATTCCTAATGTATCGCTTCATATATGTGACAATTATAGGATTTTGCCTCTTAGTTTTAGCCGCTTGTGGTGGTGGAGGTAATGCTTCCGCTAACGATAGTGATTATGATCAAACCAAAAAAATGGTTATAGATATATTACAAACGGAAGAAGGAAAAAAGGCACTTACCGATACATTATCTGATGAAAAATTAAAGAAGGAATTTGTCATCAACTCAGATGAGGTAAAAAAGGCCATTAATGAAACACTTGTTTCAGACGAAGGAAAAAAGATGTGGCAAGAGATGTTTGAAGATCCGAAATTTGCGGAAGCTTATGCTAAATCAATGGAAAAACCTCAAAAGGATTTACAAAAAAACTTAATGAATGATTCCGAATATAAACAGCAAATGATTGATTTATTAAAAGATCCACAAATGATGGCACATTTTTTGACCGTTTTAAAGAGTCAAGAATTTAGTGCTCATTTGGAAGAAAGTATTCAAAAAACTATAGAAACCCCCACCTTCCAAGCAAAAATACAAGAGATATTGTTAAAAGCAGCTGAAGAACAAGCTAAAGGTCAAGGTGGAGAAAACTCTTCTGGCAATAGTAGTGGTAATCAAGAAGGCGGCGGAAGTGAGAAAGAAGGTAGTGGCCAACAAGGTGGGGGCGGTAATGGAGGCGGATAAAATTTATGAAAATGGTTAAAGAGGACGTCAGAAATACGCCCTCTTTAACCATTATTTAGAAAGTTATGGAATCTGATGATCTTTGTTCTTTATTCCTCAATTTTAGCAATAATTTTAGCTGCCATTTTATGGTATTCCTTTCCATTAGGGTGATCTTCCTGATACACCCCAGGAGAAAATTCTTCTTCATCCATATAAGGTTGCTGTAATTGCAAGCGACCAAGTACTTTTGTTTCAAGCACTTCGGCTAACTTGTCACCGCCGCCTTGTCCGAAAACATGTTCTTTTTCCCCTGTTTTCTTGCTTACGAAATAAGACATATTTTCGACTACGCCAAGAATTTCATGGTTCGTTTTCATTGCCATTTGTCCAGCACGGGCCGCTACAAATGCAGCTGTTGGATGTGGTGTTGTAACAATCACTTCTTTACATGTCGGAAGAAGTTCATGAACATCCATTGCAATATCCCCTGTCCCTGGTGGAAGGTCAAGAAGTAAATAGTCTAAATCTCCCCATTCCACTTCAGAAAAGAAGCTATTTAGCATTTTCCCTAACATAGGTCCACGCCAAATAATAGGAGAATTGTCTTCTACAAAAAATCCCATAGAAATGACCTTTACACCGAAACGTTCAACAGGAATAATCTTCTTGCCACGAACAACTGGACGCTTCTCGATCCCCATCATATCCGGAACGCTAAATCCATATATATCCGCATCTATAATTCCAACTTTTTTTCCCAAGCGCGCTAAAGAAACGGCTAAGTTAACCGTAACAGTAGATTTCCCGACTCCACCTTTTCCACTAGCAACCGCAACAAATTTTGTATTTGAGTTACCGCCCATTAAAGAGGCTTCTTTAGCTTGGTCAACAGCTGGCTGATACTTTTTAATAATTTCATCAGGTAATTGTTCAAAGCGCAAGCCTACCGTGTTTGCACCATTTCTCTTTAATATACCGACAATTTCCTGTTGCATTTGCATTTGCTCACCGGTATTTAATTTAGAAATACCAACTTTAACACTAATATGCTTTTTATCCTCTTTAATGTTGACATTAATTATTCCATCTGTTTCTTCTAAAGTTTTATGTAAAAATGGATCTTTTACCTGGCTAAGTAGTTTAATTACTTCTTCATTTGTTAGCAAAGAACTCACCATCCCTTATTTTATGCATATTAAACCATCTAGAATAAGTATAACATAGATTCGGGAAAACCTAAGAAATGTGAATCCCCTTTCAATCATTATCTTCTTCCTCTATTTCCTCAGTAGTATAACGTAAAATTCCCTCGTAAATACTTGCCGCCATTTTATCCTGATAATCCTCTTGTTTTAATAACTCTCTTTCATCTACATTTGATAAAAATCCTATTTCCACTAACGCGCCAGGGACTTCCGCATGTTTCAATAGATACATTTCTGTTTTAGCAAGGGCTTCACGATTTGTATTTTCTAAATTACGAATAATTTCTGCTTGAATCATTTTAGCTAAATGTTTATTTTCATCATTACTCGGATAATAAAAGGTTTGTGCACCTCTCCATTTCGTTGAGGACAATGCATTTAAATGAATACTAAGAAAAAAATCTGCCTTGTGAGCTTGGATAAAATTCAAGCGATTACGAATATCTTCTGATTTTCTACGAGAAAGCCCCTTCGTTTCCTCACTAGCTAAATCTTTGTCCTCTTCTCTTGTTAAATATACAGTTGCACCAGCCTCTTGTAGATAGGTACTTAGTTTCTTTGAAACCGATAAAGTGATTGCCTCTTCTGTTGTTCCATCTTTACCAACAGCACCTCCATCAGGCCCACCATGCCCTGGATCAAGTACAATGGTTTTCCCTGATAGTGGTAATGAAAATTTAGCTACATCTAGGCTCTTATTCATTGGAAATTGAATGAGAAATACTAATAAAGCTAATCCTAATAACCAAAAACCAACTTTTACCATTCGTTTCATCTTTCTCGCCCCTTAACTTAAATTATTTTATTTTATGGGACAAGATAAATGTTTATGACAAATTATATGGTATGCTATTATAGTAATTGCAAAGTCTAAAATATAGCACAATATATAATGAAAAAATGAAATAGTAGAAAGGGGTTATCGTATGCTTTGGCTAGGAATAGGTGTTCTAGTGGTAGGCGTGGCACTATTACTATTAGCAGTCGTATTAATTAAGCCACTTTTTAAATTAGCAGGGATTTTTAGTAGTTTACAAAAAACAACAGATACGTTGCCAAATCAGGTAAATGATATCACTTCCCAAACAACCAATGCCATTGGAGCAGGAATCAACACATTAAATGAAATCAACACGCAAGTAAAAAAACTCAATCCTTTGTTTAATATTATTGGAGATGTTGGTCAGGCAACCAATAAACTTAGTTCTTCCATCGTTAGTAAAGTTAACGCTATTAACAACCAAACAGAAACTGCCAAATCCATTTCAACAGCAAAAGGATTGGAAGGCTTTTACGCCTTAATCGCACTCACATTTTTACTTTTTAAGAGAAAATAGGATGACCCATTTTGGGCCATCCTATTTTTTAATTCTTACGATCCATATCCCGCTTTATATCATCTAAAAAATCAGCTCGTTTTTTACCTTCTAAATAAAGCTTCCGATCCAATGCTTTGATTCTATCCTTTATACGATTAGAACGGAGAAGGTTTTTATAACTTTTTCTTTCCAATAAAGCAGCTGTAAGTCCACTTGCGAATCCTAGGACTATTGACAGTCCTGTTTTATTGTTCATCAAATTTAGTTCCCTCTTCCTTTTTCAATTCATTACGTTTCTTGTACCAGTAATAAGCAAGTGCAAATGTTCCATATAAACCACCAATTTTATTCTTTTCTGCTACGTCTCGGGCACCTTCCGTTTTCGACTTCATCGTGTCCGTAACATTCGCAACAGATGATGTGAACTTTCTTGTTACATTTCCAACATCACCAACTACATAAAACAGTGGACTTAATTGTTTTAATTTATCATTAACATCCACTAATGTATTATTACTTTCACTAATCATATCCCCTGTTTTCTTCATAATATCATCCATTTGTTTCGGAAGTTGCTCTACTGTTTGGTCCACACCTTTTAGTACATTAGCCAAATTATTCAATGCATGTCCTATAAATATAGATAGAACTAACAAAGCTACGCCAATTATAATTACTCCGATTCCTACTAGTGTCATCGTTCAATCACATTCCTTCCCATAACTAATTTACCCTTTTCCACTTCTTAATAACTTGCATAGCTGCTTCTCCCCATTTAATTGCTTCAACTGTTGGGCGCAGCTGTTTTTTAATTTTTTCGTCAGTTATTTTGTCTTTATACACTTTATATGTATCATTGATACTATTAATAGAATTACCTACATTCTCAACGGTTTCAAATACACTATCTGTCACTTTCATGTCTTCAGAAATCTCATCAATGGTTGTATGTACTTCCTGAATGGTCTTTGTTAACTGTGGGGTTATATATTCAAATTGTTTCTCTACATCTCTCAATGTTTCCCCAAGTGAGCTTGTAACATTAGCTAACCGTTTTAAGGTTATGGAAATATATATAGCAGCTATAAAAAATGCAATAGAGCAAAGCAAAATACCAAAATAAATAATTTCCACAATCTTCCCTCCTTCTTATAGAAGTTATTATACCACTCACAATTAGAAATAAAAATGCTACCACTTTTGATTAGAAGCATATTCTTACACAAAAAAGTTCCTTTAAAAATTTAAACCTTCCAATTTAGCTTAACCAATAGGGCCCATCTAATTCGATAGAACCTAAGAATACATTGCCTTTCTTATTCTAATCTACATTTAAAAGAAATCAGGAAAATAGGTTTGTTTGCTTGGAATTAATCCTTCAAGTGTGTGGAGATCCCTTTCATTTCCATCCACTAATCCTAAGTTATATAGTTCCATTGGTCGTTTATATCCAAAGAACATGGTAGTAAGTTGTTGGATGTTGCAACTAATACCTATATTGCCTTTGTTTTCTTTTATCCCCTTTTCTTGGGTTACATCCATTTTACCATTTACTTCCTTAAGGTAATATGTACCCGAATTATCTGGTATAAAATCATCTTGGACATGAAGCTGTAACGAAACACCTTTTAGTTGAAGTTGACTTACATATTGCTTCAGAAATGAATTCACATCTACAATTCTTGCCATAAAATAAGGAGATACTTTCTGACCAAACCTTGGTTCATCAAGTAGAACTGGTAAATTATCACTTTCAGGAACATCTATGTGTATTTGATCTGCCATGGAATCATGATTAGCCATAAATTGAAGTAGGATTTTCAACCCATTCAAAGAACAATAAGCGAGCTCATCCACTTTAAATATCCTATCCTTTACAGAAAAAATGAGATATCCATCTGGTTTATGTTCATTATTATAAGCTACTACTTTTAATGGCTTATGCTTCCACACGCGTTGTTCCCACCACTTTTCATCCCGTATAAGCGAACCATTAAATTGATCCATATATGTATGATAAACCGTATTAAAAATAGAAATATCTGATTCTGCCCTTTTTACATATCCACTTCCATCCCAATTCTTTTTAATATTTTCCATCGGTATCTCATACTTCATTTTAGCAAAGGCCATTTCCCATCCATACTTCCGGTAAAAGGGAACAGAAAATGGATGGAGATAGGATACCAATTGCCCATTTTCTCTCATCTTTTGTAGAGCATGGAAAAGTAAATCCTTCACCATCCCTTTTCTACGATATTCTGGCCATGTAGCGACAGAGCTAATTCCTCCCATTTCTACGGAGGCTCCGTTTATATTTACCGTCAACGGAATGAGATGAAGCTTTGCTGAGACTTTTTCTTGATCTTTTATTCCCCAAATCATATGCCTTTCCGCTTCCTCTTTTTTCTTTTGCAATTCCTCTTCTGTTAATTCATATTGGAAAGCGAATTGAGATAAAGAAAATATTTCATCATAGTCACTATCATTCAATTTCACTATCTTGTTCATACAAACTACCCCTTTCTATATTTGATAATAACATTTTAATTCAATACATTTTGATTCCCCATACTAACTTAATTATAATAATAAAGGAGACTAGTTGAAATCTCTATTTTTAGTTGGACATAGGAGGATAAGTATGTACGAAACAACTGCGATTATTTCGGGTGCAATGAAAATCTATTATATTACAAACCTCAATACGTATGTAATTAATTCTGAAGAAGACTTTATTTTGCACCATGAGAACTTTACCATTCCACCTTTTATGCCTGGGTCCAACGAAAAAGACATGAAACATCTATATAAAAGTATGGTTACTGGAAAACTACACTCCTATACAAACCAATGGGGATTACAATATTTAGGATATCGATTCAAACAAAATGACATTTACTCCATTATTATTGGTCCATATTTCAGTGTAACTCCGAATTACTATAAGTTAATAAAGGATTATAAATTAACAAGTAATGAAGGTGAAACCTTAAGAAATGTTTGTAATCAAATGCAAGTACTAACGTTTAAAAAGGTAAATAGCTTTTCAAGTATTCTTATAAACTTCGAACATATGATGGATAAAGATACTACACCAGTGATTATTAACCCTGATAAAGAAGAAGTAACACGGAAGACACATTATACGGAAGATGAAGACGCGAAAAAAATTTCATTACGATACAAAGTTGAAGATGATATCATTCACGCTGTTGAAACAGGGGATAAAGAGAAGGCGTTAAACATAAGTCATACCAATAATGTTTTTATGGGCCTTGATGAAAGGTTTCCTAATCAACCATTATTACGAGTGAAAAATCTTGCTATTGTATTAAATACATTATTACGTACGGCTGCAAAAAATAAAAATGTACCACCTATTTTAATCCACCGTATCTCCGAAAAGTTTGCCTATAAGATTGAAGAAACAAACCAATTAACAAAGTTATATCAACTATACGATAGACTGATTAGTGATTATGCTGATCTAATAAAGAACAATTCACTTCAAGGATACTCAAAGGAAGTACGTAAGGTGATTGAACATCTAATCGCTTTTTTCAATCAAGCACTGCACAACGAGGAACTTTCAGGTATCACCTATACTCATCCGAGTCACTTATCACGGAAATTCAAACAGGAAACCGGAATGACAATTACAGGATATCAACAAATGCTACGAATAAATAAAGCGAAATATCTCCTTAAGACAGAAAAGCTTCCCATTGATGAAGTGGCTTGGTTAGTTGGATATGAAGATTCCTCATACTTTTCAAGAGTATTTAAGAAACAAACTGGACTTACTCCTACACAGTATAGGGAAAGGGAATAAAAAAACTGCAACTAATGTATACCTTACAATAGTTGCAGTCTAACATACAAAGACGCTTTTCTATTCAACGTCTTTCGTTTTGTCTATTTTAATGTTGCATTATAACCCTTAACAGTTATTTATTCTCCCTTCTATTTTTGGCAAGATCATCGGCAAGTTGGTTCGTACGTTTTTTATTTAATGGATAAAAAATCGCTAGAGCTAAAAATCCCAATAAAAACATTATCCCAGGTGCCAAAGTGGCTAGTGAATATATGCCATCAAGTACATCCTGTGACTGTGTTCCCCTTGTTGCATCGTACCCTACTGCAGTTATTGCAATACCAGCAAGTCCACCGGCCAGTGCTTGACCGATTTTTCGAGAAAAGGAATAAATCGAATAAACCGTTCCATCTTCCCTTTTCCCAGTAATATATTCATGATAATCCGTAACATCTGTAACAAATGCCCAAGTGATAATATTGAATAAGTTTATTCCTAACATACCTACCGCTGTTAGCAATATAAATAAGGGAACGGAAACATCTGGTAAAAGATATAAAAATAAATAGGTAACACCCGCAATTAGCAATCCAACTGAACCTATTTCCTTTTTGCCAAACCTAGTCACGGCCTGATTAATAATCGGAACCACAATAAATACGGTAGCAGTTTGAATAAATCCAAACATACTTAAAGCAATGGTTGTTCCAAAGTAATCTTTAAATAAATAAACATTTACAACACCTATCATCAACATAGTTGCCATAAAAATGAGGGAAACAACTAACATCCAAATGAGAGATTTATTTTTAACAAGACCTCTTGCAGTTCTTTTGAAATCTCCCTTTTTCTTTTCCATTTTTGGTACAATAATTCGTTCCGTTGATAATTTAACACACACTATAATGCTTGCTAAGGACAAGAACCCGAACATTACCGCAGTCAATAAAAAACGATCGGCACTCGCTATATTGTTGTCGAATAGAATAAGAGGCCCGCCAACACTTATGATTAAAGCCGCCAAGGAGGAGCCCATTGTTCTCCAAGTGGATAGTGACGTACGTTCTACTGGGTCATTCGTTATGACGGATGCCATCGACCCGTAAGGTATATTCACGGTAGAATACAAAGTACCCCATAGAATATACATGGCAACCGCCCATGCAACATAAAATCCATCCGGCATTCCAGGTATCATAACAAACATAAGCATACCTACAATAACAAGTGGAAAAGACATGCGGAATATCCAAAGGATGAATGTACCATGTTTTTTATTTCTTCTTGAGTCAATAAAACGGCCCCATAGTACATCGGCAAAGGCATTCCATATATTTGCAACCAAAAATAAGATGCCAACTGTTGCAGCACTAATATGGAGGATATCTGTGTAATAAACCATTAAGTAGGAATTTACCAATATAAAAAATAAACTGCCACCAAAATCTCCTAATAAATAACCGACCTTGTCCATTAGCCCAAATGGCCTCACTGACCTAATAGTATTGTTGCTATCATACAATTCTATTTCTTTCTGAGCCTGATCCATCTTTCCCCTCCTATCAATACTCTTCTACTACGTCATAAATTATAATCTTCTGGTATAGCTTAAAAAAGCCCCCACTAAGTGAGGAGGCCACTGAAAATCTTATGATTTTTCAGTGAAACTAAAGATTTGTTATGGAAAAAGACGACTCTAATTCTTTTTTAAAATTTAGAGTCGTCTTTTTATGGATTTATGTATTCTTCATTGCTTATTTTTAACCTATTAGTTTCAATATTCGTTTTAGATTTACAGTGAATATTGCCATGGCTCCTTGCATTTCCATGCCAATGAGACCCGAGGATTTTGAAACATCATACCCGTGTCTATGTTTTAATTCACTATTTTTCGCTTCAATTTTATAGCGTTCTTTGGATTTTTCTTTGAAATAATCCGTTTCTTGGAATTTTGCCTGCTCACTATGTTCTTCTGATTTGATACTAACAGAATAGGTTTTGCTTTTAGCTCCTGGTTTATAGCAGCCTTCCCTAAACGGACAAACTTTACATTTTTCCACATCAAAATAATAGGTATCTGTTTGGTTCTTAGAGACCCCTTTTTTTCCTTGACGTGCTTTCCGTATCGCCATATGACCAGCTTTACAGACGTACATTCCAGCATCTTTATTAAATTCAAATTCATCTTCTTTCGTACGAGTACCTTGTGTTACTGGATTTAATTTGGCTACTAAATCCATTTCATTTTTCCTCGTGTATTCAATATTTCCCTTCTCTGAATAAGCTGCATCTCCAATTACTGTCTTTACGTCCATACCAGCTTCCATACTTTTCTCAATCAGTGTTTCTAATTGTTTCCCATCATTCTTTTCACCAGTTGTAACTGTAGCTGCCGTGATAATTCTTTCTTCACTCATCGCTATATATGTTTTATAACCCAAAAAGGATGTATCCCTTGTTTTGTGGCCAATTTTCGCATCTTCATCCTCGGAAATTCGTAAATGTTCAATGTGGTCGCTTACGGTTTCTTTTAATAGGTTCAACTTCTCTTTGACTTTCGGATATTCAGAAATTGTTTCTTCATTTTCAATCACATTCATAAGTTTTTGACAGTATTCAATCTCATCTTCCAACTCATTCGTTGTCGATTTGGATGGGAATTTTTTCTTCATGGATTCATCAATCTCATAAACCGATTTCCGAAGTTTCTTGGAGCGATCCCTCAATATTTCCTTTGGTGATTTTTGATTATAACGGGCTTTTGTATGGGTGGCGTCCACAATGATAGAATTACTTTTTATAACTTCTTTTTCAATGGCAATCTCCATCGTTTTATTGATTAACATATCTAATAGATTTACATCTTTTAATCGTAATTTACGAAATTTGGTTAGCGAACTTGGCTCAATAACCGGGGCTTCCGGAGCCATCCCAAGAAAATATTTAAAAGACATATCATATTTAGAACGTTCGACAATATCTACATCTGATAAATCAAAGATGGTTTTAAGAAGTAAATATTTAAACATACGAATTGGATCAATCGCATTCCGACCGTTCGTATGACAGTATTTATCATTTAATTCATCGTATACAAAAGAAAAGTCCACTAATTCATTAAGTCTTCGTAAGAAATTATCCTTTGGCACAACTAGATCATAGATTTCCGAGTATGGACTCAATATCATCGACTCTTATTTTTGAATCATTATAGCCACCCACTTATACTTGATACTTTTATTGTAACTAAAAAAAGATATGATTCCCATCATAAATTTGGGAATCATATCTTTTTTGGACTTTTTCAGTGGCCTCCTAAGTGAGGACTCTTCTAAAAACATCATACTTTCTTATTTCGCTGCTTCTCTCTTTTCTGCCAAATCTATTTCAAGCTGTTTTGTACGTTTTTTGTTTAATGGATAAGCAAATACGAGAACTAGGAAGATAACAAAGTATCCAATTGCTGGTACGAGTGTTGCTATTGTATAAATCCCATCCTTCACTTCCGCTACTTGTGTTGCAGCTCCAGAATTATATCCTACAAACGTTAGAGCATACCCTGTAAGCCCACCAGCGAATGCTTGTCCCAATTTTCGCGCGAATGAATAAATTGCATATACGGTTCCATCTTCACGTGAACCAGTTAGATATTCTTGATAGTCAATCGCATCTGTAACAAAGGCCCAAATAATCAAGTTAAAAAATCCAAATCCAAGTAGACCAACTGCATTAATAACTAAAAATACTGGTAATGATATGTTCGGGATTAAATATAGTGATAAATAACTGATTGCTGCAAGTAGTGTTCCAGCTGAACCAAGTTCTTTTTTACCAAAGCGCTTAACAAGCGGTGTTAATGCAGGCATGGAAAGAAATACGATTCCACTTTGAATTAAACTAAACAAACTTAAAGCGGTTGCACTACCGAAAAAGTCTTTGAATAGATACACGTTAATAGACATTACAAGCATCATAGTCATTAAGAATAATAGTGATGCAATTAGTAGTGTTATTAGCGGAACGTTTTTAACAAGTCCCTTTGCTGTTTTGGCAAAGTTAAGTTTCTCACCAGATTCCTTTACTGGGTGTTGAATACGTTCTGTTGATAACCTTACACATCCCATATAGCATGAAATTGCTAAAATACTAAATACAATTGCCATCGTAAGCATACGACTTGCGGAAAGTTCATTATCTACGAATACAATCAGTGGTGCTCCTGCACTAATGACCAAGCCCGCTGCTGTACCACCCATTGTTCTCCATCCAGAAAGTGATGCACGATCCGTTGAATCACCAGAGATAACCGCAGCCATGGATCCATATGGAATATTTACTGTGGTGTAAAGCATTCCCCATAAGATATAGGTCACATATGCATAAGCCAAATAAAATCCATTTGACATTCCAGGAATATGAACAAACATTAAAGCACTGGATATAACAAGTGGCAATGACATTCTAAAAATCCATGGTCTAAATTTACCCATTGGTGTATTCTTTCTAGAGTCGATAAAACGCCCCCATAAAACGTCTGTAATCGCATCCCAAAAACGAGCAACCAAGAATAGCGTACCTACCGCCGCGGCACTAATACCGAAGACATCGGTATAGAATACCATTAAGAATGTACTTACTAGAATAAACGAGAAATCGTTTCCAAAATCACCTAATAAATAACCGACTTTATCTCGCATACCAAATGGGCGTACAGATGATTTTGGTTCGTTTGTCAACGGATCAGATGTTTTGAGTGCACTCTGGTTCATTTCAAATCCCTCCATGGTGATAATTTAATAGTTTAGTTACATTAATTTGTTAGACATACAAACTAAATTCTTACAACTTAATAATTTATGAAAGCACCTTCATTTCACAACATTTATTAAGTAGATAGAGTTCCAATTAATATATAGAGAGTAAATCCCTGGTATTTACTATAAAATGTAGTAAATTCGCTTTAAACTTGTGTAATTATTTTCAGTAGTTATTTTGTTCATCAAACAAACTAACTTGTACCCTTATAGTATATGAAAACGTTTCATTATGCAAGCATTTTTTTAATTATTCAATTTCCTGAATAGATTATACCAATTAAATATAAAAGGACTCGTCGTAGGTTAAAATGTACCCTAGTTTTTCCTTTTTCCCCATAAAAATACGGCAATCAATGTAATCCGCTACATTGATTGCCGTTAACTATTAAATTGCTTCCATTTCCGTTTTCATATCAGTATCTTCTATTTTTCCTTCTGCTTTTAAGCGTGCTAATTCAATTTGAATTTCTTCCATTTTCTTATCATCTAGTCTATAGAATTTCATACATACAAGTGAAACGATCAGCATTAATGCTGGTAAACCAAATGCTAATAACAGTGTCATTCCGAATAATGGTGTAGTTAAAGCATCGTTTACTGTCGGGAACGCATCTTTAAATCCGATTAGTGCAACACCGAAACCAACAATAGCTGGTGCTAAAGATGTAATTAATTTATCAATAAAAGAGAAGAGAGTTCCTATCATGCCTGGTACATAACGGCCTGATTTATACGTTTCATAGTCAGAAATATCAGCAATCATTGGGTTAACTAAGGTAGATGGAATTTGGCCGAATCCCATTGCTAATGTATATAAAATTGTAAAGGCTACAATGCCAACACTTACTCCGCCAGACATGGAAGCTGGATCTACAATTAAGAATAATGCTACTAGACCTGCTAATGATAGAAATGCTACCCATGTTGCTTGTACAAAGGATTTTCTCATTCCTTTTTTTCTAGCAACTGCAACCGCTAGAAAAGTTATTAATAAGATTGGCAGTACAGTTATCATAGAAATCGTACCACTAAGTGCATAGTTTCCCATTAAGATTCCAAATACCATCACGATTACCACAGATTGTCTTAATAGTGTAAATGCTAGTTTATCTGCTGTAACCGCTGTAATTAAAAGTTGCAAAGGTTTATTTCCTTTTAGAATAGGCCAGTAATCACGGAATCTTGTATTTACTGTTGAGTCAGCTAAACCGAAAAATTCTTTTCTATCCTTACCAGCAATACCGATAACTGCTAGAATGGTAAATATTCCAGCCAGAACGATAGCAATTGTATTTAACTCAACAAACAATCCCATATTAAAATCTCCGTGTTTGGCAATTAGATAAGATGCTACAAATACTTGTCCAAGTGTAAAGACGAATGTATTGTAAATTCCATCAAATACAGCGAATACAGGACGTTGTTTTGGATCATTTGTTAGTACTGTCTGTGCCGCTTTTGTAACAGCTGTTTGAAACGTATAGCCGATAACATATAACGCGTAAGTTATTATAAAGAAAACTAATTGATATTGTTGTGGCAATGTGTGTGTAATGCTATACATTAAAATAACGGATGTAGCTAAGATAACATTACCAATAATCATCATTGGTCTAAACTTACCAAATTTTGTTTCTGTTTTATCGATAAGAAAACCAACAATTGGGTCTGTGATCCCATCAAATACACGCATAAATGTTAAAACCATACTTACTATAGCAACAGTTAGCCCAGCAACTCCGGCTGCGTAATACGATACAAATGTCAGGATAAACATATAAAGATTCGTTGCTGTGTTATTTAGAGCGAAAAAACCAATTTGCCATAATTTAGCTCTGTTGTATTCTTTATTTGTTTCGACTGCTGTTGACATAAATATTCCTCCCCACAATTGACCCGCTTATAGGAAACGCTACCAATTGAGTAAAATGTAATAAAATTTATATAAAACAATGAAACTATTTACTGCTTAGTTATTTTGTTAGTCAAACAAACTAACTTGTACTCTTATACTATATGAAAACGCTTTATTATGCAAGCGCTTTTTTAATAAACTTTTAAATTTACTTCTGACAAACTATACATCCATATAAAAGACTAGAATCCATCATAAAAGATAGATTCTAGCCCTATATTAACTCGTCTTTATTTCATTGTCTTTTGCATTTTCTTTTATATCTGCAATTGCAGTTTGAATTTCTTCCATTTTCTTATTATCTAATGCATAAAACTTCATAGCTATAATAGAAGCAATCCATCCAAGCATCGGGATACCGAATTTCAGGATCAACGTCATGACTAATAACGAGACAGTTAATGATTCTCCTAATTGTGGGAATTCGTCTGTATAACCGATGAATGCAACTAAGAAACCTACAACGGCTGGTGCCAGTGATGAGATCAACTTATCAACAAATGAAAAAATAGTGCCCATCATCCCTGGTACGTAACGCCCAGTATTATATGTTTCATAGTCAGATACGTCAGCAATCATTGGGATAACTAGTGCATTAGTTAAACCAGTTAGTCCCATACCGAGGCTATAAAGCACAAGGAAAATAATGGTTGCAATACCGATATTGCTTAGTGAAATAACGGTTGGTTCAATTATTAATAGAAATACAACTAATATAGCAAAAGATATTAAGGCAATCCAAGTAGCTTTTACAAAGGAATTCTTCAAACCAACTTTTCTAGCGTACCCAACCCCTAGAAAGGTTATTAACAGAGACGGAATAATTGTAATCATCGAAATTGTCCCACTTAATGCGTAATCCCCTAACATAATACCAAAAAACATGATTAGAACAGCCGGTTGTCTTACAATACTACTTGCCAATTTATCAGTAGAGGCTGCAATTACTAACATTTGCATTGGTCTATTTCCTTTTAAGACCGGCCAATAATCACGGAATCTTGTTTCAACTGTTTGATCAGCTAGTCCGAAGAATTCTTTACGATCTTTCTCCCAGATTGCTATAATAGCTAAGATTGTAAAAATTCCAGATAATATAATTGCATACATATTTAATTCTTTGAAAAGTGATAATGTAAAGTCCCCATGTTTCCCTACTAAATAAGATGCCACAAATACCTGTCCACCGGTGAAAACAAAAATATTATAAGAAGCATCAAAAACAGAGAAAAGTGGACGTTGCTTCGGATTATTTGTTAAAACCGTCTGCGCTGCTTTTGTAACTGCTGTTTGGAATGTATATCCAATAATGTAAACCGCATAAATTGCTATAAAGAATAGAAATTGCATTGATTCAGGTAATAGATGTGTAACATTATACATAATTAACATGGTACTAGCTAAAATAACATTACCTATCACCATCATTGGTCGGAATTTCCCAAACTTCGACTCTGTCTTGTCAATGATAAAACCAATGATCGGATCCGTAAACCCATCGAAAATGCGCATTGCTGTCAATATCGTACTAACTACAACAACAGATAACCCCGCTACTCCCGTTGCATAATAGGACACAAAACCAATGGCAAACATGTAAAGATTAGTAGCTGTGTTGTTTAGAGCAAAAAAGGCAATCTGCCACATTTTAGCACTATTGTACTTTGGATTACCTTCCATAACTTTTGCCGACATAAGACTTCCCCCTTAAGCATTATATTTTACAATTTTCTATCCCCTTTATGCTCGTCCTCGTTATCCTATCTCCCCCCACCCATAACAACGCTTACAATACTAATAATTCAAAAAACTATTTCAAAAATTCTTTCTATCTCTACTAACAACAGTTAGTTTGATAGGCAAACCAACTATTAATCTATATAATAATTGGAAGCGCTTTACTAGTCAAGAGATTTTTTAAATTATGTTTTAAAAAAGATAGTACGAAAAATCTGCATAGCGCCATCTGGATAATTCAAATCACAAAAAAATGAGCTCTTCTAAAGAAGAAGATAGCTCATGTAAACTTTCTATTCATTGAATAATACTTCTATATTAGCCAATAGCTTGCTATATTTTTTATAAATAGAAGCATATAATTCATGGTTTTCCATATTCGGTTCAACTTTACTTTCTTTTGGAAGACTACTTTTAATATCTTCAAATGAATCTGCCTTTCCAATTCCCACCAATGCAGTCCAAGCCGCTCCCCAAGCTGCATTATGATGGGTTTCAGAAAGATAAATTTCCTTTCCAAAGATATCTGCCATAATCTGTACCCAAAGTTTGGATTTGGTTAATCCACCATTTACACTTATTTTCTCCGGTGCACCTGCAATTTTCTCCAAGGATTTACCGATTTGATAAATGTTTAAGGCAATTCCTTCTAGCACAGCACGAGCTAGATGCTCTTTCTTATGATTAATACTTAGGCCAAAGAAGTTCCCTTTTGCTCGGCCATCCCATAATGGTGCTCTCTCTCCATTTACATAAGGTAAAAATACAATTCCGCCAGAACCTACTTCCACTTTTTCTGCGCCTGCTAATAATTCATCATGAGTTCCCTTATATTCCAATAAATCTTTAAACCATTGCAAAGCAACTCCACCATTATTTGTAGGACCACCAATGATAGACATGTCTTCGGTAAATACATAAGTAAATGTCTCCATCTTATCATTAACTGGAGCACCATTTACAAATTGCCTAATCGCACCACTTGTACCTACAGATATATTTACTTCTCCCGGTTTGATTGCACCACTTCCAAGGTTAGCTAATTGACCATCTGCAGAACCGATGACAAATGGCATATTAGGAGAAAGACCGATTTCCTTAGCTATACTAGAATCGATTCCTGTTAAAATTTCTGTTGGAGGGACAATAGTAGAAAGCTGTTCTCTTTCTACTCCAGCAAGTTCTAAAGCTGTTTCTTCCCAATCTAAATTCTTTACATTAAACATTCCTGTTGCGGTGGCCATGGAGTAATCAATAACTCTTTTGCCAAACCACTTCTGTAATAAATACTCTTTCATAGACATGAAATAGGTTGCATTTTCATAGGCTTCAAAGTTATTTTCCTTCATCCAAATTAGTTTAAGTAGTGGTGTCATCGGATGGATTGGCGTACCCGTCTTCGCATAAATCTCCACTCCTTCATCAGTCTTCACTAATCTCTCTGCTATGTGATTACTACGCTTATCGGACCAGATAAGCATTTGGGACATAGCTTCCATCTTCTCATCTACACAAATGAGAGAATGCATCGCAGCGGAGATACCTAAAGTTAGGAGATCATCTTCTTTCGCGTTGGAAAGCTCTACCACACTTTTTAACGCTTGTCTGGAAGCAGATTCTACTTCATTAGGGTCCTGCTCTGCCCAATCTGATTTTGGATAATTCGTCGTTATCATTTCTTCCGCTTCAGCAATTACCTTTCCTTTTTGGTCAAAAATAACTGCCTTCACACTTGTTGTTCCAATATCAAGTCCAATCACTAATTCTCTTGACATATATACCTCTTCCTTTTTTTTGAAAACTTGAACATTCGTACTCTCTTATCTTCCAAAAAAAATCCCTTTACTTTAGAAAAGGCTCTCGAGCAAGATGCCCCAAAGCCTTTTTATTTTCATCATTATAGTGCGCGTTCAAAGAGGAGGATAAAAAGGACCGAGAAGTTCGAGGCGGCGTAGCTTTGAGCACCGGAATGTACATTAAAAGGTACATGAGGAGCGGAAAGCAAGCCAACTAGAAACGTCGAAGTGTCATTTTTACCGGACTTTTTGAACATCCTCTTATATTGTCATGCTTAAATATCCACCGTCTACACGTAGAAAACTTCCTGTAACGTAACCAGAAGCTTTATCTGATGCTAGGTAAATTGCAGCACCTTTTAATTCTTCAGGTTCACCGAAACGTTTCATCGGAGTGTGGTTCATAATTGATTCAATTCTTGCTTCGTCCATGATCTTACGGTTTTGTACTGCTGGGAAGAATCCAGGTACAATAGCATTCACACGAATACCATGTGGAGCAAATTCTCTTGCTAAGAATTGAGTTATGTTATTCACACCTGCTTTAGATGCAGAATACGTGAATACTTTAGATAAAGGAATATTGGATGAAGCAGAAGAAACGTTAATAATGCTTCCTTTACGATTTTGTTCAACCATCTTTTTCGCGAATAACTGAATCGTAAATACTAAACCTTTTAGGTTGACATTCATAATGTCATCCCATTCTTCTGGATCTAATTCAAAGAAAGGTGTTGTACTATTTTTACCAGGCGCATTAAGAACAATATCCCAGCCACCTGCCCAATCTTCTATTTCTGCAGCAGCTTTTTTAACTGTTTCCATATCACTGACGTCAGCTTGGAATGACTTTGCAATTCCGCCACTTGCCTCAATTTCTTTCGTTACTTCTTCTGCCTTTTCTAAGTTACGTCCAACAATAGCAACTTTTGCACCTTGTTCTGCTAAACCTTTTGCCATTGCAGCACCTAGTGTACTATTTCCACCAATTGCTACGGCTACTTTTCCTGTTAAATCAAATAAGTTTTCCATCCTTGTTGCTCCTCTCATTTGTTCCTTATCTTAAACTTCCATCTTCATTAAATGGTATTTCATACAAATCAGAAACCTGTTCCATATTAGGATGTTCTTTTACATAATCTAATAGTGTTTCTGATACCTCTATCTCACCAACATGTAATGTGTCCAGAATCCGGACCATTTTCACCTTTGTAAAGTCTAAAATATTACATGTCTTAATGGCAGCTTGTATCGCCGCTTTATCTGTTGGCATTGCTGTAGAAATATGAGTTGGTCCGACTACAGTAGATGTCAATCCATTTGCGTATGTAGCCTCTCTGTCCATCTTGTCTACAACACGTTGAGTCGTGAAATCCGCTGTACCAACCCCATTCGCATTTCCCTCGGTTTGCGGCGTTAAATCTAGCACAACCATTTTCGTAACATCGGGGCCACCATGTGCATATGGTGTTGGATATCTTCCTGTTATATTCGGATCCATTCCATCTCCACTAATGTTCTTACCAATTTGATCAATTACAAGAACATCAATTTGATCAACAAATATTTTGGGCAATAACTTTTTAGCTAATTCTTGTAAAGCTGGCTCTTTTTCTTCAATTTCATTAGCTCGCATCACTTCAAGTTTAGCTACTTTGTCAAAAGCATTCTCCACGGTTGCAATACCGAATAAGATAGGCATCTTCTCGATAGTCATTTTTGCCATTTCAGGAACGTGTACATGCATATGTTTAAACCCTAGTTGATGGCATGCTTCCGCCCCTTTTTGTTTCCCTAAACCAATACTGATCATCTTCATAATTCCGCTTTCAACTTTACCACGGAAAGCAGTATGTGGCTTCACTCGGTTAATCACAACAATCCCATCTGCTTGGGATGCATATTTATCAATGTATACTGGTAATCCATTTGGAAGTTCACCAATTTTGATAACTTCCATTGAAGAACGAATTTCTGCACCAACACTTTCTTCTGTAACTCCTAAATGTTCTAATACAGCCTTTTGCCCTGGCCCTGTTGCACCACCATGACTTCCCATACTAGGAACAATAAATGGCTTTGCGCCTAAATCTTTTAGAAATTGAACAGTAGCTTTCGTAATATCAACTAAAGCATCCGTACCTCTACTACCAACCGCCAAGGCAATCTCAGCACCTGGTTTAACCATATCTTTCACATTCTCTAATTCTTGGTTTAATGTTCCTACTACGTCACCTAAATTTGATTCATCAAACGTTTGCTTCACCCTAGCCATTCTAGGTACTGGAATATCTTGAACTAGTTCCCTGAGAATACTCATAAAGGCCCACTCTCCACTTTAAAGTAATTTTTCAACATATACTTCTAATGTTCCCTATTACATTTTAAAAAACACATTTATTAAGTAAAACTAGAGTCTTCTTTATCAAAAACATTTTGTCATTCTTTTAATTTGTTTAATAAACAAATTATTAATTTAAGAATATCATTTAGATGTTTTTACGTCAAGGGAAACCGTTATCATGGTGGTATTAAAATAGTATGCCAGAAAAGTAAATCACCAATGATACGGTGGCAGCACTAAGTATAGTCGAAAACAAAACAACCTGAGCTGCAAACTCCGGATGGTTCTTATATTCCTGAGCTATTACTGCACTATTTACAGAAGTAGGCATGGCGGATGCGATAAATAAAGCTTGGGCAATAACCCCTTCTACCTGAAATACCCATATAATAATCAGTGCTACAACAGGACTTATGATGAGTCTAACAATTAGACTCGAATAAACAGAGGATAATCCGGATCTAAATTGTATTCTTGCTACTTGAGCTCCAAGAGTTAGTAGTGCTAGTGCTATCATCGCATCTGCAATATAGTTGGCTGGTAGCCAGATAAATGATGGAATATCCACATGGAATGCATTCAGAATAACACCAGCCAACATCGCATACAAAACAGGCATTTTAAAATA
The DNA here is from genome assembly GCF_001659985.1 of Oceanobacillus sp. Castelsardo. Classification (GTDB taxonomy): domain Bacteria; phylum Bacillota; class Bacilli; order Bacillales; family Amphibacillaceae; genus Oceanobacillus. The sequence continues at coordinate 23,111 of NZ_LYCS01000012.1, forward strand.
GCCAAGTAAAGCATTCCATTTGCCTTTTTCTACGGACTGCATTGAAAAAATACCATACGAGAAGGTGAATATGTTTTGTAGCGTAAGGACAATAACTTGTATAGACGCTGCGAATGGATCACTTTTAAAAACTAAATCATTTACAGGAACACCATAATTACCTGAGTTAAAAAAGATAACACTATTGGAAAAGGTAGTTTTCTTACTTTTATCTAGTTTTAAGAACTTCGCAACTACAATGGATATCATAAACAAAATAAATACCAATAAAATAAAAAAGAGGAAAACGTATCCGAAAAGAGAAAAGGATATTTTCGTACTATATAATTTAACAAATATAAAAGCTGGTACAACAAAGTAAATATTTAATTTCGATAATGTGGATATATCCATATTAAACTTTTTCTGTAGTATATATCCAATGGCCATCACGATAAATATTGGTAGAATGATATCTTTGAGTATAATGAACAATTCCACGAGATTAACCACCTTTTCTAATAAAGTGAAACTTCAATCAGTGGGGGGGTTCTTCATCCCCCACTGATTGTTAGTTGAACGAATCGGGCTTTTACTGGCTGTTAGTCCCCCACTTACAATTCCTGTTATCTTATGAATTCTTGAAGCGGGGGTCTTACAGCCAGTTAATGCGGGATAAAAATAAACTGTCCTAGTTATAAGGACAGTTTATTTCATTTTTTATTTTGTAACAACGATTGCTTCTTCTTGTGCTTTTAGGCATAACTCCGCTGCTTTAAATGCGTGTTCTTGTGTCATCGCGTTCTCTGTACGATGGATACAATCTTTAATTAATTCGCCAAAGAACGGAAATCCTACTGTACCAGATAGATTATCATAATGCTTTTCGCCATCTTTGTTTACCAAATATAAGTGATCTCCAGATTCTTCTCTTGCTACATCGACATACTTACGAACTTCAATGGTTCCTTCTGTTCCTGTAATAAATGTACGGCCATCTCCCCAAGTACTTAAGCCATCCGGTGTGAACCAATCGACTTTAAAGTAAAATGTTGCTCCATTTTCGCCAACTAAGGTTGCATCACCATAATCCTCTAGCTCAGGGTATTCTGGATTATTATAATTTCCTACCTTACTGTGTAGTACTTTGGCATCTTCATTTCCTGTGTAGTATAAAAATTGTTCGATTTGGTGGCTACCGATGTCGCATAATATTCCACCATATTGTTCCTTTTTAAAGAACCAGTCTGGACGACTTGGTGCATTTAAACGATGTGGTCCGAATCCGGTAACTTGAATAACTCTGCCAATTGCACCATCTTTTATTAGCTGACCAGCGAACACTGCTCCCTCAACATGTAGACGTTCACTGAAATAAACCATATATTTTTGTCCGGTTCGCTCGACTACCTTTTTTGTCTCTTCCAACTGCTCTAATGATGTAAATGGTGTTTTATCCGTGAAATAGTCTTTTCCAGCTTCCATAACTTTATTACCTAAAGCACTACGCTCTGATGGAATAGCAGCTGCTGCAACTAGTTTAATCTCATCATCATTCAAAACCTGTTCTAAACTTTCAGCAACTTGAACTTGTGGAAACTTCTCCACAAATTCTTCTACCTTTTGTGTATCAGGGTCATAAACCCATTTTAACGTTGCACCTGCTTCTACTAGACCATTACACATTCCATAAATATGTCCATGGTCAAGTGCCACAGCAGCAAATTGGAATTCCCCTTCCTTCACAACTGGATTCGGCTTCCCTTTTGGTGCATAATTCATTCCATCATTTTTACCCAATATCATCCGCTCCTTTATATAATGTAAATAGAAACTAGCGAATCCCACCAGTTCCCATTTACGAATTAATTTCTTATTTTAAATTAAAACCAGTCAGAGTATCCTAATTCTCTTAAGTTTTTCGCAGATGTTTCTAAGCAATCAAATGGATCTACTCCATACGTATCATCTTGCTCAATTAGGAAATACTGTGCTCCACTTTCTAATCCCGCTTCCATAATAGCTGGAATATTTAAATTACCTTCTCCTACTTCAGCAAACTCAATTAGATTTGTAAATTTAGTAAAGAATTTAGCCATATCTTTCAAATCATCTTCATGGACATCCAATTGACCGATTCGGTAATCTTTGAGGTGAAGTAAAGAAATACGTCCTTTGTATTCTTTTACAAATTCAACCGGATTTACACCAGCCCTTTGGATCCAGTGTACATCTAATTCAAATCCTAACGTTTTCGTGTTGTTTTTCATTAAATCAAGTAGGAATTCTCCATCATATTTTTGGAACTCGATATGATGTGTGTGATAGTATAATTCAATTCCGTGCTCTTTTAAGCGTTCAGCCATCGCTTCTGCTCTCTCGATGAATGCCATGATTTCGTCTTTATCGCCCATAATATTTAATGGAAGCATACCAATTCGGATAAAGTTACAGTTTAATGTCTTACAATCCTTAACAATCTTATCAAAGTCGTTTGATAATGTTTCCCCTGGTGCACCTGGTAACATGGGTTCTAAACCTGCTGAAAGTGCTGCAATTTTTATATCAAAGTCTTCACTTGCACGTTTTAATTCTGCAACATTTTCTTCTGTCATTGGAATTTGTGATACTTCTACTGCACCAAATCCAAGTTCATGGAGCTTTTTCATTGTTTCATATGCACCAATTTCTTCTACTTTGTTCTTTAACATCATCATTTGAACGCCAATTTTGCCTTTTGTCATTTGTATACCTCCATTTTAATCGTTTGTTTTATTTCCGATGATCTGCGAATCGCACTAATCATTTCCATCGATGTTTGGGCATCTTTTACGTGTATATAATCATCTGTATCATTTTCAATACATGAATAAAAGTGGTTGATTAGTTTATCGTGACTTGCACCATAGTAGAATTTCTTTCCAGGTAATTTTTCATCTTCAATTACCCTTTCTTTCTTACCTTCTTCATTTGTTTTTGTAAGAATACTGTCTTTAATGGTAAGTTTTCCTTTTTCCAGGAGTACTTGAAATTCAACAGAAGAGTTCGTAGCATTTGTTACCGTTGCAAAAAACAATCCAGTTGCACCATTGTTGAACTGTATATTTGCTGTAGCGGTATCCTCTACGTCATATCCATATTCAAATAGATTATCAATAGAGCCCCGGATGGTATCTATTTCGCCACCAATTAGTTGCATAAGGTCTAGCGTATGGATGGCCTGATTAATCATGACCCCACCACCAGATTGTCTAAATGTTCCTCTCCATGGTTTCTCATCATAATACGACTTTGGTCTAAACCAAGTTACCAATCCTTTGATACCTTTTACCTTTCCATACTCTCCGCTATCAACTAACTCCTTAAGTTTAATAAAAGTCTCATTAAACCGGTTTTGAAAGCTGATACAAATCTTTACATCGTTATATTTCTCCTCCAGCTCTGTTAAAAACATACCTTCTTCGGCGTTTCTAGCTAAAGGTTTTTCTTGAATGACGTGCACTCCCTTTTCCACACATGCTTTTGTGGCAGGGTAATGGAGGTGATGTGGTAGACAGATATGAACACAATCTAGTGATTCCTTTTCTAGCATCTCTTCGTAATCCGTATAAAAAGGAACCTCTGGAACTGTATCCTTCAATGACTCATCAATATCACATGTCGCAACCAACTCTGCCTTTTCACTATCTTGTATAGCTGGTATATGAATTTTAGAAATGTCACCTAATCCGATGATTGCTACTTTTAGCATCAGAATACCTCCTTATTTAAATGATGGATAAGAAAGATAAAGGAAAACCTTTATCTTTCTTAATCCAAATCATTTATTTTTGTTTTTCTTCATTAATTCGTTTATTTAGCTCTTCAAAATATACTTCTTCATCAACAGGTATTTCTACCTCTTTACCTAACCAACTTGAAAGGTGAATCGCGTTCGCTAATGCTACGCCATTAATTCCATCAGCACCAGGAGCGATTAACTCTTCTCCTTCTAAAATGTTAGCAGCAAAGTTTTCTAATACCGCTGTATGTTGCGCGCCCCAAACACTTTCAAATTCAATGACTTCTGTTTCATAAATTTTATCTGTATTGCCACCCATGACAAGTTTAGCTACTTCCATCATGTCCATTGTTTTATTCATTTCTTGTTCAGACTTTCTTAGACGTTTAATCGTTACTTTCTTACTATCGTCTACGATGATCTTTCCATTATCCCCTAAGATTTCAAAGCGATCCGTTCCGATTATGTCATGTGTACAAGTAACAAATACTCCAGTAGCACCATTACCATAATCAAGGATTGTTGTTACTTCATCTTCTACCGCAATATCTCTTTGATAACCATATTTCACATTAGAATATACTTTCTTAGGCATTCCAGCGATCCACTGAAGAAGATCCAATTGGTGTGGTGCTTGGTTAACTAGAACTCCACCACCTTCACCTTCCCAAGTTGCTCTCCATGCACTTTGATCATAATAACTCTGTGGTCTCCACCATGTTGTAATAATCCAGTTCGTACGACGAATATTTCCAATTTCGCCACTATCTACTATTTCTTTAACTTTTTGATATAGTTCATTTGTTCTTTGGTTGAACATAATAGCAAATGTCAATTCAGGTTTGGATGCTGCAAATTCATTTAATTCTTTAACCTGTTTTGTATAGACACCAGCTGGTTTTTCACCTAATACATGGATATCTCTTTTTAATGCTTCAATTCCCATTTCTGGATGTAAGTAATGTGGAACAGTCGTTACAACTGCATCTACATCTCCACTCTCTAGCATTTCAATATAGTTATCATAGAAAGGTACATTAGGATATTTCTCTTCAGCTGCCTGTTTTTTAGCAGGATCGATATCACAAATTGCACCAATTTCCATGTTTTTTACTCTACCTTCTGCAATAAAACCTGCATATGCTCCACCTTGAGCGCCTAAACCGATAATACCTAATCTTACTTTACTCATCTTTTAATTCTCCTCACTATAAATTTTTAGACGTTTTTTACGGTACTCTTTCGCCGTAACCCCTACTTTATTTTTAAAATAGCGACTAAAATGTGAAACACTTTCGAAGCCGCTTTCAATAGCAACATCCTTTAAAGCTTTCTTCGGTTCCGCTTCTAGTAAATATTTCGCTTGATTTAATCGGGAGCTCATCACATATTCCATTACGGTAAAACCAGTCATTTCTTTAAATACATGAGAAACATAGGATTTACTTATATTAAGTGATACAGCAATAGACTCGATTGATAGCTTGTCCGTATAATGCATTTGAATATACTTCGCAATATTTTCTGCATGCTCTTCCTTTTCCGACTTATCAGTGGAGATGTTTACTGAATCTAATATTCCAAGACGTTGAACAATCGTTAGGATTTGCAGTAACAGCGCTTTCAACTCGATTTGAAAATTTATTTCATTTGAGTCTGTTGTTTGTTGTATTTCTTCCAAACGACAAATCACTTTCTCTAATTGTTTGAATTCTGTATTATTCTTTGTTCGTATCAAACAATGATGGAGTTTTTCAAACACATCCAATAAATGTAGTCCGTTTAATTCTTTTAAAACCCCTTTAATCCACTGTGGGGAAAAGTGAACCGTACTTCGTATATATTCACTATTTGAGGGAACATTTGGTTTATGAAGTGCCAAACCGTCCATCAGTAAAATATCTCCCGGTTCTAAATCATAAATTTGGTTATGAATGAGATACCGACATGTACCTGAATGAAAAAGGTAGATTTCATATTCTCGATGGGAATGATAATCTGCATTATCCCAAATCCCATGGACGCGATAATTGACAATTAAATTTTCATTCAATCGAATTTCTCACCCCCTGCGGAACTATTATCATTATCTCACTTATTGTAAGCAATTTCATTATCTATAAATGTTTAAATTAGGCTAATAATTGACTGTGACTGCTTTATAAAAAGCACTTACAGATAATAACCATAAAAAAACACAAGAAGGTTTCACTTTTAACCATCCTGTGCTCCCATTTCATCATTTTTCATGAATAATTTCACGCCACTTTAAATCGCCACGGTCTAATGAATGTATTAATAACTCTGCCGTCCCCATGTTTGTTGCCAGAGGGATATTGTAAACATCACACAATCTCATTAATGCAGAAATATCCGGTTCGTGCGGTTGGGCTGTTAAAGGATCTCGAAAGAAAATAATCATATCCATATTGTTATCTGCAACAAGGGCTCCAATTTGTTGGTCTCCCCCTAATGGACCTGATTGAAAGCGATGAATCTTGAGTCCTGTAGCTTCGTTTATTCTGGATCCAGTAGTACCCGTTGCAAATAACTCATGCTTCTCTAAACTATATTTATAGGCCTCTGTAAAACGGACCATATCATCTTTTTTCTTGTCATGGGCAATTAAGGCGATTTTCATTGTATCTCCCCTATCTGTGAAATTTATTACTATATTTGATTCATACATCTAGCTAGGAAGAATTCACGAAATAGATTTTTGCATGAAAACCCTTCCATAATTATTTTAAAATGTTATTATTATATTAAAACAAGTATACTTTGTTTGATAGACAAATTATACTATTAAACAATAAATAAATCAAAAGGGGAATATGAAAAATGGTTACAGGAGACGGTGCATATATAAAAAGAATAAATAGAAGCCTTATACTCCAAGAGATTATGAATAACGGCCTCATATCAAGGGCTGAATTATCCAAAATAACAGGACTTAATAAAGCAACTATTTCTGTCCAAGTACAAGATTTACTAAAGGACAAACTTATATATGAAACACAACAAGAGCACCATTCTATTGGCAGAAGACCCATTATGCTGTCTATTAATGGTTCAGTAGGTTATGTGCTAGGAATTGATATAGATTTTCCTTGTATCCAATTCGCTGTTACTAACTTAAAAGGGAAAGAAATAGAATATTTACGAATTGAACCTGGGACAAAAGACTACGACTCCATTGTTCAAATAATAACAAATTATATCCAAGATTTTATGAATAAGTACTCGGATAGCCCTTATGGTTTAATTGGTGCTATGATTGCCATTCATGGCACAGTGAATAATGATGAATTAATAAACTTTGTACCAAAATTGAAATGGAAACAAAAAGATTTAAAAGCAGATCTGTCAAATCAATTAGATATAGACATTCATATCGTAAATAATGCAAATCTTTCCGCTTATGCGGAGCAAGTTTATAGTGAGCAAAATGATAATTTAATGTCTCTCATGCTTACTTCCGGGATAGGTGCAGGGATTATTATGGACGGCCAAATTCATAGAGGCTTCAATGGTTATGCAGGAGAAATGGGACATATGATTATATCACCTAATGGAAAAAAATGCTCCTGTGGAAACAGTGGGTGTTGGGAACGTTATGCCTCTGAATCTGTTCTTTTAACGGAGTTGTCTCAATTGCTAAATCAATCATCTCTAACTACAAAAGAGATTGCTGAGCTAATTGCAAAAAATGATTCCACTACTATTGAGTACATTAAACAATTCATTAAATTTTTATCGATAGGTATTAATAATATGATTAACTTGTATAATCCAGAGACAATCGTATTAAATAGTGAAATCTTACGTATTTATCCAGATACAGTAGATGAAATTAAAAGTCATCTAAAGTCTTCTATTAGTGATTATCGTGATATTACTATTTCTCAGTTAGGAATGAAAGCTAGTGTAATTGGTGCATGTGCACTTGCAATAAGCAATTTCCTAGATATATCTATACTGAGAATTCCAGATTCGAATCCTTCTACAGAGCAAACTACCGTAAATAATAAAAACCCCGAATTAGTAAATATGTAAAGAAAGGACCTCCATTTCGTATAAGTCGGTCACCTTTGATAGAAGAAAATTAAATTAATTGTTAAAGAGCATACCACCTTGTCGTCGGTATGCTATTTTTCGTTGGATATACTTATCGCTTAATAGCCCGATGAGTGACTGAATAATGAATATTCCTCTCTGTTCCGGCACTCATAAGCTCGATGAGTGACCGAATGATGATTATTTCTCTCTATTCAGTCACTCATAAGCCCGATGAGTGACTGAATAGTGATTATTTCTCTCTGTTCCGGCACTCATAAGCTCGATGAGTGACCGAATGACGATTATTCCTCTCTGTTCCGGTACTCATAAACTCGATACAAATCAAATATCAGGAATTTAAAAACGCCTGGAAATCAATCCAAGCGTTTTGTCTAAAACTATTTAATTTAATATGTTCTCCCCGGTAAGTGAACTACCTACGCTTCTATGGGAGTCCTTTTAAAACCACTCAGCGTGAAATACGCCTTCTTTATCTTTACGTTCAAATGTATGTGCACCAAAGTAATCTCTTTGTGCTTGGATTAAGTTTGCCGGTAAATCTTCTGCACGATAGCTATCATAATATGCAATTGCACTTGAGAATGTTGGTACTGGGATACCGTGTTTCATTGCAACTGTAATTACTTCACGAAGTGCGGATTGATAGTTTTCTACAATTTCCTTGAAATATTCATCTAACATTAAGTTAGCAAGTTGTGAGTCACGATCGAACGCTTCTTTAATTTTTTGTAAGAAGTGAGCACGGATGATACATCCACCACGCCAAATCATTGCGATGTCACCATATTTTAGATCCCATCCATATTCTTCGGAAGCTGCACGCATTTGTGCAAAACCTTGTGCATAAGAAGTAATTTTACTCATATATAGAGCTTTACGAATTGCTTCGATAAGTTCTTTACGGTCACCATCATATGCAACTGCTTCTGGACCACTTAACACCTTGCTTGCTTCCACGCGTTCATCTTTAAGGCTTGAAATAAAGCGTGCAAAAACAGATTCTGTAATTAATGGAAGTGGAACACCTAGGTCTAAAGCGTTCTTACTTGTCCATTTACCAGTACCTTTTTGTCCAGCCTTGTCCATAATTACTTCAACAAGAGGTTTTCCTGTTTCGTCATCCATCTTCGTAAAGACATCTGCTGTAATTTCAATTAGATAACTATCTAATTCGCCTTTATTCCATTCTTTGAATACCTCATGCAATTCACTTGCATCCATTCCAAGAACATTTTTCATAATGTTATAAGCTTCTGCAATTAATTGCATATCGCCGTATTCGATTCCGTTGTGAACCATCTTCACAAAGTGACCAGCACCATTTGGTCCAATATAAGTTACACAAGGGTCGCCTTCCACTTTTGCAGAGATAGCTTCAAAAATTGGAGCAACTAAATCGTATGCTTCTTTTTGACCACCAGGCATTAGGGACGGACCATTAAGAGCACCTTCTTCTCCACCAGAAACTCCAGTACCAATAAAATGAATTCCAGTTTCATCTAACTTTTGGTTACGACGCATGGTATCTTCGTATAATGTGTTACCACCATCAATAAGAATATCGCCTTCTTCAAGGTATGGTTGTAAGGATTCAATGGTAGCATCTGTTGCTGGCCCAGCTTGAACCATCATCATAATTTTACGTGGTTTTTCAAGGGAATTAACAAATTCTTCTATTGTTTCTGCACCGACAAAGTTTTTACCCTTTGCTTCATTCTCTAGAAAATCTTGTGTTTTTGCATACGTACGGTTAAATACCGCTACAGAATATCCTCTACTTTCAATATTTAACGCTAAGTTTCTTCCCATTACCGCTAAGCCAATAACACCAATTTGTTGTTTAGACATAGTTCTATCCTTTCTGCAATTGAAATTTTAATCTAATTTATTTATATACTATACAAACTCAGATTTCAAACTATATACCAAAATAGCGTTTTGCATTTTCATAACAAATATTTCTTACATACGTTTCTAATAACTTCATATCTTTCGGAGCTTTTCCTTCTTCCACCCATGTTCCTAACAGGTTACAAAGAATTCGACGGAAGTACTCATGTCTAGGGAAAGAAAGGAAACTTCTAGAATCGGTAAGCATTCCTATGAAATTACTAATTAAACCTGTGTTTGCCAATACTTTCATTTGGTCTTCCATTCCATCAATTGTATCATTAAACCACCAAGCTGTTCCAAACTGTACTTTTCCTGGAACTTCATCACTTTGGTAATTACCAGCCATCGTAGCTAATACATAATTATCACGAGAATTTAAGCTATATAATACAGTTTTTGGAAGTTTATCGTTGATGTCCATTGCATCAAGCATTTTAGATAATTTGTCAGCCAATAGTTGATCTCCAATAGAATCAAATCCACTATCCGGGCCAATCTTTCTAAACATTCTTGTACTGTTATTACGTAGAGGATTGATATGCAATTGCATGACCCATCCTTTTTCTGCATACCACTCACCAAGGGAAACTAATGTATATGTCTTGAATTGTTCTACTTCTTTTTGTGTCAAAACTTCCCCTTTTAGTCTTTTAGAAAAAATAGATGCAACTTCTTGTTTCGTTGCTTCTTCATAGAACATGACATTGATCCCGTGGTCGGAACTCTTACATCCATGTTCATCAAAATAATTCACACGATTTGCTAGAGCATCTAAAAATGCATCATAATTTTCGATAGAAGCATCTATTGCCTGCTCCAATTTTCTAACCCAATCAATAAACCCTTCTTTTTCAATTCCTAATGCCGTATCTGGACGGAACGATGGAGAAACGGTAAATCCGATATCTTCTTTTGCTAATGCTTCATGGGCTTTTAAATCATCCGCTGGGTCATCTGTCGTACCTACAAATTCAACTTTTTTATTAGTTAATAAAGATCGAACAGACATTTCAGATGTCTTTATTTTTGCATTTGCTTTCTCCCAAATCGCTGGTGCAGATTCTTCATTAAATACTTCATCAATATCAAAATAACGAAGTAATTCCAAATGTGCCCAATGATATAATGGGTTTCCTATAGCATTTGGAATCGTCTTTGCCCATGCTAAGAATTTTTCGTAATCACTTTTGTTTCCTGTAATATAATCTTCACTAATTCCATTAGCTCTCATCGCACGCCATTTATAATGGTCACCACCTAACCAAACCTCAGAAATATTATCAAAGTTTTTATTCTCTAGTATTTCGTATTGATTTAAATGGTTATGGTAATCAATGATTGGTAAATCTTTAGCTGTCTGATGAAATAATTCTCTAGCAGTATCATTATAAAGTAAAAAATCATCTTTAATAAACGTTTTCACTTTTCATCCACCTTTCATTTTTGGCGGATAAGAATGTATAAACTTTCTTATCCGCATTAAGTGCAACTATGGCCATTCTCTTAGAATAATAGCAAATTCCAAGTTTTATAAAGCAGAGTCATGTGTATCTTTCATCGAGTTAGAGTAAACTATTAAAAAAAATTACAGTTTGTTTTAATTATTTGTTTACTAAACAAACTATATCACATATACTATAATATGTAAACGTTTTTAGATTTCCTAAGTAGATGGAAAATACTTCCCTAGTCCACATAACTGGAATGAGGCATCTCCAAGCTATGCCTTTCTTTTCTAATAAGTTAGCTTTTAAAAAAACAGGATAAGGATGAACATAAGTGAAAACAGGAGACGCTAGTTACATTAAACAATTGAATAGGAAAATACTCATAAAGGAAATCATTAAGAATAGGTCTCTTTCTAGAAGTGACTTAGCTAGAATTACTGGTTTAAATAAAGCAACTGTTTCTTCCCAGGTAAATGATTTTATTGAAGAACAAATTGTTATCGAGGAATTTGATAATAAGTCAAACAACCGTGGTAGAAGACCCATTATCTTAAAGATTAACGGAATGGCTGGTTACAGTATTGGAATTGATATAGACGCAAATCATATTTCTGTACTGTTTATGAACTTGAATGGGAAGACATTTGAAAAATTTAGTGTCGAAGTACAGTTTGATGATCTGATTCAAGCAACAAAGCATCTTATTGATCATTTAACACCTTTAGTAGAAAAGTTTAATTCCATTTATCATCCAGTAAAACTGATAGGCATTACAGTTGGAATTCATGGCATTGTAAATGATAAAGAAGAGATTATTTTCACTCCGAAACAAGAATGGTCTAATTACGATATAAAAAGCCAACTGGAACAAGCTTTTCATACAAAAGTATATGTAGATAATAATGCAAACTTAAGCGTCTTTGCCGAGCAGGTTTTTGAAGATCCTATGGCCAATCTATTTTGTATTACACTTTATTCCGGTATTGGACTAGGGATCATAAGTGAGAACGAGATATATCGTGGATATCAAGGGTTTGCTGGAGAAATTGGCCATATGGTCGTGGAATCAAACGGCCTAGCTTGTCCATGTGGCAATAAGGGTTGTTGGGAACTTTATGCTTCTGAAAGAGCACTAGCCGAAGCTCTAAACATTAGTTCTTGTAAAACTTCCTTAGAAAATGCAATCCTCTTACCCGAAAACAAGGATATTCTTAATGAGTACTTGCACTATTTGGCAATAGGATTAAACAATATCATAAATATTTTTAACCCTGAAAAAATAATCTTAAATGGCGCTATTATTCATGGACATTTCTCATTAATAACAGAAATGACAAAGCGACTACATTCCAAAATGAATAGTTATCGAGAAATTAGATTATCCAAACTAGGAGAATATTCATGTGTTCTTGGTGGCGCTGCATTTGCTTTAAAGAACTTCTATGAAATCGATACCATTAATTTTTCAGCTTATGGCTACTTTGGAGAATAAAAAAACAAATTACGATCACTAAAGATTTGCAAATCAACGCAAACCTGGAAAAGTATTAGTTAGGAAAGAGAACGCTAAATCATTTTGAAAGGAACGAAGGAAGTTGCGTAGGTATTTATTTATTTCACTTTTAATAGTTATGCTTTTAACTCTTGTTGGTTGTCAAAGTGCTAAAGAACAATCAGATACAGCTGAATTAAAGCTTGCCCATAATCTGCCTCTAGACCACCCTGTTCATCTATCATTATTGGAATTTGGAAAATTAGTTAAAGAAAAATCAGGTGGGGAAATTAAAGTTAAAATTTTCCCTAATGGACAATTGGGTAGCGAAAGAGAAGTAATAGAGTTGACTCAAACTGGAGCAGTTGATTTAACGAAAGTTAGTGCTAGTGCGTTAGAGGGATTTGCGTCAGACTACTCCATTTTCAGTCTACCTTACATGTTTGAAGAGTATGAAACGTTTCAACGAGTAATGAATAATAAAAAAGTGACAGGAAATCTATATTATCAAACAGAAGATAGTGGATTTATCGGGTTAACTTATTTTAATGCTGGTTTAAGAAACCTTTATACAAAGGAGCGGGAAGTAAATGATGTATCAGATATGAATGGTCTTAAAGTTAGGGTTCAACCAAGCCAGACTAGTGTTCAAATGATTGAACACTTCGGAGGAATACCTACAGCAATGGCTTATGGTGAAGTTTATACCGCTTTACAATCGGGGGTTATTGATGCAGCAGAGAATAACGAAACTGCGTTAGTAGGTAATAATCACGGAGAAGTAGCGAAATATTATATGTACACTGGTCACCAAATTGTACCAGACATGTTAATTATGAATGCCAAACGATTTAATCAATTCTCTGAAGAGGAACAACAATGGATACATGAAGCAGCAGAAGAGGCTACCCTTTATCACGAAGATGTATGGGCTAAGTCTATTAAAGATCAGACAGAGACAGCAAAGGATAAGATGGGAGTTCAATTTATCGAAGTGGACAAGTCTTCATTTATCAAAGCTGTTCAGCCGATGCATGAACGCTTTTCTACTAATCCGAAAACAAAAGACATTTATCAATTAATACAGGAGGCGATTCAAAGTGAATAAAGTTAAAATTTTCGTTGATAAGATTCTACTTAGCCTCTCATCCTTATTACTTATTTTAATGGTAGTCTTAACACTTTGGCAGGTTACCGCACGGTATATTTTAAATGTTGCTTCACCGGCAACGGAGGAGTTAACAAGATTTCTACTTATTTGGTTTGGACTTATGACTGCTGCTTATGTTTTTGGGGCGAAAAAACATATTGCAATATTAGTTTTCAGAGAAAAGTTTAGTCCAAAGACGCAACTATTGATCCAAAGGTTTACCGATCTTTTAGTTCTATTAGTTGCTGCAATATTAATGGTCTATGGTGGAATGAAAGTCGTCATGCTCACTGCAGCCCAAACAGCAGCAGCTACGGGTATTTCGATGGCGTACGTTTATTTCTGTTTACCTTTAAGTGGATTATTTATTATCTTCTATACGATATACCACATGATGAATAACACGACCAATGAAAATGAGGAGGTGGGAGTGTAATGACAGTAATTGCTGGTTCCGTACTATTTATTAGTTTTATACTATTACTGCTCATTGGAGCTCCTATTGCCATTTCAATAGTTCTAAGTTCCGTTATTACGTTTTTTATCGTATTACCTTTCGATGTATCCTTAATGACTTCAGCCCAACGAATGATTACTGGAATAGATAACTTTACCATGTTGGCAATTCCTTTATTCGTTTTAGCTGGAATTATTATGAACAATGGAGGTATTGCATTCCGTCTAGTAAACTTTGCGAAGGTCCTTGTTGGTAAACTCCCCGGTGCTTTAGCACATACAAATGCAGTTGGTAATATGCTTTTTGGTTCCATTGCAGGTTCTAGTGTCGCATCAGCCGCAGCCATGGGACGGATCATGGGACCCATGCAAGAAAGGCAAGGATACAAAAAAACATATTCAGCTGCTGTTAATATCGCATCCGCACCTACAGGGTTAATTATTCCACCTAGCTCCGTTTTAATCGTCTATTCCTTAGTTAGTGGTGGTACCTCTGTTGCAGCATTGTTTATGGCAGGATATATTCCGGGAATCCTTTGGGGGATAGCCGTGATGGTTGTCGCTTATTTTATGGCAAAAAAAGAAAACTATCCCGTATCCACTTTGCCAAATTTAAAAGATATCATTTATATCATTTTAAGTGCGATTCCAAGTTTATTGTTAATTATTATTGTAATTGGTGGAATTGTAGCTGGTATTTTTACCGCCACAGAAGGAGCAGCTGTAGCCGTTCTTTATTCTACGATATTAGCACTTATATATAAGGGATTAAAATGGAGAGACATTCCGTCAATGTTAAAGGAAACCATTGAAATAACGGGTATGATTTTATTCTTAATTACATCATCTGCATTATTTTCATTGGTAATGTCCTATTTAGGTCTACCTGAAGCAATTAGTAATGCTTTATTATCTATTACTGAAAACCAAATTGGGATTTTATTGATAATGCTATTCATTTTACTACTTGTTGGTACATTTATGGATATTACCCCAGCTGTTTTAATTTTTACACCAATATTTTTACCTGTTGCACAGACATTTGGAATGGATCCTGTTCACTTTGGAATGATTTTGTGTTTTGGCCTTTGTATTGGTAATATGACACCTCCTGTTGGAAGTGCATTATTCGTTGGGGCTTCTGTTGCTAATGTAAGAATTGAACAAGTAATTGGTACGTTAATTCCATACTTTATAGCTGTCATTATCGTGCTTTTACTTGTGACATTTATACCACAACTTTCCTTGTTCTTACCGAATCTATTTAATCTATAATAGAACATCAAAAAGCGCCAACTTTAAAAGTCGGCGCTTTTTTTATTCTGCATTTTGTTTTCTACGTTCATCCAAATCAGCTACTAATTGATTGGTACGTGCTTTGTTTAACGGATACAAGAACGCTAACATAACGAATGCTAACGCAAATAGAATACCTGGTACTAGAGTAGCTAAGAAATACATTCCATCAAGTGCTTCTTTTGTTTGTACGGCTTTTGTAGCATCGTATCCAATAGCAGCAATGGCAAAACCACCGATACCGCCAGCAACCGCTTGTCCAATTTTACGGGCGAAGGAGTATATAGAGTATACTGTTCCGTCTTCTCTCAAACCTGTAAGGAATTCATGGTAATCAATCACATCCGTTACGAATGCCCAAATAATTAAGTTGAATAAACCATAACTTGCGAACATACCTACCCCACTTAAAAATATAAAAGTGGTTACATTTACATTCGGTAAAATGTAAAGGAGTAAATATGCAGCTGCTGCTAGTAGCATTCCTGTAGAACCAACAGCTTTTTTACCAAAACGTTTTACTAATGGATTAATAATCGGCATGGCTACCAACACTGCCGCTGTTTGAACAAATCCGATGACACTTAGTGCAGTTGTACTACCAAAATAATCTTTAAATAAATATACGTTTACGGTTCCAATTAACAATACGGTTACCATGAAGACTAAAGAAGTAATAAGAATCCATAATAACGGTTTATTTTTTGTAAGCCCTTTAAGCGTTTTTTTAAAGTTACCTTTCTCTGTTGGATGTTCTGGTGGTGTAATACGTTCTGTTGTTAAAGCCACACTCGCCATATAACAAGAAAGGGAAAGAATTCCAAAAATAATAGCGGTTATTAAGAAACGGCTTTCACTTGCTTGGTTGTTTTGAAATAATAATAATGGACCACCAACGTTAATAATCAATCCTGCTAACGTTGCACCTAATCCTCTCCATGTAGAAAGAGATGTACGCTCTACAGGATCACTAGTAATTACAGATGCCATCGAACCATAAGGGATATTTACTGTGGAGTATAAGGTTCCCCATAGAATGTATGTCACAAATGCCCAAGCTAGATAAAAACCTTCAGACATTCCCGGTATTTTGACGAACATTAATACGCCAGTAAATACTAAAGGAAAGGACATTCGAAACATCCATGGTTTGAATTTTCCATGTTTTGTAGTTTTTCTCGTATCAATAAATCTCCCCCATAACACGTCTGCAAAAGCATCCCAAAAGCGAGCAATCATAAATAAGACACCTACTGTTGCAGCGCTAATATGGAAGATGTCTGTATAGAATACCATTAAATATGATGATGCTAATAAAAAGAAGAAATCGTTACCAAAATCGCCAAATAAATAACCAATCTTGTCTCTCAAACCAAATGGGCGAACATTATTCACACTTTTCTCAGGTTCAAACTGTTCGAATTCTGGTTGTAACATATTAAAGCCCCCTATTATTATGTGAATCTTATGCAATGATAGTGTTTACATAAAATTTTATAGATTAACTAACTAAATTGTTACCACTTACAAAATACATTAGTTTGTTCGGAAAACAAACTAATTATTGCTAACTAATTGTACAATGTTACGCTTTCATTTTCAATCCTAATTTTATGCTTTTATAATTGTAACATTTGCCAATCAACTTTAAGAAAGCGTTCTTATGCCTTTAATTATAATTGGAATAGCAGCTAACAGTTAGGACTATCTTTGCATAAGTAGGACTAAAATAGTTAAAGTGTTTAAGGAAGGTTATTTATATTAAGAATGAAACAGACAGAACAGAGTAATTTTCTGTCTGTTATTTATTTTTTCCTTAACTAACCTACCTTTGTAAAAGAATAAAATACTAGTCACAAATAATTGTTTCAATTTTATATTCGAAATGCTCTTATGCCTTCCCTACTTATTTAATAAATAACCCTGCTACTTCATCTTTATTGTTAAAGGTTATAGTGAATACACGATTTTCGTTACTGTATTTTGCAACAAGAACAACGATATAAAAGCCATCTTTTTTCTCGACAGAGGATTTATCGATCTTTTCAAAGTCACCAGATTTTTCGATGATAGGAGTAAGTTCTTCCATTTGCTCTTCTGGTAATCCTGTTTTCATTTGTTCATCAAACATCTCATGAATCGCTTTATAATTAATTTCGTTTAATAATGAAACGATTTCTTCAGCCTTTGAAATATACTTTTCTGAAGTTGAATCATCCACAGTGTTTCCCCCACATGCGACAAGTGTAAGTATTGCCATGGAACCTAATATCGTTAATAAAATTCTCTTCATTGTAACACTCCCTTTCTTTTTGTCCATATACTATAACTGAAAAGGGCTAACGCAATAATGGCTATCGTAACTTCCAAAACAATCAGCACACTATCCTGTGGCACATATAATGGTAAAATCCCTACCAATGCATCTGTAAAACCATGGATTATAATTGCAAGCAGAATATAATAAAATCTTTTTCGAACGACCCCCTGTAATACAATTATCGAAAGTCCTATATGTAATAACATTGCAAAGAAACGTTCGACACCACCAATAAAGAAATCTGCACTGTATGCAATAGCAGCCGGTGATAATAACAAGTTTATCGCACTAATTCCTACAAATAACACTGCTTCAATACCACCGTGTCCTAAACCGAACCAAAAGCCAGATTGCCAATCTCGCTGTTTCATAAAAAAGTACATCGCAGTAAAACGAGCAAATTCTTCAAATATACCGGCCGACAAACCAATAACTATAGCAAATAAAACGGGTTGGGTGGCGTTAAACATTGAATAGGTAGTGCTGTGCTCTCCTAAATATTGCAGTATTGGTATGCGTATCAAAACTTGTGATACAACAAATGCAAGTACACCCAATACAAACGGAATATATTGCTTTTTATAATACGAATATAATAACGCCATTAGCGGTAACCCCACGCTAATAACTAAAGCAAAAATAATACCTGCCATCAAGTTCACTCCCTAATTGAAGTGTATTAAAGCCATTCCGTAAAGTAAATAACTTTGGCATATTCGGTTCATTTTTCATCATAAATGGTCTTTTAGTTTATACTTGCTTGGTATCACTATTTTTTTAGGATTAAAGTTTGTGTAAAATACGGAGCTTTAAAAGCCGTTTCCAATGTTGCATTAGCTGTTTTTTCAATCATACGCTTTAAGGAAAAAAGCCCATATCCTCGATTTCCTTCTTTACTAGAATAACGTTTCTCGTATAATTGTTGCATATCAATATCTGCATGACTACAACTATTGTGAACAATAAAATATTGGTGTTCCTCCATTTCAAAGAAGGCAACTTGCAACACTTTATCCTTAGTACAAACCGCTTCTTCAATTGCATTATCTAATAAAATTGATATGGCACGAATAAAAGCAACAACAGGCATCGCAACTGCTTCAATTGTCTGTGGTATATCTACCATAACTTGTATATTTTGTTGCTGAGCCGCAATCACTTTCACGCCCAACACGCTTTTCACTTCGGGAACATTAACGCGTGACAACTTTACAATATCCAATTCACGATTGTTAATCAGTTTTGAGGTCGGGGCAATCACATTATGATAAACTTGTTCGATTTGCGTTATACTTTGATTACGTACTCCTTCATCTAATGTTAATAATACGTTCATATAATCATGGCGAAAACTAGCCAATTCATCATGCATCAGTTCTAATTTATCCACATAGTCCAATAGCTCTTTATCTAAATGTTGCTGTTGTTCTTCCAACATTCTTTCTTTTGCCAAATGAGAGCCAATCAACACAATTAGCAGTAGGACAAAAAATAAAATAAATCCCGTAATATAAATTACTTGTCCATAGCGTTGATGTAATATAGACAATAGGTTGGTGGAAGGCATCGTCAAAATCAGCCCTACGATAAGCCCAATTGCAAGAAGCACATAACTTACATAATAAAGGTTGCTATCTACAATAAACATAGCTATTTTTTGAATCCTTTTTCTTAATAATCCAATACTGATGACAATAATGATTGAAACGATAAGATGAATGATGCTAGCAGTCCATAAATACAAATTAAATGGTGTCCACATAAACAACTTCATACCAAGTTCCATCAACACCAATTTCGCCAATGTAATGGTTACCATACTGACTAAGGCAAAGTAAAGATTTTGCATAAATGTTAATTCGTCTTTCATCAGACCTAAACTTAATAAGAATAGTAGTAACATAATAATATTAAATTCAGGATAGCCCGTCACTGTCACAACAATGCCAAGCAAAATGGTAAATACAATACTTAAAGCAATCACCATAGTATACGACAAGCGATTATAACGAATTAATTGAAAGTATAGTAAAACATGACTAATGCCAATAAGTATAATTGCGGCGAGATCATAAACATACATTATAGTTCACCCTTTAACTGTTGACGTACTTTGCTTACTAAACGACGGGACACAGGAATGCGTTTGCCGCTATTTAAAACAATCATTTTTTGCTTGGCATCATAGGAAGAAATTTGTAATGTGTTTACGATATAAGATTGGTGGCAGCGTAGTAAACGTTTATCTATTGATTCAATTTCTTTTAAGGTTCCATAAAAATTAACCAGACGATTTGTCGTTACTAATATTAAGCGATGTGGCTCATCTGTCATAATATACTCTACTGTTGCAAACGGAATACGTACAGTTGCACTAGAATTTTTGACAATAAAGTTATCAGTCGGAACATCACCCATATTACGCTCTTGATAATGGAACAAACATTGTTCAAACATTCGATAACGTTCTTCATAAGGTAGGCCTTTATCGATAAATGTTAAAGCCGACACCATATATTGGTACGAGATTGGCGCAAATTCAGAATGCGTTGTTACAAACACTATAATGCCCTGCGTATCATATTTACGAATCTCTTGTGCGACTTGCAAACCTTTACGTTCTTCATTTTTAATTTCGATATCTAAAAAATATATCGGTATATAACTTGTCAGAGGGATTTTTTCAATAATTTTCGTGCTATTAGCGGTCACTTCAATAAAATCATACGGTAACCTATGCTTCTCACAAATATCTTTCACCATTCGCTTCATATGCTGAGCTTGAATCAGATCATCTTCCAATATAAAGATACTCATACTATAACCCCACTTCAACCAATCTATAAATAGCATAGCACGATTAACTCACCACGTTTAGTGCTACTTCCCAAATTTATTCCTTTAATAGCGGCAAGTAGAATATTGCTTTTTCAGGCGTACTATTCTAGCTATATAATAAAGATAATTAAGATTATAGAACAAAAGTGTAAGCCATCGATTGGAAAGTCTTCTTTATCGTACGGAGGAAAGGAGCTTTGTTGGAGTTTTTTACTTCTCCAAAACAAAAACAGACTATTTCATCATAGATGAAATAGTCTGTAGACGTTGATATGTTAATATTTTTATAAAGATTAACGTTTTGAGAACTGAGGAGCTCTACGTGCGCCTTTAAGACCGTATTTCTTACGTTCTTTCATTCTTGCATCACGAGTTAAGAATCCTTCACGTTTTAAAGTAGAACGATATTCAGGATCTGCTTCTAATAATGCACGAGAGATACCGTGACGGATAGCACCAGCTTGACCAGTGAATCCACCACCATGAACGTTTACTAATACGTCATATGTTCCTTCTGTTTCTGTAGCAGCTAAAGGCTGGTTAAGAATTAGAAGTTGTGTTTCATATGGGAAATAGTCTCTAGCATCACGACCATTGATTTTAATGTTACCTGTTCCTGGTACTAAACGTACACGAGCAGTTGACTTTTTACGACGACCTGTTCCGTAATATTGTACTTGTGCCAAATCATTTACCTCCTTTTATTACCCACGAAGCTCGTAAACTTCTGGTTTTTGTGCTTGATGGTTGTGCTCAGAACCTCTGAAGACATGAAGTTTCTTAGCCATTTTACGACCTAATGGACCTTTTGGAAGCATACCTTTAACAGTACGCTCAATCATTTCTTCTGTATATTTAGAACGCATTTCTTCTGCATTACGCGCTCTTAATCCACCTGGATGTCCTGAGTGGTTATAGTACATTTTGTCATTAATTTTGTTTCCACTTAATTCTACTTTTTCTGCATTAATGATGATAACATGATCACCAGTGTCAACATGTGGAGTGTAAGTTGGTTTATTCTTTCCACGAAGGATAGCTGCAACTTCACTTGCTAGACGACCAAGACGTTGGCCTTCAGCATCCACAACTAGCCATTTGCGTTCAATATTGTTTTCATTCGCCATGAAAGTTGTGCGCATGATAGTTTCCCTCCAAATTTCATTTAATCGTTCAATTTATTGTTATTCTTATTATAAACATAATTAGTTTCCGGGGCTAATCATGGTTTCTTAAGAAATAAAATGCCATAAATCATATTATAATACATGTGGGTCTGTTGTCAAGTTTCTTCGGTGTTTTTTCTCCAAAAACCGCTTCTACTTATACGTAACTTTCCACATATAAAGTCCCCCGGCATCCATCGTTTTCCCTACGACCGTCCGATCCCTTTTTTCAAGAAGAATAGGTATATCTTCAGGTTTCATTTTACCTTGACCAACATCTAATAAAACACCTACAAGTATTCTTACCATATTATACAAAAATCCACTTCCACGAAAGATAAATTCAATTTGATTCCCTTTTCTTTCACATGAAGCTTCATAAATGGTTCTTACTTTATCACCCTTAACCGTTGCCTTCGAAGATGAAAACGTCGTAAAATCATGAGTACCTTCTAAAAATCGACATGCTTCTTGTATCTTTCCCGTATCTATTGAATAAGGAAAATGGAGCATATAATTTCTTTTAAATAAATCAGGTGCTTCTTGATTTAACACGAGATAATGATACTCCTTTTCCTTTACGTCAAATCTTGCATGAAAGTTAGAATCGACCTTTTCCACTCTTAAGACATAAATATCATCCGGTAATTGGGCATTTAACGCCTTTTTCCAACCTGTTTCATGGATCTCAAGCGAAGAATCAAAATGTATCACTTGTCCCAATGCATGTACTCCGGCATCTGTTCTACCTGAACCGACGATGCGCATATCCTGACCTTTATGCATTTTACTAAGCACCTTTTCAATTTCTCCTTGAATCGTCCGTTTATTTGGTTGTATTTGGTAACCATTAAATAGTATGCCATCATATTGAATGGTACATTTCAATCTTCCCATACGTGTCAATCCTATCCATAAGTCCTAGTTAAAAATAATAGTATGATGACCACAATAAAAATGAGATATACGAATATATCCATCTTTTCAATCTTTAATTCTCTTAGTTTTGATCTACCTTCTCCGCCTTGATATCCTCGTGCTTCCATCGCCATTGCAAGCTCTTCTGCACGCTTAAATGCACTCACAAATAAAGGAACCAGTAATGGAATAACTGCTTTTACACGGTCTTTTATTGGCCCTGTTCTAAAGTCAACCCCTCTTGAAGCTTGTGCCCTTGAAATTTTATCTGTTTCTTGCATAAGCGTCGGTATGAATCTTAAAGATATGGACATCATCAAAGCTAATTCATGTACAGGAAATTTCACCTTTTTTAAGGGGTTTAACATATCTTCAATTGCATCTGTTATTTCAATAGGTGTCGTCGTTAGCGTTAAGAGGGACGTCACCAAAATTAATAAGAAAAAGCGAATTGATATAGCAATACCTTGGAAAATTCCACCTGAGTAAAATTTAAAAATCCAGAAATCAAAAACAAGGGTACCTTCTTTTGTTACAAATAAATGTAGTAAAAAGGTAAAAATAATAAGAAACCAAACAGGGGTTAAACCTTTCAGCACAAAACGAATAGGAACCTTTGAAGTAAACATACTTGCTAAGGCAAAGACAACTAAAATAGAATAACTTGGTAGATTATTCGCAAAGAAAACAATAAAAACAAAGAAGAATATAATGGTAATCTTTGTTCTTGGATCTAGACGATGTACAATGGAATCCCCTGGAACATATTGTCCAATGATTAACGAATTATTCATTCCAACTCATCCCCAATCAAAACTTGTTTTATCTGCTTTGCTAATTGATTAATAGACTGATTAGAAAATGGGGTGGTGGTTTTAAACTTTTTATTAAAACTCGTTATAAATTGGACAACTTCTGGTACATCTAGTTGAACTTGCTTCAAAGCATCCTTTTGTACAAAAACTTCCTCTGGGGTACCTTCTAAGTATTTCTTACCCTTATTTAAAATAATGACATGATTGGCATACTTTAAAGCGTCTTCCATACTATGTGTGACAAGTACAGTCGTTAAATTCTGTTCATGGTGAAGTCGATAAAACATATCCATGATTTCCTTTTGACCCCGAGGATCGAGGCCAGCTGTCGGTTCATCTAAAACTAAAGTATCTGGCTTTATGGCAAGAACTCCAGCTATTGCTACCCGACGCATTTGTCCACCACTCAAATCAAATGGGGACCGATCAAGAAGAGATTCTGAAAGGCCTACTGCTGACATCGCTTTTAGAATCCTATCTTTAATTTCACTTTCTGGTACACCAAAATTTTCTGGACCAAAGGCTATATCCTTTTCTATCGTTTCTTCAAATAATTGATGTTCGGGATATTGAAATACTACACCAACTTTGCTTCGTAGTTCTTTCATGTCACTAGGTTTACGATCATTTGTTAATAAATAATCTCCTACTTTAACCTTGCCATCAGTAGGTATGGATAGACCATTTAAATGACTAATAAGCGTTGACTTCCCTGAACCAGTATGACCGACAATTGCTACAAAGGAACCTGACTTTATATGGAAAGATAAATCTTCTAATGCCTTATGCTCAAATGGGGTATTTTTTTGATAAGTATAGTCTACGTTCTCAAATGTAATGTCCATAAATCCTCCAACAATTCTTCGTGGTTTAAAGGTTCCTTCGATATATTTACTCCAATATCCTTTAAAGCGTCTGCTAAAATAGTAACAAACGGTACATCAAGTCCAATTTTTCTTAGTTCTTCTTTATTCGTGAAAATTTCCCTCGGTACAGATTCTTCCCATATTTCACCTTTATTCATCACAATAACTCGGTCAGCTTGGACTACTTCTTGTAAATCATGTGTAATCGTGATAAGAGCTAAACCTTGTTTATTTTGTAGTTGTGATACAGTATGCATAATCTCTTTACGGCCATTAGGGTCTAACATAGCGGTCGCCTCATCTAAAATTAATACCCTTGGGGAAACCGCCAATACACCAGCAATTGCTATCCGTTGCTTTTGTCCACCAGAGAGTCGATGTGGTTCAGTCATCAGATAATCTGACATTCCTACTGCTTTCAGTGTTGATTGGATTCGTTCCATCATCACCTCTCTAGCTATACCGCGATTTTCCATACCAAAGGCTACATCGTCTTGAACAGTTGCTCCAACAAACTGGTTGTCCGGATTTTGAAATACCATTCCAACATCTTTACGTATATCCCAAATAGTATCCTCCATTACCTTCTTTCCACCTATTAGAATTTCTCCTTTTTGTGGAAATAGTAAACCATTAATTAATTTAGCAATGGTAGATTTTCCAGAACCATTATGACCTATGATAGCAACCCATTCATCCTCTTTAATTGTAAATGATACATTGTTTAGTACCCAGGGCTCCTCGTCTCCGTATCGAAATGATACCTCTCTAAACTCAATTAAATTCTCTGCCATAAATAGTCCCCCTGTTAATCGTGTTGGGAAATATAAACATTCATTGTACAAGTAAGATAATCACCTATCCTAATAGGGAATACCAATTACTTGGTACCATATAGTGTTTTTATATTAACATCTTCCTTGCCATACTTTCCTGGTGTACAAAAAAAGGGCTTGGATTCACCTCGTGAGAGAATTGAGTCCTGCCCTTGCCGCATGTTGTATCATTAAACTAATTCAACGATAGCCATTTTTGCTCCATCACCTTGGCGTTCACCAAGTTTAAGAACACGTGTATATCCACCTTGTCTTTCTTCATAACGCGCAGCAACATCATCAAATAACTTTTGAATAACATTGTTGTCTTCATCAGCTTCTTTATTATAAAGAAAAGCTGCTGCTTGACGGCGTGCATGAAGATCGCCACGTTTACCCAAAGTAATCATTTTATCAACGATAGTTCTTAATTCCTTCGCTTTAGCTTCTGTAGTTTCTACACGTTCATGAATAATTAAATCAGAAGCTAAGTTACGAAGAAGTGCCATACGGGCATCTGTAGTACGTCCTAATTTTCTAGCCATGGACTATAACCCTCCCTTTTTTGAAACTCTAGGTGACTGTAAGTATCAGTCGTCTTCACGTAAACCCAAACCAAGATCACTTAGCTTAAGCTTAACTTCTTCTAAAGATTTACGTCCTAAGTTACGTACTTTCATCATATCCTCTTCAGATTTGTTAGTAAGCTCTTGAACAGTATTAATTCCAGCACGTTTTAAGCAATTATAAGATCGAACGGAAAGATCTAATTCTTCAATTGTCATTTCCATTACTTTTTCTTTTTGGTCTTCTTCTTTTTCAACCATAATTTCAGCATTTTGAGCTTCATCCGTTAGGCCAACAAAAATATTAAAGTGTTCCGTAATTATCTTTGCCCCTAAAGATATGGCTTCTTCTGGACGAATACTTCCATCAGTTGAAATATCTAATGTTAACTTATCAAAGTTAGCATCTTGCCCGACACGTGTGTTCTCCACTTGGTAAGTTACACGTGATACGGGAGTGAAGATAGAGTCAATTGGAATCACACCAATTGCTTGATCATCACGTTTATTTTCTTCAGCTTGACGATAACCGCGTCCAGTTTCCGCTGTAACTTTCATATGCAAGTTACCTTTACTATTTAAGGTAGCAATATGAAGATCTGGATTTAAAACTTCTACATCACTATCATAAGTAAGATCACGTGCAGTTACTTGTCCTTCACCTTGAACATCAAGTTCTAATGTTTTAGGTTCATCCGAATAGATTTTTAAAGCTAAGTTTTTTAGATTCAAAACTATTTGTGTTACATCCTCTACTACTCCATCAATCGCTGAAAACTCATGCATTGCTCCGTCGATTTGAACGGATGTAACTGCAGCACCTGGAAGTGAGGATAGAAGGATACGACGCAAGGAGTTTCCTAGAGTGGCACCATATCCACGCTCAAGCGGTTCAACCACGAATTTGCCGAATGTAGCATCATCACTAATTTCAACCGTTTCAATTTTTGGTTTTTCAATTTCGATCATTAAATAAAACCCTCCTTTAAAACGTCGAAACCCCGGCTAGACAAGAGTCTAACCGAAATTCCCCAAAGGCAGTTGGCGTTTCTGCACTACCTTAATATTTTACGTACTGGTTTATCTTCGATGCTGTAATAGTGACCATAATCACCGAGATTTTAGCTATCATAACCCATTATTGACAGGGTGACAAATTCTATACGGTAAAATTAAACACGACGACGTTTTGGTGGGCGACAACCGTTATGAGGAACTGGTGTTACATCTACAATTGCTGTAACTTCTAAACCAGCTGCTTGAAGTGAACGAATTGCAGCTTCACGACCAGCTCCTGGACCTTTAACAGTTACTTCTAGGTTTTTCATTCCATTTTCAATTGCAGATTTAGCAGCAGTTTCAGCAGCCATTTGTGCAGCAAATGGAGTAGATTTACGAGAACCTTTGAATCCTAATGCACCTGCAGAACTCCAGCCAATTGCGTTCCCTTGTTTGTCCGTAATAGTAACAATAGTGTTGTTAAAAGTTGAACGAATGTGTGCTACACCTGATTCAACATTCTTTTTCACACGACGTTTACGAGTATTTGTTTTACGTGCCATTTATGTGAACCTCCTTTACCTATTTCTTCTTATTACTCATTGTTTTACGTGGGCCTTTACGAGTACGAGAGTTATTCTTTGTGTTTTGTCCACGAACTGGTAATCCTCGGCGATGACGTAATCCTCTGTAAGAGCCAATTTCCATTAAACGTTTAATGTTTAGTGAAATTTCACGACGTAGATCACCTTCGATAGTGTAAGCATCTACAGCTTTACGAATATTAGATAATTCGTCTTCTGTTAGATCACGCACACGAGTGTCTTCAGAAACGCCAGCTTCTTTAAGGATTTTCTGTGCAGTCTTTTTGCCGATTCCATAAATATATGTTAATGAAATTACTACACGTTTTTCACGTGGAATATCAATACCTGCAATACGTGCCATGTATGAATAGCACCTCCTTATTAACCTTGTTTTTGTTTATGCTTTGGATTTTCGCAAATGACCATTACTTTGCCTTTGCGTTTAATAATTTTACATTTTTCGCATATTGGTTTAACAGATGCTCTAACTTTCATAAATTATTCCTCCTTTTATATGGAGAGTCTATTTATAACGGTACGTAATTCGTCCTCTTGTTAAATCATATGGAGAAAGTTCAACCGTCACTTTATCTCCTGGTAATATACGAATGAAATGCATACGAATTTTACCAGAAACGTGAGCCAATACAGTGTGGCCATTTTCAAGCTCTACATTAAACATTGCATTAGGCAATGTCTCGGTCACGGTACCTTCGACTTCAATTACATCATCTTTCGCCATCGTGTAGATCTCCCTTCTCAAGTTCAGTCACAATCTCATTTATAAACTTTGATATGGCAAATCGTAATTTCCCATTTGTGACACGACCAGTTTCTAGAAGGCTGTTTTGGACTTCTGGGGAAACGTAATCCATCATCTCAATATGATACAGATTCTTTTTCTTTGGTCGATTTGTTTTGCGTTTCTCCCCATCTGCTAGCAAGACATAACGATCATCTACTAGTTCTATAATAATCATGTACTGGCTCGCTTCACGTCCTTGCAAAACTCGAACAACCTGACCTAACGTGCCTTTAGCACCTTCGTTCAACAAGATCACCTGCACTTAGGCTATAGTTTGTTTGCCACCAATAAAGGGAATTTATAAATAGTGTCACTTTACAAAAAGGTGTACATGAGTTTTCCCAAACTATCATATTTATTATAACGATTACCAAAGGGAAATGCATCCATTCGGTGAGAACCGTTAAATTTCAAATTTACTTTTCAAGGAATCCTTGAATATCTTGGAAGACTTTGTCAATTTCTTGATCTCCATCTACTTTAACAAGATATCCTTTTGATTCATAAAAATCGAGTAATGGTTGAGTTTGCTCTATATTAACTGATAAACGCTTTTTCACCGTTTCAGCTGTGTCATCGTCCCGTTGAACTAACTGTGAACCATCTTTGTCACAAATCCCTTCAACTTTCGGAGGATTAAATATAACATGATAAGCTGTTCCACAAGTTGGACAAATTCTACGACCAGTAAGACGCTCCACTAATTTTTCTTCCGGTACATCTACATGAATAACATGATCAAGTGATAATCCTAGTTCACTTAGAAGTTGCTCCAAAGCATCTGCTTGTGCAATGGTTCTTGGAAAACCGTCTAGTAAAAAGCCGTTTTTACAATCATCTTTACCTAGACGTTCTTTTACTATACCAATTGTAACTTCATCAGGAACAAGCTCACCTTGATCCATGAATTCTTTAGCCTTTTTTCCGAGTTCTGTTCCTTCTTTAATAGCTAGACGAAACATATCCCCTGTAGATATATGAGGGATGTTATATTTATTATTAATTTTGTCTGCCTGTGTACCTTTACCTGCACCAGGTAAACCCATTAATATTAAGTTCATCGTTTTCCCCTCGCTCTTTGTTGGCAGCAGGAAATTATTTAATAAATCCTTTGTAGTGACGTTTCACTAACTGACCTTCTAATTGTTTCATCGTTTGCAACGCAACACCTACAACGATTAGTAAACTTGTGCCGCCGATTTGTACTGCGGTAGGCAGATTAGCAAGACTACCTAAAATAATAGGTAAGACAGAAACAACAGCTAAGAAAATAGATCCAACCAAAGTTAGCCTATTAATAACCCTTGTTAAATATGTTTCTGTATTCTTCCCAGGCCTAATACCAGGAATATATCCACCTTGCTTCTGTAAGTTTTCTGCCATTTGCTCTGGATTCACTTGAACAAATGTATAGAAATACGTGAATGCTATAATTAATACAATATAGATTACCATACCAATAGGTTGTGTATAATCAAAAATCTGTGTGATTGTTGCTGCAACCTTTCCGTCAAAGAAACTAGCAACCGTACTTGGTGCAATAATAAATGCAATGGCAAATATTACAGGAATAACTCCTGCCGCATTTACTTTTAGTGGTAAATGGGTTGACTGACCACCAACTGGAGATCGATTCACTAATTTTTTGGCATATTGTACAGGTATTTTTCTTAATGCTTGGTTCACAAAAACAACACCGACTACTACGGCTAATGCAACCAAGGCAATTAAGGCAACAATGACAATATTGATAAACAATTGGTCGCCAGGATTAATAAAATACTGACTATACAACTGCTTCACACCGTTTGGAACTGCCGCAACAATACCAGCAAAAATGATGATAGAGATTCCATTACCGACACCATGTGCAGTAATCTGTTCCCCAACCCACATCAAGAATGCAGTACCAGCAGTTAAAACTATAGCAATTACTAGGAATTTAGCAAAGTTAGGATTATTGATTAACATTCCACCTGCTAATGCATTAAATCCTATGGACATTGCAATAGCTTGGATAAACGCTAATACAATGGTGAAATAACGGGTGAATTGAGCAAGCTTTTTCCTTCCCATTTCACCTTGTTTTTTCCACTCAGTAAACTTAGGAACAATATCCATCTGCAATAATTGCATAATGATGGATGCAGTAATGTAAGGCATAATCCCCATTGCAAAGATGGAGAAGTTTTGTAAAGCCCCACCACCGAATGTATTTAGAAAACCAAATACATTTTGCTGACTGTTCATAAAGTCAATAGCATCGTTGTTTGTAAATGGTACTGGTATAAATGTACCTAGACGGAAGACAATTAACATAAGTAAGGTGAAAATTATTTTCCGTCTAATATCAGCAACGCGCCATAAATTGGAGAATGTACGAAACATTAAATCACCTCAGTTTTACCGCCCGCTGCCTCAATTGCTTCCTTTGCAGAAGTAGAGAACTTATGAGCTTTTACTGTTAGTTTCTTTTCGATAGCACCTTTTCCAAGTACTTTAATACCTGCATTTAGTTTGCTTACGATACCTTCTTCTAGTAATAGCTCAGGAGTAATTTCTGTGCCTTCTTCAAAGTGATTTAAAGTTTCTAGATTAACAATTGCATATTCTTTACGATTAATATTAGTAAAACCACGCTTTGGCAAACGTTGGAATAAAGGCATTTGTCCACCTTCGAATCCTGGGCGAACACCACCGCCAGAACGAGCTTTTTGACCTTTATGTCCTCTACCAGAAGTTTTACCATTTCCAGAAGACATTCCACGACCAACACGGTTTCTGTCTTTACGTGATCCTTCTGCTGATTTTAATTCATGTAGTTTCATGCGAGCACCTCCTCTTTACACTAATGTTTATTAAACTTCTTTTACCGCAACAAGATGAGATACTCTATTGATCATACCGCGTACGGATGGAGTATCTTCTAGAACTACGGATTGACGAATCTTTTTAAGTCCTAACGCTTCAACAGTTTTAACCTGTTTTTCTTTTCTACCAATAACACTCCGTGTGAGGGTGATCTCTAATTTTTTAGACATAGTATTTCCCTCCTTATTATCCTAACAGTTCTTCTACGGACTTACCGCGTAATTTTGCAACATCAGCAGCACGTTTAAGTTGATTTAAACCATCCATAGTTCCACGAATCATATTGATTGGTGTACTAGATCCTAAGGATTTCGTTAAAATATCACCGACACCAGCTAACTCTAAGACCGCACGGACAGGTCCACCAGAAATAACTCCAGTACCTTCACGCGCTGGCTTCATCAAAACTTTACCAGAACCATATCTTCCAAAAACTTCATGTGGGATAGTAGTTCCAACTAAAGGAACAGTGATTAAGTTTTTCTTAGCGTCGTCAACAGCTTTTTTAATAGCTTCTGGTACTTCTTGAGCTTTACCTGTACCAAAACCTACATGACCGTTTTTATCTCCGACTACAACGATTGCTGCGAAACGCATACGGCGTCCACCTTTTACAACTTTTGAAACACGGTTTACCGCAACAACACGTTCTTCAAGATCAAGTTTATTCGGATCCATACTTGTATTCATCCTAGATTTCCCTCCTTCTTCCATTAAAATTCTAATCCTGCTTCACGAGCTGAATCAGCTAATGCTTTTACACGTCCATGATAAAGGTATCCTCCACGGTCGAAAACAACAGATTTAAAGCCTTTATCTTGAGCTCGTTTTGCAATTAGTTCTCCCACTACTTTTGCAGCTTCAGCATTTGCAGTGGATTCAAGATTTACTTCTTTATCTTTAGTAGAAGCACTTGCAACAGTTACTCCAGTTGTATCATCTATTAACTGAGCATAAATATGCTTATTTGAGCGATAAACGTTTAAACGAGGACGTTCCATAGTACCAGTTAAATTTCTACGTACACGGTTATGTCTTCTTTTACGCACAACATTCTTATCAGGTTTTGTGATCATCTACGTCACTCCTTTCTGCTCTTATCCCTTATTACTTAGCAGTTTTACCTTCTTTACGACGAACATATTCACCAGCATAGCGAATACCTTTACCTTTATATGGTTCAGGTGGTCTGATTGCTCTAATATTAGATGCAACAGCACCAACTAATTGTTTATCAATACCTTTTACAATAACCTCAGTGTTCTTCGGTACATCGATTTCGATTCCCTCGATTTTTTCGATTTCAACCGGGTGAGAATAACCTGCATTAATAACAACTTTATTTCCTTGTTTTTGAGCACGGTAACCAACACCGATGATTTCTAGAGATTTTTCAAAACCTTTACTTACTCCTTCAACCATGTTAGCGATGTTGCTTCGAGTAGTACCGTGCAATGAACGGTGTTCTTTATGATCACTTGGGCGTTCAACAGTAAGAACATTACCATCTATGTTAATCTTCATATCTTGATGTAGATCTAGTGTCAAAGTGCCTTTAGGGCCTTTAACAGTAATTGTATTCCCGTCTTGTTTTACTTCCACACCTTCAGGAATTTCAATTGGTTTAAGTCCTATACGAGACATTCATGGCACCTCCTCTTAATAAAAATATTAATTACCAAACATATGCTAATACTTCGCCGCCTACCGCTTGAGAACGTGCTTCTTTGTCAGATAGCACTCCATTAGAAGTGGAAACAATAGCAATTCCAAGGCCGTTTAGTACGCGAGGTACTTCGTTAGCTTTAGCATATACACGTAGTCCTGGTTTACTGATACGTTTAATACCAGTAATAACCTTTTCTTCATTTTGACCGTACTTAAGGAAAATACGTAGAACACCTTGTTTGTTATCTTCAATTACTTCATAGTCTTTAACGAAACCTTCACGTTTAAGAATATCAGCAATTTCTGCTTTCATTTTTGAAGACGGTAGTTCTAATTTTTCATGTTTAACCATGTTTGCATTACGAATACGAGTAAGCATATCTGCAATTGGATCTGTCATAGTCATTACTAAAATACCTCCTTCCCAAATAGGGGATTACCAACTTGCTTTTTTGACACCAGGAATTTGACCTTTATAGGCAAGTTCACGGAAACAAATACGGCAAAGTTTAAATTTACGAATTACAGAATGTGGACGACCGCAACGTTCACAACGTGTGTATTCACGTACTTGATATTTTTGTGGACGTTTTTGTTTCGCAACCATTGATTTTTTAGCCACAATTTTCCCTCCTTGTGTTAGCTCTTTAGCTTATTTTTGGAAAGGCATGCCTAGCCCAGCCAAAAGTTCACGAGCTTCTTCGTCAGTGTTAGATGTTGTAACAATAACGATATCCATACCACGAACTTTGTTTACTTTGTCATAGTTAATTTCTGGGAAAATTAGTTGTTCTTTAACACCTAATGTATAGTTACCACGACCATCAAAAGCTTTTTTAGATATTCCACGGAAGTCACGTACACGCGGAAGTGATACTGAAATAAGTTTTTGTAGGAATTCGTACATGCGTTCTCCACGAAGAGTAACTTTCGCACCGATTGGCATACCTTCACGTAGGCGGAAACCAGCGATGGATTTCTTAGCACGAGTAATAAGTGGTTTTTGACCAGAAATTAAAGATAATTCCTCAACCGCACTGTCTAATGCTTTAGAGTTTTGAACAGCGTCACCAACACCCATATTGATAACAATCTTTTCAACCTTAGGTACCTGCATTACAGAACCGTAATTAAATTTATTCATTAAAGATGGTACAATTTCATCTTTGTATTTTTGTTGTAATTGATTCATCATGTCGCCCTCCTTCCTGCAGCGCAATTATTTATCTAAAAGTTCACCGGATTTTTTAGCGATACGTACTTTTTTTCCATCACGTAATTCATATCCAATACGAGTTGGTTCACCTGTTTTCGGATCGATTGGTAATACATTAGAAACATGGATAGGTGCTTCAATGTTTAGAATTCCACCTTGTGGATTTTCTTGAGAAGGTTTTGCGTGTTTTTTAATCATATTTACGCCTTCCACTAGTACACGTTCTTTTTTAGGGAAAGCTTCTAAAACAACGCCTTCTTTACCACGATCTTTACCAGATAATACTTTGACTTTATCACCTTTTTTTACATGCATGCTTTACGCACCTCCTTGACACTAAGTTTACGATCTTATAGAACTTCTGGAGCTAGAGATACGATTTTCATGAATTTAGCATCACGTAATTCACGTGCAACAGGTCCAAAGATACGAGTTCCTCTAGGACTTTTATCGTCACGTACAATTACTGCAGCATTTTCATCAAAACGAATATATGATCCATCTTTTCTGCGGGCACCAGATTTGCTACGTACGATAACAGCTTTAACTACGTCACCTTTTTTGACAACGCCGCCTGGTGTTGCCTGTTTCACCGAACAAACAACAATATCACCGATATTAGCCGTTTTACGACCTGAGCCACCTAATACTTTAATGGTTAACAATTCACGAGCACCAGAGTTATCTGCAACTTTTAATCGAGTTTCTTGTTGAATCATAACACTGTGACCTCCCTTCGGATTTTTTGAAGATCCGACTTATTATATAATTACAGCTTCTTCCACAACTTCAACTAGACGGAAACGTTTAGTTGCTGATAGTGGACGAGTTTCCATGATTTGAACGATATCTCCAATTTTTGCTTGGTTATTCTCATCATGAGCTTTAAATTTCTTAGAATACTTAACACGTTTACCATATAGTTTATGGTTCTTATAAGTTTCAACTACAACTGTGATCGTTTTGTCCATTTTATCGGATACTACACGTCCAGTGTAAACTTTACGATTATTACGTTCAGACATTTGAGGCTAACCTCCTCTCAGTTAATCAGTTATTAACGTTTAATTCACGTTGACGAATGACTGTTTTCATTCTAGCAATTGCTTTTCTTACTTCACGAATACGTGCTGTGTTTTCCAATTGTCCAGTAGCAAGTTGGAAACGTAAATTAAATAATTCTTCTTTTAATGATTTTACTTTTTGTTCAATTTCGGCAGTGGTTAGATCTCTGATTTCATTAGCCTTCATTGTTTTCACCACCAATTTCTTCACGTTTTACAAATTTAGTTTTGATCGGTAGTTTATGAGAAGCAAGACGCAGTGCTTCACGTGCAACTTCTTCAGATACACCAGCGATTTCAAACATGATTTTTCCTGGCTTAACGATAGCCACCCATCCTTCAGGAGCACCTTTACCGGAACCCATACGTACTTCTAAAGGTTTTTTAGTATACGGTTTGTCTGGGAAGATTTTAATCCAAACTTTACCGCCACGTTTCATATAACGAGTCATCGCAATACGAGCAGCCTCGATTTGACGACTTGAAATTCTAGCAGGTTCAACTGCTTGTAAACCATACTCACCAAACGATACAGCAGTACCGCCTTTTGCTTGGCCAGTTAATTTAGCACGATGTTGCTTACGATGTTTTACACGTTTAGGCATTAACATAACGCAATTGCCCCCTTCCTTTATTTTTCTTTTTTAGTTGGAAGGACTTCACCACGGTAGATCCACACTTTGACACCTAACTTACCATAAGTTGTGTCAGCTTCAGCAGTGCCATAATCAATATCAGCACGTAAAGTGTGTAATGGTACTGTTCCTTCACTATAATGTTCCGCACGAGCGATATCTGCTCCAGCTAGACGACCAGATACTTGTGTTTTAATTCCTAACGCTCCGCCACGCATAGCACGTTGAATGGCTTGTTTTTGCACACGACGGAATGAAACACGGTTTTCCAATTGACGTGCAATATTATCAGCTACTAATTTAGCATTAATGTCAACTTTTTTAACTTCCACAATGTTAATGTGTACTCGTTTACCAGTTAGTGCATTTAAAGATTTACGTAGAGCTTCTACTTCTGATCCGCCTTTACCAATTACCATACCAGGTTTACCTGTGTGAATAGTAATGTTTACACGGTTTGCTGCACGTTCAATTTCGATAGAAGAAACTGCAGCAATCTTCAAGCGATTTTCAAGATATTCTCTAATCTTGATATCTTCATGTAGTAAGTCTGCATAGTCTTTACCAGCATACCATTTTGATTCCCAGTCTTTAATTATTCCTACGCGAAGACCAGTTGGATGTACTTTTTGACCCACTAACTATCCCTCCTTCTTTTCTGTTACAACCACTGTAATGTGGCTTGTGCGTTTGTTTATTCTGCTTGCACGTCCTTGTGCACGTGGACGGAAACGTTTCAATGTTGGACCTTCATTTACATATGCTTCTGATACTACTAAGTTATCAGTGTCCATTTCATAGTTATGTTCTGCGTTAGCGATAGCAGATTTTAATACTTTTTCCACTACTGGAGAAGCACCACGTTGTGTATGTTTTAAAATAGCAACTGCTTCACCAACGTTTTTTCCTCGAATTAGATCAATCACTAAACGGACTTTACGAGGAGCAATACGAACTGTTTTTGCAACGGCTTTAGCTTGCATGCATTAGCGCCTCCTCTCATTAACGTTTTGTTTTCTTATCATCGCCAGCGTGTCCTTTGTACGTACGTGTTGGCGCAAATTCACCTAATTTATGTCCGACCATATCTTCGGTAATGTATACAGGAACGTGTTTACGTCCATCATAAACTGCGATTGTATGACCGATAAATTGTGGGAAGATTGTTGAACGACGTGACCAAGTTTTCACAACTTGTTTTTTATCAGTTTCATTCAATGTATCAATCTTTTTCAATAAATGGTCATCTGCAAAAGGTCCCTTTTTCAAACTACGACCCATGGATAAACCTCCTTCCGCAAGTGAGAGACGGGCGTTATTTCCCGTCTGTGATTTCGTTTATTTTTTACGTTTACGAACAATATATTTATCAGACGGTTTGTTACGTTTACGCGTTTTGTAACCAAGTGTTGGTTTGCCCCAAGGTGACATCGGTGATTTACGTCCGATTGGTGCACGTCCTTCACCACCACCATGCGGGTGATCATTCGGGTTCATTACAGATCCACGAACAGTTGGGCGTATACCTAACCAGCGAGAACGTCCGGCTTTACCAACTCTAATTAATTCATGTTCGATATTTCCTACTTGACCAACTGTAGCGCGACAAGTGCTTAGGATTAGACGGGATTCACCAGAAGCTAAGCGTACTAGTGTGTATTTACCTTCACGTCCTAAAATTTGAGCTTCAGCACCAGCCGAACGAGCAAGTTGCCCACCGTTTCCTGGTTTTAATTCAACGTTATGAATTACAGTACCAACAGGGATATTTGTTAAAGGAAGTGCATTACCAACTTTGATGTCAGCATTTTCTCCTGATTCAATTTCTTGACCTACTTTAAGTCCCTTTGGTGCTAAAATATAACGTTTCTCTCCATCAACATAATGGATTAATGCAATATTAGCGGTACGGTTTGGATCATATTCAATTGTAGCAACGCGTCCTGGTATTCCATCTTTGTTGCGTTTAAAGTCAATAATACGATATTGACGTTTATGTCCACCGCCGTGATGACGAACCGTTAATTTCCCTTGATTATTACGACCGCCGCGTTTACTTAACGGAGCTAATAGGGATTTTTCTGGTTGGTCTGTTGTGATTTCCGCGAAATCAGATACAGACATGTTACGACGACCATTAGAAGTCGGTCTATGTTTTTTAATCGCCATCTTGTTTCCCTCCTTCTCTTGATTTACTTATTAAGCTTCAAAGAAATCTAGTTCTTTACTATCCTCAGATAATTGAACGATTGCTTTTTTACGATTTGGACGAAATCCGCCGTAACGTCCCATACGTTTGAATTTACCTTTAAGGTTTAATGTGTTGACTTTAACTACTTTAACACCGAAAACAGATTCTACGGCATCTTTAATTTCGGTTTTATTCGCTTTAGTAGAAACTTCAAAAGTATATTTCTTTTCTGCCATTAAATCCGCAGAGTGCTCAGTGATGACAGGGCGCTTAATAATATCACGTGGATCTTTCATTATGCAAGCACCTCCCCTGCTTTAACAGCTGCATCTTTAGTTAAGATTAGCTTGTCATGCATAAGCAAGTCTAAAACATTTAATTCCTCAACTGTTAAAACTTTAACAGATTGAAGGTTATTTGCTGAACGAGCAACAACTTCATCTTTATTATCAGTTACGATTAGAGCTTTTTCTGCTACGTTTAAAGCTTCTAACATTTTAACAACTTCTTTTGTTTTAGGAGCTTCCATAGAGATACCTTCTAAAACAACTAAACTATCTTCTTTAACTTTAGAAGATAATGCAGATCTAAGAGCTAAACGACGAACCTTTTTAGGTAGTTTATAGCTGTAGCTACGTGGTGTAGGCCCAAAAACAGTTCCACCGCCTACCCATTGTGGAGAACGAGTTGAACCTTGACGCGCACGTCCAGTTCCTTTTTGACGCCACGGTTTACGTCCACCGCCACGAACTTCTGAACGGTTTTTTACTTTGTGAGTTCCTTGACGTAAAGTTGCTCTTTGCATAAGAACCGCTTCGTGCAATACATGAGTATTCGGTTCAATTCCAAATACCGCATCATTTAATTCAACTTCTCCTGCATTACTTCCATCTTGTTTAAATAGTGCTACTTTAGGCATGACATATCCTCCCTTCGTGTGTATGATTAGTTACCTTTTATCGCACTTGTGATTTTAACGTATGATTTCTTCGCACCTGGAACATTACCTTTAACTAGTAGAAGATTTCTTTCAGCGTCTACACTAACGATCTCAAGGTTTTGGATTGTGATTTTTTCAGAACCCATATGTCCTGGTAGCTTTTTGCCTTTGAAAACACGCATTGCATCAATCGCACCCATAGAACCTGGTCCTCTGTGATAGTGTGAGCCGTGTCCCATTGGCCCACGTTGTTGACCATGGCGTTTGATGGAACCTTGG
This sequence comes from Oceanobacillus sp. Castelsardo, assembly GCF_001659985.1. Taxonomy (GTDB): domain Bacteria; phylum Bacillota; class Bacilli; order Bacillales; family Amphibacillaceae; genus Oceanobacillus. The sequence continues at coordinate 62,245 of NZ_LYCS01000012.1, forward strand.
AATCCTTTACCTTTAGAAGTTCCTGTCACATCCACTTTTTCTCCAGATTCAAAAATATCAACCTTAATTTCTTGACCTATTTCATACTCGTCAAGATTTGCGTTACGGAATTCACGAACGTAGCGCTTAGGGGTTGTGTTTGCTTTTTCAGCATGACCTTTTTCTGCTTTATTTGTACGAGATTCCTTTTTATCTGCAAAACCAATTTGAAGGCCTTCATAACCATCATTTTCTAGTGTTCTCTTTTGCAAAACTACGTTTGGCTCAGCTTGGATAACAGTAACTGGTACTAACTCACCGTTTTCTGTAAATAGCTGAGTCATGCCGATTTTACGACCTAAGATTCCTTTCGTCATCCGTTACACCTCCTATAATAAAACTAATTTTATAATTTAATTTCAATATCCACACCAGATGGTAGGTCAAGTCTCATTAAAGAATCGACTGTTTTCGGTGTTGGATCAACAATATCGATTAGACGTTTATGTGTACGCATTTCGAATTGTTCACGTGAATCCTTATATTTATGAACCGCACGTAAGATTGTATAAACTGATTTCTCTGTAGGCAATGGAATCGGTCCAGATACATTTGCTCCAGAACGTTTTGCCGTGTCTACGATTTTTTCAGCAGATTGATCTAGTACACGGTGATCATATGCTTTTAAACGGATTCTGATTTTTTCTTTTGCCATTATTTTCCCTCCTTTACGCCCATATCATAATAGACATTCTCCGTGAAAATTCCTTGACAGCCTGCCATGGCAAAGGGGCCGGGCGTGCCAACAACCTCTCACATCATCGCTTTATATGACCAACATTAATAGTATATCAAAAGCGATTGGCCAATGCAACCATTATTTTAGGCTAATTTTCGGTCACACATTTATGTATTATACATACACGCATTAGTAATTGCAAGTGTTGTAAGGAATATTTTATTCATGGAAACATATTATTGTAATGGCAGGTTTTTCCATTCCATATATAAAAACAGCAGGTAACGCTAAAATTGCGTTACCTGCATGCGTGAAACAATTATTTTTCGATTGTTGTAACAACGCCTGATCCAACAGTACGTCCACCTTCACGGATAGAGAAGCGAGTACCTTCTTCAATCGCGATTGGAGAAATAAGTTCAACTGTCATTTCAGTGTTATCTCCAGGCATGATCATTTCAGTTCCTTCTGGAAGATTAATAACTCCAGTTACATCCGTTGTACGGAAGTAGAACTGAGGACGGTAGTTAGAGAAAAATGGAGTGTGACGTCCACCTTCATCTTTTGACAAAACATAAACTTCAGCTTTGAAGTTAGTGTGTGGAGTGATTGAACCTGGTTTAGCAAGTACTTGTCCACGGCTGATATCTTCACGAGAAACACCACGAAGAAGTGCACCAATGTTGTCTCCAGCTTCAGCATAATCAAGAAGCTTACGGAACATTTCAACACCAGTTACTGTAGATTTGCTAGACTCTTCAGCAAGACCGATGATTTCAACTTCGTCTCCAACTTTAACTTGTCCACGTTCAACACGTCCTGTAGCAACTGTACCACGACCAGTGATTGAGAATACATCCTCAACTGGCATCATGAATGGTTTGTCGTTGTCACGTTCTGGTGTTGGAACATATTCATCAACTGCAGCCATTAAGTCTACAATTGCTTGTTCGTATTTTTCTTCACCTTCAAGTGCTTTTAGTGCAGAACCACTAATAACTGGTATATCATCACCAGGGAAGTCATATTCAGAAAGTAAATCACGTACTTCCATTTCTACTAATTCTAGTAATTCTTCGTCATCTACCATATCAACTTTGTTTAAGAATACAACAATTGAAGGTACACCAACGTTACGAGAAAGTAAGATATGCTCACGAGTTTGCGGCATTGGGCCATCAGCAGCAGATACTACTAGGATAGCACCATCCATTTGTGCAGCACCAGTGATCATGTTTTTAACATAGTCCGCGTGACCTGGGCAGTCAACGTGCGCATAGTGACGAGTTTCAGTTTCATATTCAACGTGAGAAGTTGCGATTGTAATTCCACGTTCTCTTTCTTCTGGAGCACCGTCAATTTGGTCATATGCCATAGCGGAGCCTGATCCATTTTTCTTGTTCATTACAGTTGTGATCGCTGCAGTTAAAGTAGTTTTACCATGGTCAACGTGTCCGATTGTTCCAACGTTAACGTGACTTTTCGAGCGGTCGAATTTTTCTTTAGCCATTTATAGTTCCTCCTTTAAATAACAAAAAGTTTAATTTAATTTTTTATGTGTAACTAAGAAATAATAATGAAACTATTATTTCTTAGCCTTCATACATTTGTTATACGTTACATCTACAAAAAAATCAATTATTCTCCTGCATTTTTCTTAATAATTTCTTCAGAAATTGATTTCGGTACTTCGTCGAAGTGATCGAAATGCATAGAATATGTTCCACGTCCTTGAGTGTTTGAACGAAGAGCTGTAGCGTAACCAAACATTTCAGATAGTGGTACAAATGCTTTGATAACTTGTGCGTTACCACGAGCTTCCATACCTTCTACACGTCCGCGGCGTGATGTAACATCACCCATGATGTCTCCCATGTATTCTTCTGGAATAGTAATTTCTACTTTTTCAATTGGTTCTAGAATAACCGGGTTACATTTATTTTTAGCAGCTTTAAGCGCCATAGATGCAGCAACTTTAAACGCCATTTCGTTAGAGTCTACATCGTGGTAGCTACCATCATATAACGTAGCTTTTACGTCGATTAATGGATAACCAGCAAGTACTCCGTTTTCCATCGCCTCTTCAACACCTTGTTGAACAGCTGGAATGTATTCACGAGGCACAACCCCACCAACGATGTTATTAACGAATTCAAAGCCTGCGCCATCCTCGTTTGGTTCGAATTTGATCCAAACGTGACCGTATTGTCCACGTCCACCAGACTGACGTACGAATTTACCTTCAACTTCAGCTGCTGCACGGAATGTTTCACGATATGCAACTTGTGGTGCACCAACGTTTGCTTCCACTCTGAATTCACGTTTTAGACGGTCAACAATGATATCAAGGTGTAGTTCACCCATACCAGAGATGATTGTTTGGCCAGTTTCTGGGTTTGTTTCAGTTCTGAATGTTGGATCTTCTTCAGCAAGTTTACCTAAAGCAATACCCATTTTATCTTGGTCAGCTTTTGTTTTAGGTTCGATAGCTACTGAAATAACTGGTTCAGGGAATTCCATGGATTCCAAGATAACTAAGTTCTTCTCATCACATAATGTATCCCCGGTTCCTGTATCTTTCAAACCAACCGCAGCAGCGATTTCTCCGGAATAAACTGTTGAGATTTCTTCACGGTGATTCGCATGCATTTGTAGAATACGACCAACACGTTCACGTTTATCCTTAACAGAGTTCTTCACGTATGAACCAGAATCTAATGTTCCAGAGTATACGCGGAAGAATGTAAGTTTACCAACGTATGGGTCAGTCATTACTTTAAATGCAAGCGCAGAGAATGGTTCGCTATCATTTGATGGACGAGTTACTTTTTCCTCTGTTCCAGGTATGATTCCTTCGATTGGAGGGATATCAGTTGGAGCTGGAAGATAATCTATAACACCATCTAACATCAATTGAACACCTTTGTTTTTAAATGCTGATCCACAGAATACCGGATAGAATTCAACATTTAAAGTAGCTTTACGAATAGCAGCCTTTAACTCATCGATACTGATTTCTTCACCTTCAAGATATTTCATCATAAGGTCTTCATCAGATTCAGCCACTGCTTCAATTAGATTAGCTCGTAATTCTTCAGCTTCATCTTTTAATTCAGCAGGAATTTCACGTGACTCATCAGTTGTACCTAAATCATCTAGGTAATAATGAGCTTCCATGTTGATTAGATCAATAATTCCCTCGAATTGATCTTCAGCACCAATTGGTAACTGAACTGGATGTGCGTTAGCACCTAGGCGATCTTTCAAAGTCTTTGTAGAATATAAGAAGTCCGCTCCAGTTTTATCCATTTTATTAATGAATACTACTCTTGGTACACCGTATGTTGTAGCTTGGCGCCAAACTGTTTCCGTTTGAGGCTCTACACCAGATTGTGCATCAAGTACTGTAACTGCTCCATCAAGTACACGTAATGAACGTTCAACTTCTACTGTGAAGTCCACGTGTCCTGGTGTATCGATAATATTGATTCGGTGACCTTTCCATTGTGCTGTTGTAGCGGCAGATGTAATAGTAATACCACGCTCTTGCTCCTGCTCCATCCAGTCCATTTGAGAGGCACCTTCATGTGTTTCACCAATTTTATGAATACGTCCTGTATAGAAAAGAATACGTTCGGTAGTAGTTGTTTTACCAGCATCAATGTGTGCCATAATACCGATATTACGTGTCTTTTCCAAGGAGAACTCTCTAGCCATGTGTTCTTCTCCTTTCTATCATAAACTATTCTTAGTATATTATTACCAACGGTAGTGAGCAAATGCTTTGTTAGCTTCAGCCATTTTATGCATTTCTTCACGTTTCTTAACAGATGCACCTGTGTTATTAGAAGCATCTAGAATTTCATTAGCGAGACGTTCTTCCATAGTTTTTTCTCCACGAAGACGTGAATAGTTTACTAGGTAACGTAATCCTAATGCTTGACGTCTTTCAGGACGTACTTCAACTGGAACTTGGTAGTTTGAACCACCAACACGACGAGCGCGTACTTCAAGAACAGGCATAACGTTTTTCATTGCTTGTTCAAAAATTTCCATTGGATTTTGTCCACTTCTTTCTTGGACAAGTTCAAAAGCTTTATAAAGGATTTTTTGTGCTTTACCACGTTTACCATCAACCATGATTTGGTTGATTAAACGAGTAACTAATTTAGAACTATATAGCGGATCTGGTAATACATCACGCTTTGGTACTGGACCTTTACGAGGCATATGACATCCTCCTTTCATTCAATGTTAATTTAAAGTTTATTATTTTTTCGCTTTTGGCTTTTTAGTACCGTATTTAGAACGGCTTTGCATACGACCGTCAACACCTGCAGTGTCAAGAGCGCCTCGAACAATATGGTAACGTACCCCTGGTAAGTCTTTAACACGACCACCACGAATTAATACAACACTGTGTTCTTGTAGGTTGTGACCAATTCCTGGGATGTACGCAGTTACCTCCATGTTATTTGACAAACGCACACGCGCATATTTACGTAATGCAGAGTTTGGTTTTTTAGGAGTTAGCGTACCAACACGAGTACAAACACCACGTTTTTGTGGAGAGTTTACATCAGTTAATGATTTTTTAAAGCTGTTGTAACCTTTGTTTAGTGCTGGAGAGTCAGAAGTTTTAGTTTTACTAACTCGACCTTTACGTACAAGTTGGTTAATTGTAGGCATTTTTGTTTTCCTCCCTTCCTTATTTAATTACTGTAATATAATTGCAGTAACTAGATAGTCTTTCAGAGTTTGTAATCCCACACATCCAGGCGGTTCATTTTAAGGTAAAAAAATCCGGAGGTAAGAACCTCTTAATCAAAAATCTTTACCGCAACCGCAGATGCATCGACTTCAATTCCACATGCGACACCCAACTTCCTTTTGGAATCGACTGACTCACATGGTATGTCTAGTTCATCCGCAAGACTAGCTACTTTTTGTGTTATATGCTCATCAGCATCGTTAGCAATAAACACTTCACTTACTTCGCCATTTTTCATAGCTTTCAGTGTTTGTTTAGTCCCAATTATTAGACGTGATTTGACTTGCGTTACTTTATCATAAGACATCTGTCTTCGTATCCTCCAAAGCAACAAGAATAATCGGAAGCACCTTGAATATAGTACCATTCAACTTTTTTAATGTCAATATCAAATGTCTATTTTTTTTGGTGCTTCCAAATAATTAATACCTTTTTTAATAAATTACTTCTTATTGCACTGTTTCTGTTTCTATCTCTTCCGAAACTTCTTCTTCGGGTTTGTCTAATATTGGTTTAATGCGACGATATTGTTGCATCCCTGTCCCCGCCGGAACAAGTTTACCAATAATAACATTTTCTTTAAGGCCGAGTAAATCATCACGTTTGCCTTTAATTGCGGCATCGGTAAGAACTCTTGTTGTTTCTTGGAACGATGCAGCTGATAAGAATGAATCTGTTTCAAGTGATGCTTTTGTAATACCAAGCAATACAGGTCTACCTGTTGCTGGGTTATCGCCCTCAAGCAGTACAGATTTGTTCGCTTCTTTAAATTGATGTAACTCTAGTAATGAACCTGGTAACACATCTGTATCTCCCGAATCAACTACTCTAATCTTACGTAACATCTGACGTACCATTACTTCAACGTGTTTGTCACCAATTTCTACACCTTGCATACGATACACACGTTGCACTTCGCGTAGAATATAAGCTTGCACGCCTTCTACACCTTTAACACGTAATAAGTCTTTCGGATCAATGGAACCCTCTGTTAATTCTTGACCAGCTTCTACTTCGTCACCTATAGCTACCTTAAGTCTTGCGTTGTAAGGAACCGCATAAGAGCGCTGTTCTACATCACCTTGGATAACAATCTCTTGTTTATCCTTCGTTTCATTGATTTCAAGGACACTACCGTAAATTTCAGTAATAACTGCTTGCCCCTTCGGATTACGTGCTTCGAATAATTCTTGGATACGCGGTAAACCTTGGGTAATATCATTACCAGCTACCCCACCCGTGTGGAATGTACGCATTGTTAACTGTGTACCTGGTTCCCCGATAGATTGTGCAGCTATAATACCTACAGCTTCACCTACTTCTACATCTGAACCTGTAGCAAGGTTACGTCCATAACATTTTTGACATACACCATGTTTTGTATTACATGTGAACGCTGAGCGAATAATAACTTTTTCAATACCTGCTTCTACAATTTCTTTAGCTTGGTCCTCCGTTATTAATTCATTCTTGTCAACTATCACATTACCTGTTTCAGGGTGTTTAACAATCATGAACGCAGTACGGCCTATTAGACGGTCTATTAATGGTTCAATGACCTCAGTACCATCAACTAAAGCTTCTACTTCCAGCCCACGATCCGTTCCACAATCTTCCTCACGAATAATAACGTCTTGTGCAACATCAACCAAACGTCGAGTTAGATATCCAGAGTCCGCGGTCTTCAGTGCCGTATCAGCAAGTCCTTTACGTGCACCGTGAGTTGAAATAAAGTATTCCAATACGGTTAACCCTTCACGGAAACTTGATTTAATCGGTAACTCGATAATCTTACCAGCCGGGTTGGCCATTAGACCACGCATACCAGCAAGCTGTGTAAAGTTAGACGCATTACCACGTGCTCCCGAGTCACTCATCATGAATATTGGGTTTCGGTTACTTAGAGACTCCATAAGTTTTGCTTGAATTGTATCTTTTGTAATCGTCCAGATAGAAATAACACGATCATAACGTTCTTCTTCTGTAATCAGACCACGACGGAATTGTTTAAGTACTTTATCAACTTTTTCCTGTGCCTCATCCAAGATTGCTTGTTTTTCAGGTAATACTACAATATCAGAGATACCTACTGTCATCCCAGCTTTTGTAGAGTAACTGAAACCTAAATCTTTCATACGGTCAAGCATTTTAGATGTTTCTGTAATCTTATATAGTTTAAATACTTCCGCAATAATGTCCCCTAAGAAACCTTTCTTAAACGGCTTAACTAATTCGCGATTCTTAATTTCCTCTTTAATGTTCGTTCCTGGATTAACAAAATAATTCTCCGGAGTTTTTTCCTCTAGATTTAAACGTGTTGGTTCGTTAATATACGGGAACGATGCTGGTAAAATTTCATTAAAAATCAGTTTACCAACAGTCGTTAATAGTAATTGACTATTTTGTTCTTCAGTGAAAGTTTGGTTGTTTAAAGTTGAAGCCTTCACCGCGATTCTCGTATGAAGATGAACATAACCATTTTGATAAGCTATCATCGCTTCGTTGATATCTTTAAAAACGCTACCTTCGCCAACTGCAGCTTCACGCTCAAGAGTTAAGTAATAGTTACCTAGTACCATATCCTGGGAAGGCGTAACAACTGGTTTACCATCTTTTGGATTAAGGATATTTTGAGCTGCAAGCATAAGTAAACGTGCCTCTGCCTGAGCTTCAGCCGATAGTGGTACGTGCACAGCCATTTGGTCACCATCAAAGTCCGCATTATATGCAGTACATACTAATGGATGTAAACGAATCGCTCGACCTTCAACCAATGTTGGTTCAAATGCCTGTATCCCTAATCTATGCAAAGTTGGTGCACGGTTAAGTAGTACTGGATGCTCTTTAATAACATCTTCAAGTACATCCCATACATCCGGATGAACTCTTTCAATTTTGCGTTTAGCAGATTTAATGTTATGAGCTAAACCTCGTTCTACTAACTCTTTCATTATAAATGGTTTGAATAATTCTAATGCCATCTCTTTAGGAAGGCCACATTGGTACATTTTTAGGTGAGGACCAACAATAATAACAGAACGCCCAGAATAGTCTACACGTTTACCAAGAAGATTTTGACGGAATCTTCCTTGTTTCCCTTTTAACATATGGGATAACGATTTAAGTGGTCTATTACCCGGCCCTGTAACAGGACGTCCTCTTCTACCATTATCAATGAGTGCATCGACAGCTTCTTGTAACATACGCTTTTCGTTTTGTACAATAATGCTTGGCGCACCTAAGTCTAGAAGTCGTTTCAAACGATTGTTACGATTGATAACACGTCGATATAGATCATTTAAATCAGAAGTAGCAAAACGGCCACCATCAAGTTGCACCATTGGACGGATTTCTGGCGGAATGACAGGTAGAACATCTAATATCATCCAATCCGGTTTATTACCTGAATTGCGGAATGCTTCCAATACTTCTAGTCGTTTAATTGCTCTAGTACGACGTTGCCCTTGAGCAGTCTTTAACTCTTCTCTTAGAGCTTCCACTTCTTTTTCTAAATCAATATCTTGCAACAATTTACGAATTGCCTCTGCACCCATTTGCGCCTTAAAGGTATTGCCGTACTTATCATAATAAGCACGATATTCCTTTTCAGAAAGAAGTTGCTTCTTCTCTAACGGTGTACTTCCTTGTTCAGTCACAATATAAGCAGCAAAGTAGATTACTTCCTCAAGCGCTCTCGGTGACATATCCAATACTAGACCCATACGGCTAGGGATTCCTTTGAAATACCAAATATGAGATACAGGTGCAGCTAATTCAATATGCCCCATACGTTCGCGACGCACTTTTGATTTGGTAACTTCAACTCCACAACGATCACAAACTACACCTTTATAACGTACACGTTTGTATTTTCCGCAATGACATTCCCAGTCTTTAGTTGGGCCAAAAATACGCTCGCAGAAAAGGCCATCTTTCTCTGGTTTTAACGTACGGTAATTTATGGTTTCTGGTTTTTTAACCTCACCATATGACCAAGAGCGAATTTTTTCTGATGAAGCTAAGCCAATTTTCATATACTCAAAATTATTTACATCTAGCAAGGAGCCTTCCTCCCTTTTAATGTGCGTTTTATTATCCAATTTTCAAATAGAGAATTGATGGTACAATGAGCCATCAATTCTCTTATATATTTATTTCTCTTGTGCTTCAACTTCTAAGTTAAGTTTACTAGGAGAATGGGTATCATCTTCTTCTAAATCACGCATATCGATTTCGTCCTCATTGCTGTTAAGCATTTTAACATCCATACCTAGACTTTGCAGTTCTTTAATTAACACTTTGAAAGATTCTGGTACACCAGGTTCTGGAACGTTTTCACCTTTAACAATTGCTTCGTAAGTCTTAACACGGCCTACGATATCATCCGATTTAACAGTTAGGATTTCCTGTAATGTGTATGCAGCTCCATAGGCCTCTAGAGCCCAAACTTCCATTTCCCCAAATCGCTGTCCACCGAATTGTGCTTTACCACCAAGTGGTTGTTGCGTTACTAATGAATAAGGACCAGTGGATCTTGCGTGAAGTTTATCATCAACCATGTGAGCCAATTTGATCATATACATTACACCGACAGAAACACGGTTGTCAAAAGGGACACCTGTTCTACCATCGTAAAGAATGGTCTTTGCATCTCTAGACATTCCAGCTTCTTCTAGTGTTTCATATACGTCTTCTTCCGTCGCACCATCAAATACTGGTGTAGCGACATGAATACCTAGAAGTCTAGCTGCCATACCTAAATGAAGTTCGAACACCTGTCCGATATTCATACGTGATGGTACACCTAATGGGTTTAACATGATATCAACAGGAGTTCCATCTGGTAAGAACGGCATGTCTTCTTCTGGTAATATTTTAGAGATAACCCCTTTATTACCATGACGACCAGCCATCTTATCCCCTTCATGGATTTTACGTTTTTGCACAATATATGCACGTACCAATTGATTTACTCCAGGTGGTAACTCATCACCGTCTTCACGATTAAAAATCTTAACATCTAATACAATACCGCCAGCACCATGAGGAACACGTAAGGATGTGTCACGGACTTCGCGTGCTTTTTCACCGAAGATAGCATGTAATAATCTTTCTTCTGCGGATAATTCGGTAACTCCCTTAGGTGTTACTTTACCAACTAAGATATCACCATCTGTTACCTCGGCACCAACACGAATTATTCCATTTTCATCCAAGTTCTTCAATGCGTCTTCACCGACGTTAGGGATATCACGAGTAATTTCTTCAGGCCCTAGTTTTGTATCACGAGATTCGGATTCATATTCTTCAATATGAATAGATGTATAAACATCATCTTTCACAAGTCTTTCACTCATAATAATTGCATCTTCATAGTTGTACCCTTCCCATGTCATGAATGCAACTAGAACGTTTTGACCTAAAGCCATTTCTCCGTCTTGCATAGATGGACCGTCTGCTAAAACTTCACCCTTCGTTACACGGTCACCCTCTTTTACAATTGGGCGCTGGTTAATACATGTTCCTGCGTTCGAACGAATAAACTTCTGTAGTTTGTATCGATCCACATCGCCTTGAACTTCTTTCCCATCAACCACGGATACACGACGCACAAGTACTTCCCTTGCTTCAACTCGTTCTACAATCCCCTCATGCTTACAAATCAACGCAGCACCGGAGTCTTTACCATTCACATATTCCATTCCAGTACCAACAATTGGCGCACGTGGTTTGATTAACGGAACCGCTTGACGTTGCATGTTCGCTCCCATAAGGGCACGGTTAGAGTCATCGTTCTCCAAGAAAGGAATACACGCGGTTGCGGCAGATACTACTTGTTTAGGAGAAACATCCATGTAGTCAATCTTTTCTCGTTTAACAACAATGTTTTCCCCTCTAAACCTTGCAATTACTTCATCATTCAAAAAGATATTCTCTTCATCTAAAGGAGCATTTGCTTGGGCAACAATATAATTATCTTCTTCATCAGCAGTTAAGTAATCGATATGATTCGTAACTTGGCCATTTTCTGGATCAACTCGACGATATGGAGTCTCAATAAATCCATAATCATTAACTTTTGCAAATGAAGATAAAGAGTTAATTAGACCGATGTTTGGTCCTTCAGGTGTTTCAATAGGACACATACGACCATAATGCGAGTAATGAACATCTCGAACTTCCATTCCCGCGCGTTCACGAGTCAAACCACCGGGCCCTAACGCAGATAGACGACGCTTATGCGTAAGTTCTGCCAATGGATTCGTTTGGTCCATGAACTGAGATAATTGAGAACTACCAAAGAACTCCTTAATGGAAGCAATTACCGGTCTTATATTAATTAGTTGCTGCGGTGTAACGCTAGATGTATCTTGTATTGACATTCTCTCGCGAACTACACGTTCCATACGGGAAAGCCCAATACGGAATTGGTTTTGCAATAACTCACCAACTGAGCGCAACCTACGATTACCAAGGTGGTCTATATCATCTGTGTCCCCAACTTCATGAAGGAGATTAAAGAAATAACTAATGGAAGCTAGGATGTCAGCTGGTGTAATATGTTTCGTATCTTTGTCAACATTGCCATTTCCGATTACATTAAGAACTCTTTCACCACTTGGGTCTGTTGGGTCAATGATTTTCACTATTTGTAATGTGATTTCATCCTCTAGAACCCCATCATGTGGCTGATGCATGTTCTCACCAAGCATATTTTCATTACGCTCTAAATACGGAATTAACTTATTCAATAATTTACGTTCTAATCGATCGCCTTTTTCAGCTAAAACTTCACCTGTTTCCGAGTCCACAATTGTTTCAGCTAAAACTTGATTAAATAAGCGGTTTTTTATATTAAGCTTTTTGTTCATTTTATAACGACCTACATGTGCAAGGTCATAACGTTTTGGATCGAAAAATCTAGAAACAAGTAGACTCTTAGCGTTTTCCACTGTTGGTGGTTCACCAGGGCGTAATCGCTCATAAATTTCGAGCAAAGCCTTTTCAGAAGTCTCTGTATTATCTTTTTCTAATGTATTTTTAAGGTACTCATTGTCACCAAGCAAATCTAAGATTTCTTGATCCGTACCAAATCCAAGCGCACGTAAAAGTACAGTTATTGGCAATTTTCTTGTACGGTCAATTCGTACATGAGCTACATCTTTTGCGTCCGTTTCAAATTCAAGCCATGCGCCGCGGTTCGGGATAACTGTTGCTCCAATACCACGCTTACCGTTTTTGTCGATCTTATCATTAAAATAAACGCTTGGAGAACGTACAAGTTGAGATACAATGACACGTTCAGCACCATTTATAATAAATGTTCCTGTATCTGTCATTAATGGGAAGTCACCCATAAACACTTCTTGTTCCTTCACTTCGCCAGTCTCATTATTAATTAAACGTACCTTCACACGAAGAGGAGCATTGTACGTAACATCTCTAGACTTTGATTCATCCACATCGTACTTCGGCTCACCTAAACTATAATCTACGAATTCAAGTGATAAGTTACCTGCAAAATCCTCAATAGGAGAAATATCCTTGAACATTTCTCTTAATCCTTCCTCCAAAAACCAATCGTAAGAAGAAGTTTGAATCTCAATTAAGTTTGGTAGCTCTAATACCTCATTAATACGTGCATAGCTCCTACGTTTTCGGTGCCGTCCATATTGAACTAGTTGACCTGCCAACTGCTTCACCCCTTAAATAATACGTTTTGTAGAAGTTAATTCTACTATTTTACAAAGGCATGTATATATAAAACACAACCAATCAAAAATTGGGTATGCTTTGTCACAAGATTCACACCTCATAACAATGAGGTTTATAAAAAGCTTTATAAAATAAAAATATGTAACCACCTATTAATTCAATTGCATGATCTAATAGGTTTAAAACTATAATTCCTTCGAAGTTGTAACCTTTTAGCAAATAATAGTTTACAGATAGATTGATTAAACGTTATAATAAGAAAAAGTAAAAGTAATTTTTTCTTAAAAACCCCATTTTCCTTCCATTATAACAGTTTTTCCTATCATCCATAAATTATACATATTTTTTTATAAAGCTCCCTTGACATAAAAATCCCATTATTAGCATTTTCCAATGTTAACATAAGAGACGTATTCGGTCAAATATTTATTGCCTTAAAAATGTAATAACCTTTATCTCTTGCAACGATATCTACCTCGCCAAATAGTGTTTCTAGTTTCTTTTTTGCTGACGGCGCTCCCTGTTTCTTTTGGATTACCACCCACAGCTCACCATTAGGTAGCAGAACATCTTTTGTATCTTCAAAAATAGCATGAACTACCTTTTTTCCAGCTCTAATCGGAGGATTAGTTATAACAGAAGCGAATTTTCGATCTTTTACATTTGATGTACTATGGCTTTCGATAATTTCCGTGTTATCCTCTACATGATTAGCCATGGCATTTCTCCTCGCTAATTCCAATGCCCGCCCATTAATATCTACCATAATAACGCAACGTCTTTGGAAACTCTCAGCTAATGAAATACCAATTGGACCATAGCCACATCCCAGATCTAAGAAATCACCATCAATTGAAGGTTCATTAAAGGTTTCAATTATTAATCTAGAACCGAAATCTACTTCGTTTTTTGAAAAAACACCTATGTCACTAGTAAAAGTAAATTCCTTTTCTCTTAAATTATATTTCCATGTCTTTGGTGAACTTTTTGATTGAGGTTGTTGTGAAAAGTAATGCTCTGCCATTCGGCACCTACTTTACTAATGTAATATCCTAAGTCCAGTTCTTGGTCGGACTAAAAACAGAAGAATTTATTATAGTTGAAAAGAGCTCGGCCGAATATCGACGAGCTCTATTATTTATATACTTTAATTATTTAACTTCTACAGATGCTCCAGCTTCTTCAAGTTTAGCTTTAACTTCTTCAGCTTCTTCTTTAGAAACAGCTTCTTTAACAGCTTTAGGAGCATTATCTACTAAGTCTTTAGCATCTTTCAAACCAAGACCAGTGATTTCACGTACAGCTTTAACAACTTTAATTTTAGATGCTCCAGCACTTTCAAGTACTACATCAAATTCAGTTTGTTCTGCAGCAGCGTCTCCACCTGCAGCTCCGCCTGCAACCGCAACTGGTGCTGCAGCTGTAACTCCGAATTCTTCTTCAATTGCTTTAACTAAATCGTTTAATTCTAAAACAGTCATTTCTTTAATCGCACTAATCATTTCTTCTTTAGTCATGATATATTTCCTCCTAATTATAATTTAATTTATTTATTATTCCGAGACTATTAAGCACCTTGTTCTTCTTTTTGTTCTGCAACAGCTTTAGCTGCATAAGCAAAGTTACGAATTGGCGCTTGTAGAACGCTAAGCAACATAGAAACCATACCTTCGTAGTTTGGTAGGTCTGCAAGCTCTTTGATTTGATCAAGAGTAGCTATATTACCTTCAATTACGCCACCTTTAATTTCTAGCGCTTCATGGTCTTTACTGAACTCTTTTAAAATTCTAGCAGGAGCAACCGCATCATCGTTACTGAATGCTAGAGCTGTTGGTCCAACTAAAGTTTCATTTAGTCCACTTAGTTCAGCGGCTTCTGCTGCACGACGAGTCATCGTATTTTTATATACTTTGAATTCAATTCCTGCTTCACGTAAGTTTTTACGTAACTCAGTAAGCTCACTAACGTCAAGTCCACGATAATCCACAACTACTGTAGTTTGGCTATTACGGAATTTATCAGTAATTTCTTCTACTAGTTGTTTCTTTTGTTCGATAATACTAGACATTGTTCCACCTCCCAATTTTTTCATATACCGTAGCTATAGTTAACCACGAGGATTAATCTAAAGTACATCATATAGAAAAAGCTCTCACGTAGACATGAGAGCTTTATATTACAAACATAAATTACCTAATCCATTAAGTTTGTTTATAAAAACCTCGGTAGGATCATTAAGCTTTATATAGCCCCTACTGTCTACGGTATAACATATTATTTTGTAACAACGAAGGTTATTATAACAAACCTATATACGGATGTCAATAACCGATTAACGAAAATCAGAAATATCTATTTTGATTCCAGGTCCCATTGTAGATGAGATAGAAACATTCTTCAAGTATGTTCCTTTTGCAGATTGTGGTTTAACTTTAACAATTTGTTCAACTAAAGCTTTGAAGTTATCTGCTAGTTTTTCATTATCAAATGAAATTTTACCAATCGGAACATGAATGTTCGATGATTTATCTACACGATATTCAACTTTACCAGCTTTAATTTCGTTAACTGCTTTTTCCACTTCAAAAGTAACTGTTCCGGTTTTAGGGTTTGGCATTAAACCTTTAGGTCCTAATACACGTCCTAATTTACCAACTTCAGCCATCATATCTGGAGTAGCTACGATAACATCGAACTCAAACCAACCTTGGTTGATTTTGTTAATGTATTCGGAATCTCCAACATAATCAGCGCCAGCTGCTTCTGCTTCTTTTAACTTTTCACCTTTAGCGAACACTAGCACGCGTTGTGTTTTACCAGTACCGTGTGGCAACACCATTGCACCACGAATTTGCTGGTCAGCTTTCTTAGGATCTACTCCTAAACGAAATGCCACTTCAACAGTTTCATCAAATTTAGCTTTAGCAGCTTCTTTTGCTAGTTGAACAGCTTCTGTAATTTCATAAACTTTGTTACGATCAATTAGCTTTACAGCTTCTTGATAATTTTTACCTCTTTTAGCCATTTCATTTCCTCCTCTATTGTGGTTATAACGGTAATACCTCCCACTTATAAAAGCGATAACTTTTATAAATCGCGCGATAGTTTTATCACACTCACGAAAAAGGTTGCGATTTATGGCAATACTCGCAACCCTATACCGTATTAAAAATTCACTCTAGCAATTTTATCGCTTGCTAGATTAGTCTTCGATAACAATTCCCATACTTCTTGCAGTACCTTCAACCATGCGCATTGCTGATTCTACATCAGCCGCGTTAAGGTCAGGCATTTTTGTTTCTGCAATTTCTTTTACTTTATCGCGTTTAAGCGTAGCAACTTTATTACTATTTGGCTCACCTGACGCTTTATCAAGTCCAGCTGCTTTTTTAAGCAATACAGCTGCAGGTGGAGTTTTAGTGATAAATGTAAATGAACGGTCTTCAAATACCGTAATTTCTACAGGAATAATTAGACCCGCTTGTTCTTGTGTACGCGCATTAAACTCTTTACAGAATCCCATAATGTTAACACCCGCTTGACCTAATGCTGGTCCAACTGGTGGCGCTGGATTAGCTTTACCTGCTGGGATTTGCAATTTAACAACTTTAATTACTTTTTTAGCCACGAGACACACCTCCTTAAAGTCCGTGATGTGGTAATAGGGGCAATTTGTCCCCTCCCACTCATATTAAACACTCTTATTCAGAGCGTGAATTAACATAGGAATTTTATCATGAATAATAAAATAATGCAAGTTTTTGTCTGAAACAATATACAAGGTAAGCCTTTTTTGAACGTATGATTAACTAGCTGTTCCCCTCTTATCTATCATAGAATCTCTTGAAATCTTGTAGTCAAGACCCCGTTCCTGTTAACCTACGACAAATTATAACTTTTCAACTTGAGAGAAATCGAGTTCAACCGGTGTTTCTCTCCCAAACATATTAACATGAACTTTGATCTTTTGTTTATCTATGTCAATGTTTTCGATAGTTCCAGTAAAGTCAGCAAACGGACCTTCTTTCACACGGACATTTTCATTCAATTCAAAGTCAACTTCAACACGAGTCTCGTTTACGCCCAACTGTTTCAACAGGGTTTCCACTTCATCAGGCAATAATGGTGTTGGCTTAGAACCATGTCCACTTGACCCAACAAACCCGGTTACTCCTGGTGTATTACGTACAACATACCATGAATCATCTGTCATGATCATTTCTGTCAAAACATACCCAGGGAAAAACTTCTTTTTCACTATTTTTTTCTTACCATTTTTAATTTCTGTTTCTTCCTCTTCTGGTACAATAACACGAAAGATTTTTTCTTCCATGCCCATTGTTTCGACGCGTTTTTCTAAATTCATTTTTACTTTATTTTCATATCCTGAATACGTATGAACGACATACCATTGTTTCTCCATTAGACTAGGGCTTTCTTCGCCCTTCCCTCCCTTAATTACGATAGATTATTCCGTTACTAGTTTTTATGCAATTTAAAAAAACCCGTTATTTGCGGGTTTTATTTCGAAGTTATTTATTATCATTATAGCATAATTATATCATAATTATTCAAAAGGTTACTAAAGTAGATTTAAACCTAAAGTAATTAACTGGTCTATAATCATAAAGAATATGGACATCAATACTACAGTAGTAACGACTATAATAGTATAGTTGGTTAATTCTTTCCCTTTAGGCCAACTAACCTTCTTCATTTCCCTCGAAACGTCTTTTAAGAATTTAAACAAAGTTGTACCCCCCTACTCTACCAAATGCAATCACTAATGAAACCATTTATTTCGTCTCGCGATGCAATGTATGTTTTCCACATATCTTGCAAAATTTGCGTACTTCTAAACGAGTAGATTTTGTTGATACATTTTTATTAGTTGAATAGTTTCTACTTGAACATATCGCACACGCTAGAGTAACCTTTTTGCTCATATTTTCACCTTTATAACTGAAGTTTCTTTTCTTCTAAATGTAGCATGCTATCCTACATGATGTCAATATATCATTATTTACAACTTAATCTCAATTTCATTAGATTCCAATAACTGTTCTAATTTCTTCTTCACCCGTTGAAGTGCGTTGTCAATTGATTTCACATGTCTTTTTAGATCTATAGAGATCTCTTGATAGGTTCTTCCATCAAGGTATAATTGAAGTACTTTCTTCTCTAACTCGCTAAGTAGTTCAGATAACTTCAATTCCATATCTCCCATTTTTTCTCTATTAACCAATAATTCTTGCGGATCACTCGCTTTTGAACCTTCAATAATATCCAATAAAGTACGCTCTGATTCTTCATCGTAAATAGGCTTGTCCAAAGATACGTAAGAATTAAGCGGTATATGTTTTTGCCTTGTGGCAGTTTTAATCGCTGTAATAATTTGACGAGTAATACAAAGTTCTGCAAACGCTTTAAAAGAAGTCAGCTTGTCCTCATTATAGTCACGAATGGCTTTATATAAACCAATCATCCCTTCTTGGACAATATCCTCCTTATCCGCTCCAATAAGAAAATATGTACGCGCCTTTGCTCGCACGAAATTCCGATATTTTTGTATTAAATAGTCAAGAGCATGACTATTCCCCTGATGAATTAGAGCTAAAATTCCTTCATCATCAAGCAAATGTATGCTTTTATTTTCTTCTTCTAATCGCTCGATATTCAAGAAAAAAGCCCTCCCAATCCCACGCAGTGCACTTTAAAGAACATTATACAGTCCGTTTAAACAAGCGTCAATACTCGCTCGGGGTGATTTTTAAAATATATAGAAAAAAACAAAAATAACTAAAGGTATTCGATTATTTTCCCTTTTTATCGACAATATTCCACTGGACCTTTTGAACAACCTCTACTCAGAGAACTCGCCTCTTCTCATTTTTTCGAACTTGTTTAAAATAGATTCATCCAATTCTATTTTAGTTTGAGGTTTTATTTGTTTATGGCTTTCGATATTTTCTACGATTTGCCGTTCAACATCTTTTAATTCAATATATAATTCACGTGCTGATTTCCTTAATGCACCTTGGGCAAAAATAGTACGTTGTTCCGTATAGTCTGAAGTTGCCACATATACTTGGGTTTTAACATTCTTTAATTTTTTTACTAATTTTTCAATACATTCATCTGCCGTTTCCTTTTCTTTCGTATAAATTATTTCAACATTAAACTCCTCTAATTTATTTTCAATGCCCCTTACATAGTAAGCGTCAAAGACAATAATGACCCGATATCCCGAATAAGACTGATACTCGGCCATTAATTCAATCAGGCGATCTCGTGCTTGACCTATGTCTTTATCCTTTAATTGCTTTAATCCATCCCATGCCCCAATAATATTATAGCCATCTACTACAACGATAACCATCAGTGCTCTCCTATTGGATATCGTTTACGATAAACTTCATAAAGTAATAGACTACAGGCTACAGAGGCATTTAATGAAGAAACCTTCCCTTTCATCGGAAGACTTACGGTCCAGTCACATTTCTTTTTAACTAATCTACTAATTCCCTTTCCTTCATTTCCTATAACAACTGCAATTGGTAATGCACCATCTAACTCTCGGTAATCTTCTGTTGCTTCCGCTTCTGTACCAACAACCCAAACGTTCTTTTCTTTTAATTCATCAATTGTATTTGCAATATTTGTCACTCTTGCTACAGGAATATGTTCTATGGCACCAGCCGCTGTTTTCGCTACAGTTGCTGTAAGTCCAACAGAACGTCGCTTTGGAATGATGACACCATGCGCCCCAGTGGCATCTGCCGTTCTTAATATAGATCCTAAGTTATGAGGATCTTCTAATTCATCTAATATGATAAAAAACGGTTCCTCCTCTTTGTTTTTAGCATGTTGAAATAAATCATCTAATGTTACATATTCGTATGACGCTACATACGCAATCACTCCTTGATGATTACCAGAATTAATTTGATCCAGTTTCGTTTTTGGTACTTTTTGAACAACGGTACCGGCTTCTTTAGCTAATTGTTGTAGTTTCCCTTGTACATTTTGATTTAAATGTTCCGAAATCATGACTTTATTAACAGATCTCCCCGTTTTTAAAGCTTCTATAACCGGATTTTTCCCCATAATAATTTCTTGATTCATACGCTTATTCACTCCTTTCTTCGATAACCCGCACGGCTCTTTTAAGTAACTCTTCTAAACGGTCCTGATTTTTAGCTAAATAATGATAACCAATTAGAGCTTCAAATGCCGTACTATATCGATATGTTTGGATACTAATATTTTTTGGAGTGGAGCCGGATTTTGCATTTCTCCCTCTCGCAACAACCCGCTCCTCTTCTTCTGATAAAATTCCTTGATCTAACCATTGTAGAATCACTTTCGCTTGTGCCTTTCCCGAAACAAATGAAACAGCACTATGATGCAAATCATTAGGCTTTATTTGGCCGTTGTTTAAAAGATGTTCTCTAATATATACCTCATATATTGCGTCTCCCATATAAGCAAGACTTAAACTTTTCATTTGTTTCACATCTAACTTCATAATTCCTTATCCTCTTTTCCACCGTACTCCTTGTGGTGTATCTTCTAATATAATCCCTTTACCTTTGAGCATATCTCGTATTTCATCAGCACGGCTAAAATCACGATCTTTCCTAGCCTGATTACGTTCTTTAATTAAGTTTTCAATATCCTCATCTAATAATTCTTGCTCTTGGTTAAGAGTAATACCTAAAACATTTAAAAGCGTAGCAATTGTCTCTTGGAATGCATGTATCACCTCTGTTGATGTTTGCTCTAGTTGTAAGTAAACATTGGCTTCTTTTGATAAATCGAATAAAACAGAGATAGCATTTGCAGTGTTAAAATCATCGTCCATCTCTTGCTCGAATTTTTCTTTTAACTTCTTAATTTTTTCCATCCATTCATCGTTATGAACTACTAAATCCATACTTGTTTCTTTTCGATGTTCTAAATTTTGATAAGCCGTTTTGATTCGTTCAAAACTATTTTGTGCACTTTGTAATAATTCTTCCGTAAAGTTTATCGGATTTCGGTAATGAACACTTAACATAAAAAAGCGAAGAACTTGTGGGTCATGTTTAGCTATTAAATCCCTAGCTAACACAAAATTCCCTAATGATTTAGACATTTTCTCATTATTAATATTGATATAACCATTATGCATCCAGTAGTTTGCAAAGGTTTCTCCTGTATTTGCTTCTGATTGAGCAATCTCATTTTCATGATGTGGGAAAGTCAAGTCTTGACCACCAGCATGAATATCTATCGTATCTCCTAAATATTTCTTCACCATGGCGGAGCATTCAATATGCCAACCGGGCCGTCCATTTCCCCATGGCGAATCCCAAGATATTTCTCCTTCTTTCGCACTTTTCCATAAAGCAAAGTCTAATGGATCCTCTTTCTTTTCTCCAATTTGAATTCTCGCACCTGAACGCAATTCATCTATGGACTGGTGAGAAAGTTTGCCATACCCTTCAAAAGCTCGAGGTTTAAAATATACATCTCCTCCCGCTTCATAAGCATACCCTTTTTCAATTAATACCGCTATAAAGTCAATAATATCATCCATTGTTTCTGTTACCCTAGGATTGTGAGTTGCCTTTTTTACCCCTAATGCATCTACATCTTCTAAATAGGCATTAATAAATCTATCAGAAATGCTTGGAACTTCCTCACCCAATTCATTGGCTGCCTTAATAATTTTATCATCCACATCTGTAAAATTCAGAACATAATCCACTTTAAAATCTCGGTATTCAAAATATCTACGTACTGTATCAAAAACAATCGCTGGTCTAGCATTTCCTATATGAATGTAGTTGTATACTGTTGGTCCACAAACATACATGCTAACCTTACCTTCAACAAGTGGTTTAAATTCCTCTTTTTCATGTGTTAGTGTATTATAAATTTTTATCGTCATAATGATTTGTTCCCTTCTTTCAATTTGGCAATTTCCTCACGTAACGTTTCCACTTCTTGTTTTAATTCTTTAATAGTACTTGCAACAGGATCGGGCATATTCTGGTGATCTAAATCTCTTCTTACTCTTATACCATCTTGAACAACCACTCTCCCTGGCACCCCAACTACGGTACAATTATCCGGAACATCCTTTACCACTACCGCACCTCCACCTACCTTGGAGTTTTCCCCTATTGTAATCGAACCAAGCACTTTTGCTCCTGTAGATATCAGTGCATTATCTTTTATAGTCGGATGACGTTTTCCTTTTTCATTTCCAGTTCCTCCAAGTGTAACCCCTTGAAATATAGTTACATTATCACCAATTTCACAGGTTTCACCAATAACAACGCCCATGCCATGATCGATAAAAAAGCGCCTACCTATTTTTGCTCCCGGGTGGATTTCAATTCCTGTAAGAAATCTACTTAGTTGTGATATTACCCTAGCTATAAAGAATAACTTGCGTTTATAAAAGGCATGTGCAATTCGGTGTGCCCAAACCGCATGTATACCAGAATAAGTTAGTAGTACTTCTAAATATGTTCTAGCAGCTGGATCTTGTTCAAATACAACATCCATATCCTCTTTCATGCGTTTAAATATCACCATATCACTCTCCACCCTAATCTATTTCTATATTAAAAAATCTGGCATTCGCTATTAGGTTGGGCGAATGCTTTCCTATCTGCAAAAAAAAGGCGTCTCTGTGTAATAAATACACAGAGACGCCTTTTTGCGCGGTTCCACTCTGTTTGGAGAATTCTCTCCCAACTTATGCTCCATTAACGGTAGAGTACCGCCGTCATGTACTACCATTTCCATAACAGACTCCAAGGGGCACTTCAAAAATGTCACTTAAAACCGCTCCCAGCCTAGGCGGTTCTCTCTGGGTAAGTTATTCACCTTTTACTTTCCCTTTTCTACGTTCCTTATATAAGCTAAGCGTCAATAAACGGGCGCTCCGCTTTTATGTTTCTAGCTCCAGCGCCCAACGACTAGCATACTTCCCTCACCTCCGTACGATAAAGAAGACTTGCCAATTGATGAAATCAGAGACTTAGTCGCACTTATACCCTTGTGGTGAAAGTCAACATCGATTCACGGTTAAGGAAGGCCGACTAAAACCAGACTTTGCGTCCAACGTCGGCACACCACTATGAAGTGGCGTGTTTCCTTTATCTCCTTCGGCAGTGGAATGTACGTCGCTACGACGCACAGGACGTGCTAGTACAGGCATTGCGACAGGACGTCGCGTTCTTAGCCTGTAAGGGCGCTTCCGCTTTTATGTTTTATATTTCTAATATATTATATCTGTTCACTTTTGTGAATGGTTATGCTCCGAGTTGTTTTAGAACTTTATCTAGGCGTGAAATGATTACATCTTTTCCTAATAATTCAATAGCCATTGGTAATTCTGGTCCGTGCATTTGTCCAGTTGTTGCAATACGGATTGGCATAAATAGCTTTTTACCACGGTGACCAGTTTCCTTTTGTGTTGCTTTAATTTGTGCTTTTATTGAATCCTTTGTGAAATCATCTAGGTGAATTAATTTATCCGCAAACACTTGTAAAACTTCTGGAACCTGTTCTTCCTCTAGAACTTTCTTAGATGCCTCATCTAATGTTAATTCTTCTTTGAAAAACAACTCCGTCAATTCTACTATTTCTTGTCCATAACGTAATTGTTCACGATATAATTCAATAACGTTCTCAGCCCACTGTCTTGTCTCATCATCCATATCTTCAGGAAGTCTTCCAGCTTCAATTAAATATGGCATTGCTAATTCAATGACATCTTTTGTATCTGTTGCTTTAATATATTCATTGTTCATCCACTTTAATTTATGTTGATCAAAGATAGCAGCTGATGTAGACAAACGTTCCGGATCAAATATTTGGATGAGCGTTTCTTTGTCAAAGATTTCTTCTTCCCCAACAGGTGACCAACCAAGTAATGAAATGAAGTTGAATAATGCCTCTGGTAAATAACCTAAATTCTTATATTGCTCAATAAATTGAACAATATGGTTATCCCTTTTACTTAGTTTTTTACGATCTTCATTCAGAATTAATGTCATATGCCCAAACTTAGGAGGTTCCCAACCAAATGTTTCATAGATCATCATTTGTTTCGGTGTGTTTGAAATATGTTCTTCCCCTCTAAGTACATGAGAAATACCCATTAAGTGATCATCAATAGCTACTGCAAAGTTATACGTTGGAATACCATTTTTCTTTACAATAACCCAATCGCCAAAATCACTAGATTCAAAAGTAATGTCTCCACGAACAATATCATGAAACGTAAAGGTTTTGTTTTCTGGGACACGGAAACGGATACTTGGATGACGTCCTTCCGCTTCAAATGCCGAACATTGCTCTTCCGTTAAATCACGATGCGCACCAGAATACTTAGGAACTTGTCCTTTAGCTTTTTGTTCTTCACGTTCCGCTTCTAGTTCTTCCTCTGTCATATAACATTTATATGCCAAGCCTTTTTCTAACAACTCATCAACGTATTTTTGGTAAATATCAAGGCGCTCTGTTTGACGATATGGTCCATACTCTCCACCAATATCAGCACCTTCATCCCATTCGATTCCTAGCCATTTTAGGAATTTAAACTGACTTTCTTCTCCGCCTTCTACATTTCGTTTATCATCTGTATCTTCTGTACGGATAATAAACTTCCCATCAAAATGCCTTGCATATAAATAGTTAAAAAGCGCTGTTCTAGCATTACCAATATGTAAATGCCCAGTTGGACTTGGTGCATATCTTACACGTACATCATTTGCCATGTTGTTATCCCCTTTCAAGTTAAAGCAATATATATCAATTAAGTATGTATAGCAAAAAGGAAAGTGATAACGAATAATGTTATCACTTCTACTCTCTCTTTATAAGTTATACCGCTTTTATAATGCTTTTTCAAGTAATTTTGGCTTTGCGAAAATCATCCTACCTGCAGAAGTTTGCAAAACACTTGTAATTAATACTTCAATTGTTTTACCTATATAATCTTTACCATCTTCCACAACAATCATCGTTCCATCATCGAGATAAGCTACACCTTGATTTTGTTCTTTACCATCTTTTATAACCTGTACAACGAGCTCTTCTCCTGGTAAAACAACTGGTTTCACCGCATTTGCCAAATCATTAATGTTAAGGACACGAACACCTTGTAAATCACAGACCTTATTCAAATTAAAATCATTTGTAACAATAATTCCGTCAATCACTTTTGCAAGTTTAATTAGTTTGCTATCTACCTCATGAATTTCCTCGAAGTCTCCTTCGTATATTTCCACTTTGACCGGTAATTCCTTTTGAATTCGATTTAGCACATCAAGCCCTCTTCGGCCACGGTTTCGTTTTAAGGCATCTGAGGAATCAGCAATATGTTGTAGTTCTCCCAATACAAATTGTGGAATAATAATGGTACCTTCTAAAAAATTAGTTTGGCAAATATCTGCAATTCTACCATCGATAATAACACTCGTATCTAGTATTTTTGCCTTTGGCTGGCTTGTCTCTGTTTCATCATCCGGCATTCTGCGTTTTTCCTTCTTTGATGTTCTTAGCAGGTTGATAAATTCATCTCTTCGTTTAAAACCAACTTGAAACCCAAAGTAACCTAATAAAATCATAATGAAGAGTGGTAATACTTGTGATATAACATCTATATTTATATCTTGCAAGGGCATGTTAATAAAGTAAGCAATAACTAACCCAAGAATTAAACCAATACTACCAAAAAATAAATCAACTGCTGGAATCTTAATAAGAGATTCTTCAATCCACTTTAAGAAATTAACGATATATCCGGACACCCAATAGGAAATGAGAAAGAATATAATTGCACCTACTACCATACCTAGATATGGGGATGTCATCCAACTTATATTCGTTAATTTTAGTAAATGAATAATATCTGGAATGTATAAGAATCCAATGGTTCCTCCAAATATTACAAAAAATAAATTCACAATAATCTTTAACAACTCATTCACCTCCTAATTCTATTATTACCGTTCATACAATAAATAATCCTAGTAATTATTAAAATTCTTGCTACGCCGAAAATACTTCTTGTCAAAATTTTATATTTTCCTAACAAATAAAAAAAGAAATATAATACCAATTAAATCATAGCATACCTGTAATGAACATTCCATTTCAGAAAAGCTTTAAGAAACAGCCTAATTTAAATTTCAATCAAGCGAACTACCATACCATTCTATCGTTCTATCCCTAACTCTAATGCTTCCTGAACAGATTGGACTCCAATCACTTGGATATCAGTAGGTGGTGTCCAACCATCTAAATTATTTTTAGGACAAATAACCCGTTTAAATCCAAGTTTTGCAGCCTCTTGCACTCGTTGCTCAATTCGAGAGACCCTTCTAATTTCCCCTGTTAATCCAACCTCACCTATAAATATATCATCTGGTCTAGTAGGATTATCCCGAAAACTGGATGCAATACTAACAGCTATTGCTAAATCAATCGCTGGTTCATCTAATTTCACTCCACCAGCAACCTTTATATACGCATCCTGGTTTTGTAGCATTAGCCCAACCCGTTTTTCCAAAACAGCCATTAATAACGAAACACGATTATGGTCCACACCAGTTGCCATTCTTCTTGGGTTTCCAAAACTTGACGGAGAAATTAATGCTTGGATTTCCACCAAAACCGGCCGCGTTCCTTCCATAGATGCGACAACCGTTGATCCAGATGTTCCATGAGAACGTTCCTCTAAAAATATTTCTGAAGGATTCATAACCTCTCTAAGCCCTTCTTCCTTCATTTCGAATATCCCCATTTCATTGGTGGAACCAAAACGGTTTTTCACCCCACGTAAAATACGATAGGTGTGATGCCTTTCCCCTTCAAAATAAAGAACCGTATCTACCATATGTTCTAGCATTCTAGGTCCAGCAATTGCTCCCTCTTTGGTAACATGACCTACAATAAAAATAGGAATGTTATTCATCTTTGCTAATCTCATTAACTCCCCAGTACATTCTCGCACTTGGGAAACACTTCCCGGGGCACTCGTTACCTCTTCTTTAAATATCGTTTGAATGGAGTCAATCACTACAAAGGAAGGCTTAATTTGTTCCACATGTCTGGAGATATCCAATAAGTTTGTTTCAGAGAGCACATATAGTTCTTCTGATTTAATTCCTAAACGATCTGCTCTTAATTTTGTTTGACGGGTGGATTCTTCTCCAGAAATATAAAGTACAGGTAATTGTTTATCCGCTAATTGTGCAGAAACTTGCAATAATAGTGTAGATTTCCCTATTCCAGGGTCTCCACCAATTAATACAAGGGATCCCATTACAATCCCGCCACCAAGAACACGATTAAATTCCTTCATGGACGTAGTAATCCTTGGCTCTTCTTGGGATTCAATCGATGTAATTTTTTCGGGTTTGACTGCTGTACCTTGAGCTACATTAAATATATGTCTCCCTTTTCCTGTTGATGCTTCCATTTCCTCCACTAAAGTGTTCCAATTATGGCATCCTGGGCATTTCCCCATCCACTTTGCAGATTCATAACCACATTCCTGACACACAAATTTCGTCTTACGCTTCGCCAAGATTCTCGTTCCCCTCTCTCTTTTAATTGTAACTTACTTTTTTAATGTATAGGTTACAGCTTCCTTTCAATTCAAATTGGATGAACCACAATTTTGCCACAGAATTTCAAAAGCGCGACTAAGCCTCTGGTTTCATCATTTTATATAGATGAAGGAAAAGCTAGAAGAACATTATTCTTCTAGCTTTACACCTACTGCTTATGAAAGGAGAATAAAATCGCCTTTATTACTTAAACCGACCTTCACTTTCTGTCCCTTATCTATCGTTCCTTTAAGCATTTCTTCAGATAATAAATCCTCGATATTCTTTTGAATGGACCTGCGTAATGGACGTGCTCCGTATTCAGGGTCAAATCCCTCGTTAGCAATTTTTTCTATTGCCTTATCGGTAAGGGAAAGATCTATTTCCTGTTCTTGTAATCGGTCATGTAATTGTTTAACCATAAGCGTAACAATATCTTTCATATGTTTCTTCTCTAAAGAATGGAAAACTATCGTCTCATCAATCCGGTTTAAAAACTCCGGACGGAAGGCTTTCTTCAGTTCGGTCATTACTTTAGATTTCATATCTTTATATTCTTGTTGATCATCTTCCATTGCAAAGCCAACATATTTATTACGTTTTAATTCACTTGCTCCAACGTTAGACGTCATGATAATAATAGTATTTCGGAAATCAACTAGACGGCCTTTCGAATCTGTTAAACGTCCGTCTTCTAAAACTTGAAGTAAAATGTTAAATACTTCTGGATGAGCCTTTTCAATTTCATCTAGTAAAACTACAGAATATGGTTTACGACGTACTTTCTCCGTTAATTGTCCACCTTCTTCGTACCCTACGTACCCAGGAGGGGAACCAACTAGCCGTGCTGTTGCATGTCGCTCCATATATTCTGACATATCAATTCGAATCATTGCATCTTCATCAGCAAACATCACTTCCGCTAACGCTCTAGCTAATTCTGTTTTTCCAACACCTGTTGGGCCTAGGAAAATAAATGACCCGATAGGACGTTTTGGATCTTTTAACCCTGCACGAGCTCTACGGATTGCTTTAGAAATAGCAACGACCGCTTCTTCTTGGCCGATTACACGTTTATGCAAAGTTCCTTCCATATTTAGTAGTCGGTCACTTTCATCCTTCGTTAATTTAGAAACAGGAACCCCGGTCCAACTTGAAACAACACTAGCAATATCATCTACTGTTACTTTAGAATCCATTTGCCCTTGTTTTTCTTTCCATTCTTTCTTCGTCTGTTCTAATTCCTCACGGTAACGTTGTTCGGAGTCTCGTAATGATGCTGCCTTTTCAAACTCTTGGCTTTGAACTGCTGCATCCTTTTCTTTCCGTACCTCTTCTAACTTATGCTCTAATTCCTTCAAATTAGGTGGAATCGTATAAGAGCGTAGGCGAACTTTTGA
Organism: Oceanobacillus sp. Castelsardo; assembly: GCF_001659985.1. Lineage (GTDB taxonomy): Bacteria > Bacillota > Bacilli > Bacillales > Amphibacillaceae > Oceanobacillus. Next base: position 91,468 of record NZ_LYCS01000012.1, read on the forward strand.
ACCAGCTTCATCTATTAAATCAATAGCTTTGTCGGGAAGGAAGCGATCGGTAATATAACGATCCGATAAACTGGCAGCTGCTTCAATTGCATCATCTGTAATCGTTACACGATGGTGCGCCTCATAACGGTCACGTAATCCACCTAAAATTTGAATGGTTTCCTCTACAGATGGCTGATCTACTTGAATTGGTTGGAATCTACGTTCTAGTGCCGCATCTTTTTCAATATATTTGCGGTATTCGTCTAGGGTTGTAGCCCCAATACATTGTAATTCTCCACGAGAAAGGGAAGGTTTAAGTATATTGGATGCATCAATTGCACCCTCTGCTCCACCAGCTCCAATTAGTGTATGTAATTCATCGATGAATAAAATAATATTACCAGCTTGACGGATTTCTTCCATTACCTTTTTCAAACGATCTTCAAATTCACCACGATATTTAGTACCTGCGACAACAGTCCCCATATCTAATGTCATCACGCGTTTATCCCTCAATGTTTCAGGAACCTCATTATCTACTATTTGCTGCGCCAATCCTTCAGCAACTGCAGTTTTACCTACTCCAGGTTCACCGATTAACACTGGGTTATTTTTTGTTCTTCTACTTAATACTTGAATAACACGTTCAATTTCCTTTGCACGGCCAATTACTGGGTCAATCTTTCCATCTCGAGCACTTTGAGTTAAATCTCGTGCTAAGGAGTCTAATGTTGGTGTATTAGCACTTGATTGTTGTCCACCTCTACCTTGTCGGCCAGCTTGTGACTCATTGCTCCCCAATAGTTGAAGGACTTGCTGTCTTGCTTTGTTTAAACTAACTCCAAGGTTGTTTAATACTCTCGCTGCAACACCTTCACCTTCACGAATAAGGCCTAATAGGATATGTTCTGTTCCAACGTAGGAATGACCTAATTTCCTAGCTTCGTCCTGTGACAGCTCTACAACCTTTTTCGCACGAGGTGTATAATGGATGGACTGCATTGGTTGTTTACCGACACCAATTAACTTCTCCACTTCCTCTTGAATTTGGCTAATCTCCAAGCCTAATGATTGTAAAGCTTTAGCTGCAATTCCATCTCCTTCACGGACAAGTCCTAAAAGGATATGCTCCGTCCCAATATTATTATGACCAAGGCGAACTGCTTCTTCTTGACTTAACGCTAGTACTTTTTGTGCTCTCTCAGTAAATCTTCCAAACATCATAATGCTTCCCTCCTAATTCTCTAACTTTAATCGCTCACGGATGAGTGACGCCCTAAGTACATCTCGGTCCCCGGGTGTTAATGTTTTATTCGCATAGTGTTGAAGAAATCCTGGTTGTATAAGTATCATCAACTCATTAAGTATATTCCTAGAAGTATCTTTAATGATACCTAAATCTATTCCTAATCGCACGTTTGATATGCAACTAGAAGCCTCTTTTGATTCAATTATTCTACTATATGCTAGTACACCATAAGAACGAAAGATGCGATCTTCTAATGCTGTAGTAGATTCCTTCATAATCAATTCTCTTGCATTTCGCTCGTGATCTATTAGCTGTTTTACGACACTTTCTAAATCGCCTACAATATCTTGCTCCGATTTTCCTAAGGTAATTTGATTAGAAATTTGAAAAATATTCCCTAATGCTTCACTACCTTCACCATAAATCCCCCTGACAACTAGCCCTAATTGATTAATAGCTGGCATCATTCGATTAATTTGTCCCGTCAGAGCAAGGGCTGGTAAATGCATCATGACAGAAGCACGCATCCCAGTACCAACGTTGGTCGGACAAGTAGTTAAATAGCCTTTCTTTTCATCAAAAGCATAATTTACCTTTTCCTCTAACCAATCATCTATTTCAAATGCTTTTTCTAAAGCGTGGCGCAACTGTAAGCCAGGGAAATAAAGCTGAATACGAAGATGGTCCTCTTCATTTACCATAATGGATACTTGTTCATTTTCAGAGATTATTACTGCCGATTCATTCGTATGTTTAGCAAGATTAGGGCTTATTAAGTGCTTTTCTACTAAAACTCGTTGTTCAATAGCAGTTAATTCCTTAATAGGGATAAATTCAAAATTATGATAACTATTAAATGACTTATTTGCATATTCCTTTTCAATAAAATGCCTTACTTCTGCGAGTTTTTCCTCTTCAGCAATAATTGGGTAAGGGATGCTTGCTATATTTCTTGCAAGGCGAATGCGGCTACTCATGACAATGTCACTACTTGGCCCCTCTTCGCGCATCCAAGGGCTAATAGCATCATCCATAAAATGTTCGAGTGTCATGCTTGATCACCTGCTTCTTTATTTCGTATATTAGCTTCAAGCTCTTTTATCTGATCCCTTACTTTAGCTGCCTCTTCAAATTCTTCCTGTTCTATCAATTGCTGTAATTGGCTTTTAAACTGATACAGCTGACGTTTCATTTGTATATCATTGCCTGTTCGTTTAGGTATTTTCCCAAAGTGTTTTGTATTTCCGGCATGAACACGTCTCAATATTGGATCTAACTTATCCGAAAATGTTTCATAACAAGTTGCACATCCAAATTTGCCGACTTGCTTAAATTGAGAAAATGTCATTTTACACTGTGGGCATTGCAAATCTTTCATTTTATGCAATGCTGGATTTTCAATTTTTGAAGTATCAAAATTAAATAAGCCTGATAATAAATTATGAAGTGAATAAGCCTCTTCTGGATAAGTTACATAACCTTTTTCTTTTGCACATACATCACATACACTTATCTCCGACTTTTTACCGTTAATAACTTGAGTAAAATGCAGTGTAGCTGGACGTTTATGACATTCTTGGCATTCCACTTTTCTTCCCCCTCTACAACTACTGGTACAATGTAATACCCTTTGTATAGTAATTTTAAACTAAAAATATTTTAGTTGCGATAACATAGCGGTTAAAATTCTGGAACGTATTTCATCCCTTAATGGGAGGTTATATGCTAAAGTGGTACGTTCCATTGCACTTAACATAATTTTCGCCTCTCGTTTCGTTATAATTTCCTCTTCTAAGAGTCGGTCTAATATGTCAGTAGCCGATCGTTGGGATATAGTTGGATTAGCCATCTCCATAATCTCATCAATTAATGAGGATTTATCCTTATGTCGCACTCGCATAATTCGAATATATCCTCCACCACCACGTTTACTCTCAACAATGTAACCTTTTTCTAACGTAAAACGTGTATTAATTACATAATTAATTTGCGATGGTACACATTGGAAGCGATTGGCGACTTCACTTCTCTTTATTTCAATAGCATTTTGGCCCTTCATTTGAAAAACAGTTTTTAAATATTGCTCAATGATATCTGAGATATTACTCATCAGACCCATCTCCTCTTGCGTGATGTTAATGTCAGTATTTTCAATGCATTTGACTTTGACTATCTTTGACTATACCCTTATTATACGCCAACATTTTTGAGATGCAAATACCTTTTATATATTTTAGACAAAATTATTGAAAACAAAACCTTACACATATAATTAGGTGTAAGGTTTTTAGAATAGCTTAATACCGACTGCAAAATAATAAATTAATTCCTTATTCGGATATGTTTCTTACCCCTGTTAATCTAGATAATTCATCATAAAGTTTTACTTTATCAAGTCTTTTATTCCGTTCAACTTTAATATGAACCTTTCTCATTTCTTTCTCAATATTAGTAATTTCAATGGAATTTATTTTCACATTAAATTGTTCTAAAAAGTTTACTAACAAAGTAAGATTCGTATTATGGTCGATAATAATATTAACAAAAGAAAAGGAACGTTTCCTTTGAAATAACTTTTCAAAGTTGTTCAGGAATACTAAGCTGATTAAAATGATTAATGTAGCTAATATAGCTGCACCATACATACCTAATCCTACAACTAAACCTAATCCGGCCACAGTCCAAATAGATGCAGCTGTTGTTAATCCTCTTATTGTTCCACCATAAACAATGATTGTACCTGCTCCCAAAAACCCTATACCACTGATTACGTACGATGGTATTCGTGCAGGATCAAAGCGGACATTATCATAAGTATCAATCAATGTTGAAAAACCATAGAGCGACATTAGCATCATTAAACAAGAACCAACACCTACTAAGATATGTGTACGGAATCCAGCAGAATGATTATTCATTTCTCTTTCAAAGCCAATAAGTCCTGACAGGAAGAGTGCAATTAATAAACGAATGGCTATAATATAAAAGTTCTCACCTAATATTTGATTTATGTATACTATAATAAATCCCCCTATCTAAATAAAATAAGGAAGCTCTAAAGATAGAGTAATATTAAAATTTATGCGTGTATCCTTGATTTTATGCCGTTCAATCATATTTTAGAGTATTCTCTCATTTTCCTAGCTTGTTTATTATTTCACCAAAATATACGTTTGTATTGATACAGGCAATTTAGTATACAAAAAAACATCTAGGAAAGATGTCCTAGATGTTTTTTTGACATTGCCTGGCGGCGTCCTACTCTCGCAGGGGGAACCCCCAACTACCATCGGCGCTGGAGAGCTTAACTTCTGTGTTCGGTATGGGAACAGGTGTGACCTCTCCGCCATCACTACCAGACAAAAAATATTCAATTAGGATTTGTATCCTGAAAACTAAATAAGAGTAATCTTGACATCAAAAGAAGTTAGTTAAGTCCTCGATCGATTAGTATTTGTCAGCTCCACGTGTCGCCACGCTTCCACCTCAAACCTATTAACCTCATCGTCTCTGAGGGATCTTACTCATTTAAAATGATGGGAAGTCTCATCTTGAGGGGGGCTTCATGCTTAGATGCTTTCAGCACTTATCCTTTCCACACGTAGCTACCCAGCT
>NZ_LYCS01000013.1 GCF_001659985.1 Oceanobacillus sp. Castelsardo
ATGATCAGTTACTATCATACTTGTTCTTCCCTAACAACAGAGTTTTACGATCCGAAAACCTTCTTCACTCACGCGGCGTTGCTCCGTCAGACTTTCGTCCATTGCGGAAGATTCCCTACTGCTGCCTCCCGTAGGAGTCTGGGCCGTGTCTCAGTCCCAGTGTGGCCGATCACCCTCTCAGGTCGGCTACGCATCGTCGCCTTGGTAGGCCTTTACCCCACCAACTAGCTAATGCGCCGCGGGCCCATCTGTAAGTGACAGCTTACGCCGCCTTTTAAACTTCTTATTATGCAATAAAAAGTATTATCCGGTATTAGCTCACGTTTCCGCGAGTTATCCCAGTCTTACAGGTAGGTTGCCCACGTGTTACTCACCCGTCCGCCGCTCTTTCCACTACTTTCACCCCCGAAGGGATGAAAGTAGCTTCCAGCGCTCGACTTGCATGTATTAGGCACGCCGCCAGCGTTCGTCCTGAGCCAAGATCAAACTCTCCAAAAAAGTTTGTCAGAATGAACACCAATTCATTCTAATGTCTTAGCTTTTCAGAAGTATTACCTTCTGTTTTTAAAAGAAAAACGAGTTTCTTTTTTCTTGACATACTGGTTGTTTTGTTCAGTTTTCAAAGAGCAAATATTATTATCACTTCCAAAGAAGCGACTATAATAATTTATCATAATTACTATAATTTTGTCAACAACTAATTTAAGTTTTTATTTTATCCAAATTTAAATTAGTCGGATGGGCCTGAGTGGACTCGAACCACCGACCTCACGCTTATCAGGCGTGCGCTCTAACCAGCTGAGCTACAGGCCCATTTTAATAATGGAGCGGGTGATGGGAATCGAACCCACGACATCAGCTTGGAAGGCTGAGGTTATACCATTTAACTACACCCGCGTATATATGAAGTGGCCGAGAAGACAGGATTCGAACCTGCGACCCACAGCTTAGAAGGCTGTTGCTCTATCCAACTGAGCTACTCCCCGTACGCTATATGTATATGGCGCGCCCGAGAGGAGTCGAACCCCTAACCTTTTGATCCGTAGTCAAACGCTCTATCCAATTGAGCTACGGGCGCATATGGTGCCGAGGACCGGAATCGAACCGGTACGGTAGTCACCTACCGCAGGATTTTAAGTCCTGTGCGTCTGCCAGTTCCGCCACCCCGGCAAGAGTGGAGCGGAAGACGGGATTCGAACCCGCGACCCCCACCTTGGCAAGGTGGTGTTCTACCACTGAACTACTTCCGCATAACATTATAATTAAGAAATGAAATGGTGCGGGTGAAGGGAGTCGAACCCCCACATCCGAAGATACTAGATCCTAAGTCTAGCGCGTCTGCCAATTCCGCCACACCCGCAACATGATGAGCCATGAAGGACTCGAACCTTCGACCCTCTGATTAAAAGTCAGATGCTCTACCACCTGAGCTAATGGCTCATATTAAATACTCTTATCTATTGATTCAAAATAACATATTAGTGACCCCTACATCTACTAGCTTATTCAAGGAAGCTAAGTGCTTCGGGGTTACTCGAAGCAAACTCGGTAGAAGTATTGCTCGTTACTCTACCAGCTGAGCTAATGGCTCTTAATAAAATGGTGCCGGCCAGAGGACTTGAACCCCCAACCTACTGATTACAAGTCAGTTGCTCTACCAATTGAGCTAGGCCGGCAAAGTATAAACTTTTCAATGGTGGAGGGGGGCAGATTCGAACTGCCGAACCCAGAGGGAGCGGATTTACAGTCCGCCGCGTTTAGCCACTTCGCTACCCCTCCAACAGATGGTGGCTCGGGACGGAATCGAACCGCCGACACACGGATTTTCAGTCCGTTGCTCTACCGACTGAGCTACCGAGCCAGATTAAAGATTGGATAAAATTGCAATTTAGTTCTTACTATTATAATAGTAAGAAGTTTATTCAAAGAAGTAAACCTTTGCTCGTCGTGTTGAAAGTTATTTCAGAGAAGCAGCACTCCTCGCAAGCCTACAATTCGAAGCTTATTCAAGAAGTTTACGGCTTGCCCTACCAACTAAGCTACCGAGCCATAATATTGAAATAGTTATTTATTTAAATGGCGGTCCGGACGGGACTCGAACCCGCGACCTCCTGCGTGACAGGCAGGCATTCTAACCAACTGAACTACCGGACCATTGGTTGCGGGGGCAGGATTTGAACCTACGACCTTCGGGTTATGAGCCCGACGAGCTACCAGACTGCTCCACCCCGCGATGTAAGAAAAACAAATTAAATTATGATGGTGGAGGATACAGGGCTCGAACCTGTGACCCCCTGCTTGTAAGGCAGGTGCTCTCCCAGCTGAGCTAATCCTCCGAAGCATAGGATGTGCTAGTGCATGTGTTGCGACAAATCTTTACAGTGAGACGAGTAATCGGAGTCCCAGGACGTCGCGTAGTTAACATGCCTTCCTTGAAATTGGTGACCCGTACGGGATTCGAACCCGTGTTACCGCCGTGAAAGGGCGGTGTCTTAACCGCTTGACCAACGGGCCATTTTTAGATCAATTTGTCAACGCGATTTAATATACCATGTTTTCAAGTCCGATGTCAACAAGAAATTTCATATAAGTTTTTCGCGTTTTTCAACAGCAAAATTTATATTAAAGCAAACTCATATAAATGTCAACACAAAATAATAATTTTTATTATTCAATTTTAATAATCGGTAAAGATGCCCTAAAATGGCGATTAATATAATCATACCCATTATAGAAAGAAGTGAAACAACACTAAGATTCCTCTTCTATTTCGTCATTATCCAATTCCACATCCCCCAGATCTAGCCAAGATAACATTTCACCTACTACTGTGTTTACTTTTTCATTTACGATATCTTCCCCGTATTTTTTCTTCGCCTTTTCAATAAAACTTAAAACTTCATCATTATATTTGATAATCGGCTCATCACTCTCAAGATTATTAAACAGATCTAATATTTCATCTAATGCTTTATCGAATCGTTTACTTTCTATTTCAGTTGCTTTCATAAATAAGTCACCTCAGAATTATCATGCCCTAAAAAAATCATTTTGCACCTTTCTTTTAATAGGTTGTTCAAAAATGCCATTTCCTATTTCTTCGTTAGCTTGATTCTTTCCATTTCCCTTTTGATATACACACTTAAAAATAGGCAGGAAAGTGACAAGTGATAATGGAATCGATATACTTAGGTAGATAATAATTTACGTGGAAAGGAGATTCTCGGATCGTGAAATACATAGGTTACATCGGCACATATACAAAAAAAGCTAGTGAAGGAATCTATACATTTGAATTAGATACAGAAGAAAGGAAAATATCAAATGTAAATGTTGCAGCGAAAGTGGATAGTCCAACTTATTTGAAACTGACTAATGATAACAAGTTTCTTTTTTCCGTTGCAAAAGATGGGGAAAATGGTGGGGTTGCATCCTTCCAAGTTAATCATGGTACAGGTGGACTAAAAGCAATTAATAAACAATTAGAACCGGGCGCTAACCCTTGTCATATCAACACAGATACAGATTATCAATTTTTATTCAGCACTAATTACCATAAAGGTACGGTTGATTCTTATAAAATAAATCAACATACTGGAGAAATCAGCCAAGCAATATCCACTATCCAACATACTGGTAACGGCCCTGACTCAAGGCAGGAAAAGGCTCATGTTCACTATGCAGGTATGACTCCGGATGGAAAATATTTAGCTGTCGTTGATTTAGGTAGTGACTTACTTGTGACTTATCAAGTTGGTGAAAACGGAGAATTAGTCGAGGTCAGCCGTTTAGTTGTTCCTGCTGGTAGTGGACCAAGACACTTAGCTTTCCATCCAAGACTTTCTTCCATTGCGTATCTCGTAACTGAATTCAGTGGAGAAGTTTTTGTCCTATCATATGATCAAACAAATGGAAGCTTCTCCATTGTTCAATCAATTAAAACCATTCCAGAGGATTTCAAGGAAAACAATCAAGGTAGTGCCATCCACGTTTCTTCCGATGGTAAATTTGTTTACTCTGGAAATCGTGGGCATAATAGTATCGCTGTTTTTAAAGTGGATACGGAAACAGGACAATTAACCTTTATTGAGAATACACCTACAGAGGGCGACTGGCCAAGGGATTTCATTCTTGATCCAAGCGAAAAATTTCTTATCGCTTCTAATCAAGAATCAGATAATTTAACCCTGTTCTCCCGTGATACAGAAACAGGTAAATTAACATTACTACAAAAAGATATTTCTGCCCCTGAACCGGTTTGCTTAATATTTTTATAGTAAACTCATTCGAGTTGGAAGTTCTATTCATAAAAAACAGCTAGTGCTTAGAGCTCTAGCTGTTTTTTTACTTCCTCTTGAATTAGTCCAGGCTGTTTTCTTGATTGGGATACCTTTTTCCCATGTAGCAGATAATAAACAAAAATGGAAATAAAAACAAGGCATGCCATTCCAACATACATTCCTCTGTAACCTGTTAATGGTAGGGTAAAACCGAGTAAAAACGGGCCGACTCCCACCCCTGTGTCAAAGAATACAAAAAAGGTAGAAGTTGCAAGTCCAATTCTATGCGATGAGGCTTTGTTAACCGCAATCGTTTGAGCACTTGATTGCACTGTACCAAATCCAATTCCAATAACGGCTCCTGCAATAAGCAAAATCAAACCATGTGATGCTTGACTAAGCAAAATTAACCCAAAGCCAAATAGGACAAGACATGGATATATAACGGAGTTTTCTCCTTTCGAATCAAATAATGAGCCAGTAAAAGGTCTAGATATTAATAGAAAGGCGGCATACATTACAAAAAAGAAACTTGCTGCATCAACTAAATTAATTTCCGTCGCATAAGACGTCATAAACGATAAAATGCTGGAGTATACAAAACCAAGGATTGCTACAAATATGGCAATCGGTAAAGTTGTCTTTTCAAAGTAATCACTAATTTGAAAGGCCTTTCTCTCTTTCACCTTAGAAACTTGAACTACTTCAGGTAGTTTCAACGTCAATGCAGCCAAAAAGGATACTAGAGCAAAAGCTGTAGTAGTTACAAATATCACTGTATAGTCAAAATGTTGACTTATAAACAATCCTAAAAATGGACCAATGGCCATTGCCAAGTTCATACTTGTAGCAAAGTAGCCCATTCCCTCTCCACGTCTTACCATCGGAATAATTTCTGCTGCAATCGTTCCTGTTGCTGTCGTACATATACCAAATGAAAAACCATGGATAAATCGAAGGGTTAATAATAAAGGTAAATTGTTAACAGGAAAATATAATAGCATCATGGCTAAAAAAAGTACTGAACCGAATAATAATAGTTTTTTCTTACCAGCCGTTGCAATTACTTTTCCTGCTATTGGTCTTACAAGCACTGCACCAAGCACGAAAATACTTGAAGCAAGTCCTGCCATACTTTCTGATGCATGAAAACTTTCTATTGAATAAACCGTTAATGTTACAATCAACATGTAAAACGAAATAAATAATAAAAAGTTTGAGGTGGATACCATTATGAAGTCTTTCGTCCATAACTTAGGTTTTCTACTCAAACTCATTCCTCCCTTATTTAATTTTTTTGTAGCTTTGGGTACCGTAACGTATGCAGTTAATACGTGAAGAACGGAAAAGCAAGCCAACGAGCTTCCACAGGATGTGGTGACTTCGACGTTCGTCATAGGACATGACGAAACTTAGTCGAAGGTCCCCTGTATTCGACGTGTCATTTTTACCGGACTTTTTGAACATCCTCTTTTAACTTCTGGATTGTATGTAAAGTCACCATCAAATCCTCATCTGAAATTTCGCTTATCAGATTTTGTTCAAATGTGTCTACAATCCGCTTTGCATCGTCATAAACTTGCATCCCTTTTTCCGTTAAATGTATTTTTTTCTCCCGCTTATCTGTACTAGGGATTTTTTCAATTAGTCCCATTTCTTCTAAACGGTTCACGGTGCGAGTTATTGTTGGCTTTTCTACATCATAATAATTACTTATCTCAACAAGAGTAGCTGAATTAAAATGCTTCAAATAGAATACAATCGACCATTGTGAATGATATAGACCAACTTTTGCCAGTTGTTCATTTATTTTTTTCGTAAATGCCCGGGTAAACTGTAACTGATGATGAAAAAAAGAATCCACTTGAAACCTCCACTCCAACAAATTGGTTACCTAGGTAACTATACGCTTTTTTATTTGTCTAGTCAATAGGGGGGATAGGAGCCGGCGCTGGACAGTAAATAAGGCACCATTGAAAGGGTGCCCCACTTAATAGTGTTAATCAGTATAGTTTTAAAAGATTAGTAACCATTACCTACATAAGAGGTTCCGATAATAATTAATAAAATGAATAGAACTACGATTAAGGCAAATCCTCCACCATAGCCAAAGCCTTGTTCAGGTGCACCCATGAATTAACACCCCCTCATTCACATACAGAATTACTATATGTTAAAGCATACGAATTGTTCGAGATAGAAGCCCATCTTTGATACTTAAACCTCGAGAATTAAGTGAAGAGAGCTTCTGCAGTGTTTTTTCCAAAAATGCCATCTGCCTGAAGTCTTGCACTTCTCTGGAACTTCTTAACTGCATTTACAGTACCGCTACCATAAATCCCATCTACTCCATTCGTGTCATATCCTTTACTTGATAGCGTCGCCTGAATGATCCAAGTGAGATTTCCTTTAGCACCCCTATCCACTATTACTGTCTTCCGCTTCGTATTAGGTCCAAATATCCCATCTACTTTTAATCCAGCATTAAATTGTTTATTTAATTCTGTTTGGTATCCTATTACTAAAGCCCGAAGTGTTTCTGGTCCATATTTATTATCCACCCGAATTTTGGTATTGTAGCGCTTATTTAGGGTTGCTTGAATGTTTGCAATATCACCTGCTCTTTCACTCCCCGCTGAACTAACTACTTGTGATTTTCCTTCCGTTTCTTTCGGCTTTGTAACCTTGGTTGGTTCAGAGGACGACGAACCTTTGCCTGAATCTGAATTCTTATTATTCTTTTTAAGTCCAGCATATTTAGCAACAGCTTCTGCAACATTTTTCCCTGCTTGTTCCAACACTTTATCATCACGAAGTTTTTTTATATCGATACGTGAATCTACAAATCCACCTTCTGTTAAAACAGCAGGCATGTTTGTTGCATTAATTTCATATAAGTGATTTCCTTTTTTAAGACCACGATCATATAGTCCATAAGCTTTCAACATGGCTTGATGAACCACTTCTGCTAATTTTTTACTCTCTGAGGAACCTTGATAATAAAAAGTTTCTGTACCAGTCCAATCCCCCCATTTTCCCGAAAAAGCATTATGATGGACAGAGATATAAACATCTGCTCCCCAACGATTTGCTCGACTCGTTCGATTTCGAAGTGAAACATCAACTAATCCATCAGATCTATTCGCATCGTCTAATCGTATTATTTCTACACCATTGTATTTTTTTAGTTCATTTATAAATGAGGTTACCACTTTATTACTAAAATTCCATTCATATTCACCCTCAGGACTTCGCTTACCAGGGGTTGAACCAGCGCCACCGTGCCCAGCTCCGACTGCAACTTTAAATGACATGTTTCTCCCTCCTATCCCCTACATCTTACGTGTAGCAATCAAAATTCGTTCGGGCAATGAGAACCTAATCAGCCTCTCTCGTACGTAGAAAGCTATCATTTATATAAAGTGATTCTATGGTACTAAATGTTTATCTATTAAATTCTGTGGGAATATATGAAAATAAATAGTTAATGAGGCTATACTTTATAATTTTCACGCAACAACTAGGAGGATACTAGATGGATTATCTAAGTGATCATATGTTAATAAATGCGTACCATAAAGCAGTTAAATTAGAATTGGAGAAAGAATTTATAGAATTACTTGTAAAGGAAATAGAGAAAAGAAAACTTGTCACTATGAAGAGAAAAATATAGAAACCCCATTACAAACCACCAATGCTCCGGTCATTCTTGGTTTGAGATAATTAAGTAAACATATATAAAAGGAGGCTGAGACATAACTAAAGTGTTTAACTTTAAAAACGAACAACGCGCTATCAGGCAAGGAAATATACGCAGACTACTGCGAGAAGCGAAGTATATTTCCGGAGCGATTACTTGATCCAATCATGTTTGGATTTCACTAGGTAAAAATACTTTGTCTCAGCCTCTTTTTTTAGATATGGTCTATAATGATGATAGTTTATACTCTTTTATCTACCAATTTGACAGGCAGCCATTTACGTACACTATTAATTAACCAAATACCCTCTGCACTTTCTAAGTCTTCTACATATAATACTTTCTCCTTTATTTTCCCTGTTGCAATCAGGAATTCACGATAAGTTCCAGCAAGTAACCCACATTTTATTGGTGGGGTCCATAATGCCCCGCCAATCTTTAACACAACATTACCAATCGTAAATTCCGTTAGCTCTTTATTTTCATTCCATAAAAGCAAATCGTATATTCCCTCTTTACTCTGAAAGCGACTATACATCGTACGATTCGTCGTTTTATGGTAATAAAATAGATTTTCCATTTCGATTGGCTCGTTTGCAAGCATTACTTTTATCGGAACATCTAAATCAGTAATGGACTCGGCTTCTAATTCGACTTCTTCATTTTTTGAAAAAAGCAAACGAACTTTATACTGACCACTTTCATAACGTTTTGCAAATTTAAGAAAAGCTGTTTTAACCTTATCTTCATTCATTGGTATCCCAAAGTATTCAGCGCTATTGTTAAGACGATGGATATGCTCTTCTAACAGAAAATACTCACCATCCTCTAATAGCAAACTCTCCAATAATCGAAAATCCGGTCTCTCTTCTTCTAATAATTTGGCTTTATCAAGCATTTCCTGATACTCTCCTATTTTCGTAGAATCCCAAGTAATTCCACCGCCAGCACCATAAGTAGCAATCCCTGTATTTTCTTCTATGACAACCGTTCGAATTGGAACATTAAAAATTGCTTCCTTTTTCGGTGTAATAAATCCGATTGCACCGCAATACACTTCCCGTGGGGTTGTTTCCAAATCAGAAATAATTTCCATCGTACTTATTTTCGGAGCACCGGTAATGGATCCACAAGGGAAAAGGGCCCGAAAAACATCTACTAAATCAGTTTGATCCTTTACCCTCGCTTGTACAGTCGATGTCATTTGGTGAACTGTTGGATATTGTTCAATTTCAAATAATTTTGGTACATGAACTGACGTTGGTTGTGCAATGACACTTAAATCATTTCTTAATAAATCTACAATCATAATGTTTTCAGCACGATTTTTTTCCGAATGATACAACCATTTTGCATTTTCCTTATCTTCCTCCGCTGTCTTTCCTCTTTTAACCGTTCCTTTCATTGGACGGGTTGTAATTGTTTCTTCCTCCATATGAAAAAAAAGTTCAGGAGAAGCTGATAATATCCGAAAATCCCCTATATTAAGATAAGCAGAATAGTTAGATGTTTGTGCCCTTTTTAGTTTTTCAAAAAAAGCGAAATCATCACCTTGAAATTTAGAATACAACCGAGTGGTATAATTCGTTTGGTACGTAACTCCATTTTTAATAGCCCTTTTAATAGATTGAATGGATTTATTGTAATCATCTATGGTTGTAGAATTTTTCCATGGATTCACCTGATATTTTCCATTACTTTGCACGTTTTTTTTACTAACTTCCTTAAATATCCCAAACCATAATAAAGGCATTTTATTATCGGGATTCACTTTAAATTTTTCATTAAAAGCAGGCGCACTCTCATAAGACAAATATCCTGCAGCATAGTATCCCTCTTCAACCGCATCCTGAACCATTTTTAAACACGGTATCACTTCTTCCAACGTACTAGCTGAAATAACTCGAACTGGATTAGTAAAAGTATGCGGACAAATCTCCCCCGTAGATGAAGCAAATTCAAATGATAAAATAACGTCTTTATTCATTGGCTTTTTCCTTTTCATTTTTAATTATTTCTTTCTATTATAATATTATTAAATCATCCATGTCACTTCAGTTAAAGCTTCAACCAAGAAGTTTCAAATTCCATTAAAAGTCAACATTAATCTATCTTTATTTGTTGATAAATTCTGTAAAGTGATATAAATTATATACAGTTTATCGTTTAAAAATGGATGGAGGAAAAGTAATGAAATTATCTAATGATGAATTGAATATATTAGCTATTCTAGAAGAAAATCATAGAGTCTCCACGGAAGCAATGGCAATGCAATTAAATATGACTGAAGATAACGTTCAAAAGACGATTAAAAAATTAGAAGATAATAAAATAATTGTTAGTTATCCAACCCTAATTGATTGGAACCAAATTGAAGGAAAAGAAACTGTCGTTGCAATGATAGATGTTAAAGTAACACCTCAACGCGGCGTTGGATTTGATGAAATCGCTGAGCGAATTTATCGTTATCCTGAGGTTAATTCCGTCTATTTAATGTCAGGTACTTATGACTTATCTGTTACGTTAGAAGGGAAAACATTGCAAGAAGTTTCAAAGTTTGTCTCCAATAAATTATCAACGATTGATAATGTTATTTCTACAACCACACATTTTATGCTAAAAAGATACAAACATGATGGTGTCATTATTGAAGGAAACGATGAGGATGACAAAAGAATGGTGGTTACTCCATGAGTATGGACTATGAACAATACCTATCAAAAACAGCAATAGACCTAAAACCATCTGGAATTAGAAAATTTTTCGATTTAGCCGCAAGTATGGAAGGCGTCGTCTCACTTGGAGTTGGGGAACCTGATTTTGTTACTCCATGGAACATTCGTGATGAAGCTATCAACGCCCTCCAGGATGGTTACACATCCTATACCGCAAATGCTGGACTACTAGAATTACGACAAGAAATATCCAATTACGTACAAAGAAGATTTAATGTTCACTATGATCCAGAAAATCAAATCATTGTCACTGTTGGAGCGAGTCAATCTATTGATTTAGCTTTTCGCGCCATTGTAAACCCTGGTGATGAAGTGTTAATCGTAGAACCAGCTTTCGTCTCCTATGCTTCACTCGTGATATTAGCTGGTGGGGTTCCTGTCTCAATTTCTACTTATTCAGAAAATGGATTTAAGGTAACACCAGACCAAATTGAAGCAGCGATTACAGATAAAACGAAAGCCATTTTAATCTGTACACCAAATAATCCAACTGGTACTTGTTTAAATAAAGAAGAATTAACAGAAATCGCTAAAGTCATTCAAAAACATGACCTCATTTGTATTACAGATGAAATATATGCGGAACTTTCATATGATGATGGATTTACAAGTATGGCTTCTATCCCTGGTATGTATGAGCGAACTATTTTAATTAATGGTTTTTCCAAAGGTTTTGCAATGACTGGATGGAGACTCGGGTTTCTAAGCGCTCCAAAAGAAATGGTAGGTCTGATGGTCAAAATTTATCAGTATACAACCATGTGTGCACCACATATGTTACAGAGAGCTGCGATAGAAGCTTTACAAAATAGTACGGATCAAGTAGAACATATGAGAGAAAGTTACTGGCGTAGAAGAAATTATATGGTTCAAGCCTTAAATAATATTGGGCTCGACTGCCATATACCTGGTGGTGCATTTTACGTTTTTCCATCTATAAAGCATACCGGACTCACTTCCGAAGAATTCGCATCCCAACTTCTACAACAAGAAAAAGTTGCAGTTGTTCCGGGTAATGCCTTTGGTGAATCTGGAGAAGGATACATTCGTTGTTCCTACGCCACATCTATCGAACAATTGCAGGAAGCAATGAAACGTATGGAAAGGTTTATAGATTCATTAAAGTAATATTATAAATCCCTGACTTGGTAGTTGGGGATTTTTTAGCATTTATTTCTATTTAGGCTATCCATTGGTTGCTGAGCCCACTATAATAATGCTTTAACCTTTATTCTGCATATACTAATCCTCCTCATATTTGTTCATACTGTTGATACTTAATAAACGAAACTTAATCAGTGGAGTTTTCTTCCATCATCTACCAATGAAACAATCTTGGCTACGCCGTTTATTTCCATGATAAGATAGAAAAACATAGTTAGAGACTGGATGTGGGGACATGTTACGACTGAAAAATTGGATAGTTTTATTTCTTATCGCCGGGGCCTTATGGCATTTTTACGGAGAAACATACGAGCATTCTGGTTTTCAAGGTGTTTTTTATGAGATAAAAGAAGATGTAAATGAATTGATAGAAAATCCGGCTGTCACTTCAACAGTAAATACAATCAAACAAGAATTCCAAATATTAATGGCAAGGATGACAGAGTTTCAAGAAAATAATGATATGAAAACTGCGCCTATTTTAGAAAAACCAAAACTAAATGAACCAACGAATCAAACCTTTTCTATTCATAATATTGAAATTGGTGATACCAGGTCAAATGTTGAGGCACAAGTCGGATCACCAAAACGTTCAAGTATTAATGAATATGGAGTGGAATGGAGTAGTTATCATGAAAATTACCAAAACTTTTTTATGGTTGCATACGATAACCAAGATAAAGTAGCAGGATTATATACGAATCAGGATTTATTAAGTTCTACACTTGAAATTGATTTAGAAACTTCACGTGAGACAGTTTTATCAAGTTTAGACGAACCATTATCCGCAATACGTAAAGGACTAGTCCGTTATCAAATACAAAATGATGAGGAAAATGATACATTTTTCATTGATCATAACTATGTAACGATTTTTTATGATAAACATGAAAATAGTACGGTTACAGCGATTCAAATTATTAGTGCTGAACTAGAACAACAGAAGAAAGAATACTTCGGAAAACCGACTCCAGATTTAAAGGATGGACTAGAATATCAACTTTTTGACTTAACCAATGCCACCCGTGTCGTTCATGGCCTCCCTACTTTATCATGGGAAGAATCCTTGAGAAAAACTGCTCGTAATCATAGTAAAGATATGGCAGATCATAATTACTTCAGTCATCACAACTTAGAAGGACAATCACCATTTGACCGAATGAAGGAAGATGATATTGTATTCCGAATAGCAGGAGAAAATCTTGCAACAGGACAACCGAGTAGTATCTTTGCTCATGAAGGGTTAATGAATTCACAAGGTCACCGAGAAAATATATTAAAAAAGGAATTTGAATCTTTAGCTGTTGGTGTTGCTTTTAATCAGAATTCACAACCATTTTATACAGAGAACTTTTTAACAAAATAACAACCATATGGATGTAGGACTAACCTACATCTTTTTTTATAATTCCCGCAAAATTTTCAAAACATATTAAAGTCCCCTAACATTTCATATATAATAGTATAGTGAAACATAGTATTATAGATTAGGAGTTGAGCAGAGAATGAGTAAAGAAGTTATAGCTGAGAAAGGTTATTTTGGTGAATTTGGTGGCAGTTTTATTCCTGAAGATTTAAAGAAAATCTTAGATGATATTGGAGAACAGTTCGATAAGTTTAAAAACGATCCTGAATTTCTAAAGGAATATCGTTACTATCTAAAAGAATATGTTGGGCGTGAAAATCCACTAACATTCGCTAAAAACCTTACAGAAAAAATAGGTGGAGCAAAAATCTATTTAAAACGGGAAGATTTGAATCATACAGGTGCGCATAAAATCAACAATGCACTTGGACAAATTCTTCTAGCAAAACGTATGGGAGCTAAACGTATTATCGCTGAAACTGGTGCAGGACAGCATGGCGTTGCCACTGCAACAGCAGCCGCAATGGTTGGTTTACCTTGCACTGTATACATGGGTAAAGTCGATACAGAAAGACAAGCATTAAATGTATTCCGTATGCAACTGTTAGGTGCAGAAGTAGTTGCTGTAGAAGATGGCCGTGGTCGACTAAAGGAAGCAGTAGATGCAGCCTTTGAAGACCTAGTCAAAAATCACCAAAATACGTTTTATTTAATCGGTTCTGCCGTCGGACCATATCCATATCCAGAAATAGTGAAATACTTCCAATCTATCATCAGTGAGGAATCAAAAAGACAAATTTTAGAAAAAGAAGGTAAACTACCAACAGCGGTCGTTGCTTGTGTAGGCGGTGGAAGTAATGCAATTGGTTCCTTCTCTAATTACTTAGATGAGAAAGAAGTTCGTTTAATTGGTGTGGAACCTTCTGAAGCACCATCTATATCAGAAGGTATTCCAGCAGTATTTCATGGATTTAAGTCTTACACATTATTTGATGATAATAATGAGTTAAAGCCGACCAATTCGATTGCAGCAGGTCTTGACTATCAAGGGGTTGGACCAGAACATAGTTACCTACATGATTCCGGGCGAGGAGAATATGTTCAAGCAACTGGCGGCGAAGCGCTTGAAGCATTCCAAGAGTTATCTAAGGTGGAAGGAATTATTCCGGCATTAGAAAGTTCTCACGCTGTTGCACATGCTATGAAGCTAGCAAAAGAATTAAACAAAGATGATGTTATCATCGTTAACCTTTCTGGTAGAGGCGATAAAGACGTAGACCAGGTTTATACTATGTTAAATAAGTAAATTACACTTGAGCAGGATTCCCTGCTCTTTTTTTCCGAACTTATATCATTGAAATACTCCTCCAAATCCTTGGAGGAGTACCTAATTTTATTATTTATTTAAAAAATACTATACATAATAACAGCTAAGGCTAAAACAATCGTTGGTAAAATTACACTTAGTAATAAGATAGGTTTGTATGACCTCTTATGAGTTTCCCCACAAATAGCACGAACTGTTGTTACAATGTAACCATTATGCGGTAAGGAATCTAGACCACCTGAAGCTAATGCAGAAACACGGTGCATTGCTCCTGGATCTACTCCTTGCGCTAAATAAATTGGCGCAAGAATCGGTAGTGCAATTCCAAGTCCACCTGATGCAGACCCTGTAAGGCCACAAATAACTGTTACTCCAATTGCCAACCCTATTAGTGGTGGTCCTGGTATATTTACAAGACCAGTAATTAGAGAATCGAAAGCGGAGACTTGTGCCGCTACACTTCCAAAACCAACTACCGCACACGTATTGGCTAATGCTACAAGTGCATTTTGAGCACCAGTTGCAAGTGCATCCCAAAACTCCTTAATGAACCTCAACATACTTAAACATGCAACAGCAATACCTATAGTCAAAGCAATTAAAAGTGCTACAGTAGGTGTCATAAACTGACCAAGAATATTAAGTATAACAATAACTAGTACAAGTGGAAGAACAGCTAAAATGATATTCGGAAGGTCACCTTTATTTGGCTCAGGTTGTTCTTCTTCTGCCGCCAAACTAGCAGCAGTTTCATCATTTCCTTGATTTGGTAGGGAGAAAACTTCACCATTAGCAGATGCTTTTCTTACCATTGCCCCTAACCATAATCCACCAACAATCATAATCAATAATGCACATAGAACCCCAATCCAACCACCTGCAGTAGGAGTTGTCCCAAAGAATTCAGTCGGAATAATGTTTTGGATTTCTGGTGAACCAGGTGCAGTCATTGTAAAAGAAATCGATCCAAATACTAATGCTGCCGGTATGAATCGGTGTGGTAAATTAGCAGCACGGAACAAAGAAACTGCGATTGGATAAACGGCAAACCCAACAACGAATAAACTTACTCCACCATATGTCATAATTGCAGCAGCTGCAACTACAGCAAATACAGCACGCTTGGTACCAAATTTATTTTTTATCCAATTTGCGATACTATCCGCAGCTTTCGTTTCTTGCATCACTTTTCCGAAGATAGCTCCTAACAAGAATACTAAAAACCATGAAGCAAAATACCCCGTAAACCCTGTCATGTAATTGTCCATTAATGCTGTATCTAACCGTAATCCCCCAGTAATAGCAACAACAATGGAACTAAGTAGGGCTGCGATAATAATATTAACGCCTTTCATCGTAAGATAAATTAATAAAATAAGTGACCCTAATAGTCCAATCATCCCTATAAATGCCATTATGTTCTCCCCCCTTATTTTAATTTAAGCATGCATTCAAAAAGAAGGATAAAAGAAGGAACTAACTAGCCCAAGTTCCTTAGTGTCCGCGTGTCACTAACCAGACTTTTTGAACGTTCTTTATGATTTAATCGATTTTTCTAAAGTATAGTCATAGTTATAGCAAACTCGATATAAGTCTTCTATCTCTTTTTTTGAAGGAACCTTGGGATTGTTTTGTGGACTTCCACTTCCTAAAGCATCCTCAGCCATTTTGCTAATTGCCTGTTCGAATTTTTCCTCGTCAATTCCAAACCCTTTTAAGTTGGGGATATTTAACTCAAGACAAAGCTTTTTCACCGATGTTACAGCGATTTCAGCTGCTTCTTCATCTGTTAGATTGTTGGCGTCCTCGTTAAATAATCTCCCAAGGTCTGCTAATCTCTCAACACATGCCCCTTTGCTAAATTCAAGGACGGCAGGTAGTAACATAGCATTGGAGAATCCATGGGGAACATGGAATAATGCACCGATTGGTCTAGACATTCCATGCACTAAGCAGACAGAAGCATTGGTAAATGCCATTCCCGCTTGCAGAGCTCCTACTGCCATTTCTTCTCTTGCATCGATATCACTTCCATCCTTGTATGCCTGTTTTAAATTTCCAACAATTTTCTCCATCGCTGAAAGGGCCAGCATATCTGTCATCGGTTGAGCTTGTCTTGAAATATAGGCTTCTATTGCATGACTCAGTGCATCCACACCCGTAGCAGCTGTCACTGATTTCGGCGAAGAAACCGTCAATAACGGATCAACAATGGCAACCTCAGGCATAAATGCAGGTTGTTTTATCATCATTTTGACATCATTACTTGTATTATTAATAACGGTAGCATCTGTAGCCTCAGAACCTGTACCTGCCGTAGTTGGGATTGCTATATGAGGAACTGGACTATTCTGTGCTAGTTTTTTAGCTCCCATATAGTCCCCAATATAACCACCATTTGTTGCAACAACAACGATTGCTTTGGCCGTATCTATACAACTTCCTCCACCAAGGGAAATAACAACATCACATTGTTCTTTTCGATAAATCTCTAGCGCCTCATCTACATATTGATCTGTAGGTTCAGATTTAACCCCTAAATAGATAGCGCTTTCAATATCTTCCTGTTTTAATAAATCACGGCATTCACTTACGTAACCGAGATCATACATGATTTGGTCGCTAACGATAAGTGCTTTATTTCCTCGTTTAGCCGTTTCCTTTCCTACTTTTCCAAATGCCCCTCTACCATAATTAATGGTTTGTGGGGTACTAAATACAGCATAATTTTCCATCTCTTTCTACCCCTTCCTAATTATTCACTATTCTACATGCAAAAATCATGCCAACTTTTAAATGTACACGATGTAAGCATTTTATATTTATAGATGTATATATAACGCTACATAGGTGTAGGGATAGTGTAGTGTTGTATATACACTATCCCTACAACCTGTATTTCTTTAACTTTTGATAAAGAGTCGTCCGATGGATTCCCAATTTCTCGGCTGCTTTTGTTTTATTTCCTCCTGTTTCCTGCAACATACGTAAGATTAACTCTTTTTCTTTTAAATTTTCTTCTTGTTTTACTTTATGTAAAGGTGGAAAATTCATATTTTGATTATGGATCTCCCTGTTTTTTATATAATTTGGTAGATGAAAAGTATCAATGGTCTGTTCTTCAGTAAGGATTAGTAATTTTTCAATCGTATTTACTAATTCCCGTATATTCCCATACCACTCATATTTCATCAGAATCCCCATTGCTTCACCCGTAATCTCTTTTTTAGGGATATTATATTTTTTACATAAAGATGTTAAATAATGAGAAATTAGTAAGGCAATATCCGTTTCTCTTTTTCTCAAAGGAGGGATAATAAGCTCAATCACATTAATACGGTAATATAAATCTTCTCGAAATCCCCCGTCGTTAACCATTTTTCTTAAATCTTTATTTGTGGCAGCAACAATTCGCGCTTTAAGTGTTTTCTTATAAACTGATCCAATTCTTTCAAACTCTTTCTCTTGCAATACTCGTAATAGTTTGGTTTGCATCGTTTGCGGCATTTCCCCTATTTCATCTAAAAATATAGTGCCACCTTCAGCAAGCTCAAATTTTCCTGGTTTTCCATTTTTCTTTGCTCCCGTAAACGCCCCCTCTTCATAGCCAAACAATTCTGATTCAAATAATTGCTCCGGTATAGCCCCACAGTTCACACTGATAAAAGGGCCTTTGCCATAATTGCTTAAATCGTGAATGCTTCTGGCAAACATTTCCTTCCCTGTACCACTTTCACCCGTAATTAAAATGGATACATCCGTTTTCGCAACTTTTCTAGTCGTTCGTTTTAAATTCGCAATGACATCACTTTGCCCGATAATTCGTTCGATTGCTGTAGTTTTCATTACATGGTTTTCCACTGGCTCTGTTTTCGTCTCTGCAGGAATCTTATGTTGTGAATTCTTTCTAAAACGATCATAAATTTGATATAATTCGCTTACCCCTTCAAAAATTAACATCCCAATAGCTCCAACTGGCTCCCCATCTCTCCAAATTGGAATACGGTGAACGACCATAGGCTGCCCTTGAATATATTGAATTTCTCCACGTTCCGGCAAACCCGTACGTACCGTATGATGAAGATTGGTATTATCAATGACATCTTGTACTGGACGTCCAATTACATCTTTTTGATTAACTCCTATAAAACGACTATATGCTTCGTTAAATTCTACAATAGTTGCATTTTTATCTACGACTACGATTCCTTCATAGGCACTTTCAAGAATAACTTTAGCAATCTCAGCATAATCATATGCCCGATTTAATCCTTCAAACTGAATTGAAATCCCTTTCAAAATTTCGTTAGGAGTTAATAACCCTACTAATGAATGATTCTCATTAACTACTAGAAAATAAGAAAAAGGTAAAGGAAATATATCTAATATAGAGTCATCTGTTCTGACAATGTAAAACATATCTTTGGCCATATAATGAATAATTAATTCTTCGTGGTCTTCATTTACTAAAGCTTCCAATATTAATTTTGGAGTAATGATTCCAACCGGATTCCCCTTTTCTCCAACAACAGGAATGTGTTCTTCTCCCATTTGATTCATAATAAGAGCAGCCTCTTTGACAGTATGGTTCAACGAAATAGATAATGGATTGGGAATCATCCAATTTTCTAAGGATAAATCTTTTATTCTATTTTTCATTACTAAATCATTATACTGCATCACAACCCCACCTCCTAACACAAATTATACACGAAAATGGTTCCTACCATCGCAATATAATCACACCCATGCATATGTAAAACGTAATTAAAAAGTAATCACCCTTTAATCTATCGGTGATTACTTTTTTAATTAGTGCTTACTATTTAATCAGCATAACATGGGCACCTATTAATCCAGTATTCAGTCGTGAAACCTTAAACCTCCGCAACCTTTTTTCCAACATCATCATCTATACCTTTTTCAGACGTCGCTCGTTTCATAAAAAATGCTAGCATCATAGCGACAAGTGCAACCCATCCTGAAATTAAGAAAGCAAAGTTAATTCCGGCTTGCATCGCTTCTAGGCTAATTTGTTGCTGTAAAGCTGCAGTCGGTTCCCCAACCACTTGTGATAGTAATTCAGTTGCAAAACTTGTTTCGCGCATAGCCATAATAGTAACAATAAGCGCCGTACCAATTGCACCCGATACTTGCATAATCGTGTTATTCATTGCAACTCCATGCGGATAGTACTTGGAAGGTAATTGATTTAATCCATTTGTTTGTACTGGCATCATTACCATGGACATTCCAATCATTCTTAGAGCATGGATACCCATTATATAGTAGTAACTCGTTTCAAAAGTTAAATGACTTAACGAGAAACTTGCTGCGGCGGTAATTCCTAATCCAATAATCCCTAAATATTTACCACCATATTTATCGAATAATCGTCCAGTTACTGGAGACATAACAGCATTCACGATAGCACCTGGCAATAGCATTAGTCCTGTTTCTAATGCACTAATGCCTAATACGGTTTGAACATAGATAGGCAAAAGAAGAAAACCTGAGAACATTGCCATTGTATTAATAGTCATTATAATGGAACTAAGCGAGAACATCGGATACTGAAATACTCTAAAATTCAGCATCGGAACTTCAAGCTTAAACTGACGTAAAATGAACCATACTAACGAACCTATCCCTATAGTAATCGTTATGTAAATAGTGGGATTGTTCCACCCATCAGAGCCAGCTGATCCAAAACCATATAATATTCCACCGAAGCCAACACTAGACAATACAAAAGAGAATAGATCTAATTTTATATTTGTTTTCTCTTTTTGATCTTTTAACCTGAGGAAAACTGTAAGCCAAACGATTACAGCTATCGGCCATATGATATGAAACAGCATACGCCAATGAAAATGTTCTAATATCCAGCCAGATAACGTAGGGCCAATTGCAGGAGCAAACATAAATATTAATCCAAATACCCCCATCGCTGTTCCTCTTTTTTCAACTGGAAAACTTGTTAGCATGACATTCATAATCAATGGCATCATAATTGCTGATCCACTAGCTTGAATCATTCGAGATAATAATAATATCGGAAAAATAGGAGAAAATCCGGCTACTATTGTCCCAACGGTAAACAATCCTAACGCAACTAAAAATAGCCTTCTTGCTGAATATTTTTGAATCAAAAATGCGGATGCAGGTATTAGTAACCCATTCACTAACATAAATCCTGTTGTAAGCCATTGTACCGTAGAAGTATCAACCTTTAGATCAATCATGATAGATGGTAGTGCTACGTTTAGTAACGTATTATTCAAAAATCCTATAAAACCTCCAATCATTAAGATCGCAAGTATTCCATATTGCGGCCGATCATTAATAACAGATTGATTGCTCTCCATACATTACCTCCTCCACGAAAACAAATCCCTAATGATTAAATCCTATATACTTAAAACTATTTTTAACATTTCTATTAGACTAACAGTATATTATCTGGATATTTTCAATTATTTATATATATAGAATATAAACTAAATACTTCCATATTGCAATGTAACTCCCATTATTGATTGGAAGATAAAAATGAACCAACAGTTTAATCATGATACACATCCATCTTATCATCGTGTATGAACGTATCTTTTTTGCTTCAAGAAATGACAGATAACGCAAAAGCTCCGGTACGTATAGTTAACCGGAGCTTCCTTTAATTATAATGCATCTTTAATTACCTTCTTGTAATACAATACCGATAAAAGTCCAAATATAGAATAAAGCACTGTATACAGTACCATTACGATAATCATCGGTGTCCAAAGTTCTGTTCCAAAGAAAAACCAGCCAGACTTCACTGCAAAATAACTGTGACATAAACCTACAACTAATGGAATCCCAAAGTTAAATAGTTGTTTTACTTTTATACCATTTAATAAATCCTTATTAGTAAAGCCTAATTTTCGTAAAATCGTATAATTTTCTTTTTCTTCTTCACTTTCATCCATTTGTTTGAAATAGAGAATGCATCCGGATGTGATTAAAAAGGTAAGGCCAAAAAATCCAACTAGGAACATGATTAGTCCCATTGCGATTTTACTAGTAGAACTTACAAAAATCCGTGAACTGTATCCGAAGTTCTCTTGAAAACCTAATTCTTGAAAAATTTCATCCGCTTTCTCTATATCACTCCTATCACGTATATCTATTCCAATATAAATGGAAAGTTCCTCTTGAATTGATTCATCCATATCTTCCTTTAGTTGTTGATAGACATCCTCGTCAACAACGGCAACCGGAAACCCACCTAACGTCAGAAGCGACGGTAAAATATTCTTATCCTCAATTCCTTTAAAATCAAAATTAAACGTTTGCTCTTTTCCTGTTAATGAAATCGGACCTACATTTTTTAAAGACATAAACTGCCCCAACATGTCTGAAAAATTCACAAAAACACTTTCATTACGGGGCACATCAATCTCTTCCACTGCTTCATCACTAATCACAACCATGGATGTATCTTCAGGTTCAAAATTCATATTTTCTTCATCATACGTCTTCATGATTCCTGATAAATCTGCATGTACCTGATGAAAGTCTACCTCTTTCTTCATATATTCGATTTGCGCTGCTTCCAATTCATCCATGAAACGAGTTGCATCTTCTTCATCTGGAACCGAGAAATGGTTTGGAATGGATTGTTCAGCTGATTTTTCCGCTGAATAATATGAAATATAAGTTAAAGACAACAAGCCAATTGCTAATGCAGATACGGTCGTAATAATCGTTAACAATAAGGAATTTGACTTCATTCGGAACATAATCGATGAAAGTGAAAGCACTTTATTTATAGAAAGGTAGCCATTATCCTTTTTACGAATAAGATTAAAAATAAAACTAACAGACCCTTTATAAAACAAATATGTTCCTATAATAACAGAGCCTAGAATAGTAATCATTGCAATGTATAATTCAACCATACCTGTAAAATCCCCGCTGAACAGTCTAGTTGATAAATAATACCCAAAAGCAATAGATCCTATCCCCAAGACTCCTATTAACATTCCAATAATAGAAACCCGATTTACTTTACCTTCTGTTTTAGATGTTGCCTGAAACAAATGAAGAATTCTTTGCCTCTTAATAAACAAGGCATTCATTGCCATGATCACCACATAGATACATACAAATACAATGATGGTTTGTAATAATGCTTCAATAGAAAAACGTAATGTTGCTACCTCATTAATTCCCATAATTTTGATTAAGGTCATCATAAGTAATTTAGACACGGAAAACCCAACCAAAACCCCAACTAACATCGAACCAAAATATAACATCATATTTTCTACACTAAGAATTTGAAAGATTTTTCCCTTGGTTAAACCAACTAATTGAAGTAACCCAATTTCTTTACTTCTACGTTTGATAAATAAATTATTCGCATAAATCAAAAACACTGTAATAATGGCGATTAACATAATGGACCCTACACGTAATGCTGCAGCACCCTTTATGGAACCTTCTATCTCATCCATGGAAGGATCATATTGTAGAGTGACAAATGCAAAATATAAAGCAACACTAAAGACTAATGCAAAAACATAAAGATAATAATTTGACAGATTCTTTTTCAAATTACGAATAATGAGTTGACTAAAGCTCATGTTGCACCCCACCTAGTACACCTTGCGTTTTAATAATGTCATTAAAAAATGATTGTCTATTCTCGTCACCTTTATTTAACTGAGTAAAAATTTGACCATCTTTTATAAAGATAACCCTACTACAATAACTTGCCGCTAATGGATCGTGCGTTACCATTACAATCGTTGCTTCTCGTTTATCGTTTAGATCCCCTAGTTTATTTAATAAATCAGAAGCAGACTTAGAATCCAATGCTCCTGTAGGTTCGTCTGCAAAAATAATACTTGGTTCATGAATGAATGCGCGGGCTGCGGATGTTCGTTGCTTCTGTCCCCCAGATATTTCACTTGGGTATTTATCTTTCACTTCAAAGATACCCAATTCCCTTGCAACTGTGGCAAATTTACCTTGTGCCGCTTTTTTGGATTCTTTCTTTATGGTTAATGGCAGTAATATATTTTCCTTAACAGTCAATGTATCCAATAAGTTATACTCCTGAAAAATAAAACCTAAATGATTTTTTCGAAACTCAGCTAGCTGTTTCTCCTTCATCTTGGTAAATTCTTGATCTTCAATTTTGATGGATCCATTCGTTACTTTATCAATAGATGATAATACATTTAATAAAGTGGTTTTTCCAGATCCAGAAGGGCCCATGATACCAACAAATTCACCTTTATCTACTTTAATATCTATTCCTTTTAATACTTCTTGTTTATTCCACTTGTTGCCATAGCTTTTATGAATTTTTTGTGCTTCTAAAATATTCATATATGTTCACCCTTTTTCTTCTTAATGATCTTACCAAAGCTCTATTCTAAGTATAGAAAATACAGTTTACTTTTTCCCTCGAATTACCGAACAAAATCAAGAAGCATGTGACAATCTTGTCACATGCCTCTCACTTTTAGAAAACTTGGCGGTCGTTAAAGGTTTTGCTTTCTTAGAAACCTTTATACTGTTGAGTGCAATCTTTTGGGGGAATGCCTTAATTGCACTTATGCAGGAGGAGAAAGTTTATACTTTCTTCTATGCCTAGAAAAGTATTCTTTTTAGCAAATGTTAATGTAAAGACCGTACCCTTGCCAACCTTTGACTGTACATCCATTTTAATTTTTAACGTATCCGCTGCTTTCTTTGTTAAATAAAGTCCCATCCCTGTCGCTTTATAGTCTTCGTGATTCTTCGTTGATGTAAAACCTTTATCAAAAATACGAGGTAAATCTTTTTTAGGTATTCCTCTACCAGCATCCTGTATGATCAATTGGATCTCACCATCATTATCAACACTACTTATGACTATATCTGAGTTTTCACTATACTTTACCGCGTTTGTTAGCAGCTGGCGGATGATAAAGCTAAACCATTTTACATCGGTTAAAACATCTGTTATTTCTAAATTTACATCAAATCCGATTCCCTTTTGCATACACCATGTTCGCAAATCCTTGATTTCCCTATAGACGAGAGGCTTAATAGCTACTCTTTCAATATAAAGATCATTTTCCATAGATGGCATACGCCTCTGATGTAATTGTTGGTCAAGAAGTAAATGGATTCTCAACCATTCGTACTGAAGTTGAGATTTTAGCTGATCATTTTCAAGCCGCTCAATCATTAATTGCATAGCAGTAAGTGGCGTTTTTACTTCATGAATCCATGAAAGTAAGTCATCTTTTTCCTGTTCCACCTGTCTTATGTTATCGTTTAATTCCTTTTTATAATACTCTGCTTGGCCTCTGATTGTCCTCTCAGAAATCTTTTCAAACGGTTTGTCAGCTTCTTTTAGGTAACCAAGATCATCGCTCGGATACCAGCTCTTTAATGTTCTATAGTATGCCGACTCCTTTTGATATCGAATAATCATAAAAAGAGTAAAAATAATTACAGATAGAAAAACAACATATAAAATAGATTGAAAGTTAATGGAAGCATCAAGATATGCAACAAATAATAATAAAGCTTGTAAAATGAAGAATAAATAGATCCAACTTTGCCTCTCACGTATGTATTCCCTAATCATGAATTTCTTCCTTCGCCACATAACCTTGTCCAACTTTTGTTTCAATCCACTTTCCTAAATCCAGCTTTACAAGACTTTTTCTTAACCGATTAACATTAACTGTTAACGTATTATCACTTACAAAACGTTCATCGTCCCAGAGGCTTCTCATCATTTCCTCACGGCTAACAATTTGATTTTTACTTTCAACTAAAATCTTTAATATAAACATTTCATTTTTCGTCAGTTCCACTTCACCTGTCTTATTGCTAACGGTGTTTTTTAAAAAGTCGATTGTCGCACTATTCCACACTAGAATATTTGTTTGTTGTTCCGTGCTATAATCATATACCCGTCTTAATATCGCATGAATTTTCGCTATTAGCACCTCAAAGTGAAATGGCTTTTGAATAAAATCATCAGCTCCTAGCTGCATAGACATAACCATATCCATTGGGTGATCACGAGAGGACAGAAAAACAATCGGTACATTGGAATGTGAACGGATCAATCGGCACCAATGGAACCCATCGAACTTCGGCAGTTGAATATCAATCACAACTAAGTCTGGCATAATTTCTGTAAATTCTTCCATCACTTTTTTGAAATCACGAATTCCATATACATCATAAGACCACTGCGATAGTCGATCCTTTATCTCATTGAATAATGTTTTGTCATCCTCAATTAACATTATTTTGAACATCAATCCCACCTCTTTTGTGGTTCTTCTTAAATAAAGTATATCACTACCTTTCCTTTTTACATATTCATTTAAAAAGGAAAGTAAACTTTACATTAAAGGATGCATATTATATAATATATGTTAAGTTCACTTTCCATAAAGGAGAAACATTTAATGAAAAACAAATTAGAAGAGATACGAAAAAAACACGGTATTAATCAAGAAGAATTAGCCAATGCGTTAGAGGTAACAAGGCAAACCATTGGGTCGCTTGAAAACGGAAGATATAACCCATCTATCATTTTGGCATTTAAGATTGCAAGATACTTTGATATGCGTATTGAAGATATTTTCATTTATGAGGAGGAGAATAGTGAGAGTTAAAATAAGATTACTACGATCTTTAGAAGTGGTTGGAGTCCTACTTCTACTATTAGGTGTAGCCCTCGGCTTCATTGGAATGGAATTTCTCAAAGTAGCATTTATTAGAATGGATTTAGTTCCCATTGCAGTTGGATTTCTTGGAGTTCTAATATTTCTTGTGGCCAGTTCTGCAATCGGGTATGAAAAAAACAAGTCAAGAGAACAACAAATTGAGGAAAAAGATGAACGTATCATCCAAATACATGAAAACTCAAAATCCAAGGCATTTGATCTTATGGCTACCATCTTTCCATTAGTTCTACTAGCATTAGTCATGTTTGGTTATATGAATACAGTATCCTTTTTCTTTCTTGCAGGGCTATATCTTATTTGTATTTGTTACTACAATTATCATCTTTTGTTAAATAAAAAGAAAATGTAAGGGGGTTATATAACAATTTGATTAAGATTACTTAAATCTACTCAAATCACTCCATTTGAGTAGATTTATTTTTTAAAATATAGAAAGATTTCAGTTGAATACACGAACATTTGTTTGGTATAATTTAAGCGAGGAGGTGAAAATGTGAGTCTAATATATAACAAGAAATTAAAAGTGGATTTTACAAAAAAGGAAGAAATTATTTTAGATGGACAAAGTAAAATTTGTAATTGGCTTTATAATCAACTTTTAGATGCTTGCCGAAAAGATTATTTAGAAAACAATAATACTCTAGAGTTATTAAAAGGGCGGAATCTTAGAAACTATGGAGTTTCTTTGAAAAAGGAATATCCATTTTTAAATTCTGTATTTTCTTCTGTTTTGAAAGAACCCTCTGCACGGTTAAAAAGAGCTTATGAAGGTTTTTTCAAAAGTGGACGCGGTTATCCAAAATTCCGTAGTTGGAAGAAGAAATGGTTCAGCCTTGTATTTGATGAGCCAAATAAAGGGTGGGGACTTCAAAATGACGGAAATAGTCTTCTAATTTCTTTAGGAAATATCCCTGATATGCCTGTTAAGAAAGGTAGAAGGAATCCTGCTGTAATTGGAAAGTTAAAAGAACCTCTTCAATTAATAGAAGGGGAACTTTTGAAAACACTCACTATTTGTAAACAACAAGGAGTGTTCTACGCTGTTTTTTCTATTGAAAAATGTTCTGTAGAAGAGTTAGAGCATAAACAAAAAATGAGTGATTACCGAAAAATATGTAATAAAATAAAAAAAGAAAACAAGACCTTAGACGAAAATATGCAGATTCCTCTTCCTACAAAGCCAGTATTAAAAGAGAAAAAAGTAGAGATCCCCGAAGAAGTGAAATGGATTTCACTAGACCCGAATCACAAAAACTTCTTTGTTGGTGTAGACGATATAGGTGATTCTATTGAATTTGATAAACTTCAAGAAATCAAATACTGGGACAAGAAGATTGATAAATTAAAATCCTTTCGAGATAGGTGTCAAAAGAAATATCGGAAACGTGAAACCAAGCATGGAAATAAGTATGTGGTTCACAGTCCGCGTTGGAACAGGTTTAATCGTGCGCTTGATAAGGCGTATCATTGCCGTCGAGAACAAATAAAGACAGCACTATTTACCATCGCTCATGAACTGTACCGACATTACGACCTTGTTATTATTGGGGATTACACGCCAACTAATGGAACGGCTAGGTTTAAGAATACAAAACGTAGCATGTTGAATCAAGAAAAAATTGGTGAGTTTAGATTAGTTCTCAAATGGGTTGCTTCAAAACTAAGAAAATATTACATCAAAGCAAATGAACATCATACAACAAAGGAATGTTGTGTTTGTGGACATTTAAAGAAAAAGGAACCTAATATTCGAATATTTAAATGTGTTTCTTGCGGTACTAGGTTGATGCGTGATAACAATTCTTCGGTAAACATAGCAAAGAAAGTTAACTTTTTGTTAGATATTCAAAAATACAAGGACAAACTAATAACCTTCACCTTCAAAGGTGAATACAGATATGGACAAAAAGTATCTATTATTAAAAACAAATTATAATTGCCAAGCTCAGGCTAGATAGGAGTATATCAAATACGTTTGTACTATCTATACTTTGGATAATTGTACTTCTCATTTGAAGGTATGAAGTGCTCATTTGCACGGAAAAAGCATTTATCACTGCCGACAAGGTTTACACTGAAATATGACCTTGACTCGGGGAAAAACATTTCCTCAGGTGTACAATTTATCTAGATTTGTATAGTGAGTAGATTTATATAAATTTAGTTAGATTTGAGTAGGAAAATTTGAGCGGTGGATCCATGATCAATAGAGTGCTTACTACTTTAAGCATAGCATTGTATGCATTTGTCGTAAGTTATCTAGTGGCATCTGTTTTCGATAGAAATGGAATAGAAACCAATGCCATGTTAAATTCAGTATTCATTTTACTAACCACTATGATTATTGTTATAGTAACTGTTATATTAATTGCAGCAATTAATCGATTTCTTGTTTCGAGGCAAAGAACAGATAATTAAAGAAGAAACAGCCATGTCAAAATTATACTAGTTCTATTAAGATGAAAAACATACAAAATAACATATCAATCGGAAGACCGAATCGTGTCATGATTTGGTCTTCAGTTATTCCCCATCCCCATCCATTATTTGAATTCGCATCGCAAATCGGACTATCAAATTATTAGCGTGCTTCTGTATTCCATGTTAAAACGTTTTATTACATACATAATTGTGCTATAATAAGAGTAGAATAAAAAGACGATGTGCTGGATACACATCGCCTGCCTTACGGTAACTTCATCGCTCGAAGCGAGAGTTGCTCTTATCGTTTAGTGTTTATGAGAAGAACCACCCTTGCTTTTGGTCGAGCATTTTCGGGTGGTCTTCTTTTTGGACTTTTTACCACGTTTCTTTGAAAATAACAAAGCGATACTTTGATTTAACACCGCTTTTATCAAAGTTAGTAGTAGTTCCATTAGAATATCCATTGCGATCACCTCCTTTCTCCTCCAAAAAAGAGAAAAAAGGACAGCAATCTCCCACTCCGAAAACAATTTTGTTACCAATATTCCTATGTAAAACAAAAGATAGATTTATATAATTATAAAGTAAAACTCAATCAGTGGGGGTTTTCTTGCATCCCCCACTAATTGTTAGTTGAACTTATCAGGGCGCTACTGGCTGTTGTCCCCCACTTAGATTTCTTGGTTAGCCCGAACTCTTGAAGTGGGGGTCTTACAGCCAGTTAAGACGTGATAAAAACGGCCTATTTATTTCCGTTATTCCTTATGCGAAATATCCCCCTCTACCAACATCTTCCTTTTTCCATCTATAATTTCAACAATGGTCAGACTTGTCCCATCAATATCAGGTGGTTCCCAAATTTGTTCGATGGAATTGTTTTTACAAATGAGCTGTAGTGCTTTTACTACAACGCCATGCGTAACAATAAGATGATTTCCCAAATGGTACGTACTTTCCACATCTCTCAAAAACGCATGCAATCTATTAATTACATCCGATAGAGTTTCCGCTCCCTCTTCCTCTCTTTTATATAAATGGGGCTGTTTTACATAATTCTCATATGTAAAAGGGTCCATTGCCTTAATCTCTTCAAATGTTTTCCCTTGCCAACTTCCTAGATTTATTTCTTTTAGCCGCTTATCCGTTTCAATCGCTATCGTCCGATTTCCACTTACTATTCTAGCGGTATGCATAGCCCTTTCACTTGGACTAGAAATAATGGAATCTAAACTAATAGATTCTAGTTTCTTAGCCAATAGTTTTGCATGATGGATTCCATTGGCTGTTAATGGAGAATCTAGATGTCCTTGCAATCTTTTTTGTACATTCCATTCTGTTTCACCATGTCTTACAACAAATAACTTCAAGCTTACCCCTCCCAAAGACGTTGTAATTTCTTACCTGTTAGTTGTAGTAACTCGGATTCTTTCTCCAGAGGATATTTCACTAGAATAGATGTGGATGGTCCTCCTGATTTCTCTAAATCTAGCTTTATGTTATCTTTCATCTTACCACCATCAAAGGAAGGCACCATTCTTTTCAATTCATGCAATATTCCTTTTGAACCAACGGGCCAAACTTGAACATCTCTCATCTTGCAAATATCCCTTACTACAGAAAGAGGGACAACATCATCTTCTTGCGCTATAACTTTTTCACCAACTAATGGTAAACCAATTAAAGCTACACGATAGGAATCAGAGGTCTTTATTTTCACTTGATTCAAGGCAGGCCTCTTACCAATAATGGTAACTCCAATTGCAGATTGACTTAAAGAAAAGTTACTCTCCGTACTTCCCGTTATTGCAACATTTCCCATTCCAAGTTCAGCTAATCCTCTCCGAATTCCTGTGATTAAATTCTCCCATGCCCCATTCCCACAAAAGTTTTGCAGGACGACAGAGACCGGCATTGCACCTGAGGCTAAGGTTTCAACTACAGCAACTCGAAAAGAATAATAGCTTACGATTTCGTATGGAACTTGAACAGCATCCTCTTCTTTTAATCCAATTGCACCACTATTATCAGTCGTAATGACTAATTCTTCTTGTTCATTAAACGGTATAAGTAGCGCATCCCTCATCCCTTCGCTTCCCCTTTTTGGTAAGCTCCTTGAAAGACAGCTACTAAACGCGGAATCATCAACCAAGCGATAATGACATTAAATAAGGATCCGACAAATAAAGAAGGGACTAATGCAATGTAGAATGCTACATCAAGAATAAACATAAAAGGTAAGGGTGCAATCAATGTATTACCAATAACGAATACGATAAATGCCAACGCCCTTTTCCCATGTCGAAACAATATAGCGAATATATAAACAAGCAAGGCCATACTAATTGCCACGATAAAGTGAAGTGGCCCCAAGGGCATTCCACCAATAAGTGCGGATACCATATGACCAAATCCACCGACTATTGCGCCTGGTACCGCGCCAAAAAACGCTCCGGCAAGTAAGGCGGGAAAAACATCTAAAGCAACACTTCCAATTATAGCGGGGATTTTAATAGCCGCTCCGATGACCGATAAAGCAATAAATAAAGCAATGAAACTCATTTTTCTTATATTCACTTTCCTCACTCCCCCTTTTTAATAGTTTGATTTATTCCATACCAAATAACATCCACTCGTTTGCTTTTTTTCACTAAATCTTGATAAAACCAACCGGTCAAATCCCGCCAATCTCTTTCTTCTTTGTGCATCGGAACAATTCCCTTCATGATATCTGTTCCAATTATAATAACGCTTCTGTTGGCATTTGCATTTTCCCATGCCAACCATTGATCTAGCCGCTTTCTTAAATGAACTTGTGCTTCGTCAATGTCCATTCTCTCTGACCATTCTTCTGTCAAAAGTTCAACCCCTTCGAGCACAATATATTCACTGGACAAGGCTTCCAAAGTCTCAGGTAACGTGTCTCCATTGTAGGAAGATAACCATTCGGCACCGTCATAGTTATCTTTTACCCAAGCCCTTTTTCCGTTAAAGGCACCTCCTGTAACAAAATGCACGGCTCTCCCCTCCTTAAATCTGTTTTATGAAATTCCAAAACATATCCAGTTCCATGATCTATTTTCCATTCCCAAAAGTCCTTTTCTTCTTCAGTCAAACGACTTAGTAAATAGCGAATGACCCCGCCATGTGAAACAATAAATACATTTTTGGCATGGTATCTGAGTATCAATTCCACAATCTGATTCCATCCTTTATCCACTCTATATGCAAACTGTTGAAATGACTCACCACCAGGGATTACTTCTTTAAATGGTTGATCAATCCAACGCTGGTAATTCATATCGTTCTTTAAATCCTCATATGTTTTCCCCTCAAATATACCAAAATTCATTTCTCTTAATTTGGCTAATTTTGTAGGCCCGATAATGGGAAATAACAGATTCATGGTAGTTACACAACGGTTAAGATCACTTGAAATAAATAAATCATAATCGCCTGCCTGAAGTTTAGTGGAAGCTAGACTAATTTTGGCTTCTTCGGTTAGGGCTGAATCAGTCCAACCTAAATATGTTTTTCGCTTATTTTCTTCTGTTATACCATGGCGAAATAATGTAATAGCCACAACGTCATCCATAATATGTTTTCAGTCCCTTCTCCTGAAGCACCGAGAATATCACCTGTTATCCCGCCAAAATGTTTAACAGATTTTCGCCGAATAAGAAGGTAACACACCAACGCAATTAAGACAAATAAAAGCGCTAGGAAGATAAAGTGAAAATCAATCATACTTATAAGTGCAACTATGATAATGAGGTACACAGGATAAATATATAATGTAGTTTTCTTTGCTGCGTTCTGGAAAAAAGAAGCCAAACCTTCCTTCTTCGCTGCTGGAATATGAAGTAACACCATTCCCATCACTACTTTACTTAAAAAAGGAATAAGAACGATAACGAGGAACGTGACTATCGTTGGAAATTGGATCACTTCATAAATAAATAAAAATCGACTGCTTAATAAAACTAATAACGACATGACGCCAAAAGCGCCGGCTCTTGGATCTTTCATAATCTCTAATCTTTTTTCTTTATCTTGATAAGAGAAATACGCATCACTCATGTCCATCCAACCGTCTAAATGAATTCCCCCAGTAATTAATATCGTAGCAAGCCAAATAATAAAGGCGATGGCTAGTGTTGAAAAAGGAGTCCATTCTAAAAGAATATATAGAAGAATACTGTAAAAGGTTCCTTGTAATAATCCTAACAATGGGAAGGACTGAATACTTTTTTCAATATAATCTTTCCCCATCGGTAAAGACTTCTTAATTGGTAAAGCCGTTAAAAATTGGATTGTTATGAGAAACCCTGTTATAAAATTCCTCATCGTTTGTCCCATCCGTTCAAAATGTCCTTGACTTTTTCCCATTGAAGATGCCTCTTTATTTCGGATGCTAGATAATCAAAATTTATTTGTTCCGTTTGGTTCACAATTTGGGACGAAGTAGATAAAGAGTCTTCCACAGGAATACCGTGGTCTTTGATGTACGGTACAACACCAAGAACGGGAACTCCCGTCCTCTCTTCCAACCAACGTACACCATCTTCAAAAAGAGAAATGTCTCCACGGAATTTATTAATAATAACCCCTTGTATCCGCTTCCTATCATCAGGAGAAAGCAACTCTAATGTTCCAACAATATTGGCAAAAACTCCTCCACGCTCAATGTCAGTAACTAAAAGAACAGGGACATCCGCTAGTTGAGCAATCTTCATATTGACTAATTCCCGATCATTTAAGTTTATTTCTACAGGACTACCTGCTCCTTCAATCATGACCACATCAAACTCCTTTTGTAAATGTGTTAAAGAAGTTTGAATCGCCTCTAATCCCTTTTCGTAAAATTGATTTCGGTAATCTTTTCCCGAAAGTGTTTCTACTGTTTCTCCGAGTAATACGATTTCTGATCGGGTATCAGAATTAGGTTTTAATAAAATGGGATTCATCCAAATAGAGGCATCTGTCTTTGCCGCCTCTGCTTGAACACCTTGCGCAAGTCCTATCTCTTTTCCATCTTTTAAACTATAAGAATAGTTAGACATGTTTTGTGACTTAAATGGGGTAACTTTCAAGCCTTCTTGCACAAATAAACGACAAAGGGCAGTAGTAATAAGGCTTTTTCCAACATCAGAAGCGGTTCCTTGTATCATGATTCCTTTCATTAGTCTCCCCCTTTCATCATTAAAGGCACTCCTGATTCTACTAGATAAGCCTTTTCTGCGTAATGAACTATTTTTTGATGTAATTTCCCGAGTAATTCACTATAGGTCCTTAATAATGGATTGGGAAGAATAGGCTCATTTAACACTTCATTACTTACTAGGACCACCTGATTGCTATGATCTGCTATTTCCTTTATCCCGTGCCAAATCCTCCAGAAAACCTTTTCTTTATCCTTAATCTGCTCCTCCCAATCAGCCTCATGAGCAAATAATTCATTTGATAACATTGTCGTCAAGCAGTCTAATAAAATGATATCTTTGTTATTAAATTCAGGGGCTAAGCTTGAAATATTCGTTTCCTTTTCCCATGTTTTCCATGAATGAGCCCATTTATTTCGATCTTCCTGATGTCTTTTAATTCTTAATCTCATTTCAGAATCTGTTGCTTTCCCGGTAGCTATATAATGTAAGGTTCCGCCTATTTCCTCTGCCTTTTGAATGGCTATCCTTTCCGCAAAACTGCTTTTGCCGCTTCGGACACCACCAGTAATAAACGTTATGGAAGTTGTCTCCATTCTTTTAACACCTCCATAAGTTGATTATTTTCCTTTGCACTTTTAATCGCAAATCGTAACCATTTTCCATCTAATCCTGGAAAATTGAATGTATGTCTAGGTACAATGCCATGCTTCAAAAGAAAAGTAAACAACACTTCTGTATTATCCTTCTGCGGTTCTTTTAATAAATAAAAGTTAACCTTAGAAGGAGAAAACGTAAAACCTTCCTTTTCAAAAAAAGCAAATAGCTTTGTTCGTTCTTTCTTTATATACTGAATCGTATTATACACAAAAGATTCATCTTGTAAGCACAGCTCCCCAGCTGCCATTGCTAATGCATTTACACTCCAGTGGGGTTGATAAATAGCTATTTTCTCCACAATGGATTGGTGAGCAATCACATATCCTAATCTCAGACCTGGAATGGCAAACATTTTTGTCATCGAGCGAAGAATGACTAGATTTTTATAGTCATAAATTAGTGCAGCAATGGAAGTATATCCCTCCACAAAATCATAAAACGCTTCATCGACTATAAGTAACGTATTCGCCTTTTTACATTCTTCCAACAATTGAACAATGATGTCATAGCGATAAAAAACACCAGTTGGGTTCGATG
Organism: Oceanobacillus sp. Castelsardo; assembly: GCF_001659985.1. Lineage (GTDB taxonomy): Bacteria > Bacillota > Bacilli > Bacillales > Amphibacillaceae > Oceanobacillus. The sequence continues at coordinate 35,106 of NZ_LYCS01000013.1, forward strand.
GATTGCATAAGAACACAGCATCTATTTTCTTTAGCCTTTCCTTTATTTCATTGATATGTAATTCCCAATGAGGCTCTTTTAAGTAGTGGTAATAAATTTGACAATCATTCGCCTGACAAGCCTTTTCATATTCAGAAAATCCTGGTTCGATAATAAGTACATTTTTCCCCGATAATAATCTACCCACTAACGAAATCAATTCTGCTCCACCATTTCCTATTAAAATCGAATCCATACTTACCTGATTTTTTTCCGAAATAACCGTTTTTAATGATAGTGTGTAAGGGTCTGGGTAATCATTAACTTTCTGAAAAAAGTTAATCCAGTTTTCTTTAATACATTCAGGTGGACCTAACGGATTAATATTGGCACTTAAATCAATGATTTGATCAGGCTTTTCCATTCCCATTTCTTTATATAAGTATTGGGGATTAGAACCATGTTGTGGCAACTTCAATTGCGCCCCCTCCAATCCATAAAACAAGTAAAAAAACAATAGTCGTTCGAGTTAATATTTTATTCGTTTCTAAAATATGATTTTTATTTAAAGGAACAATTGCATCTCCCATTTTCGCTCTATTCGAGATGACACCTTTATAATAATTGATGCCACCGAGTTGCACGCCCAATAGAGCAGCCACAGATGCCTCAAGCCAGCCACTGTTTGGACTTGGGTGTTTTGGTGCATCACGGAATAGTATTTGCCATGCTTTTGCTGCTTTCGTATGTGCTGGTTGGTGAGCAACTAATATAAGCAAACCAGTCAAACGACTTGGTATCCAATTTACTACATCATCTAACTTTGCTGACGCCCAGCCGAACTCCCCGTATTTATCATTTTTATAGCCTACCATGGAATCACATGTATTGATACCACGGTAAACTAGAGCTAATGGTGCACCACCTATTAATCCCCAAAACAATGGAGCAGTCACACCATCACTTGTGTTTTCCGCCACCGTCTCCACCGTCCCTCTCACTATTTCTTCCTCTCCCATAATTTCGGTGTCCCTCCCAACAATGTACGATAACTTTAATTTTGCTTCTTTGAAATCGCCCATTTTAAGGGGGACATAGACTTCTAAAGCTGCATCTCTCAATCCTTTTCGTGCAATTGTTGTTGCAATAAGGATACCTTCTAGCAAAATACCAGCAATAACATGAATGTGGTAAAAGCTCCAAACAAGTAGAAATGTGATGAAGAAAATCACTGTTATAATAATAAAAACCATGATAATTCCTTTTTCTTTTCGTGCCTTTCCCCGATTCCATTTCTTTGCTAATCCGGTAATCCCTCTTCCAATCCATTTAACAGGATGTGGCCATGATGGTGGATCTCCTATAATAGAATCGATAAGAATCGCTAATGTAATGGCTATTAAATGATACATTATCATTTTTATTTCCTCTTTTGACTTTTTTGAATAGATTCTCTTGTACACATATAAACGGCTTTACTAATTAACTTACCTAATGGGGTAATGCTACCGGCAAAATCATGCTTCTCCCCTCGTTGAGTTGCGGCTATTGAGATACTATCTGTGGACGTTCCGGTTGCATAAGTTCCCGTTACGGAATCAATTACTTTTTGATCTTCAAGCGCCCTAACTTTCGCCTCTGTTGCCGTTACCATCCCTTGAATAAAGGCTTCTTCCGTTATTTTACCATTAATAAAAATCCATGTATTAATCGTTCCAGGAATAAACGCTGATGAATGGTTTTCACTTTGTGTAGCATCTACCGCATTACCGACTCCTGCTGTGACAACAACAAAGACAGATAACGTATCTTCCTCCATCCATTTATAAGACACATCATCCAAAACAACGGCAGTCATCATCCCAACTGTTTCAAGTGGGTCAAAACCTCTTTCACATAAATAATTCATCATCTCTTCTTGGTGATTACTACAACTATAACCTCTGTCCACATGACGATTAACAAATGTTTGATGCCACCCTAATCCCGCACCAACCACACCAGATGACATAGTTTTTAAGGGAATTGGTGACTTAAGTACAATATGTTGTTTGTCATGTTGTAAAATGTCAGCGGTAATCTTCACTGCCTCTAATTGTTCTTCCTTTTCCCATTTAGGAAGTAAGGTGATTTGTGGAACTGGAACTTTTGGATGGGCAAATTTTTTAATATCTGTTTGATACACTTCTTGAATCCGGTCTTCTTTCAACACTTCATTCGTCTTATGTTGAATATTAATCATCCCTTTTTTGAGCAGCAAAAGACGATCACAATAAAGTCCAGCTAAATTTAAATCATGGAAAATGGAAATAACCGTAAGCGTTCCATCTCTTGTCCATGTTTTCAAAATGTCTAATAACTCTTTTTGATAAGAAAGGTCCAAATGGTTGGTCGGTTCATCTAATAATAAGATCTCTGGTTCTTGCGCAAGAGCTTGAGCAAGATTTACCCTCTGACGTTCACCACCTGAAAGTTCTCTGAGATTTTTATTTTGTAAAACTTCTACCCCTGTTTGCTTCATTACCTTTTGAACAACTTTCTCATCTTCCTCTGTCCATGTTTGAAGGAAACCACTTTGGTGTGCATACCGCCCCAGTGAAACTGTTTCTTTAACTGTATAAGAGAAGGCATGCTCTGAATGCTGGGGAAGAACAGCAACAACTTTAGCCAATTCCTTCTGCGTATATTGAGATAGTTTCTTTTCTTTTATAAAAATACTACCTTCTTTAAAAGGTAGTAATCCACTAATCATTTTAAGTAAAGTTGTTTTTCCACTCCCATTCGGTCCTAATATGCCAAAAAGTTCCCCTTTAGCAACATGAAAAGATATATCCTTTAACACCGAATATCCTGAATATCCACCAGATAATTGTTTTACTTCAAGCATGTTAACCCTTCTTTCTAGCTTTGTCGTCGTTTAATTAAAATAACACCGAATGCTGGTGCACCAATTAATGCGGTGATGACCCCTATTGGTAATTCTGTCGGAGAAATGATGGTCCTTGCAATTAAATCCGCTAATATTAAAAAACCACTTCCTGTTAACATGGATAATGGAAGCAAATGATTATGATCAGGCCCCCATAAGGTTCGAGTTAAATGTGGAATGACCAATCCTACAAAGCCAATTGTCCCCGACACAGCAACTGCTGCACCCGTTAAAATCGACCCAGCTGTTAAGATTACTAGTTTTCTTTTTTTTACGTCTACACCTAAATACTGTGCCCGATCTTCACCGAAAGACATGGCATTTAATTCTCTACCATTCGCCATTAATAACATGGATCCTACTATGAAAAATGGCAAGACAATTTTAATATAATCCCAACCCCTCATCGAGACGCTACCTAGGAGCCAACCGATAATTTGTTTTAGTTCATTACCGGTGAGTGATATCATAAGTGAAATAAAAGCACCTAAAAAGGAACTAAAAATAACACCTGTTAAAATAATGGTTTCCACCCTCATGGAACGATCAATTTTTCGCGCAAATGTTAAAACAAGAAAAATAGTAATAAAAGCAAAAACAACACTTAAAAACGGTAAGGTGAATGCTCCAATATACGGAAGGGAAATACCAAAAAAGATAGTGACAACTGCACCTACAGAAGCACCGGAAGAAACTCCTAGCGTATAAGGGTCAGCTAATGGGTTTCTAAGTAGGCCTTGAAAGGCAGCACCAGCAATGGCCAGTGCTGCCCCAACAAGTCCTGCCAAGATCACTCTTGGCAATCGAATATTTAATACAATACTATGATACATTGGATCAATGTGATCAATGGAATAACGGAAGATTTCTGCACCAATAATTTGAATGATATCTAATATTGGAACAGAAACCGTACCGATAGATATGCCCAATAATAACGAAAGAATCGTAAATATAGTAGCTATGACGTAAGCTATTAGCTTATTCTTCGCTAAATATTTCAGGGTAGACTGCTTTCGCAATTTCTTTAGCTCCTTCAACTAGTCTTGGACCTGGACGACTTACAAGGTCGGAATCGATATCAAATACTTGGTCTTCTTTAACCGCGGTAACCTCTTCCCAACCATTTCTTTCCTTTATTTGTTCGACTATATTTTCCGTATAGTCAGTCGTGATGATAATATCAGGATTGTATGAAATCAATGCTTCCTCATCCAATTGTGGCCAGCCTTCTTCTTCTACTGCATTTTCTGCATTGACGATAAATAACAATTCATCCATAAATGTATTTTTTCCAGCCACATAAATTTCTGGAGCAGATTGTATTTCAAAAATTACAGATTTCTTTTCCGTTACTTCCTTAACTTTCTCTTGAATATCATCGATTTCATTCTTCATATCGGTTATGATTGTTTCCGCTTCTTCTTGAGTATTGGTTACTTTTCCAATCATTTGAATGGAATCATATACTTGGTCAAAATTGGTCGCATCATTTACTACAAGAACCGGGATACCAGAATCTCTCAGTTGTTGAAGCCCCTCTTCAGCACTTCCCATACTAGAAGCATGTGCCAATACTAAATCAGGCTCTAAAGAGATAATTTTTTCAATATTAAATTCCATACCACCAATTTTTTCAATATCCGCAACTTCATTAGGATAATTATCATTGTCAGATACTCCAACTACTTTATCACCTAAACCTAAAGCAAAAGCAATTTCTGTGTTACTAGGAATTAGAGAAACGATTCTTTCTGGTTCTTTCTCAATCGTTACCTCTTGGTCTGTTCCATCCGTAATAGTCACAGGGAACGATGCATCTTCTGTTTGTTCCACTTGTTCTGTATCTTCAGCATTGTTATCCGTGTTCGCATTATCTGGCTCTTCACTACCACAACCAGCAATAATTCCTATTGCGAAAAACATCAGAAATAAAAGCGATATTAATTTTTTCATTCTTTACTAATCCTCCTAGAAAAATCTTTTTATAAAAGACAAAAAACATCTCTACAAATGAACGTAAAGATGCAAGGTGCTCTAGATAGTATATTCCAGCCACCACATCCCTCCCATCCTCGTAGGTTTAAGTGCGATAGAATTAGGCAGGTATCCTGGCTCATGATCAATGCTTCCTACACCTTCCCATACAGTAAGTACAGTGGTTTATTGTAAGTCGCTCCCATTTACAGTGGCGGGACCGCGTTGGATTTGCACCAACTTCGCTTTTAAGTCTTTATTAGACCACCTAAATCCATTTTGTATATAATTTTCCATTACTAATTCATCATACTACTAAATTCCCCAAAATGGAAACAATGCTTTCCTCATTTCATGTAGAATTCATGCCGAATAATGAAGAATAAAGGATGTTTTTAAAATTGTTTCAACGTGAATCAAACGTTTGTCCCAATTTATTTTTATCATTCAAAGTTAAAAAAGTGATAGAATAATAGTTATATTATATTTTTTCACAGGATTCGGAGGGATTTGAATTGAATAAATCTACCTTTACAGGCACAACCATGGAGACGATTCAATGGTTTGTTTTCCTACTTGCAAGTTCTGTAGCATTGCCTATCGTTATCGGTGCTATTTATCATATGAATTTCACTGAAGTTTCTGGATTGATGCAACGCTCCTTTTTTGTTATTGGTACAGCTTCTTTGCTTCAAGCTTTATTTGGTCACAAGCTGCCAATTGCGGAGGGTCCAGCTGGAATTTGGGTTAGTGTCTTCACTGTAATGGCTGTAACTGGGCTTCAAAATGGGACATCACTTCATGATACATTACGTTCCTTGGAAACAATCATGTTATTAGCCGGGTTATTTTTGTTTTTACTCGGTTTTTTCAAGATTGCACAAAAAATATTACCTATTTTTACACCGCTAGTTACAGGAACCTTTTTCTTACTTTTAACGGTTCAATTAAGTGGGACATTTCTAAAAGGGATGCTTGGTCTACAAGGAAATTCAAATACAATTCAACTAATCGAAGCAATCCTAGCATTTATTACTTTCTTTATGATTCTTGGATTATCTACCTTCGCTAAGGGATGGTTGAGTAATTATGCGGTATTTATAGGAATTGTCATTGGTTGGATTTGCTATGTAATCTTTGTCGGAACCCAAACTCACGAAGGAAATGTAGAGTTATTTTCTATGCCGGAATTATTTGCGTTTGGTCCTCCATCATTTGATTTAAGCCTAATTCCTATCGCATTCTTTATCGCTATCATAGTTCTTTCGAATGCTGTTGCTTCAATTGTTGCAGCAAATCAGGTACTTGATCGTAAACCAAAGGACAAAAATGCAGAAATAAATAAAGGTACGATGTTTTCAGGTGTCAGCCAAGGACTTGCAGGTGGGTTTGCCGCAATTGCCAATGTCCCATTAGCTACTTCTACTGGATTTATCGCTCTAACAGGACAAAAACGGAAATTGCCATTTATCTACGCAACCATTCTAATTATTTTTATCGCATTTTTCCCACCGGTGATTTCTTTTATTTCTACCATACCAGGTCCTATCGCAAATGCGGCATTGATGGCCTCCTTTGTTCAGCTAGTTGGATTAGCCGTTAAAAATGTATCATTAGAAAAATTAGACTCCAGAATAGTAACCATACTTGGGGTAGCATATTTAATTGGAATGGGAATCATGTTCTTACCAACAGAAGTATTTTCCGATTTACCATCCATTGTGCAGAACATTATGAGTAATGGTTTAATTGTTGGAACAGGATTAGTCATCATTATTGAACAACTATGGAAAACAAAAGATAACTTCGATTAATATCAGAACATTATTAACACAAAGGGAGAGATTCTAAAGTACAAGAATCTCTCCCTTTTCACTTGGCTGTCACTTCTTTCTCTACTTTTACTGGAACATTAATTTTCCCAGTAATAATATCAGTTAACTTCTCTTTCATTTCATCTGACATGACTACACAACTAGTTGATCGAAACTTAGCCTTCACCTTTAATTCATACCCGCTATTCGCTCCCTTATTAAATCCATAAAATCTATGGTTCATATCAATCGGAATAAATTGAACATCTTTTATTTTATCCCAAGCAATAAACCGATTTCCTGATAATATACCGTCATCCACGATTGCAAACAAATTAACACCATCGTCGGAATATGTCAAAGGAAGTAATAACATGACATTAAAAAACCAACTCATACTATCTTCTTCCCTAAAGAAATATAACAGAAAAAACATCGCAACAATAAATAGTAGCATACAAGAATAAATGATGACTCCCGTTCTTTGTCCAGAAAATGTCGGTCGATAGATTGGCTTATCTGGATGTTTTCGAATCCCCCTTAAATCCTCTTCCGATATCGGAAATAGAACGTGATGACCTAAGCGAAATAAAACTTGAGCAAATTGATAAATATAATATCCGATTGCTAGAAAGAATATCAATTCTAAAAATAATTCCACTGAAAGATCCCCCTTTGTTACAGGATAAAACTTGTTACCATTCTTACGGTATTACATGAAGAAACGTTTCACTTAGTTGGATATTTTTGAAAACTTCGACCTATACTTCTTGCCTATCATAAATATAAAGGGAGTTCCAATTATAGTAGGTAAAAACCAGAATAAAAGAACAGGGAATTGATTTAAGTAGGGAACCTTATGTATATTGACTACTAAAGTTGCTGTTACTATTCCAATATAAGAACCTAGCATTCCGCTTAAATGTAGCGATAACCACTTTTTTGAATTCTTCTTTTTAACAGACAAGAAACCCAGTAAAGCTAAACTATAAGAAAATAAAGCAATATAAAAAAGATACTGGCTCTCTTCCCAGTTTATGATTGACATTAGAATAGCTGTTACAAAAACACCGAGGTAGGATAAGTGGTAAACTTTTCCGAATCTCGTATGTTTTCCTCTTCCTTTTTTAGCGAGCATAGCAAATATCCCAGTAATTAAACAAAGAATACCAGTTAATATATGAATGACTAGAAAAGTAGACATCATGTTAGATCACTTCCTATCATTTTTTAGGGTTCTCACAAATAAAAAACATCATAACAGATACTTATGTCATGACGTTTCCATATCATTACTCCATATCCATCATTATAACTTAAACTTTGCTATTTTTACCTTTGTATATCCGTAGCGTTTCATTTGTAATACCTATTCCGCAATTATCATTGGCGATAGAACCAACGTATATTCTTGTTGTGTGGCTTTCTCAAAGACTTTATATGCTAACGGTGATTGAATATCATCATCATTAGTCAAAAACCTAATGACAACGTTTGCATCTACCAATGGGCACTTAATCCTATTCACCACCTAAAATTAATAACGTTCTTAATTTATTCGTCATTTTAGGGGAAGTATGATAGACAACATCATCAGCTATGTAAACGAACGTACTTACTTCATCTTCCTCCCCTAACCATAAATGCAAACCATGAGTAGGGAATCCACCGCTCGATGCATCATATTCAACCATCACGTCATACTCAGGTTCAGAAGCAACTTTCTCTTCCGGCTGTTTTACTGCAGTTCGAATAGCTGTTTGAAAAATGTCTAAGGCCTTTTCATCCACGAATGAATATAAAATATTTTCGTTCATATCACCAATCCCTTTTGATTCGGATATCTTAACCTCTGCAACCTTCTCATCCAATAGAACCATTGTTTCCCCATGTTGGGAGCTGCAACCCATTAAAGATAAAAAACAAATAATAATTGAAAAGATTCCCTTCAACACATTTCCCCCTTAAATTTCAAAAAAACTCTTTATATTACTTAAAAATTTTCTACCTACTTCTATTTCTGAAAGCATCGATAAGACTCAATCATTTTCACTTCCTAATATTCATATTATTATAGCTATTATAATGCTTTTTAGATTACTTTCCACAAGTGTAATAGAATAATAATATGCTTACCGATAAGTTTAACAGTTAAAGGAGACAAATATGAAGAACAAAAGTTGGTTCACATGGCCAAGGGTATTCGCCTTTCTCGCATTTATATTCTTATTAATTACGATTTATGGTAACTGGTTAGAACATAAGGATTTCATGGAAGAAGCAAGAAACAACATCGTTGAAGTGAATGTCATACAGAAAGTTGCAGTTGTTAATCTTCTAGAGGGACCGGGGTTTTCCATTCAAATAGAAGCAATCCCTGAAAGCCGTGTTCCGACAAAGTACAATTCCTCTATGATACGAGTAAGCCAGGAGTTTTTCGAGCGAGCAGAGACTGGTGATTCCATTGCTGGCTTTGAGGTGAATGGAGAATTTTATTTAGAGAGCCATCTGGAAGATGAAGTTCGTATATTTTACATGTTATTAGCTATTTTTAGCCTTTATCCAGCTGGCTATATTCTATATTGGATCATGAAAATTAAATCTGTTCGAGAAAGGTTCGGGAAACTAGCTGAAGTACTACACTTAGAAAAGATAGGAAATTTTGTCATAACCTTTGTTATATTCGGGGGAATTCTTGCAACTATACTTTTCTTTTCCTTTACTGAATTAAAAGATGCTTTGGAAAATGGCTACGAAAGATTTTTCGGAGACAAACATGCAGAGGCTAATGCACTAATATTAGAGAAAAATGTTGATTTAAATTCCTCCTTACATGGGGACCATGAGTATTACATTTCGCTAATGTATCAACCAGCTAATCAAGATGAGAGCATATATATTGCTAAGGGTGTTACTTGGCCCACTTATAACAGGTATACAGATACCATATCAATCATGTATAACGCAGATAACCCGTACCAAGTATTCGTTAAAGAGATGACCTTTTGGGATATTGTAGAAATAATCATGACGGATACTGTTCTTATGGGTATTATTGCTGTATTATTAGTTATTCTATTAAGTCTTATCCCCTATTTTTTATGGAGAAAAAAGAAATATGGCCATTATTAGATGCGGGGTGAAAATAGATACGATAAAATTAACCATCTAATTGTAGAAATGTATTGTATCACAGAAATAAAATCTCCTAAATTGTCGATATTTCCCGGGAAATGCCGATATTCCTGAAATAAAAGAAGGGTGTTAGCTCATTTAAACTGGTACCCATGTCAAGGACACTATAAAAAAAGAGATTAAGCAATTAGAAGATGATTCCTATATTGAATAGGGGTCATCTTTTTTAGATTCCATTGATAACGATAATTGTTATAATAAACCATATAATGATTAATTTTAGATTTTAGTTCTTTTAGTGTTTTACAAGATTGATAGTTTACCTCATCTTTTAAATGACCAAAGAAGGATTCTTGAGGGGCATTGTCCCAACAATTGCCTTTCCTAGACATAGATTGGCCTAGACCATATTCTTTTAATAACTTTTGGTATTGTGGACTCGTATAGTGACTTCCTTGATCCGAGTGGATATAGGCATCTTCATGTAGGGTAATTTTCTTGTTGTTGACTAATTTRTGGATTGTCTTAGTTGCGATGTCTAAAGTAATTCGATCAGAAACGTGATAGGCTAGGATTTCATTTGACGAAGCATCTTTTACGGTAGACAAATAAGCCATACAATTACCACTATATGGCAAATAAGTAATGTCAGTTAATAACACTTTACCTGGAACACCTTGCTTAAATTCTCTGTTTAACTTGTTTGGAACAACCTGATGCTCCTTGGTTGCTTTAGCGATTTTTTTGTATGGATTTGGTCTTCTATGAGGGCAGACAATTCCATATTTCCTCATGATTCTTTGGATCTTTTTACGACTAAAGACAATGTTATATTCATTTTCCAATATCATTTTGATGGAACGTGATCCTTTCTTATACCCCCGTCGATTAAATGCCTTTAAAATRATTTCTTTCGCTTCTAAGTCCAATCGCTCTCTTACTTCTCTATAAGTAGATGCCTTTAGATAGCTATAATATCCAGAACGGGAGACCTCCAAAAGGTCACAAAAATACTTCGTCATTCGCTTATATTGATTTTGTTCAATAATCTCGTAAATTAACTGATATACTTTACTTGGGTCTAGATTTTCGCTTGCGTTTAGCAGCCTCCTTTCTGTCACTTCTAGCTTTTTTAATAGTTCAACTTGACCCTCCAGTAAATTAATCCTTGCTTCCTGTCTTTCAATGATTTCGGACGGAGTAAGTTCCCGTTTTAACGGTCTGCCAGAACTTGTTTTTCTTGTATCTGTAAGCCCCAATAATCCATCCTTTTCATAAGCCTTTTTCCATCTATAGGCTGATTGTTCAATTCGCTTCATTCCTATAACATCGACATCAAATCCGTTCTCAGTAAAAATCTTTCGCGGGAGTTTTCCGGCTAAATACTCATCCATAAATCTATTTTTAAATGCATCAGTATATGTAATAGCTCGCTCGCTAACACGTTGTACATTTGGATTCTTTTGAAGTGTTTTTATCTCTTTAGTTGAAAATGTTATCTTACTCATGTTGTCACCTATTCCCCATATCTTGAAATTCAAGTATATAAAAAAATACCTATAGATTAAACACTTTTTTTAAAGTGTCTTATCTACAGGTACCAGTTTACATTAGCTAACACCCTTCTTTTATTTATTATTGATTTCCTTTTTTAACCCATTCTGCAACCGTTACTGTACGTGTAGCTTGGTGTTTCACTGCAGCTTCCACATCTTCCACCATTTTACCATCTTGGTCTACTGTTACACTCGTTCCATATGGATTTCCACCTGCTCCAAATAGTACCGGATCTGTATACCCAGGAGTCGCGATAATCGCTCCCCAGTGCATCATGGAAGTGTATAGAGATAATAATGTTGCTTCTTGACCACCGTGTGGGTTTTGTGCCGAAGTCATCGCACTTACCACTTTATTTACTGTCTTACCAGTTGCCCAAAGTCCACCTTGAAGGTCTAGGAACTGTTTCATTTGAGAAGCCATATTACCAAATCGTGTTGGTACACTGAAGATGATCGCATCTGCCCATTCTAAATCTTCTGAAGTTGCTACTGGAACATCTTTTGTAGCGTCTACTGTAGCTTTCCAACCTTCATTTGCTTCCACTACTGAATCTGGAGCTAACTCTTGAACTTTTAATAAGCGAACTTCCGCACCAGCTGCTTCTGCTCCCTCTTTAGCCCATTTTGCCATTTGATAGTTTGTTCCACCCATTGAATAAAATACTACTGCTAATTTTGTATTTGACATATTTTCTATCTCCTTTTCTTTTTTTCCAAATAATTTATCTAAAAATCCCACTTGTAGCACCATCCTATTTATATAATCAGATACACCCTAGTTATCCTTAATTAACATATTATCATTTCATAAATACTAAATTCAATATATATGCTTATAAAGTTTTATTCAATTAATGGGGTTTTCTTCATCTCTCTGCGAATACCATTTCCATACACTTTTAACTCTGTTATTTTTCTATTTCCCTTACTTTAATTGGAATTAAACTATTTTTCAATTGCTCACGATATTGCTCAAATTGCTCCGGTAACATCAATTGTTCTCCTAATGTTTCTTTAGATTCATCAATTGCGAACCCTGGTGGATCAGTTGCAATTTCAAATAAGATTTCTCCATGCTCTCTAAAGTAAATTGCATTAAAATAATTTCGATCACGAACAGGTGTTACCCTATATCCATTTGCTCGAATATATTCTTGCCATTCCATATGGTCGTTATCATCTTCCGCTCTCCATGCGATATGGTGAACTGTTCCTACTCCCATAACGCCTTTTCCAGTTGTTGTCATTCGTAAATCAATGACATTTCCAATATCCGCCGAAGAACGAAAACGCATGAAATCTCCCTCTTTCCCAACGAACTCAAGCCCCATCACGTTTTCTAATAACTCTTTAGTTTCATTTGGTTTTGCAGAATATAGGGTTGCGCCGCCAAAACCCTTAATCGCAACTTTCGGTGTTACATCTCCAAATGTCCATGAATTACTTTCTCCTTCTTCTCGTTCAACGATTTCCAAATGTAACCCATGTGGATCATCAAATTGTAAATATTCCTCATTAAACCGTTTAGTTCTAGTAAACGATATTTCAAACTTTTCTAATCGTTGTTCCCAGAATTCTAAAGCTCCAACAGGTACGACATAAGACGTCACCCCTACTTGGCCATCTCCAATTCTACCTGAATATGCATCGGCCCACGGGAAGAATGTAATGATTGTCCCCGGCTTCCCAGCGCTATCTCCAAAATATAGATGATAGGTACCAGGATCATCAAAATTAACCGTTTGCTTGACTAAACGTAATCCTAAAACACCTGCATAGAAATCAATATTTTCTTGAGGATGACCTACGATTGCTGAGATGTGATGGATTCCACTTGTTTTTTTAACCATTTTTATTCACTCCAATACTAACACCATTTAATGAAAGTTAATCCCTTACTTCAAAACCATATACTTAATTAATGTATTACGAAATTGAGATAATGGACTAAAAAAATAATGTCTTTAGTCCTTTATATTATTCTTAATTCAGAGTAATTATAAGCCCTTATCCATTAAATTGTCAACCAGATTATTCTTGACTGAGGAAATAATTGCTATTATGGTTATATACATAACTATATGACCATATATATCTGAATAACAAGAGAATAGTGGGCGATAAACATGAGAAAAACGTTTAATCAAGATAAGCCAATTTATTTACAAGTGCGTGAACAAATTGAAGACCAAATTCTTAACAACCAACTGAAAGAAGGGGAACAAGCTCCCTCAACAAATCAACTAGTCAATTTTTATAAAATTAACCATGTTACCGTGTCAAAAGGGGTAAACCAATTAGTTGATGAAGGCATTCTTTATAAAAAGAGAGGAATCGGTATGTTTGTAGCAGAAGGAGCGAGAGAAATGCTTATTCAAAAACGAAAAGAATCATTTATGGAAGATTATGTGGTTAAGTTAGTTCGTGAAGCAGATAAATTAGAAATTACTGAAAGTGAAATCATTCAATTTATCAAAAATGTAAAGGAACGTGATGCAGAATGAATATAAAAATGGATAAGTTAAGTTTACATTTTGGAAATCATAAAGCATTAGAGGATATAACATTTGAATTAAACGAAAAGAAAATATATGGATTACTTGGTAGGAATGGCGCCGGTAAAACATCCCTCCTATCCATCATTGCTTCATTCCGTGAACCAACATCAGGATTGCTTACGATTAATGGAGAAGTTCCTTTTGAAAATTCCAAAATCATGCAGCAAGTTGCATTCCTGTATGATAAAGATTATAAAGATGAATCAGACAATATCATAAAAATGCTACAAGGAGTGCAAAGATATCGGCCTAATTTTGATATGGAATATGCGGAGTATCTAATCCAACGATTTAAACTAGATACGAAAAAACCTATTAACAAGTTATCAAAAGGTATGCAATCCACTGTAAATGTCATCATTGGGCTAGCAAGCAGAACTCCGTTAACGATATTTGATGAAGTATATCTTGGTATGGATGCTCCGGCAAGAGATACCTTTTACAAAGAATTACTCAAAGATCAGGAAAGTCACCCAAGAATCATAATCTTATCTACACACCTCGTATCTGAAATGGATTACTTATTTGATGAAGTGATTTTAATAAAAAGTGGGAAATTTTTATTGCAAGAGGATTATGATTCACTTACTTCCAAAGGTGTTAGGATTACCGGGGATCAAGAATTAGTTGAGGAGCTTGTACAGACGAAAGTACAACTTAACGAAGAACAATTAGGTAATACAAAATCTGTCATGATTTATGGTGAACTAACGAATCATGAGAGGAAAATGGCAATGGATCAAGGTCTTGATTTAGGACCAGTATCCCTGCATGATTTGTTTATTCATTTAACAGAGGAGGAAAATGTCGATGAAAAACTTTCCTAAAGTTACGGCTGACATGTTTTGGATGCAAATGTTATGGACATTTGGATTTTTAGGTGTCATGTTCATCATTAACATTATTAAAATAGTAATTGATCTTATACAAGGAACTGAAGTGGATGGTTATTATGCATCCGTATTAATTGCTTCTAACATTTATATGGTCATCATCGGACTCATTTCGATATACTTCCTCCCCTATTACGTAGGAAATGGAGTGACTAGAAAGGATTATTTTAAAGGAGGTCTCCTCGCTTCTTTTGGATTATCTCTTGCAATTCCAATTATTACATTTTTTATATCTATAGTAGAACGTTTTATTGTAACTAATTTATTAAACTTGAATTTTCATGTAATAGATATTAATGAGGCTGTATTGGATGTTGATGGTAATATCATTGGGGATTTGGTACTCTCTGTAATTTTAACTCCATATGTGGATCCTGGAAGCAATTGGCTTTTGGCGATGGGAGTTTTTAGTTTACATCTCTTTATCTTTTACTTACTAGGTTGGTTCATTAGTGCAAGTTTCTATAGATTTGGTACGTTAACTGGTTTGGTATTTATTCTAATAGCTTTTATTATTATTCTGTTAAAAGACTTGTTCCTTAGAATTTCACTAGGTTTACCTTTGTCTGATCGTTTTTCATCGTTAGCCTCTCTTCCACTAGGGGTAACCTTACCTGGAATAATGTTATTAATTGTTTTCACTGTCTGGGGAATTCGTTTACTTACAAAAAGAGTTACTATTAAAATGTAAGACGTAATGGAAAATTAAAACGGAGCAACAATTGCGTTGCTCCTAATTCTTTGGACCTCCCAACTTTGATTGGAAGCGTAATATAACTCTTGTTCCTTCGTTTTCCTTTGATTTCACATAAATATCACCATCGTGTAGTTTCGCAATCTGTAATGCAATGCTCATTCCAAGACCGGTGCCTTCTATTCTTTCATCGGTATTGGTCCCTCGATAGTAACGATCGAATAAATGTTTCCTTGTCTCTTCATCGATTCCTAGTCCATTATCTTGAATAATTATCTCTACTATTCCGCCCTCATAATTAACACTTACATAAATTTCCGTACCATTTGGATTATGTTGAATTGAATTATATATTAAATTATCTACCATTCTTTCAAACAAACGTTTGTTTATAGGTAAGTAATGTCCATCTTTCGTTGGCCTATATAGGATGGAATAATTCCTTAACGTCATATCCCTATGAAATTTCCTCAAAATATTTTGCATCAGAAAATTGATTTCCATATTTTCATAAACAATCTGACCTGTATCGTTTTTCAGCTTAAAACTTAAATTAAAATCTTCAATTAAATTCACCATGTAATCACTTTTCTCATGAATAGTCTTACCGATATCCATCAGCTCATCTTCAGTCCAAACGTACTCCCCACTTGCTAACAATCGGCCGTATCCCTCCATCGTAGTTAAAGGTGTACGTAAATCGTGTGAGATACCTACCATCCATTCTTCCCGGGTCTTTTCCAAACGCGCCCTCTCTTTTTGCGATTTATCTAATCTATTCGCCATTTCATAAAAGGCATCGAAAACTTCCTTATACAACCGATAGCGCCATTTCAGCTTACCGTTTTTACGATATATTTGCTTTCTTTCCCTTTCCGTTAGTACCTCTGCATAATGTTCATTCCCCATTCGGCTTAACCAATTGGAAAATATAAAAAGCGGGTTTCCATAACGAAATCCGTTCCACACGGATATCACAACTGTAATAAGAAGCACAATAACACCTGTTATTGCAAAAGCAATAATAACATTCAAATAAGTATCTAATTTTATATCCTGCTTTTCTTTATTTGGAGTGTATAATGCCCAAAACACATCTGAATCTGGATCATAGTGCGTTATGACTTTCCTATCATAAATATCCGGTGCTGTATCACGAACTAGTACATCAAGTACTTCGCTTTTATTTATATCTATGTTGTTGCCAAGTTGTTGCTTTATCTCATCATGATGATTAAAAATGAACAACGTACCATCAATTTCTTTCAATTTCTCCTCTACTAAAGGGATATTACCCTTTGTAATCGCACCATCTACATTATAATTTTGAACAATGTGATTTAATACAAGATTAGCTTGATCCTCATAGCCTAAAACAAACAAATAATTGTCTTGATAAAATGTTTCCAAGTAAAGTTCTAATCTATATCCATTTAATTGTTCCGTTTGCTTCATTTTTAATAAATCATGAGAACTATATTGTTTTGGTAAAGAGTCAGGGACATTTCCTTCTTCTATCACTTTCCCATTGTGATCAACAATTTGAACCCATACCCCTTCATCGTCCAAACCTTCATCCCAACCCTCATTCATCGTAAGGTTTACAATGGAATTTCCAGTCTCCATTGTAATGTTTTCAAGTAAAGTTCCATAATAATTATGTTTAGATTCATCTTTGGCAACAAAAATAATTACCGTAAATAAAGTTATTAAAATAACAATAACCATTAACACAGCAACAGAAATAAATTGTGCAGCAAAGTGTAGAAATAGTCTCCATCTTAATTTTTTCATAATCATGATCCCTTAATTAGTTTATAGCCTAAGCCCCTAATGGTTATTAGAAATTTAGGATGACTAGGATCTTCCTCTATACGTTCTCTTATTCTTCTAATATGTACGGAAACTGTATTATCATCTACATAACTATCAAATCCCCACACCGCCTCCAACAGCGCAGATTTGGACAAAACCTTGTTCGGATTTTTACAAAAGTAAAGCAGGAGTAAATATACTTGGGTTGGACAAGAAACCAACTCCCCATTCACTAATAGTTCACCTGCACTCTCATCAAGTGTAAAACGTCCAAAGTCAAATCTATTTGTAGATTCATGTTTTGGTACAGATGCAGTTACTTTATTTCTTCTTAAATATGCTTTGATTCTCGCTGCAACTTCCAACGGATTAAATGGCTTCGTTACATAATCATCGCCACCAGTCGCAAATCCTGTAAGTACATCTAAATCGGAAACCCTTGCAGTTAAAAATAGAATATATGCATTGGTAAGCTGGCGTATTCTAGGACATAGGTCAAATCCGCTTCCGTCCGGTAACATGACATCTAAAATAATAATTTCAACCTCATTATTATTTATTATTCCCAAAGCATCTTTTCCTGTATGTGCCGTGTAAATATGTTGAAATCCTTCTTTCTTTAACATCATTTCTAACATTTTAACAATAGCTTTTTCATCATCAACAATTAGAATTTTCGTATCCGTTTCCATCAATCTCCACCTCAAATCTTATACTACCATTCCAACATTACGATTAGTTGAACAAATTTGTATTTTTTTACCAAAAGTTATTCCCATTTCGATTAAATGTTTAAATGTTGTTAAGGCTACCGTTAAAAAACCGAAAACATCCATTGCTATATTTAAATCAACAGATAAGAAAGGATGTTAACAGTGAAAAAACGGGTAAATACAATTGATGGTTTAAGAGGTTTTAGTTTAATAGGAATCCTAATAGCAAACATGCTTATATTTCAATACGGAATGTTTGGAAAGGATAAGATGGAGAACTTCAACTTATCCGCTATTGATCAAGTAGCATATATTTGGACGAAGATTTTTGTTGAAAGTAGCTTTATGCCAATATTTATGTTTATGTTTGGCTATTCGATGATTTTTTTACAAAGGAAATTGGTGCGAAATGAAAAAAAGGTAAAAAGACATTTTGTCCGTAGATTTATTTTACTTATCATATTCGGGCTACTCCACGCAACCTTTGTATGGGAAGGTGACATTCTTTTTTCCTATGGTATCATGGGCCTGCTTATGCTCATCTTTCAGAATAGAAAAAAGAAAACCATTCTTGTTTGGGCGATACTATTATTCGTGATTACTTCTTTACTCAGTATTGGTGAAGTAGAAGAAACAGCGGAAGAATTAGAACATCAAGCATCATATATTCAAAAGGAGACCACTGCCTATTCGGTTGGCGATTATCAAGAGGTATACAATTTCCGTAATAGCGGAGAAGACCCATTTGGTTATCCCGATTACGTCTATGCTTTAGTCATCTTCATGGCACCGCTTGTAACTTGCCCAATGTTTTTATTTGGAATGTATGCTGCTAAAAGCAACTGGTTTACCAATCCGAAAAGGGAGAAAAAATTATATACTCGATTTATCCTTATATTTTTACCCATAGGCTTTGTACTGAAAAGTGTTCCCTATCTATTCCCAGGATTATCGGTAGAATTTGCACTATATACTACTGGAGCGACACTTTTATCCATTGGCTATATCTTTAGTTTTTCATTACTTTATACAAAACAAGAAATCCAATTCCTATCCTTCTTTGAAAAGGTTGGAAAATTATCCTTGTCTAATTACTTACTGCAAAGCATCATCTGTACTGTTATCTTTTATGAATATGGATTGGGTCTATTTCGAGAATTAGGTGTTTTATACGGGATTATTTTAGCTATATTTATTTATGGAATACAAGTTATCCTAAGTCATTACTATTTAAAGAAATGGAGATTGGGGCCTTTTGAAAAAATCTTGAGAATAGGTACTTATCTTTCCTGGAAAGGTAATCCAAAACGTAAAGAACAGGTGGAACTTGAGAAGATACCAGTGGATATGTAAATTTATTTCTCACCTCAATTTGAACAGCTTGGAAAATAAAAGTGCGTTTCTTCTTAAGGCCCTTGCTGTTCAGCTTATCACGGTTGACTTGTGACCAATTGCGCTTGGACTCTACCGTGAGACTATTCCTGGAAGACAACGAAATAAATCAATAGCATTATACATATCAGAAATCCGTAATCAAATAACACGCATCGTACAATGTTCTGAAAAAGAAGCTCGTTATTTAATCAATCATTCATGGATTGCACAAGAGGTGTATAATGCGGACACCATATTATTGCATGAGAATCCCGCATACTGGGCCTATTTACTATTGTATGGGGACGGGGAATTATGGTATAAAGATTACGAAAATTACGTTGAACCAACTAAGTGACATTTCATTCATTTACCATTATAAATAACCACCTAATTCCCAATAAATATTAGATGGTTGTATAGTATGTAAACTAAATTGATGAGGTGAAGGGGTACTGTACAAATACAATGAGTTTAACTTATCCATTACATTCTTCCAGTACCTTCCCTTCTTTAATCCATTTATCTATGAGTTGATTAAAGAACTCAGGCATTGCCAAAGGAACGCCATGACCTATCTGAGATATTAATATTCCCTCAACGTTAGGGTTCGATGCGATAATGTCTTCAACAGACTTTTTCATTACCGTTCTTTCCTTTTCGCCGACTGTTACTAATATTTTTGTACTTGCTTGACTAAACTCCTTTGGTATTGTAAATGACATGTTTTCTCGCATAACTCCAACCAACGTCTCTAATTTCATTTGACAAGTTTCCTCGTAGTATTTATCAAAATAATCTTCACTTACAAACAAAGTTTTAGCTTGTAATTTAGAAAAACTTCTATTTTTGATGAGTGGAAAGAATAGATTCATAGTTGGTTTCATAATAGGTTTAGCATAAGTCATTGGCCGAACTAAGGCACTATTTATAATGGCAAAGTCTACTAAATTTGATTTGATACTTAACATTTGAATGATAACTTGCGATCCTAGAGAAAAGCCAACTAAGATGACTTTCTTCCCAGTTGCCTTCTCTTCGATTATACGAATTAAATCCATTGCACTATCTTCAATGGAAAATATATTTATATTCCTATTTAAGCCGTGTCCAGGTAAATCTGGAACAATACAATGATATTGATTTTTAAAGTATTCAACCTGTTTATCCCACATCCATCCACTCACTCCACCACCATGAATAAAAACAATAAGGTCAGCGGATTTAATACCATATTCCTTATATAGCAACGACATTGCTTTCTCTCCTTATTTATATTCGACTTTTAGCTAAAAACAGGCAGTTAGAAAACTTGGCATTCGCCAAGCCTGTTGGCGATGCCTTAGTTGCACTTATGCAGATCTATACGGTGGGGCGAGTAATCGGAGCCCCAGACGGGAAAGATTTTATACTTTCCTCACTGCTAAAAAAATGTGTACCTTAAGATACACATCATTTTATCGCATTATTAAGTTTAGTCATTGTAGCATAAATGGATACCCGGTCCTCACTTGTATTGATAAAACCTATTTGCTCATCCGCACCACATAGAACTACATCACCAGTTTTCACCTCAAGATCCTCGCCATTGATAGAAAAAGTACCGTTCCCCTCGACCACATGCAAATATAATTCGCGGTCTGGATGGTTATGAGGCTTCATGTGTTGGCCTGGTAGGAAGTTTAACATAAAAGCAACACTTCTAGTCGTTTTTATAATATTTATTTTGGTGAATCTCTTCTCATCAAATTGTTGAGCTGTTGTAATGGATTGCTTTTCCATTTTTTCACCCCTTTTTTCTAATTGAAACCGCATACTTTATACTTTACCATTTAGGGAATAGCCATATCAAATGGATAAGAAAAAAAGACCTTGATTTCGTCAAATATGATGAAAATCAAGATCTTCTTATTAGAAATATAAAAAGTAAATAACAATTACCAAAACAATTCGATATATCGCAAATGGAACTAATTTTACTTTATTAATTAATTTTAAGAAAAAGCGTATCGATACTAAGGCAAATATGAATGCACTTATAAATCCAACGATGAAAAATGGTAATGCATCCATTGTGAAATATTCCCAGTTTTTTAATAATGACAAGAAACTTGCTCCAGCCATTATCGGAACAGCCATAATAAAGGTGAAATCAGAAGCAGTGCGGTGATTCATCCCTAATAGTACCCCACCTGAAATAGTTGCACCTGATCTGGAAAAACCAGGCCACAATGATAAACATTGAATTAACCCGACTGAGAAAGCTTGCTTATAACTAATTTGATCAACGGAAACGACTTTTGGATTTTTAGAACGAAATAAATCCGCTACAATCATAAATATCGCACCGATAAGTAAACCGACTAAAACTGTTTTTGTCGTAAATAAATACTCATCAATATAATCTTCAAAAAGTAATCCAAAAACCCCAGCTGGTAATAAACCAACTATGATGTGCGTGAGTTTTAGATGCGGGCCACGGTGAGTCTGCCCTTTTTTATTGAAAACTCGATTTAATCCAAGTAAATCAATAAATCTATCTTTAAACACAACTACCACGGCTAAAATGGAACCGAGCTGGATCACAATTTTAAATGTATTAGCTGCATATTTCCCCAAAAAATCGGTAGACTTTAACCACATATCATCCACTAATATCATATGACCAGTAGAGGATACTGGGGCAAATTCTGTTAATCCTTCCACCAATCCTAGTATGATGGCTTTTAGTAATTCAATGAATTCCATTGTTCAATCTCCTTACCTACATTTTTAATTCTTTAAATGCAAGTTTCATAGTAAACGTTTATTCTACTTTTGTAAATACCCTCTTTTTATTCCCCCTAAGTATATTGTAGCTTCCCAAATTTCATTCAAATTGCTTCGCCCATGCTTTTACTATGGATATAAATGATTCTCGCCTTTGGTCGAATTGTTTTTTCCTGTGACCGTTTGCTCCAGATGGATGTGGAAAACCAAATAAGTAAAAATGGTTTGGAAGTCCCCCTTCTTGACGCAATTGATAAAAAACATGCTCTACCGTTTTACCTAATGGAATAATAAGTGCTGATTCCTTTATCTGATATAGCTCTTTAGGAAATATATCAAAAGCATATCTAACAAGTAAAGGAGATTTCTTGAAACTAGGCTGGTACCCATTATAATTTTTATCTTCATAAAAAACAGGGTATTTAATAGTAGAAGTTGTATGCAATAATTCCCTTTGTTCTTCAAATAAAGAAGAGGAGCTTTGAACATGTATAGCTTTGTGAATCCCACATTCATCTAACATTTGAACTAGATTTGCACGCATCGATCCGGAAAAGCTAGCAGCCTTTTTAGCTTCCTTTAACATTTGTTCTGTCGGATGGTGACTTTCCAAACCTTGTAATAATTTTTCAAAAGCCATTTTCATTTGGTTCCAACCGGGCGTAATTCCAACTATCACAATGATTGCCCTACTATTTATGTATTCGTTATGCGGGGCATAATACATGCTCAACCGCCCTTCTTTTTCGATTAAAAACTCATCTATTAATAAATCTTCTTTTGTAAGTTTCCAATTAGGATTTAGATTTTTAATGGCAGGAAGAAACTCTTGGAATTTTGGATACAAGTTGATGCACGTCCTTCATCATAACAATTAAGGTGCCCTCCAATAGGAGAAGCACCTTCTTCTTCTAATTATTCTTTACTTCATTTGTCAATTTTATAAATTCCTTCACGTCTTTGGCTGCCAGTTGAATTCCTGCTTCCCAGAAATCTTGTTTGGTTAGGTCAACACCTAAATGCTTTTCTGCTAATTCCTCTACCTTCATAGAACCTGTATCCCTCAGCAAGGCAATATACTTTTCTTCAAATCCTTCTGGTTGTTCTAAGTACTTCGCGTAAATTCCCAAGCTAAATAAATAACCAAATGTATACGGAAAGTTATAAAACGGAACATCATCAATAAAGAAATGCAGTTTACTACACCAAAAATGGGCATGATAACTTGATAGACTACCACCATATGCTTCTTTTTGTGCTTGAATCATTAATTCATTTAATCTATTTTCAGAAACAATTCCTTTTGAACGTTCCTCATAGAAGGCATTTTCAAATAGGAACCTTGCATGGATATTCAAAAACATTGCCGTAGCATTCTCGAGCTTAGAGTTTAACAGTGAAATCTTCTCTACCTCATTTTTTGCGTTCTTTATCGTCGCATTCCCAATGATCGTTTCTGCAAATGTACTAGCTGTTTCTGCCACATTCATTGCATATTGACGGTTTAAACTAGGTAGATCCTTCATCACATGACTGTGGAAGGCATGTCCTAATTCATGAGCAAGAGTACTCGTATCCGCTGGGGAACCTGAAAATGTCATAAAAATCCGTGATTCTTCAAACTCCGGAAGACTCGTACAATAACCCCCAGGACGTTTATTTGGTCTATCTTCCGCTTCTACCCAACGGTTTTCGAGGGCATGTTTTGCAAAACTTGAAAGCTTTGGACCAAAGGAGGCAAAGTTAGTAATAACAAAATCACATGCTTCATCATACGTGAACCGAGTTGGCTTCGCATCCCCTAATGTAACCGGTGCATCCACATCCTGCCATCCTAATTTTTCCATACCAAACAGATTTGCCTTTTGGTTTAAAAAGTCAATGAACGGTTGCTTATTGTTAGCAACAGCGGACCACATCGCGTCTAGGGTATCTTTAGACATCCGATTATATTCTAATGGCTCTTCTAAATGATTCTTCCGCTCATGCAATTTTTGTAACGTTATTCGATAACCATCCAAATGATTTATCGTATCCGCAAAAATTGGCGCATACTTCGACCAAGCAACTTCCCATTCCTTGAAAATCTGTTCTCTAACCTTTGGATCAGGATCCGCATACATTCGATTCATAGCTTGTCCAATAGATAACTCCGTTGTTTCTCCGTCTTCGTCTGTAAAGGGAATTGTCATAATAGAAACAACCGTGTCATATAGACGACTCCATGCTGCTAAACCATCTTTATTTAATTCAGCAATTATCTTTTCCTCTTCTTCTGATAAAAGCCGTTTTCCTTCCTCACGTATTTCATTTAAGGTAAAGGATGTTTCATTTAACTCTTTATCCATTAAGAGCTTTTGCCACTCCTTATCTGAAATGGTTACCAGTTTTTTAGTAAAGGTAGTGGATAACTTTTGCATTTCACTATACAGATTCATCATTTGTCCCATTACTACGTTCGCATATTCATCATCCATATATGCATCATGCGTCATTTGTACAAATGTAGAGGCTTGACCTAAGCCCTTACCTATCGTTTCACGTTTATTTAAAATACTTTTAAGAGTTGTCACGGATGGATCTGTTTGAAAATCCCATTCACTCAATAACTTTTGATAGACTTTAATATCAGCTTTGACCGATTGTATTTTTTTCTGCAATTCTTTAGATTTCGTCCCACCAGGAAAAATACTTTCTAAATCCCATGTATCTACATATTTCACTTTGTTCTCTCCTTTCCAATATTCCTCTTACAGCGCGTGTCACAACCTCTTATACCTTTGCTAGTTCATAAATAGCTTGCGCATAAATAGCCGTTGCTTTTAATAAATCATCCACAATGGCGTATTCATCTTTTTGATGCATTACATCTTCGCGTCCCGGAAATAATGCACCAAATGCAACGCCATGATCCAAGGCACGTGAATATGTTCCTCCACCTATAGCAAGTAGTTCTGCCTTTTCACCCGTTTGTTCCTCATATACCTTTTGCAATGTTTGAATAAGTGGGTCATCCTTCTTCACATAAGTTGGCTTGGAATCTGTAAAATTCTGCAGTTTTAGTTCATTTTTCTTTAATGTTTCTTCTATTTTCGCTTTTCCTTCTTCTATATCGAATGTTACAGGATAACGCATGTTTAATCCAATACGACCACCTTTTTTGATTGTATAATTCATGATTCCTACATTGATGGTTAGCTCTCCTGACTCTTCGTCCTGATAAGAAATGTTAAAAACCTCTCCACGGGACTTATTAAAGAAGGAAGAGATAGTCTTTACAAATTTCTGACCCTGTGCATCCAATTCTAGACTTTGTAAAAAATTAGCCAAAAAAACACCAGCATTTTTCCCATCTTTTGGTTCAGCACCATGGGCACTTTTACCAACTAACATTAAGATGAGTTCATTCTTATTTACAGAAATGTCGCCTTCTAACTTCCACTCACGAAGATAGTTTCGGTACTTCTGATCAATTTTTTCTAACTTGGAACTCACTTGTAAATGAACTTCTGCAAAATCTGGTACCATATTGTATCTTCGGCCCGATTGAAATAATAACAATTGTAGTTCCTCGCTAGACGTACTAGAACTGATATCTTGGAAAATATCGAAATCAGAAATTCCCTTTTCCGCAAAAATAATAGGGAAATCCGCATCCGGTACAAATCCCATGTCTGGCATTTCTTCTTCTGCAAAATAATGTTCCACACATCTCCAGTCACTTTCCTCATCCGTTCCAATAATTAAACGAACTCTTTTACCTAGTGGGAGACCTAATTCTTTTACAATTTTCATTCCATAATACGCTGCGATCGTCGGTCCTTTATCATCGCTAGAACCTCTAGCATAAATCTTTCCATCCTTTATAACTCCACCATATGCATCAACACTCCAGCCATCTCCCTCTGGTACGACATCAACATGACCTAAAATGCCAAGAAGTTTATCTCCCTTCCCCATTTCAAGATGACCCGCTAAATGACCAACATTTTTTGTTATAAATCCATCTTTATTCCCCATATCCAGCATATATTCCAACGCATCCTTAATCCCTTTTCCTAAAGGAGCTTCAGGGTTTTTATCGTTTTCATTTAACACACTTTTGATTCGTAAAAGTCCTTGTAAATCCTTAATAAAATCATCTTTTCTTTTTAGAACTTCTTCCATCCAATTAATATGACTCATCTTCAGTTCACTCCTTTTTAAATCAATAAATGACATATTTATTAAAATTGTAGCAACTACACCCATTGGCTGGTAAAGTAAGGAAATTAACTCTGGGATTAATTCATTCGTTAATCAAGCTTGGGAACATTGGTTATACTACAAATATATGTCGAAAATTGAGGTAATTAATGATGAAATTTATTAAAAAACTACTCAAAATTGGATTTATCCTTGTCATTCTTGTCGTAATATCTATTGTTTATACTGGTTACTCCCATTACAAAGAAGCTATCTCGGAAATATCCATTTCGGAAAAGGTCGATTCAGTTAAAGAAAATGTTAGCTTCGTGCCACTAGAAGAGATTTCTAATGACTTTACGGATGCGGTTGTCGCTGTTGAGGATCATCGTTTCTATGAACACGGTGCCTTTGATTTTATTTCCCTTATTCGTGCAAGCCTTGTAAATTTAAAAGCGAAAGAAATCAAAGAAGGCGGTAGTACATTAACACAACAAGTTGCTAAGAATCTTTACTTTAGTAATAAGCAACAATTTATCCGCAAAGTTGCAGAACTCTTTGTTGCCTTTGACCTAGAAAAAACCTATAGCAAAGATGAAATTTTAGAACTGTATGTCAATATTATCTATTATGGAGAAGGTAATTATGGAATACAAAAAGCAAGTACTTACTATTTTGGCAAGTCACCTGCTGAACTGAATTATGATGAAGCAACATATTTGGCGGGCTTACCTCAATCACCTAGCGTTTATGGTGCAAATAATAATTTAGCGAAACGGAGACAAGTTGAAGTAATGGAAGCATTGACCGATTACCGCAAAGAATAAATAGTCGATAATAACAACTTTATTTATAAATGAATGTATTTCAACGTGCTTACTGGCTGTTACCCCACAAATTTGATTAACTCTATTTATAAGTGGGTTATTACAGCCAGTTAAGCGCGTTAAAAACACATTGATTTAATTTCGAAAGAGACCTTTTTTCAATTCCTCTGCATGGGTTAACTGATTACGTCCTTTATTTTTCGATATGTATAACGCTTCATCTGCCCTAGATTGAACAGTCGTTTCTGTATCTCCGTTTATAGCTGTTGCAATCCCTATACTTACCGTTATGGATGGAACTGTCCAGATAGCAGTTTCGACACTCTCGCGTATACTTTCTGCAATTTGAATAGAACCTTCCTTCTCTGTATGAGGAAGTATTAATACAAACTCCTCCCCCCCATAACGGGCGGTAAAATCGCACACTCTTGACTCATTCTTTAAAATGTAAGATAACTCTTTAAGTATTTTGTCTCCTGTTAAATGACCATAAGTATCATTAACTAGTTTGAAATGATCTATGTCAATCATCAGTAGCGAAAAAGGATTCGTAGTTCTATGAAATAAGGATAAATTTTGAGATAATACTTTATTGTAACTTCTCCGATTATGAAGACCTGTCAATTCATCCGTAACCGTCAATTTCTGAAGCGTTTCATTTAATTCGAGAAGTTCCTTTTGTTTACATTCTAACTCTTTGCGCACTTTTTCAAGCTCAACTATTGCTTTTTCTTTGCTCAGCGTACTTTCCTCAGCAGCCTTTTTTGCCGATAGAATGACTTGCTCATATTCATAACGTCTCCTCATGGGAAAAAAGATGCAATCATTTACAAAAGTTTCATTTCGTTTGTTACGTGCCGCATTAAGAAAAACAGGTATATTATCACCATTTTTTGATTTTAATGTAAGGAACATTTCATCCACTTTTTCCTGTGCTTTAATCATAGGGAAAAAATAGAGTTGGTAGAATGATTGACTTGATTTGGTTAAAATGACATTAATATGCTTTCCCATGATTTCAGATTTTTTTATTCCTAGTAAAACTAACAATGTTTGATTAATACAATGAATAGTTCCATCATCTGTGAGGGACAAATAACCACAAGGGGCAAAATCCAACTGTTCATCCATAAGAATAATCTACTCCTTAATCTTGATTCACTGTCAAATATTTTCTTATTAGTTGTACAGTTTCTTCAGGATGACTCATATGCGGACAGTGTCCAGTAGCCTTCATTTGATAAAATTCACTGTTCCGTAAATGTTGAAACATGTACTTCCCTACTTCAAGTGGCGCAATAGTATCATCCGAGCATTGTAAAATTAAAGAAGGTACTGATACTTCTGGTAAACAATTCCTATAGTCAGAAAAAAATGTTGCAATTGCAAATTCACGTGCAACGTGGGGATCCGTAGAACAGAAACTTTGTTCAAGCTCGCCTGAAAGTTCAGGTCGTTCAGGATTTTTCATGATTACCTTTGAAAGATAGTTAGCCCAACCAATATAATTCAAATCCATCATATTTATTAGTTCATCTAGCTCTTCTTTTTCAAATCCACCTAAATATTGAGGTGGATCATTTAAGTAACATGGAGAAGGCCCTATTAAAATAAGCTCCTTAAAAAGATTAGGCTTTTGAATAGAGGCTAGTATCCCTATCATAGACCCTACTGAATGACCAATAAACGTCACCTCTTTTAAGTCTAATGCCAAGCAAATATCAAGAATATCCTGTGCATATCCACCTAATTCACTATATTTACTAGAACTATATGCATCATAATCAGATTTTCCAGACCCTACATAATCAAACAGAATGACCTGATAATCACTCTCAAATTCTGGTGCCACAAATCTCCACATATTCTGGTCACATCCAAAACCTGGAGCAAATAAGATTGGTCGGTTACCTTCACCAATAATTTTGACATTGTTTCGTAAGAGAATGCTATCCATAAATGATAACCCCCAGTATTCTTTTAAATTAAATATAGCAGGAAATTAGGACAATATTACTATAACCCCAATTTTATATGAGTTTATTTCACTCCACAATAATAATGAATTGTATAAATTGAAGTATATGCATAATAACTTTGAGGGATAAATGAAAAGTAAAAATACCTACTGATATAGTGATATAGTGACATTAATACACATTAATACATGTCTATCATCATTCCATAAAACGGATTATGATTTCATGAATAAATATCTCAAAATCTACTCATAAATTTTTCCTTATAGTAAATAATAAACACATCCCAATGCTAATTAGGAGGATTAAGATGAACGAGGACAAAAATATAAACCTAACCTCTGCCGAAATTGCTTCACTTTGGACTGGGTATATGAATGATAGCATGGTTAAATGTGTCTTAGGATTTATGCTGAGGCATATAGAAGACTCGGATATCAAACCCGTTGTTCAATATGCTTATGATATATCATCAAGTCGTTTAGAAAAGTTAATTACACTTTTCAATAAAGAAGAATATGCAATTCCAAATGGTTTTACTGAAGAAAAAGACGTTAACATGGAAGCTCCCTATCTCTACACTGATTTATTTTGTTTAACCTACGTAAACCACATGGCAAAGGTAGGGATGTTAGCTTATAGTGGTTTTATCTCCATGAGTTCTAGAAAGGATGTACGTAGTTACTTTATTAAGGGGTTATCTGAAATCACTAAACTATTTGACCAATCAAGTGATATTGGCCTCATTAAAGGAATAAATGCTAGACATCCGTACATTGAAGTTCCAAAAGAAACCGACTATGTCGATAGTAAGAAGTATTACAGTGGGTTAAACCCTTTTAGCGAGAAAAGACCTTTAAATGCCGTTGAAATTTCACATTTGTACCAAAATGTAGCAACTAACTCCGTTGGTATCAAATTATGCCTTTCTTTTGCTCAAACTTCGCCAATAAAAGATGTTCAGGATTTTATGATTCGAGGAAGAGATATTTCGAAAAAGCACATTCAGATTTTTACGGATACATTGTTAAAGGACGATATTGAAGCACCACAAGTACCTGATGTTGGAATTAGTAACTCGACAACACAAACATTCTCAGATAAATTAACAATGTTTCAGATGTCTCTTATTATGTCTGCTGGAATAGGAAACTACGCTACTGCTGCAGCTGCAAGCAAACGAAGTGACTTAGCGATAAACTATGAACGTTTATCACTAGAGGTGTCCCGACTTGCCAAAAGCGGAGCCGATATTATGATTACAAACAACTGGTTAGAACAACCTCCTGGAACTAAAAATAGAAATAAATTAGCAAGAGATAAAGAATAAGGCTGAATCCATATGATCAGTCTTATTTTTTTAGCCAATCGTGCATGATTATTAAAGAACCAGAGTTTGCTGATAAATAGTATTAGCGTTTATTAATGGCTACGCTTCAATGCTGATATAATACCAGGGTTTACTGATATCCTGCTCCCTACTACTGATATAGTACCAGCGTTTACTGATATCCTACGCTCCAACGCTGATATAATACCAGGGTTTACTGATATCCTGCTCCCTACTACTGATATAGCACCAGGGTTTGCTGATATCCTGTTCCCTACTACTGATATAGCACCAGCGTTTACTGATATCCTACGCTCCAACGCTGATACAATACCAGGGTTTACTGATATCCCCGCTCGGCTACTACTCAGGATAAAAAGAAATGGGCACTCATTTACACGATGAGGGGCAGGATTTAAATAAATAAAATAACGCTTGAAAAGAAATTCTTATCCAAGCGTTTTAGTATGCTAAATCCATAGATAATATGGTAAAAATACTTTATTATAAAAGGCAACTCCACTAGGTTAGTTGCCCCTTATATTATCCTTTTTAGTCCTGATTAAACCAAAGTGGATCCTTGATATCAACATCACCATTATAATTGATTAGAATCTCATCTCCCGCTTTTATATCTGTGAAAGCATAAAATTCAAATGTGTGATTGTCAAAATTAATTTCATAAACCGCATTCGGTTCATAAGAATGGTTAAACAACATTCCATAACCAAGAAGGAAAGCGGTATGATTGATTCCATACTCAAAAGCGTAATCAGCTAGTAACGTTTTCTCAATATGCTCGTGTTGATCATTTGGATAAGCAATGACAGGTGCTTCATGTAAAAGCTTACCTTTCTCTATATCACATGTGGCGAATACCCCTCTGTTGAATTCTCCGTCACTTATTGGGGAGGATTTTACTTCTATCATGTTGTTCACCTACTCTCTTATAAAATAGTCTCTCCAACTGTAACATTAATTTTAACACGAAGCACGCTTTATTTTTTTAAGTCAATCAGACCTATGTAAATTCTTCCATTTTGAATATACTTAGTAACCCTTCTATTGATACGTTTTTTTTCAAACTACAAATCATCTAATGCAACAATTTCTTCGTTTGATCCATTTACTCCATATTCACAATCAATTTTCCCGCAAAGAACATACTGCTTGCTTTCAAAGTCATAAACATAATAGGGTTCCATTTCAAACCTATCCTTAATTTTCTCATACGCTGCTTCCCTAGTTATCGTCACCTCTTCCGCTGGCATAAACTCGTCGAAGATCTCCAGCATCGGTTTGTTATCCATATAATTCACTGCTTGAAGTGTTTTTGGATCAATCATAATGACGAGTTTTCTTTGAAACACATGACTATCTTGTTTACTCATTCTTAATATGGCATGGATATATCCCTTTTCACGATGAAGTGTTTTAAGTATCCATTGTCCTGTATCTTCTGGATATTCTTTTCTTAACATTTCCTGAACCGTCAATTGGGATTTCTCTTTTTCTTCCTTTGTAATTGGAAAAGAATCAGGAGACGGCTCAGAGGTAAAAGCTTGATCTACCGTAACTTCTTCAAGGCATTTAATCTCTTTCCGTTTGAATGGTGTATTAATTGGTTCATCCCAAGAAATAACTTCATCTATTTTTAGATATGACCTTACATCCACTATAAATTCAAAGGGAATTATAGACTTATTCTCATTCGTAACATAGACCTCTTCTACCGCATAAACAGGAAATAACTTTTCCTTATCAAATGAAGGGAATTCTACCAATTTCAGTTGTTCCTTTGCCAGATGTTCTACATTTTCAATAGAAAGTGTGTATTCTTCATCTTTTACAATTTCTTTAGAGGGAAATTGACCAAATACTGAGAACAAGGTTAGCCTATCTTCTTTATCTAATTTAATCTCAATTGACCCTGAAGGCGATACTGCAGTTCCATCCATACATTCATTGAAAAGTAGTCTCTCTTCCTCTTCTTTATATAATTGAAATTGTTTGCCATACGTTAGTCCGGTTTCCTGTTCAATCCATTTTATGATGTCATTTCTATCTGAAGTTGCAAACGTAACCCCATTCGTTGCATACGTCTTACCCATGGTGAAAATTACACTTTCAAATTTCCGAGTATTTACATTTATATCAATTACTGCTGCACCTTCAGGATTGCTATCATCATCTTCAGGTACAGTTACAGCGTTCGGAAACCATTCCATAGATAACGTATAAATCGTCTCGTTAAATATATTTACATTTCTACTCAAACCATGTCTCTCTAAATAATAGTTATCTAGACCAAATTTTACCTTCGTTAGATTAACTAATTCTGTTATTCTTCTATCCATCATTTTCCCCTCAAATCCATACATGCTTCTAATTTAGAAACTAACTCTTTGTATTTTATAAAGAAATCCCTAGTCGGAACAACAGCAAAATAGGAAAAAACCTGAGTCTCAGCTAATAAACATTCATCATAAAGCAAACTAATATTCCATCGCCTTTTTGGCTTTATTCCTTTTTGAACGAGCAAGTTGGCCAATTCTGTATATAATTGTTGAGCCATTTCATCAGTAGATTTTTCTATTGTAAAATGTCCCACGAAACTACCCCACCATACTTTGAAGGTTTGATAAATTTCATTAAACTCCTTGGAACTATCTCCATCAATGACAAACAGCTTCTCATAATATAACTCCTTATCTCCATAAAAGGGTATGGCACCTTTTTTATTGTCTTCAGCTATTCGTTGAGATATTTCCTTCCAAAGTTCTTTATACTTGATTTCAAAGTCATCTCGAAATACTACTTTTGTTGATAAATAAGGAAACCTTAACTTTTCCCCCTTTTCATGTTGATTTAGATAAATATTTTGTATATAAATTAAAAGGTTCAAAGCAAAAGATGTATCAATCCCAATTTCTAAGGAACGTTCCAAATTTATCCCTCCTTTTTTGTATTCCACCGCCATAGCACACTTTATATCAAAGGTTCCAATCGTTACACAAACGTATCTATTTTTGGCTTTTTTTTGCTAGCCTTAAGAACAAATACAATAAAATCGTTGAGTAAACGATCATCCATATAAATGGAAATAGCAAAAGATCCAAGAAATTTTCACCATTCCAATTAAATAGTACAGGTTGTGTACCGACCGCTGGAGGAATTATCCAAATGATATTTTTAAGATAGGTTGGTAAGACATCATAAATCCCTAATGTTGCTAATGAAATGGTGATAATAAGAGCTAGTCCCCCATATGAATTAACAGCATTTTCCGTTATTACTTTACTAAATAAACTTGCGATACTAATCCCTAATATCGATAGAAAAATATGGTTTACAATGGATACCAGGCCTATTTTTAAACTTACTGATTCATTAAACATCCCAAAAGTAATTGGATAGATGAATGCATACAGAGTTAATATCAATGTAATTAACCAAACAGAAATTAACTTTGAAAGATAATATCGATTTTCTCCACCTATATGAAGAATCATCATTTGCCTTTGAACATGTGAATCAAGGGACAAAACACTCACACATAACCAGGCAGATATAACATATACAATCAATGCTGTTACTGCATAACTATCAATAATCGGATTTGGGGTATAAGAATAATAAACAAAAATTAAAATCATAAATGTTGATATCGGCGGAAAATACTTATGGGAACGGAGATAATCATGTAAACTATATTTTATTAATGCCTTCATATCGTTCTCTCCATCTCATCTAATGTTACTGTTGAAACAGCCTCAACACTTCCTTTTAATTGGAGAACTCTTGATAAAATAACATCACTCTCTTTTGCGGAAACATAAAGATATAATTGTTGATCCTTTTCCACTACTTTATGTATCCCACCCCAATCTTTAACTACGGATTTCTCTACATTTCTAATTATCAATAATTTAATAGATTGTTTTACAGTGGTTTCCGTTTCAGAAATATTTCCATTATGTATTAAAAAAGTGTTGTCGACTGTTGATTCTAAAATATTCGATTCATGATACGTTATCAAAATCGTAGTTCCTTGCTGTTTTAATTCCCCTATAATTTTTACTAACTCTCCCTGAGCTTCGAAATCAAGACCAGATAAAGGTTCATCCAAAATTAATAGATTTGGCTTCAGTAGAATAGATTGGATAAGTCCGACTTTTTGAATATTACCTTTTGATAGTTCCATAATTCGTTGGTTTTTCAGACCTTCTAATTGAAAACGGTGTAATAAATTGTCTATTCGTTTCGTTAGACCATCCTTTGATGCTCCACTCATCTTCCCCATGTAAAGAAAATATTCACTTGGGGAAAATCGAATGTTTTTCGGAAATCTTTCTGGTACATATCCTATTTTAATGGTTTTGTTAGGATAATTGATTTTTCCCGAAGTCGGTCGTTCCACACCTGCTATGATTCGTAATAACGTGCTTTTTCCTGTCCCATTTCCACCGAGAATTGCAATGACTTGTTTTTTATTAATGGTAAGCGAAATATTACGCAATACATTTTTTTTATCTGTATACACTTTACTTATATTTTTAAGTTCAATAAGCTTTTCCATAAGACCTCCAATTTTAGTGATACGTATATTTCAAGTTGACGAATCGATTTAAATATTAATTCTTACGAAAGAGTCACGTAGAAGTTTCATTATTTTCACAATTGATTATAAGTTCAATTCTACTATATTCATAAAAAAACCCCTAACTTTGTGAAACATCATTCACAAAATTAAGGGCATGTTATTTTTACTAGTAAGGTATTTTAGCAATCATCCAACATTTCTAACATACATAGACACTGCATCATAATTTAAACTGTCTTACTAACTCATTAAGTACAACTTTCTTTCAATCACTTATTAAGGAGATGAGTGACGGAATAAAGTAATTTTTTCCTCATTCCGGCACTCATCAAGGCAATGAGTGACGGAACAAAGTGATTCTTTCCTCACTCCGACACTCATCAAGGCAATGAGTGACGGAACAAAGTGATTTTTTCCTCACTCCGACACTCATCAAGGTAATGAGTGACGGAACAAAGTGATTCTTTCCTCACTCCGGCACTCATTAAGGCAATGAGTGACGGAACAAAGTGATTCTTTCCTCACTCCGGCACTCATTAAGGCGATGAGTGCTTGAACAAAGTGATTCTTTCCTCACTCCGGCACTCATTAGGTCTATGAAGAACCAAGAACAAAAGCACAAGTGCTCGTTCAGCGACGTATGGACTACAAAAAAACAAACACGTTGGATTTCTAATGAAACCAACGTGTTTGTTTTTTGTATGTTATTCTTTTTCTATTTCCTTACTTTTCGCAGCAAGACGTTCTTCAAAACGTTCCTCAAATTGATCCATTAATTGTTCATTGTTTAACAATTCCATTTTATATTTATCTACTAATTCATCGTAGGAAGACATTAATCTTGACATAATATTTTCCCTCCTTTACAGGATAAATAAAACAAACTAATATAGATAGTCTGTATACTATTTTATTCTTATCCATTACAGTTTGTTCACTCACTAACAAGTATACACCAATTAAAAGCAAAATAGTCTGTAATTTTTGAACAATATGTGAAATAACAGCTATATTAGTACACAAAAGCCTTTAATCTATAGTCCAAGCTAGCAGCTGCATTGAATCCACTGTCATTTGACATTATTTTAAGAATAAAAGTTAACATAGTTCCATTATTAATTTAAGAACCCTTCAATTAAGGGAAAACAGACTTTGCCGCACTATCGTTGTTGATCCTCATTGGGTTAAAAAAATAAAAGGGCATAGGGTAGGTAAACTGATTCATCACTTAACAGAAAACGTTCAACAAAAAGCGGTCATCCAAACGCCTTAGTGGGAATTGATTTTAGAGGTTGAAGGTTAGTTTCCTGTTAAACGATAAAACTATTATTTTTTCTATACAAAAAAAGTAGCGAATTCGCTACTTTTTGTATAGTTACCTATTACATTTTTAATCCTTTATTTTTTAGATCCTAGCTTCTTCTACCACTTATCTCTACACATGCAGGTATAATTAAACGATTGTATATATTTTATGCATTTACACTTTCTTCCCCAATCGCCTGTCTTCCCTGACCTTCTTTTATCACAACTTAGCTAATTCATTTGATAATAGTCGTTTTTCGCTTCAATAAACTGTTTGGTATATTGATTAAATTGTTGTATCATTTCTTCCATTTCTTGACTGTGTTCATTTATATTATCAATCTGCTCATCAAGGATTGTAAAATTAAAATTTCCATCTCCAATAGATTCATATAGTGTATTCTGTATTTCCAAATTTTCATGGTAATCCTTAAAAAAGGCTTCTATCAATTTCTTTCGCTCGTTCATGATTGTGGTTAGTTTTGATGCTTGTTTTTTTGTTCCTCATCTTTGATCTTTTTGATATTTTCCTGAATGGTTATTGATTCTTTATAAGCCTTTTGGAAACTTTCTTCCGCTTTCTCTAATAACCCTTGTTGTTTCATCATGTATGTGTTGCCTTCTTCTATCTTTTGAGCAATGGTGTCCTTGTCATTGATGTCGAGACTAATCAAATCATTGTATACTAACTGTGCATTTTTTCTAGTTTCATATAGATCTCTTTGATTAGCTGCGAAATCTTTTTCAAACTCAGCGGATTTCTCCATTATTTTGTGTATGTTAGTAGCCTGTTTTTCGTCGGATGAACAACCAGTTAGAAAAGATACGAAACATACAAAAATCACAAATACTATTAATCTATTCAACGATGTTACCTCCTGCAGCTTAACCGGAATTAGAATTAGTTTATGGAATAACAACGTCCTTTACACGAAAATGTTAATGGTGCCATATCGTTAGTTAATATTTTCGTTTGGTAACCTTGTTTTTTAATATAGGATAATAATTTGGGTAAATGTTTTATTGTCTCATGTTTATCATGAAGGAGGACCACTGGGGTTTCTCCTGCTTGTTTCATTCTTTCTATTTCTTGGATTGTATGTTGAACATATCGCGCATCTTTAAAATCCCAGTCAAGACTATCTACATTCCAATCCCAAACATTAAAACCATTTTGGTCTAATAGATAACGCATTGCTTCTGTTAAATACGGAATACTTCCATAAGGTAAACGGATAACGTCAGAACGTACCCCTGTTATATTTTCCAATATTTTTCGATTCTCTATCATTTCTTCTGACGGAGAAGATTGACTACTATAAATCTTACCTACATCATGAGTGATACTATGTAGACCAAGTCCAAATCCTTGCTTTTGCATCCGTTTCACTATTTTAGGATATTCTCTTATTCTAGGACCCACCATGAAAAAGGTTGCTTTCATCTGAAAATCGCCTAAGACATCGAGTAATTGGTCTGAAACACTTGATGGTCCATCATCAAATGTTAGATAGATAGCATTTTCCTGTTGATCTATCTCATTTTGTTTGGCGACCTCTTTTTTTCGAGCGACTTCTCTTTTTTCATTTTCCCTATCAATTATAGATTGACTTAATGTAGAATCAGAAAAAGCTAATACAGGCTCAGCAGAAAATGATAACATTTCTAGTGAATTCTCAATATTAGAGTCATTTTCTTTTGCTGCTTTCATTTTATCATTACTAACCAAGCCGGTTAATAGTAGAATCATAATGGTTAATAGAATGGAAATTGCTATTTTCCCTTTGGTGTTTAACCTTCTACGTCCAAGCATTTAAATAACCTCCCTTTGCTAGATTTATAAATGTCAACAAATAGAAACATATATCAACAAATTTCGCAATACATACATGTTTATACTATCCTTTTATGCTCCGCAAGCAATTGGGATATTCCTGTTTTATTGTTACCCCGCCTTTAATTTAATCTATGAATTTACATTCAAAGGCAATTTCCTTCTACCATATAAGATAGCATAATTAGATGTTTATTTGAACGGAATTTTTAGGTAAAAAAACTTTAGATTTTCCCTTATCCACAAATTTCTTCTCTTCGTTATATTTTACTAGTCTTATTCTAATTTTAGCACAAAAAGTGATTATCCTTATCGAATAATCGCATCAAATGGTGAAATAATTATCTACCACAGTTATTAGTGTTTGCTTACATTTTTTTGTGATAAAGTATGCAATTGTGACGGAAAGAATGCCAATGAATAATATTAATTCTGATTTAACTATTTATAATTCTTTACCCCACTCATCATCTAAAATTTCGCCATTCTCAGTGATATATTCGATAATAACCGAACCATGTTGCAATTTATCTTCGCTTTTTAAGAAAGATATGAATTCATCAAGTAGTTTTTCGTCCCCGACACTCCTTTTTCGGGGAACAGAAATACGGATTGTAGGAGTAACATCAAAGTCTTTATAACTTCCTGGATTAATAGGATCAATATCCAATTCCTGTCCAATTTTTTCATTGATAAAGAATACAAAGAAATCGGTTTTACCACCAAAATTCTCTTTTACAAAAGGACGTATTTCAGCTTCTAAATCATCCTCCCATTTTTCGGTAACATATGTATCAACCATTTGCTTTGTTTTATCATCATAATAAACTAAAAATTGTATACTCGTATTCTTATCCCTGACCTTAGCGGCATATTCAAATTCAAAGTTCCCCATATTATCATATAAAGTATCATATATCTCAAAATTATCATTAAATTTATCTTCTAAATACTGTTCTGCCTGAAGCTTTATCTTTTCTTCTTCATCTTTATCGGGCTTCATTTCGAATAGAAAGGCAACAACAAGTAGTCCAAATCCTAACAAGATGACACCCAAAACACCTAGTATGATCTTTAGATATTTATTCAAACCATGCCCTCCTTTATTTAAGGTAAACGTAAACTCGACATTTAAATACTAACATAGTATTCCAATGATATTATGGGATTTTGAAAAAGAAAAGACGATCATTATGAGATCGCCTTCATTTATGCAATGCTAGTGATAGTGACATAGTAAAGTAGGGTTAAGAGAAAAAAATCATTCACGTTTACCAACTCCTTTAAGCCTCTTAAGCCCTACATGCCAGGCTATCTTATTTTTCTATTTCCGCCAAAAAGTAGGGCAGTTTGCCTTGTCCCAAATATTAAACTCAATCATTTTCTCAAGCAGTGAGTATTCAACTGGGCTATTCCAAGGGATACGAATCAACTCCTTTGTATAGTCATACCCAGCCTTCACAATATCATCTTCTACATGAGCTATCGTTACACTTTCAGGGGCGACAGCTAAATGCTTTTTAGATACACTAAAGCCAATAATAAATGTACCGTGGTCCGTAAACATTGGCTGATTCCATTTAATTTCTGTTTTTAAATTTGGGTATTTATTTTTTATCCAAGTTAACACTTCTTCCGTTCTTTCTCGATGTAAAGGATCATCAATCGCCACTAAAAACTCAGCAAAAACTTCCATGTTGTTCCCTCCTAAAATTATGAGTCGTTCTCTTACATTTCCCCTAACACTTTTTTAAATTTTTCAAAGTCGATACCTTGTTTTTCTACCTATTTTACGGTTAGTTACTACTATATTACATCATAAATGCACACAGAATAGAAGAGCATGCTTAGAAAATCACTGTATATCAAAACATGAAAATATAATTCCAATAACTAATGCCGATAAAATAAAAGTAGGGATAGATAGGATTATCTTATTTTTTAATAAAATGTTATCAAACCGTTTAAATAACTTAATTAGCATAAATAATAAATAGCCAAGAATAGGTAGAAATACGATGCTTGCCATTACATCAACTTTTGTAAATGGTGGATTAAGGTTACTATCATAAAAATAATTCGCTATTATAATCAAGCCAAATAATATTAATTCATAAAAAAGAAACTTAAAATAGTGCAAGTTAGATTGCTCCTTCATTACCTATTTTGGTGTTCTAACGCTATAACACACCGAAAACTTTATTTCTTTTAAAGCGCCGTATTGTAAATCAATCAATATTGTCATCTTTATCCTTTTCATCATCGAAAACAATTTCGAACAAGGTAAGGAATAACGCAATCATAATCTCCGTTTTCAAAGAAAGTGTAATACTATTCATCAACTCATCCACAGTGAACAGAACTAGCCAGTTAGATAAGCCTTCAATAATAATTCGGATAAGAGACACTTTTATTTTTCCTGTAAGGTTTCGCACGGACAACTTGTAAATTACTTTGGCAAACAATTCGACAATAATGCCTATAATAAGGATACCGATAACAAAAATAACCAATGACCAGATAGATTCATAATGAACCCCGAGCACTTTAAAAACCCCTGCCAGTCCAAAGAAATAAATTCCAAATACAAAGCCCACCACGAAGATAATAAGAAGTGCTATTCCTACTATTGTTGCTATCTTTTCCTTTCTCTTCATATCACGAAATGAATTGTTTTTATGTTCTGGAATAAGCCCTCAACTCCTTCTTTTTGAATTTCGAAGAACACAATAACTAATCTTAAAATTCACTTAAAACGTTGATCTATTTCTTCACGATAATATTCATCAACCCAATCAATATATTGCCTATATATAGGGCGTATCGTTTCAATGTCACTAGAGATAACTTCACATCCTCTATCATCATAAATGTAAAAAATGACATTTTTCGTTACATTAATAAAAAATACATCCGGTTCATATAGGCCATAAGGATTATGTAATTTTGGTTTTAATGAAGGGAAATCCTGGTTACAAATTGCTTTTATTAGTAAAGGATACCGAATATCTTGTTTCCGACATTCTAAAGAAAATTGGGAGGTGCACTTTTCCTCAGCATATTCCTCATCATCGAACATATAAGGAAGGGTTTCTTGCTTTAAACGCAAACGAACGTCTTTGTTTTTTATGTAATGACGATAGACCTTGATTTTCCTCCTACTTCTTCTTACATAATTCTTGTTATGATAGATATTCGTTACCAAAAGAATTTTATCTTCGGCTGAGAAAATTTCATTAAAAAGTGAGATGGCCTGATCATAGACTGTATAAAAATAATCAAGATTTAGCTCATCTGTCTCATCTTTCAATTGATACATCTCTCTGGCTAAATCGAAATGAATACTTTTATTCCATTGATGATAAAGACTGGGCTTTAATACAAGTCCAGGCAAGGTAGTACTTATATATTCTTTTACATCCATTCCTTTATTGTCTCCGATCTATTACAATCTGTTTAGCTTAGTTTAATTATTACACCCTAAATTAGCCACCGATTCTTAGTTCCCCATTAATTCTTTTTAATGTCCCTAGAATACTCATAGCGGCTAAATAGCTCGTCCTCGGATTTTGCGGAAGTGGATTATTCGTAATAGAAAATGTCGCTTCCCCAAATTCTCCTGTTACGTCCACTTGATGTACATTCTTTTCAATATGTGGATCAGCCACGAGGCATACGCTCGTTTTCTCCATCCCTATCCCTGCTAAGGACAGGACAATGGAGACATTCATATTTTTTGGAAATTGCTTAATCGCATCAATCGCTTTACCCTTAAATACAACCTTTGCTTCATCGATGGCTTCTTCTATTAGCGAGCTGGCAGGTTTCCGTGTTGTCAGCGAAACGTCTTCAACCGTTCCAAGGGCGTGTGCATTTTGCAATAAATCCAATCCACCGATTGCACCAGACGGCAGGTGAACCGCATGCTTGCATTCCTTAACAAGATTACTTATTTCCGTTAACAGGACTTCATCTGCCAGTGCACCAATACTGATTAACACTACATCCTTCTTCTTAATTACAGATGGTAGCAAGGTTTTCACTGCATTTATATTCGCTGCTTCCACTACAATATCGATTTCTGAATCAAGAAACGCTTCAAGGTCAGTGAATAATTTCACGCCAAAGTTCGACTCCAACAACCGATATTTTTCCTTATTCCGTACCAAAATACTTTTAACTAGTAAATGTTCAGATTGATTATGATTGATTTCTTCCAACAGAAAATTAGC
The DNA here is from genome assembly GCF_001659985.1 of Oceanobacillus sp. Castelsardo. GTDB lineage: Bacteria > Bacillota > Bacilli > Bacillales > Amphibacillaceae > Oceanobacillus. The sequence goes on from NZ_LYCS01000013.1 coordinate 77,610, forward strand.
AATGGCTCCTGCACCAATTAAACCGATATTCATAGTTAGCCTCCTTTATTATTCTAGAATCCTCCACTTCGATAAGGTGGGGGGCTAGTTCAATTAACAAATCCACATTTTAAGTAAAATAATCCTTTACCCCATCTTTTAACCATTTCGCTGTCAATGTTTTTGAATGTAACATCTTTTCCGGTGTACCTTCAAATATAATATGTCCGCCTTGCTTGCCTCCCCCTGGACCCAATTCTATTACCCAGTCACTCGCTGTTATAAAGTCAAGATTGTGTTCGATTATGATAACTGAATTACCTTTATTTACAAGAGTTTGAAATATACTTAAAAGTTTCTCATTATCTTTTGTATGCAACCCTAGGGATGGCTCGTCTAATAAGTAGATTTGTCCTTCTTTTTGTAAGTGGCTTGCAAGTTTTAGGCGTTGACTTTCTCCCCCACTTAAAGAACTTGTCGTCTGCCCTAAAGTGAGATAGCCTAATCCTACATCCTTTAACGTATTCACTCTTTTTATGATCCTCGGCATTTTAAAATAGTTGACAGCCTCGTCTATAGTTAAATCTAAAATCTCTACTATATTTTTATCTTGATGTCGATATAGTAGTGCTTCATCTGAATATCTCGTACCGCCACAAGCTTCACAGGGAACAGTCACCGGATCCGCAAATGCTACTTCTGGCGTTATAATTCCTTTCCCTTTACAAATAGGACATGCTCCTAGGGAATTAAAGCTGAACAAACCCGCTGGTTGTCCTGTGCTTCCCGCAAATATGGTGCGAATATCATCCATTATTCCCATATATGTGGCCAATGTCGAACGGTTAGAAATTCCTATGCTGCCTTGCCCTACCATTATGGTTTCTGGATACCTTCCTATGAATGCTTCCATCATTAACGTGCTTTTACCTGAACCGGATACTCCACAAATGGAGACTAAGACATTTTTAGGAATAGTTACACTTATATTTTTTAAGTTATGGTTACTTGCATTTTTTACAGCAAAGTAACCTTTTATGTCCCTTGTTTTTTTATTTATTTTTAGCTTATGGTTAAGCGTTGTTACAGAGTTTTTTAGCCCTTCTAATTTTCCTTGATAGACAACTTCTCCCCCATTCACACCCGCTCCCGGTCCCATCTCTATTATTTCATCCGCTACTTTTATTACCGATAGATCGTGTTCGATGACAATTACAGTATTATGTTGGGATTTTAAGCCTTTCAGCATCTGTATTAACATATTCACTTCTTCTGGATGAAGCCCTGCACTTGGTTCATCGAAAATGTAGGTGATATTGTTTAGACTGCTTCCTAAATGACGAGCGATTTTCACCCTCTGAGCTTCACCACCAGACAATGTGTCCATTTTTCTTGATAGACTCAAATAACCTAATCCCATTTCAACCAGTTGTTTAATAGGTGGAAGTGATTGTCGTGCTATTGATTCTCCCGTAGAATCTTTTATTTTTTTCAGTTCTTCTAGTAATCCAGTAAGCTCTAATTGATCGTATTCTGCAATATTTAAGCCATTTATTCTACATTCTAATACCTTTGGGTTTAAGCCTGAACCTTGGCAAGTTGGGCATAAAAATCGCGTTGAAACTGCTAAGACATCATCTTGGGATACTTCTTTTAACTTGGAGATATCTCTATTGATGTAAAGGCGCGTAAATCTGGGAAATAGCCCGTCCCACTCATGATCTTGAGGCCCGTTTTTTGTGTGAAATGGCGCATATACTTTTTCACCTTCCCGCGGACCATACAATAACAGATGGCGTTTTTCTTCGGTGTAGTCCTTTATCGGTTGATCTGGATCAAATAATCCGCCAGTTATCATCCATCTTCCTTGCCATCCTGAAGGCGACAATGGCTTAAATTTTACAGCATATTCCCGAAGTGACTTATCGAAATCAATCATCTTATTTAGATCCGGCGCAATTACTTCCCCAAATCCGTTACATTCCGTACATCTACCAAAGGAACTCTGTCGCGAAAAATCGTTGGCAGAACCTATTGGCGGATTTCCTATTCGTGAGAACAAAAGTCTAATTAATGGATTAATATCCATATAGGTGCCGACTGTTGAACGGGAATTACCACCTATAGGTCTTTGCTCAACTACGACAACCGGGCTTAAATTTTTCATAAGATTGGCATGAGGTCTTTCGTACCTTGGCATTTGATTTCTAACATAGAGAGGATAGTTCAAAGTCATTTGTCTTCTACTTTCTGTTGCCAATGTATCAAAAACAACGGAACTCTTTCCCGAGCCCGAAAGACCAGTAAATACGGTGATTTTTTCTTTTGGTATGTTTAAATCAACATTCTTTAAATTATTTTCTTTTAATCCTCTCAAAATAATCTCATCTATTATTTCTGACATTTTGTTACCCCTTCTGATTCTTTTTATACCTTAAAAGCCTAAAGCTTGATTCAATTAGTGGCTTGAATAAAGTCTTGCATTCTCCCTTTGCCTTTTCAAATTACTTGTCCCATTTTACAAAACTCTCTTAATATACAAATAATAGAGTTTAGTGAAATAATCAAGCGAAAAACCAGATAGTATAGGATTTCTCTGTTTTTTAACTACTCGCAATCATCGTCATCTAGTTTCGAGCGGTGTGGGATGCTGGTGGGATCGGATACTTTGCGGTAAAGCTGAAGTTTATTGCTCGAGGATTATAATAGAATAAGTAATCGTAATAAGTTTTACCCAAGACAAGCAAAAATCAACCAAGGAAGAAGCTATCTCGGTTGACTTGACAGGAAATGCGGTAGGAGTCTACCGTGACTGGCCTTATCTCGGTTGACTTGACGGAAAATGCGGTAGGAGTCTACCGTGACAGACCTTATCTCGGTCGACTTGACTGGAAATGCGGTAGGAGTCTACCGTGACTGGCCTTATCTCGGTTGACTTGACGGAAAATGCGGTAGGAGTCTACCGTGACTGGCCCTATCTCGGTTGACTTGAGGGAAAATGCAGCAGGAGTCTACCGTGACTGGCCTTGTCTCGGTTGACTTGACTAAAATGCAGCAGGAGTCTACCGTGATAAAGGAAATCCTGACAGACCTCAAGAGAAAACAGTGTAATTATCAAGAAATCCACCCAAAATATCTGTAATAGTTAAATAACTGTACATTCTTATACAATCGTCAAAAAAGACCCGGAAATCGAAAATGTTTATTTTCGCGAAAACCGGGTTTGTTCCATTGCTATAAGTCACAGGATTCATAATGCCAAAATCCCCGAATGATTTAAGTTCTTCTCTCCTACTAATATTTCACGCTATTTTTCTCTTCATCAGAGGTTAAATATTTTAAAAATAATAATCTCCTATTTACGTACGTAAACTCTAACTTATTGGAGGCACCTAAACCTAACTATTCCTCCGTCCCCTCAACATTCTTTTCCCAATAGTTATCGAGCATTGCCCGTACTTCATCTGTTGATTCCGTAGTCATCAATTGATTTCTTAATTCACTTGCCCCTCGAAATCCTTTGACATATATTTTAAAAAAGCGACGAAGAGGTCTAAATGGACGTGGCTCTAATTTCGAATACTTGTCAAAGAGATCCAGCTGTAACCTTAATAGTTCAAGCAATTCCTTACTACTATGCTCTTTCGGCTCTTTTTCAAAGGCAAATGGATTTTTAAACACACCACGTCCAATCATAACCCCATCCACACCGTACTCTTGGGCGAGCTTCAATCCGGTTTGACGGTCGGGAATATCTCCATTAATCGTCAATAGTGTATCTGGTGCCACCTCATCGCGAAGTTTCTTAATCTCCGGAATCAATTCCCAATGAGCATCCACGTTACTCATTTCCTTTTTTGTACGTAGATGAATAGAAAGATTAACGATATCTTGTTTCAATACGTGTGTTAACCAATCGCGCCATTCATCTACATTCGTGTAACCGAGCCTAGTCTTCACACTTACCGGCAATCCACCTGCTTTTGCTGCTTGAATTAGATCTGCTGCAACTTCAGGACGACGAATGAGGCCGCATCCCTTCCCTTTCGGCGCCACATTAGGTGCAGGACAACCCATATTGATATCTATACCTTTAAATCCCTGTTTAGCCATACCAATACTCATTTGCCTAAAGTATTCGGGCTTATCTCCCCATATATGAGCCACAATTGGTTGTTCATCTTCTGTAAAAGTTAAACGCCCACGCACACTCTGCATTCCCTCTGGGTGACAATAACTCTCCGTGTTTGTAAACTCTGTAAAAAATACATCAGGTCTAGCTGCTTCACTAATTACATGGCGGAAAATAACATTCGTCACATCCTCCATAGGTGCTAGTACAAAAAATGGCTTAGGTAAATTATGCCAAAAGTTATCTGTCATATATAAACTCAAATCCTCTCATTATGGGACATCAGGTCAAATTCTTGCTGCAAAATTAAAAAGCAAAAATGTCCCTACTTCTTTTTCACTTATATCATGCTTAACCACTTTTTATCAAACTATAGTAAATTTTGCTCATTAGACATTTTATTATTAAAAATTAAAAAGTGCAAAGGTGATTGAGTAAGAGGAAGTAATTTGTGATTGGGGGAAATGGTTATTTTAGTTAGAAATAAAGGTGATCACTGAATGAGCTATTAAAAATCTATTATTAGGCATAAAGAAAAAGACTGAATCACACTACTGGATTCAGTCCAAAACATCGATACCTATTTAAATTTTACAGTTTCTAAAATCGTAACCCGATCATCCTGGGCCATTTTCGCATATTGATTACCTGTTTCTAAATAGGGCTCTTCGTATAACGGAAGGGGCATCTCGCCAATCATTCCATAAGCGAGTGATACGCCATTTCCTTCTGCAACAAAGTCTTGAAAGCCCTCTCCCTGCTTATAGAAAGCTTTAGCTTCTTGTTCGGACACACCTTCAAGTACATCAATAAAAAATACGTCTCCTATGTACTTTCCGTCTTCTACCATGCTGACCGCAAGCACTTTCGATGGTTCTACTGGTGCAAAATGATATTCCGTTATGGATGTTTCATGTACAAGATAACTATCTTTCCATGATTCAGGAAATGTTAAAGAAAAGCCATAATCCTCATCCGTATACTGTAAGGTTGATGCAGGTTCTACAGAATCACCAAACTCATATGTTACCGTTCCAGCTTTTTGATAATCATCTTCTGCTGTTCTCATATAACTTTCCACTTCATCCCATGTTAGTTCAATACCAACAATTCCCTCTGCATTGGGCATAATACTGGGATATTGCTTATAAAAGGTAATCGAATCATCTGTTAGTGTAAAGGATGAATAATACTTTTCATCGGGCGTAGTTTCTTTTTCTACAGCATCTTTATAACGCTCGGTTACAGGTTCATCCCGATACTGAGCAAACCTCTCGTCATTAATGAGTTTTTGAGCTAGCAAATCAGCTATTACCTCTAAAGACGTAGAATGTTCTTCTAAGACATCATCTAACGTAATCAGACGTTCATTCTTCAAATCAAAATTTATTGTGTAACTTAAAGGAAACCCTCCACCATGATAGAATCGACCATCAAAGTAAATAGAAACAATATTTTCAGTAATTATCGGCTCAGCAAAAGTTATATTATAAGAGTAAGAATCTGTAAATCCATCCTGACGATAACTTTCCGCTTGTTCCTGTTGTCCTTTAAAATCCTCTTCATTTCGAACAGAGATAATTTCATCTAAAGGGGCAAACCCGAATTTTGGATACTCAATCGTAATATCATGACTCTCTTTCAAATCTTCTAATACAATAGTTTCATAGTTTTTTAATTTGCTAACTAAATCTTCCTCTACCTCTTCCTCATTTTCAACCTTGATTTCCTCTTCGGCTTCAACTTTATTTTCATCCACTTCTGCATTAGTTGGTGTTTCATTACTATTGCAACCACTTATTAGAAGCAAAATAAAAGCAAGTGATAAAATAGGTGCTAAAAACTTCATGCTGTTTCCTCCAGTATATTTTCGATTACATCCTTTTCTATAATTTATAGCTTAGGCTATACAACATACATTTAACTCTTTACAGGACTAAATCACCACTTGATCTAGACTAGGTATATTTTACCACAAAATTACTATTAGGTAAGAATGGAAAATAATGGGGGAAAGTTCTTTGTAGCATGTTTTAACTTTTAAATCTAGAAAACAAACGCTGTATTACAAAATATTTATAGTCACCGACCCCGTTCAACTTGAGGCCATTTAATTTATATTGATTTGTTTTTGAAAAAGCATAAAGAAATCCCGGGCTCTTATTGATTGTAACCCGAGAAACTATTGGATCAGACACCGAAGTCGGTAATGTTTATTTTAACTACGGATCGTTTGTTTTATTAGACACAGTAGAGTAAAGAGATATAGAGATAAGAAGATTTCAGTAAAATTTTATGAAACGTTATTTATTCTGTTTCTGCAAATTGCTTAATCTGTTCCCCTATTTCATCATGAACACGCTGAAATACTTTCCATATTTCTCCTTACGTAACAAAGGCTTTGCCTGGATCATCGAAGCCTCAATGTTTTCATTTTACGTGTATCATATCAATTATTTCATCGTCTTTCTCGTAGTATGTGGATTGACTATCAAGCTATCAAATAATATTCGATAGTTCCTCTGCTGTTTTTGTAATATGTTCATAGGCATCTTTAAGTTCATCAATTGAATCTGAATTTTTAGTTATATTTTCAGTAACTTGCTTTACCATTTCTGCCATAACCGTTACTGAATTCAAAATGTGATTTAATTGGCTTGAAATATCTTCAGCTGCATTTTTACTTGTATCTGCCATCTTCCTAACTTCACTAGCAACAACAGAAAAACCACGTCCATAGTCTCCTGCCCTAGCTGCTTCAATACTTGCATTTAAACCGAGTAAGTTCGATTGGGCTGCTATGTCCTTTACAACAGAAGCCATAGATTGAATCTTTTCTACATTTTCTTTTACAACCTTAGATTCACCTACTAGTTTTTTCATGTCGTCCACGGACTTCTGTGAGCCGTTGTGGACTTCATTTGTACTTGCTGTCATTTCCTGAACTAAAGCAATAAATTCATCTGAACTGTTTTTTAAGAAAGTTTCTCGAGTGGTTATATCCGTCGCAATCTTAATTACACCTTCGATATGTCCTTCTTCATTTACCACTGGAGTGTACGTTGCATCCAACCACAATATACTTCCATCTTTATTAACCCGTTCTACTTTATCATGAAAAGCCTTATTATTACGTAGGTTACTCCAAAAAATATCATAGTTACGGCTATTAGCAAACTCAGATAAACATAATTGTTTATGATTCATATTTTTTAATTCTTCAACTTTATATCCAATAACTTGTACGAAATTATTATTAGCCCATAAAATCTTTCCATGCGAATCAAATAAAATCATTGCAAGTGATCGCTCAATGGCGGCAAACATTCCTTCTTGGCTTAAAACATGTTGTTTTGTCGTCATAAGTGTGACCTCTTTTCCTTTTATATAATCGTTTTCGTTTTTTTTATTATTCAATTATCTAATTATAAATTTACGCCTGTCTTAATCTCATTACTTCCAAAAAGCTGGAATAAGGTACTTTCATGCAAGTACTAGGTCTCGACGTTCTTGATATATTTTTTTAATTTCATCAGCTTCTACAGGTTTACTAAAGTAATAACCTTGCCCCTCATTACAATCCTGTGATTTAAGGTATAACAGTTGTTGAACTTCACTTTCAATTCCCTCTGCAAGCACTTTAAATTTAAGGCTTTTCCTCATGTTAATAATGGTGTTTTACAATAACTTCGTCTTCCATGTCTAAATCATGAATAAACGACTTATCAATTTTCATGGTATTGACGGGAAATTCTTTTAAATAGCTTAAAGAGGAGTATCCAATTCCAAAATCATCAATGGAAATATGTTCCGAGATTTCTTAGCTCACGTAAGGTTTTTCTGCACTACCCAATTGAAGGATTGTACCCTCTGTAATCTCTAATTCTAAGTGTATAGGATGTAGATATGTCTCCTTTAGAAACAGAGGAACCAAGAGATTATCGGAGTATTATAATGGAAAAATACAGGAATAGCAAGAAATAGAGCAATAATTTATTTATGAAAAAGATATTGAATTGTATTGGTTTGGACATAAAAAATCCCGGGTTGTTGATGAAAGAAACCCGGGAAATTATTGGATTCAACTCTGAAATCGGAAATGTTTATTTTAATTCGGGAATGTTAATTTTAACTAGACAACTTCCTGTACAACCATAATAAACATCTCCGAAAACCCCACCCCTCCAACCCGCATTCCACCGTTTCAGTTAAAATAAAGTTTTGCTACGGAACCCCCATTTTCACACTTTTTTGGTTCAAAAATGACCGTTTTTCGGGCCTTTTTCGGCTGTTTTTTCATGGTTTTTTCGGAGTTATAATAGAGTTTTGCTAAATAATGGACAGAAGAATTGGAGAGAAAAGAGACCAAGAAGAAAGATAAAAATAGTGGATGGATATTGATTTTTTATGGAAGTTATATTGAGTTAGACATTGGATAAACCCAGTAATATCAATGGGTTAGGAACATAACTGTATTAAAAAGATATTGAAAAAGTAATGAAAAAACTCGGGCTCCTGTTGAGGAAAACCCGAGAAATTATTGGACTTGTAATTGAAAAAGCTCCTGTTGAGGAAAACC
>NZ_LYCS01000014.1 GCF_001659985.1 Oceanobacillus sp. Castelsardo
ATGATCAGTTACTATCATACTTGTTCTTCCCTAACAACAGAGTTTTACGATCCGAAAACCTTCTTCACTCACGCGGCGTTGCTCCGTCAGACTTTCGTCCATTGCGGAAGATTCCCTACTGCTGCCTCCCGTAGGAGTCTGGGCCGTGTCTCAGTCCCAGTGTGGCCGATCACCCTCTCAGGTCGGCTACGCATCGTCGCCTTGGTAGGCTTTTACCCTACCAACTAGCTAATGCGCCGCGGGCCCATCTGTAAGTGACAGCTTACGCCGCCTTTTAAACTTCTTATTATGCAATAAAAAGTATTATCCGGTATTAGCTCACGTTTCCGCGAGTTATCCCAGTCTTACAGGTAGGTTGCCCACGTGTTACTCACCCGTCCGCCGCTCTTTCCACTACTTTCATCCCCAAAGGGATGAAAGTAGCTTCCAGCGCTCGACTTGCATGTATTAGGCACGCCGCCAGCGTTCGTCCTGAGCCAAGATCAAACTCTCCAAAAAAAGTTTGTTCAAATGAAATGCATTCACTTGATATTCTTAGCTTAAAAATGATTCAGGTTTTAAGTTATCATCTATCAAACGATATCCAACTCATCCCCGTTTAATTCATACAGGTTGTTTGTTCAGTTTTCAAAGAGCAATTAATTTCTTTCGCGCTTGTTTAAAGCGACTTTATTAATATAACACAAGTTTCACTCGGCTGTCAACAACTATTTTAATTGGTTGTTTTCCTCAACAGCAACTCTTATATCATATCAACATCTGCAATCTAAGTCAACACTTTTTTAAAACCACTTAAAAGTCATTAACTTTTGTAACAGCAAAATTTATAATACTACTCTCCATCTTAAATGTCAACATTTTCATTTAAACACTTTTATACTTTAATCATTGTACAGGTTAATGGAACTAATATGCATATTTATAGATTGCTATAGAAAAATATTGAATAATAGAAGAGGTTTTAAAATTTGTTTATAAGGAAGGTAAATTTAATGACAACTACTTTCGAGCCAATTATTACGTTTAATAACGTTACATTTTCCGATCGTAATGTTCCTATAATAAAGAACCTTTCCGGCTCTTTTGCTAAAGGTAAAATAACAACGCTAGTAGGACCCTCCGGTGCAGGTAAGACTACTTTATTTCGATTATGTAATAGACTCATTTCTCCTAATTCGGGGCAAATCACAATAAACAACAAACCCATTGAACAATACGATCCAATTATATTACGCCGCAAAATCGGGCTTGCTTTACAAAGTGCTACCATGCTAAGTGGCTCTGTTTATAAAAACCTTTCTTTACCACTTACATTAAAAGGTGAAACATTACCTGAGGAAGATGCGAAAGAATTATTAGAAGATGTATCACTAGGAAAAGATTTCTTAAATCGGAATATTAATGATCTATCTGGTGGACAAAAGCAAAAGGTTTCCATTGCTCGAACATTAGTAAATCGTCCAAATGTTCTCTTATTGGATGAAATTACTTCTTCTCTCGATCGAATATCACAACACGACATTGAAGAATTAATACAAAAGATAAACCAAAAATATGGAACAACAATTATTTGGATTACGCATAATTTGGACCAAGCTTTGAACATTGGTGATTATTCATGGGTTATGATGGCTGGTGAAGTCATTGAAACAGGTAAGAGTGAATTTTTAATCAACCCGAAAGACGAAAGGGTACAACGTTTTATAAAGGGAGACTTAGAATGAGTTATTTAACATTGTCATTATCACTTATATTTGTATTAATCCCCATTATCCTATCAAAAACATTACATTTAGGTTTAGAAAGGGACACTATAATTGCAACTGTTCGTTCTATTATCCAACTACTAGTTGTCGGTTATGTTTTACAATTTGTCTTCGCCTCGGAGCAATTTATTTTTATCGTCTTAATGATTATTTTAATGATTGGAGCAGCAACACAAAATGCTAGAAAAAAGGGAGCATCGATTAAAGGGATTACCTGGAAACTAATTATCACCTTTATTTTTATCGAAATACTTACTCAAACAATCTTACTAGGATTGCAGATAATTCCACCTACTGCACAATATATTATACCTATTAGTGGGATGATGGTTGGGAATTCTATGGTTCTTGCAATTTTATTTCTGAACCGATTCACTGCTGAGGTGGAAGCACGACAAGATGAAACGGAGCTCATTTTATCCTTAGGCGGTACACCGAAACAAGCAATCCATACTCCCTTAGTTACTTCTATTAAAGCAAGTACGATTCCTACTATAGAAAGTCAAAAAACGATTGGCTTAGTCCAGTTACCCGGGATGATGAGTGGACAAATTATAGCAGGAGCTGATCCAGTACAAGCTGTACAATTCCAACTACTTGTCCTTTTTTTACTATTAACAACCGCAATCGTCACAAGCATATTCCTAGGATTCTTATCCTATCCAACCCTTTTTAATGAAAAGATGCAAATGTTAAAAATTAGAGATGAAGAATAAAGAAGACTTGGTTCAGGTGGAGTTTTAGTAACGCCAGCAGATAAAATAGATCGTGAATCTAAATTTGGATTCACGATCTACAGCGTTTTATTGACAATTGCCTTTTAATTTTGTATATTATACTTAATTAAAAATACCTTAATTAAGTATATATAAATAAATAATGTAAAAGGAGAATTTTCTATGACTGAGAATTTATCACTAAAAGCTTTTGTTGTCTTACTTAAAGCTAACAAGACGTTGGCAGAATTAATTAAAAAGGATATAAGCAGTCATGGAATGCGAACATCTGACTTCGCTGTTTTAGAAGCATTATACCATAAAGGCCAACAGACTATTAAACAAATTACACAAGCCGTATTGATTAATACAGGTTCCATTACGTATGTTATCGATAAACTAGAAAAAAAAGGACTACTGGAAAGAACTCCATGCAAGGATGACCGCCGTGTTGTTTATATTCAATTAACTGATCAGGGCATAAAATTAATGGAGGAAATTTTTCCGCTTCATCAACAGGTTATTGAAAACATATTTGAAGATGTTACAGATGAGGAAAAGAAAATAGTAATCGATGTAGTAAAGCGCGTTGGTAAGAAAAGTGAACAACTAAAATAAACAGGGGTGAAACGATGAAACATATTTTTCAAAAAGGTACAGATACTTCAAAAACTTTATTACTACTTCATGGGACAGGAGGGACAGAACAAGACCTGTTACCTTTAGCGGAGATTATCGATAAGGGCGCTAATATTCTTAGTGTGAGGGGAAATATTTTAGAAAACGGAATGCCTCGTTTCTTTAAAAGACTTGCTGAAGGGATATTTGATGAAGAAGATTTAGTATTTAGAACAAAAGAACTAAATGATTTTCTAGATGAAGTAGCTACCAAATATGAATTCCCACGTGATAATATTACAGCAATTGGGTATTCCAATGGCGCAAATATAGCTGCAAGTCTACTATTCCACTATAAAGACTCTTTAAATGCCGCCATATTACATCATCCTATGGTACCTAGAAGAGGAATTGAGTTACCAGATTTATCGGATAAAAAAGTTTTTATCGCAGCAGGAACCAATGACCCTATATGCCCAGCTCAAGAATCCGAGGATTTAAAATCCCTATTAGAAGGTGCGGGTGCAAAAGTCAAGATACATTGGGAAGATTTCGGTCATCAATTAACAATAAACGAAGTAAAATCCGCTGCTGAATGGTATAACAATTAAAAAAACTGCCGTGCTACATAATGCGCGGCAGTTTTTAATTTCTTAATATAATATACGCTAAATAAACAACATAAGAAATGGCTAGTATAAGACCTTCCCTCTTACCTACTCTAAAATTAGTCCTAGAGAAGACTAATAAGAGTACCGTTAAGACCATCATAATGATAACATCCATAAATACTTTATTATCCACCGCGAGAGGAGATATAGCCGAAGCCGCTCCTAACACAAATAAAATATTAAAGATATTACTTCCAACAATATTACCAAGGGCAATTTCACTTTCTTTTTTCAGTGCGGCAGTAATAGAAGTTACAAGTTCCGGTAAAGAGGTCCCAACGGCTACAATCGTCAATCCGACTAACGTTTCACTCATTCCCCATTGGTAAGCAATTTCCGTTGCATTGGAAACAACTAGATCCCCGCCAAAAACAATACCTACTAATCCTAACAAAGTAATTAATATATTTTTCCCCCATGTTACACCTTCAGGAATCAATTCATCCTTCATATTTTCCCTACTCTTGAATGCAACTTCGATAACATAATACATAAAGATGGCGAAAAATAATAGAAAAACTAGCCCGTCACTACGAGTGATAAAATTACCACTCAACCCTTCTAACATGACATCACTCATAAGGACTAACAATACAGCGCTCGCCAAAAGCGTAAAAGGGATTTCTTTTCGTATCGTTTCCGTTTCGACCTTTAAAGGATAAATGAATGCAGCAATACCAACAACAGCAGTCAAATTAAAAATATTACTACCAATAACATTACCTAGTGCTACATCAGCATTTCCTTCAAAAGACGCTATAATACTTACCGTTGCCTCAGGAGAACTTGTTCCAAATGCGACGATAGTAAGACCGATTAATATCGAGGGAATTTTAAGTAACCTTGCTATATTGGAAGCACCATCTACAAAATAATCCGCTCCCTTAATCAACAGGCCAAAACCTATAATCAACAATAAGTATTCCAAATACTCCCACCCCCAATTCCTCTTTATCTTAATATAATTTTCCCTTAATAACTATTTTAAATTCTAAAGAAAATAGAGATTGCCAATTTGCGCAATCTCTAATATCCCTTATTTATTCTTCTAGTTGAAGTCGAATAGCATTCCCTGAAGGATCCTCTACTAAATAATAATCATTCTCCTTAATTACGGTTACTTGCATATCGTCTAATTTACGGACAGCCTTTTCTCTTTTTTCAGAATCGGGGAAAATTAATGAGAACCAGTTAAGACCAACACTATTCTTTGAAGACGCCTTAGCACCTTCTCCATTCCAGACATTTAGCCCTAAGTGGTGATGATAACCATTTGTCGAAGCGAAAAGAGCGCCGGGATATCTAGTAACAATATTAAATCCTAGTCCATCTACATAAAACTTCTCCGTTTCTTCTAAATGAGCAACATGTAAATGAATATGTCCCATCAAGGTGTTTTCTGGCATTCCTTCCCATTTATCTCCTGCTTCACCAAGCACACCTTCTCCATCCATTTGTGCTGTGCCCATATCTACTAAGTCACCATTCCAATTCCATTCAGATGAAGGGCGATCACACGCAATCTCAATTCCATTTCCATCCGGATCATCGAAGTATAATGCTTCACTAACGAAATGGTCAGATGCCCCTAAACGAATTTCGTGACCTTTCGTTTGAATAAGATGTTTTAAAAATGTACCCAAGTCTTTGCGAGACGGCAAAAGAATAGCAAAATGATACAAACCTGTTGTTCTTCTTTCTTTAGGTATAACATTTTTCGGTTGTTCCAATGTTAATATTGGCTTTGTACCATCTGCCGTTAATACAGCCCGTTCACTCGTTTCTTCTAAAACTTTAAATCCCATAAAGTCTCGATAAAAGACAAGAGAATTCTTTAGGTTTGTTACATTTATATTAACCTCACCAACATAAGTAGCTGGCTTTTGAAAAAATTTCTTTTCCATTTTAAATCTCCTTTTAATAACATTGCATTTATTATTGTTATATATAATTATAAGGTTACTTAAAGTAAGTATATGGATATTCTTCAAATCTGTCAACCGAACACTTAATAATTACTTATAATACCATTGTGAATAATTATAAAATTTGCTATGATAGATTCCATTGACTTACAGCTCCGTGGTTCGAAAACCTCCCACGTAAAAAAACTAAGGAGAGATTGAAATGAATATTAAAACATTAACTGTAAACGGGGTATTGGCTGCATTGTATATAGCTGTATCAGCACTTATTCAGCCTTTTGGCTTTACCAATGTGCAATTCCGTGTTTCTGAGATGTTTAATCATCTAGTGGTATTTAATAAGAAGTTATTTTTCGGTATTATATTGGGTGTATTTCTAACCAATCTATTTTTCTCGCCGATGCGACTATATGATATTGTATTCGGAGTCGCTCATTCAGCAATTTCTTTAGGATTTATTATTCTATTATCTAAATACACGAAAAACACCCTACTTCTACTAACTGCAAATACAATTATTTTCAGTATTAACATGTACATTATCGCATTAGAATTATACTTAGCATTTGAATTACCTTTCTTATTTTCTTGGGTAACTACCGCGATTGGAGAAATTGTTGTTTTAGCTATTGGAATTCCAATCATGTATACTTTAAATAAACAAGTACATTTTGATAAAATCATCTAATAGAATAATCTATAGTAAAAAACTTCACGATTAACTAATTAATCCGTGAAGTTTTTTCTATACTCCTACATAATATATATAAAGGGGGTCTATTTATGATTGTTAGAGAAGAAAAAGACCATTTTATAATGATTGAACAAGACAATCACGCCATTGTGTCCGGCGAATTAATAAAGCATTGGAAAAAGGAATTGTTATTAAGCAACACTCTTATGAATTCCGTTAACACAGCAATTACACTTCATGATTATGGTTGGAAGTATTTTGATAAGCAGCCAGTATGGAATGATCAAATAAACGTACCATATGATTTTACGAATTACCCCTTAGCCCCAAAAACGATTATTTATACACATGGAATTAATGAGGTGGAGAAAGAAGACACCTATGCAGCTTTATTATGTAGTACCCACTACACAAAATTTATAATTCAGGAATCTTCTTCTTATGCAGAATCCTTTGTAGAACAAGAAAGGAGAAGACAAAAGAAAATCATTCAGTCTTTAAATAACTTCGATAAGAACTTATTTGATTTTCATTATGAATTACTTAAGTTTACCGATAGTCTATCTCTATTCTTTTGCATTAATAGACCCGGTGTTAAAAAAGATGAATATCATTTCTTTTTTAAAAATGGAATTGCTCTTCCTTCTATTGATAAAATGAAAAGCCAGATTCTTTGGCCGGAATGGAAGGCAGACAATACTATTTATATCGATCCATTTCCATATGAAGCAGAAGTACCTTTAAAAATTAAACAAAAGAGAGTTGTAAAAAATTTAATCAAGAAGAATGGTATCGTTAATAGCTATGAAAAAACACCATACGAAATAGTAGATTTAAAGCTTTCACCTAAAAAATAGAGAAGGAGCCCTTGTGAACTCCTTCTCTATTTAAGATTCCTGTCTAAGTTGTAACGAATCTGAATCATCAGATGAATCATTCTCTAAATATAATCTTCTTGCAGGTAAGGCAAATTCTACTCCTTCTTCCCTTACGATATCAAGTATTCTAAAATTAATTTCTTCTTTCACATTTAGATATTCTCCCCAAGCCGTTGTCTTCGTGAAGAAATATAGAAGAATACCCAAACTACTTTCTTTATACTCATCAAATTTCACAAATATCGTTTCTTGATGAATCTCTGGATGATTTTTCACCAGACTTTCTATTCGGTTTACGACCGATTCTACTTTTTCTCTTGGTGTTTCGTAACTTAATGAAAGATTGAAAGTAACGCGGCGTTTATTCATTTTAGTCCAGTTCGTGATTGGTTCATTTGCTAATTGATTATTAGGAACAGAAACCAATGCATCCGCAAAAGTTCGTATTTTAGTACTTCGGAAATTAATATCTTCTACTGTTCCTTCCACACTAGGGGTTAAAATCCAATCGCCAATCGTAAAAGGTTTTTCAGAAATAATTAATATTCCACCAAGAATGTTCGCTAAGGCATCCTTTGCTGCTAAAGAGATAGCTAAACCACCTAACCCAAGCCCAGCAATAAGCCCTTCAATATCATAACCAAATTTTTGAAGAATAATGGTAATAGAGATAGCAATAATAATAAATTGCAATGTCCTAGACAGTAGCGGTATTAAGATTTCGTCAATTTTGATATCTGTCTTCTCATTAATTCTCCGAAATACATCGGATGAAGATGAGGATAATCGCACTAAGCCCCAAGTAATAAGAATGATAAATGCCGCACTAATAAAATTATATAAAACTTTTTCATTTACGTATGGATAGTAAGAAAAGGCAAAATAAAAACCTAACAATGTAAAAAACCATTCCATCGGTTTTTGGAAAGCAATGAATATATTAGACAAGATTTTAATCTTCGTCTTTCTTACAATTCTCATAATGATTTTAAAAACATACTTCGTAAATAATTTCCTAAAAAGAATAAATAAAAGGAAGATACCTATAGCTATTCCTAATTCTATTAGATGACTATATGATATAAAGTGCTCCCAAGTCATATATGTTTATTACCTCCTAAAATTATAGAAATATCATAACATATATACCCGGATTACGTCATAAGTAAAACAGCCTATAGCATCTTCCTTCCTAGAACTTTTATGGTCGACTTATTTTTGCTTCCCTCGTTGTAAAATCGACGTCTTTATAATATGCATTTTTAACTAAAATATTGGGGCCTAAGCATTTTACCGCTGGACAATGGCAATTTAAACTTTTTGCCGTTTTTGTTTCCATCCACCGCGCGTAAGCTTTTGGTAAAGTTGTATTTTGTATATTGCCCAAGGATGGTTCATCGTCGCCGAAGTCCGTAACGATAATATCCCCCGTAAATATATTAACATTAAGTCTTGATCTTCCATCTGGATCATTACGTAATGAAACATTTTCTTCTCTATATAACCTTTGAAGTAAGGCCAAGTCATCTTGGTCTCCACTACAAGCATAGAATGGTAGGGTTCCAAACAGCATCCACATGTCTTTATTCCGATGATTTAATAAACGTTCAATACCTGTTCGAATTTCATCTAAATTTAAGATTTCTAGATTACTAGCAAAATCGACTGGATACATGGGATGAATTTCATGACGTGCACACCCCATCTCATTCACATGGTCATGAATTTGCTCTAAGTAAGGGAAGGTTCGTTTGTTTAGCATCGTTTCTGCAGCAACCATTACCCCTTCATTTGCCAGCCTCTTAGAATTTTCCACCATCCGTTCGAAATACTTTTTTCGATTATCTAGGGAAGGCTTCCGTTCCATTAGCGCAAATCCTGTTTCCGCAAATTCATCTGCCGTACCCCAATTATGCGAAATATGTAAAACATCTAAATACGGAATAATTTCTTCATAGCGATTATATGGCAAGGTTAAGTTGGAATTGATTTGTGTTTTCACACCCCTACTAGAAGCATAAGCCAATAACGGTACAACATATTCTCTAACCGATTTCTTATTCATCATTGGCTCTCCGCCCGTAATACTTAATGTACGTAGACGTGGTATTTCATCTAACCTTTTTATTAGTAAATCTATTGGAAGCGCATCAGGATCACTTGGTTGTAATGTATATCCGACGGCACAGTGTGCACATCGCATATTACACATAACAGTTGTCGTAAATTCAATATTCGACAAACTCATTTCACCGAATTCTTCTACATCCATATATGCCTCCCATGGATCATTGGCAGGTGTCATCGTTTGTTTTATCTCCGTTGTTTCCATTTTATCTTCTCCTTTTTTATAACTATTCTTCTATTGTAACACCATATGTATAAGGTCTTAAAAATAGAGATTAAATTAACGTTTTTAGGTAAATATAAATAGTGTTATATACAATCTTTTACAGAAAAGAGGAATTAACTTGGAAAAAGGGCATTCAACTAACCACGAGACTAATATCGAGAATGATGACACACTTACAACAAGGCAAGGTCATCCGATCACCAATAACCAAAATATTAGAACAGTAGGAAATAGAGGACCAGCTACTTTAGAAAACTATGATTTTATAGAAAAAATCAGTCACTTCGATCGTGAAAAGGTTCCGGAACGGATTGCACATGCACGGGGAGCGGGTGCGCATGGTTATTTTGAAACATATGGAACAGTCGGGGATGAACCCGTATCGAAATATACGAGAGCAAAGGTTTTCCAAGAAAAAGGGAAACAGACCCCAGTCTTTGTAAGATTTTCAACTGTAGTTAATGGTAAGGATTCTCCTGAAACAGTTCGTGATCCTCGTGGTTTTGCTATTAAATTTTACACAGAAGATGGTAACTGGGATTTAGTTGGAAATAACATAAAGATCTTCTTTATCCGTGATGCAATGAAATTCCCGGATATGATTCATGCTTTTCGCCCAGATCCAGTAACAAATCTTCAAGACCCGGAACGCTTTTTTGACTTCTGTGCAAATTCACCAGAAAGCTTTCATATGGTTACGTTTATGTATTCTCCATGGGGTATTCCGGCAAACTATCGTATGATGCAAGGATCAGGTGTTAATACGTATAAATGGGTTAATAAAGAAGGAGAAGCTGTACTAGTTAAATATCACTGGGAACCAAAACAAGGAATTAAAAATTTGACTGTAAAAGAGGCTGAAGAAATTCAAGGGAAAAACTTCAGTCATGCAACCCAGGATTTATACGAAGCTATTGAACGTGGAGAATATCCAGAATGGGAGCTTTTTGTTCAAATTATGGAGGATGGTCCACATCCTGAGCTAGATTTTGATCCATTGGATGATACGAAACTATGGCCTGAAGACCAATTCCCATGGTTACCAGTCGGGAAAATGGTATTAAACAAAAATCCAGAAAACTTTCATACAGAAGTGGAACAAGCTGCGTTTGGCACTGGAGTTCTTGTTGATGGACTTGATTTCTCTGATGATAAGATGTTACAAGGAAGAACGTTCTCTTATTCCGATACACAGCGTTACCGAATTGGTGCAAACTACCTTCAATTACCAATAAATGCTCCGAAAAAACGTGTCGCAACAAACCAAGAAGGTGGCTCATTAAGATATGAAAATGACAAGGCACCTGGTCAAAACCCACATGTTAATTATGAACCATCTATTTTAGGAGGGTTAAAAGAGGCAAAACAACTCGGGAAAGAACACACACCGAAAGTAGAAGGAAATCTTGTTCGCGAATCTATTGACCGAGACGACAATACGAAACAAGCAGGTGAAACTTATCGACGTTTCGAGCAATGGGAGAAAGATGAGTTAATTAACAACCTTATTAACGATCTCTCCATTTGTGACAAGCGTATCCAAGATAAAATGATTGCATTAGCTGAAGATGCTGATGAAGAATATGGTCGTCGTTTAAGAGAAGGGATAGCTGAAAAAACAAAAACAATGGCCAATCAAAAAATGGAAATGGGTGAAGAAATGCGACCACTTGGGGCTGAAGATGCCCACCAAGCGGTAAAAGATGCCATTGAAAAAGGACATGACGCAGAGCCTTATTAATTTTACAGCCGGTATTCGAGATTGGAATACCGGCTAGTTTATTGTCTTTTAAATTTACATTGTCTGCAATGCTTGTAAAACATCTTTTTTCAAATCTTCAATGTGTTCTAATCCAACAGAGAGGCGAACAAAATTTGCTGGAATACCTGCTGTTTCCATTTGCTCCTCATTTAATGCCCCTTCCCACATTGCAGCAGTATGCACAACTAATGAGTCCACACCACCTAAACTTACTGCATGCTGTGTAAGATTTAATGATGAAACAAATTTTTGTGTTTCTTGATAACCACCTTTAATCGAAAAGGCAATAACTGCACCATACCCTTTCATTTGCGACTTGGCTAGTTCATGTTGTGGATGACTTTCTAACCCAGGATAAAACACTTCCTCCACCTTGTCTTGTTCTTCTAAAAACATAGCTAACACAAGAGCATTCTCATTAATACGCTCCATTCTTAAAGGAAATGTACGAAGACCCCTTAAAAGTAACCAAGCATCCATCGGGGATAATACAGATCCAATCGCTGTATGGACACTCCAAATTTTCTCTGCTAGCTCATTACTCGTACAAACGACACCTGCTACAATATCATGATGACCACCCAAATACTTCGTTGCACTATGCACAATAATATCCACGCCATAATCATGAGGTCTTTGATTTAGTGGGGAAGCAAATGTATTATCCGCCATCACTAATATTTCATGTTGCTTAGCTAGACTAGCTACCGCTTTTAAATCTGTCACAATTAATGTTGGATTAGCCGGTGTTTCAATCATAATTAATTTTGTGTTAGGACGAATCGCCTTCTCAAATTCCTGAACATCGGTTTGTTCTACAATGGTAACCTCTATCCCGAATTTCGTTAGCATTTCATCCAATATTTTAGCTGTACCCATATAATGTCTCGTTTGAGCAACAACATGGTCACCTGCTTGAAGTAATGCTAAAAGTGTAGTTGAAATAGCCCCCATGCCCGACCCTGTCACAAGCGCCGTTTCAGTTCCTTCTAAATCTGCCATAATATCAATCACACGGTCATGAACTGGATTGCCATAACGCGTATAATATTTCGAATGTCTTGGAGTATTCGCCATTTCCGCAAATTCTATAGCATCTTTTGCCATAAAAGTAGCAGAATAATAAATTGCTGGGGAAGCCGTCCCTTCCTTTTCACTCCAGTCTTTATCAGCATGTAGCACTAAAGTTTCATTTTTATCAAATGTATTCATGTTAATCCCCTTTTCCGCTCACCTTTTCACAAATAATTGTCATAGGTTTAAAGATTCTGTTAATTGATTATACCATTTCAAACAGATAAAGAACACTATAGAATTTAAATTAATCAATGTTTTCCAACCAAGTTACTTCGAGTTATTTAATTCTACTAATTACAGTAGATAATTTGGTATCTTCCCATCTGCCCAAAACAAAAAATTGAAGGGAAATCCCTTCAATATTACACAGATAGAACCTTTTTAATTTTATCTATTGCATAGTCAAGCTCTTCCTTTTTTATAATAAGAGGTGGTGCTAAACGGATAACATTTTCATGCGTTTCCTTACATAGCAATCCCTCTTCCTTTAGAGCTTCACAATATTTCCTAGCTGATTCAGTTAATTCAATACCAATAAAAAGCCCTTTTCCCCTAACTTCTTTGACAATAGGGTTATTGATTCGTTTCAATCTATCTTTAAAATAATTGCCTAGTTTAAAAGATTGATCTACTAAGTTTTCTTCTTTAATTACGTTAAGTGCAGCTATAGACACGGCACAGGCTAAAGGGTTACCCCCGAATGTCGAACCATGGGAACCCGGGTTGAACACACCCAAGATATCTTTATTTGCTGCTACACAGGATATAGGAAAAACACCACCACCTAATGCCTTCCCTAATATATACATATCAGGTTGGACATTTTCCCAATCACAAGCAAACCATTTGCCAGATCTTCCAAGCCCTGCCTGAATTTCATCTGCAATGAATAGTACATTTCTTTCTTTGCAAATTTCATAAGCTTCTCTTAGAAAACCGTCTGGCGGAATTCGAATACCTGCTTCGCCTTGAATTGGTTCCAACAGAAATGCTGCAGTATTCTCTGTAATTGCTTCCTTTAACGATTCCACATCTCCATACGGGATTAATTTAATTCCAGGTAACATTGGACCAAAACCGCGTTTATATTCGTCTTCTGAGGATAAAGACACTGCAGTCATCGTACGGCCATGGAAATTACCTTCACAAGCAATAATTTCCGCTTTACCATCTGTAACACCTTTCACACCATATGCCCACCTTCTTGCTGCTTTAATCGCAGTTTCTACCGCTTCTGCGCCCGTATTCATTGGTAGCACCATATCTTTTTTTGTTAACCGAGAAACAGCTTCATACCAGGGGCCGAGTTGATCATTATGGAATGCTCTTGAAGTTAATGTAACCTTATCTGCCTGTTTTTTTAAAGCCCCCACTATTTTAGGATGCCTATGCCCCTGATTAACTGCTGAGTATGCACTTAACATATCCAAATATTTTTTTCCTTCTGGGTCCTTCACCCAAACACCTTCCGCCTCAGAAACTACAATAGGAAGTGGGTGATAGTTATTCGCGCCATATTTTTCCGTTTGTTGAATAATTTCGGTTGATTTTTGACTTGTCAAAAATCCCTCCCCCTTTCCTTGGAAAACTCAGATTCGAGATATCTGTAATTGTGCTTAGGATATCAGCACTTGCAACCGGGATTTCAGCACTAACACTCGAGATTTCAGCACTAACACTCGGGATTTCAGCACTAACACTCGGGATTTCAGCACTAACACTCGGGATTTCAGCGCTACCACTCGGGATTTCAGCGCTACCACTCGGGATTTCAGCGCTACCACTCGGGATTTCAGCACTATCACCCGAGATTTCAGTAATCGTGGTAAATGCCTTCGTTTCACTTATGCAGGTTAAGAAAGTTATTCATTTTCATCTACCAAAAATTAATCGCTTCATTATCTATTTTTATTCCTTAAACCACACATTCATTCTTACCTTTTAAGATTATGTAATGAAAGTCTTTCTCTAGGAGAACATAAAGAAGACTTGGTTCAGTTGGAGTTTTAACTCCAACTGAACCTTAGTTGCCCTTATCTCCCGTCTAAAAATGCGGGAGATTTAGTAACTCCGCGTAGATAAAATTGATGAACCTCTCCTTTTTAACTATACTAATAAAAGGAGTAAGGAAAAGGAGTGGAAAACATGGGAAATATCAAATTAAAATCTGAAGTATTTTCAATTTTAAAAGATAAAATAAAACTAATCCAAACGGAAGAAGATCGAGCTATTTACTTAGTTGGACCAATTCGTCTTCCGGTTAACCTATATAACGAAACAGTCGAATTCCAATGGTATTGCTGGCTAAATTACGATGAAGTTACCGAGGATTATGAACGAATTATTGAAAATCTTGCTTCATCAAATCTTGCGGAATATCAACAATCTAGTGTACTTGTCTATGGAGACTTTGAAAATGCAGACGATGCCTTAATCCGTATGCATTCGATTTGCCATACGGGTGATATCTTCGGAAGTAAACGTTGTGATTGTGGATTTCAATTAAAACAATCCATGAAAAAAATAAAAGAACATGGAGTCGGTGCTATATTCTACCTAGCTAATCATGAAGGTAGAGGTATTGGTTTGTTTTCTAAGGCAATGGCTTATGTATTACAAGAGAACGGGTACGATACGGTAGAAGCGAATGAAAACCTGGGCTTCGTTAATGACTCCAGAAACTATAGTGATGCTATTCAAGTTCTTAAGGCGTTGCGTGATAAGCCAGTAACGTTAATTACCAACAACCCTAAAAAACTCGAAGCATTAAAAGATGCAGGCCTTCTACTTTCAGGTAGGGTTCCTTTATGGGGGGATGTATCAGAATTTAATAAAAAGTATTTAGAAACTAAGATTGAGAAGTCCGGTCACTTGCGAGATGAGGAAGGGACTTGTTGCAATGATTAATGATGAATTCTATATGGATTTAGCTTTAAACAATGCAAAAGCAATGAAAGGACAAACCGACCCTAATCCATTAGTAGGTTCGGTTATTGTCAATGATAACCGCATAGTCGGAGTGGGAACTCACCTAAAAGCTGGTGAGCCACATGCCGAGATTCACGCCCTTCGAATGGCTGGTGAAAAAGCAAAAGGTGGAACGATTTATGTCACATTGGAGCCCTGTTCTCATCATGGAAGAACTGGTCCATGTGCAGAAGCCATAGTAAAAGCAGGAATAAAAAAAGCTGTAATTGCAACGTTAGACCCCAACCCAATCGTAGCCGGTAATGGTGTGCAAATACTAAAAGATGCAGGAATTGAAGTTCAAGTTGGTATTCGCGAAAAAGAATCGAATAAAATGAATGAGGTCTTTAATAAATATATTGTCGAGCAAAAACCATTCATTACCTTAAAAGCAGGGATAACATTAGATGGGAAGGTAGCTACTCATACATTTAGTAGTAAGTGGATAACTTCTGAAGAATCTAGAGAAGACGTACATCAAATAAGAAATGAGAATATGGCAATATTAGTTGGTATCCAAACAGCATTAAAAGATGATCCAGCGTTAACGGCAAGGATACCAAACGGAAGGAATCCCTTACGAATTGTCATGGATTCTAAACTTAGACTACCACTTGATTATCAATTAGTGACAGATATACAAGCTCCAACATGGATTTTCACAAGCAAAAACTATGATGAAGAAAAGAAAAGAAAATTAGAAGAACAAGGTGTTAAAGTAATCGTAACAAACTCCGAAAACACTGTTGACCCTAAAGATGTTGTGAATACGTTAGGAAAAGAGGGTATCTCCTCCCTAATTATCGAAGGCGGAGGAAATATCCATGCTTCTTTCCTACAGGCAAAACTAGTTGATAAGGTAATCCTTTATATTGCCCCTAAACTAGTCGGCGGAAAAGACGCACCGACCTTTTTAGAAGGTAAAGGTATTGAACTAATGGAGGATGCCATTGAGCTTACAGACACAGAGATTACTACTATTGGGAATGATTTTAAATTTATTGGCTATCCATCATATAACGAACAAAAGCGTAAGCGCTCGTTTAGCGACGTACGGACTGGACTGAGCCGTAGGAGATAAAGGAAACACGACGAACGGAGTGAGTCGATGTTGACTTATCGTACGAAGGTGAAGGAAGTCTCGCTAGTCGCTGGGCGCTGGAGCTGGACTTGGCCTTCCCAATGACAAGATTTAACAAGCTGAATTTTTTTATTTTCTTATCTTTGAAGAAGAGGGATCATGATGCGATTTGGTTTTGATATTGATGATACATTAATAAACTTACGTGAACATGCATTTCATATTTATAATAAGAAGTTAAATCAGCAATTAGATTTATCGGTCTTTCAAAGTATTAAACGGGTGGAAATCCACGAACCCTTTGGCCTGACAGACGAAGAAGGAGCAAAAATGTGGAATAATACATTAGAAGAGATTTACTATACGGACTGCCCTTCTTTTCCCGGCGCCATGGAAACATTAAATCAATTACACCAGGATGGTCATTCCATTTTCTATATTACAGCGAGACCTAATGAACACGGTGAGCGAACAAAAGAGTGGATGAAAAGTCAGGGTTTTCCGATACATGATAATCACTTTTTCTACGGAATGAAAGATGAAGAGAAAATCCATACAATTAAAAAATTACATCTCGATTTTTACGTTGATGATAAACCGACTATATTACAAACACTAATTAACGAAAGACCTAAACTATTACTGAAAGATCAACCATATAATCAGCAAGAGAAAGATTTTATAAGAATGGTAGATTGGGCTGATTTTTTTAATTTAATTAATCTTTAACAAAGCTATACTAAAGTTTAGTATAGCTTTTTCTTTTTTATCCTAAAACAAATATATTGCATATTACATTCTAATATAGCTTGTAGTATAATAATGTGTATATAAATATTCTGGGGGGGATATCGTTATGCCAATACCAATAAATCATGAAAAGCCAACAAGAAAATCTGCAAAAGAAAGTGCATTTAGTCAACTTCAGCAATGGATTATCGATGGTACACTTCTACCGGGGGAGAAAATAAATGATACGGAGCTCGCGCAAGCCTTGGGGGTTAGCAGAACTCCAATACGGGAGTCTTTACAGCTTCTTGAGGCACAGGGATTTGTAGAAATGTTCCCAGGTAAGGCAACACAGGTTACGCAAGTAGATAGGAGTTCTATTAAAGATCTTTTACCTCCATTAGCTGTATTACAAGCTTTATCTGCAGAATTGGCTATCCAAAACATGAATAAAGACATACTTACCTTACTTGAGAGTACGAATGAGCGTTTTGCAGAAGCAATTCATTCAAAAAATTACTATTCTGCTTTAAAAATAGATGAACAATTTCACGAGATTATCGTGGATGCCGCTAACAATCCATATATTAAGAATATTATAGAATCCTTACAAGTACATGTTAGTAGACTTTTTTTCCATAATTCCATTGTCTTAACGGAGCATTCTATTCACGATCATGACACCATCATAAATTTATTGAAATCCGGAGATGTCAATCAGTTAAACGAAACAATGAAAAATAATTGGCTCCGTACAATTGACCTATTCCCAGATGTAAGCTAATTAAAGACTTCAGCCTCCTTTAAACACTTTGGAAGCTGAAGCCTTTTTTGATTTACTAAATTAGAAAACTTGGCATTCGCCAAGCCCTTGGCCGAATGACTTAGTTGCACTTATGCATATCTTTACGGTAGGGCGAGTAACCGAAGCCCCAGACGGGAAAGATTTTATACTTTCTTATCTCACGAAAATAAACCGCATGAAATCTTCAAATCAGATTTCATGCGGTTTATCAATTTATAGAATTTCTGTCCTAGCACTCTTTATACTTCTTGCGTATTAGACACTTTTTGAATTCGGGCAATAATACCTGTAATCGCAATTACAATTAATGCAGGTATCAACCAACCAAGGCCAATTCCGTATAGCGGCAATACTTGCTCATAGAAGTTCAAGATTGGTACCATCCAACTAAAATAATCGATTCCTAACGAGCCACAAAGAGCTGTTAATCCGTCAAAAATACTGATCAGAATAGTAACTACAGTTGTTGCTACATAGACAATACGTGCATGATTAAATAATGGTGACAAGAATGTTAATAGCATCAATACAACCGCTAATGGATATAGGAACATCAATACAGGAATAGAAAATGCAATGATATTAGCTAAACCAAAGTTTGCAATCACAAATGAGAAAGTAGTAAAGATTACTACAAACATTTTATAACTTATTTTTGGAATTAATTTACTAAAATATTCTGCATTAGCTATAATTAATCCAATTGCTGTAGTTAAACAAGCTAGAATAATTGCAACAGCTAACATAACAGATCCAATTGTTCCGAAGTAATATTCTGCTGATCCACTTAGAACAGGTCCACCTGTATCAAATAAACCAAGCGTTCCGGTACTGATGGAACCGAGATAAGCAATACCAACATAAACTACTGCTAATAGAATAATAGCAACTCCACCTGATTTTGCTGTAGCCGCAAGAACTTCTGATTTAGAAGTAACACCAAATGATTTAACCGTACTAATTACAATTATACCGAATACTAAAGCAGCTAAGGCATCCATTGTATTATATCCTTCTAAGAATCCTGTCATAAAAGCAGCACTTACATATGCTTCTTCTGGTGCTTGTTGCGATCCCATCGGGTTAACAAGTGCTGTAATTAAAAGTATTGCTAATAATAACACAAGAGCTGGTGCCAATATTTTACCAACGTTATCTACAAGTTTCGCAGGATAAAGAGAGAATAAAAGTACAACTACGAAGAATACTAATGTAAAAATTAATAGTGCAATTTGTTGAGATCCCTCTGAAACAAAAGTACTAATACCTACGTCGTAAGCTACTGTACCAGTACGAGGTATGGCGAAAAATGCCCCAATTGTTAAATACAATAAAGATGTAAAGAAAACTCCGTATCCAGGACTCACTCTACTAGCTAGGTCCTGCAAATCACGGCTTCCCGAGAATCCCATAGCAAGAATCCCTAAAAGTGGTAAACCTACTCCAGTAATCAAGAATCCTATAATAGCTGGTGTTAAGCTTGTCCCAGAATATTGACCAAGCTGTGCCGGGAAAATTAAGTTCCCTGCTCCGAAGAATAGTGCAAATAGCATAAACCCTATTGCAACATAATTAGAAGTTGATAGCTTTTTCTTCATTTTAGGCTCCCCCTGTGTCATTTATTAAATGTACTAAAATGCAATATATTGGATGAAACCTATGATACTATCATTTTTAGTAAAATGCAATATATTACATAGGAAAAATTAATATTTTTTGCAAATAATTGATTAGTTAGACAAATCAGAAGAAAAACGGACGGAATCTATTTTTAGATTCCGTCCGTTTTTAATATTTAGCTCCGGCACCCAGCGGCATACAGCTCGTCACGTTCCTAGCCAGTACGAACGCTTGCGCTTTTGTTTTTCAATCCATTTGTTTAATTTTCCAAATATCCGTTGCGTACTCACGAATGGTCTGGTCACTCGAAAATTTACCGGAGTATGCAATATTCGTAACACTCATGTTCATCCATGTTGTTCTATTTCGATAAGCCCGCTCCGCAAGTTCATGTGCTTCAAGATAAGGCTCAAAATCCTTCAATACAAAATAGGGATCATTATGGTATAAAATATTGTAAAAGATATCTTTAAATTCGATATTATGAATTCCAAACTCGCCTTGATTCAATTGGTCTAGAATAAGTTTGATACGGTCATCTGTATTATAAATATCACGAGCATTATAGCCACCATTTTGATAATAATCTAATACTTCGTCCGAATTTAATCCAAATATAAAAATATTTTGATCCCCTACTAAATCGTATATCTCTATATTCGCACCATCCATCGTACCTAACGTAATAGCCCCATTCATCATCATTTTCATATTTCCAGTCCCGGATGCTTCCTTACTTGCAGTAGATATTTGTTCACTAATATCCGCTGCCGGAATGATTTTCTCTGCTAAGCTGACATTATAATTCTCAAGGAAAATTACTTTTAACTTATCTTTAATATCTTTATCATAATTAACGATGGAGGCCACCGTATTAATTAACTTAATAATTTCCTTAGCTAAATGATAACTTGGGGCTGCCTTGGCACCGAAGATAAAAGTTCGCGGTGTCACATCCTGATTAGGATTTGCCTTTAATTCATTGTACAAATAAATAACATGGAAAATATTAAGTAACTGCCGTTTATATTCATGCAATCTTTTAATTTGGACATCAAAAATAGATTGGTCATCCACAAGAATACCCGTTTGTTCATGTATATAATTCGCTAGTATCCTTTTATTTTCATGCTTTACTTGATCAAACTTCTCCAATAAAGCTTTATCATTGGAGTATTTTAATAAACTAATGAGTTGCTTGGGCCGTTTAATCCATTGTGTTCCAATTGCTTCAGAAATAACATCAGAAAGTTTTGGATTCACTTGTAATAACCAACGCCTGTGTGTAATCCCATTCGTTTTATTGTTAAATTTATTAGGAAATAACGTATAGAAATCTTTCATTTCCTGTTTCTTTAAAATTTCTGTATGAATCCTTGCAACCCCATTCACACTAAAGCTCCCAACGATAGCAAGCCTAGCCATATGAACCCTACCATGTGCAATAACGGCAAGGTCTGGAATCTTATCCCTTAATTCCTCATGGTCAAACCAAATCGATTGACAGAAGCGCTCATTGATTTCATCAACAATCATATAAATCCTTGGCAATAAGTCTTGAATCATTTCTTCTGGCCAAGTTTCTAACGCTTCACTTAACGTAGTATGATTGGTATAAGCTAGAACATGGATAGTAATTTCCCATGCTGTATCCCAATCCAATCTTTCCTCATCCATTAAAATACGCATTAATTCAGGAACAGCAAGACTAGGATGTGTATCATTGATTTGAATAACCACTTTTTCAGGTAATCTACTAATAGGAAGTCGATAATTTTTCTTAAAGCTCCTAATAATATTTTGAATACTTGAAGAAACAAGGAAATATTGTTGCTTTAATCTTAATTCCTTTCCTTCATAGTTGGAGTCATCTGGATAAAGGAAACCTGAAATTTGCTCTATGGAATGTTGGTGATCCAAATCATGGTAAAATTCACTATTTTCTTCTTGTTCCGATTCCTTATAAGCTACCGGTTCCGCGCTCCAAAGTCTTAATGTATTTACGACTTCATTTTGATACCCAACTACTGGTATATCATATGGTACGGCTAACACTTTATCTGTATTTTCATATTTAAACTCTAAGGAACCGTCATTTCGTTTGAACATATGTACCTTTCCATGAAATTGAATGACAAAGGCCTCTTCTTCTTTTCTCGTTTCCCAGGGATAAGAATCTTTTAACCAATAATCCGGTAGTTCTACCTGGTTACCATGAATAATTCTTTGTTCGAATAATCCATAACGGTAACGTATACCGAACCCATGACCAGGGTAATGCAAGGATGCTAATGAGTCTAGAAAACAAGCAGCAAGTCTACCAAGGCCTCCATTACCAAGTCCTGCATCCCTTTCTTCTGCAAATACATGTTCGGAATTAAATCCTAAATCTTCAAGTGTTTCCTTCGCGATATCCAACATTCCACAATTAAGAAGGTTACTTTCTAATAGCCTCCCAATTAAAAATTCCATTGATAAGTAATACACTTGCTTCGAATTGTTCTCTTGATATCTTTTAGTTGTTTCAAACCAATTTGGCATAATTTCATCATTTACGATAGATGAAAGTGCATAATAAACGTCCTTATTAGAAGCAGTACTTACTTCTACTCCTTTTTCGGTAATTAATTTCTTTTTAAGCCTTTCCTTTAAATCATTTGTGGTCAACTGTGACAAGGAACCATCTCTCCCTAACCATATATTGGGGTTGGTACTATTTGTTCATAAAGTTCTACATACTTTTCAGCAGAGTTTTTCCATGTAAATTGGCTCTTATTTACATTTCTTATTAGCTGCTGAAATTGTTCATGGTCATGATAAATTTGCAACGAATATTTAAGAACATGAAGTAAGTCATGTGCATTATAATTTGTAAAACTAAAACCATTACCTTCTCCTGTTATTTCATTATAAGAAGTAACGGTATCCTTAAGGCCCCCAGTTTCACGTACAATTGGTATTGTTTTATACTGTAAAGCTATTAATTGTGTTAAGCCGCATGGTTCGAATTTAGAGGGTACGAGGAAGAAGTCAGCACTTGCATATAATCGTCTTGCTAACCCTTCATCAAAGGTAATTAAACTTTTTACCTTTTCAGGATAACGATTAGCTACTTCAGAAAAATAATGTTCAAATTCATGATCTCCTGTACCTAAAACAATAAACTGTACATCCTCTTGTAAAAACTCATCCATAATATTTTGAACGAGATGGAATCCTTTTTGTTCAACTAATCTAGAAATGATTACGTATAAAGGCTTACCTAAATCCATTTCCATATTAAGTTCATCACCGAGCGCTAATCGATTCTCTACCTTTTTCGACCGAGCAGAGCGATAATTAAACGAAACATGAGGATCTGTCCTCGGATTATATTCTTTAGGGTCTATTCCGTTTAAAATTCCAACTAAATCCTCCTTCCGATCTAAAAGAACTGGGTGTAACCCTTCACTATAAAATGGATACTTAATTTCCTCTGCATAAGTTGGACTTACTGTTGTGATTTTATCAGCATGAAATAAGGCTCCTTTAAGGCTATTTAACATCCCATTCCATTCCAGTCCACCGATATGTTCTCTATCCAAATTGAAGAAGTCCTCAAAGATATCAATTGGCATCATACCTTGATACTTAATATTATGAATGGTAAATACTGTTTTCATCTCATCGATTGGTTTTAAAATATTTGCCAATGCAACTGCTATACCAGCCTGCCAATCATGCGCATGAAGAATATCCGGTTTATACAATCCTTGATTTAAGAACTCCATAACGGCATGGCTAAAGTAAACAAACCGCTCGCCATCATCGTAATATCCATAGATTCCTTTTCGAGTGAAATAGTAGTCATTTGCTACAAAGTAATAGATTACCTGATTATGTTTTAACGCGTATACTGCTGCATCTTGATTTCTCCAACCAAAAGGTACGTCAAAGGATGTTACGTACTCCATTTTTTCTTTCCATTCATCCGAAATTTCATCATACATTGGTAAGATAACTCGAACTTCCATTTGTTCTTGTTTCAAAGCTTGTGGGAGGGAACCTATAACATCACCCAGCCCTCCCGTTTTTATGAAAGGTGTCGATTCTGAGGCAACAAACAATATATTCTCCATTTCCTATCCTCCTTTTGAACTAGCCTTATATATCACTTCGTTTTGCTACGACAAATGGTTTGTCTTTCGATCCGATAATTCGTTGTCCTTTCCTTACATGAACATCTTTATCCAGAATTACATTTTCTAAATATACGTCTTCTTCAATCGTACAACGCTGCATAATAATAGAGTTTTTAATCTGCGCTCCTTCATTCACTATGACCCCACGGAAAAGAATACTTTTATCTACCTCTCCCTCAACCTCACAACCATTTGCTAGAATCGATTGTTTGACACTTGAAGGATTATAGTATTTCACTGGTGGATTACTTGATACCTTTGTTTTCACAAATGGGGGATTGAAGAATAACTCTAAATAATTATCCTCTGTTAATAGATTCATATTATGTCGATAATAACTTTCAATTGAATTAATAAATGCCCCATAACCCTTGTGTCGATACATGACAACTTTAAGTTCGGATAACTTCTCCCTTATTCCATGGACGAATAAGTGATCACGGTTATATGCGATACAATCATCTACTAATTCCATTAATAAAGATTTATTAATAATATATGCTCCGGTAAATAATAACGGATTTGTTTGATCATTTGTTATGTCTTCCACCCAACCTAAGTCATCCGCTTGAATACGGAAATACGGTGCATGCTCTTCTTTTAATTCTTCAACCGCCGTTGTAACTAGGGTTACATCTGCACCGCGATCAACATGATATTTAAAGGCCTCACTATAATTTATATTTGCTATAAATTGGCTTCCGCTGATTAATACGTAATCAGACTTCCCCCGATTGAAATAGTCCCTATTATTATGAAAAAATTGTAAATCCCCTTTTGAAACATCGCTCGGATCATTCCAATCCGGCGGAAATATATATAGTCCACCATTTCTACGATCCAAGTTCCAATTTTCCCCTGTACCCAAATGGTCTGATAAAGAGCGGTATTTTGTTCTAGCAAAAATAGCTACTTCATTAATACCGGAATTAACCATATTAGATAAGGCAAAGTCAATCATTCTATATCTACCTGCAAATGGAATAGAAGCATGCGTTCTGAAATAAGTTAATTCATTAAAGACATGGTGTTCATGTTCCAAATTTATTAAACCCATCATCGTTTTCATTGCTTTACTCCTCCCGTCATTGCCAACATTCCATTTAATATTTCCTGATTGATTACGATAGGTTCATCATTTTCATCGACATTAATATTAGTCCCTTCAGGAATTTCCGTGTTTTCCATCACAATGACCCGGTGAAGAGTTGAGTTTCTTCCTACCTTTACCCCTGAATGTAAAATAGATTGTGAAACGGCACTACTCTTTTCCACTTTGACATTACTAAATAAGACAGATTTTTCTACCCTTCCGTAAACAAAGCAACCAGAATTAACTAAAGAATGGTTGACTACCGCATCCTCACCGATAAATTGCGGAGGGTAATTCGAGTCTTGCGTGTGAATGCGCCAGCTATTATGGCCAAGAGAAAGTCCACTCTGTTCATTATTTAGTAAATCCATATTTGCTTCCCAATAACTTTGAATCGTACCGACATCTTTCCAATACCCATTAAATCGATACGCATATAGTCGTTTTTCGTCGCTTAACATGGCAGGAATAATATCCTTTCCAAAATCGTGACTAGATGTCTTTCTCATTGCATCTTGAACCAAATATGCTTTTAACGTTTCCCAAGTAAATATATAAATTCCCATAGAAGCCAAATTACTTTGTGGCTGTTTAGGTTTCTCTTCAAATTCATAGATTCTTAAACTATCTGTCGTATTCAAAATTCCAAAACGGGATGCTTCTTCCCAAGGCACCTCAATTACGGAGATAGTAGCATCTGCTTTTGTCCTTTTATGTTGGTCGAGTAATTTCTGGTAATTCATTTGATAGATATGGTCACCTGATATAACAAGAACATACTTAGGATTATATTGATTGATAAAGTGAATATTTTGGTAGATGGCATCGGCAGTTCCTGAGTACCAATCTCCACCTGATTTGGCAGTATACGGTGATAATACACTTACCCCGCCATACCTGCGATCCATGTCCCAAGGCTTTCCATTTCCAATGTGTCTGTTAAGTTCTAATGGTGAATATTGTGTCAGTACCCCTAATGTTTGAATATTTGAATTGGAGCAATTACTTAAAGTGAAATCTATAATTCTATATTTCCCTCCGAATGGTACTGCTGGTTTTGCTATATGATTCGTTAACGCACCTAATCGTTTTCCTTCTCCCCCTGCTAAAAGCATACCTACGCATTCTCTCAATCTAATCGCTCCTTTTTGTAGTGGAAGTTCAAAAAGTCCGGTGAAAATGACATGCCCCTTCAATAGGGGTATGCCGACGTTGGGCGCAAAGCCCGCTTTTAGTTGGCCTTCCTTTAAAGAAGATCGTTTGCTTGCTTTTCCGTTCCTCACGTATTAATTGCATACGTTCCGGTACTCAAAGCTACGCCGCCTCGAACCGCGACGCACAGGACGTGCTAGTGTCGGCGTTGCAACAAATGTCTTCGGTGGGGCGAGTAATCGGAGCCCCAGGACGTTGCGCATTTAGCCGACCTCGGTCCTTTTCATCCTCCTTTTTGAACATTTTTTTCCTACTTTTCTAAATACCGTAATTGCAAGTGGTGGTATTTTTATCTTTATATGTTGGGCTAAACCATGCCACTTTTCCGGAAAACTAAAATGTTTATTCTCGTTTTGTTGTCCTGACCCTCCAAATTCTATCTGGTCAGAATTAAAGACTTCCTCGTAAATTCCTGGATCTGGAACCCCAATTTTGTAGTCATACGCTACATTAGGAGTAAAATTACAAACAATTATCAGTTCTTTATCCTTACTTTTTCTTCTAAAAGCTATAATACTCTGATCAATGTTATGGGGATCAACCCATTCAAAACCGCTTGGGTCATGGTCAAGTTCAAAAAGTTCTGGATTTTCTAAGTAGAAGTGATTTAGTTCTTTCACATAATTGAAGACTCCGTGATGTAATGGGTAATCTAAAAGATGCCAATCTAACTGCTCTTTATCCTTCCATTCCGCATATTGGGCTAATTCAGCCCCCATAAATAGTAATTTTTTACCCGGATGACAAGTCATATATCCATATAGCAATCTTAAGTTAGCAAACTGTTGCCACTGGTCTCCAGGCATTTTATCTAATAAAGACTTTTTCCCATGAACAACCTCATCATGTGAAAGTGGCAAAAGAAAGTTTTCTGAATATGTATACATGAAAGAAAAGGTTAATAGATTATGATGCCATTTCCTATGGACTGGATCTTTTTTCATGTACGATAACATGTCATTCATCCAACCCATATTCCATTTAAAATTAAAGCCAATTCCACCGGAGTACGTAGGTGCCGTTATGAGTGGTAAGTCTGAACTATCCTCAGCCATCATCAGCGCACTAGGTTCATAAGAAAAGATAACTTCATTCAGCTTACGTAAAAGGGCATATGCCTCTAAATTCTCTTCTCCTCCATACGTGTTATAAATCTTTTCTTCCCAATCTTGTCGATCGAAATTTAAATACAACATACTAGCTACAGCATCTACGCGAATTCCGTCCAAATGATATTCTTCCAGCCAATATAATGCATTCGAAATTAGGAAACTTTGCACTTCTGGACGACCAAAGTCAAATGTAAGTGTCCCCCAAGTTGGCTTCTCTGCCTTTTTTGGATCAGAATATTCATAAAGCGCCTTTCCATCGAATCTCTGAAGGGCGAAATCATCCTTACAAAAATGACCAGGAACCCAGTCCATAATCACCCCTATCTCGTTCGCATGACAATGATCCACGAAGTATTTAAAGTCTTCGGGGTTCCCATATCTTGTCGTAACAGAAAAATAACCAGTAATTTGATATCCCCAAGATAAATCAAATGGATGTTCAGCTAAAGGTAATAATTCGATATGTGTATAACCAAGAGATTTAACATATGGAATTAATTCCTTTGCTAATTCTTTATACGTATAAAATTCTCCTGATTCCTTCTTTTTCCATGAACCTAAGTGAACTTCATAGATAGCAATTGGAGAAGTATGGGGATTATAAACTTCCTTCTGTTTAATCCAATGATCATCCTGCCAATTATATGTAGAGGGACTTAATGTTAGAGAGGCCGTACCTGGTCTAAGTTCTGACTTTCTAGCATATGGATCTGCTTTCATCCGTATTTCACCTGAAGAAGAAATAATTCGATATTTATACGCTTGGTTTTCTTCAACATCAGTAAAAAAGCCAATCCAAATCCCTTCATTATTTAACCTTTCCAAAGAGTGAGATTCACCATTCCAGTCGTTAAAGTCTCCGACAACAGATATCTCTTTTGCATTTGGAGCCCATACTACAAAACGAAACCCTTGCTTGCCTTCCCATTCAATTACATGACAACCTAAAAAGTCCTGACTACGATAATTTGTTCCTTGATGAAATAAATAGATATCTTGTTCGGTTATATGATACATGCAATCCATTTTTTCCTCCTTATACGATAAGGAAGGATTTGACATAACGAGAAAAATATGGCTAATCCTTCAAATACACGCTTAATTATAAGATGAATAATCATTCACTTCAATTAGTTTTCTGAAGATTCGTTCGACAATAAATGACCGCAGTTCTTGCATTGGAGTATGTTTTGTCGAATGACGTTAATTATCTGTAAACTTTGTTTAAACGGACGCTTGAATGGTTATAATTTTCTTAATAGTTTATATTTCCATTTTATTGACTAATACATATACTGATAAGTGTATAGTTTATTAAAGGAGTTGCTTTCTTTGGATAACAAGGTTGCGTGGATAGACGATATTCATGAAATAACCGTAATAGGTGACATGGAAAGTTTATTTTTAAATAGACAATCCCCCTTAATTTATATCGAAAACAAACAAAGTTACATTCAGACTAAAGCCGAAAAGATAAACCATTCAAAAGCGAAAATTCGGTATCATGAGGAACTACCAATCGGAGAAAACTTATTCCTATTATGGAATGATATAAAAATCCCTATCTATCCAGGAGCCATTGTGCGAACAAATTGGTTTGATGAAAACTATTCCAATTTGGATGTAGAGCTTGGGGCTACTTGTCACCGAGCTTCAACAACCTTTTCTATATGGGCCCCCACTGCAACCGTAGTGAAAGTGGAATTAAACGATAAAAAGATTCCATTAAAAAGGCAAAACAGAGGGGTGTGGACACTAACGGTAGATGGAGATTGGCATGGTTGCCCTTATATATATGATGTAACATTGAATGGAGAATCCACTCTAGTCAATGATCCCTATGCGAAAGCAATGCTTCCGAATAGTGAAAAAGGAATCATCATTGACTTCACTAGAACAAAGTCATTAAAGGATAGTTCGGTTTCAAGACCAAAATTAGACAGTTTACAAGATGCCATTATTTATGAATTACATGTAAGGGACGCAACGATTCATGTAAATAGTGGTGTAAAAAACAGAGGTAAATTTTTAGGGCTAACAGAGAAAAACACGACTAATTCCAACGGATACCCAACAGCCCTATCTTATATAAAAGATTTGGGAGTAACCCACGTTCAATTACTGCCAATTAATGACTTCGCTCGGGTTAATGAATTGGATCCAGATACTTCTTATAATTGGGGTTACGATCCATTATTTTTTCAAGTTCCTGAGGGAAGTTATTCTTTAATTCCTAATGACCCCGTTACAAGAATCAATGAATGTAAAACAATGATAGATTCTTTTCATCAGGAAGAAATTTCCGTAATTTTAGATGTTGTCTATAATCATGTTTTCATAATGGAGGAGTCACCATTTGAAAAAATAGTTCCCGGCTATTACTTCCGATATCATCCAAATGGAGCAATTAGTAATGGAACTGGTGTTGGTAATGACATTGCATCGGAAAGACAGATGGTTAGAAAGTTCATCTTGGATACGATAAGTTTTTGGTTAGAGGAATATCAAGTTGATGGCTTTCGCTTTGATTTGATGGGAGCTCTTGATATCGAAACAATGAGGCAAATTCGAGACCGCTGCAAAGAGGAACCTATCCCTATTATGCTTTTGGGTGAAGGTTGGGAATTGGACACTGCATTACCCCCACATCATAAAGCAACAAGTGGAAATTCCCATCAATTAAATGGGGTTGGCTACTTTAATGATTTATTTCGAGATACAATAAAAGGAAACTTATTTTATCACCATGATTCTGGTTATGTGAATGGAAATGGACATTATGTGGAACGAATTGCCCATTTGGTGACAGGATCTGTATTAGAAGAATATGGTATTCCCTTTGTTTCTAATATTAATCAAACAATCAATTACGTGGAATGTCACGATAATCATACACTATGGGATCGCCTTTTATTAACAAACCCAGATGCTAGTGTAGACGAACGTAAAAAAATACATCAGCTAGCAACTGGATTAACCCTATTAAGCCAAGGAATTCCATTTATTCATGCAGGTCAAGAATGGTTTCGAACAAAAAAAGGTGTAGAAAACAGTTATATTTCTAGTGATGAAATTAATCAATTAGACTGGGATAGACGTGAATTGGAAGATGAAAATATTCAGTTCGTAAAATCACTGATTTCTCTTCGTAAAACGTATGAAGTCTTCCGTTTAAAATCTAAGGATGAAATAAGAAGAAGATTTCATATATTGGAAACACAACCACCTATTTTCGGTTTTACGTTATTAGGTGATGATGCTGACATCTCTATATATGTGAACCCCACAGACCAAAAGGTTCCATTACATTTACCATCGTCAGGGAAATGGTTTGTAACACTTAGCAATATCCAATCTAGTAAGCAAGTTATAGGAGAATTTACTTCCATCAATCCTTTTGAATTATTAGCGCTTAAGAAGTCACGAAAAACGGCAGGAAAGGAAGACTCTGTATTATTCGTGAATACTAGTGAATAAGTAAAAGAAGACGAACAGTCCATTACAACTGTTCGTCTTGTCTTTTACTATATTTAATAATTTAAACGATAGATTAATATGCGTTCATATGGATTCTTCTCATACATCTTTGGTATTTTAATTTCAGATACTAATTCAAATAACGTTTCATTTTCCAAAAAGAAAATATAATCTTCATGTGGATAATATAAGATAATATCTACTTCTCTCTTGGTTTGTTCAACAGATGTTAGTATGTTGTTAACAACTTTTCGAAAGATATTGACTGAAAATGGGTTAAAAAAGTAAAATCGATTATTCTCTTTCTTAATTTCAAACTCCTCCGCTAAACAATTAAGAAAGAACATGTTATCCGATTTCCTTTTTGTCTTTGCCATATAGTGATTTTTATTATCCACAGCCTTTTTATAAAACTCCTCATTTCTCTCAATACCTATAACGGTTGAATGGTAAAAGTAATGAACATAGAAGTTTAAACGGCCTAGACCACAGCCAAAATCAACCATATAATCAGTCTGCTCGACAGGATAAATCGTAAATAAAAGTTCTAGTACATCGTAAGGGGTTGGTTCATATGGATAATAATGTATTATATCCCCACCGGTATGGGCATTTCTTTGGTCTCGGGTTTTAATATTAAGTAATTTATCATAGTAAAATTCTTTCATTTGCATTCTCCATCATTCTATTTCATATTATTATCTCTTTATTTGCTTAATCTGTAAAATCATCACAATTGTCCTTTTGAAATCTATTAAAATATTAGATATAATAATAGGAACTTTCAAATAATAATTAAGAAAGAAGCGAATATATATGAGGAGTATTCAAACCGTTTCCTTAGTTGGACTTGGAGCAATCGGAGCTATTTTTGGTAAAAAGCTACAGAATTACTTAGGAGACAAATTTCAAGTTATCGTTAATAAAGAGCGCATGGAGCGTTATCAAAAAACTGGGATAACGATTAATGGGGAAAAACAAAAATTTCATTATATTACGCCCGATACGGAAGTAGAACCAGCTGATCTTGTTATCATCGCAACAAAAAATGCAGAATTAAAACAGGCAATAGTTGATGCAAGAAATCATATAGGAAAAGATACGATTATTCTTTCACTATTGAACGGGATTTCTAGTGAAGAGGAAATTTATGATGCTACGGAAAATGAACATATTTTATATAGTATGACATATCAAAATGACCCCATTCGTCATAAACAAGAAATTAACTATCAACATATGGGTTTGATTTGCTTTGGAGAGAAAAATGGGTCTTTATCTGAAGATGTTCTTGCCGTAAAGGATTTATTTGACAGAGCTGAAGTCCCCTATGAAATACCCAAAGATGTTTGGCATGTTATTTGGGCAAAATTCATGTTTAACGTAGCCGTCAATCAAATTTCAGCGGTACTAAAAGCTCCTTATAGTAACTTTCAGAAGATCCCTGAATTAAAGGAATGGATGGAGTTTGCAATGTACGAAGTCGTAGCGCTATCCAAAGAGGTAGGAGTAAACTTAACGGATAAAGATGTTCATCAATACAGA
Source organism: Oceanobacillus sp. Castelsardo (assembly GCF_001659985.1). Classification (GTDB taxonomy): domain Bacteria; phylum Bacillota; class Bacilli; order Bacillales; family Amphibacillaceae; genus Oceanobacillus. The sequence continues at coordinate 32,283 of NZ_LYCS01000014.1, forward strand.
CCAATCCTTCAAAACCTCTCGCCTAATGGAAAAACGTCGATGCTTCAAGACATAGAAGCAAATAGAAAAACCGAGGTAGAATTTTTCGCTGGAAAAGTATGTGAATTAGGAAAAAAATATTCTGTTCCCACCCCAATCAATGACCAACTTTATAAAATGATTCATATCATGGAAGAAATGGCAAAGTTGAACAATTAGTTTAGATAACTTACCGTTTGCTAATAGGCCTAGGTAAATTATAATTGTGTAAAAAGTTAAGCTCCATCTGCTATAAAGGCAGATGGAGTTTATTCATCTCCTCTATGAGTACTCCAATTAACATTTCCATTCTACGTTCCGGCACTCATCACCTTGATGAATGTCAGACACGATTTTAACCTTCTATAATCTTCACATAAAATGTTCTTCTTCTAGGTCCATCAAACTCTGAAAAGTATACGCTTTGCCACGTCCCCAAAATAAGATTCCCCTCTGATATAATGAGCGTCTCGCTTACCCCTACAACAGATGACTTTATATGTCCATCCGAATTCCCTTCCATATGTACATATTCTTTTTTATTTGGGAATGTTTCATCAAGACCAAATTTTAAATCCCGTTTTACATCCGGATCCGCATTTTCATTAATGGTTATCGCAGCAGTTGTATGCGGACAATAAACAACCATTATCCCATCTTTCACGCCGCTTTGTAGCAGTGCTTCCTCCAAGTAGGAATCAATATTCGTAAATGACTGTCTTTCATGTGTTATAACCTCAAATTGAAATAAATTTTTCCCCAAGACATTTCACTCCTATAATAAATTTAAATTAATAATGGAATTAGTAAATTTAAATAGTCGTAATTATTAATTAGTGAATATACTGTAGTAACGAGCTCGTTTCATCGCTTGTTTTTACTCATTAACTTACTTAAAAGGAAGGGAATTATGTCAAAATTAAAGGTGTTCCATTATTCATTCCAAAACTTAAGTCAAAAAAACATGTCTTTTGAACAAGTCTTTGAAAACATCATTCAATTTATGAGAAACGACCCGAATGGTAATTACCGCTTAATGTTTGGAACAGACTCACAAGTACATGGCTATTATACTAAATTTATTACTGGAATAGTAATTCAGCGCGAGAAAAAAGGGGCATGGGCATGTATACGAAAAATGATTGTACCTCGAAAGATGACAAACCTTCATGAACGTATTTCTTATGAAACAACCTTAACGGAAGAAATTGTATCTATGTTTACAGACGAAAGAAAAAGCCAGCTAATCGATATCATTTTGCCGAACATTTATAAAGGAGCTACATTTACGATTGAAGGGCATCTAGATATCGGTTCAGAAAATCGAAACAAAACTAGAATTTTCGTAAACGAAATGGTATCTAGGATGGAATCTATTGGTGTAGAACCAAAAATAAAACCGGAATCCTTTGTAGCAAGCTCATACGCAAATCGTTATACGAAATAAATAAAGGGGCTGTCTTTAAATGAATTTTCATCTAAAGACAGCCTCTATTCTATGCACCAAACATCTCAAATACATTTGAATCAGCTAATTATATTGATTAAATTTACATCTCTAGGATATACTTTTAACAACTTCTATTTTTCTAGTGAAAGAAGGGAATGAAATTTGTATCATATAGTAGAAGATAGAATCAAAGAATCGATGGAAAACGGTGAGTTTGATAACCTCCCAGGAAAAGGAGAGCCTCTTAATGTAAGAGACGAATTTCAAGGGTTATCTCCAGAAATCAGACGAACCTTTAAAATACTCAAAACTGCCGGATATATCCCAGAAGAGAATGACAAAGAAAATCTTACTTTTAAAGACTTACATCGATTTGCTACAGGGATAGAAAGTGAGCAAGGACAATTCGAATGTAAAAGACAATTTGAGTCCTTTGCAAAACAAAGGGAATTAAAGAAAAACCCTTCATTTCGTCATTACGCAGAAAAAATATATAACAAATTATTTCGTTAAAGAGGTTGGATACACGCACTTAAATATTGGAAACAATTAGATACCTAATACTATAATAAAGGTATTGAAATTCACGATGGAAAGGAGTCTTTATTTGGCTAAGTTTTTTACAACGAAACGGATTATTATTGCAGTTTCACTGATATTAATCGCAATGATTTTATATTTCTATTCTTCCGCTTTCATGCCTTTAATATTAGCCATGGTTACAGCTTTCATCTTAGAACCTTTAGTTAGATTTCTACAGAAACACTTAAAGCTGAAAACCAGGTTACCTGCAGTATTAATCTCATTTCTTTTATTTGTTTTAAGTGTCGCTTTCATATTTTATATTGCTATCACTAGAGTCGTGAATGAAACGATACGATTTGCTGAAAGATTACCCTATTATATTATTGATATCAATCTTTTTATCGAAAAGCTACTCGAAGATATTAATAAAACCGCTGCAGGACTTCCACCTATTTTTATAAATGAAATGGAAGGACAGGTATCTAATCTTTTAGAATGGTTAACTAATATGGCACAGGGAATGATACCCATACTAGCTGGTTGGATACAAGGAATTCCTAATTTATTAGTTGTTATTATTATATATTTAATAGCTTTATTTTTAATAAGTATGGACCTTCCGAAATATAAAAAGGCTTTTTACTCCAAATTCCGTGATGAAAATGCTGAAAAAATCCAATATATATTACAACGCTCCACACGATTTTTTACCGGCTTTATGAAGGCACAATTTTTAGTTAGTATTATTATTCTTATCGTAACTTATATCGGTCTAATCTTTATTTCACCACATAATGCACTTGTCATGTCCTTAGTAATTTGGCTTATCGATTTAATCCCAATCATTGGTTCCATTGTTATACTTGCACCATGGGCGTTATTTGATTTAATAACTGGAGATACGAGTACAGGAATTCAATTACTTGTTTTAGCTGCAATATTATTGATCATACGTAGAACGGTTGAACCTAAAGTCATGGGAGATCAAATTGGGTTACCCCCACTTCCCACTTTAATTGGTTTATGGTTAGGTTTATACTTCTTTGGTATTATCGGATTTATTATCGGTCCTTTATCTATCATCGCCATACTATCAGCAAAAGAGGCTGGGCTTATTAAGTTGGATTTTAAAATATAATCCGTAAAAATGAAACCACCCAATGGGATGGTTTCATTTTTTTTCACCTGTTATCCTTATCTATTAAAGCTGTTGTTCTGTCTTTTTATATAGCCGTACAGATTTTCCCTTTTTATTTACATTTGTAAAATAACTGTGAAGCAACATACCTAGAACAATAATGAACAGACCGATGATGGTGAAGCCTAAGGGAGGTAACACAGAATTTAACTATTTAAATAGATAGAAAATATTAGTAATATTTGGTATGATATTGAAAATTCATCATTTTTATGGATACTTTATAGCTAACGTTTAATTTTACAGATAATGTGAAATATTTCACTATATGAACAATAGTATTATTTAAGCATTATCGGTTATTCTATTAATCCTTATCCATTAATTTACAATTACTTATAGGAGGTAGGTTTTTTCTTGAAAAACGAATTAAGATGGGGGCTTATTATTTTATTTTTTGTTCTAATTGCTTATATCCTCCCCTATACACTTTTGACTAACGTTACAAAATGGTATGGAAGCTTTTTTGTTTGGATCATCCTAACCATTATTGTCATCGGTATTAATTATTTAATAACAAAGAATTGGGGTAAAGAAAAATGAGTACTACTTTAGTATGGAGCGCCATTACCATCTATGTCACAATTGCGATTGTTATTGCATTTTTATCTAGAACAGGAAAACAAAATAACATGAACAGTTACTTCCTTGGTGATCGAAAAATGAACGGTTTTGTATCTGCTCTTAGTTATAGTGCTACAACGTATAGCGCGTTCATGTTAGTAGGACTAGCCGGTCTAACATACAATGGTGGAGTTGGAGCATTAGGATTTGAACTGATTTATTTAATGGGAGTTTCCCTTGTTGCTTTTTTTGGACCTAGGTTTTGGAAAGTAGGAAAGAAATTTGGTTATGTAACCCCATCCGAAATGCTAGGTGATCGCTACGATAGTAAAGCGGTTGCGATAATCGTAGCGATCTCCAACTGTATTTTCTTAATTCCTTATAGTGCAGTTCAATTATCAGGCGTTGGTTACTTATTACAAGGCGTGACAGATAATGCTATTTCCTTTTCAACCGGTGTCATTATCGCTACAGCACTTGCGATTTTTTTCACTTATATTGCAGGAATTCGGTCTGTTGCCTGGACCGATTCACTCCAAGCTCTCTTTATGATTGTTACTTCCACTATTGTAGTGATCGTATTAATTAAAGGGCTTGGTGGTTTCAGTGGATTTTTTGGTACACTTGAAACAAAATATCCAGAATATTTAACCGTCCCAGGAAATGGGTTTTTTAGCTTTATAAACTTTTTAGGGTTAAGTCTCCCTTGGTTTTTCTTTAGCTTATCCAATCCACAAGTTAGTCAAAGATTATACATGCCTTCTTCACTAAAAAGTATGAAACATATGCTTATGGGCTTTTTAATATTTGGTTTGATCTATACGATTGTAGCAGTTATTTGGGGGTATTCTGCATTAATTATGTTTCCAAATTTAGAAAATGCAGATATGGCAACACCGTTAGTACTTCAATCTGATTTGGTACCTCCAATCCTAGGGGTTATCGTTATGGTAGGAATCATGGCAGCAGCCATTTCTACTATTGATTCGATCTTACTTACCCTTTCGTCTTTATTTGCTAGGGATGTTTATGGGAACGTGAAGAGGAACACAAGTGACTCTGCACAACTTAAAGTAGGTAAGTTTGTCATCCCTGTAATTGCTGCTTTAGCATTTATCTTTGCACAAATGGAAGTAAATTTAATCGCTGTTCTATCCGTTTCTTCTTCTGCTGGTTTATTAGTAGTTGTACCAGCAATTATTGGAGCCTTTTTTTGGAAAAAAGGAACAGCAGCCGGGGTTATTTCTAGTGTAGTGGTCAGTGGATTAATTGTCATTATCCTTGAATTAATGCAAATGAAACCATTAGGCCTTGCTTCAGGGCTTTGGGGTATTCTTATTTCAACAATTCTCTATATCACTATCAGCGTAATGACTAAAGCACCCGAAGAAAAGGCCAAAAGCTTTTTATCTGTATAGCTTGCATTCTTAATGATTACAATATTCAATAGAAAAAAGACAGGAATTTCCCCAGGGGGAATGATCCTGTCTTTCATTTTACCTTTTCCATCAAAAATCATACTCTTCTTCTTTAGCCTTACGAATATTCATATAAGTTTCAGTTAAAACTACTGTATCTTCAACTAAACGTTGGAATCGGAAGATAATGTCATCATTGATTATTTCTTTTCTATAAAAATCTTTTTCTTCAATAAATACATACGATTGAACAACTTGTGCTTTCATATAAGATAAAATCGGTTTTAATTGTTGTTCTACGATTAAATAATGTTTCGGTGATCCGGCAGTAACAATGATACTAACGATTTTATCCCGAAATGACTTTTCAGGAAGCAAATCAAATATATTTTTCAATGTAGCTGGAATGGATGCTTGAAATATAGGTGTTCCAATTATGATGGCATCCGCTTCCATGATTTGTTTAGTTACGAATCCAGTATCACCCTCATACTCCAAGTAATTTCTCCCATCACTAAACTGAATATTATAATCCGCTAAGTCTATTAGATTAAATTCTACTTCTGGATATTTTTCTGATATTTCTTTAGATAAGTAATTCATTGCTGTCCTCGTTTTAGAACCAACAATGGAACCAGATAATCCTACTATTTTCACGTTTATAACCCCCTATTTTTTTGCTGTATATTTTCTAATAGCCGGTATAATTTCGGTACCAATGATTTCAATATTTTTCATTATCTTGTCAAACGGTACACCACCAAATTCCAACTGTGCCATATATCGTTGATGGCCAAATTGTTCATGTTGATACAATATCTTTTCAATAATTTCTTGAGGGCTTCCCACAAGCATGACACTTCGTTTATCCGCTCCTTGTGCAAACAGCTGCTTAGCAAAGCCTCGTCCATTCGTTCGTTTCATTCCTTCATTGATATGAGGATAATATTCGCGTAATGCTTGTTGTGTCGTTTCAGCTGTATAGAAAAAACCCGTCGTTGCAACTGGAAAATCGGTTGGATTATACCCTACTTGGGTTAAAGCCTGACGGTAGGTATCAATCGATGTTTTAAAATGTGATACTGGTCCACCGAGCATGGCCAGAGCCATTGGAACACCTTGGAATCCTGCTTTAACCGCACTAGTAGGTGTACCACCAACAGCACGCCAGATCGGCATAGAACCTTCTTTTGGTCGTGGCAAAACTTTTGCATTTCTTAAAGGAGCCCGAAAATCTCCGCTCCAGTTGACGACTTCATTTTCATTAATTTGTAGTAACAGTTCAAATTTCTCTTCAAATAATTCTTCATAATCACGAACATCATAACCTAACAGTTCAAAAAGTCCAATTCTTGAAGCACGACCAGCAATAATTTCTGCACGACCATTAGAAATTAAATCAATGGTGGCAAAATCCTCAAACACCCTAACTGGATCAGATGTCGAAAGAATAGTTGAAGAACTTCCTATCTTTATTTTTTCAGTTGCTTGAGCAATTGCTGATAATACAACCGAGTGTGCTTGCGTAGTAAAATATTCTTGATGACTTTCACCAACACTAAAGAAATCGATGCCAGCTTGATCAGCTAATTTCGCGGATTCAACTAGTTCCTTAAGTCGTTGTTGTGCTGAAATTCGTTCACCTGTATGAGGATTAGATAGATGATCACCTAATGAGTACAATCCAAATTCTAATCCTTGACTTTGATCGATCCGGTACTTTTCCATTCCCATTTTTATCACCCTTCTTTATTAGCTCTATATTTTCATCTATTGGTCATATGTAACCCTTCTACCATCATTTTACTAGTCAAGTGATGGATTTTAAAAAATGGTTACTTTTCCATTTTCTCTTCTGTATGTTTTTGTAATTTAGTCATGAGCTTGTATAATGTTTTTTGCTCTTCTTTTGTTAAGGATTCATTAAAAAGAGATGTTTGGAACCTTTTTTGGTGTTCAAAAACCTCTTCTATTTTTTTCCTGCCTTTAGAAGTAAGGGCAATCCATTTCGTCTTCCAGTCCTGTTTACGTTCTATATACCCCTCTTGCTCAAGTCTTTTGAGCATACGTGAAACTCCGCCCTCTGATACAGTTAATTTTACAGCTAATTCACATTGCATGATAGGCTGATAGTTAGAAATCTGACTTAGTACATCAAACTGTGCAGCTGTGATTCCATAGCGCTTTAGGAATTCATTCGATAATAAATTACTTTGATGTGTAAACCGTGCAATACGCAACCAGAGCAATATACCTAGTGTATTTTTTTTCACCACATTTCCATCCTTTCTTTACCTCACTTTACACATCAAGTTATAAAAATTCAAGTAAAGTAGCTCATATATTTCAATCACTTAGGTTAATTTGGACGAGAGTATACCCTTACCTCTTGATAATTAAAACGAACGTTTGATTGATATTTTCAAACCACCGAATACATTTATGTTTTCCGCACTCTTAATTTAAAAAGCTGATTTTCACAACGGAAAACCAGCTTTCTTATATTTAGACTTCAACATCATAGCCTTGTTCTTCAATAGCTTCTTTCATGGCATCGACATTTACTTTTGATTCATCAAAAGTAACATCTACTTTGGCAGCCTCTAAATTAACTTCAGCTGCTGATACACCGTCTAATTTTTTTAATGCACCTTCAACAGACATTTTGCAATGACCGCATGACATACCTTGTACGTTTAGTGTTTTTTCCATGACTTTTCACCCCCTTTAAATTGACATTTATAATTTCACTCGTTTTAAGCGAAGTGAGTTAGAGACAACACTTACTGAACTTAATGCCATGGCCGCACCAGCAATCCATGGAGCAAGTAAACCAATCGCTGCCACCGGAATTCCTGCTGTGTTGTATCCAAATGCCCAGAATAGGTTTTGACGAATATTTTTAATCGTCGCATGACTAATTTTAATTGCTTTTGGTATGAGCAATAGTTCCCCACCAAGAATGGTAACGTCAGCCGCTTCAATCGCAACTTCAGTACCAGTTCCAATAGCAATTCCAATATCTGCTGTAACTAAAGCAGGTGCATCATTCACCCCGTCACCAACCATTGCTACCTTTTTACCCTGTTCTTGAATTTCTTTTACTTTATCCGCTTTTTCTTCAGGTAACACTTGAGCAATCACATGGTCGATTCCTACTTGTTTCGCAATAGCTTGTGCAGTTCGTTCGTTATCTCCTGTTAACATGATTACTTCTAATCCTTGTTCTTTTAACTCGCTAATTGCTTGTGGTGCTGTTTCTTTAATGGTATCTGCAACCGCAACAATTCCACGATACTTTCCATCAATGGCGATCAACATCGCTGTTTTGCCATTGGTTTCAAATTCAACTAATTTCTCTTCATTACCTTCAATATCAATTTGATAATCATTCATTAATTTCCGATTTCCAACAAGAATCTGTTTTCCAGAAATCTTCGTTTCAATACCGTGACCTGGTATTGCGGTAAAATCATCTACATCCAAAAAGTCGATATTATTCTCTGTTGCATATGCCACAATTGCTCCTGCAAGTGGATGTTCTGAACCTTTTTCCGCACTTGCTAATAATTGTAATGTTTCTTCATCCCCAGTAAAGTCCGTTACTTCCGGTTTTCCTTTTGTGATAGTTCCTGTTTTATCCAAAACGATCGCATTTAACTGATGTGTTCTTTCTAAATGTTCTCCACCTTTAAAAAGAATTCCGTTCTCTGCAGCCTTTCCTGTACCAACCATAATGGAAGTTGGTGTTGCAAGTCCTAACGCACATGGACAAGCAATAACAAGTACAGCAATGGAAGCGACTAATGCCAATTCAAATTCACCTGGTTGAACAAAAGCTATCCATACGATAAATGTTAGAATGGCAATACCCACAACAATCGGTACGAAATAGCCAGAAATAACATCAGCTAATCGCTGAATCGGTGCTTTTGATCCTTGAGCTTCTTCCACAACATTAACAATAGATGCAAGGGCAGTATCTTTCCCTACTTTTGTTGCTTCCATTTCAATCGAACCGTTTTTGTTTATTGTTGAACCGATTAAGCTAGCGTCAATTTCTTTTTCAATTGGAATCGATTCCCCGGTAAGCATCGATTCATCAACAGATGTTTTCCCTTTTACAACGATACCATCTACAGGTATTTTCTCCCCAGGTTTTACAACTAATCGCTCTCCAACAATAACTTCCTCAACTGGAATCATGATTTCCTCGCCATTTCTTATAACGCGAGCTTCTTTTGCCTGTAAATTAAGTAAAGAAGATAGTGCATTCGTTGTCTGGCTTTTTGCTCTTGCTTCCAAATACTTACCAAATAAAATCAACGTAATTAATACAGCACTTGTTTCAAAATACAGATGAGCTTCATACGCTGGATTTCCAATCGTTTTAAATGCTTCGTACAAACTATAGAAATAAGCAGCACTTGTACCTAATGCGACAAGCACATCCATGTTCGCTCCACCATTACGCAGGTTCTTATACGCACCAACATAAAATTGCCATCCGATAATAAATTGAACGGGTGTTGCTAAAGCAAATTGGAACCACGGATTCATGAATATATCCGGTATCGTCATGTTAAATAAATGAACGAACATAGTTACAAGCAGCGGTGCAGCTAATACCGCGGAAATAATTAATTTGGTTTTCATATTTTTAATTTCTTTTTCTTTATGTGTTTGTTTTTCTGCTGCCTCCGCTTTAGGCTTCGCATCATAACCCACATTTTTAATTTTCTCAATTAATGCATTCGTATCTGTGAGCCCTGGGTTATATTCGATGGATGCACTTTCTGTTGTTAAGTTTACAGTTGCCAGTTTAACCCCCGCTTGTTTATTCAATACCTTTTCAATTCGGTTCGAACAAGCTGCACAGGTCATTCCAAACACATCTAATTCCGCCTTTTCCATTAAAACCCCATAACCGACATTTTCTATTTTCTTCGTAATATCTTCTATCGATGTTTTCTCAGGATCAAAGTCTACCGTTGCCTTCTCTGTCGTCAAATTAACCTGTGCTTCCACTCCATCCATTTTATTTAAAACCTTTTCCACACGATTAGAACAAGCTGCACAGGTCATTCCTGTTATACCTAGTGTGGCATGATTTGGTTCACTCATCATAGTTCCCTCCTTACTTGGAAAACTGTTTTAGTACCCCCATTAATTCGTCGATGGCTTCTTTCCCTTCGCCTTGTTTAATCGCATCACTGACACAATGATTGATATGTCGTTCCGTGACAGCAAACCCTACATTTTTTAAAGCAGATTGAATCGCGCTAATTTGTACTAAAATATCCATACAATAACGATCATCCTCCACCATTTTCTGTATTCCACGAACTTGACCTTCTATTCGTTTTAAACGATTTATGACTTTTTGCTTCTCATCTTGTGTTCTTGGTTTACTAGGGTGATCATGTAAGAATTCATCCAAATGAATCACTTCCTTTTCTTTTATACTTATACCATACCCCCATATGGTATCTTTGTCAATAAAAAAACATCATATTTTGACAAATAGGAAAGAATAAATCATTTCCTGTCTAGTAAGGGTAAATGATTTCCCTTACCTATTTATTAATCCACAATGATAAAAAGGATTTTATATCAACTTATGAATTGATCCTTGCCGACCCAACACTTTCAAATTCCTCTATGATTTCTTCTTTTCTATTCTCCGGAATTTCTATATATAATTGTTGAAATGTGGTTAATTCAAGTTCATCATCTTCATTCATGTATTTGGATATTGTCATTAGTTGTTTAGAGTTAAGTTTTGCCCCAAACCCTATTCCACCATTCACCGCAATTTTAATCTTTTGGATATCTTTATCATATTCATTCCCCCATGCTTTCTTATTATATGTACCGCGGGAGGGTATTTTTCAGTCCTAGAAAGTATCCTTCCTAATTATTAGTCCCTCTTATCTTACTATACCCTCTATGGGTATTATCAAGAGGAATTTATTTTATTGGTATTATTTTATTCCTCATTAGTTCGATGCGGTACCAATGCAGAAAGGACTGAACCCCACTGGATCCAGTCTAATTTGTACACATTTTATTCAAACAAACGTTTGATTGATTTGAAAACACTGGGGTTAGGTATTAGGCTTCATTCTTGCTTTCCCAAAGCACTAAAACCCTTGGAAATCTCCAAAAATCGGTGATAATAACGAGTTGGTAAGTGAAAGTTTATCAAAAAACAAAATAACTCCCATTACGATCATTATACTTCCACCAATTTTCATAAAAGCGCCACTATATTTTTTTAACCACGTAAATTTAGTAATAAAAAAATGCCATTAAGAAAAATGGGATACTAAATAAAGGAAAATACTAGATTTTCTTGTAACATGATTGGAAGATGAAGAATTATATGCTTCATCTTTTTTAATGGAATGGATTGTTTTTATTAATGAATAGCTGAGGGCAGGTAAATCTGGAAGTATTCTATAGTGCGACTGATTGTTCTGAAAGGAAAGTGCTTCCTTATTGGATTCGAACTTTATCCAAAAAACAATCGTACTCCAACAATAATTAACAGCACAGAGAGAAGGCGAATAATTAGTTTTCCAGATATTTTATTTGATAGGTAAACCCCTAATTGAGCACCAAAGATAATCCCTATTCCACCCCATAGAACCGCTATCCATTCAATATTACCATGTATAAAGTAAACAATAACGCCCGATATAGAATAGATACAAAGAGCAAAGATGGAAGTTGCAGTCGCATATTTCGGTACTATTTTGAAGATGTAAATTAAAATCGGTACCATCAGCCAACCGCCACCTATTCCAAAGAATCCAGAAACAATTCCTAATAGAATACCAGTGCAAGCGATTAATACCTTTACCTTAGCTTCACTACCTGCTTGTGCCAAAATGCCGGAAGAAGACTCAGCTGTTGTAGCAACTTCTGATTTTGCTTTGGATTCCTTTTTAAGGATTAAAAATATTCCCAGTCCAATTAGTAAAGTTGCAAATATTCCATAAAATGAAGCAGCAGGAACAATATGCGCTAACCAAATTCCTAAAAATGTACCCGGAATAGCCCCAATGGATAACATGAACCCAAGCTTATAGTTAATCCTTTTTTGCCTCACATAACCCGTAACTCCGGATATTGCGTTAAGTAAAACAACAGCAAGACCCGTACCAGCCGCGACCTCTGGTGGATAATCCATGATAAGGAGAAGCGCAGGTACAAATATAAACCCACCACCCGCACCTACAATTGTTCCATAAGCGCCAGATACAAAGCCAATAGCAAGAAGTAAAATTCCTAAAGTAATCTCCATGATGCATCCCTCCAAACCTATTATTCTTTCTTAAACCTATCACTTTTGGGAAAATAAAAAAAATACAATTTTGTTATAGCTCATAACAAAATTGTATACCTATATTTCTTATTCAAATTCCGACCAGTTCTTGTTTCGAATAAAGTCTAGGAACAAATCGACACTTTTTCGTTGAAATCGCTTCTGCTTTCTCACTAGCCATAAGTCCCTCTTCATTTGTAAATCCTTTATCTCTACCTTCTTCAACATTCCGTAACGAAGCTCTTTTGCGACCGTTATTTTTGATAAAATACTTACACCAAGCCCAGCTTCAACGGCACTTTTCGCTGCCTGAACACTACCAAATTCCATGTAATGCTCTATTTGCTGAAATATTTCTTTTCCCTCCAAAGCATTCCTAATAATAGAATGGGTACCAGATGCTGCCTCCCGGTATATCATACACTCCTCTGGTAACTCCTTCAGGGAAACAAAACCTTTATCAGCCCAGCGATGTTTTGGATGACAAACCAAGACTAGTTCATCTTCAGCAAAATTTTCTACCTGCAAATCTTTTTCATCCACCAAGCCTTCAATTAGTGCGACGTCAATTTCATCTTTCTGAAGTTTCTCTACCATACTTGGTGTATTCCCAACATCCAAATTGATACGAACATCGGGATGTAACTTTTTAAAATCAGCAATCAAACCTGGTAGCAAATAATCACCAATAGAAAGCGTCCCACCGAGTCTTACTAAAATATCATAAGTCCCTACTAATTCGTGAATAGCCTCCTTAGAACTATCTACATCCTCTAAAATAATCTTTGCATAGGAATAGAGAACTTTCCCTGCTTCTAATAAGGTCAACTTTCCATCTTCTCTATCAAAGAGTAATGTACCATAATAATCCTCCAACAGGTGAATATGCCTAGTGACCGCCGGCTGTGATATGTAACTTAAACGCGCAGCCTTGCTAAAAGCCCCCTCTTCTACAACTAAGCAAAATAACTTTAAACTGTCTATATTCATAAAATCACCTTTATTATCACATTTTTGATGTAAAAATGACCAAGCACCCTATATTTTCAATTGATCTATTATCTGTTAATAACAATTGATAACTTATAACTTACAAAATTGCTTAAGCCAGTTAAAAATTCATCTGTATAGTCTAAAATATACATTGTTTAACAGATATTTTAAAGAAAAGGGAGTAACGATCAAACAAACTAAGTATCTTACGGATTTAATGCAAAAATTGTTTCATTAACAAAAGAAAAGAATTAGATTGACATATAAAAAATCAAGTGAGAAAATATAAACCAACCGAACGATAGGTAGGTGGTTTTATGAGTGCTGTAAAAATACGCAATATTGCCCTATCCCATTTTGCAAATTATGGCTATGAAGGGGCTTCCCTAAACGAAATCGCCAAAGAGGTGGGCATTAAAAAAGCAACGATTTATTCTCATTACAAAGGAAAGGACGATTTGTTCTTTAGTGTAGTGAAGTACGTCTTTCATTTAGAAAGAAGAAATATTCTTTTGTATTTCCAATCATCTGAGCAAAAGCCAATTAAAATCAAATTAGAGGATTTCTTCGGATTCATTGAAGAAAGGTTTAACCAATCTGATTCCGCTAAACTTTTATTAAGGATATGTTTTTTTCCACCTTGGAATCTACGGTTTGAGCTTTCAAAAATAGTAAACTCATTTCTTGATGGGATGCAACGACTCCTAGTAAAACTTATGAAGTATCACCAAAAAAACAATGAACTAAATGGTGTAAATATTAATAAAGCAGCCCTAGCTTATATAACCTTGGTCGATGGAGTAATCATTGAACTCCTATTCACAGGAAAAAATAAATATTTTGAACGAATAAACGTAACTTTCCCGATTTATTGGCAGGGAATTAAATCAATTAACAAGGAGTAAGAATATATGAACAAATATTGGATTTATGTTTTAATAGCTTCCGTTTTTGAAGTGTATTGGGTCGCTGGACTTAAACATTCAGAAGGTATTGTAGAATGGAGTATTACCTTAATAGCAATTATCGCCACCTTTGTTCTTTTACCGCTTTCTGCAAACCACCTTCCCATTGGCACTGTTTATGCTGTCTTTGCAGGTCTTGGCGCAGCAGGAACTGTTTTAGTTGAGATTGTCGTATATGGAGAAGCCTTTAATCTATTAAAAGTTCTACTGGTTGGAACACTTCTAATCGGGGTAATTGGATTAAAGTTAGTATCGGACGAACCTTCTGAAAGTAGGGGGAATGCATAATGGCTTGGACAGCAATTATTATAGCCGGATTTAGTGAAGTCTTGGGAGTTATTAATATAAAGCGATTGACAATGAAAAAGTGGGATGCATTAATTTATATGATTCTTACGTTTGGATTAAGTCTCTATCTGTTATCCTATGCAATGCAAACATTACCGATGGGAACTGTTTATGCAATTTGGACAGGAATTGGGACAGTAGGGTCTACTATATTGGGAATGATACTATATGGAGAACCTAAAGATTGGAAACGGATATTTTTTATTTCCTTAATACTCGCTTCCGCTGTTGGTCTTAAACTTATCTCATAGTTTTAAAAGTAATGTATAAAAACTTAGCTTGTTAAATGTTATACGACCGACAAGGGATAAAAATTATAAAAGGTTGAAGAAAATCTTGGGTATGCCTTATGTTTAGATAAACTCATTAATACATCGGGAAACAGCAACCTTTTTTTAAACCATTAACCCCCGGATTAGAGGCTAATTTAAATATTATCTGGAAAAAACTTCAGGTATTTTTTCTAATGCCGCAAATCAATTTTTAAATCAGCTTTGAAATAATATTATAGTAATCAATCAAAAAGCACGTTACTCCAAATGAGAATAACGTGCTGTTCTTTCGGATAAAACCTTTTTTAACAAAAAACATCCGTTCTTTTGTACTTTCCTGCTTTCTTGCCAATTCGATATTGACTATTCAATATTAGATGATGTTACTTTTCAATGACTTCAAAAATATAAGGTGTATTACGGTAGTGATGACCATAGTTCAGACCATATCCCGCTATAAATCTATCTTCTATGACAAAACCTTTATAATCCACCTCAATATCAACCTGCCTGCGTGATGGTTTATCTAGTAATGTGCAGGTCTTTAGACTCTTTGGTTTTTTTTCTTTCAGTACATCATATACCGTTTTCATCGAATTTCCTGAATCCAATATATCATCTACAATAAGGACATCATACTCGGAAATATCCATTGAGAAGTCAGAGACCTTTACATTTCCAGTGCTAGTTTTTCCAAACCCATAGCTTGAAGTTTCCATAAATTCAATTCTCACGGGAACAGTTATGTGTCGAACAAGGTCTGCTGTGAAAACAAAACTCCCTCTTAATAAGGAGATAATAAGGAGATTTTTATCATCGCTTTGGTAGTCGTTTGAAATGATTTCGCCTAACTCTCTTACCTTCTTATCAATTTCTTCTTTACGAAACAATATATTTTTTTCCACCATTTTTCACCATCCTGGTAATTATTTTATTGTTTTTTTAGTTTTTTATTAAAATACGTACTGAATAACAAAATTGCTGATAAACAGAACAGCAATCATATAAAGCGCAGGATGAATTTCCTTCCCCTTCCCTGTTAAAAGCTTTATTAGCGGATACAGAATAAAACCAATTGCCATGCCATCTGCAATGCTATACGTTAAGGGAATCAATACAATAATTAAAAGTGCTGGAAAACTCTCTGTTAAGTCATCCACCCGAATATGAACAATATTTTGCAACATAAGCATCCCAATTAATATCAGAATTGGAGAAACCGCACTAGCAGGGACTATTTTAATAACGGGTATAAACAAAAGAGAAATTAAAAACATAAATCCAGTCACAATACTCGTTAACCCTGTTCTTCCCCCCGCTGTTATTCCGGCCGCTGCTTCCACTGAAGCTACAGTGGGGCTCGTACCAAAGATTCCGGAAGACAGAACGGAAATAGATGTAGCCTGAAGTGATTTCTTGCTACTTTCAGGACGGCTTAGCATATTGCTATGTCCATGTATCAAGCCAATATTTTCAAATACAATCACCATTGCAAAAGAGATGGAAGTTAACCAGAAAATGATATTTCCTGCTTGTGACCATGATATTTGACCAAACACTGTAAGGTACTCATGAAAGTCTGGCATAGAAAGGGAGACTCCCTCAAATGTAGATCCCCCTAGCCAAATTAATAACATCGATGTAATTATGATACTTAACAATAGGTTTCCAGGTATATTATTAACAAATAATAAAATGGTAATAATCAAACCAACAAATGTTATGAGCACTGTGGGGCTACTTAAATCTCCAATTGCAAGTAACGTGTGCTCAGATTTCGTAATTATACCTGCATTTTCAAAACCAATTAAAATCAATAAGATTCCAATCCCAATGGTAATGGCTTCTTTTAAGGAATTAGGAATAGAGGATGTAATTATCTTAGCCATTGGTGTAAAGGCAATAACAACAAAAATTAATCCTGAAACAAATACCATCGCTAGGGCTTCCTGCCAGGTAAATCCTCCAGATTGAACGATTGTATAAGTAAACATCGCATTGAGCCCCATACCTGGAATAAGGAGGAGAGGAGTATTACTCCATAAACCGAGAACCAAACAACCAAAAAAACTGGCTAATATCGTGGCAATAATACCTGCTTCCATCGGAATTCCTGCTTCTGCCAAAATCGTCGCATTTACAATAATAATATAGGCTACTGTTATATAGGATATAAGACCTACAGAAATCTCTTTTGTAATCGTCGTATCATATTGATTGAATTTGAAAAAACGTTCCATATTCATCCCCTTCCTAATTTACCTATCAAATGAATATAAAGGTAATGGTAACATGGACTTATCTATATGGAAAATATATAATTTGAATAAATACTATATTAATTTTAAATACAAGGAGAAATCTATGGACCTTAAACAATTACGATATTTTATAGCCATTGCTGAGGAAAAGAATTTAACAGCCGCGGCGACTCGATTACATATGTCTCAGCCACCATTAAGTATTCAGTTGAAACAATTGGAAGAAGAATTGGGAGTTCAATTGTTCGAGCGAAGTGGTAGGAGTATGGAATTAACTGATAAAGGTCATGTACTTTACAAAAGAGCATTACATCTTGTTAATAGTGTAGAAGAAATAAAAAGTGAAATACAAGAAACTGAGGAAGGTAAAAAGGGTATACTCGCTGTAGGAATCAACACCTTATCTCTTTCAGGAATTTCGGAAGTGCTTCAATCCTTCCACAAAAAGTATCCACTTGTTTCATTAAAAATTGTTCAAAACGATTCTTTTTATCTAGCAGAAATGGTAAAAACGAGGGCTATCGAAATGGCATTTGTACGTCTTCCACTTGAACATCGTGGTTTGACTTATCATCATCTCATGAATGAGCCCTTTTATTTCGTAACAAATAAAAAAACAAACACTATTACATTGGAAGAGATTTCAGATATTCCCCTTATCATTCCAAGTACAGAGGGCTTGGGCATCTATAGTACGATTCTTGAAGCATTTTCAAGGCAAAACCTTCAATTAAACAAAATGGCGGAGTGCTCTGATATGCACATTTTAATGGAGATGGTTAAAGTTGGAATGGGGGCAACAATTGTTCCAAAGTCTGTTGTAGATATATATGGTGACAAATGTCTTTATTCAACACTGATAAATGATGTCAATTTGGTATCTTCATTAGGAGTTATTTACCTTGAAAAACATTATGTCTCTGCTACTGCTAAGAATTTTTTAGAGCTAGTAAAGAGAGCCTGAAGACTATAATAAAAATATGATTAGATCTACCCAAAATTGTATTCCATTCCGGTAAGAAAACCTCGAAACATATCGCAAAGGCTACACAAAATAAAAGAACTGAACCTAATACCTAGATTCAGTTCTAATCTACTTTAACAATTAAAGTAGATTAATCACTATCGTTTTACATCGTCTTTAACCAATAACCCTCAATGGTCTACTGTAATAATAGCCTTTGTAGCTATCACTGTTTTTTATTATATTAGTAGACAATATCAAAACCCCTAATTAATGATTGTCCCTCTATTCCCTTTCGAACACTTGTGTACTCCTTACTCCATTATTCGTTCTCTTCAATAGGAGTGAGCTTTGCCTCGATTTCTGCTCGCCTTTCTTCCAAAAATGGTGGCAAATCAAGTTTTTCTCCTAAATGTTCCACATCTCCATCAACAGTAAATCCTGGTCCATCCGTTGCAATTTCAAAAAGAATACCGTTTGACTCACGGAAATATAGGCTCTTAAAGTAGAAACGGTCTACAATCCCTGATGAATGGAAGCCCCTTTGTTTCACTTGTTCATCCCAAAACTGGAGCTCATCGTCGTTTTTCACACGAATTGCTAAATGATGGATACTACCACGACCTGGTTTTTCGGAAGGACCATCCATATATTTCACAATAATTTCTCCAAAAACTTCTCCTTCGACTGACTGGAAAACCGCTTCTCTTTCACTTCTACTAACTTCTGTATAGCCAAACATATCTGTAAGGGTGCTCGCCATTTTATCAAGTCTCCGTACCGTCATTTCCACAGAACCCATTCCTTGAATCTGATGCTCTTCTGGAACGTCAGACTTTTCCCAAGTTTCCCAATGCTTCACTTTTTCTCCGTTTGAAACGAGTAGCACCAAACGAAGTCCATCAGGATCCTCAAATTTCAAAGCAGGGCGATTGGCATACATTGTGATTTCACCATGAGCTACACGGTTCTTCTCAAATCTAGCTTTCCAATAATATAGACTGTCTTTCGATGGAACGAGTAATCCAATTCTAGTAATTGCATTTGTCCCGGGATATGTATTTCCTACTAAAGGAATTTCAAAAAATGTTAGTTCAGTACCCGGGCTACCTGTTTTATCTCCATAAAATAAGTGATACATCGATGGATCATCTTGGTTCACTGTCACTTTCACACGACGCAAACCAAGCACTTGTTTGTAAAAGTAATTATTTTGACTTGCGTTCTTTGTAATCATAGAAATGTGATGATGTCCTGGAATTTTATACATCAATAATTCCTCCTCTTTTTCAATTTACTAATCAAGTGATAATCGAAAACTTTGTTAATTTAATTTCTTAATCAAAGACAATAAACTCCCTGACATTCCATGGATATTCTTCGTTGTACTATTAATTTCTTCTGTCACAGCAGCCTGTGATTGAATTTTATCACTCATAGTATTAATACTTGTAACAATGTTTCGTACAGATGAATTAATATCCTCTAAAATTTTTTCAACCTTTTCTATCGCTTTAGATGTATTTAAGGATAATTTTTGAACTTCCGAAGCAACCACACTAAAACCCTTTCCTTGTTCACCTGCACGAGCTGCTTCTATAGATGCGTTTAATTTCAAGTCAATTTATTACGAATTAGAGATAATTACTAAAAAAATTATAATCCTTTCAGATATCTTTAATTAAATATAATTTTACAACCAATTCCTTCTGGTTGTCAAACTAATAATATTATTCAAGGAATCTTTCCATGTTAACTTTTTTATAGCCATAATCATATTGGATTCACTTGTAGGATTTTATCACACATTATCCTCCCTTTTAATAGCTTCAACCGCCTCAGTCGTATGCCTTTTCACTGTCAAATTGAAGGTTTATTAGAAATTAAGAAAAACACCGATTCTTTTAATCTTATAAATAGAATCAGTGTTTCTTTTTCTTTAATTATTATTTCCGCAATATCTTTTCCATCGTCTTTCCCTTAGCCAACTCATCGATTAGCTTATCCAAATAGCGAATTTCCTGCATCGTAGGCTCTTCGATATCTTCCACTCGGACACCGCAGATCACACCTTTGATTAAAGACCGCGAAGGATTCAGTTGGGGAGCTTCCGCAAAGAAAGTCTCAAAGTCTGTCTGTTTTTCCAGTTGCGCTTCGAACTCTTCCTGGCTATATCCTGTCAACCAACGGATGATTTCATTGACTTCTGTTTTCGTACGCCCTTTTTTCTCCGCCTTCGCAACATAATGAGGATAGACACTTGCAAAACTCATGGTATATATCCGATGTTTGCTCATAATATGTTTCATTCCTTTCGTTGTGCTCGAGGCACAAAAACACCCTTTTGGACAATTTTATCCGAGGGAGTAAAGCTTCGCAACCACCATCTACTTACGATTTTAATCAACTAAAATGTAGGTTGCTTTGATCGGCCCATGTACTCCAACAATTAAATTCATTTCGATATCTGCGCTATTACTTGGGCCAGAAATAAAGCTTACATAGGATGCAACCTCTTCCCCCTTCATGGTGGCCTCATGAATTTGGTTAGCTGCTTGTGTCATGCGTGGTACAAGCGTACTTTTTGGAATAATGGCTATATACGTTTTGGGTAATAAACTAATCGAGCGACCATTGTTTTTATTATTAAATAATGTCACCGTAGCTGATTCAGCTAATGTAATATCACTAAATGTAATTCCTACATCTGCTTGTTCCGCAATGACCTGGTTTCCTTTTCCTAATCTGGGATCCCAAATATGGACATTTAAATCTCTATCTAAATCTTTATACAAACCGCTTAATCCATATTCTTCGTTACGAGAATCATTGGATACAATCATCGACTTTCCATTATAGTTCCTGATTGTTTCCTCTAGAAGTTTTGGCAAACCTTTCCGATCTGTGTGGATAAAATCGGTATGGATAGCTTCACATTGTTTTTCTAAAACTTCAACCAATTCATCTTGTGTTATCCCCTTCAATACGTCATATTGTGGATAAACACTCCAGTCTGGTCGACTTACCCCCTGGGTTCGGCGAGGCCTATGAAGTCTGCCGGCTAGGTTATTTAAGAAGGATTCTCTATTTTGAATGCTCATGTGAGTCACTCTCCCTTTCTTTAAACCAAGCGCGAAACGACTTTTTACTTGGAGCGGGAAAATCACGTACATCCGTCCATCCTTTTAGAGGTCCCGGCCCATTTTCAATCCTATCCTTATCTTTGATCCACGGGGTTAAAGCAGGCCTTGCTAATTTCGTACTTATTTTATAAGCGGCCGGACTGGATGACCACTTGGCAAACCCATTCATTAAAATTTTCTCTGACATTGGTGCTTTATTTTCTCTTTCCACAAGAATTTGTCGGTGGCGGATAAGCATTTCATGTAACGGGATTTTAACCGGACACGCTTCTGTACATGCACCACATAAAGTGGATGCATAAGGAAGTTCTTGATGATCATCATATCCATCCAATAACGGCGTAATGACCGCTCCAATTGGTCCCGGATAAATGGAATTGTACGCGTGTCCTCCAACATGTCGGTATACGGGACAAACATTGATACAGGATGCACAACGTATACAATGAAGGGCAGCTTGAAATTCTGTTCCTAAAATTTTCGAACGCCCATTATCCACAATGACAAGATGATAATCATCCGGGCCATCTATTTCATCCTCTAAACGTGCCCCCCCGTAAGCGGTAATATAACTGGTTAGCTTTTGTCCGACAGCCGATCTCGTCAATAAACTAACAAGCACTTCCATTTCCTCCCACGTAGGCACAATCCGTTCCATCCCCATCACCGTAACAACTGTATCTGGAAGGGTCGTTACCATTTCTGCATTTCCTTCGTTCGTCACTAACGTAATGGCTCCTGATTCGGCGATTGCAAAGTTACATCCTGTAATACCAACATCCGCTGCCAGGAAATCTTTTCGTAATTCTTTTCTGGCGAAAGCAGCAAGTTCTTCTGGGTCATCGGATTGATCATAGCCTCTTTTTTTAGTAAATGTTTCACGGATTTGCTTCTTGTTCTTATGTAGAGCAGGTGTAACGATATGGGACGGGGCTTCCTCATCCAACTGCAAAATCCATTCCCCAAGATCTGACTCGACCACCTCCACCCCTAAATCTTTGATTGCATCATTTAAACCAATTTCTTCCGTTACCATTGACTTCGCTTTCACTACCTTTTTGGCGTTTTTCTTTTTAACGACATTCTGAATATAATGGTTCGCATCCTCAGCAGTTTCCGCGAAATAGACATTTCCCCCTTTCTCAGAAACGGCATCACTCAATTGCTGTAGATAGAAATCAATATTTTCCAATGTATGTGTTCGAATTTCTTCTCCTAATTGTCGCCAGTCCTCCCAGTTTCCAAGTTCCTCTGCACGCGTCAGTCTCCCAGCTCTAAATCTCCCTTGTGCGGAAGAAACGGCTTCACGCATGAAGTCATTCTCAATCCCTTTTGTTATACGTTCTTTATAAGGAGCCTCCCCAATTTTCACGCTCATGTAAACCCCTCCATCCATTAGTGTGTATTTAATATTTCTGTAATATGGACAACTTCCACTTGTTTCCCTTCCCTACGCATTCTCCCACCAATATTCATGAGACATCCCATGTCACCACCGACCAAGTAGTCCGCTCCCGTCTCGGATACATGCCTCGACTTTTCCTTTACCATTTCACGAGAGATGTCAGCATTTTTCACCGCGAATGTTCCACCAAAGCCACAGCAATCCTCCGCAACAGGAAGCTCAATTAATTCTACTCCCTTCACATGCTGTAGCAGTGTTCTAGGTTGATCTTTCACCCCAAGAATTCTCGTCATATGGCATGATGGGTGATAGGTTACTCTTCCTTTAAATGTCGAACCAACATCTGTGATACCAAGAACATCCACAAGAAATTGCGTGATTTCATAGGATTTATCGGCAAGGTCCTTGGCAGCCTCTTCCCACTCCGAATCCCCCGCAAATATTTTGGGATATTCCTTTAACATTCCAACACACGATCCAGACGGGCCCACAACATATTCTGAATCTCTGAAACTCCGCATCATCTGTTTCATAGATTGTTTCGCTTCTTTTAAATAACCACTATTAAAAGCGGGTTGGCCGCAACAAGTCTGGGATGCAGGAAAGTCCACCTCACAGCCAGCTCGTTCCAAAATCTCTACCGTATTTTTCCCCACATCTGTAAAAAACATATCACTTAAACACGTAATAAATAAGGATACTTTCAAACCGCTCACCTCTTCTTATGTAGACTTTCCAAATAACTTCCTACCATTTATCAATATGTTTAAATAAATCTTGATTTACTTCTTCTAAATGATCGCGCATATACCGTCCTGCAAGTTCTGAATCCCTAGACTTTAGAGCATGAAAAATTCGTTCATGTTCCAAATATAACTTTTCAGATTGCCCCCGTGAATACAACAGGACTTTCCTTGTTTCACGAATGGATTCAGTTAGAAGATCAGACACACTACTCATTAGGTTAATTAGTAATTGATTATGTGTTGCACTTGCAATTGCCATATGAAAATCTGTATCCGCACTTGCTGCTACTTCATCATTATTTTTTGCATTTTTCATGACGATTAATGCCTTTTCTATTGGTATTAAATCTTCCTCTTCATAAACTTCTGCAGCAAGGCTGGCTGTTCCAACCTCTAAGATTTTCCGAAGTTCATAAAGTTCCTTCACATCGTCTTTCTTCATTAAAAAGGCCGTTGTAACAGGCAAAGTGAATCTGGACGGATCAAAAGCCTTCACATAGGTTCCTTCCCCTTGCCTCATCTCCAGTAATCCCATGGAACGAAGGCCACTAAGTGCCTCCCGTATAGCAGACCGACCAACATCAAAATGATTTGCTAGTTTCTCAACAGAATCTAATTTATCTCCTGGGTTTAGTTGTTTATTTTTAATCATCTCGATTAGAGAATCAGCCACTTCTTCATAGATTTTTTTCCTTCTTATTTTTTTATATTCCAATTTATGTTCCACTCCTGTTCATCGTTGTTGGATCCTATTAATCCATTATATCCTCTCTAGTTGTGATGATTGATTTATTGAAAGTGATAAAAACACTCATAAATAATGACTTGGCACCAAGTATGAGTGTTTTTATGGATGTCTAAAGTAATTTCGTCACCTTTCATTCTTAATTGAAATTTATTAATCCAAACATGGTTGGAGCGAACAATCGCTCCGGAAATATACTTCGCTTAGATAGCGAATTGTTCGTCCTTAGGGTTAAACACTTTAGTTATGTCCCACCCTCATTTCTTCAAGTTTTGAATCTGTTTCTTCCTTTACATGACCGTTACCTTTTATAGAAATAATGGCAATAAGACTAATCACAGCGGCCAACATCATATAAAGAGCAACTGGAACGTAAGAATTATTAAAGGTAGCTAATAATGCTGTTGCCACAAGTGGAGCCGTTCCTCCTGCAACTGCTGCACCAAGCTGATAGCCTAATGAAATACCGGTGTTACGGATTTTTGCAGGGAAAAATTCTGACATCATCGTCCCCTGAACGGCATTGAGTGAGCCCCAAATGAATCCAAGGCCAATTACCGTTGCTAAAACAAGTAAAAATACCGAACCTTGTTGCAGCATCCAAAAATATGGGAAAGCATATAATACAGTAGCCACAATACCAAATAAGTAAATTTTCTTTCTACCAATTCGGTCGGATAGATGCCCAATAATCGGAATAAGAATCGTAGCAACTAAGGAACCAATGACAACCGCATTCAAAGCTTCTGATTCACTAAATGACAAATTGGATGTTGCATACGAGACGATAAATGTTCCATATATGTAGAATGGTGCCGTCTCAACTACTTTTGCCCCCATTGCAATTAACACTGCTCTCCAATGGTAACGCAATGTATCTGCAATCGGAAGTTTTGATATTTCGCCCGCCTCTTGGGCTTTCTTAAATGCAGGTGTTTCATCAATCCCTTTCCGTATCCACAAACCGAATAAAACAAGTAAAACACTTAATAAAAACGGCACTCGCCATCCCCAAGACATAAACTGTTCTTCCGGTAAAAGTGTCATCACCGACATAACTAAGGACCCTAAAATTAATCCTAGGGAAATCCCTATTTGCGGCACACTTCCAAATAATCCTTTTCTGTTTTTCGGGGCATATTCAACCGCTAACAGTACAGAACCGCCCCATTCACCACCAAGTGCTAATCCTTGTACGAAACGTAAACAAGTTAGAAAAATCGGCGCCCAAATACCAATAACTTGATAAGTAGGCAGTAAACCCATCCCAAAAGTGGACAAGCCCATTAAACTGAGCGTTAATACTAACGTCTTTTTCCTACCTAAACGGTCCCCAATATGACTAAAAAGAACCCCACCGATAGGTCGTAGGAAAAAGGCAACCGAAAAGGAAGTATAGGCGATAATTAAACCTAATACTGGATCCTCACTTACGAAAAATAACTGATTAAAAACTAACGCAGCGACCGTCCCATATAAAAAATAATCAAACCATTCAATCGCGCTACCTATCAAACTAGCAGCTAATACCCTTACATTCCCCTTTATCATTGTTTTTCTCCCCTCAAATAATTAATTCTCCCCATTTTAAACCGCTTACAATTTAACCGTAAATTTAAGTCATCTGATGACCGGGTAACCTTATGGTCGTATCTTACCATGGGTTTTGGATTTTGTAAATATATTATCTTAAAAAAATAATTATTTTGCCGACTCTGATTATTTAATTCCAATCAGCGATTTAAAATTTATTCCTTTTTATGTTAATTATACAATTGTAAAATCAGAGGAAAAGAAGGGAATATTTTATGAATATAAGGTAAAAAATAGTATCACAATATAATGGAGGTTTATAAAATTGGAAACGAATGATGCCTATCAAGATGAATTAACAGTAGCAGAGGTTTCAACCCTTTGGACATCGTATCAAAATGACACGATGATGATTTGTGGATTGCGTCATTTTTTAACACATGTTACTGATGGAGAAATCCGTTCCATATTAGAACAATTTTTAGCAATATCAGAGGAACATCAAAAGAAAATAACGGATATATTTAATGCTGAAAACTATCCAATTCCTCAAGGCTTTACAGAACAGGATGTTAATTTGGAAGCACCGAGACTTTTTTCCGATCGCATATACCTTGATTTGATGTTAAATGTAGCTAATTTTAGCATGGCTATTTACGGATTAGCATCATCACAAGTTGAACGAGATGATATCATTCAGTTTTATTCAGAAGCTGTAGACGAAACACAGAGAATGTACAAAATAACAAAGGATACAGCCAAAGCAAAAGGTCTTTACATCCGTTATCCGCAAATTCCGAAGCCGAAGCAAATCGACTTTATAACCAATGATAGCTTTTTGACGGGCTTCTTTGGAGAAAAAAGACCATTAATAGGTGTAGAAATTACAGCACTTGTATTAAATGCAAGGCGTAATGCACTCGGACAGGCACTTGTTGCTGGATTCGCTCAAGTTGCAAATTCAAAAGAGGTTAGAAAGTATTTTGAAAAAGGACGTGATATTGCTTCAAAACAGCTAGAAGTTTTCTCATCTATCTTAAACGAAGAATACATCTCTGATGGGGCCCGTATTTTGACCTCAGAAGTAACCAATTCAACGGATGCACCTTTTTCGGATAAATTAATGATGTTTCTTGTTACAACACTTATCGCTTCTGGTATGGGCCAATACGGGACTTCTATGTCTATCAGTCCTAGACATGATTTAGGTGTTCATTATGCCCGATTAATGGCTGAAGTAGGAAAGTATGCCAATCAGGGAGCAAACATTATGATTAATAATGCCTGGATGGAACAACCACCAATTGCAGCAGATAGAAAAAAGTTGGCGAAATAAGGCAATGTGAGCTAGATCATATGGGGAACGCTGCCAATTGGAAGTATTACCTTGGAGTAGTGCCCCCAGATTTGGACAATTCTGCTAAAGCAACTCTATTCAGTATATTGTTCGGAATAATTTGGCTCCCGACAATGGATTCTAAGAAAGAAACTGACCTAAAGTCTATTCTGTAATAAACTTTTTTACTTCAAAATTGAATTCCATGTTTATACTAGCAGGGAAGGAAAATAAAACCCTGCTTTTTTTGCTTTCATCTAAACCGGGGATAATGAAAAAAGACTGAACCCATATTGGATCCAGCCCGAGTAATTGATATTTGGTTAAAACAAACGTTTGATAGATTATTATTCCACCGTAACACTCTTCGCAAGGTTTCTCGGCTTATCTACATCACAATCACGATGTAATGCTGCATAGTATGCTAATAGTTGTAAAGGTACGATGCTTACTAGTGGAGTTAGAAGTTCATGTACTTTCGGTAAGACAAAAGCATCTGTGTCTTCTTCTAATCCTTTCATACTTACCATTAAAATATTGGCACCACGAGCAACAACTTCTTGAACATTACCTCGAATAGAGTAGTTTACATTTTCGTGAGTGGAAACTGCAATAACTGGGGTTCCCTCTTCAATTAAAGCAATGGTTCCATGTTTGAGCTCGCCACCCGCAAAACCTTCTGCTTGGATATAAGAAACTTCTTTTAACTTCAATGCACCTTCAAGAGAAACGTTAAAGTCCCCGCTTCTTCCAATGAAAAAGGCATTTCGAGTAGTGGATAAATACTCTCTAGCTAAACGTTCCATTTCTTCTTTCTCATCTGTTAAAACTTCCATCGCACTAGAAACAATTGCTAGTTCCTTAATCAAATCCATTTCTATATCTTTGCCTTTAACAGCTGCTGAGTCAGCTGCCAAAATAGAAAGTACGGCAATTTGAGCTGTATATGCCTTAGTAGATGCAACAGCAATTTCCGGTCCTGCATATAGCTGTAGTGTATAATCCGCTTCACGAGAAAGGGTGGATCCTGGGACATTCGTAATCGTTAATGCTGAGTGTCCCATTTCCTTAATTTTAACTAATACGGCACGGCTATCTGCTGTCTCACCACTTTGTGAGATGAATATAAATAACGGTTTTTCAGAAAGCAGTGGCATATTATAGGAGAATTCACTTGCCACATGAACTTCTGTTGGGATGTTCGCTAGTTTTTCTAATAGCTCTTTACCAACTAGACCTGCATGATAGCTCGTTCCTGCTGCTATAATATAAATTCGATCTGCTCCCTGCATCGCATGACGAATATCCTGATTAAGTTTTATTTCGTTATTTTCACCTTTGTATTCCTTAATAATATTCCGGATAACAATTGGCTGTTCATCAATTTCTTTTAACATATAGTGTGGGTACGTTCCCTTTTCTATATCACTTGCATCAATTTGCGCTGTATACGGCTCACGTTCTACGACTGTACCATCTAGTTTTTGGATTTGTACACTAGTTCGTTTAACTAATACAATTTCTTTATCATTAATTTCAAGATATTGATTCGTTTCCTTAAGTGTAGCCATCGCGTCACTAGCAATAACATTGAATCCATCACCTAAACCGATCAATAATGGACTCTTATTTTTGGATACATATAGTGTTTCAGAATCATCTGCATCAATCATGCCGATTGCATAAGAACCTTTTAAAAGACTCATCGCTTTACGAAAAGCTGTAAGCGTGTCTTGATGCTCTTTATATAATTTATCGATTAAATGAACGATTACTTCTGTATCCGTTTCACTTAGGAATGTGACATCACTTAAATATTCCCGCTTTAAGTCTTGATAATTTTCAATGACACCATTGTGAACAATAGTAAACTTACCTGACGTACTTTGATGTGGATGTGCATTGGTTGTACTTGGGATTCCATGTGTCGCCCAACGTGTATGACCAATCCCCATCGTTGCTTGTACAGAGTCATCCACACTTTCTTTTAAATTAGCAATACGTCCTTTAACCTTAGTTAGATGAACGCCCTCTTCATTCAAAACAGCAATACCGGCCGAGTCATAACCGCGATATTCTAATTTTTCTAATCCGTGTAATAAAACATTCTTTGAATCATTATTTCCAATATAACCTACAATTCCGCACATTTCGTTGTCCTCCTATGATAAGGGGCAGACAAACGTGAAGATTTTTTAAAATCATTTTAATCCTCGGGGCGCTTTTCTGCCCCTTTCTCGTGTTTTTTTCATAGTCATCTTGCATCATTCCTTTGTGCAATAAGTCGCCTTATTGTTTTTGGAACAAGCATAAACGATTGAGATGTGCAATCGGGAGGCATCCGCCGAAAACTCGATAACCTCCACCTCGTCAACTATTTTCCCCTATCGTCAAGAAAATAGTCCTGGCGCTTTTAATAAAATAATTTACTATGCTCCTTTCCACGTATAAATAAGCCTAAAACATATCCTTACATAAGTTTATTTTAGACTTAATTTATTCTACCCAATGAAAACGCATTCGGTCAATAAAAAGTTTGGAGTAGATATTGTTAATTTATGTATAATTTGTCTTTCCTGTGAACAACTTAATTAATTTTGGCTTTCTATATAAGCTTGTTCTTCTTCTGGGCTTAATATGCCTGTTGCCTTACCAATGTTTCCATTTTGCATTTCCCAAATTATGTTATGATCTATATCGACTTTTGAAAAATTCCCTGATGCCCATCGTTCTAGTATCTTTCTATATTCCTTTTCATGTTTAAGTTCTGTAATGTCTAATCCATTTAATAACCATTGGATTCGTTTCTCTGTAATAGGGTAAAATCCCCATTTTTCATCTGCCTCTACTTTTTGATGTGACATCCCATGTAGGTAATCTTGATACAACTTATCATTCATTTCCGCAAGCTTAGTAGATGTACCAAATGGATTGCCATTTTCCTCGTGTGCAAGAACTTTTCCTGCTTCCACTTTTTTATTATTGGTTTCTACACCTTCTGTTTCCGTTACTGCCTCTTCTTCATTTCGTTCCACCACGGATGCTAATTCAGTTGTTAACATATAACCTAAAACCCCTAAAACTAAAACTACAATAAAACCTAGACCCCATAAAGCTTTCTTCAAAGTATCCCCTCCACCGGATAGACTACACTCAAATTTCCTAATTTTCAAGTAAATGGGTTTAAAAAAATAACTGCTCCACTTTCTTTAAGGAGCAGTTATTTTTCTTTATTTTAAACCATCAACTAATTTCACAATACGGTCTACATACTTTTCACATTCTTCTTCCGTTGGTGCTTCTACCATGACACGAATTAATGGCTCTGTTCCCGACGGACGCACAAGCACACGACCGTTTTCACCTAATTCACGCTCCACCGCTTCTATTTCGTTAAGAATTTGTGGATTGTTCAAGGCCTCTTCCTTATTTGTAACCCTCACATTTTTCAAAACTTGAGGATAAATGGTCATTTCTGACGCAAGCTCTGATAAGGCTTTTCCAGTTTCCTTCATTACATTTACAAGCTGAAGCGCAGAAAGCATTCCGTCACCTGTTGTAATATAGTTCAAGAAAATGATATGACCAGACTGTTCACCGCCTAAATTATAGCCACCTTTGCGCATTTCTTCCATGACATAGCGGTCACCTACAGCGGTTTTACTACTTTTAATTCCATTTGCATCAAGAGCTTTATAAAACCCGATATTACTCATAACGGTGGAAACAACTGTATTTTGACGCAGAAGGCCACGTTCATTTAAAAATTTAGCGCAAATATACATAATTTGGTCGCCATCTACAATATTTCCTTTTTCATCTACAGCTATTAAACGGTCACCGTCACCATCAAAAGCTAAACCGATGTCTGCGCCTTTTTCCTGAACGAATTCTTGAAGTTTTTCGGGATGTGTAGAACCCACTCCGTCGTTAATGTTTAAACCGTTTGGACTAGAACCAATAGAATAGATTTCCGCTTCTAAATCTGCAAATAAGTGTGTTGCAAGGCTTGATGTTGCACCATGAGCACAATCAACCGCAATGGTTAATCCTTCAAAGTCATTATCAATCGTATCTTTTAAGAATGATAGATACTTTTGACCGCCTTCAAAATAATCATTGATTACCCCAATACCTTCTCCTACTGGGCGAGGAAGCTTATCCTCTCCATCAATAATTTCTTCAATTTGATTTTCTTGTTCATCACTTAGTTTAAACCCATCTGGGCCAAAGAACTTAATACCGTTATCTTCCACAGGATTATGAGATGCAGATATCATAACCCCTGCATGTGCGCTTAATGCTTTCGTTAAATAAGCCACTCCCGGAGTCGAAATAACCCCTAGTCTCATCACTTCTGCTCCAATAGAAAGAAGTCCAGATATTAATGCATTTTCTAACATGGTACCGGAAATTCTTGTATCACGGCCTATTATTACTTTTGGTTTTTCTGTTTCCTGTGTAAGTACATAGCCACCAGCTCGGCCTAGTTTAAAAGCTAATTCCGGAGTAAGTTCTTTATTCGCTATACCTCTTACCCCATCTGTTCCAAAATATTTTCCCATGTCTTACCTCTCCTTTATTTACAATCCAGGCGTGTTAATAGAGGTATACAACCATACTATTCAACATTAACCTGAATTTGTTCCAGTTCAGCGGAAATAGAAATATCATCAGACTCAGCTTCCATCTCTATTTCCACCGGTAAATTATGCTGTCCTTTATTTAAACCAGATCCATTAGCGTATAATCGAATATCATCCTTAGTAATTCCACCAACTTCTGCTTCGTTTCCTATTAAAGTGACGTCCATTTTTTTATCCTTAGGCTTTAAAAATTGTACAGTTTGTCCATCTATTCCATCTACATTAATAGGAACATCCTCTAATATTTTTGTTTGTTCTAATTCTATACTCACTTCAATTGTTTCCACTTCTGGAACAATTACACCTTCAGGCAAGGCTAGTCCCACTTTGATTACTCCCGTCTCCGTTATTTGAGACAGGTCAATCTCTTCCGTGGAAATAGATTCTATCCCTGCAAGTATATCACTTGTTGCAAAAACTTCCACTTCTTCTATTTTTGGTTTCATTGAAATAAGTGAGTATCCTTCAGGTAGTTCTCCCTTGGTTTCCATATTTAATTTTACCTTTTTACTCGGATTATTCACTTCTGTAGATACTTTTACCTTTTCTGGAGTAACATTAGCATTTAGAACGTTACCCTGTATGTCATATACATTCACAGGAAACTCTTGATTTTTTATCGGCTCTTTAACTCCAGCAACATCAACAAATACTTTTACTACTCCAATACGTTCAATAATGTTACGCGAACTTGTAATAGTGACTTCTGATGGATTAATCGTATAGTCGCCAAGTTCATAACCAACCGGTAATTTATCTTGATTAACAAAGTCAATGGATACTTCGAAATCTTCTTGTGCTCTTTCTTCAATATATATATCAATTTCGCTTGGTTCAATCGTCATTTTTAATTGGTTGGAGACTTCATGCTCAATTTCTACAGTATGTTCTCCTTCTTCTAACCCTTCTAAATCGACAAATACTTCAAAATTTCGTTGTAAAACAATAGGACGTAAATAATTTGGTGGACCTTCTAAAGATATCGTTACAAACTCTGGTACACCACTTACAACATAATTCTCATCATCCAGCCTAATTTCCACTGGAACATCATCTAACGTTTGGGTCTCTTTATTACTACTTGAAACAGCAGAATCCGACTGTGTTGAATTAACGGTAGTATTTACAAAGATGTATAATATGACAGCGAAGGACAATGACACTAAACGAACAAACCATTTACTTTTAAACCAATTATCCATTTACATCTTCCCTCCGTTTCTTCATCTTCTTTTTGGAGGCTTCTTCAACGTACGATAGATGGGCATTAAGCATTTTTTCTAGTGTTTCTTCATTAATATCTCTATGCAATTCGCCATTTTTTGTACACGAAATGGCACCAGTTTCTTCCGATACAATAATGGTTAAGGCATCAGTCACTTCACTTATTCCCATTGCAGCACGATGCCTAGTTCCTAATTCCTTTGAAATAAATGGACTTTCAGATAACGGAAGATAACAAGCAGCTGACATAATTTTCCCATCTTTAATAATTACCGCACCATCATGTAATGGGGTGTTTGGTGTGAAAATATTGGTTAATAATTGGTGTGTTAAAATACCATCTACCGAAATACCGGTTTCCATATATTCACCAATCCCAGTCTCACCTTCTATAGTAATTAAAGCACCTATTCTTCGCTTTGCCATATATTTACAAGATTCAATGATCGATTCTATATTTTTAGCAATAATCTCTTCTTCTGATTTTGAACTTCTAGAAAATAAATTACCTCTTCCTAACTGCTCTAAAGCCCTTCTTAGTTCAGGTTGAAAGAGTATAATAATCGCAAGAAAACCCCAAATAATAGCCTGGTTTGTCAGCCATTGTAATGTTTGTAAATTAAAGACATTACTTATGGCCCATACAAGTAATACGACAGCTATCCCCTTTAGGAGTTGGATTGCTTTCGTACCTCGTATTAACATCATTAATTTATATAATACATACCAGACGAGAGTAATATCTACGCCTAATCTAAGTAGATCGAAAAAATCCAATCCCCCATCAAGCATGCGCACACATCCTTTTTCCACTTTATTAGAAAACTTGGCATTCGCTATTAGGTTAGGCGAATGACTTAGTTGCACTTATGCAAAATCTTTACGGTGAGGCGAGTAATCGGAGCCCCAAACTGGAAAGTTTTTTATACTTTCCTACCTGCCAAAAAGTTTAGTAAAAATAAACAGTCCATTATATCTTTTAAATATGTTGTTATTATAACAAAATACACCTATATATAGAAAGGGAAATGAAAAATAGTTTATCCCGCTGAAAAAGAAAAGACACTCTTAAATAAGCCTTTTACTTGAAACCATAACCACTCAAAAACACGATCTACTATTTGAAGTTCTCCATTTACTTCACCCGCAGAAGCCATTAGTTTCCCATTTATTGGTTTCTCATTAATTAACTTTCCATTAATGATGGTTACATCTCCATCAATAACACCCATCACTAGTAAGTCGCCATTTTGAATCACTAGGTCTTCATCTACCACAACATTTTCTGGCACAATTACAGTATCACCCTTAATAATGAGATTCTCTTGTTTGGATACGACTAATTCATTATCTTGATTCCACTGTGAAAAAACACCGCTAAGCATTAAAATGAAAAAGATTGCAGCCGCCGTTAAAATAGGGTGTGTTTGAAACAACCGTTTATATTTAATACGTTTCTTTTCTTTAGGCAGTTTGCTTATGACACTATTCGTAAATCCAGATGGTGCCTGAATATTTTCCGCACTTTGAATCAGACTAATGGTTTGCTTTAATTCCCCGAAGTGGTTTCTACAAGCCCCACACGATTCAATATGAGTAAAAAGCTCCATTTCCTTTACTTTATCTATTTCTCCATCAAAATATTGATGCATAAGTATAATTATTTCCTTATGAGTCTCCATAGGTTACACTCCTTTACACGTGACGAAGTCTTTTTCTCAAAGCTTCCCTTCCCCGGTGAATTCTTGTCTTTACCGTACCTATTGGAATATCCAAAATACTTGCAATCTCCTGAAGGGAAAACTCTTCTAAGTAACGAAGAATAATAATACTACGATACTTTGGTGGTAATTCAGAAATCTCTTGATGAATATAACGATTTAACTCTGAACTTTCTACTTCTTCACTTGGTAGAGGATCACTAGAAGAAAGCTGGGAATACATTGTCAAACCCTCTGTTCCTGTAATTTCTGCATCAAGATAGTAATCCGGTTTACGCTTTCTTATTCGATCAATTGTCAAATTAGTAGCTATTCTATATAGCCATGTCGAAAATTTCCTTTTTTCATCAAATGAATCAATATTAATATAAGCGCGAATAAATGCTTCTTGAGCGATATCTTCCGCTTCATGTTTATTACCAAGCATTCTATAGCAATGTTGATAGATTCTATCCTGATAGAAATTAACTACTAAGCTATATGCTGCCTGATCACCTTTTTTAACTTGTTTTATTTTTTCGCTAATTATTTGTTCCATAAACGTACCTCCGCTTATTTTGCGGTATTTATATTACGAACGAGCTAACCATAAGGTTTCCTTTTTAATAAAAAAATTATCTAATATGTAAATTAGTAAAGGAATTAAATTCACAAAAATGTCATAGTTTTAATTTTGGTTTAATATTGCTTTTTTGGGGGTATTTTCTTAATATAGTATACTAGATAGGGGGTAAGTTTTGGTGACTAAATCTATTTTATTAGAAAAAATTGAAAACTGCCGAAAAGAAATGATTTTATTAAGTAATAATCAGGATTTAACTTCTGAAGCTGTTGTCTCTTCTAGTATGAGGCTTGATGAATTAATAAATTTATATCAAAAACTTATATAATGCTTAGCACCAAGGACTTACTATCATAATTTAGACATGTTTTTATATATTAAAATAAAAATTACACCTATCGTTATTCATTACATTGGTAGTACTTCAGCCATATGCAAAACACCTGATTTTTCCAAATTGGAAGGATCAGGTGTTTTTTAATCTAGTTGTTATTTATACTCTAAAGAGGCTCCACTATAATTAGGTCTTATAGTTAATGGCTTTATCCCATTTTGTTCCCAAACTTTTAGTAATTGTTCCGCTTTTTCTTTTGATGGCATAAAAGCAATACCACAGTCACCGCCTCCAGCTCCCGATGGTTTACCCGCACCACCAAGTTCTTCTGCTAGATCACATAATTTTGCTAGCATAGGAGTTTCAATAGGTACATTAGCATCCCGTCCTAGTTTAGCCAGAGCTTTTCTGTTTTCTTTTACACCTTTGAATAACAGGGAAGCGTCCGATTTCCTTAATCCCGCAAAAAATGTGCCAACAGCTACTTTACTATTTAAAAGAAATTCCTCAAAAAGGTTCGGCCTTTCCTCTTTCAATTGTAAAACTTTGTCTACTAGTTCAGCAGTAGAAGCTGCCTTTCCTGTCCAACCAACACAGAAATATATATGATCTGGTATTTCTAATGGTTCAACAGAAAAATAAGTCCAATCTTTTTCTACCAACGAAGATACAGATGGAGTTTTATTATATTCTTCTAATAGCCATTCCGCTTGAAAAGAAGAGTAATTTAGTATCCCCCCATATGTTGAGGCTGCAACATCCGCTCCAGAACCATTCTTTTGCGTAATAACATGGGACAAGGCCGCTAATTTAAAAATAATATCTTTACTTGGCTCATCCGGCAAAAACAGCTTTAACATAGCAGTAATAACAGATGTTACGACTGCAGCACTTGATCCTAGTCCATATTTAATGCCAGATTTATCATCTAGTTCACTTCGTATCATTAGCTGGAAGGGAGATATAGTTATCCCTTTTTCCAATAAATATGTACTTGCTAGAGTCATCGCTTTTTGAACAAAGCTGACTCGTGGATTATCCGTATGAATGCTAACTTTTTTATTCTCAATCGTAAATTTCATATTCTCCAACTGAAAATCGGACAACGTCAAACCATTTTCAGTCGATTTTCTAATGGTGGCATAAACAAAACGATCTACAGCTAATACAGCCAGATGTTGGGATGGATGTAATACTGCATATTCGCCAGCAATCATTAATTTTCCTGGTGTCTTAATGGATATAGATTTATTCACCAATATATTCAACCCCTAAAGATAGGTTATTCCGGGTCCTATTTTGCTTAAAGTTACACTTTGAACGTCAGGGATATCTTTCAGCATTTTCTCTACTTGTTTTTCATTTTCTGGTAAATAGAGTACTTTAACATTTGGCCCCGCATCAATTGTAAAATATACTGGGATGCCTTTTTCTCGCATATCCTGTACGGTTTGCATTACTCTAATTGTAGTGTCATGCCAATACGTAAATGGAGGAGTTGCACCTAACGTTGTTGCATGCATCTTTAAACAATTAGCCTCTGCAATAGAACCTACTTTTTCGAAATCCTTTGTTTCGATACCAGCTTTCATTTCCTTTAAGTCCTCACGAGTACTATCTAACCAACCAGAATAAAATGGGGATGTTTCCACTGTTCGTTTCATACCAGCTCTACTAGATATCTTTTTCATCGTTGAATTTAGTTCCACAGCAGCTACGCGTATATCCCAATGATTTTCTGTCTGGATTTGAATAGCTTGTGAATCCATGCCATCTTCTCTTTCTCCCATGTTCCATTCCACAAACCCACCATAAATAGAACGACAAGCAGACCCAGATCCTTGTCTAGTTATACGAGATAATTCCTCATGGGTTAGATCCAATCCTAAAGCACGCGTTCCCGCAGCAGCTAAAGCTGCGAAACCAGAAGCAGAAGAGGCAAATCCCGCGGCAGTAGGTACCTTATTAATAGAATTTACCTTTGCATATAAATTCTGTTTCCCTGCCGTCTCTCTAATTAAATGAAGGAATCGGGTAACGCGTTGATACGCCTCACCGGAAATCACTACATCATTAAGTACAAAAATATCTTCAGAAAGATCTTCATCAAAGGCTACAGATGTAGTTGTGTAAAAGCTATCTAACGTGATAGATAAGCTACTATTTGTTGGTAAAATCAATTCTTCATTTCTTTTTCCCCAATATTTAATCAAAGCAATATTCGTATGTGCCTTTGCTGTAGCCTTCATTTTTATATCTCCTCTTTGACTTATATTAATACGTGTTCAAAAAGGAGGATGAAAAGGACACCGGGCTTTTTGAACAACATATATTAATTCTGTTTTTTTAATACAAATGGCCATACTGCATGTGCACCATATTTCCTTAGCTTTTCTGCCAGTTGTCTAGAATGAACTTCATTTTTCGCTAAGGCAATAATACAGCCACCATTCCCTCCACCAGTTAATTTTGCTCCCAAAGCACCTTCTTGCCGAGCAAAATAAATGAGTCGATTTAATCCTGCATCACTAACTCCTAAAGCTTCTAATTCACGTTGGGCTTCATCAAGTAAACCACCTAGAATATGTTTTCCAGCCTTTTCTAAAGCATTTTTTGCTTGATGAGTTAATTCACCAATCTTTTCTAATTTACGTTGTATTCTTTTAGGGGTAGATTTTAATAAACGTGCAACAGACTCTACAGATAAACGAGTATCCCCTACCCGTCCCGAATCTGCAACAACAAAATAGTAGTCCTCTTTTAAATCTAGATACTTAATTGGGAAGTCTTTCTCAAACCATACCGGTGACCTCGCCGTGATTGTCAAAGTATCAATACCGCTTGGTTGCCCATGTGCAAAAGTTTCTGCAATATTAGCTAACTTTAAAAGCTCATCTTCAGAATACGTTCGATTCGCAAAAGCGAATAAAGAACGAACAACTGAAATGGCTACAGATGCACTAGAGCCTAAACCTTTTCCAGGTGGGATAGAAGAACTAATACGTATTAATAAGTCTTCTTTAGGTATGTTTAAATAATCTAACGTTCCATTTACACATCGAACGATTCCTTGTAATGATTCAGGAGCGTGAACCATTGGGCCGTGATAAAAAGCACTATCTATTTTAATAGAACCTGAAACCTGCTCAATTACTGTTTCAACACCTATTAACGGAAAAGGGATTGCAATAGCGGGTTGTCCGTGTACAACCGCATGCTCCCCGATTAATATTAGTTTACTATGGGCTACACCAATAGCCGTCTTTTCTGTTGTTGTTACTTTTTCTGCACTCATTTTTTATATTGTTCCACCAATTCTTTAGCTTTTCCAACACGGATTTGTTTTTCTTTTATTAATTCTTGAGCAATAATATCTATCATCTCCCCCGTAGCACCTGCCGCAATTGCAACAGAACGGGAGTGCAATGCCATATGACCTTTTTGAATACCATCTGTTGCTAAGGCTTTGAGGGCACCAAGATTTTGTGCTAACCCTACAGCTACTATAATTTCAGCTAGTTCTTTAGCTGATTTTACCCCTAATAAGTCTAATGAAAATTTAGCTAAAGGATGAACACGAGTGGCTCCACCAACCGTCCCAATCGACATCGGTAACTCCAATTCACCCACTAAATTCCCGTTCTCATCTTTTGACCATGTAGTCATCGAACTGTATTGTCCATCTCGAGTCGCATATGCGTGTGCTCCTGCCTCTACTGCTCTCCAGTCGTTTCCAGTCGCAATAACTACTGGATCAATCCCGTTCATAATTCCTTTATTATGTGTTACAGCCCGATAAGGATCCGATGCAGCAAATTCATAAGCATGAATTACTCCATCACGTACTTCTTCTCCGGAAAAATCCCCAGTCTGTAATAATTCAGGAGGTATGACGCAACGTGCCTTTGCAAGACACTTATCAGCATAATTCGATAAAATTCGCAAATATACTTTTCCTTTAGTTATTTCCTCAACAAGTGGAGCAATGGATTCGACCATTGTATTAATAATATTGGCTCCCATTGCATCACATGTATTAATGTAAAGGTGGATGATAAGCATTTGGCTATAAGCCGAGTCAGAGTCTTCATTTAAAATTCTTACATCAAGATCCTCTGCACCTCCGCCTCTAGCAACGATGCTTGGATATGCACTATTTGCAGCATTTAATAAAGCCGATTTATTTTGAAGAATTTCCTCTTTTGCTAACATAAAGTCTGGACAGCCCACAACTTGAATCTGCCCTATCATTACTCTCTCAGTTGACTCTGTAGTAAACCCTCCAGCATTTCTCACGATTTTTGCAATATGACTTGCTGAAGCTACTACCGATGCCTCTTCAATGGCCATCGGAATGACGTATTCCTTTTCATTGATCAAGAAATTCAATCCTAAACCTAACGGCAACTCAAAGGTTCCGATTACATTTTCAATCATCTTATCCGCTGTGTCTACATCTAATGACGTATCCATTATTAAATTTTCAAAACCTTCATCCCGAAATTCATGTAACTTTTTCAATACTTCAAGTCGCTCTTGAACAGTCATATTATAAAATCCTGGAATCCTGGAAGTATCCATACTTATCATCCTTTTATATACAAAAATTCAAAATAAACCGTATAATACGATTCACACATTCTTACTATTATTATAACATGTATAGGTAAATTCATGATTAGAATTATCTTTTTATCATACTATAATTTATCATCAATTTCTTAGAAAAACTAGTATTTACTCGTCCTTTAGCAAAGCAGCTCTGCAGTAACTTCGTGAATTACTATTTAAATACACTTCCTGCAATCCCAAGAGGAGGGAATACCCCGCAACACGACAGGCAGGTTAGTTTTCTTTACTTCGTTTCCTGTAGTGCAGTCCTGTTTTTCTAACGCAGAAAATAGACTATCCCATTCATTATGTAAAATATCACCTTAAAATGCAAATAAACAAGGCCACATGATCGAGACCTTGTTTATTTAATATGTTCAATTATTGTCGATTCATTCACGATGAGCCATGAAGGATTCGAACCTTCGACCCTCTGATTAAAAGTCAGATGCTCTACCGACTGAGCTAATGGCTCGTATGGCTGGGCCACTAGGATTCGAACCTAGGGTACACGGGATCAAAACCCGATGCCTTACCGCTTGGCTATGGCCCAATGATTCTAGTGGTGGAGGGGGGCAGATTCGAACTGCCGAACCCAGAGGGAGCGGATTTACAGTCCGCCGCGTTTAGCCACTTCGCTACCCCTCCATATTATTACCCATTTTATATTTATGATACATATTCTTTCAAAAAAATGGTGCCGGCCAGAGGACTTGAACCCCCAACCTACTGATTACAAGTCAGTTGCTCTACCAATTGAGCTAGGCCGGCATGGTGGAGGATACAGGGCTCGAACCTGTGACCCCCTGCTTGTAAGGCAGGTGCTCTCCCAGCTGAGCTAATCCTCCATCATATAGGATGTATTAGTGCAAGTGTTCCGATAGATCTTTACGGTGGGACTGGTAATCGGAGTCCTAGGACGTCGCGCACTTAACATACCTTCATTAAAAAATGGTGACCCGTACGGGATTCGAACCCGTGTTACCGCCGTGAAAGGGCGGTGTCTTAACCGCTTGACCAACGGGCCAGTTATGATAATCTCGAAATCTGTCACAGACTGACGAATTTTATTATACATAGTTCCACATAATTTGTAAAGAGTTATTTTTAACTTTTTTATATTTATAGTTTAAATTAAGTTTCTATATATTTTCCCAAATTAGTAGTAAGTAATAATATCTAATATTAAATATTTTATTTCTAACCGCTTATTAGGTTATAATGGACAAAAAGATATTAATGGAGGTTAACCATGTCAGGTTTATTAGAAGGAAAAAATATAGTTGTAATGGGTGTTGCAAACGAAAGAAGCATCGCTTGGGGTATTACCAAATCCTTACACCAAGCCGGTGCAAATCTAATATTTACGAATAGACAGGAACGTTCTTATAAAAAGTTAGTTAAACTGTTAGAAAAAAACGAAATTGAACCTAAATTAATTGTATCTTGTGATGTTGCAAATGACGATAGTATTAAAGAGGCATTTACTAAAATTAAAGACGAGATTGGTGTAATTCATGGATTAGTTCACTCAGTGGCTTTTGCAAAACGTGAAGAACTACAAGGAGAATATGCTGACACTTCACGAGATGGATTCCTTCTTGCTCAAGAGATAAGTGCATATTCATTAGTTGCAGTTACAAAAGCTGCTAAAGAAATAATGACTGAAGGTGGAAGTATTGTAACTCAAACTTATTTGGGATCAGAGAGAGTCGTGCCAAATTACAACGTAATGGGGGTTGCCAAGGCATCACTAGAAGCTAGTGTGCGTTACTTGGCAGAGGATGTAGGAAAATACGGTATCCGTGTAAATGCTATATCCGCTGGACCAATCCGTACCCTTTCTGCTAAAGGAGTATCTGGATTTAATGAAAAAACTCATATTATTGAAGAAAAAGCACCATTACGTCGCGGTGTAGATCAAGATCAAGTAGGTGATGCAACTTTATTCTTCGTCAGTGACCTATCTAGAGGTATTACAGGTGAAGTACTACACGTTGATTCCGGATTCCATATCATTGGAGGATAATTTTTAAAAAAATGACGCTTCTTTAACTACGAAGCGTCATTTTTATTTCCCTTATATATATAATACTGATTTTTACCCTTTTCTTTTGATTCATACATGGCAATATCGGCCTTTTTATATAAAGTCTCTAAATCCTCTCCATGCTCTGGCGCCAACACAATCCCTATACTTGCAGTAATATTTATACTTTTATATGTTTCATGCTCTACAAACAATGTTTCTAAGCTATCCAAAATATTATTTGCTAGTTGCTCAGCTTTTACTAAATTGGAGCTTGGCATAACTACAACAAATTCATCTCCACCCAAGCGAAAGACCGTGTTATCGTTGCCTATTGTTAATTTCAATTTATTCCCGACTAATTTCAACAATTTATCACCGTAATCATGGCCAAAATAATCATTCACGAGTTTAAAATTATCTAGATCAAACATAATTAATGCCATAGTATCATCTGGTTTCTTCGTTATTTCCTTCGTTAAAATCTCCTCAAAAGCAGCCCTGTTTTTTAGGCCTGTTAAACTATCATGAAAGGCTAAATACATGGGCTTTGAAACAAGTTTGGAAATAAATAATGAAAGTATAAATGTTATAAATAAAATAATTCCCAACTGGATTAAAAATACCTTTCTACTCTCTTTCAATGATGCTTGTAACTCATCATCATTATAAACAATCTCGATTATTTTATCTTTTGTTTGGCCTGTATCGAAATCTGATTCAAAAGGAACAAACCGGTGCACACTCGATTTCCCAGTCCAATTATCTATAACTTCAACAATCTTATTTGTTTCCAAAGCTTCTTTAAGTGCCGTTTTTCTATTTCCAGTAATTCCGTCAGACCCATTATCTTTACCAAAGGGAATTCCACCTATATTATAGATAGTAATTTCATTTATAAGTGGATATTGTTTCTCCATTTCATTAGCTACTTGTAGAAAACTAAAGGAATTAAAAATTTCCCCATCCTGTAAATTATATCCTAGCTCTATTATGTATTTCTTATCTTCTGTGGCCATATAACTATATTTTGTAATTTTTCCGTTTCCTTGATCAATATCCATACCATCATGATAAAATTTACCGGATGCCCTTCTTTCATTTAATATTGTTGCAAGTGTACTGCAACAATCCTCGAAATCTACACCTATATCCCGCTTAAGGCTACTGTGAGATATGACGTTATTTTCATCAATGATATAAATATCCATTCCTAATGTTGCTTTTAAACCTTCGAAGTCCCAATTACTAAAATTAGGATTTTTATCATATAAATCTAATAAGTAATTCGTATTTCCTTCCATCCGTTTTGCTGTATCCGCATCAAAATAACGGTAGGCCTTATCAATTGTTTGTAAAGAATGAGCTAAAACGCCTTCAATTTGCTCTATTTGAAATTGATTATTTTCTTTCAATTGCTCCATTATTCTATTTTGATTTATAATCGCAATCGACAGTGAAATAATTAATGCAAATATAATCATGATTAAAAATAACTTTAATCTAAACCCCTTTTTCACCCTTTACCCCCCATTTATTCGGGTTCAAAATGCCCTTTTGACCTATTTTTCCTAAATAAAATGAAGATATAATATAAAAGACCCGTATTTTAATATCTTAATCCTTAATAATTATAATTTCAATTTATTTGTAATTTTATAAGAAAGTAGTTGTATTTAAGTTGGAAAATCGTGGTATATTAGTTTAGCACGTTCAATTAGATACATATGATTACATTAATTTTAATGATAAGGAGAGAGCTAAATCAATTTGTCTAGAAAAGAATCACTATTACCATTAAAAACACTAATTGTGAGCTTCCATGCTTCCAATACCATTCTAATTAGTTTCCTACCACTTTATTTACATTATCGAGGACTAAACGGAACGGAGATTGGTTGGGTACTTGCAATTGAATCACTTGCTTCCCTAATCGCACAGCCAATTTGGGGATATTTGAGTGATAAGTATAAAACAGTCAGAAAAATATTGTTCATTTGTGTGCTCGGCCTCTTAGTTGGAAGTTCCATCTTCTTTCATATGGACACATTATCGACTATCTTAATAACAGGTGCAGCATTTTACTTTTTCGCCACCCCTATTGGAGCGTTAAGTGATAGTCTTGCCCAAAGAAGAGCAGATGAATTAAAGGTTTCCTTTGGATCTATTCGTATGTGGGGTTCTATTGGCTTTGC
The DNA here is from genome assembly GCF_001659985.1 of Oceanobacillus sp. Castelsardo. Classification (GTDB taxonomy): domain Bacteria; phylum Bacillota; class Bacilli; order Bacillales; family Amphibacillaceae; genus Oceanobacillus. The sequence goes on from NZ_LYCS01000014.1 coordinate 76,819, forward strand.
AATATCAGCATTAATTGTTGGTAGGATTCTTGATCAGTTCGGTGTTCAATATATGTATTGGCCGTACTTATTTTTTGGATTAGTTATTTTCTTCGTCCTCATTCCGATGAAGGATGTTAAGGTGGATTCAAAACCTGTAAAGCCAAGAGATGTCCGAAAAATTATTACAAATAAGCCATTCCTTCTTTTTCTATTTTCTATAGCCTTTATTACGATAACTCATCGTATGAATGATTACTATATGGCACTTTACATTGCAGAACTTGGTGGGAGCGAATCTTTAGTTGGAGTTGCTTGGTCTACGGGAGTTGTTGCAGAAGCCGCAGTATTTGCTCTTGCAGGATTTTGGTTTAAAAAGTATCGGACATTAATTTTTATAATTACAGCGGCAATTCTATATACGATTCGTTGGTTTTTATATGCAGCTGTTGATGATCCAATCCATGTTATCGCACTTCAGTTCATGCATGGATTAACCTTTGGTGTATTCTATACAGCTGCTTTTGAGTATGTGACACGATTAATTCCAAGCACTTTACAATCAACCGGCCATCTCATTTTCTTCTCTGTGTACTTTGGTCTATCTGGGATTATTGGCTCACTGTCAGGTGGATCCATTATCGAAGCATTTGGTGGTAGCACCATGTATTTATTTATGGGCACGCTATCTGCTTGTGGAACTGTATTTCTCATCCTTTACCACCTGTTACCATATGGAAAGGAAAATACCGTTCAAGGAACTAAATAGAAAAAGCTGGAGCTACTACTGTGTTAAGATCTCCTTTTATCTATTAAAAGTACATTACGTTGATTAATTAGGTAGATGTAAGAAATGTGAATAGACAGTTTGATAAAGTGAAACTTCAATCAGTGGGGGTCCCTTACCTCCCCCTGACCGATTGTTAGTTGAACGAATCAGGGTTTTACTGGCTGCCCGAGCCCCACTTACAATTCCTGGATCCTCCTCAAATTCTTGAAAAATTGTATACCTCTTGTATCGGAATAGTTGGAGCAAGGTTCCATTGAAATAACATTAAACACCATTACACACATCTATGCAGATTCTTTAATAAAAACGTGGAGAGGTTAAGAACGTATATTCCATTAAAAAGTGTCCGTTAGAGGATTGTTAGAAAGAAACAAAAAAGGCTCTACCCACTTTAGGGCAAGAGCCTTATATATCGAGAGCTTCCAACAGGATTTGAACCTGCGACCCCTTCCTTACCATGGAAGTGCTCTACCTGCTGAGCTATGGAAGCACAAAAATGGCTCCACAGGTAGGATTCGAACCTACGACCGATCGGTTAACAGCCGATTGCTCTACCACTGAGCTACTGTGGAATAATCTAAAATTAATATGTAATTGCCTGGCGGTGTCCTACTCTCGCAAGGGGAACCCCTAACTACCATCGGCGCTGGAAAGCTTAACTTCTGTGTTCGGTATGGGAACAGGTGTGACCTCTCCGCCATCACTACCAGACAATGTTTAATGAATGATGATACATATACTATTATATATACAAGCTTCTTTAAAGTCAAGTATTATTAAGAGTATTTATACCTTAAAAACTAAATAAGAGTGAATCAGACATCAATAGAAGTTAGTTAAGTCCTCGATCGATTAGTATTTGTCAGCTCCACGTGTCGCCACGCTTCCACCTCAAACCTATTAACCTCATCGTCTCTGAGGGATCTTACTCATTTAAAATGATGGGAAGTCTCATCTTGAGGGGGGCTTCATGCTTAGATGCTTTCAGCACTTATCCTTTCCACACGTAGCTACCCAGCT
>NZ_LYCS01000015.1 GCF_001659985.1 Oceanobacillus sp. Castelsardo
ATGATCAGTTACTATCATACTTGTTCTTCCCTAACAACAGAGTTTTACGATCCGAAAACCTTCTTCACTCACGCGGCGTTGCTCCGTCAGACTTTCGTCCATTGCGGAAGATTCCCTACTGCTGCCTCCCGTAGGAGTCTGGGCCGTGTCTCAGTCCCAGTGTGGCCGATCACCCTCTCAGGTCGGCTACGCATCGTCGCCTTGGTAGGCCTTTACCCCACCAACTAGCTAATGCGCCGCGGGCCCATCTGTAAGTGACAGCTTACGCCGCCTTTTAAACTTCTTATTATGCAATAAAAAGTGTTATCCGGTATTAGCTCACGTTTCCGCGAGTTATCCCAGTCTTACAGGTAGGTTGCCCACGTGTTACTCACCCGTCCGCCGCTCTTTCCACTACTTTCATCCCCGAAGGGATGAAAGTAGCTTCCAGCGCTCGACTTGCATGTATTAGGCACGCCGCCAGCGTTCGTCCTGAGCCAAGATCAAACTCTCCAAAAAAAGTTTGTCCAAATTGACATCAATCAATTTGAAAATCTTAGCTTTTCGAGGTTAAATACCTCTATTTCTTGACATACTGGTTGTTTTGTTCAGTTTTCAAAGAGCAAATTTCTATGTTGTATTTTAAAAGCAACTTTTATAATATATCATATTCGATATATCATTGTCAATGTTTTTTTGAAAACATTTCTTGAATTTCCCCAACTCATTTAGTTGGATGGGCCTGAGTGGACTCGAACCACCGACCTCACGCTTATCAGGCGTGCGCTCTAACCAGCTGAGCTACAGGCCCATTATTTCAGATAATGGAGCGGGTGATGGGAATCGAACCCACGACATCAGCTTGGAAGGCTGAGGTTATACCATTTAACTACACCCGCATATAAAATGAAATTGTATTTTGTTTTCAGTCCCGACCAACATGCCTCTCCATCTACAAGCCAATTCAAAGAAGTGAATACTTCGAGGCAACTCGCAGATTATTCGGTAGAAGTATCGCTCGTGGCTGAGGTTATACCATTTAACTACACCCGCATATATAATAAAGTTTATACCTTTAATTCAGTCCCAAACAATATACCTCTCCATCCACAAACATATTCATGGAGCTAAACACTTCGGAGAATATTATTGATTATTTAATAAAAGTATTATAAGCAGACAAAACTATTTAAGATATATTAATAGAAATGGTGGACCCTGCAGGACTCGAACCTGCGACCGATCGGTTATGAGCCGATAGCTCTAACCAACTGAGCTAAGGGTCCTTAATATGAATAGCGGCGGAGGGGATCGAACCCACGACCTCACGGGTATGAACCGTACGCTCTCGCCAGCTGAGCTACGCCGCCATATTAAAGATAGAGTGGAGCCTAGCGGGGTCGAACCGCTGACCTCCTGCGTGCAAAGCAGGCGCTCTCCCAGCTGAGCTAAGGCCCCAAAACATTTATTTAGTGGTCGGGAAGACAGGATTCGAACCTGCGACCCCATGGTCCCAAACCATGTGCTCTACCAAGCTGAGCTACTTCCCGAATAAGCTGGGCTACTAGGATTCGAACCTAGGATACACGGGATCAAAACCCGATGCCTTACCGCTTGGCTATAGCCCAATAATCAAAAATAATGGGGCGATCGGTGGGAATCGAACCCACGAGTGCCGGAGCCACAATCCGGTGCGTTAACCCCTTCGCCACGACCGCCATAAGAATATGGCAGGGGTAGTAGGAATCGAACCCACATTGACGGTTTTGGAGACCGTAGTTTTACCGTTAAACTATACCCCTTTGACATTCATTTGTGATGGCTCGGGACGGAATCGAACCGCCGACACACGGATTTTCAGTCCGTTGCTCTACCGACTGAGCTACCGAGCCGTATTAATAATGAAGTTAAACCCTCTTTTAGCTCTCGCAATCCAATAGTAAGATGCCTATTCAGAGAAGAAAGACATTTGCTCGTCGTGTTGCAAGTAGTTTCTGTGAAGTTACACTCCTCGCAAGTCTGCAATTAGGAGCAAATTCGATGGTGTTTGCGACTCGCTCTACCGACTGAGTTACCGGGCCATTTCTTATGCATGGAGGAGGTAGAGGGATTCGAACCCCCGCGCGGTTTGACCCGCCTGTCGGTTTTCAAGACCGATCCCTTCAGCCAGACTTGGGTATACCTCCATTTTTAAATGGCGGTCCGGACGGGACTCGAACCCGCGACCTCCTGCGTGACAGGCAGGCATTCTAACCAACTGAACTACCGGACCATTTTTTATAAATGAAAACTTTTAGTAAAACTGGTTTCGCATTTTTCCAGATATGCACAAATGAATAATTTGGTTGCGGGGGCAGGATTTGAACCTACGACCTTCGGGTTATGAGCCCGACGAGCTACCAGACTGCTCCACCCCGCGATGTGAAGTGATATTAATTTTTCAACATACATCTTGGTTAATTAATCTCTCAAGATGCAACCTCTCATCTACTAGCATAATCGATGGTGTTAGATGCTTCGAGGTTACTCGCGGTTTATTCGGTAGAAGTAACGCTCGTTGCTCCACCCCGCGATATAAGGGAAAATTCTATTAAAGCATTGATGGTGGAGGATACAGGGCTCGAACCTGTGACCCCCTGCTTGTAAGGCAGGTGCTCTCCCAGCTGAGCTAATCCTCCGACGAACAGAATGTGTTAGTGCATGTTTTGCGACAAATCTTTACAGTAGTACAAGCATTCGCAGTCCAAGTACGTCGTGTACTTAACATGCCTTTATTAAAAATGGTGACCCGTACGGGATTCGAACCCGTGTTACCGCCGTGAAAGGGCGGTGTCTTAACCGCTTGACCAACGGGCCATAGTTTTTATGGCGGAGAAGGAGGGATTTGAACCCTCGCGCCGCTATCGCGACCTACACCCTTAGCAGGGGCGCCTCTTCAGCCTCTTGAGTACTTCTCCCTAATGGCTCCACAGGTAGGATTCGAACCTACGACCGATCGGTTAACAGCCGATTGCTCTACCACTGAGCTACTGTGGAATAATTAAACCGTAATTCACTTGTGAAGCCGCCAAAAAATTAAATGTGACAGTTATATACATTAGCATAAATCATTTTAACAGTCAATATCTTATAATATTTTATTTTTCTTTAACTTATGTAATGTTTTTCAACAGCAAAATCTATGATAAAACGACTTTCGAAATAAGTCAATACATTTCATGAAAAAAAATGAAAATATAAATTTTCCTGGAAATCCTGTTCCGACAATCGCTACTAAAGAATTTTTTCATCATGTAATACAATTTGCGAAAAAACATCAAATTGTTATCTTACATGATTTTGCTTATTCGGAGCTTTATTATGAAGAAAAGCCGATAAGTTTCTTGTCCATTGATGGCACCAGGGATGTTGGAATTAAATTTAATTCTCTTTCAAAAAGTTTCAATATGGCAGGATGTCGGATTGGTTACGTACTTGGTAACGAAGACGTTATTAAAGGATTAAATCGTTTAAAATCAAACCTTGACTATGGTGTTTTTATTCCAATCCAAAAAGCAGCGATACATGCTTTGAACGATAAATCAAATTTTAGTAGCGATTTAAGAAAAACGTATAAAAATCGTAGAGATGTTTTAGTAAATGGATTAAATGAAATAGGTTGGAAAGTGGAATCTCCGAAAGCCTCTATGTTTTTCAGGGCAAAAGTCCCATCCTCCTATACATCCACCGACTTTGCATATCGACTAATTGATGACGCAGGAATTGTTGTAACTCCCGGAAATGCATTTGGACCATCTTGTGAAGGCTAAGTTCAAATTGCCCTTGTACAAAACGAAGAAACATTGAGAAAAGCTGTAACTAACTTTAAAAATAGTAACCTATTTTCAATTTAATAACAGAAAAGGAAGGTTCTAGCTTGTCCTTCCTTTTTATATCTTACTTAAACATTTTCCTTATCATTTTTCCTGATGCTCTTCTCCCTATTTCCTCTAGCTATTTTTCGTAGTAATCGTAATAAATATGGAGTGTCTCGGAGGATAAATAAACTAATTTCTCCCTCTTTTGTTTTATATAACGGATTTGTCGCTACTAATTCCAATAAGAGTAAACGATGCACATTTTCTATTGAACCTTGATATATGGTAATGCCTTCTATATTCGTATTTCGAATTAATTTCCACATTAAATGTTTTTCTCTTAAACTTAGCTTTGTTAGCCGATAATACGTTTCTTTTTCTCTACTAGGAATTGATTGGAGAATATACTCCTTATCAGAAGTCCCCATTTACACACCCCTATTAACCGTTTCATTTAAATTTATTTGTATTTTTATTTTAACATGAAAATACAACACATTAGAAAAACGAACACATTGCTCATCATTAGCGAAGTGTGTTCGTTTCTCTTATACTATTAATATCCATGAACTGGTTCTATAACCCCGTGCAAAATTTGAAGCTGGCGAACTTTGAATTCAAACAAAGTTATTGGATCTTTATAAATTTCTGGCTGGTTGCTCATTTCATACAATAACTGTTTCTCCTTACTCAATTCCTTTTCCAATTCTTTTATAACCGCCTCTAAACTATGAAACGCATTCTTGAAAAACATTTCTATGTCACGTTGAATGGATTTTTCAAAAAGATCAAGTTGTAACATAAATCGATCAGTTATCGATTTTGTTATTTCACTATAATCTTTCGTTTCTATGAATTGTCTATATTTCTTAAAAACGAGATTCTTATTCTTTTGCGGAATGGATCCAAAAATTCTCCCTGCCCCTTTCATTAAAAACTGTGAAGAACCCGATCGCATTAATATATTGGCTTCTTCCAGTTGCACATTTCCATGGCACATTCGTTCTACATCACGAGCCCAGTCATCTAGTACACGTAAATCGCAATCAAATACCATCTTCTCTTTCCCACACATTTGATTAAAATTTGTACTAATTTCGTCTAAACTATCCTTAGAATCCTTAAGCTCCCTTTCACTCTCTTTTATCCATTCATCCATTGCAAAATGAAATACTTGGAATATATCTTCATTTACGTAATCATTCACCCTTTGATTCATTTCATCATTCAAATTAACGTGAATTTGTTCAAAATCACTATCCTTTGAAACAATATCCGCACATTCCCTTAATATCTTAGGAATTGTTTTTAACATATTTTCTCTTATCTCATGTTTAATAAAACGATAATTATTTTTTAATACACCGATCTTTTCATTTTGAAGATCATTCAATTGGCGAATAGCTTCGTATAATCTCTCGACGATTTCTTCGTTTCTCTCAATTGTATCTAAATAATTATTTTCTAACTCTTTCCGTTTATCTAGTAAAAAACAAAGAAACCTTTTCAGAAAGGATAATGTTTTGGTTGCTCTCTCCTCTTCTACACTAAAATCTTGTAATTTTATAGCTGATATAATCTCCGTCCATAGATTACTCGTATTTTCATGGAGATTCATTATACCTGCATTTGGATACTGCTTTTTAATCTTTTTCGTAAAATCAGCATCTTTAAATTCATTGTTTATTAAAAATAGAAAATTGATTTCCGGCATCTGTCCCTGCATTTGAATAGCCTCATCAATATCTGTATCTTTCTCTACAATGTATATAACCAAATCGGCTAATGATTGTTCTAAAAGACCTGGCGATTCCATTATATTAATCTCATTATTTTTAAACATCGATATTTTACATTGAATGAGGCCATTATTATTTTTGTTTGTTTCCATTGGAAGCAATGATTTAGATGTTTTGTTTAATTTCCATTTATCAAGTAAGGACGATTTATTTCCACCTATCAGAACATAATAATGCTGTAAATCCAATTGTTGCTTCATTTTCTCCCCTAAATGTGAATCTAAAATAATCCCTTTCTCGTCTGCCCAACCAGCCATTAATTCAAATAAGTTCACTGTTTCATGTAAAATTTGAGTTGAATCGGTAGAATAATGGAGCAATAAATCCTTTGCATTCTCGACTTCCACTCTATCAATATGAAAAGGATACAATTCATCCCATACCACTAAAGCTGATGCAGCAAGCTTTTCATCCTCACTTTTAGCAATTCGAAACCAGTTAAGGATTAAACTAGGAACGACATTTGATATTTCTTTAACGGAATAATTACTACTCATAATTTCTGCAAATGTTTTTTTATAAAGCTTTCGTAAATCCTTCCACTCATACTCGGCACTCGGTTCGAAGCTCAGAGATTGTTTACTTATTTCGAGCAGCCATGAAAAATATTGCTTCGTATCTTTATAATGATCCCAAAGCGCGATGACTAACTGTTCGTAACATTTTTTGTCAATCATATACAATTCAGTTAATGTAGGATAAAAATAATTTGGCTCTTTGTCCTGTACGAATCCCTTTTGCACATATGTCTTCAATACACGAAACCAATGAAGAGACTTCGTGCGAACCGCTTCCTTCTCAGCAAGGTGGAACGCCTCCCGCCAACTTTCCTCCTTTTCATAAAACGCTCTTGCTCTTTTTGTTACGTCTGGATAATCAGGATCTATGTTAACGGCTTTCTGAATCGTATTTTTTGCCTCAAGCAGCCGACCTCGTTGAACGTAAAGAAGAAACAATTGCAATAAAATTTCCATTTGCAATACCTTAGAGTCAGTTTGAATATCCTTATAATATTCTTCGGCAATCGCTAAAAAATCTAATTGTAAATGGGCATCGGCAATATTCTTTTGAGCCCAAGGAAGTAACTCATTGGACACGTTCTCCCACTTGAAAATCGCAGCTTCATAATCCTTGTTTAAATAATATATTTCTCCTTGAACAAAACGAATCTTTGATAAATCAAATACTTCTTTTTGCCTTTCTGCTACATATTTTTCCCCTAAAACTAGTAGAGCTTGTTTCTCATCATTTCCTTCTAAAAAGGTTTTGTAGTAGGATTTTGTCTTTAATTGATGATCCATTGCCATCTTCATCCCTCACTATAACGATATAATTAAAGGTAGTATTAAAACGTATAAACCCCTTTTCCATATGTATTCTTCCATATTAAAATTATGAATAAAAAAATCTCCCATTCATGAGAGACTTCTAATTTTATCGTTATTATAACAATCCCACTAACCTACTTAACTACGATACATTTCTTTCTTCCTTCTTATATATAAATCTATCAGCAATTCCCGAACCGAGTAGTACCCCAGTTACAATTAAAATAAAACCGAAGAAATGTGCTACAAATATGCTCTCTCCCAAAAAGAAAAAAGATCCGATTAATGCAAAGAATGGCGATAAATTCATAAAAATAGATGATTTTCCTGGTCCAATATATTGAATGGCATGGTTATAAAGAAATTGTCCTACTGCTGTAGCAAAAATAGCGGACGCCAGAAAGACAGACCATCCTGCAGCCGTTCCATCTTTTAAACTTTGAAGACCATTTGGTTCTAAAACAAGACTTAAACCAAATAATAAAAAGGATCCTATTAATAACGTTAATCCCGTAACGAATATAGCTCCCATTGTTTCTGTTGCTTTTTTTATGTAAATAAAACTTATCGCTTGAGAAAGTACTGCAAAGAATATATAAATATCCCCTATATTAAACGTTACCCCATTTGTATTCCCTATTAAAATGACTGTGGAAACACCTAATAATCCAAATACAATACCGATTATTTTAATTAAGGATAACTTTTCCTTTAACATAATGGTAGCGAGAATTGCTGTGAATAACGGTACAGTCCCTAAAACAAGCCCAGAATTAGAAGCTGTTGTCTGTGTTAAACCAACAGATAAAAAGTAATGGTGACCTAAAACGCCAGTGATGGATACTAGAATAATATATAAAAACTCTTTCTTATTTGGTATACGTATTTGTTTTTTTACGATTAAAACAGAACATACAATGATTGCTGCTAAAAAAATTCGGAAAGAAGTAATTGTTACAGCTGAAAATTCCCCTACAATAATTTTAATTGCGATTACGTTAAATCCCCACATAATCATTACCAAAAGTAACTGAACATATACAAGTGACTTCCTCATTCAATCCCCACTTTCATCCCCTACTCAAATCAAGGGTACACTTATTTAGATTGCAACTCAAGAAGCTGCTACTCTACAAAAAGAAAAAAGCCCCTCAATCGTTGAGAGACTTTACTAATTTTACTTATGTCCATCATTTAATCTTCTTGCTTCTTCGGGGCTAGACATTTTTGTTGCACCTTTATAACGAAGCCCTACATCACGGTCTGACTCTACTCTACCGCTTTGCTTTAGCTTTTTTTCTTGACGATCTCTACCCATATGAACAACACCTCCTCATGTTAACATGAGTTTTTTTAAGGATTTTATTCATATTTTTAATAGGCGATCAAAATGGAGGATGAAAAGGACCAAGGTCGGCTAAATGCGCAACGTCCTGTTGCAACGCCGACACTAACACGTCCTGTGCGTCGCAATTCGAGGCGGCGTAGCTTTGAGCATAAGTAAAGCTTCTCCGATTCCGCATCGCACGTAGGAAAAGTGTTCTTCTTTTCCAAGGAGCGGAATGTACATTAAAAGGGGTACATGAGGAGCGGAAAAGCTAGCCAACAAAGAAATGCGAAGTGTCATTTTCACCGGACTTTTTGAACAACCTCTTTCAGTAAGTCCCGTATATCGTCATCGGTTAAAGTTTGTAACATGCTATCTTCAGGATCAATCACTTCTTCTATCAAATGACGCTTTCTCTCCTGAAGGTCGTTCATCTTTTCTTCAATGGTTCCTTTTGCTATAAGTTTCAAAACTTGAACCGTATGCTTCTGCCCCATACGATGTGCTCGGTCAGCAGCTTGTTCCTCTACAGCAGGATTCCACCAGCTATCGTAGAAAATAACCGTGTCAGCACCTGTTAAGTTTAGTCCCGTTCCACCAGCTTTTAACGATATGAGAAAAAAGTCTCGCTCCCCTTGGTTAAATTGATTACATAACGTTACTCTCTCACGTGAAGGAGTATGTCCATCCAAGTAAAAATAAGGAATTTCTTGATTAACGAATTCTTTACCAATGAGATCTAACATTTTTGTAAATTGGGAGAAGATTAAAACCCTTCTGCCGGATTGTTTTGCTTCTGCTACAATTTCCATAAGCTGATCAAATTTAGCGGAACTTCCCTTATAATCATGGACAAATAATACTGGATGGCAACATATTTGTCGCAGTCTAGTTATACCTGCAAGAATTTTAATCCTATTTTTCCGAATCGTATCTTTATCCAAATGTTTAAATGTGTCATGCCGTAACTTTGCTAAATATCCTGCATAAAGCGTTTTTTGTTCAGGGTATAATTCACTATACTCTACAGATTCCTTTTTCTCCGGTAATTCTTCTAATACATCTTCTTTTACCCTTCGTAACATAAACGGTCGAATCCTTCTTGCTATCTGTTTTTTCGTTAATTTACTATATTCCTTTAACCCTAAAAACAATTCCGGAAAGACAACATGAAAAATCGCCCAAAGCTCCTCAAGGGCATTCTCCATTGGGGTTCCTGTTAATGCGAAACGATGGTCAGCTTGTAGTTTTTTAACTGAACGAGCGGTTTGTGTTAAAGGATTTTTAAACATTTGTGCTTCATCAAAGAATATCGTATGAAAGTTTTCCCTCTCATACATCCGAATATCACTACGCAATAATGGATAACTCGTTATGAGGACATCAACTTGATCCCTTTTATGAAAAATTTCCATCCGATCTGATTTTTTTCCATCAACGACAATCGCCTCGAGTTCAGGTGCAAACTTCATCAATTCGGAAAGCCAGTTATACGTGACAGAGGATGGAGAAACAATTAGTACCGGAAGTTTTCTCTTTCGTATATCGGGGAGTTCCGATAAAATGTATGCTATACTTTGTACCGTTTTTCCAAGTCCCATATCATCAGCTAAAATACCACCAAAACCAAAACTTGCCATCATCTTCATCCAACGATATCCTTGTTTCTGGTAGTTTCTCAACGTTCCCTCTAACTTATCTGGCACGTTATATTCATTCGAATCAGGGTCACTAATTCTTTTTAAAAATTCCCGAAACGAGTCCTCATACGATAGTGTTTCATCACTTTCTACAGTATCTAAAAGTCTCAATCCTTGAACAATTGGAACATCAAGTCCTTTTTCTAATTGGTCGTCATCTTGAAGAGGCACTTGTCGCAAAAAGCGTTCGATTTCCTCTAATTCCTTCGTTTCCAACGAAAATAACGTACCATCTTTTAATCGGTAGTATTTTCTTTTTTCTTCTAATGCTTCTAATACATCTTTTATTTCACTTTGTGGAATTCCATCCATATCGAATGTAAAATGAAGCCAATTCGTCCTTTCTTTACGATGTTTAACCTTAATTTTTGGCTTCCAGTTTTTACGAAAAATCCGATTTCTTACCGCCGTAGTAGCATAAACTTGGGTCAGCCTTTGTAATTTCGGTAAGACATGATACAAGAAATGATATTCCAATTCTTCATTATGGAGATAATATCCGCTCTCCGTTTGGTTTAATTGACCTTCCTCTTCCACAAGCTGAAGAATCTCTTCTTCCTTTTCCATGTCCCTTATAATGATCGTACCAATTTGCTTTTCATGTTTCTCTAATGGATTAATGACGACATGATTATAATGGAATTCCAATCCTACTAATAATCGATTTTTCAAACGATCTATATATAATTTCGCCTGCAGTGGATTTTTTTTGATTTGGTCTGTAATGGAACCAGATAAGTGGACCTCTCCAATTTTCCTTAGAGCTGGAACCAACTTTTCCATATAGTATGAGATTTGGTTTGTAGGAATCGGGATTTTATCCGTTTTAGAGAACTCTAACATTCGCTTAAGCTCTGCTAGCCGTTCCATATCTAGAGAATTTATTCGAATAAGTCTTCCTTGATATAAAACAGTATTATATTTTGTCATGAGTTTCATTTTCTGTAATCCACTAATTTTTAATGAAAATCCTTTTTTCTCATCACCGAATTCAAATACAAGTGGAAGTAATTCATCAGATTGACGGATTCCAATAAAATGTTGTTGATCGTATTCCAATGTGACATGACTCAAACTTTCTATCAAAGGAACAAGACTATCCCATAAGGAGACTGGAATCAGGATTTGTTGTTTAGGAAGATTACTCTTTGGATTACTCGGTAATGCACGTTGATATATTTTCTCGTCATCCATTACACGAATAAGATGTTGCAAAATCATATCCGAATCTTTATCAAAACAATATTTTTCCGGATTGTATGTAAATTGTTGTGAAACGAAATACGACTCCCCACTTCTCATCTTAGCCAGAAATTCACGAATATCTTTAATTTTTGTAGATTCAATCGATATCTCTATTGCGAACATGTCATAATTAAGATTCCCTCGAACTACTTTACAGAAAAACGTTGGAAAGATTGTGATTCTATTTTCAAAGTAGTTCTGTGTACCACTTTTCATTATTGGTTTATCTTGAAATAATTTCACAATTTCATCCGAAATACCTGCCTCTGTTTCACTCGTTTGCGGTTCCTCACGATTATCTTGATGTTGTAAAGCAATAAATACTGCTGCAACGTGTTGACAATCTTTCTGGAAAGAAGATAAGGTAGGGCAGCTACAAGTCGCATTAATTTGTCCATTTTCTTTTCGTATCATAACATGAAAATCCTCTACGCCTTTCACTGTAGCTTTAACCTCGTTCTCCGATTCTTCCTCAATCATTACTTTTTGGTTGCGAAAAAACGCCTCCCCCTTTTTAAAGGAGACCGTACCACATCGTTCTTTGATTTTCCTTGTATGTAGTTTTAGTTGCATGTGGGTGCCCCTTTCTAAAGGTTTTTTATTTCAATGTATCATGAACGAAAAATTGCTGCTAGTATTAGGAAAGATCTAACAAAAGACTGTTAATTAATAAAAGAGTCTTAATATTCCATACTCAACATATTATACTTGAATAGAAAGATGCATTTATTTTAATCGAAAGGACGGATTAGGTGAATAGAAAGAGTACAATCCAAGTAATCCGCGTTCCGATTCCAACCCCAACTTTATTGCCACATACGACAACAAACTCTTACCTTATTGGAAATGAAAAAGAATCTATTTTAGTGGATGCGGGTTATGATACAGAGGTTACGAGAAAATTATTAGAATGGGAAATCAAAAAGCATCGACTTGCAACACCAAAACGAATTGTTCTAACCCACGCTCACCCGGATCATGCAGCCGGAGTACGTATGTTAATCCATTGGATACCGACTATAATTTGCCATGAAAAGGAAAAAGAAGAAGTTTTATCCGCCATTTCTCCGTGGGAAGAAATAACGCTTATAGAAGATGGGGATTCCATAAACGTGGATGGGGAAGAAATCGTTGCGATGCATGCACCAGGGCACACATTAGGGCATTTAAGTCTTTATATACCCTCACAACAAATTCTTATTGCCGGAGATAATATTGTCGCAGAAGGAACCACATGGATTGGAGCACCCGGTGGAGATATGAAAGATTATTTCCAAACTCTTCGTCGATTAAGGAATTTAAAAATCAAAAAAATTGGTCCTGGACATGGGAATTGGGTACACCAACCATATGAACATATTGATTTTGTTATCCAGCGCAGGTTACAGCGTGAACAACAAATATTAACTTTATTAGAAAAACATCAACAAGTCACTTCTAAAGAATTAACAGAAATGATTTATCAAGATCGCATTCATCCTAGTATTTTCCCAGTTGCACAAAAAACAATAGAAGCACATCTTGATAAACTTTTAAAAGAGGATTTGATTCAATATAACGAATCAAAATCCAGTTATGTTTCGCCGGATTTTCAATAAATCAATTTCAGAAGCGGATATATGAAGTGCCCCACCATTTATATATTTTATCACCGCTTCAAGCGTTAGAATGGTTGGTGGGGAAAGTTTTATTTTTTTATTTTCAAATAAATCAAGCGCTTCTTCAGGGGCAATCCAAAATGCATCATCTATTTCGGAACGATCCGGATGTGGCTGTTGTCCTTGAGGAAGCATCGCTAAGAAAAAGCGTGTATCAAAACGGATAGGGCTTTGACTAGGGGTAATTAATTGTCCAATATATGATAAACAATGGGGATTAAAAAATATTTCTTCTCTTTCTAAAATCTCTCCAAATGTAATTTCTCTATTTAATAATTGGTTTCGGTATATTAGTTCTTTTTTCTTCGGTAATATCACTGGAGACCCATCTTCTCTATTGCCTAATAATATCCCTACTTCTTCAAATAATTCCCTAACGGCAGCTATGTAATGTCCGGTAGTAAGAGAATTATCTCTAAATTCCGTCTTTACATATTTTTCATTTACAAATTGATCCGCCTCATCCATTCCCCCACCCGGAAACACATAAAAACCACCCATGAATTTCATTGTCTTCGGTCTTTTCGTTAAATAGATTCTTGATGCATTATCCATTAAAACTACGGTAGATGCGGGTTTTGGTATTGCAACCATAAATGTCCTCCTTCAATTGGTAAAACCATATATAATACATATTCCACATATCAAGTAAAATCCCCTTTTAATTTTTTTCAAAGACATTAATTAAAAATAGTTCTTTTCATATTTATCCTCTCATATTTTTGAAATAAGACGACTGGACAAGGTTTTATTAGATAAATTCATCGTCTTTATGCGCTTTTATTCGATATAAATTTGAGGGGGCAAAACATGGAATTTATTCAACCAATCTTAGAAATTCTTTTTATCAATATCCTTCTAAGCGGAGATAATGCCCTCGTCATTGCGATGGCCAGTAGAAATCTTCCCAATGATCTTCAAGGGAAAGCCATTCAATGGGGAACTTTAGGTGCCATCGCTTTAAGGATATTATTTGTTTTCTTAATGATACACTTATTAGAGATGCCATTTATTCAATTAATTGGTGGAATACTATTACTTTTTATTGCCTATAAACTCATGGTCGATAAACATGAAAACGATCAAATAAAAAGTGGTAATTCCTTACAAGAGGCCATCTCTATTATCATTTTTGCTGACGTCATTATGAGTTTAGATAATGTTCTTGCTATTGCAGCCATTGCCGATAGTAATCTACTTCTTATTATTGCTGGGATAATTTTAAGCATCCCAATTATACTTACAGCAAGTGAACTTATTTTAAAACTTATTCAAAGATTTCCAGTTGTCGTATTCGTTGGGGCTGCACTCCTTGCTTGGACTGGTGGAGAAATGATCGTAAAAGAAGAAGTAGTTCAAGTATTCATTCAAACTAGCAGTATCCCTAAACCTTTATTTTTAATCGGTCTTACGGTCATTACAGTCATTGTAGGGGCGATTAAAAGAAAGCAAGGCTAAACTAAAATAGAAGGCTATGCAGCATCCAAAAGATGATTTTCTGTATTGAACAGGAGTCATCTTTTTTAAATCCCATTGAAAACTTCTGTTAAGTAAAATCTGGAAAAGTCATGACTTATGACACCTGTCATATTTTTTTCATGATTGGAATGAATGTTCCGCTCTTCCGTTTCCTAATAAAATGAAATTAAATTAAACAAGAAAAGAGTGGAGAATATGACTAAACGGATTGCCTTATTAGATATTTTACGTGGATTTGCTGTTTTGGGGACGTTAGGGACAAATATTTGGATATTTGCTCATTTAGGTGATTTAACCGTTATTACTACTTTTCATCAAAATACTTGGTGGAATTTCGATGACTTTTTGCGAATGCTGATACTATTTCTCGTAAACGGAAAATTACTCGGTCTACTAACCATTATGTTTGGCGTCGGGTTAGAACTGAAATACAGGCAGGCTCTACGAAAAGGAAACACATGGCCCGGTGTCTATATATGGACCTCATTATTCCTAATGGCGGAAGGACTAATGCACTTTCTTTTTGTAATGGAATATGACATATTGATGAGTTATGGAATTACAGCGATTATAGTTGCCATCATTGTAAAAAAAGGGGATAAATGGATTAAATATACGATGCAAGTAATTGGCAGTCTTTTTATCGCTGTTGTCCTGTTGATTTTCATCGTTAGTTTAAATGCTCAAGTTTCTTTAGGCAGTTTTCATGATGTGATTTCCCTTTATCAAAATGGAACTTGGTTTGATCAGGTGCAGTATCGCATAAACAACCTATTACCACTTAGAATAGAAGCTATTTTTATTATTCCAATGAATATTTTTCTATTTTTATTAGGCGTCCGTCTAATGCGAATCGGTGCCTTTTCACCTCATGAACATGGCAAGAAAATAAGAAGCCGATTCGTAAAAATCGCTTTATTAATTGGGGTGCCATTAAATTTGCTCATTTTCGTTCCAGGCGGACTTTTTGATCTTCCTGTTCGTTATGTATTTGCACCGATTCTTTCCATTGGATATATCGGGCTCATTAGTATAGTTGTTGAAAAATGGGAGCATTTTTGGTTATGGAAAAGGTTGGAGAATGTTGGTAAAATGTCTTTAAGCATCTATGTCACACAAAATATTATTGCATCTATTCTCTTTTACGGTTGGGGGATTGGACTAGGTGGAAATCTCCATTCCTTCACCATCATATTAATATGGTTCATGATTTGTATTTTCCTTATATTATTTGCAACATTATGGCTGAAAAAGTTTCAATTTGGTCCAGTAGAAACAGTAAGAAAAATAATACTAAGTGGGGTCAAAAAATAAGTTGAGTAGGTGACATTTATGTTCACGAATTTTTATCCTAGAGACCAAATTAAACGGTATTTACTTATTGATGTAGCATCGATTATTTTCTTATTCTATATGGTTTTTAGTCAAAAATCAGAATTATCGTTTATAATTAAAATGATGCTCATTATTAGCTTCCTTCTATGCTACTATATCAGTCTGTGGGTACGTGACTATCGACTCATCACAACAACTTTTGTAGGTTGTGTCATAGTAACTATCTTTACTATATCCATTGATCATACCCTGATTATATACGGTTTTATTTTTGCAGATATGTTAGGTAGAGTAAAAGAGAAAATCTATATGGGCTTCGGTATTTTAATATTAGCCCTAATGTTTGTAACAGTTATTTTTCATGGTGGTGGTATCGTATTTTTTTCTCAATATCCTATACTTCTTCCACTTATGATATTTCAAATGGTCCTTCCAATCGTTATAAATATCGTAGAGAAATCAAAACATTTACAAGTTGAATTAAATGAAGCAAATGAAATGTTAGAAAAATATATTCAAGAGGAAGAACGCAACCGAATTGCTAGAGATCTTCATGATACACTCGGACAGACGTTAACCATGATTAAAGTAAAAAGCGAACTCACGGAAAGATTAATTGATAAAGACCCTGAAGTTGCCAAAAAGGAAATTCGCGATATTTTATCCTCCTCTCGAAAAGCAATTAAACAAGTAAGGGAATTAGTTACCGGGATGAAATATATTTCCTTAGAAGATGAAATCGAACACTCTAAAAAGCAATTGCATGATAGAAATATAAAGATGGTTATACAAAAAGGGGAATCGTTTCCGTCTATTTCAAAAATGGAGGAAACGATGCTATCCCTATCTTTCCGAGAAATCATCACCAATATTATACGTCACAGCCAGGCAATGTGTTGCTCACTTACATTGGAGTCAAGTCCACAGAATTTCATCATAATCGTGGAAGATGATGGAATAGGGGTTCGTTTTGACAGTCATCGTAACGGTTATGGGCTATTGTCTATAGAAGAGAGATTACGCTCTATCAATGGAACGTGTACGATTCACAGTTCCACCGGAAAAGGAACAAGGATAATATTAGAAGTTCCATTAGGAAAGGGGTAAAAAATGGCGAGAATCGTTATAGCAGAAGATCAGCAAATGTTAAGAGGTGCCTTCACCACATTAATAAAAATGGAGGATGATTTAGAAATCGTAGCTGAGGTAGCCGATGGTGAGGAGGCTCTTAGAGCAATTCAAAAACACAATCCCGATATCTGTCTTGTCGATATCGAAATGCCAGGACTAACCGGTCTTGAATTAGCCTTAAAACTTCGAACTATGAACCATCCATGCAAAATTATCATCGTAACAACCTTTTCCAGACCAGGTTACTTACAACAAGCAATGAAGGCAAAAGTAGATGGGTATTTACTAAAAGATGAACCAATTGACTTTTTAATTCAAGCTATCCGTCGCGTAATGAAAGGTGAAAAAGTGATAAGTAATGATTTGACCTCCATTCTATTTCAGAATGAAGAAAACCCGCTAACAGAGCGGGAAACAGAAATGCTTCTTCTAGCAAAAGAAGGCTTGACGACAGATGAAATAAGTAAAAAATTGTATTTAACAAAAGGGACCATTCGAAATTATTTATCTTCTGCAATCCAGAAGCTAGAAGCAGAATCAAGGCAGCAGGCAGTTCATATCGCTTCAAATAAGGGATGGATTTAAAAGATACCGTGGGGACAGATCCTTTGGTCGCTTACCAGGTTGCTGTAACATTAAGCCGGTATATCTATCCCCGTGGCTGTTCACTTGATTGATATAATTTTAAGCTAACACAATTTCAAAATATGCCAAGATAGATAGATATGTCGATTTCTTAATCTATTAATGATCCCTATTCACGATATAACTTAAGAAATGCTTTAAAAAACCTTTGTTTCCAGGTATTTCTTGAAAAGCGTCTAATGCTAAACCATAATGTTCCCACATCGCTCTTTTTGCTTCCCCTTGGCCAAGAACTGTAACAAATGTTGACTTATTATTTTTCAAATCGAGAAGTGCTGGCTTTCCAAGTGATTTTGTATTACCTTGATGATCTAATAAATCATCCTTAATTTGAAAAGCGATACCAGTATGATAAGCGAATTTTTTTAATGCTTTCTTCTCCTCTTCGTTTACCCCTGCAAGTATAGCGGGCATCATAAGCGAGGCTTCAAATCCTATTCCGGTTTTATAAAAACACATCTTATTTAAATGTTCTATTGTTAATTGCTTATTCTTTGCCTCTAGATCCATTGCTTGACCTCTACACATATCCGCTACAACACTTGACGAATAATGAATCAGTTCGAGCACTTTTTCCGCATTAAAACGTTGTAAAGTTGTCTGTTCCTCTACTGCCTTTTGAGTCAAATAAAGTCCGGATAATTCCGCAGTAGCCACATTATATACTTCATGCAATGTCGATTTTCCGCGTCTTAGAGATGCATTATCTTGAGATGGTAAGTCATCAAAAATTAAGGATGCCGTATGCAAATACTCCAACGACCGCAGTAACGGAAAAATATCCGTTTCATCCATGTTATATGAGTTAGTTGCCATCATCCAAGTTATAATAGGTCTTATCCTTTTCCCACCATCACCTAAACTGTAATTTACCGCGTCTAGGATATAATCATTCGTTAAAAAAACTTGAGTTTGAGATTTTAATTGTAAACGAGAATTGATTTTTTCACGAATATGTCGCGTCATCTCTATAAATTCTTCTCGCTCATTCCGCTCTTTTCGTAAATGATCAATCATGTGATCACGTATTAGTTTATCAAAGAAATCAACATCATCCGCTTTTTTTACCATTTTTTGAATAAGACCATTAAATGGTTGAATTTCAGAAGTAAGGACACCCATAATTTCTTCGTATTTTTGAGCACCCCACTTTTTCTTAAATCGTTTTAACCCATTAATGGCACGATTTAAAATCACTTCACGCGTTTTATAATCCGATTGATAAACTTCGTGAATTAAAAAGGAAATGACAGTCCAATAGAGTTCAAATGGATTTATAAGATCTTTACGAGTACGATAATATTTCAAATAATATGTGTATGGAGTGACCGATCCCGTCTTCTCATCTTCAAACATATCAGCAAAGTCATCAGCTAATTGATTATACACCCCATAATAAAAGGTCCGATTTTCAAATCCCTCATCCCCTTGAGCACTAATAATAGAACGCACAATAAGACGGGAAGCCGCAGATTTTAAAATAACTGGAATGTAAATTTCCTCATTTGTATAATTTGGGTTTTCGATTGATTTATTGCGATCATCTTCCTGTGATTGGAAAAATACAAAGGAATCTTTATAAAAAAGTTCCGTTGTTTCCAATCGTTGATGGGACTGGATATATTTAAATGCGTCTCGAAGTTCTGCGTGGACAAACTGGATGAATTCTTTATTCTTCCCATTCCAACCGTCCAATTCTGGTACGATCCCTGTAGTTAGTGTAGACCGAATTAAATTGGTATAACGCTCTTTTTCAAGTGGTGATAAAATATTGGAATCTAGAAGATCATCAATAAATGGATAAGTAAGGCCATAGGAATATCCGAGTCTAATAGCCTCATCCAGTCTTACCGCTCTATCCTTAGGTGATATTTGTTCATCCATTTCTTCTAAAACATGCATCACAACACCGGCGATAATTTTAATTAGCTTTCTTTGAGCCTCATCTGAATTTAAGCCCTTTGGAATATGATCTCGTACGGTCTTTAATTTATCCGTTAACCAAATAAAACTGGATTCTACCCCTTCTTTTTGAGACCAGCGAAATAATCCTGCTAGACTATATGAGTCCATTCTCGTTTCTTTAGTAGAGTTTACTAAATAGTTTTTCAGTTGTTTAACAGATTTTAGTATCCGTCTTTGTGTTTCACTCGAATCGAGAGCTTTCCCTAAATCGCGCATATAAATATAAGAAATACTTCGTTCAAGATAATTTTCCAGCTTTCCAGTATGATGCAAATATTTAATATATAGATGGTAGTCTTTAGAATGAATTTCCTTTTTTCTATTGGAAAAAAGAGAAGAAATAGGATGAATATGATTCTTTTTCCATAATTGGATATCTTTCGTTAATTGAGTGATATATGTCTTTTCTCTATGTTGTTCAGACAATGTAGCAAAATAGGCATAAGCCTTCTCTTCCATCTGTTGATAGCTTGCATCCGTGTTTATCATTAATTCCGAAGTCATATTATTGATCCCTACTTATACGAATAGTTATTTAAATATATTTTACTATACTACAAACAATACCACTTTAATTATCAATTATTAAATTTCCAAACCACTTATATTTTAACTTCCAAGCCGGAATGTAAAAAACAGACAAACAACCATTGAAAATCACTAAAAATCATGGTAATGTATTTAACAATATACCTTTCTAGAAACGTAAAATTTAAGATGAAAAGGAGGAGTATCATGATACGAAATGTCACGTTAGAAACACTTTATGTCCACCCTATTGTTCAAAAATATGTCGGTCGTTCAGGAATGGCACATGCAGTTTCTGTTGCCGAAAAAGCCTTTGAAATTGCTCGAGAGTCCGGGGTGAACCCAGATCTTGCTGCTAAGGCTGGATTACTTCACGATATCGGTCATTACGAATGGTATCAAGACGGTGAATGGGATTATCAATTGTATAGGGAAAATGATATTCATGCCATAAAAGGTGCTGCTCGTGCTCATAAACTTCTCGTGCGTTGCGGGGAAAATCTTCAAAATGCGAAAGCCATTGCCCTGGCGGTACTCCTTCATACAGACTCTTATTTGCCAGAAGGAGAATTACAACTTACTCCATTACAAAAAGTGGTCGCATTAGCCGATGAAGCAGATGAAGAACCGGGTGGCAATCACCATTATCGCCAAATTGATTACGACTCCGCACTCCGTCGAATTCAAATACTTGATACAAAAATCAATGAATATATCGAATCTCCTCGTTTTGAACAAACGAGTTAAAGAATGTTGAGGCTGGGGACATAACTAAAGTGTTTAACTCTAAAGACGAACAATGCGCTATCTAAGCCTAGGAAATATACGTAGACTCCTGCGGGAGGAAAGGCCTAGGTGAGACCCCGCAGTGCGATAGCACAAGGAGGCTCACCAGCCGCCCGCGGAAAGCGAAGTATATTTCCGAAGCGGTTATTCGCTCCAATCATGTTTAGATTTTATTAGGTTAAAACCTTTTGTCTCAACCTCATTTTCATAACTTAGTAGATGATTCTATATAATTCTTCTCTTCTATGGTATGATTTTCCTTTAAAAATGGTAAACTAGACGTAGAAAAAGGAGGTCGTATGATGGAAGAAATTACAGTTGGAGAAATCTTTACAATTGTGGATGAATCGGAAGAAGAAAATTCTGTCGAAGTTCTGGCGAAAGTGACGCTTGAAGGAACTAATTATGTTGCAGTTAGTTTTGTAGATGATATACAAGAACAAACGGAAGAAGACATTGATATTTTCTTTCTTAAAATTGATGAAGATGGTGATATAGCAGCCATTGAATCAGATGAAGAATTTGAAAAAGTCTCCGAAGCTTTTGATGCTCTTTTAGATGAAGAAGCAGATTAACAACATGAAAAACCATCTCTTGTATGTACACCTACATAAGAGATGGTTTTATTTAGGAAATAACCGATCATCTAAGAAAATTTTACCGGGGTACATACTGCATAAATATTATCATTTATATCAGACATATTTACTTCAATAACCTGATATCCCCCGTTATTAACCTCGTTCTTCCCCAAAATTACTTTATCTTCATTATTCATTTCTCTCTTCCTTCCATTGAATTCTCACACAATAACCACTATATGTTTACAACTAAAAATGTGTGCACCCATTTTATAGTTTTGCGAATTACTTTCATTTATTTTTTCATTCAACTATACTAAAGAATGATTAATAAGGAGGAAAGAAAATGTCATTAAAACAATTCAATTTAGCTAGAACTTCTCTACTTACATTTATACAGGATTTGGATGAAGATATAATGGATAAAAAATCCGAGTTCTTTGATAATACAGTTCGTTGGTACATCGGAAACATCCTCTATACAGATGAGAAACTATTATTCGTAAGTCAAAAGAAATCTCAAAAAGTACCAAAAGAATATGCAGAATTATTTAGCTCAAATGTCAAAGTGGAGGATTGGAAATTCGAGCCACCTAGCTTATCAAAACTAATGGAAGATTTAATACAGCAACAGGAAAGAATTAATAATTATGATGAATTATTCTGGAAATCTAATGTTAAATTCAAAGCCCCACACGGATATATTGAAACACACGGTGACCTATTAATTATGCTTGCCCAAAGAGAGGCTGAAACACTTGGTTTAATTAAAGCAATGAAGCAAGTCCTTGAAGTGAAATAGTCAATTTTAAAAATGGTTCCGTTCATTGTCTATTGACGAGCGGAACCATTTTTATTTTTTATAGAAAAATTAATGAAAGAAGGGTATCCTCCCATCCCGAGACCTCTCACCTTTATGAGTTACCGAAAAAAATTTTTCACTTCGTTACGGTTCCGGACCTCATTAATTAACTGATGAGCTGCGGAAGGATGAATTTTTAGCCCCGTTCCGCCACTCATTAACCTGATGAGCTGCGGTATGGGGGATTTTCAGCTTCGTTCCGCTACTCATTAACCTGATGAGCTGCGGTATGGAGGATTTTCAGCTTCGTTCCGCTACTCATTAACCCGATGAGCTGCGGAAGGATGAATTTTTAGCCTCGTTCCGCCACTCATTAACCTGATGAGCTGCGGAAGGAAGCATTTTTAGCTTCGTTTCGCTACTCATTAACCCGATGAGCTGCGGAAGGATGAAATTTTAGCCTCGTTCCGCCACTCATTAACCCACAAGACTAAAAAGCTAACAATTTATTCGCCTTATAAAGGATAAGTATTAAGAACTTATTATTCTCCCAATATAGCCACGGGGTTAAATACTTCAAAATGAATTTGCTCCTGTGGTACATCCCACTGCTTTAATAAGCGAACCATTGCTTGTAAAAATGGTAGAGGGCCACAAAGATAAAAATCAGCATCATTTGAAGGTACGATTTCTTTAAGCCACTCCAAATCGACAAACCCTTCTCTATCAAATCGTTTCTCCTTTTTATCTTCTTCCGTTGGTGAATCATATGCTACGTGGGAATGAACTTGATGATGAGCCTTTGCTAACTCTGACACGTGCTCTTTGAATGCATGAACTTTACTATTTTGTGTTGCATGAATAAACGTAATTTCCCGATTTGGTTCTTTTTCTACCGTAGTATTTAGCATACTAAGAAGTGGGGTAATCCCAATTCCTCCACTTAATAAAACTATAGGTTTATTAGAGGGATTAATGATGAAGTCCCCTGCAGGTGCAGAAAACTGTAAAATGTCTCCTGTTTGAACTTTTTTGTGTAAATAATTAGAAACGATTCCTTCCGGTTGACCATTAACAGAATCTTCTCGTTTGACACTAATTCGGTAATACTCTTCCCCTGGGGCATCAGATAAACTGTAATGACGCATATGGTTGTATTTTTCTCCTTCTATTTCTGCTTTTATCGTTAAGTATTGACCAGCCTGATAATTTGTGATTGGTTCACCATCTTTTGGTTTTAAATAGAAAGAAGTTATTATATCACTTTCATCTACTTTTTTATCTACTACAAATTCACGATAACCTTCCCAACCACCAGAAGCACTTTCAGCTTTTTCATAAAGCTCTTTTTCAATACTTATAAAAGCATCCGCAATATAATTATACGCTTTACCCCAAGCAATTAAGATTTCTTCCGTTGCTGTTTCCCCAAGTACATCTTTCACCGCTTCAAGTAACGTTTCACCTACCACTGGATATTGTTCAGCTTTAATTCCTATCGCACGATGTTTTTCCGTAACTCTTGTAATGACAGGTTTGATGGCATCTAAATTATCTATATGCTCACCCGCTGCATAAACAGAATAAGCTAAAGCTTCCTGTTGTATACCCCTTTTTTGGTTTGTTTGGTTAAAAAGATTATATAAATCGGGAACTTTTGTAAATAATAATTCATAAAATCTTTTACCGATTTCCGAACTATGCTCTTTTAGAACCGGTGCAGTTGCTTTTACTATATCTATCGTGTTTTGATCCAGCATGGTATTATCCCCTTTTTTGGTTTGTATTTTATAAATAACAAGCTTATTTTTAGGTTTTATATTTTATTTATGCTGGATATACATGGGAACTAAATAGCACTTATTTAAAAGTAACAAAAGAACCTTCAATCTTCTTGATTAAAGGTTCTGAAACTACTAACTAAAATTTAATTTTAATTCAATACCAATTCTTTTTCATCTAATCCAAGTGTATTCTCAGACGATTGGCGAATTTCTTTTAGAAGTTCTGGATGATCCATCAATGACATTCCAAAAGAAGGAATCATTTCTTTAATTTTGGCTTCCCACTCATTCATATTTTCTGGGAAGCATCTACTGATAACATCAAGCATGACGTGCACAGCTGTTGAAGCGCCTGGAGAAGCCCCTAACAAGGCAGCAACAGAACCGTCAGAAGCAGTAATAACTTCTGTTCCAAATTGTAACGTTCCTTTTCCGCCTGTTTCCGTATCTTTAATAACTTGAACACGTTGACCCGCTATAACCAAATCCCAATCTTCTGATTTAGCGTTAGGAATAAATTCACGTAATTCTTCCATTCGTTGTTCTTTGGATAGCAAAACTTGCTGAATTAAATATTTGGTTAATGCCATCTCTTTGAAACCCGCTGATAACATCGTTAATACATTATTTAGTTTTACAGATGTAATTAAATCTAAAATAGAACCCGTTTTTAAGAACTTCGGAGAGAAGCCTGCAAATGGGCCAAATAATAATGATTTTTTATGATTGATAAATCTTGTATCAAGATGAGGAACGGACATTGGTGGTGCACCAACTTTAGCTTTCCCATAAACTTTTGCATGATGTTTTTCAACTACTTCTGGATTATTACATACCATGAATAATCCACTAACAGGGAAACCACCAATATGTTTACTTTCAGGTATTCCTGTTTTCTGTAGTAGATGTAGGCTTCCACCACCCCCACCGATAAAGACAAATTTTGCTCTATGATTCTCTACGATACCGCTATCACTATTTTTTACCTTAAGTTCCCATAATCCGTCACTAGTACGCTTAATGTTATCGACATGATGTCTATATTGAATGTTCACATTTTGAGCACTTAAATGTTCAAATAGTAATCGTGTTAATGCTCCAAAGTTAACATCTGTTCCATAATCAACTTTAGTAGCTGCAATTGGATCATTAATCTGACGTTCTTTCATAATAAGTGGAATCCATTCATTTAGTTTTTCCGGATTATCGGAGAATTCCATTCCTTCAAATAAAGGATTTTTTGACATCGCTTCAAAGCGTTTCTTTAAAAAGGTTACATTTTCTTTCCCTTGTACCATACTCATGTGAGGCAATGGCATGATAAATTCTTGTGGATTACGAATAAGGTTATTCTTCACAAGATAAGACCAAAATTGCATCGAAACTTGAAATTGCTCATTAATTCTAATCGCTTTACTAATATCTATAGAACCATCTGGTTTTTCTACTGTATAATTGAGCTCACATAAAGCGGCATGCCCTGTCCCTGCATTATTCCACTCATTCGAGCTCTCCTCCCCTGGTTTAGATAAATTTTCAAACACTGTAATATCCCATTCTGGAACTAATTCTTTCAAGAGCGTCCCCAAAGTCGCACTCATAATTCCTGCGCCAATTAAAATGACATCGGTTTTATTATCTCTGTTGCCCATACTTATCAACCTTTTCCCCTATTTTTTTCAATCTAGGTGTATAACGGATATTCTTTAAACCGTAAGCACCTAATCTTCTACACTATTATCATATCATAATTTATATAATTATTTATAGATTTAAAATATAAACTATTATAGTATAATAATAAATCATTTTAAAATGGACCAAAAGTAATTCGTTCCACCAAATTGGGAATCATTTTACAATTAATATATGAACTGTAAATTCACATTGTTAAGATTCTTCATTTATAAAAACCTTTGCGGAAATCAAAAATACGCAGTAAGACCATTTAATTAGTTCTACTACGCATTTTAATCCACCTATTAAATTAAGAAACCTTGTATAGAAACATAATATCCGAATAAAGAAACAATTATATTTATATACCCCCAGGAAGCTTTTCCATGTTTTTTAATCTCATCTATCCCTATAATTAAGAGTAATGTACTTAAAGAAAGCATCATATAAGGCGATAAATCAAAATTTCGAGTAATTAGGCCATATAAAGCTAATACAACTGTCACAACCGATAATACAATTCTTAGTAGTCTCATCTTCCCCATCCTAACTCTCTTAAAAAATTTTATTTATCTTCTTTTCTTAATAAAAATATAGACAAATATAACGATAAAAAGTAATAGAAATGCATAGATCACTTTAGAATAGATATCCATATAGTTTACAATTACATCCCATGAACTCCCAACCGTTGCGCCTAAGTTAACTAAGACAATATTCCATATAAATGTCCCCAATGTGGTATAAATAAGAAATACGATTACATTCATATTAGACATTCCGGCGGGGATTGAAATGAGGCTTCGAATTAATGGAATGAATCGACACAAGAAAACTGCCCATGGACCGTATTTATCAAACCATCCATCAGCTTTATAAATGTCGCTTCTTTTGAGGCGGAGTATATGTCCCCACCTATCAACTATTTTCTCTAGTCTTTCCACATCTAATTGTAAACCAATTAGATATAAAACAATAGCCCCGATGACTGAACCTGCAGTTGCAGATAGAACAACATTAAAAATAGTTAGATTCGTAGTAGTTGTCATAAAACCGCCGAATGTTAATATGACTTCTGAAGGTATTGGAGGAAAGATATTTTCTAAAGCAATTAGAAACATAACCCCCATATAACCAAACTCATTCATAATTTCTGTTATCCAATTTTCCACTATACTTTGCACCTACGTCTCTCATATGTATTTTTCTAAGTAATCTTATACGTTTCTTCTATCATTTTATTTCAGTCAAATTCAAATTATCACTATGATGGAATAACTAATATTATCATAATTTGCACAAAGTTAATGTAAAGTTTTTGTTTAGAAAACTTGGCATTCACCAAGCCTTTGGGCGAATGACTTAGTTGCACTTATGCAGACGGGAAAGATTTTATGCTTTCCTACCTGCTAAAAAAAGAGTCCATCTCCCTCTTAACAGGAAACAGACTCCATTCGAATTATTTCTCTTTTACTATAGTTCCCGCGAACCGATCATGTGGGAGGACTTTTCCCTCTTGTTCTTCAAACGCTTTTGGACCTTTTACATAATCAATCGTACTCCAAAGGTCTCGGTAAGCCATACGTTTCATAAGTTGATTGCAATTTAACTCGGAACCATCCCTATTCTCAAGTTCTAGTCCCATCTTCTTATATCCATATGTTTGTCCATTTTTACGAAGTTGTGCGTATTCAAGGGACCATAATACTACTGTAGGTGTCACTATAGCATGGAACGCCTCATTTTTTATCTTTTTACGTAAAACATATTCCACTCCCGCAGTTACTGCACTAGAAATGGCTAGGTCAATAAAAAAGGCTTTCATTCTTTTTTTCGTTATTGGTTTCATAAAACTTTTCCCCCTTCATTAAACTAATATCCTTACGTAACATTGTATAAAAGGTTTCAATAACTATTAACTTTTATTTATGAATTTCATTTAACCTCTTGGTACATCTTCCAAATATAATAGATTGAAACAACCACTAATAGAACTGTCATGATCACAATTCCCGTGCCAAGTCCATTTTGATTACCAAGAGCTGTCTGAACCATCCCAATAAGAATGAAAACAAATAAAATACTTATGCACAAATTCATCACAGCTAACATTCTCGTCGTATACTTAACCATTCCGTTTAATTGTGTCTCCGTTAAGCTCTCTTTTTTCACAAATGGAAGATTTATAAAATGCAGTGATTCTTTTGGGTCTTTTTGATTAATAAACAAAAAGTAATTTAAACCAAAACATTGGAGGAGTAAAAAAACATATAGTATGAGGAAACCAATGATGGTTCCTTTTCCACTCCAAGTGTCCGGTTCACCAGCAAAATTAAAATGCGTAGGAATCTCATCTGGAAGTTGTGCATAATAATAAACGGAATAAAATACCGTCATAATGAGAATTAGAAAGGAACAAACATCAATCCATGGCGAATAAAACTTTTTAATCTTCCCCCACAAGAATCATCATCCTCCAGTTCTACTTCCATTATATAGCAAAAAACAGCTTGTTTGGAATCTTTTTTATTCCATACAGCTGTTTGTATTAAATCACAAATTCCATTTTATACATTTGTTCTCCCCAAAATACTTAAATGACACCTTGAGAAATCATTGCATCTGCAACTTTAACGAAGCCGACAATATTTGAACCGACCACTAGATTACCAGGTGTACCATATTCCTTAGATGCTTCCATACTTTGGCTATAGATATTTTTCATAATGCCCTGTAATTTTTCATCTACTTCTTCTTTTGTCCAAGAAATTCGTGCACTGTTTTGTGCCATTTCTAAAGCAGATACTGCAACGCCGCCAGCATTTGCTGCTTTTGCAGGAGCAAACAATACGTCGTTTTCTAAAAATTCATCAATTGCATCCAAAGTAGAAGGCATGTTTGCACCTTCACCTACAGCTTTTACTCCATTTGCAATTAATAGTTCTGCTGCTTCTTGATCAAGTTCATTTTGAGTCGCACATGGTAAAGCAACATCACAAGGAATCGTCCAAATACCTGCACATCCTACTTGGAATGTAGCTTCTGGATGTTCTTTAACATATTCAAAAATTCGTTTGTTTTCTACTTCTTTCAAGCGTTTCACCGTATCAAGATTAATTCCATTTGGATCATAAATGTATCCACTAGAATCACTACATGCAACTACTTTTGCACCTAATTCCTGCGCTTTTTCCATAGCATAGATAGAAACATTACCAGAACCGGACACTACAACCGTACTTTCATTAAAGCTTAACCCTTGTTCTTTTAACATCTCTTCTACAAAATAAACGGTACCATATCCTGTTGCTTCCTTACGACCTAAACTTCCGCCGTATCCGACACCTTTACCCGTTAAAATTCCTGCTTCATATGCGCCTTTTAATTTTTTATATTGACCAAACATATATCCAATTTCTCTAGCACCAACACCGATATCCCCGGCAGGAACGTCGGTATCTGGACCTATATGCTTGCTTAATTCTGTCATAAAGCTTTGACAGAATCGCATGATTTCCATGTCAGATTTTCCTTTAGGATCAAAATCCGATCCACCTTTTCCGCCACCGATTGGTTGCCCTGTTAAAGCATTCTTAAATATTTGTTCAAATCCTAAGAATTTGATAATACTTGTGTTTACAGATGGGTGGAATCTTAATCCACCTTTATAAGGACCAATCGCACTGTTAAATTGAACACGGAAACCACGGTTAACTTGTACATTGCCCTTATCATCTACCCATGGTACTCTAAAAGTAATTAAACGTTCAGGTTCCACGATACGATCAAGGACAGACTGTTTTATATATGTCGGATTTTTCACAAGCACAGGAATTAAAGATTCAAGAACTTCCTTAACAGCTTGATGAAATTCTTCTTCATGTGGGTTACGTTGTTTAACCGTTTCAAATACATGTTCTACATATTTTTTAACGTTCTCTGTTTGTTGTTCTTTCATATCTTCAATTACTTTCACTTGCAATCAGCCCCTAAAATTAAGTTAAGATTTTAACATGGTTTTATTTTATAATAATATCATTGATAGTTACAATATAAATAATCGATGAAATTAATGCGTTTAATGCATAAGTTAACGGAGTGATGTAAAAATGGAGTTCAGACAAATCCAATATTTTTTAGAAGTTGCTAGACGAGAACACGTTACTGAAGCTGCTGATGCCTTACATGTCGCTCAATCCTCTGTCAGTAGACAAATATTTAATTTAGAAGATGAACTTGGTGTTGAACTTTTTGTCCGGGAAGGCCGAAATGTGAAATTAACTACAATCGGTAAAATTTTTTACGACCGAATGCATTTAGTAATGAACATGATAGATGATGCCAAAAGAGAAGTAAAGGAATATACAAGCCCTGATAAAGGTACGGTCAGAATTGCCTTTCCTATGAGTATGGCAGCTCATACAATACCAACCATTATCCATTCATTTCGTATGCGTTATCCCGAAGTAAAATTTCAAATGACTAGCGCTCCCCATAAAGATTTAATAAATGGTGTTGTAAAAGGGGACTTTAATTTGGCGATGGTTGCACCTATGCCTAATAAAAATAAAGTAAGAAAAATCAAAGGAACTACTCTTTTTACGGAAAAAATTGTCGCATTATTACCAAGCCACCATCCATTGGCCGAACGTGAATCTATTATGTTGCGTGAGTTGAAAGATGATTTTTTCGTCGTTCTGTCAGAATCTTTTGTTTTTCGGGATCAAGTAATCCAAGCTTGTAATAATGCTGGATTCTCACCCAAAATTGCTTTTGAAGGAGAGGACATTCATGCATTAAAAGGATTAGTATCAGCGAGCCTCGGCATTGCATTAATACCAGAAATGACATTAATAGATAATACGCCACGCCCTACCGTTATGATACCCATATCTGACGCAAATGTTACTAGAACCGTTGGCGTAATTTACTCTAGCGAACGAAAATTGTCTCCAACAGAAGAAGTATTTTACCAATTCCTATTGGAAACGTATGAAAGACTTAATGATTTTAAAAATTAGTTACCGATTTTTTATAAGAAAAAAGAATGGCTGTTACAAACCACTTTTTGCCTTTCTTTTTTCAAGCTTTTTATAACTCAATACTCTAATACATTCTATGCGTTCTTAACCCTCTTGCACACCGATTTTCTCTTCATCCTCTTCTAGACATGTTTACATATGCAATGCTTTCCCCAACATTCTTTAGTTACTTTGGAAATTGACTCTCTGAATATATTATTTAATAAATAAAACTCTATTTGGTAACATATATCTATACTTAAAAAATATTGGAGGAATTGGAAATCATGTCTACGTTTAATGAGAATTTAGAGAAATACGCCTCCCTAGCAATTGAAGTAGGTGCAAATGTTCAAGAAGGACAAACACTAGTTATCTCGGCACCAATCTCAGCAATTGACTTCGTTCGTATGTTAACGAAGAAGGCATACGATCAAGGGGCGGCTAATGTACTTCATGAATGGTCTGATGATGTATTAACCCGAAC
The DNA here is from genome assembly GCF_001659985.1 of Oceanobacillus sp. Castelsardo. GTDB lineage: Bacteria > Bacillota > Bacilli > Bacillales > Amphibacillaceae > Oceanobacillus. The sequence continues at coordinate 31,115 of NZ_LYCS01000015.1, forward strand.
AAAGTTTGAAATGGCACCCGATAAAACGTTTGAATCCTATCCAAAGTACTTAGCTAAACATCGTATCGACTTAGCAGAAAACAATGCTGCATTCCTTTTTGTTTTATCAAGCAATCCTGATTTATTAAACGGGATCGATCCAAAGCGAATTCAAATCAATTCTAAAACAGTTTCTACAGCTCTTGCTACTTTTACGAAATATGAAATGAGCGACAAAATAAGCTGGTCCATTGTATCTGTTCCGAATGAAACATGGGCGAAAAAGGTATTCCCAGAGTTAAACGGTGAAAAGGCCGTAGCTACATTATGGGAAGCTATATTCAATGCAACACGCGCCAATCTCCCGGAACCCGTAAACGCGTGGAGGAAGCACATCGATACGTTGGAATCCAAAGCTACCTATTTAAATGAACAAAAATTCAAAGCTCTACACTATCAGGCCGAGGGAACAGACCTAACCATTGAATTACCAGAGAAGCATATTTGGATAAGTGCGGAGAGCATAAATGAAAAAGGAGCTCCTTTTGTGGCTAACATACCTACAGAAGAAGTGTTCACCGCTCCACTGAAAACAGGAGTAAACGGAACCGTCTCAGCTACAAAACCATTAAGTTATTCTGGAAATCTGATTAAAAATTTCTCTTTAACATTTAAAGATGGAGAAATTATAGATTTTCAAGCAGAAAGAGGATATGAAACATTAAAGCATTTAATTGAAACGGATGAGGGATCGCATTATATTGGTGAAGTGGCGCTCGTTCCACATCACTCCCCTATTTCCAACACAGATTTAATATTCTTTGAAACCCTTTTTGATGAAAATGCATCCAATCATATCGCAATCGGAAAAGGATATGCTTTTTGTTTAGAAGGTGGAAAAGAAATGACCGAAGAAGAGTTAAAAGAAAATGGTCTAAATGATAGTTTAACTCACGTTGATTTCATGATTGGTTCAGAACAAATGGATATTGATGGTATTTTACCAGACGGAACTAGAAAGCCTATCTTTAGAAATGGAAATTGGGCATTCTAAGAACAAAAAAAGGTCGGATGATTGCTTTAAACAAGCTCATCCGACCTTTTTTCAAATCATCGTTTCTCCACAGTAATCCTTCCATTATCCGTTTTTAATTTAACTAAGTTTTCCCCATCTCCAATGACTGTATCATAATGACTATTCCCGAAAACAGAAATCTTTCCATTATCTGTATTTATATGAAACGTTGTGTTTGTTGGGTCTTTTTCTGTATACACTTCAATCGCTCCATTATCTGTTTCTAAGTCAATCATTTCATCCAATGAAGCGGTCTCTATAATTATTTTACCATTATCGGTTTTACCTGAAATTTCTCCTGCGACTTTATTCAAATGAATCGCACCATTATCTGTCTCAGCGGAAAGATAGGAACTTTCTAAATTTGCTAAATCTATTTCTCCATTGTCTGTTTCTACATACATGTCATTTGCTTTTAAATCTTCCAATTTAACTTGACCATTATCCGTTTTCACTTGAATCATTTCGTACATATTCTGAGGTAAATGAAGGGTTAATGTAGATGGTTTAAATGCATTAAACCAGTCAATTTGAAACCATGAAAAAAATCGTTTGTCTTTCAGTTCGACCATTAACGTATCGTTTTTCACCTTTGCTTCAAGCTTACTATTTTTATTTTTCCCTGAAACCGTTATTTTTGCCGACTTACCTTCAGTTGGAAAAATCTCCACCCTTGCATTACTCGCCTTTACATTTACCCCAACAAAGTCCTGCGATATTTCTATTTTCTCTGAGGCTGTTCCATTTCTTGTGAAAAATTGTGTAATACTAACTACCAAAACCCCAATTAACACAATCGCGATGATTGCTACCTTTTTCAATTCCATCCACTACCTTTCTATATTTTATCTGTTTCAAGAATATATGAAATTGCAACCAAAAAGAATACCCCTGAAAAGTATTTTACAATACGCCTTAAGTTGTATGGAGACTAATACAAAAACGGTTATAATGGAAACATGTCGAACGAATATTATTCTTAAGTATAAATTAAATTTTCCTTTTTGTTTCATTGCATTTATAATTTATATGATAATATACCTTCTAAGAGGTTGTTCGCATGCACATTATGAATTATTACAAAGAAAGGATGCTTTTCTTTTGAAAAAACCAATACACAAAACAGGGATATTATTGCTCGCAGCGGTTATGTTGTTTTCGTTTTTGACAACAACTGTACATGCTGATGCAGGTCCTGGAGATGTTATCGTTACATTAGGTGAGGATTTAACCGCTGAACAGAAACAAACGGTTCTTAAAGATATGGGAATAGAAAATGAAAATGATGTTGAAATCGTTTATGTTACAAATAAGGAGGAACATAACTATTTAGGTAGCTATATTCCAGCCGCCCAAATTGGATCTAATGCCATTTCCTCTGCAAGGATTACATTTGGACAATCCAATTCAGGCCTAGCAGTGGAAACAAAAAACATTAATTACATTACAGAAGAAATGTATATCAATCCTCTTGCAACTGCAGGAGTTACAGATGCACAAATCTATGTTACTGCCCCATTCTCCGTTTCTGGAACAGGCGCATTAACAGGAATTCTAAAAGCTTACGAAGTGTCCACTGGTGAAAAAATTGACGAAGATGTAAAGCAAGCTGCTAATGAAGAAATGGTTGTTACTTCTGATCTTTCCAAAGATGAGAATATCGGTGAAGACAAAGCATTAGAATTGATGAATTTAATTAAAGAAGAAATGGCTGAAAAAAATCCTCAAACAGAAGCTGAAATTCGCGAAATGATTAAGCGTCTTGCAGCAGAATTAGGTATCAATCTTACAGATGCACAATTAGATCAGCTTGTTTCTTTATTTAATAAATTAAAAGGGTTAAACATAGACTGGGATAAAGTGAACGACACCATTAATACTGCAAAAAATAAAGTGCAGGAATTTGCCCAAACAGAAGAAGGACAAAATATTATCAATTCTTTCCTTAACTTTTTGAAGTCTATTTGGGACTCCTTTATTTCAATCTTTACTAAATAAAAATAAGAGAGGCTGGGACAAAAGTTTTTTAACCACATAAAATCCGAACATGTTTGAGCGAATAATCGCTCCGGAAATATACTTCGCTTTCCGTGGGCGGCTGGTGAGCCACCTTGTGCTATCGCACTGCGGCGTCTCACCTAGGCCTTTCCTCCCACAGGAGTCTACGTATATTTCCTCCGCTTAGATAGCGGATTGTTCGCCTTTAGGATTAAGCACTTTTGTTATGTCCCAACCTCATATTATTTTTAGTTCTTAAAATTTAAAACTTCAGAAACAGGTTTTGGTGTTACTCCATATATATTTTCTACTTTATAAGAATGAATTTCATTATAAACTTCTTTCATATTTTCATAGATTGCCCATTCTGAAGTAGCACTATTCGTCCAATATAAAATTTCCATTTTAACTAGCTCATTCGATATAAAGGATTGAAATTGGTAGTCAATTGGCTTCGCATATTGAAATCCTTCTCTTTTGTAAAACCGAAGCCTTTTTTCCGTATCAGGTTCTTCCTCATTTATTGGCTCCACCTCTAGAATGATCGTTTTATTTTTGGCTTTGAATTTCTCCATTAATTGATGGCCAATCCCTTTACCTCTTGCTTTCTCTGATACCCAGATAAAGTCTATAAATATATAAGTATCAAATTCTGCATACATGACGATGTGATATTCCCCTTCATCTTTCACGTAATGCTCATCTTTTTCTAACATTAACATGTCTAATTGTAATTTTGATTTCATTTCATTGACTGGAAAATATGTATTTAGTTTTTCATACCAGTTCATCAATAATTCTCCTTTACCTCATTACAAAAACGTTTTTTTATCCTTTTCTACATGCAGAAAGAGCGCCACCATTTGCAGGAACAACCTTTATACGCTAAGATCCAAATCTATACATCACGAAAGCTATGCTGATATCAGCATGCCTGCTCCTGATATCAGCATTCACGCTCCAGTTATCAGCATTCGTGCTCCGGATATCAGCATTCACGCTCCCGATATCAGCATTCACGCTCCCGATATCAGCATTCCCTCTCCCGATATCAGCATTCCCGCTCTCGATATCAGCATTCCCGCTCCCGATATCAGCATTCGTGCTCCTGATATCAGTTTTTATACTTTCCTACCCTTCTCCACAATTCCATATAATCACCACATATAAAGTAGGCACAAATCTATACGATTCGCGCCCATTTTTGCTATTATTTATGATTCTCTTAGCTTTTTAAAATACTCACGCACATCATTCCAGCCGCTAACATGAACATGGTCTGTTTTCATATTTTCATTGTGATAAGCTTCAAATAATAAACCGGTTCCCGTGAAATTATCTAATTGGGCAACCGTATCATCAATTAAATAATCGGCATGGACAACCTTTTTATTTCCGCAAAAGATGAAATAATTATGGTCTAAAAATGGAAAATGTTCTTTTAACCAATCATATTTGTCCATGAAGGAAAATGGGACTTCCATTGCAGCCGTTGCAATATAAATATCGTAATGCTCGGACAATTCTTTTACAACTGGAATAGCCGAATCGATTACTTCTAAATCACGGAAATATCCAGCTGTATTAATCGCTTGACCAAGCACCATTAATTGTTCTTTCGTTAATGATGTCCAAATACTCTTCCCGCGTAGCCCCTCCTTACTTACTGGAAGGCCTAAATCAATTGCAGTTTGAAAAACTTTTTTCGAAGTATCTGCAAGAACTTCATCCATATCTATGGCAATACTAATTCTCTCCACAAAAACACTCCTTATTATATCACGTCTTAACTGGCTGTAAGACCCCCACTTCAAGAAATCAGGTTGAGCCAAGAGATCTAAGTGGGGGACAACAGCCTGATAAGTTCAACTACATTCAGTAAGGATGATAGAAACCCCCTACTGAATGAGTTTCACTTTATCTGCTCCTTTCATTCTATCTGTTTTATAGTAAAACTTCTATCTATATCCCCCTAAATTCTGCGTATCTTTAGAAAGAGTGAAATTAACGGTAACTTATTCTTGTTCAATCAAAAATTCTAATACTTCCTCCATGGAAAGACGCTGAGATTGATTAATCGTTATTTGTTCAGCCTGCAAAACATCCTCTACATTACTTACATCATTCGTAACAATTTGGGGCGGGTTTACTTCATACTGGATGACGTTCGGATGATTCTTCACTTTCCCTGTTAAATGAGAAACCCATATTCTTCCCCAATTATCATGAATTTCATCTTTATAAAAGGTATTTGTAATTCGTCCTTGATTCATTACAATAATTTCATCACAAAGTTGATTAACTTCGTCAACCGTGTGAGTGGCAAGAACGATACTCCTTTCTCCAGTTTCCATAAATGCAATAAGATCTTCTTTCATTTTTCCTTGAGAAACGATATCCACACCTGCCGTTGGTTCATCAAGCAAAAGTAATTGTGGATCATGTGCTAAAGCAAAAATAAAATCAATCTTTTTCTTCGTTCCCTTCGAACATTTACTAAATTTCTCATCTATATCAATACGATAACGTTTCACCAACTCGGTAAATTTTTCCTCATTCCAAGTTGGATACCAATGAGATATCAGATTTTTTATTCCTTTAATCGTTAAAAAGTCATATCCTTCAAGCAATTCACCTGCATAGCCAATCTTTTCCTTATAATCCGATTGATCATCAAATGAATTCTGTCCAAAAAACCAGATTTCACCATCGTCCTCTTTCAATATACTCATTAATAAACGCAGGAACGTACTTTTACCGGAACCATTCGCTCCTACTAATCCAACAATCATCCCTTGTTCCAACTCGAAATTCATTGGACCAAAGTGAAACTTTTTAAATCCTTTCTTTACGCCTTTTACTTCTAATACCGAGGTTTGCATATTTATCCCCCATTATTCAAAATTTTTCTTCATCACATTCGTAAAAATATGATTGATTTCCTTTTCTGAACAGCCTACTTGTATTCCTTGTTCTACTGCCTTTTCAAACGCATCAAATACAACTTTTTGTTTTGTCTCTTCCATATTTTCTTGTTTCACTTCACGAACAAATGTCCCTTTTCCCTGTACTGTCTTTATAAAACCAGAAGCCTCTAAATTTTGATACGCCCTTCTTGTTGTAATCACACTACAACCTAAATCACTCGCTAATGCCCTTATGGAAGGAAGTGGCGTCTCGGGAAGTAGCTGACCACTAACGATAAGTGTTTTGATTTGCGTCTCGACTTGATGATAAATTGGCTCTCTACTTTCTTCAGAGACATGGACTGGTATCTTCATGTGAAATCCACTCCCTCCTATATATAATCACGATTTTTTAAACGTCTTTTGAGTATTTTATTCCATTCATAACAACTTACTACTCCTATGAGAATAGAAACGAAAGCAACCGTCCATCCATAAGTTGTTATAAGTTGTATAATCGACTCAACTATACCTTGATTAAAAGATACAAAGAAAATTATTTCTAAAATAACAACTAGGCCAATATAAATGTAAGGAATAAAATGAAGCATTTTCCCTCTCATTCCGTATTCTACATATGGATTTAGTCCACCAACGGTTAACATAAATCCAAACCAAACGATGATAAAAATAAAATATTCACCAATCGTCAACCTCTCAAAGAAATTACCGGAGAACATATGGATAGTTACTGTCATCGATTCAAAAAATCCAAGCGACATGATGATTAATGTACATAACATAAATAATGTTCGACTTAAAGCTAAAACAGAGACGGAAATCGGTAAAGAACGTAGTACTGCCATTCGCTTCCCATAAGGACCATGCTTAGCTACCCGATAACTCATATATGGTTTAGCCATCGATAAAGTTGCAAAAGCAGGTGCTAATCCAATTAAAAAGAAATCGAGTAAAAAGAGGTTATATGAAAAAGAATCTACTTCAAAGCGAAACTGCATTTGTCCTGAAAAAATAGTTCCTATAAATAATCCACAAAACAAACTGAAAATAAACGTTGAAATAACTGCCACCCATTGTTGCTTATACTCCATCTTAACTAACCAAAATGCATCTTTAAACATTTCCATACCCCTCCTTAATTTCCATTAAAGTAATTAATTATGCCTTTGTCTTTTAAACCAATAAAATCAATCCCGAAATACAATAAAACAGTAAAAGCAATACTCCAAGTTGTAATACTTATAGCCATCCAAATAAATGTCTTCTTTTTTGTTCCACCAAATGTCATACTAGCTAAAGTAGTTAAGTGGCTTCCAGCAACTAATGGGCCAAGCATTGCTAACCCTGGCAACCCATATTTCTTCCATAAATTTTGCGCTCTTACGGAACGTTTACTTTCTTTAGGTCCCTTGTCTTTTCTACGTTTATTTCTCCAAGCCTTAAATTGATTGATGAACATAATGAGTAGTAATACCGTTAATAAATTCCCTACTAGCCCGATAATCATAACAGGTGCAATAGACAATCCCGAGAGAATGGCAATCGGAATTACCCCGTATGCCTCAAAAAATGGTGCCGCTGCTAAAATAAAGACTAAAACATATCCCCAAAGTGCTTTCATCAAAAATTCCTCCCAAAGTATTTAAGTGTTAAGGTGTATATATCCATATAAACACTATAACACCATTTTTGTGAAACGTAAGCCTATTTTAGAAAAATCTTCCGAAGAATAAAAAAACCCGTCTTTGCAGACAGGTTTGATTATGTTCTATTTATATTGTTTTTTTTGGTATTTCCTTATAATCAATTTCAAAACCAAGATCTTCAATCATCTTATGGTCAGCAGTAGTTTCTTGGCCTTCCGTTGTTAAATAATCACCAACGAAAATAGAGTTAGCCGCATACAGACCTAGTGGCTGTAGGCTCTTTAAGTTTACTTCTCTACCACCAGAAATACGAATTTCCTTCGTTGGATTAATATAACGGAACAACGCTAATACTTTTAAGCAGTATCTTGGATCTAGCTCTTTTGTTCCTTCCAATGGTGTTCCATCAATGGCATGTAGGAAGTTAACAGGGATTGAATCAGCATCCATAACTTTTAGACTTCTTGCCATATCGATGACATCTTCTTTTGACTCCTTCATTCCAACAATAACACCAGAACATGGAGAGATTCCTGCACTTTTCGCAGTTTCAATTGTATGTACGCGATCATCATATGTATGAGAAGTAGTAATATTTGGATGATGCGCTTTTGATGTATTGATATTATGATTATAGCGGTCTACACCAGCTTCTTTTAATTTTTTTGCTTGTTCAGTCTTCAATATACCCATACATGCACAAACTTTTAAATCATATCTCTGCTTAATTTCTTTAACTGCGGAAGCTACTGTATCCACTTCACGATTACTAGGCCCCCTGCCGCTTGCGACAATACAATAAGTCCCTGCATTTAATTTATTTGCCTGATTCGCACCACTTAATAATGATAACTCACTAACAAAAGTGTATTTGTCTACAGGTGCGTCTGAAACAGAAGACTGGGCACAATATCCACAGTTTTCCGGACAAAGTCCTGATTTTGCATTAATAATCATGTTTAATTTTACTCTATTGCCATAATAATGATGTCTTATTTTATAAGCCCCTTGTATTAACAGTAAAAGTTCCCCATCAGGACAATTTAAAATAGACAATGCTTCCTCGTCTGTAATTTCTTCTCCTACAATGACACGTTCAGCCATGTCAAACCAATCATTCATTGTTCTCCCTGCCCCTTTCTCCTAACTTCTTCCCAAATTAAGCAGTTTTTGTATTACCAAGATTTCTAGATTTATAAACTCTCCCGTGAATCCGGTAACCTAATCCACCAGCCAACATAGTGAAAATAATATCCTTTGGTAGTGGCGCTACCATCCATAACCATGCCACCACATAACTAAATCCTTCCGGTGCACCAAACCATAATTGGTATGCAAAGTACATCCAAGTCGTTCCAAATGCATAATTAATCGCCATACCTACTAATGCAGCAAATACAAAATTTCCCCTCGTTGCTTTCTTTTCAACCATTTTTCCTACTACAAAAGCAACAATAATGTTAGAAACGATAAATCCAAATGTAGGCATAATCACAGAAGATGGCCCTCCTGAAAATTGAGCAAAAACAGGAGCTCCAGCTAATCCTACTAACGCATATACAGTCATAGAAATAGCACCTAACCTACTACCAAGTAATAGACCTGATAAAATACTAAAGAAAGTTGTTAATGTAATAGGTACCCCCCCAACAATAAGAAATGCAGTAATATTTGCACCAATAGCCATAAGAGCAGCAAATAAACCTGCTAGAGTAATATCAACAGCTTTTAATTTCATAAAACTTCCCCTCCCTAAAATACAAAAATAGACTCTGTTAAATTTATATTCTGAAAATATGATATTTTATTTCCGCCCAATTGTCAACCATAATTTAAATATGGTTGACAATAAAACCTCTGCACGGACATTTCCACCACCGGTTAGAAAGGTGATGTTGTCCGTGTGAGCCAGGATATTTCACCTAAAATTTGAACGCGTGAAGCTAAATACAACCTCATTTCAATACGGAAAAAAATGGTGCAACAACAATACTAATTGCCAAAAGAAAGATAGCAACAAATCCTACTTTATTTTTTTCTTTCAACAAGGTAATAGCAAAACCAATCGTATAGAAAAATACGATAATAATAAGCAGCCATGTTACTATTTTCATCTAATCCCTCACTTCTTTCATTTTAGGCAAATCGGTTTGTCTACCAAAGTTTTCAAGGTCGATTTGTGTATCGATACTTACATCCATTTCGGGATACGTCTTCATCCAGTCAAATTCTTCAAACTCAGGAATAGTGCGAAATTTTTTGCGTGCAGCTAATGACCATCCGAACGGTTCTGATCCATACTCTTCTTGTGTTTTTTTGATAAATTCTTCAAATTCTTTATTCAATGTTTCCTCAAATGCTTTTTTTAGCTTTTCTCTGTTATCTCGGTATTTTGCTAAATTAGTCATGCCATGGTTTGTTAATATGCTCATTTTAATAGGGACCGTTGCATGTATGGATGGTTTATCCCTCTTCAAATTCACATTAATTTGAATGTCCTTCTCTCGATAGATTTTCGTTGCCACTTCATATTCTTCATGAAAGGGATCTGGTAGAGCAACTAATAAGGCTTCTGGTTGCTTCATGGTAGTACTTAGTAAGTAAGAAAGTCTAGTTTCTTCGATGGTCAGTGTATCAATCATTTTTCCTTCTTTAAAAACAGCCGATCCAGCAAATTGCGTTGTGTTTGTCTGACCTTCGTAGTTTAGTTCACCAGCCATAAATTGATCAGGGTCTCTATCTCTCTTATAATTATCACTTTTTTCCGTCGTTCCATAGATACCTAAAAAGAGGTCCGCATCTGCCTCTGTAATTCGGAAAAATTGACCTACTTCCGATGGTGGAATAGTTCCGGTATCCTGTCCACGGTTAAAGATTAATTCATAATATTTATGTGGTCCCGTATCCATTTTGGGTTGATTATTTTGGACAAACGCACTCGGATCTTCTTTCGTAACAAATAGGTTTATATCCCTTCTAATTTCCATCTCTTTTGTTATATCGTACATCCAACGAATAAAATCTTTATCCCTTGCAAAATCTTCTGATACCATGATGTTGCGTAATACATCGTAAGTTATTTCCTTTGAAATTACCGTATTAGCCAAGCTTCTAGATGTAATAAAATCACTTGCTGAAAATGAAATGGTTTCCAATGGTGGTTCACCTCCACCTCCTCCCCCTTCCGCTAGGCTTCCTACTTCTGGATTTGCAATCACATAGGTTACTTTAACCATATTCTCATTCTCTTCATCCTTATCAAGACCAACAACCGTAACATATGCCAATTCTTCCGTTTCTTTTTGATCCCAACAGCCACTAAGAATTGTGACGCAAAGAAGGCTTCCGAGAATTTTAGCGATAATAGGGATTTTTCTCATTTCCTCATTTCTCCTTTAACATTAGCTAACACCCATAAAAGAATAGGTAGAAAGAAAAATACAGGTGACAAAATTTGTCCGAAAAAATGTCTCATGTGAAATACAGAAAATGTAGGACTTTCTGGAATTAATCCTAGAAAGAGAATAAGGGTGGCAAAGGCTGGAATAATATATTCAAAATGCTCAATCTTAAACAATTTTCCAAATAAAAATATATTAATATAGAAGTATATAGCAAATTTTATATCCGTAGCGATGAGCCAAAATGGGAAAAAAAAGGTTTCCAAATTAGTTAAAAAGCCTATCGTTATCGAACGAATCGCTTCATGATAAGGATAATTTAATGACATTGCCGTATTATAATCAAAAATCATTACAAAACTAACCATGGAAATAGCCAAATTAAATAAGGCTATAAAAAAAGCAATCCATGTTCCCTTTTTAAAATCCTTCACACTTTTAACATACGGAAAAAGAAGGAATAGATAAAGGAAATCTATATAAATGGATACGGACATGGTACTTTCTTTTATTACTTCCCATTCTCCTGGTCCAAATATTGGAAAGAGGAAACCAGAATTTCCATGTCGGATAGTTAGAATGATGGCGAATAGTAAAGTAGCTTGTAAATATGGAAAAACAGCCCAAGATACCGATCCTATATGCTCTAATCCCCTTTTTGCGCCATAAGCAGAAACTCCAACTAGTATGGCGTAAAGAACAAATGCAGGTGTCCTTGGAAAATACATGGTTGCAACAATGTCTGAATATGTTGCTGTATCAAGAACAATGTACAGAAATCCGGCAACCCATAAAAGAAACAGCACGAAAAATCCAACATACTTTCCCAATAAGTGATAGAAAATATCTATGGAATTTTTGCTTTGATATTTTTTTGCAATATCCAACAAAAGAAACAAAGGTAGGATGGCAATTAAGCCACTAATAATTGGTCCCATCCAACCAGCATTCTTGAGGGAATCAAATAGCATAGCTGGTACATCATCTGTCGCTTTTATGCCAATTAAAAATAAGGCAATTGCAGTATACTCTTTTAGCCCAATCTTATCCTTCGGTTCTCCCATTTTGGATCTCCTTATCTTTTCTTTATATCCTTCGGTTTTAAATAACCAGGTCTAAGGGCTTCCTTAGGTATTGCACGTCTAAAAAGTGTATCTTTAGAAGACTGATAACTTGGTGTTAGTGGGGAGAGATATGGAACACCAAATGATTTTAAAGAAACCATATAAAACATACCCATAACAAATACTGCTGTCATTCCATAAATTCCAAAAAGACCCGCAGCAAAGATGAAAAGGAATCGAATTAACCGAACAGTGAAATTCATACTTATATCACCAACAGCAAACGAGCTTAATCCACCTAACGCTACGACAATAACAACGATTGGACTTACAAGGTTCGCTTGTACGGCAGCTTGTCCCAATATAAGCGCACCGACAATTCCAATCGTAGGCCCTATTGGTGTAGGAACCCTTAACCCTGCTTCTCTAATCAGTTCAAAAGCTATTTCCATTAATACTATCTCAACGAGAGCTGGAAATGGTACCTTTTCGCGAGTAGCGGCGATGGCTAGTAATAAATCTGGTGGAATCATTCCAATGTGATAAGTAACTACAGCTACGTATATCGCGGAGGTAAAAATGGTTATAAAGAACGAGAGCATGCGTAGTATTCTAGTAAAATTACCATATGGAAAACGTAAATAATGATCCTCTGCCGAGTGAAAAAATGACCAGAAAGTCGCAGGAAGAACTAAGCAATCAGGGGAATTTTCCATTAACAAAACGATATACCCATCTTCCAAAAACGAAACAGCTCGGTCTGGTCTTTCTGTATACAACACAGAGGGAAAAATAGAATATTTCCGTTCCTCGATGTATTGTTCAAGTAACGATAAATTTTGAATAGCATCTGTATCTAACGCATTCACTCTTTCTCTTACGTTATCTAATAATTTTTCATTGGCAATATCCTTTAAATAAAGCATGTAAACCATGTTCTTGGAACGTTTGGAAATGATAGAGCTTTCGACAATAAGGTTTTTATCTCGGATTCTCTTTCTGACTAACGAAATATTTGTAAAAACCTTTTCATTGAATGCTTCCTTTGGTCCCTTTACAACACTTTCGTTATCAGGTTTTTCTACGCTTCTACCTTCAAAGTTAGAAGCATTTAATATGTAGACCTTACTTTCCCCCTCGATAATTAGCGCAGCATTACCATTATTAATATCCAATGTTGCATCGTTTATCGTGTTTTTTGTCTCCATGGACTGAATCGTAATAATATCTTCTATTAAAATATTTTGCTCTTGGTTTTTAATTAACGGATCAATAGCAAATTCATTTATAACCTGAATGTCTGTAATCGTATTAATAAAAACAATGGCTGCCCGCTTATTTATCCCACCAATATGTAAATTTCTTACGGTAAAATCTGTATTAACTGGATAGAAGTATGCTTTCTTAAATTGTTCTAACGTTACATCGAAATCGGGGTCTACACCCTGCTCATGATCCGTTTTTGGTGAAATTTGCTTTTTTTTCGATTTCATGAATAATCTTTTCATCAAGCAAGTTACCCCCAATCATAAAGTATTCACAGCTCTTAAGTTTCCACGTTATAGATAAAATTATGTATGAACAATTTCCCCAATCGACAAGTTTTCTTTATCGCACAGAGGTAAAGGAAATCTCGCTAGTCAGCGGGCGCTTAAGCCTAAGTTACGTGAAAATAAAAGATTTTCAAAATTATTATTGACAACTAACCATAATAAGTGTATTGTAATATTTAATAATTAACTGAATATCCAAATTTCTTATCCAGAGAGGTGGAGGGACTGGCCCTTTGAAGCCTCGGCAACAGACTTTTATAGAACTGTGCCAATTCCAGAAGTGTAACGCTTGTAGATAAGAAGAGTATATAGCTATTGTGCAACTACCCTCTTCTAATCCTTAGAAGAGGTCTTTTTATTACTTACATAACAATAATAAGAAGAAAGAGGGCCCTTCTGAGGAGGGGCTCTCATTTAGCAGAGAAAAAAGTATAAACTTTCTTCCCCTGCATAAGTACAACTAAGGCATTCACCTAAAATTTTGGTGAACGCCAAGTTTTAATAAGGAGATGAAAAAATGACAGACAGAAGCATGGAAACGAAATTGGTTCAACTTGGTAACAGAAGTGATAAGCCAACTGGAGCTGTCAATCCACCTATCTATTTATCAACAGCATACCAACATCAAGGGCTAGGTCAATCAACCGGATACGATTACAGCCGAACAAAAAATCCCACAAGAACCATATTGGAAGAAGGAATTGCCGATTTGGAAAATGGTGACAGCGGGTATGCGTGCAGTTCAGGAATGGCAGCAATTCAGCTTGTTCTTTCTTTATTTCAACCAGGGGATCAGTTAATTGTACCCGAAGATATTTATGGCGGCACCTATCGTCTGCTTCAACATTATACTGATACATACAATATTCAAACGAGGTACACCGATTTTGAAAACAGTGAGCAAATAGAGGAGTTAATTACTGAAAATACAAAAGCAATATTTCTCGAAACACCTACTAATCCATTAATGCAGGAAATTGATATTTCTCTTATTGTAGACATCACTAAGAAACACAACCTTTTACTAATTGTTGATAATACGTTTATGACTCCTTATTTGCAGCGACCTCTCGATTTAGGTGCCGACATTGTCATTCACAGTGCCACAAAATATATCGGGGGACATAATGATGTATTGGCTGGTTTGGTTGTTGCTAAAGGAGATAAAATTTGTGAAAAATTAGCTTTCATTCATAATGCATCTGGTGCAGTCCTTTCCCCTTTTGATTCGTGGCTTTTAATAAGGGGTCTAAAAACCCTTTCACTACGAATGGATAAACATGAAGAAAATGCAAAAGCGATTGTTTCATATTTAAAGAGCGAAGCCTTGGTTAGTGAAGTCTTTTACCCAGGTAAAGGTGGGATGCTTTCCTTTAAATTACAAGAAAGTGACTGGGTAGATACTTTTTTACAAAAACTTCAAGTTATTACATTTGCAGAGAGTCTTGGTGGAGTCGAAAGCTTTATTACTTATCCAGCCACCCAAACACATGCTGATATACCACTGGAAGAACGGATAGAACGAGGAGTTGATGATCGTCTACTACGTTTTTCGGTTGGAATAGAAAAGGCACAAGATTTGATTCAGGACTTAAAACAGGTATTTTCCATTTTAAGTAAGGTGGAAGTTTAAACAAGACTGACTCGAACATAAATTATTACTTAATAAAATCAGTAAGCAGTCCAATTAACCTATAAATTGGACTGCTTTTTATTAAACATCACGACCGGCTTGAAAGAATTTTATATCCGTGAGAGCGGACTGTTCATGCAACTTTTCCTACTGTTTTCTTCCCTTTATTCCGTTTGATCAGATTTCAGTTTCTTTTTAATTTCTTCTACATCCGTATTACTATAAAGGGATGTTTCTAGACCTCCTGTTGATGCTAGTAATGCCTTTACTTCATTATACGATAGTCCAGATTCTGCATTCTTTCGTTTCACTTCTTCAATATCAGTTCCTGTAACAGTAAATTTCCCTTTATTTTCTTCCACTTTAATCACCTTCCTTTTCTTATATTTTGTACTATTACCAGCAAAAAAACCGGCCAATCCATTGATTAGCCAGTTTTAGTTATTTCTTTTAGCAGATTCAGTTGATTCATCTATTTTATATTTTAAAAATTCATAGGTTGAAGTCGGTTCCTTTTTCACTATAACTCCATTATCATTTCTATATGTCTCATATTTGCGGTATTTTTCAACCATATAGCCATCTTCTTCGTAAGTGTCCACCAACTCAAGCTCCACACTTGATAAAGCAGGGATACTTTCTTGCTCCAAATGAGCATAAGCTTCTATTGATTCCTCCTCGATTTCTTTTTCGATTTCTTCGCGAATAGTAGGAGTTGAATCGACATGTAAATCAGGAGTAAAACCGTGATAGTTATTTTCCGGATTTTCTAAATATGCAACAAATCCAAGAGCTGCTAAAATTCCAACAAGTAGAAGTACTTTTTTCATTTGCCCTTCCCCCTCTAATAGGTTGCTCAAAAAGTCCGGTAAAAATGACACTTCGCATTTCTTCGTTGGCTTGCTTTTCCGCTACTCACGTATTAACCCCATACGTTCCGCTGCTCAAAGCTAAGCCGCCTCGAACTGCTCGGTCCTTTTCATCCTCCTTTTTGAGCACACATTAATAAGACTTCGTTGGACTTGGTGATTGTAATTTCGAATAACCAATCAGTATCAATACAACCATTCCTATCAAAAATGCAATAAAATAAGGAGAAATAAAGTCACGAATGATGCCTGTAAAAAAGGTACTGAAAATCATCCCTAAAGAATAGACCGCTGACATAACGCCAAATGCTCTCCCGTGCCCCTCACTTGATACTGCATCCGTTAATGCGGTAGCCATCGCTGGCATCATAATTCCAAAAAACACGCCAATGAGGAATATCAATAAGCTTAATGATAAAAGAGAATTGAAAAGCGCAAACAAACTTATACACATTCCAAACAGGCCGAAGATCAATCGCTTCACAGGGTCGAATCTATTAACAAAAAGCAAGGATAACGATAAAAACGTACCAATACCAAAATAACTAAACAATTGTCCGGTTACCGCAGTAGATAAGCCTTTTTCTACTGTTAAATAAGGAATTTCATAAATAAGAACTCCATGAATATACATCACCGCAAACCCTGTCAAAAATACAACTTGAAGACCTGGTGTAGTTAAAACGTCCAGCAAACTCAAAACCGTCTTGGAGTTCTTTTTCATCGTAACAATTTGTCTTTCTTTTATAAATTTCATCGTATAGATAGAGGTTAAAATTAATCCTAAACCTATTACGAAATACGTATTGGCATATCCTATAGACACCCCTAATTGACCTCCTATTACTGGAGCCACTATACTAGCAATCGTCCCTAGTATTCCATTGATTGCCATGTTTTTCCCTTGCTGCACACTATTTTTAGCATATCCTGATAGCAGTGCCAATGCTGCTGGAATTAAAAATGCTAAGGAAAATCCATTCATGGCCCTAAGTATTAACAAGCTTACCGTATCCCCAACAACACCGTGAGCGATGAACAAAATACCTGACACAAGTAAAGGCAGAGTAATAAATATTCGCTTTCCAAACCGATCAACCAAAGGCCCAGCAATTAAATTTCCCGTTAAATTCGCCAACTGTGAAACACTAAGCATAATACCAATTAATACACCTGACGCACCTACCATCGCTGCATAAGGAGTGAAAATTGGAGATTGAATACTCATGATTAAACTAATGAAGAACATCACTAAGAAAATGTGCAATTTGTCAATAGCTGCTTCTCTCAATTTTTTCACCTCAAAATATTGTATGCGCGTGATGGAAAATTAGACGAGCTTTTGAAATTCTTAATATGGAAGGTTGTATGAATAGGCAAAGAATAAAGATTGACAGATTGCTAAAAACAGATTATATTAAATGTATTGATTAATTATACGATTCCATAGCTCAGCTGGGAGAGCGCTTGCTTGACAGGCAAGAGGTCGCTGGTTCAAGTCCAGTTGGAATCATTAACTGTAAAAGGCGTTAATCCTTTGTGTATTAAAGGGATTGATGCCTTTTCTTTGTTTTATAAAAACTGATTTTTCCCCTAAATATTTATGCATTGCACTAAAACTGCACTAATTACACACAAGCAGTTAACGTGTCTTACTGTTCCAAATCATTATTTTAAGCTCATTATGTCCAAATTGATTGTCAAATCTACCCGCTGTCGTTACTTTCCCCCGTCGATTGAATTAACATTTCTATATGACGTCTAGTGATTCGATAATTCGAATTTTATTACGTAACCGCACCTCTCCCTTTGGAGTTCATCATTACATGAGACAACAATTTTAAATGAGAATAAAATTGAAATAAAATTGAAACAACATTGAATTAGTGTATGAGAGACATTGACTTGCTAATTAGTTCCTTTAAAATTAAAGTTACCGGAAAATAGTAGAAAGTGAGTTTGATTATGAATAAGTTTTTAAAATTTAGTGTATCAGGAATTATAATTGGTGGTTTGCTTGTAGGTTGTAGTAATTCGGAAACAACTGAAACCAAGGAAGAAGAAAACAGTAATACAGTAGCAGCCAAAGCGGAAGAAGAAGTTGTTGCTGAACAAGAAATGGAAGAATTGCTTCCGTGGAAAAGTAGTGATAACTTTGGTGAATGGATTACGAAATCTATCGAAATCCTTGACGCGGATCTGGATGACCCAAGAATTGAACAATCGAATAATGACGAAGGCTTCACGTATTATTTGAAGTCGGAAGCAATTTCGGAATTGCAACATGAAATGGGTGCATGGGCGGAAGGAAAAGCAATAGGTGAAGATATGAGTAATTTGCACTTACAAAGTTCGGTACTCGGACACTTACAATTTGTTCGCACTTCACATTTGGGACATAACGGCGAAGCAATAGAAGCCGTCGAACTTGCAGATCAATGGGAGCCAATGCCCGACGATATGCGGGAAGCATTCAATTACATGAAGCAATTGTTCCATGACCTTGATATTGCGGTCAACCACGACGGAGTAGGTGAAACATTTGGCGTGACACACACGTTGAATGGCGAAAATGTTTCAGAAATTGACAGAGCATGGACGGGCGGAGGTATGCCCGCAAATGAGCTTGAAATTGGTCACTTTACGCATGGAGAAGATGGAGTTTCGGAATATGATTCACTTGAAAGTTTCGTCAATGATCTTTCCGATAATTGGGCGCACGATTCGCAATTCAGGGAAAATCAAATGGACTATACTGCCGAGATGCAACTTGTAGAAAAATCGCTTTATGATATAGCATACTTCGAAACTGAAATTGACGAATTAGGTATGTCCAAACTATTCGGTGACTTACAACAAACCGGCTTCGAAATGGTAGTCAATGATTATGAAGCTGGCGACAAGGAACTTCATAAAGAACTTGCGGCAAAGTACGAAGCTATTTTGAAAGAGATAATAGAAAGATCAAACGGGATATTTAAAGATTTCGAAAGCGGCGAATAAATTCGGCGCTTTTTCTTTATGTAGTTACCGTTAATTCTCCTTGTTCCTGTCTTAATCCTTCTTTAAGAGCCCCACATACGACCGTTGTAAGGCCGGACG
Organism: Oceanobacillus sp. Castelsardo; assembly: GCF_001659985.1. Taxonomy (GTDB): domain Bacteria; phylum Bacillota; class Bacilli; order Bacillales; family Amphibacillaceae; genus Oceanobacillus. Next base: position 50,362 of record NZ_LYCS01000015.1, read on the forward strand.
AATGCCACTCAAATCAGGTTACACTACCAAAGGATTGGAACCAGATAGATTCTGACAACCTTCGTAAAACCTCTGATGTTCCATATTCCATTACCATTACCTGAATAATCGCATCGCGGATCCTAACTCTTTCATTTTTGTAAATAACCATGGGGGACAATGACCACCGTGGAGCGGGGCGGCTACACCTGTTTTCATCGAACTCACCTCATTTACTAACTACTTTATCATAGCCGCTAGTCAACGGTTAGTTCCAACTTTTACCTAAATCATTAACGATAAATTATCAACGTTCCACCTACCAAAGAAAACAATTATTTAAGAGCACATAAAAATTTTGATTATGATTAATATATAAGTGATAAACTTATTTAACCTGGTAGTATCCCTGGTTTTAAATCGGATGATAATAGAGAACAAATGATAAGCTCGCTGTAAAGGAGAAACCTCTGATGAAACCATTTGAAAGAAAATTTTATTATCAACCAACGCTTGAACTTGCAAAAGCATTGCTTGGATGTCTTCTTGTTAAAGAAACACCTGACGGTACCGCTTCGGGCATCATCGTTGAGACGGAGGCATACATGGGCCCAACTGATCAAGCGGCACATAGTTTCGGCGGCCGCCGTACAAAACGAACCGAGGTTATGTATGGCGAACCTGGTGTCGCCTATACTTATTCCATGCATACACATTGTCTGTTTGACGTAGTCAGTGGTGAAATCGATCAACCACATGCCGTTCTTATTAGGGCAGTAGAACCCTTTTCCGGTGAAGAACTAATAGCCAAAAGGAGACCAAAGGCTAAAAATGAAATTCAATGGACAAATGGTCCGGGTAAATTAACAAAGGCACTCGGTATTACCATGGCCGACTATGGTCTTCCACTTGATAAATCTCCACTTTGGATTACAAAAGGAAAAGACATAGAACCTGAACATATTACAACCGGACCACGAATCGGCATACAGAATACGGGTGAGGCTGTTCATTATCCGTGGCGCTTTTGGGTCGCCGGAAACAAATTTGTTTCTCCAAAAACCCGATAAATCAAAATCCGTCTTTTTGCTTATTCATTGCGGGACATTTTCTTTTTTAAATTCCTAGTTTCCAAATCAATATAATTTTCACATGTGTACGCAAAACCCCGCCATATATGTGCTTCATCAATAATTTTAAGTAAACGCTCTTTAACTGTATTCATGTTGTCTGTTCACCTCCATGAACTTTTTATTCCATTATACCACTTTGGTTTTTTGCTAATTAAAGTTGTCTAAAAATTGTATAATAAGGAATACCGAGGGATTAACACTTCTTCTTTATCTCTAAATGTTATTGGTATAGATTTTTCATATCGATACCAGCCTAGATACGGATAATATATAACCCAAAGTTAAATACTATAACAGTAATTAAAACGACAAAGAGGAGTTGATTTTGGAATGATTTATGAAAATCTTAATAAAAACTACATATCCGGAGAGTGGCGAGATGGTAAGGGAGAAACCGTTTATGAAGTGAAAAATCCTTATAACGATGAAGTTTTGCAAACAATTAAAATGGCTAATAAAGAAGATATTGATGAGGCATATCAATCCGCTGAGAAGGCTCAAAAAGAATGGATGGATTTAAATCCATTTGAACGTTCATCCATTATGGAAAAAGCGGTGCAAATTATTGAATCAAGAAGAGAAGAATTTGTAGATCACCTTATTAATGAAGGTGGCTCTTCCCATCTAAAAGCAAACGTGGAAGTAGACTTTGTTATCGCGATAACTCGTGAAGCTTCATCCTTTCCACTAAGAATGCATGGAGAAATTGTTCCTTCCATGATTCCAGGAAAAGAAAATAGATTGTATCGTAAGCCACTTGGGGTAGTAGGAGTAATTAGTCCGTTTAACTTCCCAATGTATCTTTCAATGCGTACGGTTGCACCTTCCCTCGCATGCGGAAATGGGGTTGTTTTAAAACCAGATGAACAGACTGCAGTTACAGGTGGTATCTTACTTGCAAAGGTTTTTGAAGAAGCTGGTGTGCCAAAAGGGCTTTTCAATGTGGTTATTCCTAGTATCGAAGAAATCGGGGACACATTTGTAGATCACCCTATTCCAAGACTTATTTCCTTTACTGGATCTACTGCTGTAGGTCGCCATATTGGAGAACTTTGTGGAAAGAATGTTAAAAAAGTTGCCCTTGAACTCGGAGGGAATAACGCGTTGATTGTCCTTGGAGATGCGGATGTAGATAGAGCTGTAAATTCCGCTCTATTCGGTAAGTTTATGCACAATGGTCAAATTTGTATGGCAATCAACCGTATTATTGTTCATAAAGATAAATATGAACAGTTTGTAGAATCGTTTGTTGAAAAAGCGAAAAGGATTAAAGTTGGAGATCCACAAAATAAAGATAATTTAATTGGACCATTAATTAACCATGAAGCCATTGAAAGGATCCTTGGACAGATTAACGAAGCGAAAAAACAAGGTGCTAAAGTTGTTCTAGAAGGAAAAGTAGAAGGTAACGTGATGCACCCAACGATATTAACAGGTACAAATGATGTTGCTACTGCAAAAAATGAAATGTTCGGACCAGTTGCTACGATTATTCCAGCTGAAGATGATGATGATGCTATACGCATCGCCAACGACTCTCCATTTGGTCTAAGTGGTGCTGTCCATTCCGCATCTCCAGAAAGAGGAGTGGAAGTAGCAAAACAAATTGTAACTGGAATGGTCCATGTCAATGATCAAAGTGTTAATGACGAACCATTGATTGCCTTTGGCGGTGAAAAAGCTTCAGGTATCGGACGATTTGGGGGAAAATGGTCACTGGAAGAGTTTTCAACAGTACAGTGGATTTCTGTCCAAACAGAAGAACGCGAAAGTCCATTTAGCACGGATTACTTACGCTGAAACAAAAAATTATAAATAAAAAGTCGTCTAACCACTAAACAAGGTTAAACGACTTTTTTTAAAAGCCTTTCCTTAAACGAAGTTCAAATTTATTAATAAGCAAAGTTAAAAAAGAACACAAAGCCCAATAGACTAAAGCCGCGGCAACAAATGCCTCTATATAGCTAAAATTATAAGCCCCCAACAATTTCGCTTGTCCAAAAATATCTACAACCGATATTAAATACGCTAAGGATAAAACTTTGATAATGACTAAAAATGAATTCATTATATCAGGGAGTGCCTCAACAAGTGCTTGAGGTACAACCACCTTCCGTAATGTTTGAAAGAAACTATATCCCAAAGAGTGTGCCGCTTCAATCTGTCCATGATCGACCGAATGCATGGATCCCCTAATTGTTTCCGATTGGAAAACGGAGAAACTAATTGAAAATACTACAATAACCGTGATTACAGGATGTAAATGATGAGGATTAAAATCTATTCCAACAAGAGAAACTATATATTGAACAATATAAGGTAAGGTGTAATAACCTAAGTATAGTAAAACAACATTTGGAGTACCCCTCAAAAAAGATTGCATCACTGAAATCAACGAAGAAATAATTGGTATTTTTTTCCGTTGAATTAGAGCAAGACATCCCCCCATAAATAAGGATAAAATAAGGATAATGACAGCTAATAATAATGTTTGAGGCACAACCTTTAATATGCCAAAAAGGTTTTCAATCAAAACATCTAATTGAAACATCATATTACGCTGCCTCCTCTACTGTTCCATTATATGGAAGTCGCTGTTTTCTTTTTTCTAAGTATTTAATAATTTGTTCTGAAACCATGGAAATCATCCAATAAATAATCGCAATCGTTAAATAAATCTCAATTTGGTTCATCCCATAATTGCTAGAAATAATAATATTAGCAAAGCCCATAATATCCACAACACCAATCGCGAAAACCAAGGAGGTATCATGGATCAAGTAAATTATAGCATTGCCTAAACCCGGCAGTGCTATTGGGGCCACTTGTGGAATGATAATACGTGTTAGTTTTTTAAAAGAAGAAAATCCCAAGCTATCAGCCGCCTCATGTTGACCACGCTCCACCGCTAAATATGCGGGGCGTATAACCTCCGACATGTAGGCACCATTATATATGATTAGAGTAATAATAGAGGCAGTCGTTGCATTTATATCATTGATATGGATTCCCATTAATGCTAATACGACTGGTAAACCATAATAAATTAAAAATAACTGTAACAATATTGGTGTACTTCTTGTGAATGAGATGTACATGCCCATTAAAGGGTTTAGCAACTTCACTTTCTTGATACGAATCGCTGCTACCAAAATACTTAAAAGAAAACCAATTAGACTTGAAACAACAATAATCATCAATGTTATTGGAAGGACGCTTAAAAATTGTGGGAGTATTTCTAGCATAAATGTAATATCCATTTTAGTGTTCCCCCCTCATTTCATTTCGTTAATGTTCCTTATTCATATTGAAAAACATCTTCCCCATAATATTTCACGGAAAGCTCAGATAGTGTACCATCTTCCTTCAATTCCGAAAGTGCCTTACTTACTTCTTCATTTAACAATTCATTTTCTTCTGTCTTATGAATGAGAAAATAAGTTGGAAATATTTTTACTGGCTCTGTCGTATGAATCTGTAAACCAGCTTGATCAATAATTTCATTTTGACCAAGATTAGACGGTAAAACTAAAGCATCATATTTTCCAGATTCTACTTCTTTCAATCGATCCGCATAGGAAATACCACTGTCCGATGTTTTGAATTCAATTGGATTATCCGGATTTTCCTCATTATAATTCGTTAAAAAATTAAAAACTCCCCCGGATGGGTTAGGTGGAGAAATGTTCCTTCCCACTAAATCCTCAAGTGTTTCAATATCTTTATTATCTTCATTCATATAAATTTTCATCAAACTTGCCCCATTACTTTCGGAAGGAATTAAATACTTTTCTTCACGTTCCTCACTTAAGAACATGCCTTGAGCGATTAAATCATATTTCCCAGTGTCTAATCCGACCTCTGCTGCACTATCACCAACACCTACAATATTAAACTCATAATCTAGTAATTTTTCATCTACTTTTTTTAGTATCTCGACTTCATAACCAGTTAATTCCCCATTTTCAGTATAGCTTAATGGTTTTGCTGCAGGTGGCACGGCAACCTCTATTGTCCTAACACCCGATTCAGACTCTCCATCTCCAGAAGCACTATCACTTCCACATGCGGCAAGTAGAATACTAAAACTAATCAAACCGATGAAAACTAATATTTTTTTCATACATACCAACTCCCCTTCTATATTGAATTTTTTTCTGTATAAAATTGATTTAAAAATTCCCTTGTTCTATCATTTGATGACTGATAAAAGATTTCGGTTGGGGTCCCCTCTTCCACAATGTTACCTTTATCCATAAAAACAACCTTTGTGGAAATATTTTGCGCAAAAGACATTTCATGAGTAACTAACACAATGGTCATTCCTGATTTAGCAACATTTTCAATTACTTTTAAAACTTCTCCCACTAATTCAGGGTCGAGTGCTGATGTTGGTTCATCAAATAGGATTACTTCTGGTTCTACTGCTAAGGCCCTGGCAATACTAACCCTTTGTTGTTGACCTCCTGATAGTTGTGAAGGGTAGGCATCTATTTTATCTAGTAAACCAACTTTCTCCAATTCGTCCATACTTTTCTTATATGCAGCCTCTTTCGATTTTTTTTGTACGACGATTTGTGCCTCCATCACATTCTCAATAACTGTTCTATGTTTAAAAAGATTATACTGTTGAAAAACCATAGCAGTTTTTCGACGAATTTTTAGGATATCTTTTTTTCGAATCGATGTATAATCTAGATGAATGTCTCCTAATAAGATTTCTCCATTATCTGGTTTTTCCAAATAATTAATACATCTTAACAATGTCGTTTTTCCAGTACCACTAGGACCGATTAAGGTGACAACATCACCTTTGTTAACGGTTAAATTTATTCCCTTTAATACCTGCTCATTATTAAATGATATTTCCAAATTTTTTAAAGATAGCATTTTATGTACTCACCCCCTGAAACATTCCCTATACCGATAAATTATCCCAATATTTATTCTTTAACTTATTTTTCCAATATAGTAATCTATTTCAATCTATTTTAAACATATAATTACTACCTGTCAACTAGGGTTTATGGATTTGGCAAAAAATTCAGTATTCATATAATTTTATAATACCAGTTAAATAAATTGAAATTTTGTTATAGTGGTGAAATAATAAAATATAATTCCAACTAAATTGATAGAAAAACTAATATGGAGGGTCTAATATGAATTTATTACAACTACAAAGTATGGAAGATAGAATAGATTTATTATTAAAAACAGTGAAACCTTTTAAGGAACGTGCAAAAGAACATGATGAAAATGCAAGTTTCCCATTTGATAACTTTAATGACTTGAAGTCAATTGCTTATCCTGCACTAACTTTACCTAAGAAATATGGTGGCCTCGAAATCTCATTATACGAGATGCTAAAATACCAAGAAATAATCGGAAAAGCAGATGGTTCGACAGCCCTTTCCATCGGTTGGCATATGGGTATTATGAAACATCTTGGTGAAAACAAAGACTGGGATGAAAAGAAATATGCTTCCGTAGCACATAATGTCGTTCAGACAGGTGCTTTACTTAATAATGCTGCATCTGAACCGGCTACAGGAAGTCCCACACGTGGTGGCCGACCAGAAACCCATGCAACTAAGGACAGTACAGGGTGGATAATTAATGGCCGTAAAACATTCACAACCCTATCACCCATTTTAAGTTACTTTGTTGTTAGCGCCTCAATAGACGGTACAGATGAGGTAGGAAATTTCCTCATTAAACGAGAAAGAGATGGAGTTAAAGTGGATGAAACCTGGGACTCAATCGCTATGCGCGCTTCAGGGAGCCATGATTTAGTATTAAAAAATGTTCATGTTGAAGAAGATGATCTTGTACAAAAAATAAATCCAGGTAAGAAAAAACCAGCTGGATGGCTATTACATATACCTGCATGTTATCTTGGAATTGCTCAGGCAGCACAAGAATCTGCCATCCAATTTGCTACATCTTATTCACCGAATAGCATCAAGGGCACCATATCAGAATTACCAACTGTAAAACAAAAAATTGGTGAAATGGAACTTCTTATTTTAGAGTCTAAAAACTTCCTATATTCTATCGCCAAAAAGTGGGATAGTGGGGATGAAGCAACAAGATTAACAATGGGACCGGAACTAGGCGCCGTAAAGTTATCCGTTGTTAATAAAGCTTTAGAAGTTGTCGACTTAGCTATGAAAATTGTTGGTGCAAGGAGCTTATCACAAAAAAGTGATCTACAACGTTATTATCGCGATGTACGTGCTGGGTTACACAATCCCCCAATGGACGATATGATTATCATGCAACTAGCTGGAAAGTCTATTTCCGATAAAAACTAAACCCTCGCTTAGGGGCCAAAAAAAAGAAGTCGCTTTACCTACATAAAATAGTAAAGCGACTTCTTTATATGAATTAGTTTCGAATCATGTAATCAAATGCGCCTAAAGCGGCTGTTGCACCTGATCCCATCGAAATGATAATTTGTTTGTAAGCACTATCTGTACAGTCACCTGCTGCAAAAATTCCTGGGACATTTGTAGCTCCAGTCTTATCTACAACAATTTGACCGAATTTATTAAGCTCAACTTCACTATCTTTAAGGAATCCTGTACTTGGCACAAGACCAATTTGTACGAATACTCCTTCTAAATCGATGTGGTGCTCTTCCTCTGTTTCACGGTCCACATAGCTAATACCGTTTACTGTTTCATCACCTGTAATTTCTTTTGTTGCTGCGTTTTTGATAACAGTAACGTTAGGAAGACTGTAAAGACGGTCTTGAAGTACAGAGTCAGCTTTTAGTTCTGGTAAAAATTCTAGTACTGTAACATGTTTTACAATACCTGCAAGATCAATAGCAGCTTCAATACCAGAGTTTCCGCCACCAACAACTGCTACATGTTTTCCTTCAAATAAAGGACCATCACAGTGCGGACAGTAAGCAACACCCTTTGTTTCATATTCTTTTTCACCAGGGACACCTATATTGCGCCACTTCGCACCGGTTGAAAGGATAGCTGTTTTACTCTTTAGAACAGCACCGTTCTCCAATTCAACTTCAACAAAGTTTTCTTTCTTTTCAACATTGGCAACACGTTGTAGATTCATAACATCAACATCGTAATCTTTCACATGTTCTTCAAGACTAGCTGCAAGTTTGGTACCTTCTGTATGTTTTACACTAATAAAGTTCTCAATAGCTGCTGTGTCTAAGATTTGGCCACCGAAGCGTTCCGCAACAACACCTGTGCGAATACCTTTACGTGCAGCATATATCGCAGCACTTGCTCCAGCTGGGCCACCACCTATAACAAGCACATCAAAAGGTTCTTTATTTTCAAACTCTGATGCATCCGGACCACTACCAAGTTTTGCAAGGATTTCTTCAATTTCCATACGTCCATTACCGAAGGATTCCCCATTTAAGAAGATAGTTGGTACTCCCATGATGTTTTTCGCATCTACTTCCTCTTTGAAAGCTCCACCTTCAATCATGGTATGAGTAATGTTAGGGTTCAGAACGCTCATGATATTTAATGCTTGTACTACTACAGGACATTTTTCACAGCTAAGGCTAACATACGTTTCGAAATGATGTTCGCCTTCAATTGCTTTGATTTGGTCAATGACTTTTTGTTCCACTTTCGGTGCGCGACCACTTACTTGAAGTAATGCCAACACAAGTGAAGTAAATTCATGACCTAATGGAACACCAGCAAATGTAATTCCAGTGTCTTCCCCAATACGATTCACACTAAAACTAGGTGTTCTTTCTAGTTGTGTATGTTCTACTTTAATTTTAGTAGAGATACTAGCTAGTTCATCAACAAGTTCGAGCACCTCTTTAGATGTTTTGTCAGAACTTGTACTGACCTTTAATTGAACATCATTTTCTAATAGACCAAGATATTGCTCTAACTGTTGTTTTATTTCTGCATCTAACATATTATAATCGCTCTCCCTTAGATTTTACCTACTAAGTCTAGACTTGGTTTAAGAGTTTCTGCTCCTTCTTTCCATTTAGCTGGGCAAACTTCACCAGGATTGTTACGTACATATTGTGCAGCTTTAATTTTATCGATTAGAATAGATGCGTCACGGCCAATTCCTTCTGCATTGATTTCAACAGCTTGGATAACGCCATCTGGATCAATAATGAATGTTCCACGATCAGCTCGACCTTCTTCTTCTACTAATACTTCAAACATACGTGAAATTTGATGAGAAGGGTCACCAATCATTGCATAAGTGATTTTACCAATAGCATCTGAATGATCATGCCATGCTTTATGTGTAAAGTGAGTATCAGTTGATACGGAGAATACTTCCACACCTAGCTCTTGTAATTTTGGATATTCATTTTGAAGATCTTCTAGTTCAGTTGGACAAACGAAAGTAAAGTCTGCTGGATAGAAGCAAACAACACTCCAATGTCCTTTTAAATCTTGTTCAGAAACTTCGATGAAATCTCCATTTTTATAAGCTTGTGCTTTGAATGGTTCAATTTGTTTTCCAATTAATGCCATAGTATATATCCTCCTAAAAATATTAATTGTAATAATTTTAATTCAATACTAATTATTGTATATATTTACCATTAAGTCAACTAATTAAGCTATAATAATTATGAACATTATAGTAATGAAATCGGAATTATCAGTCAATAATAATATTATCATTTAAATAATAATAAGGTTTGCCTAAACAAATATTTTTATGCCTTGATTTTTCTCCAAATAGCTAGACTTTTCTATCCAACCTAAAAGGACAATCGTATCTTTTTTTCTTCTATTTCCACACCAAAGCATATTTCTTCTTATATTTATTATCCTCTTCCATCTCGATTAACCCCAATGCAAGTTCCTTAATTTCTTCATCCTGCACCATATCATATAAATTTTTCATTCCTTGGATAATATCAAAACGTCTGAGCGTATAGTTCTTTTCATTAGTACAAGTCTTAAATCGATCGGATAAATGATGTAAAATTAACTTCTTTTGTTCTTCCCCAGCAAGTCCGATTTTCCATATAGATTGTAAACTATGTCTTGCTGTAACAAATTTTGGATCTTTCGTCACTTCCCATATCTCCGGAAAATCCTCAACTATTCTCTTTTCTGGGTCACTTATCGCTAAACTGGACAAAAACTGTGCAGCTCTTGATCTTTTATGATTATCACGATCGGTTAGATCTTTTACTAATTGATCCCAAACCTCATAGGCCCACTCTACTTCTTTCTCCGTTATTTCAAGGATATGATTGTATGCTTCATATTGCTTTTGTTTATCTTGTGATTCTAAGCTAGCAAAATAACGTTGAATTTCTGCGTCCATATCTAACACTCCTACAATATTATGAGGTTATTTTATCATAGAAATACTCTACTAGAGGAAATTCATCTATAAGGTATATGGATTTTGCGCGGGTTGCTGATATATAGATAGCGAGGACTGATATAGGATGTGTGATTGCTGATATAGGGTGCGCGGTTGCTGATATATCAATTGCTAATGCCAATAATGATCTTGAAAAGAGATGTGGGACGATGGACCTGTCCCTCCGGCTCTTGTGTAAACCTTTGCAAAAAACCTATTCCCAAACTAGGGCTTTTCGTCTATAATCATATTACATAATTATTACAAACGCGTTACAATTGTAATAATTACCAGTTTACAAGGGGGAAATGTTATGGCTCACTACAGTCCGAACAAACCAAACTTCTTAAAACAATTACTAAATAAAGGCCATAATACAAATAAATATGAGAACCATGTTACGAATGATGTACAATTCAATCTACTAGAATATTACGCTTCTTTAGCGGTCTATCATCCCGATACTATTTTTGTTTTTTCACCGGATGGGGAGGTCATTTCACAGAACAGCAATTATATTTATGAACTAATTGGTTTTCACCCTCATAAAAAAACAGATTTTAAATCATTAGTTTCCAAACAAACCTATGATATTCTCAGTACTGCATTTACAAATACGCTATTAGGAAAGTCGGAAAAACATGAAATAAATATTACAACAGTAAGTGGTCAAACCCTTTATCTCTTATTAACCTTTATTCCGATAAAAGCTGGCAATCAGCAAACTGCAGGTGTTTACCTAATTATTGATAATATTACAGAACACATAATGTTAAGAGAATCATTAGAACTTAGTAAAGAACATTTAATCCATGCGCAAGACGTTGCCAATATTGCTAGTTGGGAATACATCATAGATGAAGATAGAATACTTTATTCGGATAGATTTTTCGAATTATTTGGCTTGGAGTATAAAGAAGATATATCCATGGAAAAACCATTCGAATATGTCCATCCAGATGATTATGAAGTAACGCGGGAAATTGTTTATAAGTCTGCGAAAAAAGGAACTAGTTATGTAACAGAATTCCGTATTAATCATGGCAAAACAAAAGAACTCAGGTACATAAAAGTACAAGCAGATGCGATATGGAAAAATCAAAAACCTTATAAACTAGTTGGGGTTGTTTATGATATTACTGTCCAAAAACATTTGGAAAATAAATTAACATATACAAACGAAAAACTAAAGCTCATTTTTAACCATTTAAATGTTGGAATTTGGATGCGAGAACATGTGGACGGAAAGATTATCTTTGCTTCAAATGGATTGGAGGATATTTTAAAAATTCCTTTAGCCAATCTCTACGAAGACCCAGATTGTTGGAAAGAAATGATTCTTCCCGCCCATCGTAGTAATGTTTTCCAACAATATGAGTCACTAAAGCAAGGGAAAAAAATAGAACTTACCTATCGATTATCTAGTGCTGATGGAACTACGAAATGGCTTTACGAACAAACGATTCCATGGGTGGATGAGGATGGAAATATATCTAACCTCTTCGGAATAGTAGCGGATATTAGTGCAGAAACAGAAATGCAAGAAAAAATCAATTACATGGCAAAATACGATTCGCTTACGGGACTTCCAAACCAGCAAAGTCTTTATGAAAAATTAGATACCCTTTGTAAAGAAAATAATTCTTTTGCAGTTCTTTATTTAGATATTGACCGATTTAACGTAATAAACGATTCCCTAGGGCATCAAATTGGAGACCATGCGTTAAAGACAATAGCTAGTAGATTAATTGCAAATCTACCTAAGGATGGGTATGTAGCACGTATTATTGGTAACGATTTTGTCATTATATTGGAAGATTATTCCGAGAAAAATGCTGTCTTTACATTTGCGGAACAAATTATGAAAGAAATTGAAAAACCGTTAATGATTAATGAATATGAACTTTATGTCACAACCAGTATTGGAATTAGTTTTTTCCCAGATGATGGCCAGCAAAAATTAACTCTATTAGAGAACTCCCACGCTGCTTTATACCATGCGAAAAAACTAGGAAAAAATAATTATCAACTTTATTCCTTTACAAAAGACATTCCTTCTTATAAAAAGTATGTTCTTGAAAAGGATATGAGAAAAGCACTTAATAAGGAAGAATTTGAAATTTTTTTCCAACCACAAGTCGATCCACATCGAGGGACTATTCTTGGTGCAGAAGCCTTAATACGTTGGAAGCATGAGGATTGGGGAATGGTTTCTCCTGGGGAATTTATCCCATTGGCCGAAGAAAATCATTTAATTAATGAACTAAGTGATTGGGTGATTCAAAAGGTTTGCGCGCAACTTAAAGATTGGAAGGATAAAGATTATACGATTCGCCCTATTTCTATTAATATTTCACCGATTCGTTTTTTAAAAAAGGGATTAATCGATTTAGTAAAGCAACAGCTTGAACTTTATCAGATTCCTGGCAAATATTTAATATTTGAAATTACAGAAAGAACAGTACTGCAAAATGACAAACTAGTCCTTTCAACACTAAGAGAATTGAGAAACTTAGGTGTAAAAATAGCCATTGATGATTTTGGGACAGGCTATTCTACTTTTCAATATTTAAAAGAATTTGAAGTAGACATCATTAAGATTGATCAATCCTTCATTGACAATATTCATAATGATAATAAAAAAGAAACTGCCATAGTCTCCTCCATTATGCATTTAGCAAAAGGGCTCGATCTATCGATAGTCGCTGAAGGTGTGGAAGAATACGAGCAGCTTGAATTCTTAAAACTAAAAGAATGTGAACAAATTCAAGGGTATCTTTTTTCAGAACCAGTTCCGGTAGAGATATTTGAAAAAATGATGGTTACCGGATTTCTAAAACCACAGAAAAACAAAGTTAGAAATACAGTGGCCCAAATGGAACGAAGAAGTTATTATCGTTTCGAATTTCCTCATCTTCTACTTGGTGAAATGACTATAATCGAAGTAAAAAACCGGAGAGTAAACCTTGGAACAACGGAAGTTTTAATTAACAACATCAGCATAGGTGGTATTAAAATCTATACTTCTTTAAAACTGCCAATTCATCGTGATATTAATTATTTGTTCAAGTTCAAGCTATTAGGAAAACTGTTCGAGGTAGAAGGGAAAATTGTTTGGAAAACCGAAGACTTTGGGGATACCTACTACTATGGAGTAGAATTTCATTTAAATCAAAAGGAGAAAGATTATCTAGCAGAAATGATTAATAAAATGAGTACACTTCATTATCTAAACAAGAACATACCGGATACTGAATTTATTTATGAAGATTCTTATTTATTTTTTAGAAAACTTGGCATTCGCTAAGCTCTTGAACGAATGCCCTAGTTGCACTTATGCAGGAGGTACCTTTTTACTCTCCTGAAAGAAAAACATACTGTAAACCTATAGCGGAGGAAAAAGGAATGTCTTATGTGGATAGAGAATTGTTGGACGTTATAGATGATAAGGTATTCGTGATTCGTGTTGCACAAGAATCCCTATTTATCTATGATTTTCTAAATCGTGCAGCGATAACTGGTACCGATTTAACGAAGAACGTACTTGGTAAATCAATTAAAGAAGTTTACCCACAAGATTTTTACGAGTTTTTATATAAAAAATATAGGAAAGTAGTCACTACTCGGGAAAAAGTCACCTATGAAGACTCTTATCTGTCTCCATCAGGTGATAGACACTATTCAAAAACAACATTATCCCCATTGTTTGATGACAATGAAAGGATTACGAAGATTGTTGCAGTTGTCAAAGATATTACAAAAGAAAAACAGCATGAAACAGAGATCAAAAAAGTATTGGCGGAATTAAATACAAGTAAAAAAAGTTATCAATCTTTATATCAACATGACCCAGACGCCATTTTCACATTCGATCTAGAAGGTCGGATTACAAATGGAAATCTAGCTGTTGAAAATGTTACAGGCTACACCCCGATTGAATTAATTGGTGCAACCATTAATTCAATCGTAGTAAAAGATGATGTACATCTAATAAAAAAGTTATTAATGCAGGCAGTCACCGGAGTTACAGAATATAGCCGATTTAGGATTTTATCTAAGAAAGGTCAGAAAATAGATGTTTCATTTAAGGTAACACCTATCATTGTAGATAATGAAATAATCGGGATATATGGTATTTTTAGAGACGTCACAGATGCATTAAAGTCAAGAAGACAACTAAAAGAAAGTGAAGAACGTTTCCGAATTATTGCAGAAAACGCTCATGATTTAATTACGTTACTGGATAGTCATGGGAATATTCTTTATGCCTCCCCATCTTATAAACATATATTGGGCTTTGACCAAAACGCATATATCGGAAAATCTTTCTTATATCATGTACATCCAGACGACGAAATGCTGCTGAAACAAGAAATATTACATTCACTAAGAAACGCAGAAGCCTTCAATATTGAACTTAGACAATTTAACCATAAAGGAATACCCATATGGTGTGAAGCAAGCGGAACTCCCGTATTCGATGACCAAAACAACTTAAAATATATGGTTGTTTTAACTAGGGACATTCAATTAAGGAAACAATATAACGACAAATTAGAACAACTTGCCTTACATGATTATTTAACAGGCTTACCTAATCGACTTTTGTTTAATCGAAAAATAAAACAAGCTTTAGATGATTTTCAAATAAAACAAGATGGCTTAGCTGTTATCATGATGGATATTGATAAATTTAAAAACATTAACGATGAATTAGGTCATGATATCGGGGATGAGGTCATTAAAGAGTTCGCCAAACGAGTAAGCCAAGCCATCCGGAAAAAGGATATGGTGGCAAGACTTGGTGGCGATGAATTTATTGCTCTTTTACCAAGTATCGGATCCAGTGAAAATGCAGTAAAGATAGCCGATAATATCAAACAAATCATGCAAATGCCATGGAATATTAAAGGGTATGAACTAAAAGTAACAACAAGCATGGGGATTGCGATGGCTCCCTCTGAAGATGCAACAAAATATTTGTTACTGAAAACTGCTGATAAAGCGATGTATGAAGCGAAAGAAGATGGAAGGAATACGTATAAAATTTGGGACGATTCTATTATATGAGATAGAGCATGGCAATGGGGTTGTTAGTTGCCATGCTTTTTTGTTTCAAACCGGGAATTGGGTATGGGAGTCGGCATTCGGGGCAGGGATATCAGTACTCGCTGCTCGGATATCAGCACTTCCTACTTGGATATCAGCACTTCTCCTCAGATATCAGCACTTCTCCTCGGATATCAGCACTTCTCCTTAGATATCAGCACTTCTCCCCAGATATCAGCACTTCTCCTCAGATATCAGCACTTCTCCTCGGATATCAGCACTTCTCCTCAGATATCAGCACTTCCTACTCCCGATATCAGTACTACCTACTCCGATATCAGCACTACCTACTCCGATATCAGCACTACCT
>NZ_LYCS01000016.1 GCF_001659985.1 Oceanobacillus sp. Castelsardo
ACCAACTAGCTAATGCGCCGCGGGCCCATCTGTAAGTGACAGCTTACGCCGCCTTTTAAACTTCTTATTATGCAATAAAAAGTATTATCCGGTATTAGCTCACGTTTCCGCGAGTTATCCCAGTCTTACAGGTAGGTTGCCCACGTGTTACTCACCCGTCCGCCGCTCTTTCCACTACTTTCATCCCCGAAGGGATGAAAGTAGTTTCCAGCGCTCGACTTGCATGTATTAGGCACGCCGCCAGCGTTCGTCCTGAGCCAAGATCAAACTCTCCAAAAAAGTTTGTTCAAATTGACACCAATCAATTTGAAGTTCTTAGCTTTTCAGAAGTATTACCTTCTGTTTTTAAAAGAAAAACGAGTTTCTTTTTTTCTTGACATACTGGTTGTTTTGTTCAGTTTTCAAAGAGCAAATTTATTACTCGCTTCGTAACAGCGACTTTCATAATATATCATATTCAACATCTGAATGTCAACTATTAATTTTTAATTAATTGTCGTTAATTGAAAATGTCTTTCAGAAGCGACAATGACTACTTTATCACGGTCACCTTATTAATGTCAACACATTTTTTTACAAATTAATTATATCCAGTTAAAAGTCCCTTAAAATTACGTCTAGGAAAAACGGACAGTACATCACCTCACTACCAACACGCAATGAAATGATACTGTCCGTACTATAACAAAAGCTAAAAATCACTTATTTTGTATTTCCTATGAAACACCCCAACACCTTTCGTTTCTTCCAACACTGGTAATATAATCTCTTTTTCTTCTAAATAAGAAATGATTACAGAAAGATCAAGTGTATATGGTTCCACAAAAGGATTCATTTTTAATTCAGCATATGACCAGGGTTCATCTTTTGTTCGCATAATACTAAGCAGATGTTCAGCAGATACTTCTGCCCTATGATTGATTACATAGTCCATCGCCAATATCATTAATTGGATTTTTTTCTCCATTTCTTCACTACTATCGATAAACTCTTCATATAACTTATAAATTTCTATATCTATATTTTTAACTTGATTCCAAACGGTCACTTCGGGATAGTAACCTTTCTCTACTACTGCGAGTCTTGCTAAGTAGTGTAAAGAATAAAATACCTTACTATTCGCATCTTTATAATTCTTGGATGCAAATAATGCTTTTGCTTCGTTATAGCTTTTTACTAACTTACCAAATTCAATGGCTTTTCTAAGATTTCTTTTTTGAAGAGGAAAATCTCTTAATTTATCCTTCAAATTACTGATATATTCATTTCTGTCGTAGACGACTCTCCCATTAATTACCCATTCTACCGCTCTTCTGGAAGAGCTTGTATCAATCCATTCCATTAACGTACTTTCTTTAACAATGTGCATTGCCGCTGTTTCACTAGCACTTTCATAATGTTTTACAAACCATTCTTGTTCCGCTTCTTTGACAATAATAAGTAGAATGATATCGAAATTATCTGTTAGAGGACTATTTGGATTTGTCTTTTCCATCATTAAAATACCCAATGTATTCGGATCACTTGCACGCTCTTGATAAATTGGCCTTAAGAAATTCTCCATCTCAACTTCCTCCATCTTTCTAAAATTACCTTTACATCAAAACAACCAGTATATTTTATCACCAAAATTCGACAAAATTAATATCTATTAATATATTTCGTTATAAATAGGTGAAATCCTTTTTTGCCAGAGAATAATGTTTAAACTTTATTCTTCTGAGGTTCCGATTATTGCACACCGTAAAGATTTGCATAAGTACAACTAAGACATTCGTCCAAAAG
Organism: Oceanobacillus sp. Castelsardo; assembly: GCF_001659985.1. Lineage (GTDB taxonomy): Bacteria > Bacillota > Bacilli > Bacillales > Amphibacillaceae > Oceanobacillus. The sequence continues at coordinate 1,786 of NZ_LYCS01000016.1, forward strand.
CTTGATGAACGCTAAGCTTTCTAAAAACGAAATATTTCAAAGAATATGCTATACTACTAGTGATATAAAGGAGGAAGATCATGGCTGAACCGAGATTAGTCTATTCAAGCAAAATCAATAAAATACGATCCTTTGCTCTTATTCTTATATTTGTAGGGATTCTTTTTATGTATGGGGGCATTTTACTGAAAAAGGTAGAATGGTTAATGTTAATCTTATTTGCTTTAGGTGTATTAGCAATTGTATTTAGTTTAGTTGTATATGTTTGGATTGGTACCTTATCACTCCGGTCTGTACCAGTTGTTTGTCCGAATTGTAACAAACCAACAAAAATGCTAGGTCGTGTCGATGCTTGCATGCATTGTAAACAGCCGCTAACTTTAGATAAAAATTTAGAGGGTTTGGATTTTGATGAGAAATACAATTCCAAACGATACAAAAAGAAAAATTAACAAAAGCTATCGCCAATTTAATAGGCGATAGCTTTTGTTTTCCTTCTTAATGTTTAGTTACTATCTTGCATTCATCACATGTACCATAAACTTCTAATCGGTGATGACTTACATCAAATCCAGTTACTTTTTCAGCTAAAGATTCCACTTCATCTAAGGATGGGTAGTGAAAATCGACTATTTTACCACATTTATTGCAAATAATATGGTAATGATTAGATGTATTACAATCAAATCGACTAGATGAATCTCCATAGGTCAGTTCACGAACTAGTCCCACCTCACGCAATACCCTTAGATTATTATATACAGTAGCAACACTCATATTTGGAAACTTACCTTCAAGTGCCTTGTATATTTCATCTGCGGTTGGGTGAATCATGGCATTTAATAAATATTCAAGTACTGCATGACGTTGCGGAGTGATACGGACGCCTGATTTCTTTAAAGTATCAATTGCTTGTCGTAATCGTTCTTCAGACACAGTCATCCACCTCACTTTCGAATCTTTATAATGTATTCTAATAATATTATTAAATTATAATCTTTATAATTAGTTTACATTCTCACATGGTATTCTGTCAATATAAGTACTCTACCCACTAAATAGTATTTCTTTTCTACTATCATTATTCCCTTTTTCATTAGACATCTATCTTCAAAACTCGTTCACCACAAGTCAGGATATTTACTACCATCTTAATACCCTCTTGTTAAATCGATTTGATTAACATAACTATCCTCATTTCTACGATGGATTTGTAAGTTTTCCTCAAATATATCCAAAGCTCGATGGACATATTCCGGGGAGAGACCTGATAAATGTGGTGTTAATGTAATATTTTCTTCCGTCCAAAACGGATGTCCTTTTGGTAATGGTTCTTCTTTCACTACATCTAATATAGCGTGACCTATTTCCCCTTCTCGTATTGCTTTCAATAAATCTTCCTCTATTACAGCATCACCACGCCCCATATTTAAGAAGACAACATGATTTGACATTGCTTTAAATTGCTCATATTTAAAAATATCTTTCGTCTCCACCGTGCGAGGTAACACAGATATAACAAAATCAGCCTGAGATAGGACCTGGTTTAACTCACTAATTTTATAGTTTTCATCAAAGTGCTCTACTTTTTTACCACTTCTAGAAACTCCTATTGTATGCATTTGAAATGCTTTACCAAGTCGAGCAACTTCGCTCCCAATCGCACCAGCCCCAACAACAATCATTGTTTTTCCAGTTATTTCTCTTAAGTTTACAGCATCTTTATCCCATACTTGATTCTCTTCATTTTTGATGAGGGGCTTTTCTTGACGATAAACTTGCAAAAGCATAGATATTGCATATTCAGACATTTGAATCTTATGTATGCCCCGTACGTTTGTAACGAATATTCCTCTTTTTTTGATGCTTTCAAATGGTAAATTATCCACCCCAGCAGAAAGCACGTGAATCCATTTTAAATTCACTGCTTTCCTAATAAATTCTTCATTAATATCACTAGCATAAGTCACATACACTTCCGTATCTTGAATATACGTATTCACTTCATCAATCGTATCGCAATAAATAAAATTTTCTTCAGGGAATTTTTCATTTAATTTATTTTGATACTGATCCGCAAGCTTTCTAGAAAAAACAATCATTACTATTCCTCCCACCTTTTTTCTATTCCTTATTATTTTACTTAAATATAATGAATATTGGGAGTTATAGCAATCTCAATTTTAATCAGTCGTTAATTTATCCATTATATAAAAAAAGATGGAGCGTTAATATTTACACACTCCATCTTGCCTATCATATATTAATGTAAGTTCTCCTTAACATAGGTCAAAGCATCTTCCACATGCCCTGCGACTTTCACCTTACGATACTCTTTTTGTAGAATGCCTTCTTTATCAATGATAAATGTTGAGCGTTCCACACCGTAATATTCTTTGCCAAAGTTCTTTTTCAATTTCCATACATCGAATTCGTCTGCTAGCTTATGTTCTTCGTCTGCCAACAACTCAAATGGTAGATCATGTTTATCGATGAATTTTTGATGTCGCTCAGCTGGGTCTGGACTCACGCCAAGAATTACAGCATTTAATTTCCCGAAACTCTCATGTTGGTCACGAAAATCACAAGCCTGAGTCGTACAACCAGGCGTCATATCTTTTGGATAAAAATATAATACAACATTTTTCCCACGAAAGTCCGATAAACTAATTTGTTCACCATTTTGATTAGGTAATGTAAAGTCTTTTACTACCTTTCCTACTTCAACTGCCATTCCGTATCCCTCCAACCTAGTTTTCTATCATCACTATAACATAACGTAAGATTGCTTTCACTTATCTCTACTTCGCTCACCAGATTGGAATAACTTCATCACAAAAGCTGTCGGTAATACATAACCAAGTAATGCCTCAATAATCGCAAGCAACCGTCCAATACCAATAGGCGAAATATCACCGTAACCAATTGTAAGTAAAGTTACACCACTAAAATAAATGGAATGAATAATAGAACCAATCATCGTAGGTTGTCGTAACTCTCCATATTCTACTAAAATAATCCCCTGAAAAGATAGAATAAAATAAATCATTCCAAACCCGAGTATAACAATCACGTAAATGACTAGTAGTGCCATAAATAATTCACTAGAAAAACGACTGTCCCTTAATTCAAATTTAACATGGACTTGCCTTCCACTAATAAACCCCATTATACTTTTTGCTAACACATAACAAATCAAAATAAATATAATCCAAGGAATTAAAAACATAACCCCTACTCCTTTTAAAACATATCTATCACATATATATGCACAGATAAAGAAAGGCTTGTCTATTTTATTTTTTAATATCGTTTTCGTTCCATCTACTAAATCTGAAGGTACATCCATCGTCTTATCTAACTTTTTTTGGTATAGTAAAGTTTGGAATTAGTTTAGGGAGGAAACGCGATGCAATTCACAAAATCAGAACAACTACATAAAGAAGCACTAGAACATATTGTAGGTGGGGTTAACTCTCCATCCCGCTCCTATAAAGCAGTTGGCGGCGGTTCTCCAGTCTACATGGAACGTGGACAAGGTGCATATTTCTATGACGTAGACGGAAATAAATATATTGATTACTTAGCGGCGTATGGTCCAATCATTACTGGACACGCACACCCACATATTGCAAAAGCCATTTCTAACGCTGCATCAAATGGGGTATTATTCGGTACCCCAACACAATTGGAAAATAAATTTGCTAAAATGCTAAAACAAGCTATTCCTTCATTAGAAAAAGTGCGTTTTAATAATTCAGGTACAGAATCTGTCATGACAACCATCCGCGTTGCTCGAGCATATACTGGACGTACGAAAGTTTTAAAATTCGCTGGTTGTTATCATGGTCACTTCGATGCAGTACTAGTTGAAGCTGGTTCCGGCCCTTCTACATTAGGAACTCCAGATTCTGCCGGCGTTCCAGTTTCAACAGCGGAAGATGTAATTACCGTTCCATTTAATGACTTAGATTCTATGAAGAATGCTCTAGATAAATGGGGTAACGAAATTGCTGCAGTACTAGTAGAACCAATCGTTGGAAACTTTGGTATCGTAGAGCCACATGAGGGATTTTTACAAGAGGTCAATAATTTAGCACACAAAGCCGGTGCACTTGTTATTTACGATGAAGTAATTACGGCATTCCGCTTTACTTATGGCAGTGCACAACAGTTGTACGGTGTCGAGCCAGACTTAACAGCTATGGGTAAAATCATTGGTGGGGGACTTCCAATCGGAGCTTATGGTGGTCGTAAAGAAATCATGGAACAGGTTGCACCACTTGGCCCAGCATATCAAGCTGGAACCATGTCGGGAAACCCGGCTTCCATGGCATCTGGAATTGCTTGCTTAGAAGTTCTTAGTGCAGAAGGTGTTTATGAAAAATTAGATCAACTTGGGGAACGATTAGAAAAAGGTATTCTCGAAAAAGCCAAAGAACACGGTACCCATATTACCGTTAATCGACTAAAAGGAGCACTAACTGTTTATTTTGGAATAGATCAAGTTACCAATTATGCTGAGGCTCAAGCAAGTGATGGAGAAGCATTCGGACGATTCTTCAAACTGATGTTAAATGAAGGAATTAACCTCGCTCCATCGAAATATGAAGCATGGTTCTTAACTACCGAGCATACAGAAGAGGATATTGACCAAACGATTGAAGCAGTTGGTCGTGCGTTTGCACAGATGTAATATAACACTCTCAACCAATCATATAATAAAAAATAAACATTTTAAAAGGCGGTTCAAATACGAACCGCCTTTTATTAATCATTATCCAAATGCTGTACTTGATATAAATTATAGTAACTTCCTTGTTGTTCCATCAATTCATCATGTGACCCAATTTCCACAATCTCTCCATTTTCAATAACAACAATGCGATCAGCATGAGTGATTGTTGCTAAACGGTGTGCAACAATAAATGTTGTTCTGTCAGAAGCTAATTTTTCCATTGTCTCCTGGATGAGATGTTCACTTTCTAAATCTAATGCAGAAGTCGCTTCATCAAAAATGAGGATAGGTGGATTCTTTAAGAATACCCGCGCAATAGCAACACGCTGCTTTTGTCCACCAGATAACTTAACGCCACGTTCTCCTACAAGTGTGTCGTAACCTCGAGGAAGATTCATAATAAATTCATGAGCATTAGCCGCCTTTGCTGCAGCAATGACTTCTTCATCAGTTGCGTTAGGGTTTCCCATACGAATATTAACCGCAATAGATTCACTAAATAGAATATTATCTTGCAGCACCATTCCAATATTATTTCTTAATGAACGCGCATTGACATCACGAACATCCATACCATCTACTTTAATCGAACCCTCAGTCACATCATAAAATCGAGGTATCAAACTAACAATAGTAGATTTTCCTCCACCACTCATTCCAACAAAAGCAATGGTCTCCCCTTTTCGCACGTTAAGAGATACATTTTTCAAAACACGATTTTCTTCTTCATCATACTGAAAAGATACGTTTTCGATATCAATATTTCCTTCCACTCTTCCCAGTTTTCTTGCATTTTCTTTATCTTTAATATCATATTTTTCATTCATCAATTCCATCACGCGATCAATCGATGCAATTGCTTGAACAAGCTGTGTAGATGAATTCATTAATCTTCTTAAAGGACTGTATACTCTTTCCAAATATCCTATAAATGCCACTAATGTCCCAACACTAATATTTCCTACAATAACTTGATAACCACCAAATGCAACAACTAAAAGTGGCGCCAAATCGGTAATCGTATTCGTCACAGCAAAAGTTTTAGCATTCCAATCAACATGCTTCATAGCCCGATTTAGGAATTCATCATTTCTTTTTCCAAATTGCCCTTGTTCATATTCTTCTAGAGCAAAGCTACGAATAACCGGGATCCCCTGTACTCTCTCGTGCAAATGACCTTGCACTTCAGCTAGTGCTTGTGATCTATCACGGGTTAATTGTCGTAATTTCCCGTAAAAATATTTAATCGAAAAACCAAATAAAGGGAATAAAATAATCGATACAATGGTCATCCCAATATCCATTGTCATCATAATTCCAATTGCTATTACAATAGTAATAAGGTCTAACCAAACATTCATTAACCCCGTTACTACGAAAATCTTCGTTTGTTCGACATCATTTATCACCCGGGAAATAACTTCCCCGGTTTTTGTCTTAGAATAGTATTTTAAACTCAGTTTTTGTATGTGGTCAAACAGCTTATCCCTTATATCGTAAAGGATTCTATTCCCCACCCACTGACCAAAATATTGTCGAAAATATTCAATTGGCGGCCTTACAATAAGGAAAATCAAGAAAGCTCCCCCCATAAGCCACGCTAATTCTGTCATTTTTTCGGCATTTGTCATGTCCTGTGGGGTAATAATATCATCGACAACATATTTTAATATTAATGGCATTAATAGGGGGATTCCAAATTTAATAATTCCTATAATAATTGTCCAAAATATTTTCCAGATATAAGGTTTTACATATTCCATATATTGTCTTACAGGACTCATGTTTTCAAACTTCCTTTTGCATCTTATTTTTTAGAAGAGGCCGAGACAAAAGTATTTTAATCTAGCAAAATCCAAACATGATTGGAGCGAATAATCGCTCCGGAAATATCCTTCGCTTAGATAGCGCATTGTTCTTCTTTAAAGTTAAACACTTTAGTTACGTCCCAGCTTTTTAGGCAAATTCTATAGTTACACTAATGAGAGCATAAATAGAAAAACCTTGTTACCTTATGTAACAAGGAATTTTATTAACCACTAGATGAATGGCCAATATCTAGCGAAACACACACATTCAGTTAGATTTTTCAACTGAACACATTAAGACGTGGTTACCGATACGTTAAAAATCTTTCATACCAATTATCAATAAAATCTGGTGAGAAAGGACCTTTCCTCTGTCGTACCCATCTTAGTAAGTCCTCCATGTTATTTCGCAATATTTGATCTAATACTTCCGGATAATTCATTAGTCTCTTATGTTCCTCGTATTCATCTTCATCTAGAAGATCATACGTCATATCGGGATACACTTTTACATCTAAATCATAATCGATATACTTTAGTCCTTCATCATCATAGACAAACGGAGAGCTTATATTGCAGTAATAGTATATTCCGTCATTCCGAATCATTCCGATTATATTAAACCAATATTTAGCATGGAAGTAACAAATAGCTGGCTCCCTAGTAATCCAAGACCTTCCATCACTTTCAATGACAGGTGTTTTATCATTGGCCCCAATTACAACCAATTCATTTCCTTTTAAAACTAACGTATTCTGCCAAACTCTATGTAGTTGCCCATTGTGTTTATAGCTTTGAATTTTCATTTTGGACCCTGCATTAGGAGCAACCATAGTATCTCCCTTTCTAATTTCCAATAATCCTTGCATACATTATATAGATAAAAGAAATAAAGATAAAGTATTACGACTATACAATAGGAAAAGAGTACTCTACATAGAATAGAGCACTCTTTTATGTTTAGTACGAAAGTTATTTTTTGTTTTGTTGAGACTTTTGGTTTTGCTTTCTTACTTCTTGTGCATTTGTTTCAGAAGCAAATTCTGTACCATATTGTCCATAACCTTGCTCAGCTTGTTGATTTTGTTTTCTAACTTCCTGAGCATTTGTTTCAGAAGCAAACTCTGTACCATATTGTCCATAACCTTGCTCAGCCTGTTTGTTTTGCTTTCTTACTTCTTGTGCATTTGTTTCAGAAGCAAATTCTGTACCATATTGTCCATAACCTTGCTCAGCTTGTTGGTTTTGTTGTCTTACTTCTTGAACGTTTGTACCAGCAACTGTCTTTTTAGGATTTTTAGCCATTGATATCACCTCCGCACTAATTAATTTGTCCAGGAATTCTTTTGTTATCCATTTAATTTTTTTAAATATTTATGGTGCGCATTCAACCTCTGATAACCATCATTGGAAAGAAGTCCCGCGGTAATTTAAACCGATTATACACACATTATTATTGATCGGAATCTTTATTAGGAGGAAAAAACATGGATACTTTTAGAGATTTTTCCGAGCTAACAATGATGAGTAAGAAAAAGTGGAAAGATGAAGAGTTAGACTACTACCAACAAGCTCTATCCCAAGTTTTACCATATATTAATTCAGAAGGACTATCCAAATTACATGAGATAAATGAAGAATTGTATAGCAGAAATTTAAAATAATCAAGACGGTGGTTTAACAATTTGTTCTAAAACTTTGGGTTTTATTAAATGTGCTTAGAGAGAAATTCTCTAAGCACCAACCCAACAATCTAACAAATACCATTGCTTGGATGAAGTCCCAAACCCGGTAACAAATAGATTTGATTAATTACAGGTATTCAGATTAAAGTGTTGAATTCCACATCAAAAGTGAAACTGTCAAATGCATATTGTCTAGAAAAGGGTGTTACGGAAAAAGCAAAGAAATTACTCATAAAAAGATAGAAGTTAAACCAAACGGTAGAGGGAAAAAGTGGTAGCTTGCTTACTTTTCTTCTACTTGTATCATAATTTTCGTTACATAATTGTCTTCCCCGCTTACACTTACCTCATCAATTACATACTCTTCAAAACTATCACCACAAATACGATACCCTTCCTTACTCAAATATTTTTTCATTTTTCTATAGGTTTCTTGAATCGTCAAATAACTTCCTTTATGGTAGCCAACCACATATATTCCGGATTTTTTGATAAAAGGTTGTACTAAACCAGGTTGATCCACACGCATATAAAAATGCGAATAATTCCAATAATCTTCCGCCTCGATTTGCTCTTGAAGAATCAAGCCACCAATAGGGTAGCCAATATCAAGTTCTTCTTTCTTTGTATATTTAATAAATGACATAACCGACTTCGTAAATTCATTATCGGAGCAGTTTAAAATATTTTTACTTAATACATAGTATTCTGTTTCCATCATTTCAATTGTAAACCAATCAAAATTCAACCGTAATGCCTCTTCAATTTGCCTTTTTTTGTTTTGTATAATTTGCTGTGTACGCTGCATTTTCACAATTTTCTTTTCCATCATTTCTTCTTTTTCCGTTAGTAATTCGATGGTTTCCTCTGGGGTCTTGAAATGCAAAAAGTCTTTAATTTCTGCTAAAACCATACCAATTTCTTTTAGCATTTCAATCACGCTAAAAACCTCTGCTTGTTGAACAGAATAATAGCGATACCCATTTTCGTTTTTATATTCTGGTTTTAAAAGACCGATATCATCATAATGAAAAAGGGTTTGCTTTTTCACACCACATAAATCTGCAAATTCTCCAGTCGTAAATAGCTTTTTGGTAGACTCCAATTTTTCACCTCTTCACTCTTGACTATACGGTAACCGGATACTTTATTATCATAGCATAGAAAGGTCGAAAAGCGCTGAACGGAGCATAGACATCAAAGAATGTAAACTTGAGGTGGTATTTTATGGAAAATAATCATTTAATGATGCAAACGATAGAGCCCCATAAACTATTTATGAAGTATTTAATCCCTTCCTTATTCGGAATGATGTTAATGGCAATCAATATTTTAATTGATGGTCTATTCGTCAGTCATGGGATTGGAGAAAAAGGGCTAGCGGGGGTTAACATTGCAGTGCCGATTTATTCGGTCATTTTATCCGTTTCTTTGTGGATTGGTATGGGGGGTGCCACGTTATATTCAATTGCACTTGGTCAAAGCAATCAACATCGTGCGAAAGAAATATTTACACATTCGATTATTCTTGCTGTTGCGACGACAGGATTGATTATAGTATTCTGTCTATTATTTGAGGAACCACTTGCTTATTTATTCGGGGCAAACGATTCAATTATTTCATATGTTGATGGTTATCTTCACATTATCCTTTTATTTGGTCTTGTCTTTGTGCTTGAAAATATTTTAAGTATTTTTATCCGAAACGACGGAAATCCTACGCTTGCGATGGCAGGATTAATTGTAACATCTGTCGTGAATATTATTTTAAATTATCTTTTCATCTTTATTTTCCATTGGGGGGTGAAAGGGGCCGCTTATGCAACAGTAATTGGTACCTTCTTAGGAATTCTTGTTTTACTTACACACTATTCAAAGAGGAAAAAACAGTTAGGGTTCGTCCATACGAAACTTGATTTTTCTATACTTGGGAACATTTTCTCTATTGGTTTTCCGAGTTTTATCGTGGAAGGATCAACCGCGATGATGATGGTTACATTTAATATAACATTTAGCCATTATGTCGGAGAAACTGGGGTCGTAGCCTACGCGGTCGTCAACTATATGCATACGGTGTTTCTTATGCTTTTTATCGGAATTGGAGCAGCCCTTCAACCTATTACAAGTTACCATTACGGTGCGAAACTCTATCAACGTTTGAAACAATTTATCCGGATTGCGCTCATCACGGGATTTGGTCTGGGAGTAGCTGTATTTATTATTGGGCTTGTTGGAAAAGGCGTTATTATTAATTTATTCGGGATTGAAATTCCGGAAATTATTGATTATACGAAGATAGGGATTGTATCCTTTTTTGTGGGGTATCTGTTTTTAGGGATCAATATGGTCTTTGCGGAATACTATCAATCCATTAAAAAAACCCGCATTGCTACTTGGATTATCTTAAGTCGTAGCTTAATCTTATTCATCCCTTTACTTTGGATTTTACCAAAATTCTTCGGTCCCAATACGATTTGGCTTGTTTTTCCAGCCGCCGAGGGGTTAACGGTACTTACTATTTATCTAGCATTAAAATTCAAAAGGATAGAACTTATTCCAATAGAGATGACAGAGTTGTCCAAAAAGTTAGGATAAGTGATAAATAATAAGGTTAGTGGAAATATGTTGAATTATATTTGTTTAGCAGTTTACCCTTCAGGTTCCGGACATTATTAAAATTGAACTTTTATTATGGATATCCGGAATCCTTATAAAAGTGACTTTCCCATACTGATTCAAGCAATCAAGAGGGTATTTTTTTAACCCTCTTTCTTACTATTTTCCGATTACCCTGAATTATTAAATCCACTATAAGAATTTCATCATTTTCTGGTGAGACACGGGAAATGGGAATTCTTCAATTTCTTCTTTTGAAACGAATCTTAATCGAAAATCTTCCACTTTCTCATTATTAGTTACCGCATCATATATATCTAAATCCCATTTAATATGTGAAAAAACATGAGTTAGATTATCTATTTTACCCTTCACCTGAACACTAATTCCATATTCCTTTTGCACCCATTCAGCAACACCCTCTAGTCCCACATCTTTCAACGAAATCATTGGAAATTGCCATAGATTTGCTAATAACCCTTCATCTGGTCGCTTCTCAATCAAATATTCATCCTTATTATTTTTAATTAATAACACCATGTAGGAATGTGTTTTTTGCTTTTTAGCCTTCTTCTTTATTGGCAATTCCTCCTGTACCCCCTCCGCGAAGGCCCGACAGTACTCTTGAACTGGACAAAATAAACAAGCCGGTGATTTAGGAGTACAAATGGTTGCCCCTAAATCCATGATTGCCTGATTAAAGGAAGATGGATCTTCTTTTGAAATAACTTCCCGAACTAACTCCTCAAACTTGTTTCTCGTTTTTACTTGAGCAATATCGTCTTCTATTTTAAATACGCGAGAAAAAACACGCATGACATTACCGTCCACTGCCGGTTCTGGCTGGTCGAATGCGATGGACAGTATTGCCCCTTTTGTATATGGACCAATCCCTTTTAATGAACCTAATTCTTTAGGGGTATCGGGAACTTTTCCATCGTATGTTTCTACAACTTCCTTCACCGCCGACTGTAAATTCCTTGCACGCGAATAATAACCTAGCCCTTCCCATGTTTTTAGAACTTCTTGTTCATCCGCTTTCGCCAAATCATACACTGTTGGATATTTCTCCATAAACTGATGAAAATATGGAATAACTGTATCTACTTTAGTTTGTTGAAGCATAATTTCTGAAACCCATACTTTATAAGGGTCTTGATCTTGGCGCCAAGGCAAATCCCGTTTATTTTCGTAATACCAGTCAAGTAAATCATACTGGAATCCAAAACTGTTAAAGTTTTTTAAAATTTGTGTTATCATATTGACACTTCCTTTATGGTACAATAAAAAATATAATAATAATTTTCAATGAGGTAAAAATACATATAGTGAATGAGCTTTTTCACGAGAGGAGGGTTTTGGAACATGGATACTGCAACACATATAGTAATGGGAATTTCATTAGGTGGTTTAGCAACAATCGATCCAGTAGTTCATAATGATCCAACCCTATTTTATGCTGTTTTAACTGGCACAATCATTGGTTCGCATGCCCCTGATTTTGATACCGTATTTAAATTAAAGAACAATGCGACGTATATTCGTCATCATCGCGGAGCATCTCACTCTCTCCTCGCTATCATACTTTGGGGATTCATCGTGTCAGGATTAATTTATATGTTTGTTCCGGAGGTTAGCTATCTTCATCTCTGGTTTTGGACAGCTCTAGCTGTTATTATTCACGTATTCGTTGATTTGTTTAATGCATACGGAACCCAGGCATTCCGGCCTTTCTCGAACAAATGGATTGCACTTGGATTTATTAATACATTCGATCCTTACCTTTTCTTAATTCACTTAGGCGGAATTGGTGCATGGATGTTAGGTGCACACCCTGGATATACATGGGTATCCATTTATACCGTAATTGTTTTATATTACATCAAACGCTACATGGATAAAAGGGAAATTGTTAAAGAAATTAAAAATTATATACCAGATACAATCGAGATTGCCACATCTCCCACATTAAAGCAAAATTTCTGGCGTGTCGCTATTACAACGGAAGATAAGTTTTATGTGGCTACTGTTGAAAATGGGCATATCGAAATTGTAGATGAATTCAATAAAATTCCGTTACCTAATTCACCAATTATTGAAAAAGCATTTGAAGATAAAAATGTCGCGTCATTTTTAAATTTCTCACCTGTTTACCGTTGGGAAATTAATGAATTCGATCATTATACAGAGGTTCGCTTTATTGATTTGCGTTATCGTTCGAAAGAATATTATCCATTTGTTGCAATCGTGCAAATTGATCGTAACATGGAAATCATGAGTTCCTATACAGGTTGGATATTTTCAGAACATAAATTACGCAATAAACTTGTTATTGAAGATAACCTTATCTAATGAAAAAGACCAATTTCAGAGACTGGAATTGGTCTTTTTACATTAATCTATCACTTTTTTTCCAAGTAATGAAATTGGAATTGCTTCTTCTTTTTCATAAACTTCTCTTAGCAAGTTTACTCGATGGCCCCACGCAAAAACTCCATTAACATAATTGATTTTAAATGTAAATCCTGAATCCATTTTCAACTCATATTCTTCATTTGAATTAAAGTCATCGGGATTCATCGTATAGGCAAGCGCAACTTGCATTTTTCTTTCATTTATTTGTACTTCCGATATATTTCCTAACTGCTCTGCCTTTTGAGCCTTTTCCTTCAATTTTCCTATTTCTTTATATAATTCTTCAACCGAGTAATCACTGTATCTATAATTCATTGTTCTTCCCCCCTACACCTAATTTTACACTTGTTTAAGAAAATTGAAAGTGAAACTTGAGTGCTCATCCACAGGTTTTCCCATCACGCTCGGGCACTCATCAACCGCATGAGTGACCATCCAACGAAAATCTCATCGCGCTCGGGCACTCATCTACCGCATGAGTGACCATTAACTGGAAATTCCTTCTCGCATCGTAACTCATTCACCGCATCACTGCCCGATCGTAGGAAATTCCATCGCTTACATCCACTCCATTATTTAGTAGGAGTTTTCTTCTAAACATTCATCCAAAAAACGGTTAATATACTCCACCTGAAATCCTTTACGATACAAGGCTTCTTTTATCTTTTGCTGCAGCATGAATCCCTCATACTTTTTACTATACTTTCGTACAAGCTTATCCCCTTGATATACAATAGCATTCCATTCAGTTTCCGTGTCTTTTTCTACATCCATTTGGGATATGGCGTCCGAAATGACAGCCTGGCTAAACCCTTTTTGGAGTAAATTTACCTGTAGTTTTTGAATTTGTTGTTTACGGGATTCCCGTTTCCCAACACTTATTTTTTTCTCCAACAATTTTGATACTTTATCAAATTGCACTTCATAAGGATATAAATAAATAGCCTCATCCGCAATTGCACTAGTAACTCCTTTTTCTACTAATTCCCTTTTAATAAGTAAGGGGCCCTTACTTGAAGTGTTCATCCGTGTCCGGACAAACATCTCTGAAAAGAGTTTATCATCAAGTAATTTTTCTTTTATTAACCGATTCAGAATTACCGATATATGCTCAGGAACAACTTCTTTCTTTACCAAATATTCCCGCATTTCCTTTTTCGTTCGCATACGATAGCTTAAAAAATGAATGGCCAACGTGTAGGATTTTTGTATGGAGTCTTTTTCCAACAACATCTCAATCACGGAATCCTCCAATTCCAACCCTTTACGAAGATTAAATTCAACTAAAACGGCCTCATCTACACTGAACGCATATTCTTCCTTATCCCCATTCGTTAGAAAAATATTATATCTGTCCTTTGTCCGTTTCTGCGTTGTAATCTTGGCTATTTTTTTCATGACACACTATCCTCCTATTCTTCATATATTAACATGAAACCAGATGAAATAGCATAAAACATGCGATTAAAAACGACTTTTCTACGGTAAAAATTTCTATATAAAATTAATAAAAAAACCATTTCTTTTTTTAGAAAACCATTGTAAAATGAAACTACCAAATTACGAAAGGGTTGAGATTTAATCCAACCGTTTTTCGGGAATTAAATACTAATTAGAATTAAATAGGGAAGGCAAATGGTGCGCCACCAGTTTTTACTGGTTCTAGTGGGTTCGATTCCCACCCCGAATTTTTGTTGAAATCTAAAATAAAAATTCGAGGGTGGGTCACTCACACAATCCTTATGCCTTTTTGCGTTAGGACAGTACCCACCTGGAATGAGGAGGGTATTTTTTATGTTAAAAACTCGTGAACTGCACGAAGTCCCAGTTTTATATGAATTGATGTCGCATCCGGAAGTTTTCCCATATGTAAGACATAAAGCTTATTCCGTAGATGAATTCTACTTCATGACTAAGAAAACAATGGAAGACGAAGAAAATGGAAAGTTAATTTCTCGAACCATTCTTGACGAATATCAGCAACCTATTGGAACGATTAATCTTTTTGATATTGAAGATAATTTCGGTTTCTTAGCAACATGGATTGGGAAGCCTTATTTTGGAAAAGGTTATAATAAGCCTGCAAAAGAGAACTTCTTTAATGAACTATTTTTCTCTAATCAAATTAAGGGAATCTTCATGAAGGTGAGAAGAACAAATACCCGTTCCTTAAAAGCTGCATTGAAGCTACCTTATGTCGCACTTGCCAATGCAACCTATCCAGAAATGTATCAAAAAGTTAATAATAATGAAGACATCTATGATTTATTCGTCATTACAAAAGAACATTATATTTCCTATAAACAATTTGCTACTGTTGAATCAACCTCTACTGGAGAAGAAGTTTCTTAGAAAAACTACTTCCCTTAGGGGTTTTCTTTTTCACTAAAAGCACTGACTTTTCCGACTATATTTGAACATGAATAATCTTATAACCAACGGGAAAACTATATTAAAAAAGCGAGGGATGATGACCATGCCAAAACATAAATCCGAACACCGTGACAAAATTCTTAATAGAACGCAAGAAGTTCTTTATCAAAAGGAATTTAAGCGTGCAGATCGCGTCTATAATCAATTATCTCAAAGAGGAAACCGAAGCTAAATTGCTTCGGTTTTTCTAATTAGTCCTTTTACCCACAACAGTTATCCATATAATTGACATCGTTGTTCATAACTACCTTCCTTAGCACAACTATCTCATTCTTGGAAGTTAAAGTTAATTTTGAAACAATTTAAAACTCTTTATCCGCCATATTGCTTTTAGCTCCCGCAAAAATTATACTTAGAGTAAGGAGGATTGGTAGTATGGTAATGTTCCTGTCCATAATCACTATAATCACTGTAATTATAGCACTTATCGCAACTATGTATATTTTTAAACAAGAAGAAAATAAAGCCAAAAAGTATGAAGCAGAAGGCCAGACAGCCGATAACGAACTAGAACGATCACATGAATATGAGACGAAATCCGTATCTTACAACTTAAAAAACCTATCTTGGATTTATGTACTGATGATTGTTCTATCCTTTATCGGCTTAGGGATTTATATATACAATTTATAAAACCAAAGCGCACCTGCAAAAATTTTACCCTTGCCTAGCGAAAAATAAAGCGAAGCAAATGCTCCGCTTTATTTTGTCTTGATAATGGTAATCCTTCTTGTAAAAATATAAGATAATGCGTAAAGTATTACCCCGATACCAAACAATCGTAAGAAAAACATTAAATCTAAATCAGCAGCTAATTGTACGAAGATGTCAAATACCCATCCTTTAGCTATTCCTAGCAGAAGAAGAACTACTAATATCGCAACAACACTTCCCCCACCAAGTAATCCTGTCTTATAGAAAAGTAAACCAAACAAAAACATAAGCGCTAGTAACGAAAACATAACCGCCGTATCAATCACGATTCTATTTAACCAAGTATCATTAACAAGTTGCGCAAAATGTATAAAGTTAAACGTACTAATCCCCGTTACATCCGTAAATGATGCGGTAATCGATTGTAAAGTGCTACTTACTACTGCCTTAACAAAAGCAATTCCTAAAAAAAATAAACCAGTCGCAATAAACAAATTTTTCCTTGTAGCTCCCATTTTTAATGCAAACGGAATTCCTTCCTTTACGGTTAAGAAGCCTAAGAACATACAGTAAAAATAAGTTGCGTTTGGAAAACCAAAGTAAAATACAGCATCTTCTACCCCTATTAAAAAGTAAGAAATACTAAGCGATAATATTAAGACTCCCAATAAGATACTCCAAAAAATTGTTAATGAAAAACGAATGTCCGTTACATAGAAATATAATAGACCCTTTAATTGTCTCGCCATAAACTATGCCCCTCTCTTTGTTTCAGTTAAATGAATCATTAACTCTTGTATTGGAATACCTTCCACTTTAAGGCCACTTTGTTTCGCTTCTTCCACATTTCCGTATACATAAGCAGTCATCATACCAGCAAGTTGTTTTGTATCAATAATTTCTTTTCCTTTTATAAATTTCTCCACTTCTTCTGCAGTTCCAGATACCGCACAAGTATTCCTTCTTAATGCATCCGCTTCTTCTTTTAATACAAGTGATCCTTCACTTAAGATTAAAACTTCTTCAAACATTAAACTAACTTCATCAATTAAATGTGTAGAGAAAATAATGGTCCTTTTTTCTAATTGGTATTCTTCTAACAAAATATCGTAAAATTTCTTTCTTGAAGGTGCATCCAGCCCGATGTATGGTTCATCAAAAATAGTAATTGGCGCTTTACTCGCTAACCCAACGATTATCCCTAGGGCCGATTCCATCCCTTTCGATAATGCTTTTACTTTTGCATTTAGATTTAAGTTGTATTCCTTCACCATGTAATCTGCTAATTCTTGATCCCAATTCGGATAAAAGTAAGAGTAAATCTTGAGGACATTTTTCACCTTTAAATCTTTCTTAAAATTATTCCCCTCTTTAATTAAGCAAATGGATTCTGTCAAACGTTGATTATCAAATGGATCTTCCCCATCAATTAAAATCTCTCCCTCACTTGATAATATTTGTCCAGATAATATATTCATGAACGTTGTTTTTCCAGCCCCATTTCTCCCTAGTAAACCATAAATCTTCGGTTCATCTAGTGTAAACGAAACATTCTCTAACGCTACCTTATCTCGATACTTTTTCGTTAAATGTTTCACTTCAATTTTCATTCGTTATCCTCCCTTTTGACCATTTCAATCAACTCATCCGTACTCATTCTTAATTTTCCCGCTTCCATTTTTAACGGTAACATGTAACTTTCATAAAACGATTTCTTTCTTTTTTTAATTAAAATTTCTTTAGCATTTTCCGTAACAAACATCCCAACACCCCTTCTTTTATAAAGAATCTCTTCAGCAACTAGTTCATTAATGCCTTTTCCTGCAGTAGCTGGATTAATTTTATAAAACTTAGCGAATTCATTTGTAGAAGGTGCACGATCTCCTGCATTGAGATTCCCATCTATAATCGAGTCTTCGATTTGTTCTTTAATTTGAAGGAATATTGGTTTATTATCATCTAATGTATTTTTCATCTTATGCTCCTTCGTTAAGTGGTTAATTACTTATGTAACTAACTATAAATCCATCTAAGATATT
The DNA here is from genome assembly GCF_001659985.1 of Oceanobacillus sp. Castelsardo. Lineage (GTDB taxonomy): Bacteria > Bacillota > Bacilli > Bacillales > Amphibacillaceae > Oceanobacillus. The sequence continues at coordinate 20,174 of NZ_LYCS01000016.1, forward strand.
TGTCAACGTAATATTCCGAAAATGGTAAAAATGCCTATAATTAAAACTGCACCTTCATTGATTAAAACAATGTAGGTGCAGTTTTTTTATGCTGAATATCTTATTAAATTATCCGTCGGGTTTCTACTTGGAAAGATATAAAAGTTCTTCCCATTTGTTCTTATCATTATGTCCCCAAAAGATGCCGTAGAATAAACAATTGTCTCCATTCGGTCTAAATTTTCGACCACTCTTTCAACAGGATGTCCATAATCATTATCAACGCTAAAAGTTAGAATAGCAATTTGCGGATTTACTTCTCGTAAAAATTCAAGTGAAGTACTTGTGTCCGATCCATGATGCGCCACCTTTATTATTTCCGATTGAATATCGTATTTTTCTATTAACTTTTTTTCCTGTTCCATCGTTGCATCACCCATAAATAAAAAATCCATTTCATTATAAGTCATCTTCAGTACGATGGATGACTCGTTGTTGGATTGATTTTTTTCATAAGCATTTAGCACTTTAATTTTTAAATCTGAATCAAGATGAATACGTTGATTTGGTTTTGCTGTTTTCTTAAGTATTCCTTGTTTACGAATTTCCGCAGCATATTTGGCGAATGCTCTTGTCAAATGAATTTTACCTGTATCCAGAATTTGTCTCACTTCAAATGATTTCATTACATTAATAAGTCCACCTATATGATCATAATCTGGATGGGTCGCTATTAATAAATCTATCTTCTCTATATCTTGTTTTTTCAAATAGGAAACGACCTTATCTCCCGCTTTCGGAAGTCCGCCATCAATAAGGATCGTTTTATCATTAGGTGTTTCCACTAGAATGCTGTCCCCTTGACCGACATCGATATAATGCACTTCCATAAATGGATACACTTTAGCATTGGTATGAGGTGGCACTACAGTTATAAATAATAAAATAAAAATAAGAGCTACATGTAATTTCTTCATAAATCCACCCTTTTTATCATAGTTTTGGTCTTATTAGTTTGTCTAAAAGAGGGTGAATTATTATTACCGGGCAAGAAAAAATCCCACCAACTATAGTTAGTGGGATAAGATGATTATTTATTATTTACTACGATTTCACCATCGGCTACATCTACTTTTACATGATCTACTTTTTCTTCTTCTAAAATTAAATCCGTAAGTTGGTCTTCAATTTTATCTTGGATTACTCGACGTAAAGGTCTTGCACCGAATCTTACATCATAGCCAAGTCGTACAAGTGCTTGTTTCGCCTCTAATGTAATATCAATTTTAATATTATTTTCTTCAATTGTTTCCTCTAGTTCAGCAAGCATTAGGTCAACAATTTCTAATAAGTTATCTTCTGTTAATTCATTGAAGTTGATAATAGCATCAAATCGGTTTAAGAATTCTGGTTTGAAGTAATTACTTAGTGTTTCTAATGTTGAAACAGACTCATGTTTCGCTTGATTAAAACCGACACTAACTTCCTTCACTCCAGTTCCAGCATTGCTTGTCATAATAATAACTGTCTCTTTAAAGTTAACGGTACGACCTTGGGAATCCGTTAAATGACCATCTTCCATGATTTGTAAGAACATATTTTGTACATCTGGATGGGCTTTTTCTATCTCATCTAAAAGAATTATGGAATATGGATTATGGCGTACTCGTTCTGTTAATTGTCCAGCCTCTTCATGTCCTACATATCCTGGAGGTGCTCCAATAAGTTTAGACACCGAATGTTTTTCCATATACTCACTCATATCTAGTCGTATAAGTGCATCGCGAGTACCGAATAATTCTTCCGCTAAGGCTTTGGTTAATTCCGTTTTACCAACCCCAGTAGGTCCTACAAATAGGAAGGATCCAATAGGACGATATTTCGATTTCAATCCAGCACGGCTTCGTCGAATTGCTTTTGCCACTTTTTGCACTGCTTCATCTTGACCAATTACTTTTTTACCTAGGTTCACACCTAAATCCTTCATTTTTTGTTGTTCATCGGACTGCATTTTTGTTACGGGTATCCCTGTCTTTTCTTCTACAATCAATTGGATATCAGATACATCAACATCTATTACTTTTTCTTTATCATCCGCTTTTTCCAATTGTTTTTGTAGTTGAATTTCTTGATAGCGTAAGTTTGCAGCTTGTTCGTAATCTTCTTTTTCCGCCGCTTCTTGCTTTTCTCTCACTACTTCATCAAGACGAGTTTTAATAGCTGAAGAATCCCCTTGAGAATTTCTTAAATTCAAACGTGAACCTACTTCATCCATTAAGTCAATTGCTTTATCTGGCAAGAAACGATCTTTAATATAACGATTAGATAACGTTACAAATGCTTGGACAGCTTCATCAGAATAGCGTACTTCATGGAATTTTTCATAACGGTCTTTAATTCCATTTAATATCTTGACCGTATCATCCAATGATGGCTCTTTTACCATGACTGGTTGTAGACGACGTTCCAATGCCGCATCCTTTTCAATTTGACGATATTCTTTTAATGTGGTCGCACCAATTAATTGTAATTCACCACGTGCTAAGGCTGGTTTTAATATGTTACCAGCATCCATTTGAGAACTTTCTGCAGTACCTGCACCAACGATTAAATGAATTTCGTCAATAAATACAATTACATCATTACGTGTCTTTAACTCTTCTATTAATTTTTTCATTCTTTCTTCAAATTGACCACGAATACCAGTGTTGGCAACTAATGATGCAACATCAAGCATATAAATTTCTTTGTTTAACAATTTAGTAGGTACATTTCCTTCTACAATCTTCAGAGCTAGTCCTTCTGCGATTGCCGTTTTACCTACCCCAGGTTCCCCAATGAGTACAGGGTTATTTTTATTTCTTCTATTTAACGTTTCTATAACACGTTTAATTTCATTATCACGACCAATGACTGGATCAATTTCACCAGCTCTTGCGGAATCAGTTATATTTTTACCTAATTGATCAATAAGACCTTTTTTCTTTGTTGTTTGTTGTTTAGTTCTAGTTGTTGTAAAGCCCTGATTTTGACCATTTCCTTGATTAAAAAGATTAGAAAATGCCTCTGCGTTGCCAAATGGGAAACCGGAGAAAAAGTCAGATTGATTTAACATTTGACCTTGGATTTCTTGAAAACATTTATTGCAAAGGTGCAATTCCATATTCTGATTGTTCATTTGCATTGCTGCATTAATGTTTGCTTCATTTACTCCACATTTTTGACATTTCATATTTCCCATTCCTCCTTAAAAATAAAAAGGTCATTTTTGACTTTGACTATCTTTGACCTATGACCTTATTATACTCTGACCTTTTTTGACTTTCAAGTGTTTTGGTCAAACTTTTTTTATTTTTTTTGACCTTATCCTTACCATACTTTGTACCTGTCAAATTAGCTCTACGTGAAATTCACCTTTCTGTCGTTATTTTGGAGTTCAAACCTCTATCAGTGACGGAAGGACGTGATTTTTCACTCATTCGGGCACTCATCATCCCTATGAGTGACGGAAGGGCGAGATTTTTTCCTCGTTCGGACACCTCATCACCCCCTATGAGTGACGGAAAGAGCGAGAATTTTTTCCTCGTTCGGGCACTCATCGCCCCTATGAGTGACGGAAGAGCGAGAATTTTTCCTCGTTCGGGCACTCATCTCCCCTATGAGTGACGGAAGAGCGAGAATTTTTCCTCGTTCGGGCACTCATCTCCCCTATGAGTGACGGAAGAGCGAGAATTTTTCCTCGTTCGGGCACTCATCGCCCGGATGAGTGACGGAAGAACAAGATTTTTTCCTCGTTCGGGCACTCATCGCCCCCTATGAGTGACGGAAGGACAAGTTTTTTTCCTCGTTCGGGCACTCATCGCCCCTATGAGTGACGGAAGCACAAGATTTTTTCCTCGTTCGGGCACTCATCCTTCAATACAATTATTTTAGATATAAAAAAAGCCTGGGTTATCCAAGCTTTAATATCCCATCTATTCTTCAATACTTCTCCACAACGTTAAAGATGCGTAACTACGGTATGGATGCCATTCCTGACTTATTTTCTCTAACTCTTCTTTACTCGGTTTTCGGTCCATCCCTAAAAATCCCTTCACCGCATTTTGAATCCCAATATCCGCTTTTGGAAAGTGATCTTCCCTTCCTAATCCGAACATAAGCCAGTTTTCGGCTGTCCACTGACCAATGCCACGAATTTTAATTAATTCCGTTAAAATTTCATCATCATCTTTCTCTCGCAAATTCTTTAAATCCAGTTTTCCATCGGCAATCAATCTTGAAGTATCAATCACATATTCCGCTTTTCTTCCACTAAATTGCAATTCACGTAAATCTTCTACTTTAATAGTCCCGATTTCTTCAGGCGTAGGATAGAACCATACCCCGTCTATCTTTTTCCCATAACATTCTATAAAACGGGTAGACAACACATAAGCAAATTTCATATTTAACTGTTGGTGAATGATTGTTTTCATCAAACTATAATAAAGGTCAAATTCTCTTACAATTGGGGTTCCAGGATATTGATCAAAAAGTGAAGCCAAGTTGGTACCAACAAAGTGATTAAAAATGTTAGTTAAATCTTTCTTCCATTGAAACAAGTCAAATATGTAATCTAAAATTTCTTCTTTTCTTCTAATATCTTTACTTTTCACAATGAACCGTGGCTGGTTCGTGGTGCCAATTGCTTGAACATAAATAATATGCTTTTCTTCCCCTATTACAAAAGGGATGGATATTTTACGTTCCTTTAATTGAACGGATGCAAGTGGATCAAAGGAAATTCGATATAGAGAATAATCAAAATCATAAAGTGTATCTAATTTAACTTCTTCTTCCCACATTCATAACGCCCCCTTTTCTTCCAACAATACAAAATTAAAAGAAAAAAAGCGAGGAAACAAACCCCCGCTTTAAAATCCCAGAAATCCCTCCGGTAACATATTCTTTACTAATAAATCATCTAAACTTTTGAATTCATAACCTTCTTTTTTCAAATCTTGTATAATTTTTTCTAATGCTTGAGCATTGTCAGAAGATACAGCGTGAAGCAAGATGATTGCCCCAGGATGGATTTGCTCCATAACACTATCATACGCATATTGCCAACCCTTTTGATTAGATGTATTCCAGTCTTTAAACGTGAGAGACCAGAATACATGGGTAAGTCCTAGTTCATTCGCCCATTTTAGCGTTGTTTCATTAAACATTCCACGTGGAGGACGTAGAAATTTAATATCCTTTTGATTAGTCACTTCAGCCACTGCTTCTTCTAACGTCTTTAATTCCTCTGTCATTGATTCCTTACTAACAATTGTAAAATCTGGATGGTGGTAAGAATGATTTCCTAAGATATGACCTTCATTTACCATTCTCTTTACCAAATCTGGAGAACTCTTAACATAGTGACCTGTAACAAAAAAAGTAGCCGGAACCTTTTCTTTTTTTAGTACATCAAGAATTTCGTCTGTATAACCTTCTTCATATCCATTATCAAACGTTAAGTATACGTTCTTATCCCCTGATAAATCTGCATAATAAGCACCATACTTATCCAACATTTGTTGGTATTTGCCAATATCTGGGACCTTATGTTCTTTATTTTTCTGGTATCCCCATCCATATCCACTTGCTTCTGTTTGTACTGGATTCATCCAACCAATGAAAAAAGCAAGAGAAAGGATGATCGTTGTGAAAACATATTTTTTCATAACAACCCACCTACTATTTTTCTCTTACCTTTCCACAAATTTATTTAATTTATTCTAAAGGACAAGTGCTGCTATCCACCCGAAAATGAATAAAGGGATGTTAAAATGAATAAACGTCGGAACTACTGTGTCCCAAATGTGATTATGATTTCCATCCGCATTTAACCCCGCCGTTGGACCTAATGTACTATCCGATGCAGGTGAACCTGCATCCCCTAATGCACCTGCAGTACCGATTAAAGCTGTTGTAGCTAATGGCGAGAAACCGGCTGCTAAACAAATTGGTACATATAGGGATGCTAAAATAGGTACTGTTCCAAAAGAAGAGCCAATTCCAAGTGTAATTAATAAACCGACTAATAATAATACAAATGCAATGACTGCTTTATTGTCTCCTAACATGTTAGAAGATATTTCAACTAAAGTAGAAACTGCACCTGTTTCTTGTATAACAGTCGCAAATCCTGAAGCAGATAACATAACAAATGCAATAAATCCCATCATTTTAATACCATCTGAAATAACCTGGTCTCCTTTTTTAAATGGAGTAACAAAAAATAGAAACATACAAAATAAACCAGCTAATGCACCTAAAATCAGATTAGTTGTCACAATTTGTACAACGAAAGCGGCAAGGATAGAAAGAATAGTTAGCATATGACTTCTATTAAAAGTCACATTCTGCTCATCTACTTCGCTTATTAAAGTTCCTGTGCCACCCGCTCCTTCCACAGCATCTCGATTTTTTCGGTACGTAATAAAAATAGCAACGAATAACCCAGCTACCATTCCAAGACCAGGGATTATCATTGCAAGTGCAATATCTCCCATCGGTACAGTTAAGCCACTGTCAGCCATTGCATTATAAATTGTCTCATGGAATAAAAGCCCAAAACCGGCTGGTATCATGATATATGGAGTTGTTAAACCAAAAGTTAAAGCAACAGCTACCGCTCGACGATCCAATCGCATCGAATCAAATAATTTTAATAAAGGCGGAATTAAAATAGGAATAAATGCAATGTGTACCGGAATTAAATTTTGTGATAAGCATGCTACCCCTGCAATCACAAGTAGTAACATCGTTTTCTTTCCAGTTAATACACGGATTAAAAATTTAACAAGTAAACTAGTGATTCCTGTATAACTAATCGTCACTGCAAAAGCCCCTAATAAAATATAACTTAATGCAGTACTAGACTGACCACCCATTCCACTCACAAAAAGATCGATGGATTCTACCATGGATAATCCAGACATCAATCCTGCAGTAATTGCTGCAGCAATAATTGCTATTATAACGTTCACACGTAATAAACTAAGAACTAACATGACTAGTACGGATATAATGACTACCCATTCCATTTCGATTTCACCTCGTTTTTTCCCTTAAGCACTCTAATACTTCACTATGATAAAGTATTAAAGAAAATAAATCAACCCCCTTTTTAAAAGTTAGAAAAATTGGCGTTCCATTCACTAAAATCAACTTTATACAAAAATAACCCTGAAACATTCAGGGCTATATCGTCCTATTTAATTTGAAATGAAAAAGAGACATGGTCCTGAATCGGAATCCAACCTCCAATTCCTTGTTTCGTTACATTTTTAATAATTAACCCTTTATTACTACCTTTTAACTTTATATATACCTCGCCAAAGGTTACTTGACCCTTTTCATTAACTGCAGGCGCAAAAGCATTTAATACACCAAATTTTTCTGTTGGAATATTATAGGAATTTTCCTTTTTTGTATTTTTTCCAATTACTGTTTGGTAAGACAGTGGCAACTTTGTTTTTTCCTTTGTTGCTAAAAGCATCATTCTTTTTACTTCATCTGGATTATTAATTTTATTAGTTAATGCACCTTTAATTTCCTTTTGTTCTTGTTGAACATAATTCATCACTTGGTTAACATCTCCACCAAGATTATTTAGCTCATTTGTATTGATTTTCTGATATTCCCAGTTAATATTCGTTTCTAGTGACTCATAATTTAATGGCCAACGCCCTAAATAAATCATTCCCCTGTAGCCAATCGCGATGGGAGACGGATCTAAAGCAGACTCATTTAACATTTTTATTAAATCCGGATTTTTTATCGGAATATCCGTTCCATCCATTAATTCTTTTGTTAATTCACTAGGCTCAATAACTTCCTGATCTTCAGTTGTATTTGGATACGTATTTTCTTTAGATATATCTAATACATGACTAGGTATTTCAAAAGGATCTTTACTCTTTTTATCATCTTTTTGTTCTTCAGCAGAGCTTAAAACAGGGAAGACTAATGCATAAAGACATGCCACCAATATAGTAAGAATTCTTACCTTCATTCTGTTCCTTCCTTTCATTTTTCCCTAGTTTTTTCTTAACGGTTGAAAATATACGTGGCTGAAATTAAATATTAAAGTATTCCATTGCTATTTTTTTGTTTTAGCTTTAGATTTAAATAATATTCTTTTTTATTTTGGAGGAAATTATGGTATCAACAAACACGAGATTTTGGATTTTGATTTTATTAGTGGCGATTTCCGGTTTCTCACAAGGCATGCTCCTTCCTCTTTTATCCATCATTTTGGAGCAAAATCAAATACCTTCTTCAATTAATGGAATACATGCAACAGGAATTTATATTGGTATCCTTCTTGCGTCTCCATTCATGGAAAAGCCACTACAAAAGTTCGGTTTTAAACCAATCATAATGGTTGGAGGAATACTAGTTATATTATCGATGACGTTGTTTCCATTTTGGCAGGCTTTATGGTTTTGGTTTATTTTAAGGGTAACGATTGGAATCGGTGACCAAATGATCCACTTTGGTACACAGACGTGGATTACGACAACAACACCAAAGGAAATTCGTGGGAGACGTGTAGCTTATTACGGAATGTTTTTCGGCCTGGGTTTTGCAATCGGACCATTAATGACAAGACTAATGGCCATTAACGAGACAGCCCCCTTTATTGTCTCTGCTGTCTTAAGTCTTTTGGTATGGGGCACGATGTTTTTTGTTCGAAATGAGTGGCCAAATGAGGATAATGACACAACGGTTCAGACGACAAATTCTTTAGGAAGATTTGCAGAAACCGGTAAAATAGCCTGGGTTGCTCTCTTACCAGGGTTTGGTTATGGTTTTTTAGAGGCAGCCTTGCACGGCATTTTTCCGATTTATGGACTTCGGATTGGTCATAATATAGAAATTCTCGCTTATATTATTCCTTGCTTTGCAGCAGGAAGTTTACTTACACAACTACCTTTAGGAATACTTAGTGATAAAATAGGTAGAAAAAATACGCTTCTAGTTGTATTATCTGGTGGAATTCTTTGCTTTTTAATAGCTGCGACATTCGAACACTCCGTTATCGCCTTATTCGTATCCTTTGCTCTAGCCGGTATGCTAGTAGGTTCGTTATACTCAATGGGAATCGCATTTATGACAGATTTATTACCAACTAATTTACTGCCTGCAGGAAATTTAATGATTAGTATTATTTTTAGTTTTGGTAGTATAAGTGGACCTTTTTTAGGTGGACTATTTATCGAATTCTTCCCGAACGTATCCTTTTTCTACTTAATAGTAGTAATTCTAATAATGATTACTACAGCGATTTATTTCAAAAAAGAGCCGGATAAAGCAAGAATCCATATAAATGAATAAACAAAAGACCAAATCACCCAGGATTTGGTCTTTGTTTCTTACACATACTTACTATAATGATTTTCTAATCTTTCCTGCATATAACCAATTAGGATACAAATCGGCCAATAAATAAGTGCAACTAATATATACATCGTCATCGCGTCAAACTCCCTACCCGCAACGATTTGTGTTTTTTGAAAAAGTTCTGGAACAGTGATGACAGCTGCTAAGGATGTTGCCTTCACAACATCCATAAACACATTGGTCAGAGGAGGTACCGCAATACGAATCGCCTGAGGCAAAATAATCGATCGTAATGTCGTTCCATAACCTAACCCTAATGACCTAGCCGCTTCCCATTGACCATTGTCTACAGAACTTAAGGAGGATCGATTAATTTCAGCGATATAAGCAGCACTATTCAAACCAAACCCTAATATTGCCGCACTAATCGCGTTCAACTCAATCCCTACAACTGGTAACCCGAAATACAAAATAAATAGGAAGACAAGCATCGGGGTTCCTCTCATAAATGAAATATATAAACGCGCGGGCCAGCGTAATCCCCTCACACTTGAACTCCTAGCAAGTGCTAAAAATAAACCAAGAACTAACCCAATCCCCATTCCTACCACCGAAATAAGAATGGTCATCGGCAACCCTTCTAAAACATAAGGCAAACTCCGTATCGCAAGTTCTGCATCAAACAATCCTCCAAAATCAAAACCATTCACATTCATGATACTCTCCTTACAAATCTAACCCTTCAATTTCCTCAATCTCTCCCTCAGGTTTTTGCGAGGCATCTTCTTTATAAAACTGATTTGCTAATTCGGATAATGTTCCGTCTTCACGCATTTCATTTAAAGCTTTATTAACTTCTTCTGTTACTCGATCTGCATCTTTAGGTAAAATAACACCTTGTTCTGTTGGGTGAAACTTCAATGTCGGGTGTAAATGAATATCAAAGTCAGGAAATGCTGCTACACCAAATTTGGTTAAGAAATAATCATTTATAACAACATCCGTTCTGCCATTATCCACATCCCTTAAATACGCCTCATTCGGTGCATTTCCGTATGTAACTACTTCAGCCCCATAATGTTCAGCAATTTGACTATAAATCGTAGTTGCTCCACCACCGGCTTTTTTTCCTTCTAAATCTTCCAATGACTCAATTCCAGAATTATCTTCTTTTCTCACAGCCATTGTTGTATAAGAATATTTATACGGTTCACTAAAATTAAACTCTTCTTTTCGTTTATCTGTAATTTCAATATCATTCGCTGCCATATCAATTCTTCCACTCTTAATAGCCGGAAGCATACTATCAATTCCCATAATTTCAAAAGAAACATCCAATCCTAAACGCTTACCAATCTCACGCATGATTTCAACATCATAACCTGTTAATTTTTCGTCTTCATCATAATAAGAGGAAGCAATTAAAGTTCCTGATGTCCCTACAACTATTTCTCCTGCATCCTGGATTTTCTCCCAAGCCTTATCGTTAGATGATTCATTTTCTTGCGGCTTTTCACTAGACTCACTGCCTGTACCACCACAGGCAGACAATATAGTGATACACATAATTAGCATAAAAACTAAACTACCCTTAAATCTAGCCATTTCCATTTCCCCTTTGTTATAATTTATTATCCAAGGTACATTGTAACAGTTTACAATGTATTTATCCACCATTACTAATCCATTTTCAAAGTCTCTGACCATTATTCAAAAATAAATAGACATTCGCTAAAAAAACGAATGCCTCCCCTTATTTATTATTTATAAAATGTTCCTCTTTCTTTCTTAAACTTACTAATAACTGAGTTAATAACTCCACCTAGAATAATAATAGCACCTAGTAGATAAAACCAAATCATTAAAATAATAATAGCACCTAGACTTCCGTATTTAACGGAATAGTTAGCAAATGTACTTACATAAAAAGAAAAACCATAAGAGACAATTTGCCACGCAATCGTACCCATAATCGTCCCCCAGATTGCTTCTCTAAAATAAATATGTTTATTCGGGGCTAACTTATATAAAAAAAGTAAAACGATAAAAAATATAACGGAAGATAACACCCATCTTAATGTGCCCCATAATTGTAGGAAGGTATCGGATAATCCAACAAACGCAAAAATGTATTCACCAATAATCTGGCCAAATACCGGGAGTAATAATGAGACAATGATAACTAATACCATCGCAATCGTTAAAACAATCGCAATTAGCCTTGTTGCAATGAAAGAACGATCTTCATCGATATCATATGCACGATTAAAGGCCTTCATAATAGCATTAATGGCATTTGAGGCAGCCCATAAGGTTCCGATAATCCCAATAGAAAGTAATCCACCATTCGTTTGACCCAACAATTGATCTAAGTTTGTGTCAATTAGCGTCATAATCTCATCAGGTGCATAGTAGTCAATGATTTCCATAACTGATTCCACATTGATTGGAAGATATCCAACTAGGTTAAGTAAAAACAGTAAAAATGGGAAAAGCGAAAGCAAGAAGAAATAAGCTAGTTGTGCGGCTAACCCAAAAACATCCACATCATCCATTCGTTTAAACAACTGCTTACCCATAATGATTAAGTTACCCAATTTCCTCTCTCCTATTTTCAAATGGGACTTTTCTCTTTTTAGTGCGAGTTCAAAAAGGAGGATGAAAAGGACCGAGGTCGGCTAAATTCGCAACGTCCCAGGGCTCCGATTACTCGTCCCACCGGTAAAGATTTGTGCGTCGCAGTTCGAGGCGGCGTAGCTTTGAGGCAGAAAAAAAGCGTTTCTGCATAAGTGCAACTAAGGTATTTGCCGAAGAGCACAGCAAATGCCAAGTTTTCTAATACCGGAACGTATGCTGTTAATACATGAGGAACGGACTTGCACAGGATGTGCTGACTTCTACGTTGCCCACAGGACAAGAAATGCTTCCGTGGGTATACATCGCACGCAGAAAAAGTGCTTTTCTTTTTCAAGGACGTGGACGGTCTTAGTAGAAGTTCCACTATCGCCAACTAGAAACGTCGAAGTGTCATTTTCACCGGACTTTTTGAACAACCTCTTCTTAGAAAAAAAATCGGCTTTTCGCCGATTCCCTTCCTTTACATTATGTAAGTTTCCCTCTATTTATTATTCGTAAACTTATTTATTGTTTCCTCGACTTGTTCTAATGCATTAATTGCATTATCCGCTCCACTAGTTAACGTTTCATTCCAACGATCAACTGTTGTACGGAATGATTGAATCGCTTCGGATGGATTCTTAATTAAATTAGCGGAACAAGATTTAGCAGAATTTAATTGCGTTTTTGCAAATTCTCTAGTATCTTTATCTATTAACGCAACAATCGCTCCAACTGTTGCACCTACTACCACTCCCGTAATTAATCTAGCTTTAGCCATATGTATTCTCTCCTTTTACAATGAATGTTCCATTTTTATATGGTTTAATAATTGGGTACAACCCTCTAACACTAATTCATAAGTGTAATCAAAATCCCCAGTGAAATAAGGATCTGGTACATTTTTTTCTTTAGGATTCTCAACATAATCCATTAGTTTTCCAATGGTTACTTTATGGTTAGTGGCATTCTCTAAATCCTTCAGACCTTTCATATTTTGATCATCCATTGCAATAATATAATCAAAATCCTCAAAGTCATTTTCATTTACTTTTCTCGCAACCATCCCTTTGTATGAGATATTCTTACCATCTAATACTTCTCTTGTTCCTTTGTGCGGTGCTTTACCAATATGCCACTCTCCTAGTCCACCAGAGTCCACTTCGATTTTATCGGCTAGATTTTCTTTACTGACCATACTTCGAAAAATAGCTTCTGCCATTGGTGACCTACAAATATTTCCTAAACATACAAATAATACACGTATCACTTTATCACCTATCTTACAACTAATATTATAATCAACTATTCCTATCATAAACAATATTAACCTATTTTTCCAGAAGTTCTCTTTGAAAACCCTCGTGTTCCCCAAGCCTTGATGCGAATATTTTCATTGCAACTATGCAGAAGGAAAATTTTTATGTTTTCTTATCTGTCACAAAATGCTTCCCTCAAATTAAGGAAGCATTCTCACTCACGCAATTGGTTGAATACACATTTCATCATTATTTATTGCAGCATTCACATAAGATCCTACGTTATAAGCTTTTAACTCTTCCATCTTTACTGAATGTAAAAATTGATGTGCTTGCTCGGGATGAAGTTTAATAGGAGAAATCCATTCATTTTCCTTTTCTTTTGGTAAAATAATTGGCATACGATGATGTATATCTTGCATAAATGTATTAGCTTCTTTCGTAAGAATTGTACATGTAAATAATACTTTATCCCCCTGTATCCATTTATCCCAAAGACCGGCAAATGTAAAAAGGTTACGATCTTTTATTTGAATTCGCTTTGGTTGTTTTTCACCATCTGCCTTTTTCCATTCATAAAAACTGTCTGCAACAATGAGACATCGCTTTTGTGACATTAATTTTTTAAAACTCGGTTTTTCATGTGCAGTTTCGCTTCTTGCATTAATCATTTTATACCCTATTTTTTCATCTTTCGCCCACGAAGGAACTAATCCCCAGCGTAAATATCCCGCTCGCTTTTTCCTTCCATCATGAATAATAGCTAACACATTTTGACCAGGGGCGATGTTATAACTAGGTTGATAGGAATCAATTGATTCGTCAATATCAAATTCTTCAAGAATCTCTAGTTCATCTTGAAGCAATGTATATCTACCGCACATGTTCTTCACCCCTTTAGAAAATACTCAAATCCCATTGTTTCGCTATATGCCGTAATAATCGTATTCCAGCAACACTATTTCCTTGCTCGTCTAACGCCGGGCCATACACCGCTATACCACATCCATTTAAAAATGGTAAGTTTTCCTGTCGAATCCTCGGTGGTGCAACAGCAATAATTCCACCAGATACACCGCTCTTTGCAGGTATTCCTACATACGCAGCAAATTTCCCTGATGCATCATACATCCCACATGTAAGCATTAATGATTTTGCAAGCCTAGCTACTTGCTTTGGTATTATTTCGATTCCTGTCTTCGGATCCTCCCCATCATTTGCTAGAATAACTCCGAGACGCGCTAAATCACTTAATGAAATTTCTATAGAACACTGTTTAAAGTAAGTATCCAACGCTAATTCCAATTCTGATTCCAAATATCCTAGTTCAACCAAATAATAACCTATCGCTCGATTACGTACCGAAGTTTCGTTTTCAGACTCATATACTTTCTTATTTAACCTGGGACGAGCCCCTAGAATTTTTTCAAACAGCCGAAAAAGTGGTTCCAGTTTTTCATCTGAAGTTTTTCCGTTTAATAAGGAAGTAACTGTAATAGCTCCTGCATTAACAAATGGATTAAATGGCTTTTTGATTTTCTTCATTTCTAAATGCATAATGGAATTAAACGCTTCTCCAGTAGGCTCCACGTCTACCCTGCTTAGAACGTAGGAAACACCCCTTTCCATACATGCTACTATAAAGGTAAAAACTTTGGAAATACTTTGAATCGTAAACGGAACATCAATATTCCCAGACTGAATCATCATTCCTTCATTTCCAATGATTGATATTCCTAAGTGACTTTTATTTGCTTCTTGCAAGATTGGTATGTACGAAGCGACTTCTCCCTCATTCGTATATCTCCCGAAAAACTTCACCCAATCATCCACATAATTTTGTAACCATTCTTCCGTCAACTTTGTATTTAAATTAGCCGATCCTTGTACCAACTGCACCACCTCACATAGTATTAGTATGTATATTATTAGAAAAACAAATCCCTTATTATTTTATTTATAAAAAGAATAAATAACCTTATTTAGTTTATTAGAGTTGCTCTCATAAACCATTTTAATTTCCCCCTTTCCTTACCCTTTGGATCCTTAAAGAAGCTCTATTCGACCATTCCACACAAATTCTTCTTCTTCCGGGAGCATAGAACAGTTCTATTCGACCATTCCATTCAAATTTCTCTTCTTCCGGGAGCATAGAACGGCTCTATTCGACCATTCCATTCAAATTTCTCTTCCTCCGGGAGCATAGAACAGTTCTATTCGACCATTCCATTCAAATTTCTCTTCTTCCGGGAGCATAGAACGGCTCTATTCGACCATTCCATTCAAATTTCTCTTCTTCCGGGAGCATAGGGTAGCTTTCTTATTCCACTACTTACAAAATCCCCTAAGTTTAACTTCAAAAACCAACCCACATTTCATAAAAAAAAGACTAGCATTATATACTAGTCTCATTAGCCTTATTATTTACCAATAAATTGTTGTGTCCAGTAGTTACCATTCTCTACATAACCTACTCCAATGTGAGTAAAGCTCCCGTTAAGAATGTTAGCACGGTGACCTTCACTATTCATCCAAGCATTTACTACTTCAGCTGGAGTACGTTGACCATAGGCAATGTTTTCACCTGCAGTATTGTAAGTAATACCAAAGCTCTTCATCATATCAAATGGTGAACCATAAGTTGGGCTATTATGATCAAAGTAATTATTTACTGCCATATCACGGGATTTTTCACGTGCTACTTTACTTAATGCTGTATCTACTTTTAATGCTGCTAAACCATATTTCGCTCTTTCTTGGTTTGTTAAAGTAACTACTTCTTGTTCAAATTGGCTTAATTGATTTCCTTGTTCTTTCGTAGTTTCTTGTTTAGCTGGTTGTTGAACTTCTTTTGATGGTTGTTGCACCTTATTATTAGCTGGTTTTTGAACCTCTTTTGATGGTTGTTGTACCTTATTATCAACTGGCTTTTGAACTTCTTTTGATGGTTGCTGCACTTTATTATCCGCTGGTTTTTGAACCTCTTTTGACGGTTGTTGATTTTCTACTTGTACAGGTTGCTTCTCAACTGGTTGCTCCACTTTCTCCGGAACTTGAACTTGTTGTGGTTGTAATTTAATGTTATTCCAATTTATATTATATTGATTAAATACTTTTTGAACTAACTCGTAAATCTTTGCTTGATCTAGATTTTGAGTGTTAAGTTTAACTTGTTCTCCATTAATAGAATAGTATACTTTATATGAAACATTTGCATTAGCGTTTGTATCCGCATGTGCATCTGCTGAATCAAAAGCTCCCCCAAAGATAAATGCAGCCGATAACGCTGTAACAATACCTATTTTCTTAAACATATTTATGTTCTCTCCTTTTTGCTTTTTGTCGTTCTCGAAAAGCCACCGTGTGACTTACGAACTCATCATAGCACAAGTTTTTTGTAATATTTTTGGCTCTCATTTCCAAATGAAAGATTTCAAATAAACTAGATTCATAAAAAAAGAGAAACCCTTGATTTATCTATAAAATTTAGAAACCCTAGATTTAGAAAAATTGGATGGTCGTACTTATTCCTACAAAATTTTCCATAAAGTTGATATTGACACTTTTTTAAGCAGTACCTATTGTTACAAAATAACCTTTTTTGTAAACAAAATGTTACTTGATTTATACCCTATTTCAGATTAATTTTATTAATATGCTTTTCACTATTATATATAGGAAGTTTCTAAAATCTATTGAAGGGGAAACTACTCTATAACCCCCATAAAAAAGTAGAATTAGATGAATAACTATATAAAGACTTGGTTTAGGTGAAGTTTTAACTCCACCTGTAACTTAGTCGCCCTTATTTCGAAGCTTGGCGGCACTTATCTCCCGCCTGTAGAAGCGGGTACGCCGCGTAGATAAAGTCTGGACTTCATTGGAGGAACTTATATGTTTTCAAATGCTGAAATTGGAATTGATTTAGGAACAGCAAACATCCTAATCTATTCAAAATCAAAAGGTATCGTATTAAATGAGCCATCTGTTGTGGCAATTGACATAAATACAAAACAAGTCGTAGCCGTTGGGGTTGATGCAAAGGAGATGATTGGAAAGACTCCTCAAAATATTGTACCTATTCGCCCCTTAAAAGATGGTGTTATTGCGGATTATGACGTAACCGCACAAATGTTAAAAGTTCTTTTAAAAAAGGTAAGCAAAAAAGCAGGGATTTCTACAAGAAAGCCTATTGTTGTCGTCTGCACTCCATCTGGAAGTACTTCTGTTGAAAGACGTGCGATCCACAATGCAGTCACAAGTTATGGAGCGAAAAATGTACATTTAATAGAAGAACCGGTTGCTGCAGCAATTGGGGCTGATTTACCTGTAGATGAACCTACTGCAAGTGTTGTTGTTGACATTGGCGGAGGTACAACAGAGGTAGGAATCATTTCATTCGGTGGAGTAGTTGCATGCAATTCAGTGCGTGTAGCTGGAGACCGATTGGATGAAGAAATCATTCTTCACATTCGCAAACATTACAACATTTTAATTGGGGAACGTACTGCAGAAAGTATTAAAATGGAAATTGGCCATGCAGATCCAGATCATAAGGAAGTGGAAATGGAAGTTCGTGGACGTGACATGGTTACAGGGCTACCAAAAACCATTACGATTTCATCCAAAGAAATTTACTCCGCTATCAAAGAATCTTTAGAACAAATCCTAGATACCATTCGCGCAACATTAGAAGATTGCCCTCCAGAACTAAGTGGGGATATCGTAGATCATGGTATTGTTCTAACTGGAGGCGGAGCATTATTAAACGGAATACAAAAATGGTTGTCTACAGAAATCAATGTTCCTGTCCATATTGCCCCTAGCCCACTAGAATCTGTTGCAATTGGAACAGGCCGTTCTTTACAAATGATTACAAAATTACAAAAGGCTGCAAAATAAAGTTGAAACTTCAATCAGTGGGGGTTTCGACGCACAGGACATTCTAGTGCCGACGTTGCAATAGGAATTGCGTTATTAGTCGGCCAGCCAGTTAATGCGCGATAATCCTTTCCAGTTCATGTATTTTTTAAATGCGTGAACTGTTTTTTCTAAATATAATAATAAATTTAGAAAAAGTATAGAAACCGTTTACAAATATATTCTTTTACTTTATAATATGAATTAATCAACCGTGTTCATACATGGTTAAAACCTACGAATAAGTTACTGCCTAGTCTGTTCACATTCCTTTATAGGTCTGTTCCAACAGGTGTAAGCCATTTCAATCTACTTTGGAATGGTCTTTTTTTATATATTATACTAAAAGCTAGACAATAGACTTCTATTTGAAAATACATAAGAAAAACCTGCCATCCCACAGCAGGTTCAGTATTTGATCCCTTTATTGGTATTTGAGCTCCAGGTTATCAGGAGTCGGGCTTCAGATAGCAGCACGCGCTCTTCAGATATCAGCACGCGCTCTCCAGATATCAGCACGCGCCCTCCAGATATCAGCACGCGCTCTTCAGATATCAGCACTTTAGCTCTTTTATATTTACTCCTCGCTTTGCCATTTCTTTTATATACGTATCCCCGGGTACTATCTGTTCTGGTGGTAGAACCCCTTTATTTTTGATTGTTCCTTTTCCAATCATTTGTGCAACAACAGAGATAGTATTAGCAGTAGCACGAGCCATAGCTGTTACCTGTGTTGCCTTTTCTTTATAGGTCACCATTTCATATTGACGTTTGCAAAATTGCCCGTCTTTTAAACCTGAAACAATCACCCGAAGTAGTACAACATCATCCTTTTCACCTAATTCCACTATTGGATCTAGTACTTTTAAAAATACTTCTCTCGGATTTACCTTCTGTCCATTGACATCTACCTTATATCCTTTCCGCGTTAAATTCAAATCAATCAAAAGTTTAAACTTTTCCGCATGACCTGGATAGCGTATCGTTTTATATTCTAATTCTTCTAAGTCAGGAAATGAAGTCGACAAAGTGGACGTTCCACCTGAAGTATGAAAAGCTTCTAAAGGTCCAAATTTTTCGAAGTGAATTTCTTCTACTTCAGATAGGGAAGGAATCTCTTGTTTCATGCCATTTCGAATAATAAAAGATGGGTCTGTATAATGATCAAAAACACCTTCCATGGAAAATACATGATTGTATTGAAACGGTGGCTCTGGTCTTAACGGAATTCCACCTACAAAGAGTTTAATTGACCTGACGTTATCTAATTTACTAGCCCCGTATCCAGATAAAATATTGATCATGCCAGGGGCAACCCCCAGGTCTGGAATTATCGTAACTCTAGCTTTTTTAGCTTCCTTATCTAACTCTAATACTTTATCTGTTATATGACCGATGTGCCCTCCTAAATCAACCGAGCTTACCCCTACTTTAATAGCGGTCTTTGCAACCGTTTCATTAAATGAGTAAAATAATGCATTAATAATTACATCAAATCGTCTCATAAAATTCTCTAATTCTTTAAGATTATTCGCGTCTACTTGATGGGCAGTTAGTTTATCGGATTGAAGTTGCTCACATACCTTCTTAGCACGGTGTAAATCCACATCAGCTAAACCAACAGCAGTAACATCAATACTCGCTACTAAATCTCTTGTCGCTTCTTTACCCATTAAACCAGAACCCAATACACCAACTTTCATATGATTACCTCCAGTATCTAAGAGTGTTGTTCAACATCATTGGCAGGTAACCCCCCTGGGGCTCCGATTACTCACCCCACCGTAAAGATTTGCATAAGTCCAACTAAGACATTCGAAAGGCAAGTGAATGACAAATTTTCTAAGTGTCCTCATTAGTCTACGTCAATTTGTGCACGTTGTAATTTACCACTATAATCAACATAAACTGCCTTCCACTCTGTAAATACATCCAATGCCTGCACACCAGAATCTCGATGTCCATTTCCCGTTCCTTTTGTCCCACCGAATGGTAAATGAATTTCTGCTCCAGTTGTTCCTGCATTCACGTACACGATACCTGTATCTAAATCACGTTGAGCTTGGAACACACGATTTACATCTTGAGTAAAAATAGAACTTGATAGACCAAATGACACCCCGTTATTTACCTCAATCGCTTCTTCTAGACTCTGGACAGCAATTAACGAAACAACTGGACCGAAGATTTCTTCCTGCGCTATTCTCATATCCGCCCTAGCATCTGTAAACAATGTAGGTGCAAAGAAATATCCTCCTTTAAATCCAGAGCCGCTTAATTCGTATCCACCTTCCACTAATTTAGCACCTTCATTTTTGCCGATTTCGATATAATCTTTAATTTTATTGATACCTGCTTGATTTATAATAGGTCCAACTCTCACATTCTCGTCTAACCCGTTTCCAATTGTTAAATCTTTCATCTTCCTTAATAATCTTTTCTCTAGCTTTTCTTTCACTGCCTCGTGTACGATAACCCGACTGCAAGCCGTACAGCGCTGTCCACTTGTTCCATAGGCACTCCAAACTATTCCTTCTACCGCTAAATCAAGATCCGCATCTTCCATAACGATTACCGCATTTTTCCCACCCATCTCGAGTGAAACCTTTTTTAGTTGCCTACCACAATCGGCCGCTATATTTCTTCCAACATCATTAGACCCTGTAAACGATATAACTCGGATATCTTCATGATGGACCATTGCATTTCCAACAGTCTTTCCACTCCCAAATACAACATTTATTACTCCTTTTGGTAGGCCTGCTTCTTCAAATATTTTGGCAAGTTCATAAGCCATAATTGGCGTTTCCGTGGCAGGCTTCCAAACTACTGCATTTCCAGCCACAATTGCCGGGAATGACTTCCATGTTGCGATTGCTATTGGAAAATTCCAAGGTGTAATAATCCCCACTACTCCAACTGGAACTCGCTGACTCATGGCAAACTTATTTTTCAGTTCAGCTGGTGTTGTTTGTCCGAACATTCTTCTACCTTCCCCTGCCATGTAAAAAGCCATATCGATACCTTCTTGTACCTCTCCTCTCGCTTCTTCAATCACTTTTCCGTTTTCCATCGTTAGAAGCTTGGATATATGTTCTTTTCTTTCTTTTAATAAATAACCAACCCGATATAAAATCTCTGCACGTTGTGGTGCTGGCACAAGCGCCCATTCTTTTTGGGCATTCTTTGCTGCTAAAACCGCCTCATCTACCGAATGCTGATTGGATAATGGAACTTGAACAATTTCTTTTCCATTCGCTGGATTAATAACAGCGGTTGTTTCAGCCGCTTCCACCCATTTTCCGTTAATGTAGTTCTTTAATTTATCCGTGTCCAATAAAACTGACATACAAGCATCCCCTTTCCTTTTTAAGAGACCTTATACTACTTCCAAATCCACCTGATACTATATTTTATTAAAAAAGCAATTGTTTAAGAACATCCCATGTAAACTCATTTGTTCACCTTAATACGCTTATGTTATACTTATAGAATTGTTAAGCTGAGATCTATTAGAAAACTGGTATTCACCAAGCCGTTGGGCGGATGCCTTAGTTGCATTTATGCAAATATTTACGGTGGGTGAGTAATCGGAGCCCCGGAAGAAAGTTTTAAACTTTCCTATTTGCCAAAAGAGAGGAAATAATTTAATGCAGAAAAAACAACAATGGACTTCACGTATAGGATTTATCCTTTCATCCGCTGGTGCTGCCATAGGATTAGGAGCGATATGGAAATTCCCATATATGACTGGGATGAATGGTGGAGGAGCATTTTTCCTATTATTTATCGCATTCACCATCATTATTGGATTACCTATTTTAATTGCAGAATTCATTATTGGTAGAGGTGCTGGTACAGAAGCTGTTCGTGCCTATAAAAAGCTTTCTCCAAAAGGGATTTCTAAATATATTGGGCATTGGGGAGTCGTTGGAGCCTTTTTGCTTATGTCATTTTATTGTGTCGTTGGTGGATGGGTTCTCATTTATAGTATTTTATCTATTCCCGGACTTATTGTTCAAGAAGGCGCTAATTACAATGAACTTTTCGCCCAAATCACTAGCACTCCATGGATTACCATCTTAGGTTTCGCGCTATTTCTTCTTATTAATATGATGGTTGTTTCTTTCGGAATTCAAGATGGGATTGAAAAAGCTAGTAAAATCTTAATGCCATTATTATTTATCTTTTTTATCATATTAGTTATTCGTGCAATCACGTTCGAAGGAGCTATGGAAGGTATCCGCTTCTTCCTTGAACCTGATTTTTCAAAATTAAATCAAGAAAACATTTTATATGCATTAGGACAGTCATTCTTTTCCTTAGCAGTTGGGATTTCTGTTATGGTTACGTATAGTTCTTATTTAGGAAAAGATGTAAGTTTACCAGTATCAGCTGGTTCTGTTTCTATTATGAATATATTCGTTTCCCTTTTTGCTGGGTTGGCTATCTTTCCTGTTGTTTTTGCATTTGGCTTAGAGCCTGCTGAAGGACCAGGTTTATTATTTATCGTATTACCCGAAGCATTTAGCAACATGCCATTTGGCGAAGTGTTCTTGAGTTTGTTTTTGTGGCTATTTTTATTTGCGGTCTTAACATCTTCCTTTAGTATGCTTGAAATTGTAACAGCAGCATTTACAAATAAAAATCGTTCACGAAGAAAAGTGGCAAGTATTACAACTCTTTTAGTATTCATCGCCGGTATTCCAGCTGCACTTTCAGCTAGTGTACTTAGTGAATTTACGATTTTCGGTTTGACTGTATTTGATGCTACAGACTTCCTCGTAAGTAATATTATGCTACCGGGTGGGTGTTTGTTCATAGCATTATTTATCGGTTATAAAATGGATCGAACTTTAGTGCAAAAGGAATTCTTAGCTGGGGGTCAATTTGGAATCAATACATATCGCATATGGTTTCAACTTATTCGCTGGCTAGTTCCAATTACGATTATTATTGTCTTTTTAACAACATTAGGTATCATATAAAACAAGGCTCTGGAACACCCAGAGCCTTGTTTTATAATTTATAGTATGAAACTACAGACGAGCAAATAATATATTATTTTCTAAATGAATATGTTGGAATGTATCTTCTTCTAATTCTGCTAAGCGAGCATATGTGATTTGATAAGAACCACATGCATTTGCTGGCGGTAAAAAGTCACCAGTAATCGTTCTCATCTCTTTTAGTAGATCCCCTACAGCATTATGTTCGTCTTCTAATCCACCATTAGCTACACGAATTTTTTCAAGTAATTCTTCACTTGGATTAACGTCATATTCCTTAATAAGCGGAAACACTTCATTATTTTCTTTAATTGTATGTTCTTCCATTTCTAATTTAAATTCATTATATAGCCTATACAACTCTTTTAGTTCTGGATGACTCGCACCATGTCTTGAATAAACTTTTGTAACAAATTGGCCAAGTGCAGGCAATTCTTCCATTAAATAAGCGTGATGTTTATGGGTAATGTGATCAACCAGCTCAGAAAGTGATTTGGCATCCCAGTCTATTAAATCATGGTCCTCCTTACTCCATTCTTCATAAGTTGTATTTAGCTTATCCAAGATAAGCTCACTATCCAAATTTTTTTCTGTAAAACTCTCTTCTAATGGGCGATTCCCGCCACAACAGAAATCAATTTTATATTCTTTAAATAAATCACTTGCCTTTGGAAAAACCTTCACAATATTTGCTGGTGTATGTTCAACGGTAAATTTCATTTTGACTACCCCCATTTTTTATTATCTAGACCCATTCTAAATGAAATCCACCAACGATTCTGTGATACATATCACTAATTTAAACAAAATTAAAAGCACCCATTGAAAAATGGATGCCACCCTTTAATCTTCATCAAATTGATATAATAATTCATAGTTATCTTCATTTAAAAGCTCGGCAACATGTACTCTTACCCCGTGTCCAAAAACAATTTCATCTTCAGTCATTGCAACAATCATTGCTTTCGTTTTGTTTTGAACATCTAAATAAATATCCCCAACAACCGGTCTTAATGTATCATCATTTTCTGCTAAATAGGAAATGGACTCATCTTGTAATTGCTGTTCTTCTGGTACCAAACCCTTATCATAGTACGCGATTTCCTGACTGGCATCTTTCTTACCAGGAACTAGGACGACATACTCATGATGTTTAACACCATTATCCCTTGTTGTAACAACATTCCCATTTTCTACACTTTCAACTTTTTCAATCTCATTTAAAGAGTAGTGATCAAGAAAGTCTGGTGCCGGTTTGACGATGAGAATATAATCTCCAGGTTTTGCCCTTTCATTTTCGTCAATGGTGTAACGTTTACCATAAAAAATAAAGGTATCATTATGTTTCGGTTTATAATACTGTATCTCCTTCGCTTGAGTTAGAACTTGTTGCATGTCCTTTAGGCGATACAAATGGACCGACCTTTTAAACATTGGTTTCACGCTATATACTTTATGCAATTCATTTTTATAAAAAACAAATTGACCCTTTCTTACTTGGAAAAGCTTCATCTAATTCCTCCTAATTATTTTTAATAAAGGTATATGTTTGGAAAAAATGAAAAGAATCTATCGTTTTAAAATTAGATTTATTCCTAAATTATCATATATTATTTTCCACTAAAAACATATATTTAAACATTATTCTAGGCATTTTCTATTTCTTCTACTAATAAGGACAACTCTTCCCAACGTTCCATTTTAGCTTCAAGTTCCGCTTCTATTTCTTGTTGTTCTTTAAACAATTCCTGAACTTTCCCAGCATCACTTCCAGCTTCAACTATACCATTTTGTAATTCTTCTATTTTAACTTCTAATTCTGTTATATGATCCTCTATTTGTTCCCATTCTTTCTGATCCATGTACGATAATTTTTTTCGTTGCTTTTTCGGTTTTACAGTTTCTTTTATTTTTTCTGCCTTAATCGCTGATCTTTTTTCCATTCCTTGTTTATCTAAAAACTCACTATAGTTACCGAAAAAAAGATCTATTTGACCATTTCCTTTAAATACAAATAGTTGTTCTACTACCCGATCTAAAAAATAACGATCATGGGATACAGTGATAACGACACCAGGAAAATGATCCAAATACTCTTCCAAAATACTTAATGTTTGTGTATCTAAATCATTTGTTGGTTCGTCTAGAAATAATACATTTGGTTCGGTCATTAATACCTTTAATAGATAAAGTCTTCGTTTTTCTCCACCGGAAAGCTTACGAATATACGTGTATTGAGCATATCTGGAAAACAAAAATCGCTCTAACATTTGCTCCGCAGTAATGATTTGCCCATCTGTTGTGTGAATAACCTCAGCGACTTCCTTAATATAGTCAATGATTCGCAAGTCACCATCTAGTTCCTCATCACCTTGTGTGTAATAACCAATCTTGACCGTTTCCCCAATGTCAATTTCACCTTTATCCACTTCTATTCGATTAGCCATCATATTAAGTAAAGTTGATTTCCCAGAACCATTTGGTCCAATAATTCCGATACGATCCCCCGGCACGACTAGATGATTGAAATCTTCAATTAATGTTTTTCCTGCAAAGGTTTTAGAAATTCCCTTTAACTCCATTACCTTCTTACCTAGTCTAGTTGACCCAACTTGAAATTCTAGCTGGTCTTTTTTCGTATCAAATGATTTCTCTTTCATCTCATGTATACGGTCAATCCTAGCTTTTTGCTTTGTAGAGCGAGCTTTTGCCCCTCGTCTTAGCCACGCCAATTCTCGCCTTAAGGTATTTTGATGTTTCATTTCATTACTTATCTCTAGCTCTTCACGTTCTGCTTTCTTTTCTAAAAAAATCTGGTAATTTCCTTCATATATATATAAATTCCCTTTATCTAACTCAAATATCTTATTGGTTACTCGATCTAAGAAATAACGATCATGCGTTACTAATAATAAAGAGCCTTTATAGGTTTGTAAATATTTTTCTAACCATTCCACGGTTTCATTATCCAAGTGGTTAGTCGGTTCATCCAAAATTAATAGATCAGCTGGTTGGATTAATGCTTTGGCAATTGCTACTCTCTTCTTCTGCCCACCAGAAAGTTCAGAGACCTTTTTATTGAAATCAGTAATACCAAGCTTTGTTAATACTGTTTTTGCAGTGGTATTTGCTTCCCATGCATCTTCTTCATCCATTTTTTGTTGCATGTTCATTAAATGATTTTGTATTTCTGGATTTTCTGGATCTTGCTGAAGCTTTAATAAAGCCGCTTCATACTGTCGCATTAATCTCATAATGTCCGCTTCACCATAATATATTTGTTCCATAACTGTTAAGCTAAGATCGAGATCCGGTTCTTGCGCTAAATACTCAATATGATAATCTTTCGGATGATGAATATCCCCTTTTTCTGCAGAATCAATCCCAGCAATTACTTTTAAAAAGGTAGACTTTCCTGTACCATTAACCCCGATTACTCCTATTCGTTCATTTGGCGAGATGGTGCAAGTGATATTTTTAAATAACACTTTTTCCCCATAGGATTTATATAAATTCTCAATTGTTAACATAGATATCTTCCTTTGAATAAAAACTTATTTTGCATTCTTTTTTCGATTTGTGAACCATGTAAAATGCTTGTATATCCTCTAGTTTAGCTTAGCAGACCGTATTTTTCCACTTATGAAGGTAAAAAAACCAAGCATGTATAATAAATACATACTCGGCTCTAAATCATTACCCTATTAATTTCATCATATTTGCCATTTCAATAGCTGTTACTGCAGCTTCTGAGCCTTTATTTCCCGCCTTTGTTCCAGCTCTTTCTACAGCTTGTTCTATTGTTTCGGTTGTCAATACACCGAACACAACTGGTTTCCCGTTTTTCACGGAAGCTTGCGCAACCCCTTTAGCAGCTTCATTACATACATAATCAAAATGGGGGGTAGAACCACGTATAACCGTACCTAAAGTAATCACCGCATCATATTTATCTTGACTTGCCATTTTATCAGCAATTAATGGAATTTCAAACGCACCAGGAACCCAAGCTACATCAATTTGTTTTTCATCTACACCATGTCTTTTTAACGTATCAATAGCACCGTCTAATAATTTACTCGTAATAAATTCATTAAATCTCGCGACTACGATTCCAATTCTTAAATCTGTACCAACTAAATTTCCTACGATTGTATTTACCATTTGTATTTTCTCCTCTTTTACTATATTTTCCTAATATATTTTTATTTCTGTTTTCTTTCGATAAGCAATTAAGTCTGCTATTGTAATAAATTTCAAATCAAACTTTTTCGCAAGTTCTTCTAAGTCAGGCATTCGAGCCATTGTTCCATCTTCTTTAATGATTTCGCATATAACGCCAGATGGAAAAGCTCCACTTAATTTTGCCAAATCTACAGCAGCCTCTGTATGACCTGGACGTATAAGGACGCCACCGTCTTTAGCAATAAGCGGAAAAACATGTCCAGGCTTTTTAAAGTCCTCTACTTTCACGTCCGTTTTTGTTAAAGCACGAATCGTTAGCGATCGCTCATAAGCACTTATACCAGTTGTCGTGTTCACATGATCAATAGATATAGAAAAAGCCGTTGCAAGTGGATCTGTATTATCTCTAGCCATTTGATACAATTCTAATTTTTTGGCCAAATTCTCCTCTATCGGTGTACATACAAGTCCTTTTCCATGGGTAATCATGAAATTGATAACTTCTGGAGTTATTCGGTCAGATAAAGCGATAAAATCCCCTTCATTTTCTCGATTTTCATCGTCACTTACAATAATCGGTTTCCCTTCTTTTAAATCAGCTATTGCCTCTTCAACCCGATTCATTTTTTCACTCCTTTATATGAAACCATTGTTTTGTAAAAAATCTTTACTCATTCCACCTTGTTGATTTAGTTCGTTATTATCGTTTTGGAGCATTTTTTGAACGTACTTTGCGAGCATATCGCATTCTACATTTACAATATCTCCTTCTCCTTTTTCACCAAGAATCGTCTCTTTCGCGGTATGCGGAATTAAAGAAATTGTAAAACCGTTATTTCGAACTCCAAATACGGTTAAACTTGTTCCATCCACCGTGATGGAGCCCTTATGCAAGATGTATTTAGTTAAGTCGGTTGGAATTTCTATGTTGTAATATATAGCATTTTGCTCTTTTTTCTTTTTGACTATTTTTCCAGTAGCATCAATATGTCCAGAAACAAAATGTCCACCAAATCTCCCATTCGCCGCCATAGCTCTTTCTAAATTTACTTTGGAGCCTTGTTTTAGGCTTTTTAATGACGTTGCGTTTATTGTTTCTGGCATGGCATCTACCTCAAAATAATCAGTTGTAAATTGGGTAACAGTTAAACAAATGCCATTCATCGAGATACTGTCACCAAGCCTAACATCTTCAAGAATTTTTTTCGCTGAGATAGTCATCGTTACTGCTTGGTCTGAAACCTTTTGGATTTTTTTCACTGCCCCAATTTCTTCAATAATTCCTGTAAACATAGTATCTCCCTTCTTTATTCCTTCTTTTTAGGGGGTAAAATCTTTTAACATACGAAAAAGCCCTCGATAAAAAATACCATCGAGAGCTCTGAGTTTAGAATTTTAGTTAACAAAATAAGCACTTTTAACTTATACAACAAAAATAATACAAGCCAAAAAACGCCATTCTAAAATCCCTTCTCCCATCCAGACTTTAACTGTCGGTTCCGGATTCTCACCAGATCCACCGCTTGGTTTAAATAACCGCACGGGTCACGGACTTTGAAGCATTGCTTCATCACCGCCGGTAGGGAATTTCACCCAACCCCGAAGGAATATATTGTATTCATTTAAATTTATTATATCATAAGTTTTCCTTCAATTCAAAATAAATATTTTATACATTTCAATCCATACTATTTAAGTGCTCTACCATTGTTTCATATGGCATAGCCCCTAAAGATTTGTGACGAATAATCCCTTCCGAATCAATCATATAAGTGGTCGGGATAGGATTGATTCGATATTTGGTTGAAACTTCTCCATCCCCATCTAACCCCACGGTAAAAGTCATATCGAATTCATCTACAAATTTTTGAACATTGTCTTTTTTCATTTCAGTGTCTAATAAATTAACAGCTAAAACTACTACCTCATGCTCTTCATGAAATTTTTGCATATCTGGCATTTCTACCCGACAAGGTGGACACCAAGTTGCCCAGAAATTTAGCATGACTGGTTTACCTTTATAATCGGACAAACTTACCTTTTCTCCGTCTAACGTTTCTACTTCAAAATTAGGTGCTTTATTACCTACTTCGATACCTTCCTTATTTTCCTCTGCCACTAATTGACCTGTTATAAAAAAGGAAAAAAATATCCCTAATATGATAGAAATTAAATAGTTAAACTTCATTATTCATCCTCCGCCTAACACAAATTTACTCTTATTATTCCTATCCATTCGGTTTATCATACCAAATAAAAAGTGAAATGAATGCGTAATGTAGCACTCATTTCACTTTTTTATTTAATCTTCATCTTTCACATCGATATCTTCAGGGATAGGTTCATTCAAATATTCCAAAATCATCATTCGATATTTCTCTACTTGTTCGAAATGCGTGGTGAATTGATTTTGATTAATTAGGTATTGCTCACCATCATGGATTGCACGTATTCGTCCTTGCAGTACTAATGCAGAAACTTTCGTTACTGGCATAGATAAATAATCTGCAGTTTCCTGTACAGTTAGATACATTCTCCAAACGCACCTCTCTTTACTTGATTTTACTCTTTTCTACTTTTCCGAGAGTACATCATGATATTCTTGAGTTTCTTCTAATTTCCGCTTCACGTATGGACATAAGGGAATAATTTTCTTTTTATTTTCACGAGCATATGCAACTACTTTTTCTACTAATTCTCCAGCAATTCCTTGACCACGAAGTTCATCAGATACATAAGTATGATCTACCACAATATTGTTGCCACTAGACTGGTTAAATGTTAACTCTGCAATTGGCTCCTTTACGTCATCCCCAATATAAAACATATTTTCTGCCTTATTAATTGTTACCATACTATCTCTCCTATGACATTATATATTGCTTATTATATCCATTATAACAATTATTTTGTAATATTACCCTTACACAAAATAGAAAAATGTTACCAAAAATTAACATTAGCTTAATAAATGATGGATATAATATAACAATACAATAGATTTTTGGAAAGAGTTTTACTTTATAAAAACCCCAAAAGGTATCATCGAGATTGTTTACCCCTCTTTTTCATTTAATTCATTGAGCAGTTTGCCCTTTAAAATAATAAGAAGAAATGAGATTAGAAATTTCATTTGGTCTTTCCTCTGTTACCAAATGCCCCGTTTCTTTAAAGGTTATTAGTTCAGCATTTGGTAGGTCTTGAACTAACCGCTTTCCAACATGCAATGGAACTACCTGATCATCCTCACCCCATATGAGTAAAGTAGATGTATTTATTTTCCCCAGTTCTCGAGGAGATAAATCCCCTTCACGATGACGAAGCAAGCGAATAAGGGATTTCGGAAAATTCTTCTCTTTAATTGGTCTTTCAAATTCTCTAATATGGTCAGAAGTAATATAAGAATGGTTGTAAAATACATTTCTTAAACTGTCAATCACACTACGGTTGTTCACTGCTCTCTTCACGTACAAACTAAAGAAAGGTAAATAGGAAGAATACACTAATAACCTATTAGAACTTTTTAAATAACCTGAACTAGCTAATAAAAATAACTTCTTTACTTTATCCGGCATAAGTTTAGCAGTATTTAAGGCTATTTGACCACCCATTGAGTGACCGACAATACTAACGTCGTCCATTCCGAAATAATCCATACATTTTGTTACTAATCTGGCATAGTTTTCATATGAATAAAAAAATGATGTCGACTTCTCGCTTCTCCCAAAACCAGGTAAGTCTATTGCAACAACGGAAAAGTCCTTTTCTAATAAAGGGATAATCCTATTAAACGTATAAGTCGAAGATACAAAGCCATGAATTAGGACAAGTGGCGGCTTTCCATTACAAATATATTCGCAATAGATATTTACATTATCTATATTTAACATGGTACTTGAGAGTTTTTCTTTCATCTTAACACCTCAAATTACTTTATTCATATTTTATAATTTCCCATATACTTTTAATTATCATATTAGGCAAGTGCCTAATATGTGACATAGTGCTGAATTTTTTAATAAAACAAGTATTTATCAAACCCTGGTACAAACTTGTTGATTGTTTTTGGATGTTTTTGATGGTAAAATACTGTTCAGGAGGTTATGTAATGTTAACCGAAGAAAGACATACCGTCATAATAGACTTGGTGAAAGAACAAGGTATCGTAAAAACACAAGACCTTATGCAAGCATTAAATTGTTCAGAGTCAACGATACGTCGAGACCTTGAATTCTTACACAACGAAGGGAAAATTAAGCGCATCCACGGCGGTGCAAAACGTATATATCAAATTAGTGAGGAATTAACAGTTAGTGAAAAATCACTCAAAAACGTTCAAGAGAAGTCCGCAATTGGTAAAATGGCAGCGTCTCTCATAGAAGAAAATGATGTTATATTCTTAGATGCTGGCACGACAACTTTAGCCATGATTGATTTCATTGATAGAGGGAATATTACAGTAGTAACAAACGGGATCCAACAAGCTTCCTTATTAACCGATAGACAAATTGAAACGTTATTAATTGGAGGAAGAATTAAGCAAGGTACCAAAGCTATTGTTGGTTCTACAAGTTTCACTAATTTACAATCTTTTCGTTTTAATAAAGCTTTTCTTGGGGTAAATGGTATAGATATTGAATTTGGCTGCACGACCCCTGACCCTGAAGAAGCAGCCATCAAAAAATTAGCACAACAACAATCCTCCATGACCTATGTATTAGCAGACCATACCAAATGGAAGAAAGTCAATTTTGTTCATTTGTTTAACATGGAAGATGTAACAATCATAACAAATGATTCCAATGAAGATCTTTCATTATTCAAGGAAAAAACAACAATTTTGGAGGCTTAACTAATGATTTATACAATAACACTAAATCCTTCTATCGATTACATTGTTCACGTTAAACAATTTCATCTAGGTGAATTAAATAAAATGGACGACGATGCAAAATTTCCCGGCGGAAAAGGCATCAACGTTTCAAGAGTTTTAACGGAATTAGAAAGTGATACAACAGCAGTTGGTTTTCTTGGAGGTTTCTCGGGTGATTTCATAAACGATTGGTTGAACAAAGATGGAGTCCACTCCGATTTCGTCTCCATATCTGATGATACTCGAATCAATATTAAACTTAAATCAGATGTAGAAACTGAAATTAATGGTAGAGGTCCTGTTATTACATCATCTGAGGCCAATGACCTTTTATCAAGATTAGATAAGATAAGTGAAAAAGATACCGTTATTTTATCAGGCAGTAAACCACCTTCCCTACCAGAGGACTTTTATGAAGAAATGGTTAAGAAGGTTAAAAAAACAAACGCGGAATTTGTTATTGATACAACTGGGAAAGATTTAAAAGCTACACTACCTTATAAACCGCTATTGGTAAAACCGAACCGTGAAGAATTATCAGAGCTCTTTAACGTAAATTTAAAAACAATTAAAGATGTCATTCCATATGGTAAAAAATTACTTGATATGGGAGCGAAGCATGTCATTGTATCTATGGCAGGCGACGGTGCATTGTTATTTACGAATAATGGGATTTATCAAGGATTCAACCCAAAAGGGAATGTAAAAAATTCTGTGGGTGCAGGAGATTCTATGATTGCTGGATTTATCGGTCAATATACAAAAAAACAAGATCCGATAGCCGCATTTAAAATGGGGATTGCTTGTGGAAGTGCAACAGCTTTTTCGGACGACTTAGCTAAAAAAGAAACAATCCTTTCCCTTCTCAATCAAGTAGAACTTAAAGAAATTTAACAAAGGATGATAGTCATGAAAATAACCGATTTACTTAGAAAGGACATCATGCTTCTCGACCTTCAAGCAACCGAAAAAGAAGCTGTCATTGATGAAATGATTGAAAGTTTAGTTAAACATGATGTCATAACAGACGTAAATGAGTTCAAAGATGCCATTTTAAAGAGAGAGGCACAAACGTCTACAGGACTTGGTGATGGTATTGCCATGCCACACGCCAAAAATAAGGCAGTCAAACAACCAACCGTTTTATTCGCGAAAAGTAACAAAGGTGTAAATTATGAATCCCTTGATGGACAACCTGCTTACCTCTTCTTTATGATTGCTGTACCAGAGGGAGCGAATAACACCCATTTAGAAACGTTAGCAGCGTTATCCCGTCAATTAATCGAAAAAGAATTTGTCAATAGCCTAAAAAATGCTCAAACACCAGAAGAAGTCCATGCTTTATTTGATGAAGAACAAGAAGAAGTAAAACAAGAAGATCGCTTTGATGAAGAATCAAAAGAAACAAATGAAGCGAAACCATTTGTAGTCGCGATTACTGCTTGTCCTACAGGTATTGCTCATACGTATATGGCAGAGGATGCTTTAAAGAAAAAGGCAAAAGAAATGAATGTTGATATACGAGTAGAAACTCAAGGATCCGATGGGGCAAAAAATGCTCTTTCCAAAGATGAAATCGAACGAGCAAATGCCGTTATTATTGCTGCAAGTAAAAAAGTCGATCTTGACCGGTTTAACGGAAAACATCTCATTCAACGCCCTGTTTCAGATGGGATTAACAAAACAGAGGAATTAATTACGAAGGCAGTTAATAAAGATGCTCCAATATATCAGGGAGATGGCGGTGAAAAGAAAGCCGACAACACCGATGAAAAATCAAATTCAGCATGGGGGAGAATTTATAAGGACATTATGAATGGTATTTCCCATATGCTTCCTTTTGTTGTCGGTGGTGGGATTTTAATTGCATTTTCTTTCTTGTTTGAAAGTTTTGTTGGAAGTGAGAGTACGATTTTCACATTCTTAAATGAACTCGGTGGAAATGCATTTAATTTCCTTATTCCTATATTTGCAGGATTTATTGCCTTGAGTATTGCCGATCGTCCGGGCCTAATGCCAGGTATGGTTGGTGGTTTAATTGCTGTAAATAGTAATGCTGGCTTCCTTGGCGGTTTAGTTGCCGGTTTCTTAGCTGGTTATGTAGTTATTTGGCTAAAGAAAGTATTTCGTGGATTACCGAAGTCACTTGAAGGACTAAAGCCAATCCTAATTTATCCAGTATTAGGTCTGTTGGTAACAGGAATTTTAATGTACTTTATTTTCGGTCCTATTTTTGCAACCATTAATACCGCTATGGTAACATTCTTAGAAAATCTAGGTACAGGCAATGCAGTTATCTTAGGTGCAATTTTAGGTGGTATGATGGCCATTGATATGGGTGGGCCTTTTAATAAAGCTGCTTATGCCTTCTCAATTGGTATTTTTACTGATACTGGTGATGGAAGTTTAATGGCAGCCGTTATGGCAGGTGGGATGATTCCACCACTAGCTATCGCCTTAGCGAGTACTTTATTTAAAAATAAATTTACGGAATCAGAGAAGAAATCTGGTGCTACAAACTATGTAATGGGCCTTTCCTTTATTACAGAAGGGGCAATTCCATTTGCTGCCGCAGATCCATTGCGAGTGATAGGTTCTTCTATCCTTGGTGCTGCTATTGCCGGTGGTTTAACCCAATTCTTTAATACTGCGATCCCAGCACCCCACGGTGGAATATTTGTTATTCCATTAGCAGAAAATGCAATATTTTTCCTATTATCAGTAGTTATTGGTATGATTATATCTGCCTTCGTATTAGGTATCTGGAGAAAGCCTATAGAAGAAAAATAACAGTAAAAGGGATAAGCCACAAGGGGGTTATCCCTTTTTTATTACCACAAATCCCCTACAAAATAAAAGCATTCTAAAAAACAAGCGGAACATACTAAGACTGAAATGAAAAGCAAGGGGTATGATTCCGTATGGATTTATTAAAGTTAGAAGATAAAATGCCAGATTTTGAAAATCATGAACAAGCAAAACAATGGTTTAAGAATATATTTCATAACCATTTTATTATAAGAAGCAGTGATACCTGGAATGGGAAAAAAACCTATTTGTATCATATTGTCAGAGATTTAAACCTATATCACCAATACATGAGGAGCTTTGCTAATCCTGTCAAAAGAGAAATAACGAACATGGAAACGTTTGAAAGTTATTCGACTGTAGAAATCACGGATAATGGTCACGTTAATATCTTCCTTTAAATTTAAAAAGTCAACCATTACAAAAATGGCTGACTTTTTTTCGCTAAAGTCCCGGTACATCTTTTGCCGATTCTTTTATTTCCTCTGGAATTTCGATTTTATCAATCGTATTTATATTACGATACATAGTATTCACATTTTGTTTCATAATCATTTCTTCTCCCTCAATGGTCATTTTCATATCCATATCTAAATGATACTTTTCAATTTGATAGGAATCTTTATTAATGGACATTTCCACTTGTAAATGATTAATCTCTGTATTTTTAAGAATTTCTGTTACTTCTTTACCGATTTGAGACGTAAGATCTTCTGGTATAATTTCTTTCAATAAATCTTCCGCTAATGTCTTCACTTCATCCTGATTAGGCGAGAATTTGAAAATATAGGCCTCTTCCGTTTCTTCATAACTTAGATCATCTACATAATCTTGGAACATATTTAACTGGTCTGATGTGTCCATTTGTTCTGTATTAATTAAATCCATAGGAATCGTGGATTCATCCATTTTCAACCATTCTCCAGTTAATGAATCAAAACTGTATATTTCGTTATCAACGAAATATAATTCCTGTTCCATTTCCATCGGTCCATCCATTTCTTCTCCCATTGATATAGAAGCTGTTCCTTTTTGATGCATGGCAAGGGGGTCAACAATAATAGCCCCTGACATTTTACTTTCCATTACCATGGTAGTTTCTTCCTGAGGTACACTCATCTCCTGCTTCATCTCTATATCAACTTCTGCACTATTCATTTCTTCTGCAGCTTCTAGAGCTTTGTTATAAATTTCATTTACTTCCTTGTCCCCACTACTGCATGCTGCAAGAGCCAAAAAGACAATAGTAAGTAAAAGTAGTGTAAACCCTTTTTTCATTTTAATATCCCCCAATTTAATTATGATACTATTCATACGAAAATTTATAAGAAAAGTTTCAACCTTTTTCCCAATTCCCCATTGTGAATATATGAGCATATATTCACAAAAAGCTCTATTATATAGAGCTGAGTCATTTAAACACTTTCTTTTGGATGAAATTTTCTCCTTCCTTAATTAACTCGCTAATCGGAATTTCCCTTTTACTTACCTCGTTTTCTATGATGTCTAATTCTGCTCTCATATTATTGAATTTAATGCCTTTCTCAATATTTTTACATATGTAGATATAGAAGGCGCCCAATAAATGTTTTGGTAAATTTGAATAGAATTCATCTCTTTCCACTGGTCTTCCCCCTAAGTTTATTCTTTATCTTAGAAAAACCCGCATTTGCTAATCCCCCGATGATTATGTTAGTTTTTCTTAATACATTAAAATTTTCAGTAACACGGAATACTCTTTCTCGCTAAAAATTATGTACGCTACACACATAAAATTATTTTCTGACAATACCTCATATACCCCTAAGCACAGAGTGTTAAACCTCTTATCCGTAAATAATTTTATAAAATCTCTCATTTTTTAAGAAAAGTATTTATTAAAATTGTTATGATAAAGCTTTCCCCACATCCTTTTATTCTAATTTTGTCGAATGAATTCTTTGACAATTTCATTAAAGTTTAATATATTATTATATGAGTAAATAATCATATAAGCATTTATAAAAGTGAGGGAAGCTATGTGAATGAAGAACAGATCCACCCTAATCATGACGACTTAGATGAAGAAACATTATTTGTTGTATCGCAAACATTTAAAGCTTTAGGCGATCCGACACGAATTCGTATACTCTATTTATTATTTAACAACGAGTATTCCGTTAACGAAATTGCAAAAACATTGAATTTACAACAATCAACAGTATCTCACCAATTACGTTTCCTTAAAAATTTACGCCTAGTAAAATATCGTAGAGAGGGTACTACTTTATATTATTCTCATGATGACGATCACGTAATGAATACATTAAAACAAACGATTGAACATGCAAGTCACATGTGAGGTTTCCTTATAAAAATGAATAGATTATAAAAACAACTTAAGAATAATAAGGTATAGGAGGGAATAAAAATGGGCCATGATCACCATCACCACTATGCACATTCAAATAATAAGAATGCATTACGAATTAGCTTTTTCATTATTTCAGCATATATGATTATTGAGGCTGTTGGCGGATTTTTAACAAATAGTTTAGCATTACTTTCAGATGCTGGGCATATGCTAAGTGATTCCATTTCTCTTGGCGTCGGGTTATTAGCTTTTACTCTTGGTGAAAAAACAGCGGATTATAGTAAAACGTATGGATATAAACGTTTTGAAATTTTAGCAGCCGTATTCAATGGTGTCACACTCATCATTATTTCTTTATTTATATTTTACGAAGCAATTCAACGTTTTCTAAATCCACCTGAGGTAGCCTCAACTGGAATGTTGACAATCGCAATTATTGGATTACTTGTAAATATTCTTGTTGCTTGGATATTAATGCGTGGTGGAGACACAGAAGATAATTTAAACTTAAGAGCCGCCTTTCTTCACGTAATTGGTGATATGCTCGGTTCTATCGGTGCTATAACGGCAGCATTATTGATTATGTTCTTCGGATGGGGATGGGCAGATCCACTAGCAAGTGTTATCGTTGCAGCTCTTGTCCTTGTAAGTGGTTGGAGAGTAAGCAAAGATGCCTTGCAGGTGTTAATGGAAGGTACCCCTAAAAACGTTGAAATAAAACAGGTTATAGGCACAATAAAAAAGGTAGAAGGCGTAATAAGTCTACATGATTTACATGTTTGGAGTATAACAAGTGGATTAAATGCACTTTCCTGTCATGTCGTAGTGGATCATGATATGTCGATTGAAGAAAGCCAAAGTTTACTAAGAACGATTGAACACGATTTACAACATCAAAGTATTGGCCATGTTACCATTCAATTGGAAAGTGAAGACCACCCCCACGGTGATAGTCTACTATGCGAGCATGATTATAGCCCTCAAATTCATGCCCACCACCATCATCATTAATAGAAAGCTGATTTTCTATTTAAAGAAAGTCAGCTTTTCCATACTATTTACCCATTTCTAATTCCCAACTATTAACCAATATATGAATGGCCTTCTCCAATTCATCCTCAGGAATTCCCGCGAATCCCAAAATAATCATAGGTGGACTTTTATCCAATTTCTTGAGGGAATAATAGGATATTGGATAAATTGTAATCTTTGATTTTTTAGCCCTTTCTACTAGTTCTTCTTCTTTCATTCCATTTTTTATGACAAGTACAATATGAAGTCCAGATTGTTCCCCAATCACTTGTATTTCCTTAAAAGGTTTAATTAATTCTAACGTTTTATCTAATTTTCTACGGTAAATTTTCCTCATTCGATTTAAATGTCTTTCGAAGTCACCTTCTCTCATAAATTCAGTTAAAATATGCTGATCAATCCTTGAAACAGTACATTGGTAAAAGGATAATTCTTCCTTATATTTTTTCCATAACTTTTTGGGTAAAACCATATAACTAATCCGTAGAGATGGAATCAGTGACTTAGAAAAAGATCCGAGATAAATTACTTTTCCAGCTTGATCCATACTTTGCAGAGATGGAATTGTCTTACCACTATACCGAAATTCACTATCATAATCATCTTCAATAATATATCTATTTACCGATTCTCTTGCCCATTTTAATAATTGCATCCTTCGATTAACGGAAAGAACCGAGCCATAAGGAAAGTGATGAGAAGGTGTAACATAGACAATGTCAATATCCGTATTTTCTATTTGCTTCACTATAATTCCATCCTCGTCTACTCGTAAAGGATGTACCTCTTTTTCGTTGTTTTTCAGCATTTTTGAGATGATGTGGTACCCAGGATCTTCTACTCCATAAATCGTGTCTTTATTAAATAAAAGAATAAGTTGTTGCAGTAGAATTTCACTTCCTGCACCAATAATGACTTGTTCAGGTGAACATTGAACCCCCCTGGCATGGTACAAATATTGTGAGATTTCTTGTCGTAGCTCTAATTCCCCTTGCATATCCCCTAATAAAAGCAAAGAATGATAGTTCTCATCAATCCTATTTTTTGCATATTTTCTCCACTTTTTAAAAGGGAAATTTTCAGTATCAATCCAGCTTGGATGAAAATGATACTTTAGTTCTTCTTCTTTTTCTTCGTTTTCACTTATTTTTATTTCATTTTGCTGAACATATTCTAATTCTTCATAGGCTAACACAAAATAACCTTTTCTTGGAACACTTTCAACATAACCTTCTGCTAATAGTTGATCATAAGCCGTCTCAACCGTATTTTGACTAATCCTAAGAAATTCGGATAACTTCCTTTTAGACGGAAGTTTAGCACCGTATTCTATTCTTCCTACAATGATTTCATTTTTTATAAAATTATACAATTGTTCGTATAATGGTACTTCACTTGATCGATTTAAATGACAGGATAACATCTCCATTTTTATACTCCTTTTTACTGACCCCTTCAATTAATTAGAAACTGACACTTTCAATAGTATCACAATTATTTTTATAATGTAGTATATTATTTAGAAAAATGATTGGAGTTGGACTAATTGGAAAAGTTATTAGGAACTGAGGCAGTAAAACGTGGAATGGCGCAAATGCAAAAAGGTGGCGTCATCATGGATGTCGTTAATGCTGAACAAGCGAAGATAGCAGAAGCATCTGGAGCAGTCGCTGTTATGGCTTTGGAAAGGGTACCATCTGATATTCGTAAAGCTGGCGGTGTTGCGAGAATGGCAGACCCCCGCATCGTGGAAGAAGTAATGAATGCCGTATCTGTTCCAGTAATGGCAAAAGCACGTATCGGCCATATATCAGAAGCAAGAGTATTAGAAGCAATGGGTGTTGATTACATAGATGAAAGTGAAGTTCTAACCCCAGCAGATGAGGAATTTCATTTATTAAAAAGTGATTTCACCGTACCATTTGTTTGCGGATGCCGTGATTTAGGTGAGGCAGCACGACGAATTGGGGAAGGCGCATCCATGCTACGTACAAAAGGAGAACCTGGAACAGGAAATATTGTGGAAGCAGTTCGTCACATGCGTAAAGTAAATGCACAAGTACGTAAAGTAGTTAGAATGAATGATGATGAATTAATGACAGAAGCCAAAATTCTTGGAGCTCCATATGAAGTATTAAAACAAATTAAAGAAGCTGGGAAATTACCAGTTGTTAACTTTGCAGCAGGTGGAGTTGCAACTCCTGCAGATGCAGCATTAATGATGGAACTTGGTGCTGATGGTGTATTCGTTGGATCCGGTATTTTCAAATCAGAAAGCCCTGAAAAATTTGCTAATGCTATCGTTCAAGCTACAACATACTATACAGATTATGACTTAATTGGAAAGTTATCTAAGGAACTAGGATCTGCCATGAAGGGGATTGAAATATCTAAATTAGGAAATGAAGATAGAATGCAGGAACGTGGGTGGTAAATTTAAAGGCGGAAGTGTTATGGCTTTGCTATACACTTCCCGATTTTCATTAGGATGTGTAAAACAATGACTAAATTAACAATTGGTGTTCTTGGACTCCAAGGAGCAATTGAGGAACACGTAAAACATATTCATGATCTAGGATTACAAAGTCTTATTATAAAGAAAACCGAACAACTTGGAGAAGTGGATGGATTAATTCTTCCAGGTGGGGAAAGTACCACGATGAGAAAACTTATAGATCGTTATGAGTTTTTTGAACCCCTGAAGGAGTTTTCGAACCAGGGAAAACCAATATTTGGAACTTGTGCTGGAATGGTTCTTCTGGCAAAAGAAATTACCGATTCTAATACAATCCATTTAAACTTAATGGATATAAGTGTTAAACGAAATGCATTTGGTAGACAAGTGGATAGTTTCGTAACCAAATTAGATGTGAAGAATTTAAAACAGCCATTTAACGCAATTTTTATTCGTGCCCCCTATATTGAATCAGCAAGTGAAAATGTTGAGATACTAGCTACATATGATGGTAAAATAGTTGCAGCAAAACAAGATCATATTCTAGTAAGTTCATTTCACCCTGAACTTACTGATGATAACCGTTTCCTGGAAATATTTGTAAACATGGTGAAAGAACAGAAAGTAGATATGGTTAGGTAGTTCTTACCGTAGGGAAACTTCAATGAAAAATAGCATACCAATCATTTTTGAACGGTATGCTATTTAACTTTTATTATTTTTTCAACATGAAAAGTTAAGTT
Organism: Oceanobacillus sp. Castelsardo; assembly: GCF_001659985.1. Classification (GTDB taxonomy): domain Bacteria; phylum Bacillota; class Bacilli; order Bacillales; family Amphibacillaceae; genus Oceanobacillus. The sequence goes on from NZ_LYCS01000016.1 coordinate 61,784, forward strand.
ATATCCTATCCTCTATTGTTTAACACGCTTATAGTTCTTATGATTCACTACCGTTTTTATTGGTTCACCCGTTTCTTGATGTTTTCCAATTTGAATAATAACAGAGTTTTCCCTTACTAGAAGTACCTTTCCTTCTTTACCTTTTTGTTCACCCTTAACTACTTTTATAGTATCCCCTTCACTAGCTTTCTTTATTGCTTTTTTTTCTGTTTTTTCTTCCGTTGCCATTTTCGTTTCCTCCTTTATTAAAAGGCTCCTCTTATTTTTGTACAAATCGTAAAATACATTCATTTTTGAGCCTAATTTCACTTAGAAGTAATTGGACAAAGTAGTCTTTTGACCTATTTAAATTTAGCATATTTTTAATGGAATCTCATTTATTTTGTATTTTATTAATATCCTTTTAAAAAGCTAGGCTTGTCACTATTGATTTAACGACAAGCCTACAGTTACTTTATTTTGAACAATAAAATTTTACTACTTCAAAATGTTTCTTTTCGAAAATTTTAGACTTTCGGAACGTAAAAAAAGGTAAGATATTATACTTTAATATCTTACCTTTTTTTATTGCCTGGCGGCGTCCTACTCTCGCAGGGGGAACCCCCAACTACCATCGGCGCTGGAGAGCTTAACTTCTGTGTTCGGTATGGGAACAGGTGTGACCTCTCCGCCATTATCACCAGACAATAATATTAAATTAAGGTTTATACCTTAAAAACTAAATAAGAGTAAATTAGACATCAAAAGAATTTAGTTAAGTCCTCGATCGATTAGTATTTGTCAGCTCCACGTGTCACCACGCTTCCACCTCAAACCTATTAACCTCATCGTCTCTGAGGGATCTTACTCATTTAAAATGATGGGAAGTCTCATCTTGAGGGGGGCTTCATGCTTAGATGCTTTCAGCACTTATCCTTTCCACACGTAGCTACCCAGCT
>NZ_LYCS01000017.1 GCF_001659985.1 Oceanobacillus sp. Castelsardo
ACCAACTAGCTAATGCGCCGCGGGCCCATCTGTAAGTGACAGCTTACGCCGCCTTTTAAACTTCTTATTATGCAATAAAAAGTATTATCCGGTATTAGCTCACGTTTCCGCGAGTTATCCCAGTCTTACAGGTAGGTTGCCCACGTGTTACTCACCCGTCCGCCGCTCTTTCCACTACTTTCACCCCCGAAGGGATGAAAGTAGCTTCCAGCGCTCGACTTGCATGTATTAGGCACGCCGCCAGCGTTCGTCCTGAGCCAAGATCAAACTCTCCAAAAAAGTTTGTCAGAATGAACACCAATTCATTCTAATGTCTTAGCTTTTAGAAGTATTACCTTCTATTAATAATGAAAGAAAAACGAGTTTCTTTCTTGACATACTGGTTGTTTTGTTCAGTTTTCAAAGAGCAAATATCTAAGTCGTTTATTAAAAACGACTTTATCAATATATCATAACCACTTATTCAATGTCAATAAGTTTTTTTATTAATTGTCGTTAAATGATTTAATTTAGCGACAAGAATTACATTATATAACTTTCAAATAAGAAAGTCAACAGGTTTTTGTTTTCTTTTTAATTATAGTCCGCTTAAAGCGACAAAAAATATCCTACCACACTATCACACTAAAAGTCAATCATTCATTATAATTTTCTCTAACTCCAGTGACTCGTATAAAATAAAGCTTAGATAGATAACTGCGACAATACAAATTAATATCCCTATTATTTCTATTTCCTATACTACTTTTAGATATAGGAATAAACACTTCAAGGAAAACTAACGGCCTACTGGAGTTCATATCAAATAAGGCTCATTATTAAATTTACTCTACTATATAAATTAAAGTTATTTCCATATTATTTAATTCATTCCTTATAAATAGAAATAGGCATAAACTACTTCTCCAATCCACTCCGAGTTTTTTAATCACACCTCTGTTACAATGATAAAAAACACACGCTATTTTAAAAGTAAAATAACATGTGTTTTACATATTAGTTAGTTATAGTTTTTCCATTCTAAGATACACGTTTCTTCCCCATCTCTTTTAGGTGTCTTATAGAATAGTGCAGCATCCGTTCTTTGGAATATATATAGATGGGGAGATTCAATGTTTCCCAATTTAATAAAGTGCAATCATAACAACATGTTATTTATTCAATTTGCCGTTACTGAACCCTCTGAACGAAGGTATCTGTCCATTTATGCATTTTTTAAAACCTTCACAGCTAATGTTGCAAAATACTCAGCAGCAACCTTAATTGCTTCTTCATTTAAATCAAATTCGGGATGATGCCATTCTTTCGGGCCATCTACTCCCATCCATACAAAGAATCCAGGAATATAGTTTAAGTAATATGCAAAATCCTCTCCTCCAGCGTTAGGGACAGCATTTACTACTTCATATCCTGCTTCTTTGATAGCTTCACGCACGACTTCTTCATATTCTTCTGAATTATTTACGACTGGCAAATAGGAATCCCACTGAAAATCAACCGCTCCACCATGTCCTTCAGCAGTCGTTTGCGCTAGTTTCTTCATATAACTTGAAATTGTTTCGCGTGCTTCTTGTTGGAACGTTCTTACCGTACCTTGGAGTACCACTTTATCTGGGATCACATTCCATGTGTTTCCACCATTAATACTTGTAATACTAATGACCGCATTATGGAACAAATCAATTCTTCTTGCGATAATGGATTGTACATTCGTCACATATTGGGATGCCATAATAATCGGATCAATCGTGCTACTCGGGATTCCAGCATGGCCTCCTATTCCATTAAATGTAATTTCAAATTTATCCACACTTGCCATTAAACCATTTGATTTCACACCAATCGTCCCAACTGGAAGATCTGGTTTATTATGCATTCCAAACACGGCTTTTACATCATTTAATACACCTTTGTCGACCAAATATTTCGCACCTTGAGCAACTTCTTCGGCCGGTTGAAAGATAAATCTTACTGTCCCATGTAATAGATCCTTTTGTTCATTTAAAAGTATTGCAGCACCTAAAATAGAAACCGCATGAAAGTCGTGGCCACAAGCATGCATCTTCCCATCTATTTCAGAACGAAAAGGAACATCCGTCTCTTCTTTAATTGGTAAAGCATCGATATCTGAACGAATCGCGATGGTAGGGCCTTCATGTTCACCTCTAACTTCCGCAATGATTCCTGTTTCTAAACCAAAAGGAAGGATAGGGATTCCGTGTTCCCCAAGCCATTTTTTCAAATGTTCCGTTGTATTGAATTCTTCAAAAGCTAATTCAGGATTTCGATGCAGATCTCTTCTTTTCTCAATTAAATCTTTTGCAAGTTCCTCGTTTATTTTAAACATCTTCTTTCCCATCCCTATTTGTCTAGTATTTTAGTACATTTTAGAATACAAAGTGCATAATATCAAGTGGTTTAGTTGGATTAGTAATTGGACGTTTTTAGTAATTTAATAAAATGACAGTCCTTCAACTACCTGGAATATCTATAATGTTCCACATTATAGGACACCTAATAGGCATCATTAAGCTTATTCCAATAACCTTAAATCTATTCAAAAATTATAAAATTGTTACCAAAGTAAAAATTGTCATTGAATTCCGTTAGATTATTGTTATAATTAATTAATAATTTTTGTAGAATTATGTCAAATATTGCAGAAAGAAGGTAGAATAATGTCTCAAATGTTAGCTTTGGTTATACTAATAACCATTTTATTCATAGGAGAAGCAGTATCTATACGTACGAAGGCTTGGATTCCTTCCGTATTCATTTGTGCGATCCTATTCTTAATCGGGTATTGGACGTTTTTCCCGAAAGATATTGTTGAAATTGCAGGTATCCCATCGGTTGTAGCGTCGATGATGATTTACCTGCTCATCACCAATATGGGAACGTTGCTTTCATTGAAAGAATTAAAAAATCAATGGAAAACGATTTTGATTGCTCTTGCAGGTGTTGCTGGTGCAGCTCTATTATTACTTACGATTGGAACAATGATTTTTGGAATAGAAGCAATGATTGTTGCTGTTCCTCCATTAGTAGGCGGGGTTGTATCCTCACTCATTATGTCTGAAGGGGCGCAAGCAGTGGGACTGACAAGTTTGTCGGTTTTTGCTATCGTTATTTATGTTATTCAAGGGTTTGTTGGTTACCCGCTGACTTCAATTATGTTAAAAAGAGAAGGGAAAAACTATTTACAGAAATATCGGAATGGTGAAATAACATTTGAGGCATCGAATGAGGTAGTGGCAACAATTGAGGATCCTAAGCCTAAGTTATTTGATAGATTACCTGATAAATATAATACTAATTTCTTTAAATTCTTTAGATTAATTGTTGTAGCTTATTTGGCATATCTTACTTCCGTTGTTGTGGAACCACTTGTTACCATTCACCCATATGTACTTTGTTTGTTATTTGGGGTTATTGCTTCCAGTATTGGATTTTTGGAAAAAGGGGTGCTTGAAAAAGCAAACGGATTTGGTTTTGCGATGTTAGCTCTATTGTTATTTATTTTTGATGGATTAAAAAATGCTACCCCAGATATGATGGTAGAAATTTTCGGTTTATTAGTAGGTACCATTGTTATAGGTATTTTGGGAATGTATATTTTCTCTTGGATTATGGGGAAAGTATTAAAAGTTAGTAAAGAAATGGCATTCGCTGTGTCATTAACGGCATTATATGGATTTCCACAAGATTATATTATTACAAATGAAGTAGTCGAATCGATGGCAAAAGATGAAAAAGAAAAAGAAGCTCTATTAAGTCATATGCTGCCACCAATGTTAGTCGGTGGATTTATTACCGTTACTATTGTGTCTGTTATTCTTGCAGGGGTCTTTGTCACTTACCTATAATAATAGTAGATTCTTAGATTTCTTGGTTTAATCGGGTAAGTACACTTACTCAATTTTTCCAATTTAAAATTGAATTTTGGAGGCGTGATTTAGTTGGCAAATAAAGAAAGATTGAGACAACATCTTGAAACAATGAGTAAGTTTACGGCAACACCAAATGAAGGAATGACAAGATATTCCTATAGTCCAGAAGACGTAAAAACACGTACGTATATTAAAGAAAAAATGGAACAATATGGTTTAACGGTTAGTGAAGATGGACTTGGTAATATTTTTGGAAAATTAGAAGGAACGAAAGAATCGGCTCCTAGTGTTCTAATAGGTTCACATTTTGACAGTGTTCCTCACGGTGGTAATTATGATGGACCTGCTGGTATTATGGCAGGGCTTGAAGTTGCTGCTTTATTTCAAGAGTACGGAATCAAACCAGCATATCCACTGGAAGTAATTGCGTTGATTGAAGAGGAAGGTTCTCGTTTTGGTGGCGGTTTGATGGGATCCCGTGGAATTAACGGATTAATCACAGATGAAGAATTCCATACAATTCTTGACAAAGATGGGATTTCTGTTATAGAAGCGATGCAAGAGGCAGGTTTAGATTCATCCCTTCCTAAACATCGTGATCCAAAAACAATGAAAGCATTTTTAGAATTGCATATTGAACAAGGGCCGGTTTTAGAAGAAGAAAATATTACCATTGGGGTTGTCGACGCAATTGTAGGTTTAACACAATTTGAAGTGACAGTAGAAGGTAAAGCTGGACATGCAGGTACGACACCGATGGGCCGCCGTTCAGATGCGTTAATCACAGCGGCAACGATTGTTTCAGAGCTACCAAAACTAGCAATTGATGAAGGAAATGGAACAGTCATTACAACTGGTCAGTTTGCTGTCTTTCCAAATGGTTCGAATGTTATTCCAGATAAGGTAGTCTTTTCAATAGATCTTCGCTCAGGTGAAGATGTATCGATTCAGCGAGTGATGGAAAAAGTACAAGCGCTTATTGAATCACATCAAAAAGATGGTATTCAAACTTCTATTGAACAGCAATTGTATATCAAACCGAAAGAACTAAGTGAAGAGATCCGTTCTTACTTGAAAGAATCCACTGAAAAATTAGGAATTTCTTCTATTCCGATGCTTAGCGGAGCTGGTCATGATGCGATGGTATTTTCAGACTATACCGAAGCTGGGATGATTTTTATTCCAAGTAAAGACGGACTTAGCCATTGTCCAGAGGAATGGTCAAGCTTAGAACATTTAGCCAAAGGAGTAGACATATTATTTGAAACAGCAAAGAAATTAACGGAGGCAGAGTAAAGTTGATTAACGAAAAAATTAAAGCATATATCCTAGAACACGAGGAAGAATTAATCGCTACACGCAGAAAATTACACAGTGAACCGGAATTATCATGGGAAGAAGAAAATACGACAGTGTTTATATGTGAACAGTTAGAGGCGCTAGGTATCCCTTATCGTCGTACGGAACCTACTGGTGTAATCGCAGAAATCAAAGGCGGTAAACCAGGAAAGACGGTTGCACTCCGAGGGGACATGGATGCATTATCGGTTCAAGAACTCAATCAAGATTTATCCTATAAGTCCAATTTTGATGGAAAAATGCATGCATGTGGTCATGATGCACATACGTCGATGCTACTATTTGCAGCAAAAGCATTACATCAAGTGAAAGATGAAATCCCAGGAACCGTTAGACTTTTATTCCAGCCGGCAGAAGAAATTGCTGAAGGTGCTAAAGCAATGGTTAAACAAGGTGCGATGGACGGTGTGGATAATGTATTTGGCATTCATATTTGGTCCCAAACCCCAATGAAAAAGATTGTATGTAATCCAGGTCCAGCCTTTGCTGCAGCAGATATCTTCAAGGTGGAGTTTAAAGGAAGAGGCGGCCATGGTGCCATCCCACAAGATACCATTGATGCAGCTGTTGTTGCTTCATCCTTCGTTATGAACGTTCAAACCGTTGTTTCTAGAACTGTGGATCCACTTGACTCAGCAGTACTAACAATCGGAAAAATGGAAGTTGGCACCAGATTTAATGTGATTGCAGAAAATGCGGTCATCGAAGGAACCGTTCGTACCTTTAACAAGGATACGAGAGACCATGTAGAAAGAGAATTAGAACACTATGCCAATACAGTTGCAAGTCTTTACGGAGCAACGGCTAAAGTAACTTACACAAGAGGAACTAACGCAGTCATTAATGATACAAATAGTGCTCGTCTTTCACATGAAGTAATCTCGGAATCCTTTGGTCCACGCGTTCTCCATGATCAACAGCCTACAATGGGCGGTGAAGATTTTAGTTTCTTTTTAGATGAAGTTCCTGGATGTTTTGCACTAGTTGGTTGTGGAAATCCAGAAAAAGATACCGAGTGGGCGCACCATCATGGAAGATTCAATATTGATGAGGATGCACTAATTACTGGTGCGGAATTATACGCACAGTATGCGTGGGTTTATTTGAATAGTTAAGTGATATCGAATAAGTAAAAAAACCGAGCCCGAGCTGTATATTTATTTATAGCTCGGGTTTTGGTTTGTCTAGAAAATTAAACATGTAGTGGCTAGAATAGGCATTGGGGTGTTGGATATCAGCATTCATGCGGCGGATTATCAGTATTCGCGCGACGGATATCAGCATTCGCGCAGCATATATCAGCACTCGCGCGACAGATATCAGCATTCGCACGGCATATATCAGCATTCACGCGACGGATATCAGCATTCGTGCAGCATCATATATCAGCACTCGCACGGCATATATCAGCACTCACCCGTCAGATATCAGCATTCACCTTAATACGAAGAAGGCTGCCCACTAGTCTTATTTAGACATACGGAACAGCCTTCTTTTTACCTTTCGTCTAGTCAGACAACTTTTAATAAACCTGTACTAAACGATGATATTTTATATTCTGATTTACTTTTCCTAAGAAATAATCTAACTGTTTTTCAGTTCTCTCTAATATCTCTATATCTGTAATCGGATTTTCTCTTGTTTTATCTAATTGACTATCTTGAAAATAAAGTCCTTTTATCGTTTGCCCCTTCAAAGATGCTAGAAGTGGCTTAAGTGTGTACTCTATTGCTAATAGATGAGAGGCACTTCCTCCTGTCATTAATGGTAGGACAGGGGTATCTTGTAGAATGTCTTGTGGCAAAAGATCAATAAGTGCTTTTAAAACTCCTGAGTAGGATGATTTATAGACTGGTGTACCGACGATGACTCCATCTGCCTGTTCCAATTCTAGTGAAATTTGTTTAACCTGTTCACTATTAAAATTGCCAAACAATAAATCACCTGCCTCTACATCTTTTACGGAAATATGTTTTATCGAAAACCCCTCTTGTTCCACTCGTTTTCCTAAATATAGAAGAACCTGCTCCGATCTTGATGTAGAAGACGGACTCCCTGAAACAATAACAATATTAGCCATGGCAACTCTCCTCTCTGGCATTTCCCTACCCTAATAGCGAATGTCATGTCCTCTAATCATTATTTTTGCCAAAATACCATTTCCAAAGTGATAAACCAACTATGGCATAAATTGCAATCATTCCATAAAGCCAGACAGAAAGCATTTCATTCACGAACATTGTTTCATTCCCCCTATTCGGCTTTGGCCAACTCAACCTCTTTCTCCCCATGTTTTATAACATTGGCTAAAATTACCATCGCTAGAATCCCAATGAACGTTGCTACTGCACCAGCCGTCATTGTACTTGGAATAATTCCACCAAAGTATAGTATTAAATATGCTAATAAACCGATAGCCATTGACCCTTCCGCTGCTCTAGGAGATGCTTTTCGTTTTCCATAAACCGCGTATAGAATAGGTCCCAATGTTCCAGCCGCGACGCCAGAAATACCAATCCACATGATGTCACCCATATACACCGGTGGTTTAAGGACAATAAGAAATGCAACCACCCCTACAATTGGGACGGTGATTCTACTAATCTGTAACGCTATTTTCTCTGCTTTTTCATCTCCCACTTGAACATAGCCACGCTTCACTAGGAATTTTAGGAAAATGTCGTTGGCAAAAACCGTAGATATGGATACAAATAGACCATCCGTTGTGGACATAGCAGCTGCTAGAATTATCACACCAAAGAGCGCAACAATGATGGCTGGAAATGCCCATGTCACATACTCCATTAAAGCTAAATCTGTCACAATTTCTTCTGTTCCAATTGCGACTCTACTATAAAGTCCACCAAACAAGACAAGAACACATAAAGATGCCGTAATAATATAGGTAAGGATCATTTTCCCTAAATCCTTTTCATTTTTCAAACCTAACACTTTATTAAATAAATGCGGTGCAGATGCGAATGCCCACTGAATCGTAATCGCACCAATTACTGCTCCAATCGAATAAAAATGTGCTGAATCTGGATTAAAAACTTTCACTAGATTCCCGTCTTGTGCTGCTAGATTATCGACGATTCCGCTAAATGTAGCGATAATACCATCATTCCAAAAAATCACAATTCCAGAAATAAACACGACAATCCCGGCAATTGCCATTAAAATCACTTGAACGGCATCCGTATAAATATCAGCGAATGCCCCACCCCCAAAGACATACAACACAACAATTGCTGTAATGAGGAGCAGGCCAACCGTATAATCCATTCCTAGTAAATATTCAAAGATCCTTGCTCCCGCTACAAACTGCGCAGAGATATAAAAAATATTAAATAGTAATATTAAACCTGTACCAACTCGTAAAATATCACTATTATAGTAGTCTCCTAACCAATCCGGTAAAGATAGGGATTTTTGCTCTTTGTTCAAGGCTCTTATTTTTTTAGCGACCATCAAAACCCCAATAGCCCCTCCACCAATCATAGCAAGAGCGAGCCAGAGATTCGTAAGTCCCCATTCATAAGACCAGCCGGGATATCCAAGAAAAGTCGCCGCACTTAAATAAGTAGCGGCAAAGGATAGCCCCAACACAACTGGGCCAAGGCTTCCCCCACCTATCGCAAAATCACGGATATTTTTCGTTTTCTTTGTCCCTATATATCCAAGCGCCAACATAATAACTAGAAATAAAAGGAATCCAATCCATGTTAATAATGTTACAGTATTCATTACATCCCCCTATTTTACTAGTGTAGACACCTTTTTCGCCGGATGGTTATCTGGCAAATAAGGTCCTGCACCGAATAAGTTTTCTCGTAATGTTTTTCCTTCATATTCGGTTCGATAAATCCCACGTTTTTGCAATTCTGGAACAACATAATCCACAAACTCACGGAATGTTTCTAAAGAATAGCTTTGCGCAATATTAAATCCATCTACATCGCCTTCTGTTGTCCACTCCTCGATACGATCAGCAATTTGCTCAGGTGTTCCAATAAATTTCGCCGTTCCATTACCAAGCCCATGGTTTTGCACCGCTTCTCGTAACGTCCATTTCTTATTCGGGTCTTTCGTGTACATATCTAAATTTCCTTGAACCGCATCTGTCTCAATATCTTCAATGTATTGATCTGGATCATATTTAGAAAAATCAATTCCCGTATGACCAGATAGGAGTGCTGCAGTCCCTTCATAACTAACATGATTTTTTAAATCCTCATATTTCGCATACGCCTCTTCCTCTGTCGAACCGATAATTGGAAGAACCATAGGGAAAATACGAATGTCATCTGCATTCCTACCTTGAGTAACGACACGTTTACGCAGGTCTGCAGAATAATTTTGCAACGCCTTTAGTGAATGTCCTTTCGTAAAAACAGCTTCCGCATGTTTTGCCGCAAAGTCACGCCCCCTCGGAGATGCACCAGCCTGGAATAACACTGGAGTTCGTTGTGGTGATGGTTCAGTTAAATGAATTCCCGGTACTTTAAAGAATTCTCCATGGTGATTAATGGCATGAACTTTTTCTGGATTGGCAAAAGTATCGTTTTCCCTGTCATAAACAACCGCATCATCTTCCCAACTATGCTCCCAAAGCTTATAAACTACTTCTAAAAATTCATCCGCGCGATCATAGCGCTGATTTTTAGGAATTCGACCAGATAATCCTAGATTAATAGCCTCACTTTCTAAATACGAAGTCACCACATTCCATGCGACCCGACCTTCTGTTAAATGATCGAGTGTAGATAGCTGACGAGCCAATGCATATGGTTGTGCATATGTAGCAGAAACGGTCGGTGCAAAACCAATATGCTCGGTCACTTGGGCCATCGCGGAAATGATTAATAATGGATCATGCGCAGGCAATTGAACTGCATGACGAACTGCTGCATCATGACTGTTTCCATATACCGAATACGTACCTAATACATCCGCAATAAAAACCGCATCAAACTTCCCACGTTCTAATACTTTCGCTGTTTCCGTCCAATATTCTAATCGATTATGTTTCGTTCCCTGATCCTTTTCATGCTTCCATAATCCAGTAGAATGTGGAGAAGGTGAATTTTGTACAAAACCATTTAAATGAATTTGTTTCTTTTTACTCATTTCCTGTACCTCCTTTTCTTATTTCTCATCATAAGCATTTAGTGCATTTACACTGTGGGCAATTGCAGAACCAGCTTTAAGCGCAACTGCAACGAAAATCGCCTCTGAAATTTCTTCTAAGTCTGCCCCTGCTTTCCTCGCATTTTTCGTATGAACATCAATGCAATATGCACAACCAGTTGTATGTGCAGATGCCACGGCAATCAGTTCTTTTTCTTTTACCGATAATTTACCAGCTTTAATCGCTGTTCCATCAAATTTCACAAAAGCTTGAAACGATTCTTCGCTTAACGCATTAAATTCTTTTAGACGATTGAAATAAGACGCTTTGTATAACTCCTCATCTCCACTATTGTCATAAGCGTTCAGTCCATTCACACCATGTGCCAAAGCAGAACCAGCTTTCAATGCAGTTGCAACAAAAATCGCCTCAGCTACTTCTTCTTTCGAGGAATCATTTTTCTTTGCATTGCCAACATGTAAATCGATGCAATATGGGCAACCGGTAATATGTGCCACTGCTACCGCAATTAATTCCTTTAATTTAACCGAAAGTTTTCCTTCTGCTAGTGCTTGATCATTAAATTTAAAAAATGTTTCAAATGCTTCTGGTGCATATTCCTTTAATTCAAAAATCCTTCCGAAATATTCCTTTTTGTACAAGCTTTCTGTTTTTGTTACTGTCATCGTAAAATCTCTCCCCTAAAATTTTTTCTTACTAAATTTTAACTTTCCCTATTTGTTTAATAGGATTAATGTTTGCAAGAAGATACATTTGTTTGGCCTTAGTTGTAAAGCAAACAAAAAACCTCTTCCTGATGAGGAAGAGGTAATATATATTATATTCCACCCTCATCTTTCAAGCATACGCTTGCTGGAATTAGCACCTTGTTACATTCGTAACGGTTGCCGCGGGATCTACAGACCAGGCTCCTACCCCGACTCTTGATAAGGAAAACTTATTCAATTAGTAAGAATTAACATTATCTTACAGAACGAAAAGGAATCTGTCAACAGTAAATTTTCAGAAAAGGACTTTTTTACCAATAATAATGACTATCACCCATAACGCTAGAACCTTTTATTTTCAATTTAAATCCAGCCATTAAACTTATGCTGTTTTCTTAACATCAGAATCGGCCTGCTCTTTCTTTCCCCACCAGTTGGCAAGGAGTGGCCCCGAGATATTATGCCAAACACTAAAGATTGCACCGGGAACGGCTGCAATTGGTGAGAAATGAGCAAGTCCAAGTGACGCAGCAAGTCCTGAATTTTGCATACCGACTTCGATTGAAATTGCTTTTTGATCTTTTAAATTAAGTTTGATTGCTTTTGCAAGTAAATACCCAAACAAATATCCTAAACAATTATGTAGTACGACGACTGCAAAAATGAGAAGTCCTGAAGTCATTATGGATTCTTTATTTACAGCTACAACTGCTGAAGCTACTCCCACAATTCCGATGACTGAAATGAGTGGCAATACTTCCACACTTTTGCTCACTTGTTTGCAAAATAGCATTCGAATAACGACACCTAAAACGATGGGTAACAAGACGACTTGGACAATCGAGATGAACATGTCCATGAATGATACGGAAAGCCATTGACTGGCAAGCAAATAGGTTAGTGACGGAGTTAAAATTGGTGCAAGTAATGTGGATACTGCTGTAACTGTCACGGATAATGCTGTGTTCCCCTTAGCCATGAACGTCATGACATTAGAAGACGTCCCTCCAGGACAACACCCTACTAAAATAACCCCAGCCGCAATTTCTGGTGGTAAATTAAATGCATACGCCAGTCCAAAAGCGGTTAATGGCATGATGGTGTACTGGGAAACTACACCAATCAGAACACTTTTCGGTGCGAGAAAAACGCCTTTAAAATCATCTACAGTCAGGGTGAGTCCCATCCCGAACATAATGATTCCTAATAAAAGCGACACATGTGGTGCAAGCCAGGCGAAACCTTGTGGAACAAAAAAGCTAAGCACTGCAAAAAGAATAACCCAAAGCGCAAATGTGCTTGTGGCAAAGTTACTAACCTTCCCTAATGTTTTCATATTCTTTCCCCCTAAGGTTACCAAAAGAGTGTGAATACTCTTCTAATTATTTAATTTTAAATATTAACATAAATTAAACTTTTAATCTAGTATTCATTATTTTGCAGGGAAAAACAAAAGACCAAATCACACTCGATTTGATCTAATAATTAGTGAATTATTTCATAATATTTTCTATCAAAAGTCCATCAGGTGTTTGCCGCGATGCTACTTTTACTCTTCTGAACTTAATTTCATAGATTCCGTTAACTTCAAGACATCCTCTTTATCAAAATCTGGATTGGTAATTAAAAGTGAATATCGAAGACCGTCTTCATCCCAAATAAATCCATCGATCATTTCTTCATATTCACCGTTATTACCACGGATTTTTACGTCTCCTTCTTTAATCTCCATTCCTTCCGGTGCTGGAAAAATAGAAAGCGTAAGCATAGGAATATCCTCTTCTGAACTATAATTTAATTCAACTTCATGCCTACCCAGGCCTTCCGAAAAATCATACATGTTTACTTCTGATAATTGAATCTCTCCTTCTGGAAATACGAGAAAGTCCTGCCCTATTGCTTCTTCTGCCTCTTCCAACGTAACAGAATCTGCTCCAAAGCTTTCTTCAAGTTCGGAAATTTCCACATCCTCAGGAATTTCCAACGTAAACTTATCTGTAGAAAACTTCGGAGAGAAGTTAAGCTCCGTGTATTCTAATTCACTTGTCATATCACCAGTTTCTGAGATTAGTTTTACCACAAACCAAGTCTTCTCCTCCACCCTAATTCCATATCTCCAAGCAGACTATCTTTTTCATTCGCTTTTATTTTAATGTGGTACGTATCAAAATCTAGAACCTTTTCTTCTCCTACTACCTCATAGGTATGAGAATCCTCCATTGATTCTAGCATCGTTTTAAATTGTTCTTTCGGGCTCATATTCTCTAAAAAAAGACATAACCTGCCATTGCAAATTATGCCTTCTTTCCCTATCTTCTAATTTTCTCCATCTCTAAACTTTGAAACCTACTAGTTCAAGGAATCCTGCCCATTCCTTGAACTTTGTAAAACATATCCGTCCGTCCAAACAACACCCCTAAATAGTCAGGCTTCAAAAGTTAGAAAGAAGTGGGACGATTAATCCCAGCTTTCCAATTCCGCTCCTAATTGTTAGCAATATCACTTTTCCGTATCACCTTATAAAATTATATATTTCTATTTACCAATAAATAAATCGCTTACATTTTTGGAGTTGAAAAGGAAAAAATTCAAACTCTTTACGTTATATAGTATAATTCAGAAAAAATATTTAGTCAATTCTTATAGCAAGTCATTGGTTTTCATAACGTTCGGCTTTCATAGAATGTGAACTTCAGCGGCCGACCGTTAACTCCAACAAAACTGTCGTGAACTACAGCATCGACTCATTCATCCACCATAGTTAACTTTGAAAATATTTCTGTATAGTTTTGAGGAAATATGGAAATAACAGTAAGGAGTAAATAGAGAGGATTGAAGGTATGAACGATTTTCAGAGCAGTATTCACACTGGCGATGATTCCATTGTCATCGGTTGCTCTCGTCATGGGGCAATGAGTGGTGCTGCATACGGTAGTTACATAGGCAGCAAGATTGCCGGAGCTACTGGAGCAACGACTGGATATTTCCTTGGTGCCATTATTGGGGCAGTTTTCGGTCCCGATGATAGTTTCAAAGGGAATCAGACAGATCAGCCCGAACACAACTCAGACATGAAACAATTGCTTTAACCAAGGTAACACCAAGCGACCCATCTCTATATAGGAAGGCACAACTCGTATTATTCTAGTTGTGCCTTTCTTTCTTCTATTGGATAAAAATTCGACTATATATGATTGCTCTTCCTACTTTTTTAAGAAATTCAATATAACCTTCATAAACTCCTCATAAGAAGAAAAATAGTTATTCCGCTGGTTATACCATTTTCGGACCGTTTCTACTAACCAAAAAGGGACAGAATTTCCATCAATTAAGTGATAGTATTGTTCATATCCTTTTTTTAGATGCTCCCACCTGAAATCATTACCAGGTTTGCTGTATTCGGAAACATCTAGGATTTTTGCCTTTCCGTTTTGTAATAAAATATTTTTTAAATGAATATCACGTGGGTTAAGCCCTTTAGAACGAACATATTCTCTTGCATCCTCCACATCGTGTATCACTCGTTGTGGAATGCGAATCCCTTGTAAAACACAATCAAAGAGAGTTGTTCCTTCCTCATAACTTAAAACAAGGTGATCATCATAAGAAGCAAAACATGTGGAAAAGAAAGGGGAATCCCCTAATTTTTCATATACGTCTGCTTCAGCCTTTACCTTATCTACCTTGTCCTTTGCATATTTTTTAAATGCAAATTCTGGGTCTTTTATAGATTGAAAAACAGCGGCATCTGTCCCGACCCCGATACACTTCAAATCTGCAGCATGCCCACTTACCGTAACAGGTTCGTTATTTGTATTTGAAAAAACAGTAATTTTAGAAAGCGAATCTCGTACTATATCCCAATTATTTTCCATATAAGCCCCCTTTTTTAAAATATTTTAACAATAACATTATTTTTTAACTATAGAGAATGTGCACAAGCTTCATACGGATAATGCTAGTCATAAGGTTTCATTTTTCCGCCAAAGTTTATTTCCTTTTTTTATTCCCATATCTGAATTATTTGATTATTCTTTACTGCACATATCAAAAATGGTACGATTCTTTCAAAGGGAATTAAAATCGCTAGTCCCAGTCTTAGCGTATTACCTAAACCTCAAATGATAAGGAAAAATTACAAAGCTTTATAGACATGACTTTCGCTGTATTTAATTGACCATTTTAGAACGTTTCATTTTTAATAGTGGAGGGAGAAACTAAATCATGAATAAATTGGAAGGTTTAAAGAAAATGATGACAGGTGAAGTTCCTGGCCCACCGATCGCAGAGGTACTTGGGTTTCAAGTTGTAGAGGTCGAGGAAGGTAGGGTTGTTATTGAATTGGATGCTTCAGAAAGACTACATAATCCGATGGGGACATTACATGGTGGTATATTGTGTGATATAGCTGATGCTGCAATGGGATATGCTTTTTCGAGCACGCTTGCTGAGGATGAGCTTTTTACAACGATGGATATTAAATTAAATTTCCTTAAACCTATTTTTAAATCAAAACTTCGTGCCGAGGGAAAAATAATTAAAAAAGGCTCCACAGTCGGATTGCTTGAATGTCATGTCTACGATGAAAAGCAAAGTCTCGTTGCCCATTCAACAAGTTCATGTATGATTTTGAAAGGAAATTCGACTGGAAAAAGATTAAATAAAAAATAAAAGTTTTGTATGTTAGTACCAATTAAATTAAAGCCTCCAAAATTTTTCAATCCCTAAGGACTTTATCGCTTTAGTATGATAAAATATTAATGTGTTAAATAACTATCATACTAAATCAGGTAATACGGGGGAGATTATCTTGAAAAATATTGCTATTATTGGTAGCTCTGGGGGCAACCTATACAATCTAGGGGGAAAAAATCCTCAAAAATTATTAGAAGAAATTGAAAACCAATGTACCGCTGCTAACTTTAATATAGCTGCTATCCAATTTATTGCGGCGGAAGTTTCCATGGATCAGGCAAAAGCGAACGCTAAGGCAAGTATTTTTAGTTTAGATGAAGAAGGTCGAATGACACAAAGTACTACGAATACATTAGAAAATATAAACGAGGAAGCGAAAAAAACAGATGAGCAAATAGCCGCTCTTATTCTTAATAAAAAAGTAGATGGATTAATCGTCATGAGTGCCGATGCAGATGGCGCTAATCAGAACGTTATCAACGCTGCAGTCGAAAGGAACATTCCAATCGTTGGTACTGGTGGAACATCGATAGCGACGATAAGTACGAAAGGTGCAAACGTGATTGCTAAATCTGGAACGACAGGCACAACGAATCGTACAAGAGCCATCTCTTTCATTACTTCCCTAGCGAAATATTGGGATGTAAAATACAAACCAATTATTGGTGCAACGAATAAAGCGGGCATTGAAAACAGCGGTAGCATTTGGAAAAATATTAATATCCGTGGCATTATGGTTTCTGCGTTACCAGGTTTTATAGCGATGGCATTAGTACTAGCCTTAAGTAAAATTCCTTTATTCAGTGGATTACAGGATATTTTTGATATTATGATTGGCGCACTTCCAGTTATTATCGCAGCAATTGCGGCAAAACAAGTATCTAATTTAGATGAAGTGTCCATTGTAGCTGGGGTTGTTGCCGGTGTATTATCTGCCAATGGTGGAATTATCGGCGGAATCATTGGCGGTATATTAGCGGGGATTTTCGTACATTACTTTTTCCGAAAATGTATAAGCTGGAAATTCCCAATGACGACCGTGAATATTGCCGCAGGAGGATTAGCCGGTTTACTTGCGGGGCTATTAGTCTACTATTTATTTGCCCCAATCGCTTTGTTTATTGGGGATGGTATTAAGACTGCGATTGAAATGGCTATAGCGTTCAACCCAGTTCTAGCAGGACTATTAGGTGGTCTACTCATTTGGCCAGCCATTTTAGGTGGGGTATATCATGCTGCTATTTTACCAATTGTCCTATTAGAAATGGAAAAAACCGGAGCAAGTTTCCTAGGTGCCATTGATATGGTTGGATTGGTCATTGTATCTGCCGGTATTAACCTGGCAAACATCGTTGCACCAAGAGAAAAGGGAGAAGCCGCAGCCGCAACTCCTGGATTCTTAATCAATATGGGATTCGGAACATTTGTGGAAGCAGCCTATCCATTTATGTTCTCGAATAAACTCGTATTCGGTGGTGCGATTCTATCTGCCGGAGTCGGCGGTGCACTAGTCGGACTATTCGACGTTCGCGGAACAGCCTACGTCCCAACATTCACCGCTCCATTTTTATCTGATAATACTTTAGGCTTCGTCATCGCCATGCTCGTAGCATTTATCTTGTCATTTGCAATTACATTTGTTGCGAATAAGACGAAGAGAAAGAATGTGGATGAAGCTGGGGATAAGAGTGTAAGTGCATAAAAGTTTATTAGAAAAGTTAAATACAAGGTTAAACCCAACATGCCAATGCTTGTTGGGTTTCATTATTTTATCTTTCTTTTTCAATTCAAATAGCAACTAAAAGTCTTTTAAAATAGATGGCTTTTGTTATTATAATGACAAGGATACCGTTTTTTTAGGAATTACTAATGTATAACATCTTTGTGAAATATTGTACTCAATCTGACGAGGCGGATGATTTAAGAAAAGGGAGGGGTAACATGTTTAAATCTGAGGTTGCAAAAAGAATAATATCATTCTCCAATGATACACCTGATTTTTCTGTAACTTCTTGGGGGGTGGAGTTCATCTCCAGAATTTTTTTAGAACCTTAGTCACTATATTTACAAGATTTTCAATCGAATGATAAGCATTAAGCATTAGCCTTTATAAAAAAACTGTCTTCAGATAAACTACCTATATGGGTTATGATAAAACAAAACTAAAAAAAGAAGTGAGAAAAAAAATGAAATGGTACGAAAACATTAGAAATTACCAACCTTGGAATGAACAAGAAGCTAAAGATAAAACCATTATGATTCAATGTATGGAAACTTTTGCTGATGTCCTAACACGAGATAACGAAATTGCCCATATCACAAGTTCTGGATTTGTCGTAAACAAAAATAGAACAAAGGTGTTAATGGTGCATCACAATATTTATAATTCCTGGTCTTGGACAGGTGGGCACGCAGATGGCGAGGAAGATTTATTGCATGTTGCTTTAAAAGAAGCAAAAGAAGAAACAGGAGTTAAACATGTTTATCCTGTTCATGAGGATATTCTGTCATTAGATATTTTAACGGTCATCAGTCATTATAAAAATGGCAAATACGTTGCCCCTCACCTACATTTATCCCTTGCTTATTTATTAGAAGCAGATGAAAATGACCCGCTTTTCATAAAACCGGATGAAAACAGCAATGTTCAGTGGATTCCTTTTGATGAAATAGAAGCCTATTCGAATGAACCCCATATGATTCGTATTTATAAAAAAGTGATAGAAAAAATTCAGAACTAAAAAACTCGTATCTTGGCTACTGCCCAATGATACGAGTTTTTCATTTAATAGCCAGAATCCTCCGAAGTAATGTTATCCATCATCTTATAGTCATACTTTTGTAAAGGTTTTTCAGCCGGACCTTCAATCACGTCCCCCGTATAAGTAAACCTTGATCCGTGACATGGGCAATCCCAGCTACGTTCCCCACTATTCCACTCTACTTCACAACCAACATGGGTACAAGTTGTATCCACAATATGTAGTTGCCCTTCTTGATCCCGGTAAGCACCTTTTCTGTGCCCATTAATACTAATAACTGCACCTTCATCATTTCTTAACGTATTCGGGTCCGTATTACTCGTTTGGAACTTACCCTTAATTAAATGCCCAGCAACATCCACATTTTGAACAAGAAAGTTTTTAATACTAGGTGTCGCATAAAATCTAGATGGGGTATACAGACTTGTAAAGTTATTTTTCTTTCCTAATACAATATCCTTCAGTAATAATGCCGCAGCAGTTCCATTGGACATGCCCCATTTTCTATAACCTGTAGCAATCAGTATGTTCGGCTGTCCAGGGGTTATTTCTCCTATATACGGAATCTTATCTAAAGTGGTAAGATCCTGAGCCGACCACCTATATAGAATATCTTCTAAACCAAATACGTTTTGGCCAAATTCCTCTAATGCATCGAAATGTTTCATCGTATCAGCACCTTGGCCCGTTTTATGGCTTTCCCCAACAAGAAGAACCATTTCTTCCCCGTTGATGGTCACAGATCGAACGGAACGCGTTGGTTTATCGGCGCTAATATACATTCCCCCAGGAAAACTCTTCTTTGGTTTTGCAGCAAGAACGTATGCACGATCCGCGTACATTCTTGTGGAATATAGACCGATACCTTCATAAAAAGGGAAATGTGAACAAGCTAATATGAATTTAGCGGTAACACGAAAATCCTTGCTAGTTAAAACAGTTGGATTTTCACCTGTTTCAATATTGACTGCCGTTGTATTTCCGAAAATCTTAACCCCTTTTTCCGTAATCGTATCGACTAGATGGGACAAATATTTTAATGGATGAAACTGTGCTTGATTCCGCATAACCGCTGCATTTCTTATTTCTAAATCGAATGGTAGCTTTTCTACTAATGCGCCATCAATACTAAGCTTCTCATATGCTTGCACTTCTTTTTTGATTTTTTCTTCGTATTCATCCGTCGTTGAATAGACATACGAATCCTGTTCCTTAAAGTCACAATCAATGTTCAACGTTTCAACCGTATCTTTTATGAACTTTAGTGCTTCCATATTAGCTTCATAATATAATCTTGCCTTACTTTTTCCCATGTTCGTTATAAGCTCGTCATAGATTAAATCATGTTGGGCCGTAATCTTAGCAGTCGTATGTCCCGTTGTTCCACCAAGTAACTGATCAGCCTCTAGTATAGCAACTTTCAATCCTTCATTTGCTAAAAGATAGGCAGATGTAATTCCAGTAATCCCACCACCAACAATACAAACATCCACTTGTAAATCTTTATCTAAACCTGGAAACTCCGGCAGCTTAATAGAATCTCTCCAATATGACTTTGTGTTCTTTGGTAACTTTTCAGGCATAATACCCCTCCATTATGTAGTGAATCATAGTAACAGATTCTCCATTTTTGAAAGGGAGTATACAGAAGTGTTGAGAAAGACTTTATCATTAATGGCATTCGCTATTATGCTTAGCAGATGCCCTAGGAGAACTTGTATAAATCTTTACGACGAGCAGAGTAATCCATCTTCTTTGGCACCGTGATACTCATTCTATAAACTTGAGCAGGGCTCGGTTAATTCCTCATTGTGATAATAAAACTCTATAACTATTTTTTCCTATATTTTTTTCTCACCTTTTGCTACTTAATTTCAAATAACCTTCACTAAAATTACTAGGAATAGTTTAATCGATTAAGTGTTAATATCGGTACTAATTTATATACAGAATTAATAATTAGAGATATTAAAATAGAAAGCTTATACTAATATAATAATCTATTACAACAGGAGGAAAAGTAATGAACGAAACAATTAATTTACTAAACAATCATCGATCCATTCGGAAGTATACGGAAGAAAATGTGAAGCGTGAACATCTTGATATTATTATCAAATCAGCCATGGCAGGACCAAACTGGGCAAATGGCCAACAAGTCACGGTTATTGAAATACAAGATAAAGCGAAAAAAGAAACACTCTCTGAATTAGCAGGAGGACAAGTTTGGATTAATGATGCACCTGTTATTTTTGTTTTCTGCCTCGACTTTCATCGCCTGAAAATAGCAGCTGAAAATCAGGATCGATCCTTTACATTAACAAATGACAGCGAGTATGTCCTAATCGGTTCTACGGATGTGGGTATAGCACTTGGCCATGCCGTAACAGCAGCCGAATCACTTGGTCTTGGTACAGTCCCAATTGGGGGGATTAGAAAAAATCCGGAAGAAGTGATTGAATTGTTGGATTTACCAAAGTACGTTTTTCCAATTGCCGGCCTTGTCGTTGGTCATCCGGCCAATCACTCTGCTCAAAAACCACGTCTCCCACTTGAAGCTGTCCATCATATGGAAAAATATAATACTGAACTTCATGACTACATTCGTACCTATGATAAAACGATGTCGATTTATTTAGAAAAACGGACATCTGGGGCGGATAACTCCAATTGGTCTCATAAAATCCTCGACTTTTATGAAAGGCGCTTACCTTTAGAATATGGTCGAGTAAAAGGAGTACTTCAAAAGCAAGGTTTTCATCTTGGGAAGAATAAAAACTAGTTTTTTTAATACTTTATAAATAAAAGGAAGTGCACATAACGGCATATGAAAAAAGACAGGATACAATTGTATCCTGTCTTTTCAAAATGCCTGGCGGCGTCCTACTCTCGCAGGGGGAACCCCCAACTACCATCGGCGCTGGAGAGCTTAACTTCTGTGTTCGGTATGGGAACAGGTGTGACCTCTCCGCCATTATCACCAGACAATAATATTAAATTAAGGTTTATACCTTAAAAACTAAATAAGAGTAAATTAGACATCTAAAGAAGTTAGTTAAGTCCTCGATCGATTAGTATTTGTCAGCTCCACGTGTCGCCACGCTTCCACCTCAAACCTATTAACCTCATCGTCTCTGAGGGATCTTACTCATTTAAAATGATGGGAAGTCTCATCTTGAGGGGGGCTTCATGCTTAGATGCTTTCAGCACTTATCCTTTCCACACGTAGCTACCCAGCC
>NZ_LYCS01000018.1 GCF_001659985.1 Oceanobacillus sp. Castelsardo
TAGTAGAGATAAAGTGGTTAGAAATAAGGAAAGCCTATCATTCAGCAAATATCCTTCATTAATGAAATAGGAATGTATCTTATTACTTTCAAATTGCAAATGAGAAATGAAAAAAGACTGGATCACAACTAATCCAGCCTATAGTTGTTCAGGTTTAAATCATATTATAAATACTGTCCCGTTAAAGAGTTTTTGTTTTTCATTATCTCTTCTGGAGTTCCTTCTGCCATAACTTGACCGCCCGCTTCTCCACCTTCTGGGCCTAAATCAACTACCCAATCCGAAGCCCTAATCATTTGGCTATTATGTTCCACCATAATAACGGTATTTCCAGCATCTACGAGACGATTCAATAGTTTTAATAATTGGGTTACATCATTTGGATGTAACCCAGTTGTTGGTTCATCCAGTAAGTAAAGGGAACGCTTATTTCCTTGTTTTAATAGTTCTTTTGCTAATTTTAACCGTTGCCCTTCTCCACCAGAAAGTGTTGTTAACGTTTGTCCCATCTTCAAGTACCCTAAACCTATCTCATCTAGTAATTCGAAAATCTTTCTAACCTTCTTCTCTTCTTCAAAGATTTCTAAACAATCCTGTACAGAACTTTCCAGTACATCATTAACGGAATATCCATTATATTTTACCGATAAAATATCTTGTTTGAATCGTTTGCCATGACATACTGGACAAACAACTTCCATCTCTGGGAAAAAGAGCATATTCGATGTAACAAATCCTAGACCTTGACAGTTTTCACAGCGGCCACCTGCCGTATTAAAGGAAAAATGCTTCGCTGTGAGGTTCCTATCTTTCGCTTCTTTTACTTTCGCAAACATATTTCGTATAGGCGTAAATACATCCATATATGTTGCTATATTTGATCGTTTCATTCGGCTAAGTGGAGATTGTCCAACAATGATTGTCTGATCAAATTGATCTAGACCTGTTACGCTCTCAAATCCATGATGAATTTTATCATTCCCTTTTGCTAACGCCTCAAAAACAAGAGAGGATTTCCCTGAACCAGACACACCTGTCACAGCCGTTAGACACTGAACAGGAAATGTCACAGTGACATCTTTTAAATTATGTACGGTTGCATGATGAACTGTTATTTTTTCTCCACTTCTTTCTCGATAAGTCTCTTTCTTTTCTTCCTCTTCTCTTAAATATGTTCCAGTTATAGAGTTTTCCTGCTCCATCAATTCCTCGATGGTACCTTGTCCAACAACGGTTCCACCTAGAGTCCCCGCTTTTGGCCCAATATCAATAATATAATCGGCTTCTTTCATGACATCTACATCGTGCTCGATCAGTAAAACAGTATTCCCTAAGTCCCGTAGTCTCTTTAATACACTCACTAAACCTAATGTATCTTTAGGATGCAATCCCACAGTTGGTTCATCCATGATGTAAAGAACACCAGTTAATGCAGAATCAAGAAGAGCTGATAATCGTAGTCTTTGAGCTTCTCCTCCAGAAAGTGTGATTACTTGACGATCCAATGTTAAATATCCGAGCCCAATTTTTTTAATTCGAGACAGTTTCGTTTTCAAATCTTGAATAAAGTTTTCAACGATTAAATAACTAGCTTTGTCTAATTCTTTCTCGAGATGTATGGTCCACTTGAGCATTTTTTCCAAGGAGTGATTCACTAGTTTGGGAATCGTCATACTTTCGACCATTACATTTCTACTCGTTTCATTTAATCGGTCACCCTCGCAATTATTGCGAAAAGCTGGACTTACATTAGCCGAGGATAATTCTGTCTTTGATAATATAATTGGGTATTTCATTGAAAAAGGAATTTATGATCCAATTGAAATTGATGAATACTTAGTTGAATTTGGACAATCACCTATGTTTTCCGTTGCATAAAGTATTGATTTATGATTTTCAATTAAATAATAGAAGAGGACGGTAGCCCTCCCCCTTACTTATTCAGTTTGTCTTCTCATCAAATTGAATCACAACAAAACACTTTATTAAACTGCCTGTATTTATTCTTATCAGAAGAATAAATACACCATGAGGGACAAAAAAGACCGGTTCATTAATAGAACCAGCCCAGGGTTTTGAATAACTTTTGATTGAAAAAAATGATTTAATACCGTTTGAATCCACAATGGACTGCTCGTTAGTTTCCCCGTTTACTTTTACCATTGGATATCAACTATATAGCATTGGGAACCGATTTTTAACGTTGAGAAGAAGAATGTAACAGCTACATATAATAGAAAGAAGAATAATGATATAAGAAAATTGGTTTTACGCCAACATACGACTTAATTAAATTGTAATGGAAATTAATAGAGAAAGTAAATTGAGAAGAACATAAAAACACCTTGCATATCTATTTATAGAACCAATTAGACAGTATATATTAATCTTTTTTATTCTTAATCATATTCTCTATCGCCTTCTGAGTCAGTATATATTCTCTTTCAGAATGAGGACTTTTCTGAAAACGATATAGATTGTTCTCAAATTCTATTTGTTTCTTTTTGTACACGCAAGATTTCTTTTCAATTGTCTGCCAATAGGCATTAAAAACATCCCCTTCTACCCCCCTACCTGCTTCGCAATAACTTTCAATTAATTACGAGATTCTATTCTATTTTTTAAATCGGTTTCCTGTATTTGTGTAAACAAAAATATATACGATTAAGCCGATAAATAAAATTAATCCAAAAGTAAATAACCATTTGATTTTGTACATATCACTAATAACCCAAAGTATCATACTGAATGATAAAGCAAACATCATTTTCCCCATAAACTTACTCAATGCAACCTTATCATATTTCTCTTTCTCTTCTTCTGGCAGTGTATTAAATCCCGCAATCAATGAAGAACCTTTACCATTAAATAAAAATATTCCAAGTATGACAAATAAAATAATGATGGAGATTGTTCCAATCATTCCATTCCTCTCCCCTACCACTTACTCTTCTTTATACGTTTAAATTAAGAAGTATTTAATCTTTAACCAACCTATTTTTTAGTAAAGAAGGGCACCAAGAATAACACACATTTATCATTCTTTTTTGTCCCTAATATAAATACCTCAAATTTCTCCACGCTCTTCGTATCTGAACCAATTGTTGGCTCATCAAGTAGCCAATAATCTGCACCGCTAACACCTACATAGAAAGTAATACTTTCTGTTTCATACCTAGAGAATATTTAAACTAGAAAAACTCGCACAAGCAATAATTTAAAAGCATCTTGAATGCTAATTTTAAGATTTCTATTGAGTCGGCATTAAAGTTCGCCATGTGCACACTGAATCAGTGACTGGACGAAATAGAGAATCAATTACTAGTTAGCACTGGGGAATTATTACATATAATTATCAACTAATTCATAACATCTGTCTTCTGTAAGATTTGCTAACACAGTCACATATTCTAAATGTTCCTGCGTACCGCCTTTATATTTTAGGGATGCCTCTAGTGCAGAATCATCTCTTAGTTCTATCCAATTGTGCTGTTCTTTTCTCAGTTGGTCCATCTCTTCCGTAGAAAGTTGTTCCTCTAGGACTCCATAAACTTCATTCAGCAAATCATCCCAAATATCCCATCTATCGTTTTCCACTTTTTTTAAAGCATATGTAGAAGAATCTAATGCTTCCAATTCTTCCGTTACTTTTTTAGTATTATTTAGTTTTTGGAGATACTCCTCCTTTTTACTTTCCATCACTTCATTATCACTATTATTGGACTTTGAAGGCTGTTCAGCCTTTGAATTTGCAGCTATATTTGGGGAGGTTTCTTCTTGTTCATTTGATTCGGTGTCATCAGCACTTTCTGAAGCGTCTACCGTTGTATTTTCACCTTCATTTGTTGAGTTTATATTTGATGAATTATCACTTATTGAGTCTACATTTGATGAATTATCATTTTCTGTTTGAGTCAAGCTACTATTTAACGACTGGTTCTCCAATTCAGTATCTGATTCAGCAGACGAACTTCCACAAGCACTCAATACCCCTATTACTATTGTTAATAATACTGTTAAAAGTTTACGATCATTTTTCATTATTTTACTCCCCTTTGCAGTTATACCAATATCTTAACATTCCAATTGAATACTTCATTAGACCGGTATGTTGAAGAATTTCATTTACTTACTTAGCTTCTGAAAGATTCAAAAGATAAACTATATCCATTACTTTCAGGATATGCAGGCCGCTTTTCCATCATTCAAAAGTACAATTTGACTTTACCCTTGATGTTCAGCAATCGCACCGGTTTGCCTAATTCTCCCTAGCCTTTTTCAAATTAAAAATCAGCCATATAATCTGAATAATTAATGGAATTATAAATGCAATTAATAATACTATAAATGAAACTAGTTTTAACTCAGGTGTTTGAGTAACACCTGCACCATCAACCTCTCTTGTCCAGACAACAAATGACCCCGCCGCAAAAAGGACAATCCAAATAATGTTGGCGATCCACCAAGAGACCCATCGTTTTTTCAAGTTATCATTCCTCCCCATCTCCTGAACAGTTTGGTCCGATTGCTGAATTGCAAGACTCCAATATACCAACGTAATTGTATCACTTTTTTATAAGTTTTCGAACCTTATTCAAATAATCATTCTTTTTATAAATTATCAATCTATATTTCAAACCTGTAGTATGTACCTTAGATATACGGCCTTTGAAACGATTCATTATATACATGCCTTAAAGAAATAACATTCCGTAAAGTTGCCGTCGAATCACTCATTAGAATTTGGACGACTCATTTATTCATTATACAAATAGCTATCTATCCACGACTTCAGCTTTTTGGCATAAACTAAGCGTTTATGGGGATTAGTCTGATATCCTTTTGTGAAATAAAAAAAGTCTCTCTTATATCTAGGATAAACGTGGAGATGATAATGCCAGACATCCTGGCTACCGGCTGGCTCATTATGCTGACGAGTAGTAATGCCATCACAACCATATGTATCCTTCATTGCGTAAGCAGTAAGTTGAGCCGCACGATGAATTTCAGCTGCATATTCTTTGGGGAGTTCATAAATATTTTCGAAATGTTTATTAGGCACTATGAGAACGTGTCCTTTATTGTTTGGCCACCATTTACTAGCTATAAAGGCTGTTACATAAACATTTCGGAATATCACATCCTCTTGTTTGGTTCCTTTATCGGGTACATCCAATCTCGAAGCGACTTGACAAAAGGGGCACACATAATCTTTTGGCCTGTGATACTGTTTTAAACATCTTTCTCCACCTCCTATAATCATTTACTATTGTTAATAATATCGTTAATAATTTCCATTTACTTTTCATACCTTTAATCTCATTTGACAATCATACCAATACCTTAAATGCCATGTGAATTGAATATTTCCTTGCATCAATATGTTGAGGAATTCATTAGTTTGCATAGTTTTTCAAAAAAACGTGACTTTCGTTTCTTTCTATTTGGAAATCTATATCATCTTCTTTTTTAAGAATATAACCACCATCTTTATAATTACCAGATTCAAAAGATATACCATATCCATTATTCTCAGGATATCCATATAAATAGCAGACGACTTTTCCATCATTCAAAAACACAATTTGACTCATGCCCTCATTTACTGTTTCACTTATAGTATCCCATCTATACCCTATGGTTTTGTATATAGCATCTTTCGGGGTATATGGTTCAAAGGAATATACCACATCCCATTCAAATGGTGTTACATCTAATAAGTTTATTGTTTCAACGGAATTTTCAATTGAAAGCACTTCTTCTTTTAATAACGCTTCGTTTATATTCCATAAATCCTTTTTAAATAAATTTATTATGATAGCAATACATACTATACTGAATACGATGATCACTACTGTTTTTTTAGATTTCACATCCACATTCCCCTCTCAAACAGTAATTTTCATTTACTATTCCCCATTATATTCCAATAACCTTTTAGCGATTAACCCACTTATATTATCTCTCTCTTATCCTTTCCTTAATAGAAGTGGTGTTTGAGATATGACGCCCTCCCCCATTAACCTACTTCTTTTATTAGTTCAACAAGAGAGAGTGCTTATATTTCTTTAAGGAAAATACCCGTTAGCACAACAAACTATTTTCTGTTTTTCAGGATGAAAAAAAGTTACTTTTCTAGAGGCAATACGATTTCAAATCTAGCACCAACTAATTTTACAGGATTTGCTATTTCCAATGTACCACCCAAAGATTCGATTATTTCTTTTGAAATATATAAACCCAAACCTGAGTTCCCTTTCGAGTTTGATCTAGATGGATCTTCTCTATAATGTTTTTTAAAAATATCTTTCCAGTTTTCCTCTTTAATCCCTTTTCCAGAATTCTCTAAAGCAAATAAAAGCTGATTATTTGATTGACTTACTATGAATATTATTTCCCCACCATCTGGTGTATATTGAACTGCATTAGAAAAAATATTCTGTAGGACCCTACCAATTTTTAAATAAGGAACTTTTATATTCATATCTGTTTTTGATTCAAATGAATAGTTAATTGACTTATCATTTATTAATGATTTAAAATCTGATTCTATTTCATTTATTAAATCGGAAAGTATTGTCTCGTCCTTTATAGCAATTGGATTTCTAATGCTTCCTGCAATGTTCATATTAGCTAATAAACGATTTGCTTTGGCTACATTTCGAGTGATTATATCCAAGTTCATTTTTTGGTCCTCACTTAATGACGGATCATTTGTTAGTGATTCTGAACCCAAACCAATAAGTGTTATCGGTGTTTTTAAATCATGTGATAAACTCGACATCATTACTGCCCATTCAGAGTCCTTTTTCCAATTTTCATATAATGACTTTTTTAATTCTCCTTGCATCTGTCTAAAGGATCTCGCCAGTTGCCCTATTTCATTATTGGAATCATATATTAAATTAAAATCAAGGTCTTTTTCACTGATTTTATGGGCTGCTGTCATCAATTCTTCCAGTGGAGCCTTAATTCGTTGAAATAGCTTATTAATATAGTATTTAGAAAAAGCAATAAAATAGATAATCGGAGATAGAAATATCAAAAAAATGATTGCCAACATTATGTAACGATAGTATTCGCTTGAAAACGTTGCTTTTAACTGATAGGAGTATACCCATACTCCATCTACTTCGTCATTCTTATTAATTGGAATAATTTTATGATAATATCCATCGCTGGAAATAGTTGTATTAATAACTTCTGGAATTGATTTATCTTGAAAAAGGGAGTTCAAACCTGCATAGCCAGAAATCATTGTTCCATCCATAGAAAATTCACTTAAATAGACATCTTTATTTTGTTTTTTAAAAAACTCGTTATCATCCAAATATCTTGTAGTATTTTCATTCATCTTTAAACTGGCTTCAATCGCCACATTTTCTGCATGGTTGGCTGGAGTAATTTCACGCATCAGGTACGCAATTAACGCACTAAAAACTATAATTGTTAACACAGTCATAATTACCGTCCACATAATACTTTTCGTGTAAAGTTTTCTTATATCCTTACTTAATGATTGTTCCACTGATAGCCGATCCCCCACACAGTTTGTAAATAATCATGTTTATAGTCAATTTTAACTAATTTATGTCTTATATTTTTCACATGCTCGACAACAGACTGTACATCCCCTGTACCATCAATCCCGTTAATATGGTCGTATATTTGTTCCTTTGTAAATACTTGTCTAGGAGAAGATAATAACAATACAAGTAATTCATATTCCTTTTTCGTAAATGAAATAGCATCACCTTTAAAAGAAATTTGTCTCGCCAATAAATCAACTTTAAGTTCATCAATAAAAATTTGCTTCCTTTTTTCCTTCTCATAGGAATATAGAAAGCGTTCTTTCATATTAAAAATAGCTTCAATTTTCAAGGTTAACTCTTCTAGAGAAAACGGCTTAGCTATAAAATCATCACCACCAAGTGACAATGCTTTTATACGAGTCATCTCGTCTGATGCAGCACTGATAAATACAATTGGACAATCTACTTTTTGGCGAATACGTTCGCAAACTTCTAGCCCACTCCATTTTGGCATCATGATATCCATGAGTACAAGATCAATGGTAGTATTTATTTTATCAATAGCGTCTTGTCCATCAATTGCTTCGAAGATTTGATACCCCTGTTTTTTTAAATGCAAACTAATTAAATGCAGCATATCTTCTTCATCTTCAGCAACTAAAATTTTCTTACTCATTAATCACTCTACCCTCCCATCGGTTGAACCACCAAATAATAGAAGCTAACAGTAAACCACTAAATAAAAAGAACATGCTAAAAATAAAAAATGAAAATTCATTTGATATATCTATCACATATAAATATCTCGTCCCATAAAGTAAAGGAATGTAACTCCATATTGTATCACCCAAACTATTTGCTCCAAACAAAACTAAGAATAAACTGAAAAAGATACCTATACCTAAACATAAACTGGTATTAATTTTAAGAGCAACAAACCACGAAATAATGATAATCGGCAGGGAAAATAATGTAGTTAACAGAAGGTAATAAATAATATATTGATTAAATGTACTACCAACCAATAACCACAATGGCACACTACTAATGAATGTACTGATACCAACAGAAAGCCATGAGATAAACAACATATTCATCAGCCATTTATCACGGCGAGGCAACTGTAACAAATGATTAAAGTGTCCAATTTGTTCTTCATACTGTGTATATAAGCTAATCATTAAGGCAATTCCAGTAGGCAACATGCAATTATAATATAATACGTATGCAGAAAATACTTGTAGGGGATCATTATATCTACCTAAATACCAATATAATAGGAACCCATATAAAATTGGTAAAGCTACCATTACGATTACCCAATTTGTATGAATTAATTTCAAAGTTGTTGCTTTTATTAAATTCATTTCATCACCTTTTTCTTAAAAACAACATTGAATAGAATGGATAGTAATACAAAGTAGACAATACTGCTAACAGTGCTGATCCCTAATATGGAAGAATCTAATAATGGACTTTCAGTTTCAATTTGAGTACCATTCGGATGAATCCCCATTGTTGCGGCGGGAATTCGAAGCATGTTCCCCCAAGGGGTTAACCAAAATGTCGAATAGGGTGCTAACCAGATTACACTAATCAAGGCTCCTAATAAGTTAGTTATAACGGTAGGAATTGTACCGAAATACTGCGAAAGAACAAAGTTGAATGGTATCAGTGGCAAGAAAGCTAAAGTAATTAAAAAGGTTGTGTAGATAATATTCAAAACGTTTGGCATCTCATTAAAAGTAAATAGGGATCCCCCCAGAGCAATTACTATAATTATGATAGAAGATAAAAGTTGATAACCCACCATATTTATTATTTTGGAATACCATGCCTTAGACAAAGACAGATTATTGGAAATTATCGTTTTATAATTACCGCTCTTCTTTTCCAGACTAATGTTTAAACTACATGCGATTGCCTGACCAATTGGCAAGAAGACTAACGGCCATTGATTAAATATCAGAGCTAAATAGGCATTAAAACTTCCTGATTTCGTAACAAATAGCGAGGTATAAATGCCGAATAGCCAGAAACATAACGGGATAAACAATAACAATCGTATAGATATAGATCCCTTCATTTTCAAACTTTCAGCTCTTAAATATCCAGTCATGACAACATACCTCCCCTTTGATTAGTTGTAATATCAAAGAACAGTTTTTCTAAATTCTCTTCATGATTATTCTCTCTTTCGTATTCTAAAGTACCATTATGAATAATCCCAATTGTATCTGACATTAATTGAATTTCAGATAGAATATGGCTTGATATCATAATTGTAATACCGTCTCTTTTTAGTTCATTTAATAATTGACGTAACTCTTGAATTCCCATGGGATCAAGACCATTACTCGGCTCATCAAGCACTAATAATTTGGGTTTTTTAATTAAAGCCATTGCTATGCCTAAACGTTGTTTCATCCCCAAAGAAAAGTTTTTAACTTTCTTCTTACCAGTGTTCGCTATATTAAGTCTAACCAAAACAGGATTTATTTCAGTTAATGGAATATTAGCTTGTAAACAAAATACTTTTAAATTATCATAGGCTGTTAAATTCCCGTAAATAGCTGGTCCTTCAATTAAAGAGCCAATCTGATGTAAGTTCTTTCTACTCCAATTTCTTTCTTCAAATAATACATTTCCAACCGATGGTCTAAAAATGCCACATATTATTTTCATAAGAGTAGATTTACCAGCACCATTCAGACCAAGCAATCCATAAATTTCCCCATACCTTACGTTCATATTAATATTCTTCAACACAGTTTCTCCTTTGAAAACTTTTCCTAATTTGCGTGTTTCTAGCATATATTCAGACATTAGATATCATGCTCCTTTCTGATGATACCTATAGTCTATAATTTAATTATAAGGAATTTATAAGGAACCTGATATTGGAGTACAAAATCAAAAAATATCGTATTATCGTGTTTAAACAACTCTACAATATTTGTTGGCCTATGAGATTTTTTATAAATCTTATTATTACAGATAGTGATAGGTAAGGGGTTGAAGTATAAAGGTACAACTGTGAAAATTTATCTTTCATTATAATTTTTAAGATTCTTTTTATTTGACATTAAGTTTCATTGCCTATACTTCGTTAAGAGGTGATGAGAATGACAAATATAATTGATACTTCCCAACTAACCAAAAACTATAAGAGTACAACGATAGTCAATGAAATAAATATATCCGTTGAACAAGGAGATATCTATGAGTTTTTAGGGGGAAATTGGAAGTTAATCGAATGGATATTTTAAAAGAAGTTGGTTCTTTAGTTGAATATCTTCTTTTTATGGGAATTTAACAGGATATGAGAATTGGGAGGCTATTCCCCCCGTTTACTTCGAAGTGATGACGAACATAGAATTAATGAGATTCTTCGGATAGTAGGCTTATTAAAGGCTAAAAACAAATTAGTAAAAAACTACTCATTGAGAACAAAACAACGTTTAGGTATCGGGATTGCATTAGTAGGTTCTCCTAATCTACTAATCTTAGACGAACCTACTAATGGACTGGATCCGGCAGGCATTCAAGAAATTAATGAATTGATTAAAAAGCTCATTTGGTTTTAATTTTAATACTTCCGTACAAACTATCCATGCTATAATTGGATTAATTTACATCTGTACTGACGTAAAATCATCAATCGAATTCTTAGAATAAATCAGATTTATTTAATTAAATCATCTTTGGCCAACTGCCCCTAAAGTACAATAAGTTCTACGTAAAATAGCGTCATTCCTTCTTGAATTACCCCCAGTTAATTCAAGAAAGCTGGGCTGTAAATAGCTTACAAAACCTTCTACAATTTGATTATATATACTCTCTACTTTTCTTTCATCCACTGTCAACAGTTTTCTATCTTTCTAATCCACTTACCATCAACCATTACATGTTGAACTAAATCCTCTTTACGATAAAACAATAAATTGTGGAGGTAATTGGAAAAATCACCATTGTTTAGCATCGGTTCGGTTTCTTTATGACAGCTTTATCTTTTCTCACGTTACTGAAAAAAGTAACCCCTTTTAAACAATCTATTGTGTAAGACTATTTAAAATCCTTTCTATAAAGACTAAAAGCATAAATTGCACCGACTAAAAATACAATCGCTTGAAATAGAATAAGGAATTGACGGAAGTATTCGATATCACTATCAACTAATGTAATGAAAATGCCATTCATAATGATTTGTGTAGTAAACATACAAGAAACGATTTTTAGATAAATAGCATTTGTTCTTTCATCAGGTCTACCAAATTTATTTCCGATATAAAAAAGCATAAATAGTGATCCTGCATATAAAACCATCGTTAATCCCACAATAACATTGAAGTTATATGAGCTTTCTAACATCCAATTATTAAGTACATCAATCATTATTATCACCCTTTCTCTCGTACGAAAATAATTCGTTAATATCCACACCAAAAAAGTTAGCTATTCTAAACGCTAATAAAAGAGAAGGAGAATAATTATTCTTTTCCATTACAAATATGGTTT
This sequence comes from Oceanobacillus sp. Castelsardo, assembly GCF_001659985.1. Classification (GTDB taxonomy): domain Bacteria; phylum Bacillota; class Bacilli; order Bacillales; family Amphibacillaceae; genus Oceanobacillus. The sequence continues at coordinate 12,051 of NZ_LYCS01000018.1, forward strand.
GCTTAGAAACTCCAACAGCATCAGCCAACTCCTTTTGTGACATTCTCCTTAACACTCTATGTTCATATACTTTATTTACAATAGAATCTCCAAAGTCTTCTTTCACAGCTAACCCCTTCCTTTTTTCTTACACATATATTATAAATATTAGTTTAACAAAAGTAAAGTAAACTTATATTAAATAAAATAATTATTATCTTTTATTAAAGTTTAAACTCACATTTCGTATTACAACAAAAAGATTAGTTTCCGATCATTGAGAAACTAACCTTTTCGGAGATTTTAATCCATATTTTTTAAAATGCACCTCATCTTATACTAACCATCCCCGTTATTTAAAGCACAGTCTTTCACAAGATCTTATGATTCAATTCTAATTTTGCTATAATTTTCAATTAAACAAATTCACTTGAGATTACCTCTTCTTTACTCTTCCTGTTCTGTTCTTTTTATTTTTATTTTTAAACCTTTCATATCCAAAACCTTTTTTTCTCTATTTTTTTATGGTTAGCAAGTTTATTGGAAAGGTATTGAACATCACCTAGAACTAATATTGAAGAGATTAGAGTGATACTAGAAGAGTATTGAACAAAAGAAAGAATACTAGATCCCTTATTGTATATTACCTGATTGATTTGTTCGGAGTAAAAAACTATTGAATGAAGTTTGAAAAAACCATCACTTATAAACTCATAGTACGAAAATACTCTATACGAATGCCTTTTAAAGGAGCATAGGATACATTCTTTGCTCTTCTCTCACTTTTTACATAATGGATAAAATATCACAAAATCAACTAAATTTCGTCCCTCTACCTACTATATGTATCTGTAAGTTAGTTCTTCCCCACCCAATTCCCCCTTAATCCCTTCTCTCCCAAGACTTCAACCCTTCTTTTACTCCTGAAGGCAATGGAACTTAGTTCTTCCCTCAACCGACTGTTTTTCCCCTCTTTTTCTGTTCTGGGTTGTATAGAATATTCGGACATTGTAACTAAGTTCTTCCATAAAAGAGAGAAGAATTTAGAGAAAAGACATGAAGAAAATAATAAAATGATATTGGAAAATGATTGAATAAGACGGTTGGATATCCTTCGGATTGATATAGTTAGGAAAGCAACTGGTAAGATATTATACACCGATTGAACTAACGATTGACAAGGGATTGGAGGGATATTGGACATAAAGAAAACAGGACGAAATAATCCGCCCCGAATTTGTATTGATTTTGTATTGGCAAAACCGATTGATTTATTATTGAAAAAGCATTGGAACATTGTGTGCTTCCGTTCTTCTCTCCGCCCTCTTTTTTCTACTCCGATACCAACTTAGTTCCATCAGGGAAGAACAAAGTTACGTGGGGAAGGAGAGAGTTACAGGGACATAACAACTTCCACTTAGATTCGATATTTTATTCTACAGTTACACTTTTAGCAAAGTTGCATTATAAACAACAGAAATACTTTCTCTTATCTCCTATTTCCAAATCTTGGTTGGAAGCATTACAAACCCAACTAAATTTCTTTTCTCTACTATGTACAACCATAATAAACATCTCCGAAAACCCCACCCCTCCAACCCGCATTCCACCGTTTCAGTTAAAATAAAGTTTTGCTACGGAACCCCCATTTTCACACTTTTTTGGTTCAAAAATGACCGTTTTTCGGGCCTTTTTCGGCTGTTTTTTCATGGTTTTTTCGGAGTTATAATAGAGTTTTGCTAAATAATGGACAGAAGAATTGGAGAGAAAAGAGACCAAGAAGAAAGATAAAAATAGTGGATGGATATTGATTTTTTATGGAAGTTATATTGAGTTAGACATTGGATAAACCCAGTAATATCAATGGGTTAGGAACATAACTGTATTAAAAAGATATTGAAAAAGTAATGAAAAAACTCGGGCTCCTGTTGAGGAAAACCCGAGAAATTATTGGACTTGTATTGAAAAAGCAAAGGTTTATTATTACAGAATTGGCGGTGAAGTTAGCAAGAGTTTATTATGGTTGCCAAGAGATTATTATTGATCTACA
>NZ_LYCS01000019.1 GCF_001659985.1 Oceanobacillus sp. Castelsardo
ATTGCTCGTTGCTCTACCGACTGAGCTAATGGCTCATAGAATGGTGCCGGCCAGAGGACTTGAACCCCCAACCTACTGATTACAAGTCAGTTGCTCTACCAATTGAGCTAGGCCGGCAAATGATAAATCTTTCAATGGTGGAGGGGGGCAGATTCGAACTGCCGAACCCAGAGGGAGCGGATTTACAGTCCGCCGCGTTTAGCCACTTCGCTACCCCTCCAACAATGGTGGCTCGGGACGGAATCGAACCGCCGACACACGGATTTTCAGTCCGTTGCTCTACCGACTGAGCTACCGAGCCAGATTAATAATTGGGTGGAATTGTAATTTAGATCTTGCCTATTATGATAGTTAGAAGTTAATTCAAAGAAGTAAACCTTTGCTCGTCGTGTTGCAAGTTATTTCTGAGAAGCAGCACTCCTCGCAAGCCTACAATATGAGGGCTATTTCAAGAAGTTTACGGCTTGCTCTATCGACTGAGCTACCGAGCCCTTATATTAAAGTCTATATAATTAAACATGGCGGTCCGGACGGGACTCGAACCCGCGACCTCCTGCGTGACAGGCAGGCATTCTAACCAACTGAACTACCGGACCACTATAATGATTACGCTTTATTAAAGGGATTTTTGGAAATAAAAAAACACTTATTAAAGCGTGTATTTTGGTTGCGGGGGCAGGATTTGAACCTACGACCTTCGGGTTATGAGCCCGACGAGCTACCAGACTGCTCCACCCCGCGATGTAAGAAAAACAAATTAAGCTTTTAATGGTGGAGGATACAGGGCTCGAACCTGTGACCCCCTGCTTGTAAGGCAGGTGCTCTCCCAGCTGAGCTAATCCTCCGACGCATAAGATGTGCTAGTGCATGTGTTGCGACAAACCTTTACGGTGGGACGAGATAATCGGAGTCCCAGTACGTCGCGTACTTAAATTCCTAGCCTAAAAATGGTGACCCGTACGGGATTCGAACCCGTGTTACCGCCGTGAAAGGGCGGTGTCTTAACCGCTTGACCAACGGGCCAATTAATTTTTTGCAAATAAATAACCCCACATCGCTTTTGGCCGATTAAAGCCAATTACTCGACCATTTGGATACTCTGTGGAGCGATTTAATGTAAAAAGGTGCCTAGCAACGTCCTACTCTCGCAGGGGGAACCCCCAACTACCATCGGCGCTGAAGAGCTTAACTTCTGTGTTCGGTATGGGAACAGGTGTGACCTCTCCGCCATCGCCACTAGACCTTATATATAAATGAAACTCAAGGTAAGTTATATACCTTCAAAACCAGATAAGATTTATAAGACATAAACATAAAGTATAGATAAGTCCTCGATCGATTAGTATTTGTCAGCTCCACGTGTCGCCACGCTTCCACCTCAAACCTATTAACCTCATCGTCTCTGAGGGATCTTACTCATTTAAAATGATGGGAAGTCTCATCTTGAGGGGGGCTTCATGCTTAGATGCTTTCAGCACTTATCCTTTCCACACGTAGCTACCCAGCT
>NZ_LYCS01000002.1 GCF_001659985.1 Oceanobacillus sp. Castelsardo
ACCAACTAGCTAATGCGCCGCGGGCCCATCTGTAAGTGACAGCTTACGCCGCCTTTTAAACTTCTTATTATGCAATAAAAAGTATTATCCGGTATTAGCTCACGTTTCCGCGAGTTATCCCAGTCTTACAGGTAGGTTGCCCACGTGTTACTCACCCGTCCGCCGCTCTTTCCACTACTTTCATCCCCAAAGGGATGGAAGTAGCTTCCAGCGCTCGACTTGCATGTATTAGGCACGCCGCCAGCGTTCGTCCTGAGCCAAGATCAAACTCTCCAAAAAAGTTTGTCAGAATGAACATCAATTCATTCTAATGTCTTAGCTTTTAGAAGTATTACCTTCTACTAATAATGAAAGAAAAACGAGTTTCTTTCTTGACATACTGGTTGTTTTGTTCAGTTTTCAAACAGCAAATTTTTATTACTTCCAAAGAAGCAACTTTTATACTTTAGCATAATTAAAAATAAATGTCAACAACATTATTTACTCTGTGGGTTAATTTAAGTTAATTATGCCAGGAAATTAATACTATCACTTTGTCGAATAAAAGTCAATAGAGTAAAACTTTTATATATTAACTCTTTTTATGAAGCAATTAATCGCTTAAAGTGACCGTGAAAATATAATACTATTTCCCATAAATAAAGTCAATAAAATTTATTATGGAAAAAACTTGCAATTAAAATTATATAAACGAACAAGTGTATATGAATGTATATCAAAGCACAATCTAAATAGTAGGAGAATAAATAGTAGGAGAATAAAAATGACATTCTTAAAGTTAATATTAATTACTTTGTTAACAATCCAACCAACCTTAACTGCTAATGGCTTAGCAAAAGAAAAAGATGCCGTAATTATAAACACCTATCAAGCGGATGTTACTGGTGATGGTTTATTAGAAGATATCGATTTAATGGGAGTTCCTTTCTCTAATAGTGGCGACTATTATCATAACGTATGGGCTGAGGTAAAAAGTAAAAACCGAGATAACGAAAGATGGCAAATTAATTATGGTGATGGTTACGAACCGCAAATTCAGTTTATTGATGCAAACCATGATAATGTGCAAGATATTTTATACCAGAGTTCTTCTGACAAAAAACATATGAGCAAACAAAAATTGCATACCTTTGCTTCCAATAAATTATTTGAAATTTCTCTTCCTAAACTTGATTATGTTTCCGGTAAATTTGCAGATGATTACAGAGCAGACCTTAAAATAACGCCTAATGCAAAGCCCATACAAATAAATCTACAAAACCATTCCGATACTTACATCCAATCTGGTGTATACAGTATAGACGGTAAATTAAAAAAATCTAAATCTTTATTATTAAATGCTCCACACTACTATGAGGTTGTAAAATTAACTGATGATAAAGGCTATGGTTTACGGAGTTATAAACGGGTAAGTGGTATTTCAAATGAAGACCATTTAGGCACGATAGAATCCTTATGGTATTACACCGATGGAAAATGGATTGTGCTGCAATCTGAATGGAAAGATTCAAATCGTTTAGATTGAATGAGAAAAAGGATTTCTTCCCAATTTGGAAGAAATCCTTTTTCTTATATTAGTTAGCCACAATGTTGACTAACTTTCCAGGAACCACGATTACTTTTCGAATCGTTTTTCCTTCTAACCATTTTTGGATTATTTCATCCTCAAGTGCTAATTTTTCAAGTTCATCTTTAGAAATATCTTTAGATACACTGATCTTAGAACGAACTTTCCCCAATACCTGAATAGCTACCTCGACCTCTTCTTCAATCATTTTTGACTCGTCATAAGTAGGCCATGCTACATAAGCAATTGTGTTATTATTACCTAATTTTTCCCACAGTTCCTCAGATATATGCGGTGCAATTGGGGAAAGAAGCTTAATAAAACCTTCTACATATTCTTTTGGTAGCTTATCTGCTTTATAACCTTCGTTAACGAAAACCATCATTTGGGAAATGGCGGTATTAAAATGTAGATTTTCAAAGTCCACAGTTACCTTTTTAACAGTTTCATTATAGACTTTATCTAGGTTAGGATTATTTTCATCAACAATTTTCTCTGACAATGTGCCATTATCATCATTTACAAATAAGCGCCATACACGATCCAAGAAACGTCTTGCTCCATCTAAACCATTTGTAGACCATGCTACAGATGCATCTAACGGACCCATAAACATTTCATATAATCTTAATGTGTCTGCCCCATGAGAGCTTACAATATCATCAGGGTTAACTACATTCCCTTTTGATTTACTCATTTTTTCGTTTCCTTCACCAAGAATCATTCCTTGGTTAAATAACTTCTGAAATGGTTCCTTAGTAGGGACTACACCAATGTCGTAAAGGAATTTATGCCAGAACCGAGCGTACAGTAAATGGAGTACAGCATGCTCTGCCCCACCTATATAAATATCCACTGGCATCCATTCTTTTAAAGCCTCATAGTCGGCTAATTTTTCTGAGTTGTTAGGGTCAACATAACGTAAGAAATACCACGAACTTCCTGCCCACTGCGGCATTGTATTCGTTTCACGGCGCCCTTTCTTACCTGTTTCTGGATCTACCACATTAACCCAGTCTTCATTATTAGCAAGTGGAGACTCACCAGTTCCTGACGGTTTAATTTCAGACATTTTCGGTAATTCCAGTGGTAATTCCTCTTCCGGAACAGCTGACATTGTCCCATCTTCCCAATGAATGATAGGAATTGGTTCACCCCAGTAACGTTGTCTAGCAAACAACCAGTCACGGAGACGGTACGTTATTTTCTTTTCACCTTTTCCATTTTCCTCTAGCCATTCAATTGCTTTTGTAATAGCTTCTTCTTTACTCAATCCATTTAAGAAATCAGAGTTCACATGTTCACCGTCACCAGTATATGCTTCTTTCGTGACGTCGCCTCCTGCAACAACCTCTAGTATTGGCAGGTCAAATTTTTTGGCAAATTCATAGTCTCGTTCATCATGGGCTGGAACCGCCATAATCGCACCTGTTCCATAAGACATTAAAACATAATCCGCTACCCATATTGGGACTTTCTTATTATTTACTGGATTAATCGCATATGCACCTGTGAAAACACCAGTTTTGTCTTTAGCTAAATCGGTACGTTCTAAATCTGATTTTTTTTGAACTTCGTCTAAATACGCTTCAACCTGCCCTTTTTGATCAACGGTAGCAATTTCCTTAACATATGGATGCTCTGGTGCTAGTACTGCATATGTTGCTCCAAACAGAGTATCCGGTCGAGTCGTAAAGACAACAAAATCTTTTTCAGCATGACCATCAATCTTAAATGTTACTTCAGCACCTTCTGACTTCCCGATCCAGTTACGTTGCATTTCTTTTAGACTTTCCGGCCAATCTAGGTCATCTAAGTCTTCCAATAAACGGTCAGCATAAGCAGTAATTCGAAGCATCCACTGCTTCATCGGCTTACGAATTACTGGGTGGCCTCCTCGTTCACTCTTACCATCGATTACTTCCTCATTTGCAAGTACTGTTCCTAGGGCTGGACACCAGTTTACTGGTACTTCATCTATATAAGCAAGCCCTTTTTCATATAATTTAAGGAAAATCCATTGCGTCCATTTATAATAGTTAGGATCAGTCGTATTGATTTCACGATCCCAATCATAAGAGAAGCCAAGTTCTTGGATTTGTCGTTTAAACGTTTGAATGTTCTTTTCTGTGAATTCTGCTGGACTATTTCCTGTATCAATCGCATATTGCTCAGCCGGCAGCCCAAAAGCATCCCACCCCATCGGATGAAGCACTTCATACCCTTGCATACGCTTCATACGTGATAATATATCTGTTGCTGTATACCCTTCAGGGTGTCCTACGTGAAGCCCTGCTCCCGATGGATATGGAAACATATCTAATGCGTAAAATTTCTCTTTTTTAGAATATGTATCTGTTTTAAATGTTTTATTTTCTTCCCAATAGGTTTGCCATTTCTTCTCAATACTCCGATGATCAAAACTCAAAATAATTTCCTCCTTATTTATGCAATAAAAAAAGCCACTCATCCCTTAAATCAGGGACGAGAAGCTTGGCTTTTCCCGCGGTACCACCCAAATTAACGTACAAATGGTTTAACGTTCACTTTAGTCTTTAACGCAGAGTTACGGCAGGGACTACTAATAAATTCGCACCCGCAACAAAGAAGGTGAGTTCATAAAGTTTTAAGCGATAGTTTCCACCAACCACTACCTCTCTATGCCTTAAAAACAGTTACTACTAATCCCTCTTTTAGTTATTGTCATATTATATCGAAATTATAAAGAATAGTACCATCTTTGTCAATACATTCAAAATATATACTTATATGCTAAAATATATGGTGGAGCGAGTAATTGGAGCCCAGGAATAGAATATTTATACTTTCTATTCTGCCAGGTAATGGTACGAAATTAATGAGTTACAGTGAGGCGATAATATGTTAGAAGGAATTCTTAAGTTTTCTCATCATTTATTAGAATCATCCGTTTGTGAAGGCGAACTAGTGATTGACGCAACATGCGGAAATGGAAATGATACGCTTTTTTTGAGTAAATTAGTTGGAAAAAATGGCCATGTCCTAGCTTTTGATATTCAAGAAAAGGCTATTGTAAATACAAGAGAAACATTAATAAATAATGGAATTTCTAATGTTTCTCTTATTCATGACAGTCATGCCAATCTCAAGGATTATTTGTTGAAAGAGGAAAATCAAACAATAGGTGGTGCTATTTTCAACCTTGGCTATTTACCTAGAAGTGACAAAAAAGTTATAACAAAGCCTGAATCAACAATTACTGCCATCGATACTATGATTAATTCCTTAAAACAAAATGGGTTAATTGTTTTAGTCGTTTACCATGGACATGAAGGTGGTAAAGAGGAAAAAGAAGCAATATTGAAACATGCAATTAAGTTAGATCAAAAAGAATATAATGTTTTACAATATGGGTTTATTAATCAAAAAAATAATCCACCATTTATTATCGCAATACAAAAAAAGTGAGATGTAACTTTATTTTTCATCTCACTTTTTTTAAAACTTTATCCCACTCGATGACTTTTATTAAATTTATAGTACATTTTTGTATTCCAGTGAAAGAACCTTGCTGTCATTCCACTATATTCTAATAATGCCTTTTTAATTTTTTCTCCACTATGCAACGTCTTTACTTTTTCGTCTCCTAAATAGAGCCCAACTAATCCACGGTATACCATTCTATGGAATGATAAATGAGGTAAGGTTTGAATTCTTTCTTCCGTTTGTTTTATAAAATAAACAAAACGCTCTTTCATCTCTTCATCATCTTTATAGAAACTACAAAAGTTTAAGTCCCCCTCCACTAAATCCTCCTTTTGATCGATGAAATAATCTAATAAGATATGTAAACCTTGCATATACGGAAAGTAACTTTGAAATATTTTGTTAGCAAGTTCCTTACTCATCCCCCCTGCCATTGCATAAGAAACGATACAAAACAATCCCAACGTAGAGCCTGTAGCGGCTGCAAATTCATACCAATTCAATGTTGGTGTTTTGTTCTTATTAGTATTAAACCATTTTGTTAGCCTTGGCACACGTTCATTCAATTGCACATGTTTATGAATTTGTAGTGATGCATACATGGATTCGAGTCTATTTAATTGTTCGTGAATGATTTCCATATTATCTATAGAGAGAAGTGCTTGTTGACATGTTTGAACTAGCTCATTTAAATAATCCCCATCGTTTTGGTCTTCTCGCAATTTGTAATAATTTTTACCTTTATTTCCTGGGGTTATAGCATCTTCCATAGATAAATGTAAAAGTTCAAAATCATTTGGATCAAGCGATGTACTTCGATCACATAAATTATCCAAATAATCACTTATCGTTTGATAGGCTACGATAAATCGTAATGCTACCTTCCATTTATCTCCAGCAAGAAGAGAGAACACTGCTCCCCCTAAACAATGAAACCTTTTCGAATGAATACTATTTAATGCTTGTGTTCTCAACTCTTTATTCGGTATTTGTTTAGCCAATGTTTCCCATTTGAATAGCTCTGCATTTACAGCAGGAAATATTTTCAGGTAGACGATTGTCATTAAGCTTAAAGAACTAGTTGGTATATAAGACAATCCTTTTCCTCCGTTCTTTTTTCCAGAGAAAAAAGTGTAAACTTCCTTCTCCTACATAAGTTCAATCGAAGCATTCGCTCAACCTAATGGCGAACATCACGATTTTTAACCACACTTATTTTGTTATTTGCTATACTCATTATATCAACATTGACGAACAGATTAAAATTTATAACATATTAGGGGGAGCATAGGATGATAGGAGAATACATGGGAAATAAACCGAAAATTCATGATTCCGCATTTATCGCAAAAAATGCGGTCATCATTGGTGATGTTACAATTGAGGAAGAAACTAGTATATGGTTCCATACCGTTATCCGCGGGGATGTTGCACCAACGTATATTGGTAAACGTGTAAGTATTCAAGATCTATCTATGTTACATCAAAGTCCGAACATGCCATTAATAGTAGAGAATGATGTTACAGTTGGACATCAAGTTACACTACATTCTGCAATTATTAGAAAAAATGCTTTAATTGGAATGGGATCTATTATTTTGGATGGAGCAGAAATTGGAGAAAATGCTTTTGTAGGTGCTGGTAGTCTAGTTCCTCCAGGAAAGAAAATACCGCCGAATACACTCGTAATGGGGCGCCCAGCAAAAATCGTCCGCGAACTAACAGAAGAAGATTACCAAGAAATGGAACGTGTTAGAAAGTCTTATGTTGAAAAAGGGAAATATTATAAGGAAAATACCGACTTAGGATAACAAAACAAAAAAGTCACCTAGTTGAAATGCACCTAACTTATTGGTCATCTCTTCTACGTGACTTTTACTCTATTTTATGATAGCTATTAATTCTTCTACTTTATCTGTTCTTTCCCACGGAAATTGAATATCTGTTCTACCAAAATGTCCATATGCTGCTGTATTTTTGAAAATTGGTTTTCTCAAATCAAGCATATTAATAATACCCGCTGGACGTAAATCAAAGATTTGTCGAACAGCGTTTACTAAATCCATTTCCGAAACTTTCCCTGTATCAAACGTATCAATGGAAATAGAGACAGGTTCCGCAACACCGATAGCATAAGCTAATTGAACTTCACAAGATTTCGCAAGTCCCGCTGCCACGATATTTTTCGCTACATAACGAGCAGCATATGCAGCCGAACGGTCCACTTTTGTCGAATCTTTTCCACTAAATGCTCCCCCACCATGTCTTGCATATCCACCATACGTATCGACTATAATTTTTCTACCAGTTAAACCAACGTCGCCCTGTGGTCCCCCAACAACGAATCTACCGGTTGGATTAATAAAGTATTTAGTGTGATCATCTAGTAATTCTTCAGGCACTATAGGGAGTATTACTTGTTCTTTCAAGTCTTTTTCAATTTGTACTTGAGTTACTTCAGGATGATGCTGTGTAGAAATAACAATCGTGTCAATGCGGACCGGATTATTGTTTTCATCGTATTCAATGGTAACTTGTGTCTTACCGTCCGGACGCAAATAATCTACTATATTATCTTTACGAACATCCGCTAAACGTTTGGATAATTTATGTGCTAAGGAGATTGGTAAAGGCATAAGTTCCTCTGTCTCATCACAAGCAAAACCAAACATTAATCCTTGATCTCCCGCTCCAATTGCAGAAATTTCCTCATCGCTCATTGTACCTTCACGGGCTTCTAACGCTTTGTCTACTCCCATTGCAATATCAGGAGATTGTTCATCTATCGCTGTTAAAACAGCACAAGTATCTGCATCAAATCCATATTTAGCTCTTGTGTATCCAATCTCTTTTACTGTTTTTCTTACAATTGCTGGGATGTCTACATAGGTACTAGTAGTAATTTCACCGGCCACTAATACGAGACCGGTAGTTACAGTAGTCTCACAAGCAACTCTTGCATTGGGATCATTTTTAATAATTTCATCTAATATAGCATCTGAAATTTGATCTGACATTTTATCTGGATGCCCTTCTGTTACAGATTCAGATGTAAATAAACGATTTTCGGCCATTAGGCTCATTCTCTCCTTTAAATATGTTACGGAACTCTTTTCATTCTAATAGATTAAAGAACTTCTTTAAAATTAATTTTATATTCTATTTAGAAGCATTGGAGAAGCCATTACTATTTATACAATAAAAGGAACTATTTCTTCTTTAAAAGCAAAAAATCCCTAACCTACATTGAGGAAAGGGTGCGGTCCTTTCACTCTTATTGTTCAAGGAATGATCCTTGCTTCAGGTGAGCACCTTTTCACAAGCGTGTGAGGTTGCTGGGCTTCATAGGGTCTGTCCCTCCACCAACTCGAAATAAGAGAGTTTCCGTTCAGTGTTTATGGTAACGAAATGTGTGATTAATGTCAATAACTTTTATCACACATACGATGAAAGAAATAAAATTTTCTAAACAAAAATTAATTATTTTTTTTATCCTAACCTTTAGCAAATTCAACTAAAATTAACTTCAAATAGTATGGACTATTTTTATATATGTGTTATACTAATAATCGAATTAAACGAAAAATATGATTTTTTATTATTTTCATTAGGATGTAATTAATTATAAAGCGGGGGAATTTTTTATGAAAATGGCGGAAAGAACATTATGGAAAGATTTACTTCATCAACACGAAAACATCAAAGAGAATTTATCTGAACCACAATTAGTGGAGCGTATTTTAGGTAGGGGCGAGGCAGTTTTAAGTGAAACAGGGGCAGTTCGCGCAACAACTGGAAAATATACCGGTAGATCCCCTGGTGATAAATTTATTGTTCGTGATGGAGTATGTGAAGCTACTATTAATTGGGGGGCAGTTAATCAACCTATTGAAGAAAAATATTTTGATACTTTATATGAGAAAGTGATTGATTATTTAAAAGGAAAAGATGAAATATATTCTTTCAAAGGATTTGCTGGAGCGGATAAAAAATATCGCTTACCAATTCAAGTAATTAATGAGTTTGCTTGGCACAACCTATTTTCCCGTCAGTTATTTATAAAACCACAACAAGATGAATTAGATAAGCATCAAAGTGAATTTACCGTTATTTCGGCACCAAATTTTAAAGCAGATCCAAGTGTAGATGGAACAAATTCTGAAACTTTTATTATTATTTCATTTAAGAAGAGAATTGTTCTTATTGGCGGAACGGAGTATGCTGGAGAAATTAAGAAATCTATTTTCTCGGTTATGAACTATCTACTTCCAAAACAAGACGTATTATCTATGCATTGCTCCGCAAACGTAGGTAAAGAAGGAGACGTCGCTCTATTCTTTGGACTTTCTGGCACAGGAAAAACAACACTATCTGCAGATCCATACCGTCGATTAATCGGGGATGATGAACATGGTTGGAGTCCTAATGGAGTATTTAATATCGAAGGTGGTTGCTACGCAAAATGTATTAACCTTTCAGAAGAAAAAGAACCACAAATATACAATGCGATTCGCTTTGGTTCCGTACTTGAAAATGTAATATTAGATGAAAACACAAGAATGCCAAACTATGACGATACCTCTCTTACAGAGAATACTAGGGCAGCGTATTCCTTAGAGAATATCGATAATATTATCTCACCAAGTGTTGCGGGCCATCCAAATACGATTATATTTTTAACGGCTGACGCATCTGGTACGTTGCCACCTATTAGTAAACTAACAAAAGAGCAGGCTATGTATCATTTCTTAAGCGGATATACTAGCAAACTTGCTGGAACAGAACGAGGTGTAACAGAGCCGCAAGCAACTTTCTCTACGTGCTTTGGTTCCCCTTTCTTACCATTAGCTCCTTCTAAATATGCTGAAATGCTAGGAGATAAAATTGATCAATTCAATGCAAAAGTGTTTTTAGTTAATACCGGCTGGACAGGTGGGTCATATGGAATAGGAAACCGCATGAAGCTTTCTTACACACGTGCGATGATTCATTCCGCTTTAGAAGGTGAACTTAATAATGTAGAAACGATTCAAGATGAAGTATTTGGCTTAAATATCCCACTTCATATTCCTGGGGTTCCTGATGAAGTGTTGGTACCAAAACAAACTTGGGAAGATAAAGCGGCATATGACAGAGCGGCAAAAGAATTAGCTTTAAAATTCCACGAAAACTTCAAGCAATTCACTCATGCATCTGATGATATTAAGGATGCGGGGCCACTATTTAAATAATATATTTACTAATAAATCGATCTCTATTTTGGGATCGATTTTTTTGCCGTTAGGAAAGAAAAACTTTAGTTTAAATAGGCAATCACACAATTTTCCCCTAGGCATAAACTATGGAAGAAAGATAATTTCAAATGAAAGGGTCGAGTAATATGAGAAAGATTAAAGGCTTTGCTTTGTTGTCCATCGGTTTACTTATCTTTCTTTCGGCTTGTAGTACAGGTGGAACATCCAAAATCAGTATCGGAGAAGTAACAAGATCTGTTTTCTATACACCAATGTACGTAGCGCTGGAAGAAGGTTTTTTTGAAGAAGAAGGCCTAGAAGTTGACCTGCAAACAACATGGGGCGGAGACACTACCATGACTACGTTATTATCTGATGGAATTGATATAGCACTAGTAGGGGCAGAAACTTCCATTTATGTCTATGCACAAGATTCAAAGGACTATGCGATTAACTTTGCTCAACTCACACAAACAGACGGTACATTCTTAGTTGCAAAAGAAGAAAAACCTGATTTTACTTGGGAAGATTTAAGAGGAGAAAACTTTCTCGGACAACGAGTTGGCGGAATGCCTCAGATGGTTGGAGAATACGTACTGAAAAAACATGGCGTGGACCCTCATGCAGACGTTAATTTAGACCAAAGTGTTGATTTTGCAAACATACCAAGTGCATTTGCTTCAGGTGATTATGAATATGTACAGTTATTCGAACCAACAGCAAGTGTTTTTGAACGTGAAGGGACTGGACATATAGTAGCTTCCTTTGGTGAAGAATCCGGCACCGTTCCTTATACAGGATTTATGGCTAAGCAGAGTTATATGGATGAGAATGAAGAAACCGTACTGAAATTTACCAAAGCATTATACAAAGCTCAACAATGGGTTGAAGAAACAGATGCAATGACCCTCGCTGAAATAGTTTCTCCATACTTTGAAGATACCGATATCGAATTATTAGCTTCTTCCATTGAGCGCTATAAAGACCAAGACTCTTTTGCAACGGATCCCATTTTAGATAAAGAAGAATGGGAACAACTGAAAACCATCATGAATGAAGCTGGTGAGCTTCCTGAGGATGTCCCTTATGAAGAGTTAGTGAATACGGAATTTGCTGAAAAAGTAATGAACGATTAAGGAGGAAATCGCGTGTCATTTCTAACATTGGATCATGTATCACACCACTACTTTTCTAAAGACGGCTATACTAAAGCACTTCATGACATATCATTTTCCTTAAAAGAAGGTGAGTTTGTTTCATTACTTGGACCAAGTGGTTGCGGGAAGTCAACCATACTATCTATTATAGCTGGTATTATGAAACAAACAGAAGGTAAAGTGTTGCTTGAAAATAAAGAAGTTCAAGAATCAGAACTTGCTATCGGATATATGTTACAACAAGATTATCTCTTTCCATGGAAAAAAATTATTGATAACGTGTTACTTGGGCCTAAAATCCATAAAAAAACAACAGTTGAATTAAAGGAAACTGCTATTGAACTTTTACAAGAAGTTGGCTTAAAAGGGGTTCAAGATCAATATCCAACTTCATTGTCAGGTGGTATGAGACAACGTGTAGCACTAGTTAGAACTCTTATCTATGACCCTAAAATTCTTCTTCTAGATGAACCATTTTCAGCATTAGATTATCAAACAAAACTTAAATTAGAAGATTTAGTTGGTAAACTATTAAAAAGTTATCATAAAACAGCTATTCTCGTTACTCATGATATCGGTGAAGCAATAGCGATGAGTGACCGAATTCTAGTAATGAATGCGAATCCAGGAAGTATTGCTAAAGTATTTGAAGTCCCAATTGAAATTCGCCAAACTACCCCACTTGATGCAAGAAAACATCCAAAATTCCAACCACTATTTGATAAAATATGGGATGAACTTGACAGTAGAGAAGGTGAAAAGAAATGAAAAATGATCAGCAATTATTCGAAAGCTTTCTAAAGGAAAGACAAAAAGAAAGGAAAATTGTTTTTATATGGCAAGTTTTCATTCTTATCGCCTTCTTTGCATTATGGGAAATAGCGAGTCGTTTGTATTGGATTGATCCGTTACTATTTAGCTCGCCAAGCCGGATTTTCTCCTCTTTAATAAGTAGAATTGCGAATGGATCGATGTTTACCCATTTATCTGTAACGTTATTTGAAACAATCTTAGGTTTCATCATAGGTACCCTTGGCGGAATTTTACTGGCAACATTACTCTGGTCCTTTACACGCTTTTCTAAAATTATGGATCCTTATATAGTCGTCTTAAACGCAATGCCTAAAGTGGCGTTGGGGCCAATCATTATCGTTGCTCTCGGACCAGGGTATTTATCTATTATAGCAATGGGATTCCTTGTATCCGTAATTATTACCACACTAAATATTTTCTCGGCGTATAATGAGGTAGACCCTAATTATTCCAAAGTTTTGCAAAGCTTTGGAGCAACGAGATGGCAATGTTTTAAAGAGGCTGTATTTCCAGCCACTATGCCAACTATGATCTCAACATTAAAAGTAAATGTCGGATTGTCATGGGTTGGAGTAATTGTTGGGGAATATTTAGTTTCGAAACAAGGTCTCGGTTATTTAATTATTTACGGATTCCAAGTATTTGACTTTACTCTTGTTATGTCCAGCCTCGTACTTATCGCTATACTTGCAGCAATCATGTACAAAGTAGTGGAAAGAATCGAACGATGGTTAATCAAACATTCCCATTAATTTATAAATAGAAGCTCGGATTACTCCAAGCTTCTATTTGTCATAACATGATTCTGAATCCATTCTAAGCTAGAATCTAATACGGAATCCTTCATGATAAAACTATACTTTTCATTTATCCTGACATTTGAAGGAATTTCGTTTAAAAGTACTGGACCTTCTGTCTCAAAATAATGATCTTGTTCAACAAGCTTTTCAACAGTAGCAAAATACACATTCTTTATCACGTAATCACTTTTACCATCCACATAATATTGCCCGACATAAGATATATCTTTCACAATTCCGCCAGTTTCTTCCTTAATTTCGCGGATTGCGGCTTCTTCTGCATTTTCTCCTTTTTCAACCTTGCCACCCGGGAACTCCAGCCCTCTTTCTTTATGCCTCGTTAAAAGCCATTGGTTATTATAACGACATATAATCCAAACGTGCTTAGGATTTTTAGAAAATGGATGGTCTTCATAGGAAAAGGTAACCTCGTTATTATAAAAATCTCTAAATGTTTTCAAAAATTTCAACTGCCTTTTTTCATAACCTACTAACAATGTGTAATACTACTAATTTTCCAATCGCCATCATAAGTTAATTCTATTTCAATCATGTAATCCCCATACAAATCTACCTGGTTTTTCTGAGTTAGAATTACTTTCTTCTCATTTAATTGCTCCATTCTATATTCATTTTCAGCAATAAACCAAGGCGGAGTCTCCGTAGGCACAATATAAAGCCCATCATCTTCTTCCTCGTAGTAAAAATCAACATACGGCATTGCAACTTCTCTCGTAGTTATTCTTTCAAATTCTTTTAACAATTCCTCTTTAGTATTAACACCGATTACTTTTTCCTTTACATTAGTTGGCTGCACTAATATATTCATAAACTCATTCGTTATAAAAACTATATCCTCATGCGTTAACTGTTTATTCACTCTTTCGTCTTCTATTTCAGTAGATAAAGTTGCAAGTTGCTGCTCTTTAGCCGCTACAGGTAAAATACTTTCATTTGTAATACTCAGGAGAAGTATAATTATTCCTGCGATTAAAACGCCTAGAAATATAGTTATTTTCTTCATGTTGTATCCCCCTTAGCATTATTATTTAAACTATTCCTTTTTATCTAGGGGGTTAAACATCATGAAGATGAAGGAATTGCAATTGACAGATAAGTCTGTTTTCTACAGGATAACATATTTTCCCTATTTTTTACATATTATTTTCATTTAAAATTCCCATACTTTCAATATGTTCACGTGTTTTTTTATTTCCTAGTTCATGAAGCATTTGAAATACCTCTAACATATTATTGTCATATCTGTCGTTTGAATCATCATGATGATATTCTAAAAACGGAACATGTGCACGAAAAAACGTACCTACCCCTGCATCATGCATATTATCAAATTTTCTACGTAGATTACTTATCTCCATTTCTGTAGCACTTATCTCAAAATAGCCACTTCGATCATGTGGGCGATGTGAGATTTCACCCTCCCCCACACTTACATAATATTTGTTTTTTTCCATCCGGAACACCTCCTAATACTAATTTGGCTTCCTATTAGGAAAGTATTCTAAATGATAAGCTTTTTTATTAGTATAAAGTATCAATTATTGTACTATCTTCTCCATTCAAGTAGCTTACTTCTTACTAGTTTATTGGAAGCATTCCTAGGTAATTCCTCTACAAAGTGAATTTCTTTTGGAATTTTATATTTTGCTAATCTTTGACGCAAAAATGAAAAAATCTCTGAAGCCGTTACATCTTGCTTCTGCTTTACAATAAAAGCGATTGGAACTTGACCCCATATTTCGTCTGCTAATCCGGTAACTCCAACTTCCTTAATTTGTTCCATTCCGGACAATACACTTTCAATCTCAGAAGGATAGATATTCTCTCCGCCAGAAATGATAAGATCCTTCCTACGATCTACTACATATAAAAATCCGTCATTATCTAAATATCCCAAATCACCAGTTCTGAGCCAACCGTTATAAAGAGATTTTTTATTTGCCTCTTCATTTTTATAATAACCTTTCGTTACCATCGGACCTTTGACGATAATCTCCCCAATAGAATCTTCATTTCCTCCATCAATCTGAAGTTGTGCTGGAAAAAGGGCCTTTCCTGCCGATCCTATTTTTTCTAAAGCATCTTGTGGACTTAACGTAACGATTTGTGATGATGTTTCCGTCATTCCATACGATTGAAAAACCGGAATCCCTTTTTCTTTCGCCTTTTCCAATAATGGTTTTGGTGCCGGACCACCACCAAGTAACATACACCGTAATGTACTAGGATAATAATCCTCCCCTAATTTGTTTAATAACTTTTGAACCATCATCGTAACGACAGAAACAATTGTAACACCCTTAGACAGGATAGCATCATGAACCTTTTCCACTTCAAATTTCTCTAACACATAAATTGGCATGCCATAAATTAAACTTTTTATAGAGGTAGATAGACCACTCACGTGAAAAATTGGTAAAGGAATAAGCCATTTATCCTCGTTATTCAAACCTAAATTAAGAGCAGATCCAATTGCACTCCACCAATGATTTCCATATGTATGGAGTACTCCCTTAGGAAAACCTGTCGTACCCGATGTATAAATAATGGTAAAAACTTCTTCCAAATCGAGTTCCGTTTTTAAAGGTATTTTTTCTTCATGTAATACATTTATTTCGGTAAAACTTTTCACCATCGAAACTTCAATTTGGCTCGCACTCATTTTGTACTCATCCGAAGTTAACAAGATAGAAACATTTGCATCTTTTAATTGAAATTCTAATTCCGGTCGTGTAAGCCTCACATTTAACAGAACACCAATCGCCCCTAAATAACTTAAAGCATGAATAGCAACAATCATTTCTATGCTATTGCCAGATAAAATTCCGACGTGCGTCCCTTCCCCTACATTTAATTTAGTCAGTTTTCTAGCAAAACGCTGACTTGCTTCTTTCAATTGTTTAAACGTATAAGTCTCGCCGTACTCCATTTCAATTGCGATTTGATTTGGAGCAAGATCAGCCTGTTTTGTCAACCAATGTGGAATTATTTCCGACATATTCATGTTCCTTTCTATTTAAATTAAATATATTAGAAAACTTGGCATTCGCCGTTAGTCTAGTGAATGCCTTAGTTGCACTTTTGCAAGGACTTTCCCGCCAAAGGAAAAACCCTCGCTATGAAAAAGCAAAGGGTTCTCCAGAGTATCATTTTCAATTAAACAATCAAGGAAAACGTGGGAACTTTTTGAAGTCCGGTTTTCTCTTTTCTTTGAAGGCATCTCTACCTTCTTTAGCCTCATCTGTTGTGTAATAAAGCAATGTTGCATCTCCACCAAGCTGTTGTAAACCAGCTAGTCCATCTGTATCTGCATTGAATGATGCTTTTAGGAAACGGATTGCAGTAGGTGATTTTTCAAGAATTTCTTCACACCATTGTAGTGTTTCTTCCTCCAATTGATCTAGAGGTACTACTTTGTTTACCATACCCATCTCGTATGCTTCATCCGCATTATATTGACGACATAAGTACCAAATCTCTCTTGCACGTTTATGACCGATATGACGAGCTAAATATCCTGCACCATAACCAGCGTCAAAGCTACCTACTTTTGGTCCTGTTTGGCCAAATATCGCGTTATCTGCTGCAATTGTTAAATCGCAAACAACATGAAGAACATGTCCACCACCAACAGCATAACCAGATACCATGGCAATAACCGGTTTAGGAATTGTACGAATCAGTCTTTGTAAATCAAGCACGTTTAATCGTGGAACTTGGTCGCTTCCAACATATCCACCATGTCCGCGTACAGACTGATCTCCGCCAGAACAAAATGCTTTATCTCCTTCACCAGCTAGAATAATTACACCAATTTCGGAATCATCTCTAGCATCCGTAAACGCATCAATCATTTCATTTACTGTAAGAGGTGTGAACGCGTTACGCTTTTCAGGGCGGTTAATCGTAACTTTTGCAACTCCATTATATTTTTCATAAATGATTTCTGAATACTCTTTTGACTTCTTCCATTCAGCAGCCATTTTGACTCCTCCTTTAACAACGGTTATGTACTTCTTTCACAAACTCCGTTACTAGTTTACCAAAAATTTCAGGATTTTCCACGTGAATTGCATGTCCTACATTTTCACATACTTTAAGCTTACATGAAAAAAATAATTTTTGCATCTTTTTATTAATACGAACAAATTTCTCATCTTTTTCACCAGTTAATAAGAAAACTGGTATTGGAATAGTAGATAGATCTTTCCACCATGATGGTTGTTTTCCAGTACCCATGTATCGAAGTGAGGTTGCTAAACCAACTGCATCCTGATTGAGACGTTCTTTCCGTATGGCCTCCTTAACCGATGCGGGAAGATTTTTTTGGGTAGAAAAAAGAGGGATATTCTCCCAAAAGTCAATAAAAGACTGAATCCCCTCTTTTTCTAACTTTTCAGCTAACCTTTCATCATTTTCTATTCGATTCGTTCGTTCCACGTTACTTAATAAACCCGGAGACGCGCTTTCTAATATTAATGATTGTAACCGCTCGGGATATAGGCATGCATAAGATAATGCAGTTCTACCACCCATGGAATAACCCAAAAGATGAAAAGAATCTAGTCCTATTGTTTCAAATATCATATCTAAATCTTTACAGCAATCTTCCATAAATCGTGGGTTTTCAAGTTCCGTTTTTCCATGACCTGGTAGGTCTATTGTAATTACTTTTATACCCTCCACAGAGCGAAGAAAATCATTCCATGTTTCTGTACTTCCAGTAAAACCATGTAGCAGCACGACAGGGATTCCTTCACCATAGGTCTCATACCAATATTGACCATCTTCTAATGAAATGTACACCTCATCATCCCCAACGTTCTAAAATATCTTTCTCAATATCTGTCCAAATCCGACGATGCCATGCAGCATTTTCTGCTCGATCCGTCTTGATTTCTATAACATGTAAACCTTTTTGGTTGTAGCTCGTTTGCAATAGTTCTTTTAATTCATCGTTTGTATTTGCTAATGCATATTTGCCACCATACATAAAAGCAGCGTACCTGAAATCAATATCGAGCGGAGTGCCGAATACAGCTTCAAAATGTTTATTATTATTGGACTGTGGCAAAAACGAAAAAATTCCCCCACCGTTATTATTTATTAAAAGAATCGTAACATTTAATTGAAAGAACTTAGCGGCTAAAAGACCGTTCATATCATGGTAAAAAGATAGGTCACCTGAAATTATAGTAACGGGCTTATTCGAAGTTGCTGCTCCCATTCCACTTGAAATAAGGCCATCGATACCATTAGCTCCCCTGTTTGCCAAGACAGTTACTTTTTTTTCTGTATTTAACATAAAACTGTCGACATCACGGATAGGCATACTATTCGCAACATAAACGTAACTATCATTTGGAGTTACTTCAAATAAACTACGTACTGCCTCTCCCTCTGTCATTTTTTCTTCATGACTAGAAAGTATATATTTTTTAGCAATATGGTTCATATTTTTCCATTTTTTTAGCCAGGAAGGCTCCATTTTAAAATCACTTACTTGAAATAATTCCTCACATAGTTGAGTAGAATCAGCAAAAATAAATTTCGTTCTATTTCCAGTATATTCTCTATAACCAGCATGATTTTCAACGACAAACTGTAGAACATCTTTATTTTCCTTCATAAAAAACATAAAGGGTTTTGATACAGGCATAGCACCAAAACGAATAATAAAGTCTGGTTTTAACAATTCACGGATATTTTTATTTTTTAAGATGGCATCGTATCCTTCAATAATATTATCTAGTGGATGATGACCTGAACGTACTTGTGATAACGGATCTGCTAAAACCGGTACTCCCCACTTCAGAGCCAAATCAGCTGCGGATTCAGCTAAATACGGTTCCATTTGTGGACCACATACAATTAATCCTCGTTTTAAGCCCTTTAACTGGGTTACAAGCGATTTTAAGTCATCAAGGCTAAGTTGTTTCGATCCATCATAAACTAATCGGTCGATATGTTCCCAATGTGGTAATCCTATAGGCTCCCAAAGTTTATCAATCGAAAAATCCGGTGTTAATGGTTCGCGAAATGGAAAATTCAAATGAATAACACCGGGATTCCCTTCATTCGCCATATAAACAGCACGACTTGCTTTATTACGAACGTATTCTAACATTTCTGGTGTTGCCTCGGGTAGCGCCATTTCATGGAACCATTTCACGTAATCACCGTACATTTTAATTTGCTCAATTGCTTGTGGTGCTCCCGTATCACGAAGCTCATGCGGGCGATCAGCTGTTAATACAATTAGTGGCACCCTACTGTAATGCGCTTCTATAATTGCAGGATAATAATTTGCTGTGGCTGTTCCAGATGTGCAAACTAGTACAACAGGATTGCCTTGTTCCTTCGCCATTCCCAATGCAAAAAATGCTGCGGAACGTTCATCAACCAAAACCCATTCTTTAATGTCTGGATGTTCTGTAAATGTTAATGCTAAAGGCGTTGACCTTGACCCAGGTGAAATAACTACATCTGTCACTCCACTTTGTATGATTTCATCTACAAAATTCGCAGTATATCTCGTTAGAATTTCTATATGCTCCATTATTTCCTTATCCCCCTAAAACAGATAACATCGGCAAAAATTTGATGTTGGTTTCTTCATATTCTTCATCAGGATTGGAGTCTTTTACAACACCACATCCTGCAAATAATGAAGCTTCTGTACCTTTAATTAAAGCTGAACGAATAGCAACTGCGAATTCTCCATTCTGATTGCTATCTATCCAACCAATTGGCGCTCCATACCATCCACGATCCAATCGTTCATGATTTCTAATAAACCGAAGTGACGACTCCTTTGGTGTACCACCTAGAGCAGGTGTCGGATGAAGTTTCTCCATAATATCGAATATACTATACCCTTTTTTCAGCGTTGCTGTTACAGGAGTATATAAATGTTGTAAATTCGTTAGAGGATAAACGATAGGTTCATTAGGAACATCAAGATGCGTACAATAATCTTCCATTGCATTTTTTATCATTTTCACAACAAAATCATGTTCTTCGCGATTTTTCTGATCATGTAATAAACCCTCACTGATTGCCTGATCTTCTTCTTTTGTTTTCCCTCTTGGCGCAGTCCCTGCCAAACACGTAGAAAGTAAATGATCTTTCTCTATTTTAACGAGTCTTTCTGGAGTAGCACCGAGAAAACAATGATTATCTTTCTCAATAGCAAAAACATAACTATTTGGATGAGCATCTAATAATTTTTGTAAGATAGATCCGATATTTGCATTCTCATTAAAACGCAAAAACATTTCACGGGCTAAAACAATTTTTTCTATATCTGAATCGTTAATTTCTTCTGTGGCTTTTCGAACGGTATCTTTCCATTCCGTTGGTTCTATTTCTATTTTTTCTTTAATCGTTAACGTTTGCTTTTCTATTGTTGTCTTCTCGAAAAGTCTCTCTTCCAAATCCTTCCATTCATTAGCCAATTGATGTGGATGATCATTTTTCCTTACTAAAACATTCATCGTAACATAGCATTGTTTATTTTGTTTTGTTATTAAAAACTCAGGGATCGTAAAATGACTAGGTTTAAATTTTTCCCATAAAGGTGTAGTTGGTTTTTGGGGATCAAAAGACAGCCCGCCTAATGCAACAATTCCTGTACCCGGTTGTTCATAAGGATTATGGATTGTAGCTTTCTCCAACAACCGATACCATCTTTCTTTTGTTTCTTTAAAGCGGGATTCTTCTGCCATAATCTCATACGCCTGGCCAATCCCGACTAAGTAAAAATCTTCTTCCGAGCTCATCCAAAACATACGGTTCTTCCCTATATATTTCGCCGCTTCAAAAAATGAAAGAGCATCATAATTTTTGATTTTTTTTGTAATACTAACAAGTTGAAAATCATCATCATCTTTTAGACTTTCAATCGTTTTTTCTAGCAAAGCTTCAACTTGTTCTTCTTTTAATTCAATCATTATATGTAAACCTCCGATAGATACCTAAAAACATCCATATATATTTTATGCTCTTTTGCTATCTTTCTCAAGAAAAGGCCTTTTCTTGAGAAATAATTTTTAAGAACGTTCCTTCTAGTCTTCCATAAGTAAGAGAAAACATTGACACCCCATACGGATTCACCTAAAATTAGAATGATGTTCTCTAATAAGTTATCATAATGATTGGTGTCAGGAGGAAGACTTGAATGCAGTCTACTAATAATAATATAAAGCATGCCTTAAATGAAAAAGATGGCTTCCATGTATGGTGGCGAATGACTCGTCCGCATACATTAACTGCCTCTTTTGTTCCTGTATTTATTGGAACCATGCTTGCTTACATTGACGGTACGATAGACTGGCTATTATTTTTTGCCATGCTCGTCGCTTCCATACTAATTCAAACAGCTACAAATCTTTTTAATGAGTACTACGACTTTAAAAGAGGCTTAGATACAGAAGAATCTGTAGGAATTAGTGGTTCTATTGTACGTGATGGAATTAAACCAAAAACGATTAAAAATCTTGCCATTATCCTTTATATTTTAGCCATGTTTATTGGGGCTTATATTTGTTACGTATCTAGTTGGTGGATCATGGTAATCGGGCTTGCTTGTATGGCTATTGGATATTTATATACTGGTGGTCCTCTACCAATTTCGTCCACACCTTTTGGGGAGCTTGCATCCGGACTAATGATGGGATCCGTTATTATCGGTATAAGCTATTTTATCCAAACGGATGTATTAACCGGACAAGTCGTATTCATATCACTTCCTGTTATGATTCTTATCGGAAGTATCAATATGGCAAATAATATTCGCGACAGAGATGGAGATAAAAAAGGCGGTAGAAAAACAATACCGGTTCTTTTAGGTAGAGAAAAATCCATAACTGTTATGGCATTTTTATTTTTTATTGTCTACCTTCTAACTGCGTCTTATATTATTTTTAATCTATTACCAATATGGTCTGTCATAACATTCGCAAGTATCCCAATAGCGGTTAAAGTGATTAAAAATTTTCGTGGCAAAACAGAACCTCTTGAAATGATGCCAGCAATGAAGGAAACCGGAAAAAACAATACCATATACGGGTTACTTTTAGGTATATCGTTGTTAATAAGTCATTTTATTTAGGGGGATATAAATGAAAGATTTATTTAATCATACATTAATGGAAAACTTAGGGATAGAAGTCGTTTCCTGTGATAAAAAGGAAACGATTATGACTATGCCGGTAGACGAAAGAACTCGCCAACCATATGGCTTTTTACACGGTGGGGCATCCGTTGCTCTCGCCGAAACTGTCGCAAGCATGGGAGCAGCAATGAATGTCGACCTTAATGAATTCAATGTCTTCGGTATTGAAATTAATGCCAACCACATTAAAAGTAAAAGAGATGGAATAGTTACGGCAAAAGGAAGACCTATCCACAACGGCAAGACAACCGCTGTATGGGAAGTACTCATAACCGACGAGGAAGATGCTTTAATATGCGTTTCAAGATGTACGATAGGTATCGTTCCTAAGAAAAAATAATAGACGATTGAAAGATGGAGAAGCAGTGAATGAAACTGCTTCTTTTTTCACAAAAGAAAAAGCTAATCCCACGGGACTAGCTTTGAATATTGTTTATACAAATTTAGCTTGTTGTTGTTCTACCCAGTTCTTCATCTTGATGAATAGTGGAACAAATAATAATCCTACTATGATTCCTTTAATCGCATTAAAAGGAAGAACCCCTACTAAAACAGAAGACCAAATAACTTGCGGGGTCATTTCCCAACCCATAAACCAGCCATAAGCCGGTAAGATAATAAAGTAGTTTAAAACACTCATTCCAATCGTCATAATGATCGTTCCAGTTACTAGACCTGAAACAACACTTTTTACACCTTTTTTAAATCTATGATAAAAAATAGATACCGGCATAACAAACATAAGACCTGCTATAAAGTTTGCCACAACTCCAATTGGATCACCAGCACCCGAAACCGCAAGATATAATAAGTTTTTCACTGTTACTACAATAACACCCGCGATTGGAGAAAAAATAAGGCCTGCCATTAAAGCTGGAACTTCGCTAAAATCTATTTTCAAATAAGGTGGTAGAAATGGCAGTGGAAAGTTTAAGAAAAATAATACTAATGAAATAGTCCCTAATAATGCCAAAATAATTAATTTAACTAAGCTTATTGTTTGCTTCGTTGATTTTTCCATTGAATATCCTCCTTCAATTTTATCACGTCTTAACCGGCTGGCCGACTAATAACGCAATGTCCTATTGCAATGTCGGCACTCGCACGTCCTATGCTTCGTAAGACCCCCTCTTTCCAATTAGGGGACAACAGCCAGTAGCGCTCTGATAAGTTCAACTAACATTCAGTCGGGGGTGAAAAAACGTCCCCCCAACTGAATGAGTTTCACTTTATCGATTTCTATCTTGTCGCGAAGGAGAAGCCTAGATCTGAAAAATATGCTACAAAAGCACAAAAACCCTAAAGGCCTAATGGGGCTTTAGGGTTTAATATACATGAGTATAGCAAATTAATGGTACAAAAAAGTACCAAAATCAGGCTCGACATCTTCTCTCATCCAGACTTTAACTGTCGGTCCTGGATTTCCACCAGGTCAACCACAATCTAAATAAATTGTGGGTCGCGGACTTGTAGCAAATAGCTATTTACCGCCGGTCGGGAATTACACCCTGCCCCGAAGATTGAAATCGATTATGAAATTATTACTTATACTATACATCATATTTTTCAATTTGAAAAGACTTATTTACTTTTCTTTATTTTACATTTATTTTCGCTAATCAATCTTCCAATGGATTAAGGCTTTCTTTTCCTGTCATGTCAGCAATCATCGTTACTAGTAACTCTATTTCTTGTTCTATGTCGATAAAACTAGCTGTTTCAACAGGCGAATGCATATAACGTAATGGTAGTGATACTAATGCAATCGGAACTCCCTTACCAGTCAATCTCATTTTATCAGCATCCGTTCCTGTCAATCTTGGGGTTAATTCATATTGAACATTCATATCCAATTTCTTAGCAGCGTTTTCCAATAATTTGTTCATTTTAATGTTAATCGGGGCACCTTTAGCTAAAACAGGACCGTTCTCCAATCTTACATCCCCATATTTGTTTTTATTTACTCCCGGATAATCTGTTGCGA
The DNA here is from genome assembly GCF_001659985.1 of Oceanobacillus sp. Castelsardo. Classification (GTDB taxonomy): domain Bacteria; phylum Bacillota; class Bacilli; order Bacillales; family Amphibacillaceae; genus Oceanobacillus. The sequence goes on from NZ_LYCS01000002.1 coordinate 24,217, forward strand.
ATGTTACATCGCACGCAATAGCCATCGTAGGTTTAATTCCTGATGCAGCAAAATAAGCTCCCCCCATATTCGTTTCCTCATTTACCGTACTTGCTGCATAAACACCTACATTTATATCCTTGTTTGATAATCGTTTTAATACTTCTGCAACAATGAATGACCCAGTCCGATTATCTAATCCCCTACCTGAAACATAACGTTCCTTTAATATTTCAGGTTCCGTTTTATATACACATAAATCACCAATTTGAACTTCTTTTTCAGCTTCCTCTTTGGATTGATATCCACAATCTATAAATAAATCACTTAAATCAAAATCATTCTTCAAACCACCATGGTGTTGGGCGTTAACACCTATTACTCCAGTAGTTGTTTTTCCATAGCCTAAAACCGTTACTTTCATGCCTACCGCAGCTTTCGGATTAATCCCACCCATTTTATCAAAGTGTAAAAATCCATTTTCATCAATTCGATTAATAACAAGTGCTATTTCATCACAATGGCCTGCTAGCAAAATTTTAAATTCAGCATTTGGGTTTAACGCGCCAATTGCATTACCCGCATTATCTGTTATAACTTCATCCGCAAATTCTTTCACATAGTTAATCCATTTCTTTTGAATTACCATCTCCATACTGGAAGGGGATGGTGTTTTTAATAGTTCTAATAGAAATTCTTTGTTAAATTTCATCAAGACTTTCCTCCTTTTGGCAACAATTAATTAGATTAATAATAGCAAAAATAACAGCGTAGAGCACTTAAGTTTATCCAAACTAATTTAATTGGTAATATAGAGAAAAGATAAAAATGGAGGGTATGACATGGAATTAAATCAATGGTTTGAAAAAGCGATGTCACCAGACGAATATATACAAAATATGGAAAAAAATAAAGAAGGTCTTCTTCATATTTATGAAAACTTTCAAACACCTGAGGATACAGATTTCTTCAAAAAGATAAAAGAAAAAAATCTTCGTGCCATCGTTCTTACGGAGGATTGGTGTGGCGATGCGATGCTTAATGTCCCAATACTACTAAGATTATCTGAAAAAGCTGGAATTGATGTTCGTATGCTTCTTCGCGACTCCAATTTAGAGTTAATGGATCAATATTTAACAAATGGTAAAGCCAGATCGATTCCTATTTTTATTTTTATTGATAAAGAGGGAAATGAATTCACTAAATGGGGACCTCGTGCGGATGTAGTTCAACAGTTTGTAGATGAAAAGAGAAGGATTTTACCACCAAAGGATGCAGAAGACTTTGATGAAAAATCAAAAGAATTATATAAGTCCATGTATCAAGCATTCCAAGAAAATACAGAATTCCGCCCAGAAGTTTACCAAAGCATCAAAAATGCATTAAATAAATAACGAAAAAAATGGTATCGAACATTCGGTACCATTTTTTCTTTTATTTTACATGTATTACAATTATGAATTTCCGTCCATACTATTAAGAAAAACCTTAATAGGTGAATCGTATGACTATCAAGTTTATTAAATATCTTTATTTACGCCTTCCCATACTTATTAAATTACTTCTACTTGTTATCATCGTTATGGTATTTTATGGTATCCTTATTCATTTTATTGAACCAAAACAGTTCCCTACTATTTTTGATGGGATCTGGTGGGCGTTTGTTACAGCGGCAACAGTTGGATACGGAGATTATACACCGTTAACTACGGAAGGTAGAATTATAGGTATATTTTTAATGTTGACTGGTGGAAGTTTTATCGCTCTTTATGTTTCAACCGTATCTTCACGTGCGGTAAGAAGAGAACAAGACCTTATAAGCGGGAAAATTAAATTCAAAGGACAAAATCATCTCATTTTTATCGGCTGGAATGAGAGAACAAGACAACTTATTGAAATCGTTACAAATATTTTTCCTGATATTGAAATTGTTCTAATCGATCATTCGGAGAAAAGGATTTCCTATCAAAATTATCCCATTCATTTTATTAAAGGTGATGCAACAGAAGATTATGTGTTACACATGGCTAATATCGAGCGCGCTTCGAGGGTATTAATCTCGGCAAATGATTTAAAGAGCGAGAGACATTCGGATAACTGGACCATCCTAGCAACACTCGCTATTAGAGGTAATAACAAAGATGTCCCTATTGTCGCGGAAATTTTATCAAAAGTTCAAATTGAGAATGCATTAAGAGCTGGAGCCACAACCATTATACGTTCAAATGACTTTATGAGTGTTCTGTTTTTCCATGAATTATCACATGTGAAAACAGCTACTCCCTTTGAGGACATAACTAACCTCTTAAAACAAAAACAATTTTCCCATTCCAAATGTCCAGAGGAGTTAGTGGAACTATCTTTCTTAGACGCATCTCAAAAATTATTAAAAAGAGGTCATTTACTTCTTGGAATCATACGAAACAAACAATATCAAATTCATCCCTCTCCTGATTTTAAAATAAAAAAAGAGGATATTTTATTATCTATAATAGATTGGTGAACTTCTTTTGCTTGATATACTAATGTATGATAAAATTATTTATTGTCTAATAGAGGATATTCAAATAAGAATCGAAAAAATAGGAGATGTTCGGCATGACAAATAAATTTGAGGCTGGTCAAGTATTAGAAGGTAAGGTAACAGGAATCCAACCATATGGTGCATTTGTTGCTTTAGATGATGAAACTCAAGGTTTGGTTCATATTTCTGAAATCACTCACGGTTTTGTTAAAGATATTAATGACCATTTATCAGTTGGCGATGAAGTAAAAGTTAAAGTATTGAACGTGAATGAAGAAAATAACAAAGTATCACTTTCCATTAGAGCAACTGAGGAAGCACCAAAAAGAGAAGCTACTAAGACTCAAAAAGTTCAAAAACCAAAACAGCAAGAAGAAGCAACATCAGGTTTTAATACTCTTAAAGATAAACTACAAGAGTGGATTGAACAATCAGAGGAACGTGAAGGTACATTTAAAAACTAAGAAACACTATGTAGGGCATGAACAGTCAAACTGGACATGTCCTTTATTTTGTTGTATATAACCTCGACCATCTATGCAACTAAAGTATTCATAAACCCATAGCAATACTTTTTTTCTAAACGATTTTTATTTAAATTGTTTATTATTTTTAAAATTTCTTTCTTGATTTAAAATATCTAATTAGTTAAAGTATAAAGTGAAACTCATTCATTGGGGGGCCTTCACCCCACACTGAATGTTAGTTGAACTTATCAGGGCGCTACCGGCTGTTGTCCCCCACTTAGATCTCTTGGTTTAACTCGACTTTTGAAGCGGGGGGCTTACGAAGCACAGGACGTGCAAGTGCCGACATTGCAATAGGACATAGAACATTGCGTTTTTAGTCGGCCAGCCAGTTAAGACGTGATAAACATATATCTTTTAATATTAGGAGGATTTTAAAAGCATGACACATATATCTTTTAATTATGATAAAGCTTTGTCATTTTTTAATCAAAGCGAAGTGGACAACCTTAGCGACTTTGTCAAAGCCGCTCATAACATGTTACATAATAAAACTGGAGCTGGAAGTGACTTTTTAGGGTGGGTTGACCTTCCAGAAAATTACGATAAAGATGAATATGCGCGTATTCAACAAGCTGCAGATAAAATCAGAAATAATTCCGACGTTCTATTAGTTATTGGGATAGGTGGTTCTTATCTAGGTGCTCGTGCAGCTCTAGAAATGTTAAACCACTCGTTCCAAAACATTCTTTCCAAAGAAGAAAGAAAAGTACCACAAATTATTTTTGTTGGTCATCATTTAAGCTCTACTTATATGAGTGAATTATTTGATGTATTAAAAGATAAAGATTTCTCTATAAACGTTATTTCAAAATCAGGTACAACAACTGAACCTGCTGTTGCTTTCCGTATCTTCAAAAAATATTTAGAAGAAAAATATGGTGTAGAAGAAGCAAAAAGTCGTATTTTTGCAACAACTGACAAGGCAAGAGGCGCATTAAAGACTTCAGCTGATGAAGCTGGGTATGAAACTTTTGTGATTCCTGATGATGTTGGCGGTCGTTTTTCTGTATTAACTGCAGTAGGACTTCTACCAATCGCTGTAAGTGGTATTAATACAGATGAAATGATGCAAGGCGCTAGAGACGCAATGAATGATTATTCTGATCCTTCATTAGAAAACAATGCCGCATATCAATATGCTGCTGTCCGTAACATCCTTTACAGTAAAGGGAAAGTAACAGAATTACTTATTAACTATGAACCAAGCTTACAATACTTCTCAGAATGGTGGAAACAACTATTCGGAGAAAGTGAAGGAAAAGACCAAAAAGGAATTTATCCTTCTTCAGCGAACTTTACTACAGACTTACATTCCTTAGGTCAATATATTCAAGAAGGTCGTCGCAACATTTTCGAAACAGTTCTACATGTTAATAAATCAAAAATCGATTTAACTTTAGAGGCAGAAGAAAATGATTTAGACGGATTAAATTACCTAGCCGGTAAAACTATTCAAGAAATCAATGACAAAGCATTCCAAGGTACCATGCTTGCACATACAGATGGAGGAGTACCTAATTTAATTTTAGAAATTCCTGAGATTAACGCTTATACTTTCGGTTATCTTGTGTACTTCTTTGAAAAAGCTTGTGGTATGAGTGGATATCTATTAGGTGTTAACCCATTTGATCAGCCAGGTGTAGAAGCTTATAAGAAAAATATGTTTGCTCTTTTAGGTAAACCTGGGTATGAAAGTCAAAAAGAAGAATTAGAAAAACGCTTATAAGTTTAAAGCACCTCAAATACGAGGTGCTTTTTTATATTTTGTCATTATATAATAATCCATCATCAGTATTTGTTTCTATTACTTTTAACCGGTCTTTCTTTTTTATGTAAATACTTTTATAAGAAACTTGCCCATTTTCATCTTCAAAAAGTATAATACGTTTTTGATTATTATCTTCAACTACCCTTGGTGAATAATCGTTAACAGGTATTAATGTTTCCCAAATTACCATTTCTTCATAATTCACTTCATCATTTCCCATTCCAGTTTCACGTTTTCCTTTGTTCGCTTCCGTATTTTTCTGAGTGGTAGTAGTTTCTTGTTGTACATCTTTATTCGGCTGTTCTAGATTTTGAGAACTCGTACTACCACAAGCACTCAAAAATACCGAAATCATTAGAAATACTATTATTTTTTTCATACATTTTATTCTCCTTTATTTTTATTTTCATTTTTTATTATAAATGTCTAAATGAAAATTGTTCTAAGAAAATGATTAGAATTCAATGAGAAAAAAATCTTTTTATTTTTTTTCAAAAAAAGGTTTATATTTCCTATACCGGGGTAAACTTATACCGTAAGACTTTCTCGTATTCCCCCTGTATGCAAGGCGTTAAAACGCTTTGCTTTTTTTTTGCCATTTTTTCCTTTTATTACTGCTGATTTGTTATAATAACCATAATGAACAATAGGAGGTTTAATGTAGTGAGTATTTTTGATGAAGTACATAATCGCTTAAACACACGTTCTATCAAATGGGATCTTAGAAAATTTATCTTTCAAAATGAAGATGTTTTGCCTATGTGGGTGGCAGATATGGATTTCCAAGCCCCACGTGAAGTAAACGAAGCACTTATTAAACGTGCCGAACACGGTATCTATGGATATACAATTGTAGATAATGATGTGAAAGATTCTATCGTAAATTGGGTGAAAACTCGACATAATTGGGAGATTAATCGGGATTGGCTTTCTTTCAGTAAAGGCGTTGTTACAAGTTTACATATGGCAATTAGGGCATTTACTGAGCCTAAAGACAAGATTTTAATACAAACACCAGTTTATACTCCGTTCTACAATGTTATTCAAGCCCATAATCGGAAAATTGTTAAAAGCCCATTAGTTAAAGAAAATAACTACTATACGATTGATTTTGATGACTTTGAAGAAAAATTAAAAACAGGGGTAAAAGCTTTTATACTTTGTTCCCCTCATAACCCGGTAGGAAGAGTTTGGAAAAAGGCTGAACTAGAAGAAATGGCTAGACTATGTTTGAAACATAATGTACTTATTATTTCTGATGAAATTCATGCTGATCTTGTATTTTCTGGAAAGAAACATATTCCAATTGCTTCTCTATCTGAAGAGATTGCAAATCATACTATAACTTGTATGGCTCCTTCTAAAACATTTAACTTAGCAGGATTAGAGGCATCTTATGTTATTACTACAAATAAAGATAAACAGGAAAAACTAATTGAAGAATTCCAAAATCAAGGACATGGTAACGGATTAAATACGATGGCAAATACTGCTTTAGAAGCAGCATATAATCATGGTTCTCCTTGGCTTAACGAACTTCTCACTGTCTTAGAAAGCCATAAAGACTATGTTACAAGAGAGCTTGAAAGTAACACAGATTTACGCGTTACACCTTCTGAAGGGACTTACCTACTTTGGATTGATTGTAGTTCACTAGGCCTCGATGCGAATGAATTGAAAGAGTTTATGGTTCATAAAGCTAAAGTTGGCCTTAACGCAGGTGTCGATTATGGTGAAGAAGGTAAATATTATATGCGAATGAATCTAGCATGTCCGCGAGCAACCATTGAAGAAGGAACTAAACGAATTATCGAAGCAGTAAAAAATAGATAACAACAAATTAACCACGCCCATATGGACGTGGTTAATTTTTGTAATTCATTCTTCTTGTTTTTCATTTGTCTCGGTTGGGTCTGTAGGGGTGTCTTCTGTATTAGCATCAGAACTTGAGTTAGGTTCTGCTTTAATTTCCCCACACATAATTCGAGCTCCAGAGTTCCCGGCGGGCTGGCTTACTCCATCATCTTGTGATTCATGTACAACTAGTGAAGTACCGTCTCCCTTCAATATAGAATTCTTTCCTTCACTCAGTGTTGCACCACTCAGCATTAATTCCGCATCTACTAATCCATCACTATCTGCTTCTATATTTGGTAAATCACCTAAGTGGGCCCCCTCTGGATGCATTAATCCGTGTTCATTACCTTCTGGATTGAGATGGCTTCCAGCACTCTTAAAATCAGGACCCTCACATAACGGGTACTCATGAACATGTATACCATGAAGTCCCGGAGTCAGACCTTCCAGCTTTAATTTCACTTGAACACCATCCGGCATCTCATTTAATGTCGCTGCTCCAACCATATCCCCTGCACCATTATACATTTCAACCGTTCTTGTTGACTCACTTTCCCCATTACTACATGAAGCCAAGACTAAAGTAAATAAGATTATGAATATTAAACGCATGTAGCTTTTCCCCTTTTTAGTGCATTTTACGTTATTATTCACTTGTTGCACGGAAATATACAAACGTTAAATAGCTATGGGTCTTGTTTTTACTAAAACAAAAAAAGAAGCATATCATAAGTGATGCTCCTTTTGATATTACTTTTCATCAATAGTCTTATTCGCCCGTTGCAACTGTTCGTTATATTTTTTATTGAACTCCTCCTCATCCTTCTTGGACTTCTTATAAAAAACATACATCGCTACACATGCTAATGACATAAAAATGACTAATGAAATGACAGCCGGGATATATTCTGTCTTATCTTCTGGAAAATATAAAAACGGCATCAATATATACATATTCATTTTATCGCCTTCCTTCCACTGTTCATTATAGCAAAATAAGATTATTTCCAAAACCTATTTCCATATTATTCGCTTAATTGTACTTTTTTTGGCACAATATACTTTGAGGTGATATGTTATGGCTGAGGTAAACATAGGAGATATTGTAAAAGCACATTACCATTCAGGAACTTACATAGGAAAAGTAAAGGAAGATAGAGATAGAAACTATCTAATAGAAGTATTAGCTGTGCTAAAGCACCCTATGCAAGGGGATCTTCATAATCTCGGACAAGTGGAGGGAGTATTCTTCCATGAAAGAAAAGCACTATTCTATCAAGAAAAAATGAATGTAAAAAAACCTGCTGTCCATCCATATGAAGCAGAAATACCTTCTTATGGGGATTCATTACAGGCTGCGGTTCATACATATAAGGAGAAACTTTTACAAGAGGAAACAGCTTATAATCAACATGCAATGCTCACTTTGGAACGACTGGAAGAAAACAATTATAAAAAACGTTATTATAACATAAAAAACTAGAGGGTAATCTATTCTCCCTCTAGCTTTTTATTAAACAATTATTCCCCTAAATGCTCTTTAACAACTTCTGCTAACGCATTTAATGCTTCTTCTTCGTCATTTCCTTCAGTAGTAATTTCAATCTCTGCTCCACTAGGAATTCCCAATGACATAACACCCATAATGGATTTTAAATTAACGGATTTACCTTTGTAATTAACATTTACCTCGGATTCAAATTGTCCTGCTTTGTTAACTAATAACGTAGCTGGTCTTGCATGAACACCAGATTCCGCTGTGATTTTAAATGTTTGTGATTTCATTTTTTCACCCTTCTTCCTATAATTCAATCGTACATTACTTAATTTGTACGATGTTGACTATGTTTATTATATACAATTTTATATATTTATCAAACGAAACGGCATCATTCACAAAGAAGGTTAGTTGTCCCGACAGAATATTGATAACCAGCCCATTAAAATATGATACCCGTCCTACTATAAAAGTCTATTATATTTTTAAAACAATCACATTTGTCTTCCTTTTCACAATATGATACCGTTATTTTACAACCTTATGTTAAAGGAGGACAATAATGAGCGTCCATATTGGTGCAAAAAAAGGAGAAATTGCGGATAAAATATTATTACCTGGAGACCCATTACGCGCAAAATTTATTGCCGAGAATTTCCTAGAAAATGTAGTTCAATATAATGAAGTTAGAGGAATGTTAGGATTTACTGGAACTTATAAAGGTGAACGAGTATCTGTTCAAGGTACGGGTATGGGGGTTCCTTCTATATCCATTTACGTGAATGAATTACTCCAAGAATACGATGTACAAAAGCTAATTCGTGTTGGAACCTGTGGCGCCCTCCAAAAAGATGTAAAAGTTAGAGATGTAATTTTGGCACAAGGGGCTACTACCGATTCACAAACGAACCGAATGATTTTTAATCAAATAGATTACGCACCATTAGCAGATTTCGATTTATTAAAGGCTGCTTACGATCACGGGGTACAAAATGGTTTAAGCTTAAGGGTAGGCAATGTCTTTACAAGCGATTCTTTTTATCGTGTAAATGCGCAGCAGATTAATGAATTGCTCGCAAGCTACCAAGTATTAGCAGTAGAAATGGAAACGACAGCGCTGTATACACTTGCCGCAAAATATAACCGAAAAGCTTTATCGGTCTTAACCGTTTCAGATCACATCTTAACAGGTGAAGAAACAACTGCAGAGGAAAGACAAACCACTTTCAATGACATGATGGATATCGCTTTAGATACAATTATTAAGTAAATTCAAGAAAAGAACCTGTCATTAGGTTCTTTTTTATCTTAAAAATAGTATATGTTTTCTTTTACCTAGTTCACACCTATGTTAAAATTACTACAATTACATAATCTATATTTAAAGAAATTTAGGTCCACTCACGCAGGAAGAAAGGTTTTACTTTTCAATCTGCTAAAAATTACTCAGGTAGGTGTTGAAACATAGATGGAGATATTTTCTAATTTTCCCATTTGGGCAGCATTATCAGCAATCGTTTTTGCCCAATTTATTAAAATTCCGATAAAATTTTTAGTAACTAAGCAATTTACACCAAGTATTGCATTTAGTACTGGTGGCATGCCAAGTAGCCATTCAGCGGCTGTAACTGCCCTTACCACAGCGATTGGAATAGTTGAAGGCTTATCTTCATCTATGTTTGCAATATCCGCCATATTTAGTGTAATTACGATGTACGACGCTTCAGGTGTTCGTAGACATGCAGGAAGACACGCCGTTGTGTTAAATAAGTTAATTGATGATTTGCAATTATTCTTTGAACATGCAAAAGACTGGAATAGAAAACAAGATTATGAAAAACGCCAAGAATTAAAGGAATTACTAGGCCATGAACCTAGTGAAGTGTTTTTCGGTGGACTTACTGGAATCCTTGTTGCTTTGGTATTATATCCATTGTTCTAGAACATAGCAAATTGTAAATAATGTTATTGGAAGTTTTCCCTCTACGCTTAGGGCGGCATCATCTTGATATAAGCATTATATGATTAAACGAAAAAAAGTATTTAAAAAATACGCTTGGATATTGAACTGCCCCCTAATTGTTAGACGTAACTAACAATTAGGGGGCAGTTCAATTTATCTAAGCTCTGAGCGCTTTTATTTAATCATCCACTCTTCTTTCAATCCGATATAAATTGCTGTCTGAACACCTGTAATGCTTCATTTTCTTCATTTAATGCAACTAGATCTTCTTCTGTTAAACTTCCATTTCCTTCTTGAATAATAAACACTTCTACTTCTTTTTTGCCCCACTCATTAAAAACATCTTCAACTGTATTAAAATACAAATCAATCTTATTCCCGACTATCGCACTTCCAGTATCCGCTACGACACCATAACCATACTCCGGAATAAACAAAATAGTACCGATAGGAAATACACTTGTATCTGCAGCAATAGTAGAATATAGATCTCTTTTCACTTTTACTCCAGAGAACGTAATTCCAAAAGAAGGATGAGCTTCTGTCTTACCTGTTGATTCATATCCCGCTGTATACCCCGTTGCCACTACTGTTTTAGAAGGAAATCCTTCCACATTAACCGCATCTTCTAATGTCTCAGGCCCATCGATTTCATTATTAGAAATTAATCGTTCCATTGGTTTTACAACATTTAGAGTCTTTTCCCTTTTTCCTTGATTCCTATAATCTAAAGAGTTTTCATCAACTGAGCGTTGTATATTTTCATTTTGAAAATTCTCTGCCCATATTTTCATATCAGTAATTGTAATGTTAGAAATAGAAGAAATGGTTACATATAATGCTATTAAAAATAAGAAAGACAATGTTGTTCTTCGAATAATATTTTTGATCTTCATGAATAACACCTCTCTGGGTGTCAGCATTTCCAATCATATTAAATTTTATTCATTTTTTATATAAAACTATTAAAACATTTGATAACCGTTCTTTCTTAATAGCTTCATAACATATCCAGCCATAATGGTTCCTAAGAAACCGAATACAAATAAAATGATGTCATAACTCGTTAAATTTACTAATTTAAAGCCTAGAGTTGAAAAGGCTTGTCCAGGCCTAACAAAATATTCCCAGGTTGCTAAATTATCAAACATTATAATTAGTATGAATGGATATAAATACGTCATTAGCCATGTTTTACGTATAAGCATATTTACTATAAACCCAATTCCAAAAAACATAACAAAATATAATATAATTGAAACAAATAATTGAACCAATAGAGATACTCCTCTCAACATATGTAAAGATATCATTTTCATTTTATATGAATTCATACAAAAAGCAAAGGAACAGTTTACTCCTTTGCTTTTCTTTAACTATTTAAAAATTTAAATTTACCTTTTTTCAAAACTAATCCAAATCCACCTATTTTTAGAAGGTATTGTATATCGATTAATCGTTTAGCGAGCGGAGCTTTCCAGCCGAATAATTTACGTTTATTAAATATTTGGCCGATTCCATCATTGCTCCCTAGGCAAACAACCATACCTTTAATTTTAGGTTCAAACGTCTTTAATTTATTTCCTTTTATCATTGCTACAACATTATGTGCAACTAATGCTGCTTGTTGAATAGTAATTTGCGCAGTAGGGTTATAGGCTTTTCCACTTTTTTGATCGATAACATTTGCACAATCACCAACAACAAAGATATCTTGGAAATTAGGAGCCTTCATTTCTTCTGTTACTGCTACTTTTCCATCGTTGGTTTGTAATCCCGACTTTTTAACTAAAGAATTGGCTCTTACCCCAGCTGTCCATACTTTCGTAACGGTAGGTATTTCCTGTAGTTTACCATCTTGTTCATAAGTAATTGTATCGGCACTACATTCCTTTATAGTAGCCCTGGTTATAATCTCCACTCCACGAGATGTTAAAGAATTAGTTGCATATTGTTGTAACGATTCATCAACAGTAGGTAAAATAGTTGCTCCTGACTCTAACATAATTAAACGAACCAATGCTTTTTCAATATCATACTCTTTACAGATTTCTGGAATTCGATCAATTAATTCACCAGCAAACTCTACTCCTGTTGGACCGCCACCACCAATAACGATATTTAATCTTCCGTTATTTTTTACATTTTCATTATGATAACAAGCAAAATTATACTCTAAATGTTCTCGTATAAGTCTTGCACTATTGATATCCCCAATAAAAAAGGCGTTTTCCTCCAGTCCATGATTCTCTGGCATTTCGGATTCAAACCCCAATGCAATGATAAGCATATCATACGTTATTGTTTGGTTTTCTAGTTTTATCTTTTTTTCTTCAGGTTTAATGGAAACCACTTTATCTAAAATAAAATTTATTTTCTTTTCATTTATAATGTCCCTAATAGGAATGCGAAGCTGATCATGATGTAAAGATCCAGCCGCATTTTCATGTAGCCAAGCAGCTTGATAATGGTAATCTTCTTTATTTACAAGTGTTATTTCTGCTTCGTTTGCATCTAATTTCTTTTGTAAATTTAATGTAGTTACTATTCCCCCATATCCCGCCCCTAGTATGACGATATGTGGCCTATGCATAATTTCACTTCCATCTCTTAATCTCGTAATCACTCTAACAACAATTATCAGTAATTAAAATTTAATCATTTTGTTACACAATTGTAATATAATTCACATGTAATCATAGCGTGTATTGTTCTCTTTTTCAACCCCTAACTCCAATTTTCTATTCGCTATCTTCTAAAAATCGAATGATACCATGTATACGCTACTACATTTATCAATATTCAAAGTTTTTTCATACCACAAACCCCTTGTTTATGATACTATAATTATTATGTTGTCATTTTAATAGTAGAAATGAGGGTATTATCCATGTCAGAAAAAATCTATGATGTTACGATTATTGGAGCAGGCCCTGCCGGATTGTTCACAGCATTTTATGGCGGAATGAGACAAGCAAGTGTCAAAATCATTGAGAGTTTACCACATACTGGTGGGCAATTAGCAGCCCTGTATCCAGAGAAATATATATATGATGTTGCTGGTTTTCCAAAAATAAGAGCGCAAGAATTAGTTGATAACTTAGAAAAGCAAGCACGTTTATTTAATCCAGAGATTGTTTTAAGTCAGTCTATTGAGAATATTGAGCGAATAGATGAAAACATCCTGAAGCTTACCTCCAATACCGGTGAGATTCATTTAACAAAAACAATGATTATCACTGCAGGTAATGGTGCATTTCAACCGCGCCGCTTAAATATTGGCGATAGCGAACAATTTGAGGGAATAAACCTTCATTATTATGTAAGGGATATGAGTATATTCAAAGACCAACACGTTGTTTTATTAGGCGGTGGAGATTCCGCGGTGGACTGGGCACTGATGCTCGAGCCAATTGCAAAAAAGGTTACCTTAGTTCATCGTCGCGATGAATTTAGGGCTCATGAGCATAGTGTAGAAAAACTTCATTCCTCTAACGTTGATATTTTAACTCCTTATGCTGCGGCTGACATTGTTTCTTCAAACAAAATTGATCAATTGATTTTGCAAGAAGTGAAAGGAGAGAACCAAATTACATTAGAACCTGATTCTATCATTTGTAATTATGGATTCATCTCTAAATTAGGTCCTATTAAAGATTGGGGCTTAACGATTGAAAAGAACAGTATTGTTGTTAATTCAAAAATGGAAACGAATATTCCAGGAATTTATGCAGCTGGAGATGTTTGTACGTATGATGGTAAGGTGAAACTGATTGCAACTGGATTCGGTGAAGGACCAACAGCAATCAATAATGCTAAACGTTATATCGATCCCAAAGCACGCGTACAGCCTAAACACTCCTCTGATTTGGATTTGTTCTAAAAATAAAGAAGCTATCTACAGACTTATTCTGCACGATAGCTTCTTTATTTACCTATACTTATTTCTTCTAACGCCTCTCTATCGATAATACGTATTTTTCGTTGGCCTTTTTGTTCAATCCATCCATTTGTTTGAAAATTGGACAAACGTCTACTTATTGTTTCCGAAGTAGTTCCCAAATAAGATGCGAGGTCTTTTTTGCTCATTGGCAATTCTATATTCGTTGTATTGTGTTTTTCAGCTAACTCTAATAAATAACTTGCTGTCCGTGTTTCTACATCCTTTGAACTGAGATTTCCAACTAGTTTTTCAGTTTCATCTAATCTGTTACTAAATTGCTCTAATATTTTTATAGCTATAGTCGGATATTGCTGCATTAGTTGTTGCATATCATTACGATGAATGGCACATATTTCTGTTTTTTCCATCGCCTCCGCGTAACTATCTAATGTTTTCTCGGTGAATAAAGCCAATTCCCCCATGAATTCACCAGATTCCAATATACGAAGTAACTGTTCTTTTCCAGATTCGAACAATTGATAGTTTTTAACCCGTCCTTGATGAACGATGTATAAATATTCTAATGGATCTCCTTCACTAAAAATAATTTCTCCTTTTTTAAAATGTAAATGACGACTCATATCTGCAATTTTTTCCATTTCATCGAATGTTAAATGATTAAAAAAAGGAACCTTTGATACACAAAGTTGATCTTTACTTATTCCATGATAACACCTTTGACTCATTTCGTTCTCTCCATTCAAAATACTAAAAAAACTAGAATACTTCCATAAGTATTCTAGTTAGAAAAATTAACAATCTCCTGGTGTTCCTACAACATCTTTCGTTCTAAAGGATGAGCCACATCCACAAGAATATACGGCCTTCGGATTATCAATACTAAACCCGCCACCCATCATATTCTCTTTATAATCAATCGTTGTACCTTCTATAATTGGAATATCCTGTGAATGAATGACAACTGGGATACCATTAACTTCTTCTTGTACATCCAATTCCTCATTTATTTCATAATCAAATCCGATTGAATAAGATAATCCGCTACAACCGCCGCCTTTTACACCAAAACGTAGACGAACATTCTCATTTTCTTCTTGCATCATTTCTTTTATTCTTGTACTTGCTTGATTGGTTAAATTAATTACCATCTTCACGGACCTCCTATTTAGATAGTATTTTATTATAAGTATAACAAAGTAAAACTAACAACTTCAACTAATTAATTTGGTTTTATTCAGGGTATACCTTCTGCAATTATTTCATCATTAATTACAATAATAAAACAAGACTTGATTTGCCGCATACACCGTAATATTTAATTTTTCAGTATCCATATCTTAGGTTCACCATCTCCAGTGATTTTCATTTTACAAAATGTTATATTCAAGATAAAATAGAAATAAACATATATTAATTAAACCAAAAAAATTCAAATAGATTTTTTTAGTCGAAAATTTTATAATGAAAATAGGGAAAGGAGAAGAAAACTATGTATGAACAAGTTCAAGAAGTGTTAAATAAATTACGTCCATTCCTATTACGTGATGGTGGAGATGTAGAATTAGTTGATGTGGACGATGATGGAGTCGTTCTATTACGACTAATGGGGGCTTGTGGAAATTGCCCAAGTTCTACCATTACTCTAAAGGCCGGTATTGAACGCGCCCTTACATCAGAAGTACCTGGTGTAAAAGAAATCGAGCAGGTTTTCTAATAAGGATATTTATTAAAGGCAGGAACAGAATTTGTTACCTGCCTTTTTTTCGTTTAAACCGGTGTTTTTGCACCTCTACCCTGTATTACACCATCTACATTTTCGAAACAAAGTTGTATCATTTTGGTTCTTGTTTCCGTACTAGAGGAACCAATGTGTGGTAAGCATACAACATTATTTAACCCCAATAACGGGTGTTTACTATTAATTGGTTCATTAGCAAATACATCAAGTCCCGCAGCTGCAATCACTTTATTCTTTAATGCATCTACTAACGCTTCTTCGTTCACTACTCCCCCGCGTGAAATATTAATGAAAATGGATGATTGTTTCATTTTTCGGAATGAATCCTTATTAAAAAGTTCAGTCGTTTCGTCAGTTAACGGTATAACAGACACAACATAATCCGATGAACGTAATAGCTCATCAAAAGAGACATAAGATGCTCCTAGCTCTTTCTCTGCCTCTTCCTTTCTACTTCGATTATGGTATAAAATTTCCATGCCAAAACCTTTAGCTCGTTTAGCAATTGCTTCTCCTATTCTTCCCATCCCAACGATTCCTATCGTCTTATGATGAATATCTGTTCCCGCTAATAAAAACGGTGCCCAATTTTTCCATTGACCCGTTTTTATGTAATCGTTTGCTTCAACTACTCTTCTAGCTGTTGTCATAAGCAATGCAAAGCCAAGGTCAGCTGTCGTTTCTGATAATACATCGGGTGTATTTGTAATTATTATTCCACGTTTTTTTGCTGCATCCAAATCGATGTTATCAAATCCAACTGCAAGATTTGCCACCACTTTCAGATGTGGTGCACTAGACAATAGTTCTTTATCTATTTTCTCACTAAGCATACATAGGATTCCATCAGCATGTTGGGTTTCTTTTAACAATATTTCTCTTGGTACCGGTTCTTCTTCTTTTTCCCACATACGAATGTCGTATTGATCTTCATAAGATTTTACAAGTTCTCTAGGAATTTTTCTTGTAATATAAATTTTTGGCTTATTCATTTTATCCCTCATCCTTTGTTAAACTATTTCTATAACCAGTTTATCATAGGAATATTTAAAACTTTAGGATTAATATTTATACTTTCATAAAAGTTTCTTAACACGTCTTCATAATAAGTTTGATTATCTACAAGACTCCTTAATTCTTTATATAGAATCTCGTCATTCTCTGCAGTAAAACCATGTATTAATAGATCTAAAATATGATTAGGAAAAAGTAAGCGCCCAAACAATAAACGTAAGCTAAAAATGGATAATGGACGAACGGTCTGATATTCATTTAGAAATTGGTGTATTACTTCTTTACTTTCTTTTTTCACTAAACAATTTCTAATATTTTCTGCTACATCTCTAACTGGATGATCGTAGACAAGATTTTCGACCCATAAGATGGAATTATTTAATTGATTATGATAACGGTGAAACGTAATGGTTCCTTGGTCTACTTCATGAAATCTAGTCTCAGCTTCACTTTCGCGAATATATTGTATAGCATTTTCGCTTATTCCAATAATATAAGGTAAAACATCCATAACAAGTTGATAATAGGCATTCGGATTTTTATTTGCCTCTTCCTCCACCCTACTCTCAATGTAATCAAGTTTTTCAATCCACAATGATTTCCACCTACCGTAACTCGAAATTTCCTTTGGTTGATACTGATACCTTGATCCAATCTGATGAAATTCTGCCAATCTTCTTCCTTCCAATTTTTTATCCTCTTGTTGCATATTTGTTACCTGCATCACCATATAATTTTTATTATGGTAAGAAGTAACCCATTCTCCTTGAAGATTTGGAATTGGTAAGGTGATAAAATCTATTTGATTGTCTCTTAAAAAATATGCAAGACTCGCCTGTTCCAAATAAACCATTTCCTTGTTTTCAATAGAAGTGATAAAATTGAAATAATTACCAGTCCTATATCCTTCTTTTCTCGCAAAGCCTATTTTTTCATCAACTTGGATACCATAATAAGTAGAAAGAAAATCATTAAAAGACACTGATATCTCTCCTTTCCATTACTTAGAGTGCCTGTGAACTTCCTCTTAGAGTATATGTAAGGATTAGTGATAATTTAACTAAAAGAAAAGGTGATTATTTTGGCAAAAACAAGTGAATTAGAAAAAAAAGCAAGAGACTTAATATCTGAACGCGGTGTCAGCATTGATCATATCGCGGAGCTAGTATATTATTTACAATCTGCATATCACGATGATTTGAATTTAGAACTTTGCAGGGAAAATGTGGAGAAAGTCCTTGGCAAAAGAGAGGTGCAAAATGCTATTATTACAGGTATTCAATTAGATATTTTAGCGGAGAAAAAACAATTAGAAGAACCTTTACAAGAAATTATCGAGAAGGATGAAGGACTTTATGGAATTGATGAGGTAATTGCCTTATCCATCATCAATGTTTATGGTTCTATTGGTTTCACAAACTACGGATACATCGATAAACAAAAACCAGGCATTCTAAAAAAATTAAACGATAAATCATCCGGTGAAGTTCACACATTTTTAGATGATATCGTTGGTGCGATTGCTGCAGCTGCCTCTAGCCGTCTAGCACATACATATGCAGAAGAAATGGAAAATGATTAAGATAAGTACAAGTGCCTTGTTCACCCTCCCGACAAGCTTAAGACCCCAAGGGGTAGGCCCTTGTGCTAGATACAAAAAACAGGAATGCCAAGTACTTTTGGCTTCCTGTTTTTTTAGATGTTATCAAACCACTCATTTAAACTGTGAACATAATAAGTCGGTTTTTCTGTTAAATGTTCGTACTTGGAAAAAGGAGTAACCCCTGTAAAGACCATTAATGTGTCCATGCCTGCACTAATCCCCGCTTTAATGTCAGTATCATAATTATCACCGACCATTAATGTGTCCTCTTTTGTTAATCCAATTAGTTTTAATGCTTCTTCCATAATAATGGATTCAGGTTTACCAATAAATATAGGGGCAACCCCTGTACTCACCGTGATGACAGATGTAATGGATCCATTCCCAGGCAATAAGCCTCTTTCTGTCGGTAAAGCTACATCCCCATTTGTTGAAATAAATGTAGCTCCATTTCTAACAGCTAAGCATGCTTTTGCTAATTTTTCATAGTTTATTTCTCGGTCAAGCCCAACAATAACATAATCAGCTTTTTCACCATCGACCATTTTAAGTCCACTTTCTTCTAATGCATGATGAAGACCTTTTTCACCAATTACATAACAGGTCGCGTTAGGCTTTTGTTGTTTAATATAATTAGCAGTTGCTAAACTTGTTGTCACAACCTGATCTACCTTTGCCTGTATTCCCATATTATTTAGTTTACCCGCAACATCTTCACCCGTTTTTGTTGAGTTATTCGTTACAAACAAGAAAGGAATATTCTTCTCAACTAATTTTTCAATAAACGGAGCTGCTTCTTTAATTGGTTCTTCACCTAGATACATGGTGCCATCTAAATCAATTAAATATCCTTTATATTGCTTCATTTTATTCCTCATTTCATTTCATAGTACGTATTCGTTACAATTTTTTAATAGTCCATTTACAAACATGTGAGCCTTTTGTAATTAGTGAATGAACAGAGACGGTTCCATTAGAAAATAATTGTTCAAGCATGTTAATTTCATTTTCACATATTTGATCGTATTTTGATGCAATACTTAATATTGGACAATTATAATTCCTGATTTCAAATTCACCTTGTTCAGTCTTTTCCACTTCTATTAGGTAACCATTTTCATTTTGAATATGAATGACTTGATTGATTCTCTCGGCTAACGATTCAGATGTAATGAGTGATTCATAATAATCGATTTCTCGTTGCATGCGTTTTTTAAGCAAATCATTGACAACTTCTGACCCTTGAATTTCTTCCAAGTCTTTTAATAAATCTAAAGGCAATGTTTTTAACTGATTGGGGAATGTTCCATGACCAGCTTTAGTCAATATATATTGATAATATGGCCTTCCAATACTTTGCTTTTTAGCTTGCTTTGTAAGAAGTCCTTGTTTTTCTAATTCATGAATATGCTTTCGAACCGCTACTTCCGAAATGGTAAAATGTTCCATGATTCCTTCTATAGTCATAGAATGATTCTTTTTTAAAAGATGTAAAATCCTTTGTTTTGGAGACATCTTTTTACTCATTTACATCACCCTTAATTATGATTAGAAAAAGCGTTGGCAACCCCTAATTCACTTTCTAGGTATGTTCTAATATGAGTACTGAACTGCTCTAATAGTGCCTTATTATTTGAAAGGACAAAGTCTAATTGTTTATGGTCTACATTTTTATAATCATTAACAATCATCCTACGTAGGCTGATTATCTCTTTATAACCTTTTTCTTCTACTTGTGGTATTACTTTTTCATCAACTAATATGTCAATAATGTCATCATAACTTCCAGGATCTCTCATAATAAATCCGTCAATCATCATGTTTCCAACATCGAGGATAGATTCAATTAAAATATGTGCAATTCTTTCCTGGGCTAATTGACTTACATAATTTTCAAATTTATTATTAGATAGTGCACTAAGTAATTGTTCCATATTTTTTAAAGTAATCTCTATATTATTTCTGTCGACAAAATACATTGTTTTTCGTCTCCCCCTAATTGACTTTCTTCCATTTTATCATATCATAATACTTATATAATAAGTGGGAAACCTGAAAACGTTTAGAAAAATATCACAAAAATAAAGAGGGAATAAGTATGGATATATCTGCAATAATTGAAATGGATGCAATATCCACTGCTTCTGCGATTAGAATAGGTAAACTAACTAGTACAGAAGCTGTTACAGCATACATAAACCATATAAATAATGCAAATCCAAGTATAAATGCAATGATTGAAAAACGTTTCGAAGAGGCTTTAAAAGAAGCGATGGAATTAGATGAACAGTCGAAACAAAATATCCATAATAAAGGAGCCTTATATGGAGTCCCTATTAGTGTAAAAGAATCATTAAATATTTCTAACATGAAGACTACAGGTGGATTACAACATCGACAAGATTTAATAGCTAGGCAGGACTCGGAAGTTATTACCAAGTTAAAAGCGGCAGGAGCAATCATCTTAGGGAAAACAAATACACCTGCTCTTTGTTTTAGTCAAGAGACAGAAAATAAATTATACGGTAGAACTAACAATCCTTGGGATCTCACAAAGACGGCTGGAGGTTCAAGTGGAGGGGAAGGAGCTTTACTTGCCGTAGGAGGTGCCGCAGCAGGAATTGGTTCGGATATTGGTGGGTCAATCCGTATTCCAGCCCATTTTAATGGTGTTGTTGGATTTAAGCCCGGAATGAATCAAGTCTCCCAGGATGGGCATTTTCCATCCGTTATGAATACATTGGCTGAAAGAATGTTTTCGATTGGTCCAATGGGTAAATCTGTACAGGATATGCGGTTTTTATATGAAATCATTTCTAATAAAAGTATAAAAACAAATCATTTACAAAATTATCTGGTGGAAATCCTGCCCGGAACAATAGAATACCCAATCTCAGAAAAGACAAAAGAAATGCTTGATACAATAGAGAATTACTTAGAGAAGTTTTTCGCTATAAAACGTACCGTTCCCCCTTTTTTTGAAGATAGTGCAAAACTTTGGCAAGATATTCTTGCCAGTGATCATAACCACATTTTAGAACAAGAAGCGTATAATAATGATCGTTCAGGGGTTTTCAGAGCCTTTTTCAGAGAAAAATTAACAGAAAGAACATCCATTCGTCCTTCGTTGTCATGGGGGATTTTTGGTTCAAAATTATTCAAGCCAAATGGTAAACGAACACTTGAAGTAAAAGAAACGCTTGAAAAAGGAGATAAAAGATTAACAGAGTATTTAAAAAACCGTCTGCTTATTTTCCCCGTGTATTATAAAGTTGCTCAAAAACACGGAAAAGTATATCATGACATTTTCTCAATACGTAAAACTTTTCTAGAATATATGCCATATGTAACTTATGCAAATGTTTGGGGACTTCCCTCATTAACTATTCCAATAGAAGCGGATGATAAAGACATGCCGATTAGTATTCAAATTATGAGTAGTATTGGAAATGAAGATGCCATATTCCGCCTTGGAAGATTAATTGAAAAACGATTTAGAGGGTACGTCCGCTGCCCTTATTACGATTAGAAAACTACTGGCATCGCCTTCAAGGCTCTAGAAAATACCTTTATTGTACACTTAAAGGATAAAAGGTTTTATTGGAAAAAGTAAAGTAGCAACCTTTACCTTAAAAGGTTGCTGCTTTTTAATTTAACTCTTCAAAACCTGTATTCTGTGATGATTTATAGGCATCAATAAGTAGAAATACTGCTGTAATAATATGCATAATCATTCCGACTATCGGAATCCACCCGATACATGATGTTATAATTCCTAGAATGCTACCATGGATTTTTTTCTTATCATGAACCGAAAATATAAGAGTAACAATATGCAAGATAAACATTACTGCTAGAGGTAACCATGCATAACTAATAATAATAACTCCACCAATAAACGGTATTCCCCAAAATGCTTCAAGACCACCGCTTACCCACTTTAATATAGTAGATATATTCAACCACCTAACACTCCCTTCCCTAAATCTTAATAGGATCACTTTTAACTCCTTTAAACATATTATGCTTTACTTCTGAGAAAGCTAACTTCTAAAAGGAGGAAAAAACATGCCAAAGGATCATAATAAAAAGTATTCCAACTTTTCCAATGTCGAAAAAATGAAAAATGAGTTAGTACCAGAGGAATTTCCTGAGGGTGCATTTGGTTCCGCTATAAATAAAGAAGAAATGGTATCAAGCAAATCCACAGAATGGAATGAAGGGCAAAAACGTGTGAGTGCTTATGTTTACCCTGATGAAGATCAACATGACGAATTACCAAGACAATTCCCAGGAGCACATCCTTTACATGATGAATAACTAATTGGAGCAGTACGTTAGGACTACTGCTCCTATTTTTTCACTTTTTTAAGTACAAAATATGCACAACCAAAATTACAGTACTCATAAAGGTAATCATCTAATGCACTTATTTTAGTATCTACTTGTGCTTTTGAGCTTCTATCGTTATAAAAACCTTTTAGACGAAGTTGGTTATATCCCCAATCTCCAACAATATAATCATATTTAGCTAAGATATCAGAATAGCGATCTTTTATCGCATTTTCTTCAAAACCATTCTTATTATTTTCTATTATCTCATAATGCTTTCCATGCAACTCGATCAATGGATTTGTCACCTCACCTAGTTGAATATATTTTACCATATCTTGCTGAATAGAAACCACATTTTTAAGTGCATTATTTCCTAGTTTATTACCACACTATAAAGTGAAACTTCATTCATGAGGATTTTCTACTGAATGTTAGTTGAACGAATCGGGCGTTTACTGGCTGTTAATCCTCTTTTTTTATTCATTGATTTTATTAAAACCTTTATGTGGGGGTCTTACAGTCAGTTAACCTGCGATAATTGAGATAAAAGGAGGGTTACTATGAAAAAATTCTTTGTTTCCATCACAGCAATATGTTTGTTCCTTATAACGAGTGGATGCAATACAAACAATGAAGCAGAAAATTCGATACAAGATATGCAAAATAGAAATCAAATTCAAGACCAATTAAATCCTAACCATGAATTTCAAACCCCATCCAATCAAGATATTAACCATCAACTAGGATTTGTCCGATATTCAAAAGATGAAATCGATACACAAAATATGAATAATCATGAAGCTAAAATTGACAGAAGAGAAATGGCTGATATGATTACTCGTTTAATTTTAAATAATGATGGTTTTAATGAAGTGGCAACACTTGTTACAGATCAAGAAGTGCTTATTGCTTATGACAGGGATAATAACAGTGATTCGAAGTTAACGAATGAAATAGCACAAAAAACTGCTGAATCTGTAATGCCTCGATTTTATAAGGTATATGTAAGTGATAACAAATCTTTAATGTATGATATCCAAAGTCTGCATAATTCAAACACGAATCGTGACTACGATAAATTAATTCAAAAGTTAATCAAAGACATGGAGAAACCATACAAACATGAATAATTCACTTCATTTTGCTATCACCATAATAATCGGTGATAGCTATGTCGATTTTAGGAGGTGAAAATAATTGAAAAAGCGAATCATTCCTATCGTCTATTTGTTAATGTTCGTCATCTCTATTTCAACCGTTACCGCAGAAGAAGATAAAAATACCATTTATGAGGAAAGAATGAGTTTATTTAAAAAAACAGAAGCTTTAACTCAAATACCTTGGTATTACTTTGCTGCCATTGACAACTTTGAACGAAATACACTCGATAGTAACGAACCAGAAAAAGTAGTTTCCATCGATATAGATAATGAACTTTGGTACGGCATAGGAAATCCGGGGGAAAACCAAAGTATTGGAATAATTGAAATGCACGATGGAAAAGGTAAAGATGGAAATGGAGATGGAATAGCCGACCCTAATAATCCAGAAGATATTTTATATACGATGGGAAATATACTTCTTGAGTCTGGACCAACTGAAGATGACATTAAAATTGGATTGTGGAATTTCTATCAACGAGACTTAACCGTACAAACCATTAAGAATACAGCTAAAGTATTTCAAAAATTTCAAGACATTAATCTAACTAATCGAGATTTCCCTGTAGCAACCAATTACAATTATAGTTATCGTAGCACTTGGGGAGATAGGAGAGGTTTTGGGGGCTTACGTATCCATGAAGGTACGGATATTTTTGCTGATTATGGAACACCTGTAAAATCGACAACTTATGGTGTTGTTGAAATGATGGGTTGGAATTTATATGGTGGTTGGCGAATAGGTATTCGTGATATCTATAATATTTATCACTACTATGCACATATGAGTGGATTTAATGATAATGTCAAAATTGGACAAGTTGTACAACCGGGTGATGTCCTTGGTAGTGTAGGATCAACAGGGTATGGTCCCCCCGGCACTTCAGGAAAATTCCCACCTCATTTACATTATGGAATGTACAAAGATAACGGAGTAAATGAATTTTCTTTTGACCCTTATCCTTTTTTAAGAAAGTGGGAACGAATGGCCAAAGATTAAAGAAAAGAGCCCTCGGGCTCTTTTCTTTAACCAACTTTCTTTGAATTTTTCATAGCATGAGCAATACTTAACCCAAGACCTCCCCATATTATGACAATACCAATAATCATTACAACAATAGCTCCACCAGTCATTTATTTAGCCTCCTCTGATTGTTCTAGATCTTCAGAAGGTTCTTCATTCCTCCATTTAGAAAGTGTAAACAGAATACCGATTATTAATGCCCCTGCGGCAACACCCCAACCTACTATGGATATAAACATATCGGGGTATCCTTCATAGTTTCCTGTATCTGTTGGGAATAACTTCAGTAGGTTAAGTCTAAACAAATCAAACATCATATAACCTAGAACGATTGGAGTTATAACACCTAAACTAAACGTCCACCAAGAGCCTAGTTGAATATCGGAAATACCGTTTGCATGTTCTTTTAAATCTTTCAATTGTTTCATAATCCAACTTACTGCAATTACTTCAACTAAACCAATAAACGCAACTCCAAATTGGTTAATAAAGTAATCTACTGTATCTAAGAAGAACAATCCGCCTTGTGTTGCATACAGAAGAGAAACAATAGCTGATAACCCTCCAGCAAATAAAACAGCTTTTGTTCTTGATAAGTTAAATTTATCGATAATAGCGGAAATATAAGCTTCACAAATGGATATCAAGGATGTTAATCCCGCTAGAACTAATGACACAAAGAACAAGACACCGAAGAATTGGTTGAACGCTGGTAGTTCATTAATAATCTGTGGGAATACGACAAACGCCAGACCAACTCCACCTGCAACAACCTCATCAATTCCCACCCCGGCTTGACCAGCCATAAATCCTAGAACAGAAAAAACCCCTATACCTGCTAACAACTCAAAACTCGAATTACCAAAACCTACAATAAATGCATTATTCGTTATATCGGATTTTCTAGGTAAATAACTTGAATAAGCAATCATAATGGCAAATGCAATAGATAAACTAAAGAATATTTGACCATAAGCTGCGACCCAAACATCAGACGACATGATTGCACTAAAATCAGGCTGAAAAAACGCATTAAGTCCTGTAATAGCCCCAGGTAAAGTTATAGCACGAATAACGATTATCAAGAATAATACCGTTAATAAAGGAATAAAAATCCGGTTAGCAATTTCAATCCCTTTCTTAACCCCTCTAAATAAAATAACTAATACAATTGCCCATACAATGATAAGCGGAATTAGTACACCTGGTACAAAGCTCCCTGTTTGACCAGGATCAACTGTCAAACCTAAATAATTTTCAAATAAGAATGCTTCTGTATCTGCCCCCCAACTTAGATTGAAAGAGAAAACAGAATAAGACATAGCCCAAGCAAGAATAACAGAATAATAAGTTCCTATTACAAATGCAACTAATGCACCCCACCAGCCAATCCATTCAGCCTTTTTACTCATCCGTTTGAAAGATAGCGGGGCTGATCCGCGATACTTTTGACCAATTGTAAATTCCATAATTAATAATGGAATTCCAGCAGTAAGAAGCGCAAATAAATAAGGTATAAAAAACGCTCCTCCTCCATTCTCATATGCAACAGCTGGAAATCTCCAAATGTTCCCTAGACCTATCGCTGATCCAACTGCCGCTAAAATGAAACCTGCTCTTGTCCCCCATTGTGAACGAGTTTCCATAAATCATCCTCCCTTTCTCCTTTATCAATCCGTAACGGCAAAAACTTAGATTAGTGTTTATTTTCAGATATTTAATAATATTATAACAGGTTGTGTTGCTATGTCAAAATTTATTTTATATTTTATAACACATTTATATGATAGTTCTAACAAAAAAATAGTGACTCATTTTCAATAAATGAGTCACTATTTCAAATTATGCATTTTTCTTATGAAAATAATTTATTCCAAAACTTATTACAAGCAACAATATAATGGATAGAACGAAAGATAACAGGACCTGATTTGTAAAGCCTACTATCAAATAACCTACCATAGCTACTCCAGCAGCAATCAACGCATATGGTAACTGTGTTAATACATGATCAATATGGTTCGCACCAGCACCTGTTGATGAAAGAATTGTCGTATCTGAAATTGGCGTACAATGATCTCCAAATACAGCACCCGCTAAAACAGCAGCTAATGATGGTAGTAGTACACTCATATCTGTTACTATTGCAACTTCTGCTGCAATTGGTAACATAATACCAAAGGTTCCCCATGATGACCCGGTTGCTAACGCCATAAAACCTGCAATAATAAAGAATAAAAATGGTAATAATGCGTGGTTTACTTGTAAATTATCAAATATATGCGCTAGATATTCACCTGTTTTAAGAGTACCAATGATGGAACCAATCATCCAAGCAAATATTAAAATATATATCGCTGGAAGCATCGTTTTAATTCCCTCTGTTAACAATTTACCTAAACTTGCTTTAGGTGCATTTTGATTTAGATGGAATAAAAGTGATGTTAAAACAGCGGCTAAACCACCAACAAATAAGGATAAATTTACGTCAGTGTTAGCAAAAATAGAAAAGATATTAACATTACCTTCACTATTATTGATTCCTGTTAAAAACATAGATATGACTGTAACAAATATAAGTACTAAAATAGGAAAGATTAGATGACGAACCTTCCCTTCAGGATGTGGTTCAAATACACCACTTAAATCTCCAGCAACGTTGCCCTTTTTTGGACCAATCAATTCACCTGTTCGAATGGCACGTTCCTCATGTATTCGCATTGGACCAATATCCATTTTAAGGAAAGCTACTAGGAAAACTAATAAAGTCGCTACAATTGCATAATAGTTAAGAGGAATCATTTGGATAAAAGCTTGTAATGGTTGAATATCCGTTAAGCCATTTGTAGCAAATATCCCCCCTAATATTCCAATTATATATGCTCCCCAGCTAGATATTGGTGATATTACTGTAACTGGAGCAGAAGTAGAGTCGACAATGTAAGCTAACTTTACCCGGGAAATCTTATATTGATCTGTAATCGGTCTCGCTATTTGTCCAACTGCTAATGCATTGAAATAATCATCAATAAATATAATAATACCTAATAGAGCAGAAACTAGAGTAGCTCCTTTACGAGTTTTCACACGTGATAGCATCCACTCCCCAAATGCTCGACTACCGCCAGAAGCTTGTAAAAAGGCAATCATCATTCCTAGTAGTAATAAAAACCCTAATAACAATAAATTACCGACATTTAAAGCACCATCTGATATAAAAATCTCATAGAACGATTTCCATATTTCTTGAATCGATCCCAAAATGTTAAAATCATGTATAAATAATGCTCCTATAATAATACCAATACCTAATGATAGAATGACTTTTCTAGTTAACAGCACTAGAATTAACATTACTATTGCAGGAATAAGCGAATAAAATGTCCCTTCCATTTTGTTACCTCCAAGTTATAATCTTTTGTTGCTGTGTGTAATGATCGGTGTACTTCTGATAGTTTTCTTTAGGGATACGTAGATTTGTTTATATTAATAAATAGTTAAAAAATTGAAACAAATCCATATAAAAAGAACAAAGATAGAAAATAACCATCTTTGTTCTTTACAAAATACGTTATCCTCCATTTCGATCAGTAGTTCTCCACGCAACATAAATGCATGACAGTATACCTCTTATTCAAAGATATACCAGCTATAATAAGTTTGACTCTTATTACACTTCGGCAAACAATCCTTTCATCAACAATCATCGTTGTCATTCTCCTGTTGATTACTTATCTTGTCCGCACCTCTACCTCACCGATCTGAGGTCTATTTAATTTTCTAATGTCTAATATACTAGATTATTCGCTTTCTTGCAAGTTACTATTATTTCTTTGCTCTCCAATATCGTCCTTTGGAATCGCTATAGATGGCCCATTACCTACTCCACCATAGAAATCTGGAACTTCCCCCATTATTGCTCCACCATCAATATATATTTCAGTTTGAACAGTTTTGCGTTCTGTAATATACGGAATAATGATTTGTACATCTGCTTCTACATTTATATATAACGAAACCCAAGAACCATTAATTCCAAGTGGTTCCGTCTCCCTAACGATATTGGTACGAACTGCACCTACTAATTCAAGATTAATAGGTATCTTTGGTCCTAAATTTGCGAGTAGCGCATTTCCAGTAATTTCTCCAAGTGGAATTTCAATTAAGGTCGGATCTTGTACAGCACGATCTTCCGCTCCATCACTATATTCATAAGGTTCATGTAAAGAATAGTCATAAGAAATAGGGTCCCCCCGATTCATATGAAGGAAAAACTCTTCCACACGATCTGTTGCTACTCTATTAATCTCACTTATTACCGATTGGTTCCAATTATATACGGTAAGATTACCATTTTCATCAGAACTAATGGTTGCTATATCTGTAAAATCATAGTTTTCCGCAAACCGCACTGCCATATTAATCGCCCTTGTGGCAAATTCTTGCGTTTTAGCTTCGGATATCTCTTTTATTGCCGGTGTTATTCCTTGACTCACAATTCCAATACTTAAAATAATACATAAAACAAAAACAACCATAGTTAGTAAAAAGATGTTTTTCCTTGGAGGTGGAGCGAATTTTCTTCTCCCGAATCTTCTACGTGGCTTCATTAAAAATCCCCCCTAAAACAATCTATGCTTGTTTTAGGGGGGATAGAATTTAATTCTATTCCATTAGGATAGAAATATATTCGCATCCTCTTATCATCATTAATTATGAAATTCTTAGTAGTGCTTCTTTACCTGTCATCCCAATTTCCCAACCAAAGTTTTCACGTGAAGCTTCCGTTATTTTAGCTAGTGGAGCATGTAATAATTGGTCAATGGTTCGTACACCCTCCGCACGACCTGCAATTACATTTCTTTGTTTTAATTTTGGATTTTCATCAAAAAAATCCACATCTAAAGCCGCACACATGATATAGCCAATATCATTGGAAATTACTAATAAAGTTGTTTTAGGGAGTTCTACTGTTGTTGCAGTAAAATGCTTTCCTTCCACTTCTAAAGGTTTTACTGTAACCATAAGAATTATAAGCCTCCTTCGTAATATACATTATATCTTTATGCACAATGTAGGTGGAATGTCACTAAAAAAGTATAAACACAACCAAATCAGAAGCAATTATGAGTATTGTTTTTCTAATGTTGTTACTAATAGATCTCGTAAGAATTCTGGAAGAAAATAATGCTTCGTATCTGATCTGGCTATTTCAGGTAATAAACGACCAAATGTAAATGCATCGGCTGTTCCCAATTTATATGTTTGGTTTGTATCTAATTCACTACCGTCAGGGAACAATACTGTTTTTACATATTCTTCCCCATTCGCATGAAAGTTTGAAACAACTTCGATACCCGAAAACACCATTTTCCCTAGTACTTTTCCTCGAAAGCCAAATCCTTTTAACTGAAATTCAGTAAACTCCTTCGTTAAAGAAACACGTATCACTTCCAGTATTTCACTACCTGTCAATTCAACAGTAACAGGATTAATCGGATGAGGACAAATACGGTGAATATCTTTATAAGCTATTTTTCCAGCAGGAAGAGATTCTAATAATAAACCGGAATTTAACATACCAATATCTGCCTTCGTAAATTCTCGTAATGTGTTTGTTAATTCCCGCATAACTTTAGTATTTTGAAACCACTCCACCTTTATTGGATAATTTGTATGTATAATGGGGTAATTCAAACGTTGTTCCGCATCTTCTTGTAATGATATAATTTTATGCAATGATTGCATGTCTTTTTCATACTCGGTAATATCCGTTGCGTAAGCTTCCTTATTTATGAGCTTTTTAAGATCATGATCCCAAGTTAATATAACTTCCCCGACAAAAGAACAATGCTTCCCAGCTGCAGTGATTATTGTGTTATTTATTTTTTCACCGGTTCGTAATAAATGATGTGTATGACCACCAATTATGACATCAATATCTTTATACCTTCTCGCTATTTCTTGATCTTCACTTAGACCAAGATGTGACAACAAAACAATAATATCTGTATCTTGTCTTAATTCATGAACATATCTATCCAGTTCATCATATACGGACGAAATATGCCAACCTAACAAATGATAATAATCATTAAATGGTGCCGTTAAGCCAAGTATTCCAATTCTTACTCCACTTGCCGATGTATATTTAATATGACGATTTAGCCAAAATGGTGCTTGATTATCCAAACTATGAAGGTTTGTACATACAACATCGAATTCGGCATCATCATATAAACGATAAAGATCATCATGGGCTAACGTAATTCCTTCATTATTACCAAATGTTACAATATCATATCCTAAATCATTCATAAGCTGAACATTTGCTTTTCCCACTGTGGCCTCTGATATGGGATGAACCCTGTCCATATGATCACCAATATCAACTAGCCAATAATCCTGATCTCGAGCTTTTCGCGCCGCTATAGAATCTTTCATAAAAGCCGTCACTCTTGGCCATTGTTCGAAATTACTATGTAAATCATTTGTATAATAAAAGTATAACTTTTCTTCCATCATTAAACTCCTTACGAAAGTCCTTCAATAATCATTCGTAATCCAACGATAATAAGTAAAATACGTAAAATCCATTCTAGTGTCTTTCCCGGAAGCATTTGATTTACTTTTGCTCCAAACCTGCCACCAATCCATGCCCCAGGTATAAACAATAGTGCATATTCCCATAAAATATGACCTTGTATAATATGTGTTATGGATCCCGAGATACTTACAAAAAGAATCATAAACATCGAAGTTGCCGTAGCGATATGTGTTGGAATTCCAAACAATAACATCATGGCAGGAACCATAATAGATCCACCACCAATACCAAACAAGCCCGATAACACTCCTACTACTAATGAAAGAATAATAGCAGGAACAACAGATACTTTATAATAATAACTACTTCCGGCTAACTCAACAGTTTTAACACCTTTTTGATTTGGATCAATTTGTCTTTTGAATACACGTTTATTAATAAACAATAGAGACGAAATAACTATCATCAATATACCAAAATACAATGTAAATACGTCTACATTAAAATAGGCATTTAATCTAGATCCAATAATACCGCCTGGAATACTACCAATTAAGAAAAGAATTGCTGTTTGATAATCTACTCTTTTTCCTTTTATGTATGTTAAAGAAGAGGATAAAGCGGTAAAAATCATCGTCACTAATGATATCCCAACAATGGTTTGGGGTGTTGCCCAATCAAATGATGGGGAAATACTATTCATTAAAAATAAACTTGGAACAAGAATTATCCCTCCGCCCAACCCCGCAATGGAGCCAACAAACGCAGTAAGGATTCCGATTAACACGCAAATAATAAAAACCAACGTTTTCCCCTCAATCTAATTATTAAACTTCACTATTTATATTAGCACTAATTGCATTTAATTCCCAACTATCGAGAAGGTTTGGGGATAAAAACATTAAGAACTTACTATCAGGGCTATACTAACCCATAAACGAATTCTTGAAGTTGGGGGTCTTGCAGCTAGTTAATACGTGATAAAATAAATTATGACCCTTATCTAAAATAGTACGAATACAATATGAAAAGAGGTAGACATAATGAAACTTGTTGGAGTATCGGGAGCTCTTGCTGGCGAAAAGACATCTCTAACTGTAAATGATGTTTTGGTTAATGCAAAACTCCTTGACTCAACTATCCAGACAGAATTAATTGACTTAAGAGACTATGAAATTGATTTTTTTGACGGAGCCCCGTTGGCAGTATATAACGAAGATACTTGGAATGTAGTAAAAAAAATACTATCTGCTGATTTTCTCATATTTGGTACACCTATTTATCAAGCGTCCATTTCAGGAGCATTAAAAAACTTGTTAGACCACTTACCTGAATATGCATTTAAAAATAAAGTAACAGGTATGGTAGCTACAGGGTGGTCGAACAAACATTTTCTCGTACTAGAATATCACTTAAGATCCATTCTATCTTATTTTAAAGGATTAGTTCCAACAGGAAATGTCTTTGTTCACAATGACTCCTTTAATGAAGATAGTGATAAAATTATAGATGATCGAGTTTCAGAAAGGCTTCAAAAACTTGCTGAGGAAATAATTTATTTGCAACGCGGGATCACGAATAGATAAACACATCTTATTATAAAAAACTTAGTATTAATAGGTGTGACATTTAATTTAAAGAGCCTCTAAACTTAAACGGAAAACAAAACCCTTGCCACAAACACTGTTGTGACAAGGGTTTTAATTGTTTTATCCAATAGAGCCTTCCATCTCGAATTTTATCAATCTATTCATCTCTACTGCATATTCCATTGGAAGCTCTTTTGTAAATGGTTCAATGAAGCCCATGACAATCATTTCTGTCGCTTCTTCTTCTGTTAAACCTCTACTCATTAGGTAGAATAATTGTTCCTCAGAAACTTTGGAAACTTTTGCTTCGTGTTCTAATGAAATATTGTCGTTGTAAATTTCATTATATGGAATCGTATCAGATTTAGATTCGTTATCCAAGATTAAAGTATCACACTCAATATTGGCACGTGCTCCTTCTGCTTTACGTCCAAAATGAACTAAACCACGGTAAGTTACGTTTCCACCTTGCTTAGAGAATGATTTAGAAACAATTGTGGATGAAGTATTCGGTGCTAAATGATGCATTTTTGCACCCGAATCTTGTACTTGACCTTTACCTGCAATAGCAATAGAAATCGTATTGCCTCGTGCTCCTTCACCTTTTAAGTGAATAGCTGGATATTTCATGGTAAGTTTAGATCCAATGTTTCCATCAATCCATTCCATTGTACCATTCGCATCAACCGTCGCACGTTTTGTAACTAGGTTGTATACGTTGTTAGCCCAGTTTTGGATTGTTGTATAACGGCAATACCCATCCTTCTTAACGATGATTTCTACAACAGCACTGTGAAGGGAATTCGTTGTATAAACTGGTGCTGTACAACCTTCTACATAATGAACGGATGCACCTTCATCCACGATAATTAACGTTCTTTCAAATTGCCCCATATTTTCTGAATTAATACGGAAATATGCTTGTAGAGGTGTCGTTGCCTTAACCCCTTTAGGAACATAAATAAATGATCCTCCAGACCATACAGCTGAATTTAATGCGGAAAACTTGTTATCAGAGTAAGGTATTACTGTACCAAAATATTCTTTAAAAATTTCCTCATGTTCTTTTAAAGCTGTATCCGTGTCTAAAAAGATAATACCTAACTCTTGTAAGTCCTCTTTCAAGCTATGGTAAACAACTTCAGATTCATACTGTGCAGATACACCAGCTAAATACTTTTGTTCTGCTTCAGGAATACCTAGCTTGTCAAAAGTTTGCTTAATTTCATCAGGTACTTCATCCCAAGTTCTACCTTGTTTTTCAGATGGTTTTACATAATATACAATCTCATCAAAATCTAACCCAGTAAGGTCTCCGCCCCATTGTGGCATTGGACGTTTATAGAAATGTTCCAAAGCTTTTAGACGATAGTCTAGCATCCA
Organism: Oceanobacillus sp. Castelsardo; assembly: GCF_001659985.1. GTDB lineage: Bacteria > Bacillota > Bacilli > Bacillales > Amphibacillaceae > Oceanobacillus. The sequence continues at coordinate 58,633 of NZ_LYCS01000002.1, forward strand.
CTGAGGTTCTTCTTTCATTTTTGAGATTTCTTCTACTACTTTACGTGTTAAACCTTTTTCTGTACGGAACACAGAAACGTCTTTGTCCCTGAATCCATACTGATACTCTTCTATTTCAGGTGCTTTCTTAGACAATTAAAAAACCTCCTTTAGGTATTAGCTGTAGATTAATCTTAGTAGCTTATCTAGCATGTTCCTACAGTCCTAATTTTCCTCTTTAACGCCCTTTTCCATTGCTTTCCAAGCTAATGTAGCGCATTTTATACGAGCAGGAAATTTAGAAACCCCTTGAAGAGCTTCTATATCTCCTAAATCTAAATTTGTATCTAATTCTTTTCCAAGCATCATATCAGAAAAAAGTTCAGACATTTTCATTGCATCTTCAATTTTTTTTCCTTTTACTGCTTGGGTCATCATGGAAGCAGATGACATACTAATGGAACAACCTTCCCCTTCGAATTTCGCATCCTTTACAATTCCATCTTCCACTTTTAACTGTAATCGGATACGGTCACCACAAGTAGGATTATTCATATCAACGGAGACAGAATCTCCTTCTACAACTCCACGATTTCTCGGGTTTTTATAATGATCCATAATAACTTGTCGGTAAAGTGTATCGAGATTATTTAAAGACATTCCCAAAATACTCCTTCGTTTTTAAAAGTCCGTCGACTAGGGCGTCTATTTCTTCCGATGTATTATAAAGATAAAAACTTGCACGAGCTGTTGCCGTTACATTTAGCCATTTCATCAACGGTTGTGCACAATGATGACCCGCACGAACAGCTATACCTTCAGCATCTAATACTGTTGCAGTATCATGTGGATGGACATCATCTAGATTAAACGTAACTAGAGCTCCACGTTCTCTAGGTCCATAAATGGTAATACCATCAATCGTACTTAATCTTTCTAGTGCGTAATCCGCTAATCTTTTATCATGTTCATAAATATTATCCATTCCAATATCATTTAGAAAATCGATTGCGGCACCTAATCCAATTGCACCAGCGATGATTGGAGTCCCACCTTCGAATTTCCAAGGTAGCTCTTTCCAAGTGGAGTCATACAGATCAACAAAATCTATCATTTCTCCACCGAATTCTACAGGTTCTGTTTTCTCCAATAACTCCCGTTTCCCGTACAGTACCCCGATTCCAGTAGGAGCACACATTTTATGACCAGAGAAAGTATAGAAATCACAATCTAAATCTACAACATCCACTTTCATATGTGGAGCACCTTGTGCCCCATCCACAACAATTATCGCACCATGATCATGTGCTATTTTGGCAATTTCTTTTACTGGATTAATAGTCCCTAGCACATTCGATACATGGGTAATGGCTACAATTTTTGTTTGACTGGTTACTGTGTTTCGAACGTCTTCAAGAGAAATCGTACCATCTTCTTGAAGAGGTATATATTTTAATGTAGCACCAGTTGCTTTTGCAGCTTGTTGCCAAGGTATGATATTACTATGATGTTCCATCGGTGTAATAACTATTTCATCACCTGGTTTTAAGTTAGGTCGTGCATATCCATAGGCAACGAAGTTTATGGAAGTTGTCGTTCCACGAGTAAAGATTACTTGCGCAGAACTTTCAGCATTAATAAACGCTCGAACCTTTTCCCTAGCTCCTTCATATTGATCAGTAGCTCTGGTACCTAATGTATGCACACCACGGTGGACATTAGAATTATTATTTCGATAATAATCATCCACTGCCTTGATTACTGGTAATGGTTTTTGCGATGTAGCAGATGTATCTAAATAGACTAATGGACTTCCATTTACTTCTTGGTCTAAAATAGGGAACATTTCTCTAATGGCTTTAATGTCCATTAGTATACTTTCCTTTCAATCACTTGTTTCAATTGTTTCTTAACCGATTCAATTGGTAATTGATCTACAACTGGTGCCAAGAACCCATGAACAACTAGTCTTTCAGCTTCTTCTTTTGATATACCACGACTCATTAAATAATACATTTGCAATGGATCGACACGCCCTACTGATGCTGCATGACCTGCGGTAACATCATCTTCCTCAATTAATAAAATTGGGTTTGCATCCCCACGAGCATCTGGACTAAGCATTAATACGCGCGATTCTTGTTCGGAATTAGCTTTCGTACCACCATGTTCAATTTTACCAATTGCATTAAAGATAGTAGTCGCACTTTCTTTCATTACCCCACGTTGTAAGATGAAACCATCTGAAGCTTTTCCGTATTGCACAATGCTTGCAGTAAAGTTTTGAATTTGTTTTCCACGGCCAACGGATACAGCATTCGCATTTGATGTTGCACCATTTCCCATTAGATAAGTAATGTTCTCAGAAATAGTATTTCCATCATTCATTTGTCCAAGAGCCCAATCAATGGTTGCATTATTATAGGCAACACCACGACGGTTTACATATGATGTTACTCCAGATGAAAGATTATCAACCGCACCAAATGAAATTTTCGCATTATCCATTGCAATTACTTCTTCTACGATGTTTGCAATTGTTTCTTGTTCGCTATTACTGGAAATATAGTTTTCAACAAATGTAAGTTTACTGTTTTCTTCCGCAACGACAAGAACATGATTAAATAGTGCTAACTCAGCATCTTCTTGCCAGAATACTACCTGCAGTGGTTCTTCAATTTGAACGTTTTTTGGTACATAAATAAATGCTCCGCCGTTCATTAAAGCAGCATGCAGTGCTGTTAGTCGGTTTTGGTCTACTTTTACAGCATCTTTCATAAAATATTTTTCTACTAAGTCACTATATTCTTCAAGTGCTGTGAAAATATCTGTAAAAATAACACCTTGTTTCTTTAAATCATCGTTAATTGTTGCATAAGCAATAGAGTTATTTCGTTGTATAATTAAGTTTTCGGGAATATTATCTTGATCAAAGTATTCTTGTAATACTTCAGGTAAATCTTTAATAGATGAAATAGCTTCCCCTTCTGTGAATTCATGTTTGAATTGGGTAAAATTCCATCTAGTAATTTTTGTTTTATCTGGTTTAGGCATTTCTAAGCTTTCCACTTGTTCCAATGCCTCTAATCGCAATGTCCTCAACCAAGATGGTTCGTTTCTGTTGGTTGAGATTTGCTCAATATATTCATTATTATATGGAAGCTTTGTTTCAACAGTCATTTTAGTCCTCCTAACGTTTACGCATTTTGTTCTACAGTTTCGTCTTCGATTCCTAATTCATCTTTGACCCAGTCATAGCCTTCCGCTTCTAAACGTTTAGCAAGTTCCGGACCACCTGATTTAACAACTCGTCCTTGCATCATAACATGTACATAGTCAGGGGTAATGTAGTTAAGTAAACGTTGGTAGTGAGTGATGATTAAGCAACCGAGGTTTTCTCCACGCATTTTGTTAATTCCTTTAGAAACAACCTTCAATGCATCAATATCTAGTCCAGAGTCAATTTCATCAAGAATTGCGATTTCAGGTTTTAATTGCATCAATTGAAGGATTTCATTACGTTTTTTCTCTCCACCAGAGAATCCTTCGTTTAAGTATCTAGTAGCCATGTTTTGATCAATTTCTAAGAAGTTTAAATCTTTATCCAACTCTTTAATGAACTTCATTAAAGGGACTTCATTTCCTTCTTCACGACGAGCATTAATTGCAGAACGTAAGAAATCAGAAGTAGTAACCCCAGTTATTTCACTTGGATACTGCATAGCTAAGAAAAGACCTGCACGTGCACGTTCATCTACTTCCATTTCTAATACATCTTCTCCATCAAGAGTGATACTACCTTCCGTAACTTCATACTTTGGATGCCCCATGATTGCAGATGCAAGTGTTGATTTACCTGTACCATTCGGCCCCATGATTGCGTGAAATTCTCCACCTTTTATAGTAAGGTCTACACCTTTTAAAATCTCTTTTCCTTCAATTTCAACGTGTAGATTTTTGATTTCTAAAACTGATCCTGCCATAATTTATACCTCCAAAGATTGATATTTTAACTATGTTGAAATGAATGTTAATCCATTCTCAATCTATTCTCATTACAATCTTAAAGCATTTCCAATTAATAATCAACTTATTAACTAGTAGACTCTAGAATATAGGTTTTATAAGGAAAAAGCAAAAATTACAACTCCAAATGTAGGATTGCTTCCATATTTTTCATAGCTATTTTTTTGGAAGTTTTGCTTTGTTTTTTTATACTAAAAAAATGCCGGCACATTAAAAGTACCAGCATTTTTCAATTTATTTATGAATGTGAGATGTAGCCTCTGCAACAATTTTTTTACTCAATGCGTAATCTTGTTCACGTCGTCTCTCCACTTTCATACGATTGGAGAGTTTTCTTTCATATTCAGAATAATTCATCCTATGGGATTGTTCCATGGCTTTTTCCATTTCATGCGTATACTTCATAGTATAACTTAATCATCCTTTCAAAAGGTATAGAATAATTTTAGCACTTGGTGTTTTATCTTACAATATGGAATTTAAAGGATAAATCTAGATTATTGAACATAAAACACTTTTCATTCATATATTGATTAAGTTATACAAAATTTCTTCATAATCCTTTTAAATACTCCAGTTTATTTGTTATCTTGTCCGACTGGAACCACTGCACCTTCATATTTTTCTAAAATAAAGTTTTGAATCTCTTCTGAATGAAGAACTTCCACTAATTTCTTAATTGCTTCATTATCTTTATCTTCAGAACGAACAGCAACTACGTTCACATATGGTGAATTTTCATCTTCAATAAATAATGCATCCTCTAATGGGTTTAATCCTGCTTCAATTGCATAGTTTGTGTTAATTGCTACTAAAGTATCTGCTTCTGATTCATACATTTCTGGTAATAATCCTGCATCCACATCAGCCGAAAATGTAAAATTATGAGGATTATCCACTATATCATCTACCGTTGCTTCAGCTTTTTTTACATTTTCATCTAATGTAATTAAACCTTGTGCCTCGAACAACGCAAGGATACGACCATGGTCAGCAATAGATCGACTGATAATTACTTCTGCGCCATCAGGAATTTCTTCTTCGCTCTTAATATTTTTAGAATAAATCCCCATTGGTTCTACATGAATTCCATCAATATAATCTAAATCATAGCCGGTTTTTTCAACAGTTTCCTCTAGATAGGGAATATGTTGGAAATAGTTTGCATCTAACTCTCCACTTTCTAGATCATCATTTGGTAAAATATAATCTTGATATTGTTCTATATTTAATGTAATTCCTTCTTCTTCTAACAACGGTTTTGCCTCTTGCAAAATTTCAGCGTGTGGAGTACTAGAAGCCCCAATTGTGATTTCATTTTTTGACTCATCATTTGATGATCCACCACAAGCAGTTAATACTACGGTGAATAGCAGGACTACTAATGATCCAATAATTTTTTTCATGTTCATTCTCTCCTTCTATTATTTATGCTAATGCTTGTCTATCTTTTATCCATTTTATTAGAGATAAAGTCTCCGATAAATTGGAAAATAAAAACGATAATTAAAATAAGGACGGTACATAGTAAAACAACATCAAATTGCCTTCTTTGGAATCCATAAAAATAAGCATAGTCCCCAAGTCCCCCGGCACCAATCACACCTGCCATTGCTGTGTATCCTATTAAGGCAATAGCAGTTACGGTTAATCCTGAAACTAACGCCGGTTTTGATTCAGGTATTAGCACTTTAAATATAATCGTACTTGTTTTTGCCCCCATAGATTTCGCTGCTTCAATTACCCCTTTATCTACTTCACGAAAAGCAATTTCAGCTAATCTGGCATAAAAAGGTGCCGATCCAATGATTAAAGCCGGTAGAGCAGCTGAAGGCCCCCGAATCGTTCCTATAAGAAAATTAGTAAATGGGAAGAGTAAAAGAATTAAAATGATAAATGGTATAGCCCTAAAAATGTTTACAATACTCGCAACAATAACGTTTAAAATTGTATTTTCCCAAATCCCATCTTTTGATGTTAAGTATAAAAGTAAACCAAGGATAATACCTATAATTGCTGTACCAATAAGTGCAATAATGGTCATATAAAATGTCTCATAAGTTGCAAACCATATATCTTCCATTTTTATATTAGTTAGCATTACGTATAACCTCCACTTCTACTGAGGTTTCATTGCGAATAAATTCAACTGCATTACTGATTTCTTTATCGTTACCTATAAATTGCGTAATTAATGTTCCAAATCCACCAGTTTGTGTTTGCGTAATTTTCCCTTGCAAAATATTAATATCTATTGGAAATTTTTTAGCCAATTGACTAATCAAGGTATGATTAGTAGATTCTCCGATAAATCGCAACCGTAAAAGAATACCATCATGATTAACGTTATTTAACAGATTCTCAATGTCTTCTGTTCCATCTTCAGAACCTGGCTCCATTAACTGTGCTACGAATTTTTTCGTAACGTTTTTTTTAGGATGGGAGAAAAGATCAAGGACGTTACCTTGTTCCACGATTTTCCCTTTTTCCATTACGGCAACCCTATTACAGATTTTACGAATAACATTCATTTCATGGGTAATCAAAATGACTGTCAAACCTAGTTTCTTGTTAATATCAACTAATAAATCCAAAATAGCGTTCGTTGTTTCCGGGTCGAGTGCTGATGTTGCTTCATCACAAAGTAAAACTTTGGGGTTGTTTGCTAATGCACGCGCTATCCCAACACGTTGTTTCTGACCTCCACTTAATTGTGAAGGATATGCTTTTTCTCTACCAGATAACCCTACTAAGTCAATTAACTCTTGAACCTTTTTTACTCTTTTCTCTTTTGTAACGCCTGCAATTTCAAGTGGAAAAGAGATATTATCTTCAACAGTACGCGACCATAACAAATTGAAGTGCTGGAAAATCATCCCAATTTCCTTTCGCGCAGCGCGTAGCTCATTCTTTGTTAATGAGGTGATTTCTTGTTTGTCAATAATAATATTTCCTGCAGTTGGTTCCTCTAGACGATTTAATAGGCGTATGAATGTACTTTTTCCAGCACCACTGTAGCCTATGACTCCAAAAATCTCACCATTCTCTATATCAAGGGTCAAATCATCTACCGCTGTTAATTTCTTATTGTCTGATGTATAAACCTTACGTAACCCTTTAATCGAAATCAAAATGATTCCTCCTTAACTAAGCCTTAAAATCCCTTTTAGTATATAACATTTAATAAAATAAAAACGTCTTTCTGAACATGAGAACAGAAAGACGCTTACTATGTCATTCCATTCTCTCATCTTTCAAAGCGATAAAGCTTTGCAGGAATTAGCACCTTTTTCAAACAACATTGTTTGAAGGTTGCCGCGGTTTCTTCAGGCCTTGTCCCTCCACCGCTCTTGATAAGAGATTGATAGCTTACTAGTATAATCTTAAATTCATAATAGCACTATATTCCTAGGCTTGTCAATAACGAACGCAAAAGTTGCATAATATCGAACAAAAAAATAAAACCGGCTTTTGCCGATTCCACTTTAGTTGTTTACAAATAACTCCGGCTTATATTGTACTAAATAACTATAAATATTTCCTATAGACTTAAAAGCATAGATTTTCTCTTTTATTTCATTGTCTTCTTTAATAAGTAAACACGGAACACTTTCAATCTTGTTATCATGCATAAATTCTGAAAAATACGATGCATTCATTTCATAAAAAATGGTCTCTTTATGAACAGATTCAATTTTTTCTAACATCGTTCTTGCTACACTACATGTTCCACAAAAAGGGGTATAAATATATAATAGATACCTTTCTTCTTTTAATGCTTGTTCTGTTATTTCTTGCAATGAAACCACCCTACATTGATTAAATTGAACGAATAATCATTCAGAATCTTTAAATTAAGAATAGTGGATTTACTGAGAAATGTTTACCTACCAGCGCAGTTGCAAGGATGTGTTCTGGTGTAGTTGCAACTTCCCTATATTCACTACTGACGTAAATATGATCAGCATGCGGTAGTTCACGCGCAAGCTGCTTCCTGAGCTTGATTCCTGAACGGTCTTCATCCACTAAAATAAAAACATCTCTATCATCTAGTTGATACATTTCTAACATCTCGTCAAATCGCTCCACTCCTAGTGTACCGTTTGTACAGACAATGGTTACATCGTCATTGATAACTTTTTCGATTTGACGTTTATCTGTCAACCCTTCTACAATGATTACTTTTTCTGAATCAGACGTTATCATCACACAGCACTCCCCATGTAAGCAAGTAAGATGCTCGTTATAAGTATTCTGTTTACATAAGTATATGATAAAATGATGGCTAACTATACGCTTTTTAGAATAAATGTACGTTAGCCATGGTTTTTAACTTTAAGAGCATGGTTAAAAAGCCCGATAAAAATGACATTTCAGTACTAGGACCTTCTACTAGATACGAATTAAAGGAAGCCGACTCTGTCCTTTTTATCTTCCTTTTTGTACACGCGCTTTAATCTTCTATTAATTCCCCATATTCACTTGGATTCAACAATGATTCAAGTTCAGACTCATTATATGGTTCTACTACAACCATCCATGCTTTATCGAATGGAGATTCATTCACAAATTCCGGATGGTCTTCTAATTCTTCATTTATTTCAACTACTTTTCCGCTTATTGGAGCGTATAATTCAGACACCGTTTTAACCGATTCAACACTACCAAATGGCTCATCTAACTTAAGTTCATCCCCCACTTCAGGTAGTTCCACAAATACAATATCTCCTAGTTCATCTTGTGAAAAGTCCGTAATCCCAATGCGTACATTAGCACCTTCTTTTTTCACCCATTCATGCTCTTTTGAATATAATAAATCTTTCGGTAAACTCAAAATCTATCCCTCCAAATGTTCGTATAAATCATATTTCTTATAAAGAAACTTATGTTATCACGTCTTTACTGGCTGTAAGACCCCCACTACAAGAATTCGGGTTAAAACAAGAATCTAAGTGGGGACAACAGCCAGTAGATCCCTGATAAGTTCAACTAACATTCAGCCCGCTGAATGTTAGTTGAACTTTACAACCATTTTTCTGTAAATATGTCTTCTTTAAATCCTACTGTTACTTTATTTCCATCTGTAACAATAGGACGTTTAATAAGCATACCATCTGAGGATAAAATTTCTGCCATTTCCTCTTTTGACGCATCCTTAATCTTTTCTTTTATGTTTAATTCTCTATATTTTTTTCCACTCGTATTAAAGAATTTTTTTGCTGGTAATTCGCTCTTTTCTATTAGATTTAATAATTCCTCTTTTGTAGGTGTTTCTTCTACAATATGAATTGCTCTATATTCTATTTGGTTATCTTCTAACCACTTTTTTGCTTTTTTGCATGTTCCACAGTTTGGATACCAATAAAAGGTTAACGCCATTATGTACACTCCTAACTCAATGATCATTTCCTTCTATTTTATCATGTTTTCTAGGCAAATACACTTTAGTTTGACTATGCCGAAAAACATAAAAAGATATGATTCCCATTAGTATTCGAGAATCACATCTTTTTTTAATAATTAAACTATATATTTTTCTTCATCAATAATTTCAGCTGCAATTTCGCGTTTTTTCTTTACGACGTTAACTGGTGTATGTCGAGTTAATTTACGTAAGGAGGATAACAACATACGTAATGTATCTCCTTCTTCAACAGTGATAATCGTTTCTTTCGCATCGGCTTCCATACGATTAAATGCTTCCTGTACGTACACTTGCGTATATAGGAGTTTTTGTTTATTCGCTGCTTCCCCAGATTTATTTATGGCTTTTTCTGTCCGTAGAATAGCCGCCTCCATATTATAGACCTCAGAAACCATATCAGCTAAGTTCACAAGAATTTCCTGTTCAAACTCAATTTTTTGCTCATATTTCTGAACCGCTAAACCTGCAGCAAACAGTACCATTTTTTTCGCATTTTTAAGTAAGTATTTTTCTTGTTCTAGTGTACCAGCACCAACTTGTTCAGGCATCTTCATCACTAATTCTTCTTGCAGATCTTGAGCTTGTTGCATTAAAGGCAATTCGCCTTTCATTGCCTTCTTTAATAAAGTCCCGGGAACAATCAATCGGTTAATTTCATTTGTTCCTTCAAAAATTCGATTAATTCTTGAATCACGGTACATTCTTTCCACAGCATATTCTTGTATAAATCCATTTCCACCATGTAATTGAACTGCTTCATCTACTACATAATCCAAGGCTTCTGTTGCCGTAAATTTATTTAATGAACATTCTATTTGATATTCTGCAATTGCTGCAGCTACCTCTCTTCCATCTTTTAATTGCTCATCTGTTAAAGCTCCCATTCTTTGTTCGAATAACCCAACTGTACGATAGACAGCACTTTCGTTTGCATAGGTTTTCGCAGCCATTGTAGCCAGTTTTTCTTTTGTTAGAGTGAAACTAGAAATCTTCGTATTAAATTGCTTACGTTCATTTACATATTTCACACTAGCTTCAAGCGCGTCCTTAGCCCCACCAATTCCACCGATAGCTAATTTATATCTTCCAACATTTAGAATGTTAAAAGCTATTTTATGACCTTTTCCTTTTTCACCTAAAAGGTTTTCGACCGGGACGGGTGCGTCATCTAAAATTAACGTTCGTGTAGAGGAAGATTTAATTCCCATCTTCTTCTCTTCTACTCCAGTAGAAACTCCTGGATAGTCTCGTTCAACGATAAATGCACTAAAGTGTTCCCCATCAATTTTGGCATAGACTACAAATATATCAGCAAAAGCAGAGTTCGTAATAAATTGTTTCTCTCCGTTTAATATATAATGAGTTCCAGCTTCATTTAAAACTGCTGTCGTTTTCGCCCCTAAGGCATCCGATCCAGATGTAGATTCGGTTAACGCATATGCAGCTATTAATTCACCCGTTGCCAGTTTTGGTAAGTATTTTGTTTTTTGTTCCTCATTTCCAAAAAATACTATTGGTAGAGAACCGATCCCTACATGTGCCCCATAAGAAAGGGAGAATCCTCCAGCTCTTGAGAATTCTTCTGTTATTAAAGCGGAACTTGTTTTATCTAAACCAAGTCCACCATATTCTTCAGGGACATCAGCTCCTAATAGTCCTAATTCTCCGGCTTTTTTAAGAAGTTCCTTATTTAAATCGAAGTTCTGATTTTCTAACTCCTCTATATTTGGTAATACCTCTTTATCAATGAAATCATGTGTTGTTTTAGCAATCATATTTTGTTCGTCTGAAAAGTCCTCTGGTGTTAGAATATCCTCATATGTTATATCTTCCGTTAAAAATGCTCCACCTTTAAATAATTTTGCTTTTGTTTCACTCATTTATTCCTCTTCCTTTCTTCAATAGATTACTAGTTTTATATAAGTTCAAAGACACCAGCTGCTCCCATACCTCCACCAATACACATCGTAACAACACCAAATTGAACGTTTCTACGTTTCATTTCATTCATTAAGGTTAGGGTTAATTTTGTACCAGTACAGCCGAGTGGGTGTCCAAGTGCAATTGCCCCGCCATTGACATTAACTTTATTACTATCTAAATCCAAAGCATGGATAACGCGTACTGCTTGCGCTGCAAATGCTTCATTTAATTCAAATAGACCAATATCAGATAATTCCAATCCTGCAATTTTTAATGCTTTTGGAATAGCTGCTACAGGCCCAACCCCCATAATTTCAGGTTCAACCCCTGCAACAGCAAAAGAACGGAATTTAACAATTGGAGTTAACCCAATTGAGTTCGCCTTTTCCCGTTCCATTACTAAAACAGAAGCAGCTCCATCACTCATTTGTGAAGAATTACCAGCTGTTACTGTCCCTTTATTTTTAAAAGCTGGACGTAACTTGGATAACACTTCAACACTTGTTCCCAATCGCACTCCTTCATCCATTTTTAACGTGAAGGATTTTTCATCTATTTGGTTGTTTTTTCCTATAACACGTTCTTTTACGTCAACAGGAACAATTTCATCTGTAAAACGTCCCTCTTGAATAGCTTTAGCAGCACGTTCATGACTTTTTGCTGCAAACTCATCTTGTTCAGTTCTAGAGATACCAAAACGACTTGCAACTTCTTCAGCAGTATGCCCCATACTCATGTAATACCCTGGGGCATCCTCAACTAATTTTACATTCGGCTTAATCACATGTCCGCCCATTGGAATTAAGCTCATTGATTCTGCTCCACCAGCTATAATCGTATCACTCGAACCGACCATTATTCTTTCCGCAGCATAAGCAATAGACTGTAAACCAGAGGAACAATAACGATTAATTGTTACTCCGGGAACATCATGCCTTAAGCCTGCCAACCCAGCCACATTACGAGCCATATTCATACCTTGTTCCGCTTCGGGCATGGCACAACCAATAATGACATCATCAATATTTCCGTCATAATCTTCAGCACGTTTTAATGTCTCTTTAATTGTCAATGCCGCTAAATCATCAGGCCTTGTATTAGATAAGGAACCTTTAAATGCTTTACCTACTGGGGTTCTTGCCCCTGAAACGATAACAGCCTCTTTCATTTTACCGCCCTCCCTTAATTACGTAGTGGCTTCCCTTTCATTAACATGTGTTGCATTCTCGCTTGAGTTAAAGGCTCTCCAATTAAACTTAAGAATGCTTCCCTTTCGAGATCAAGCATTACTTGTTCATCAATGATACTTCCTTCTCTTATACGTCCACCTGATAAAACATAGGCTAATTTTTCTGCAATCCTCATATCATGTTCAGATGCATATCCACCGTAATGAAGTGATTTAGCCCCCATTAACATAGCAGCATATCCCGCTTCTCCAACAACAGGAATCTTTTCACGACTAGGTGCTTTGTATCCCATTTTAGATAAAGCCAATACTTTTTCTTTCGCATCATATAATAGATGGTCTGGATTAACGCTTATACTGTCGCCACCACTTAGGAATCCACTTTCAAACGCTTCCGCTGCAGATGTTGAAACTTTAGCAGTAGCCACTTTTTCAAAAACATCATTTGCTACCTTAGTTAAATCAAATGAAATACCCTGAGGGATTTGCCGTAATTGTTTTAAATATAGTTCTTTCGTTCCTCCACCACCAGGAATTAAACCAACTCCAACTTCGACAAGTCCCATATAAGTTTCAGTAGATGCTTGAATGGAGGCAGCAGGTAAGGCTACTTCTGCACCACCACCTAACGTCATATTAAAAACTGCACTAACAATTGGTTTCTCAGCGTATTTAATCTTCGTTGCTATGTTTTGAAATTGACGAATGACTAAATCAATTTCATCAAAATTATCATCCTGTGCCTCCATAAGCATTAGTGCTAAATTCGCACCAACACTGAAGTTTCTTCCTTGATTCCCAATAACAAGTCCTTCATAATTGTTTTCTACTTCTTCAATTGCAAAATGAATCATTTGAATGGAATCTATTCCTAAAGCATTACTTTTCGAATGAAATTCTAGTAATGCGACACCATCTCCCATATCTATTAAACTTGCACCCGAATTATGTTTAATTACACCTTTGCTTTCCTTTAAACGTTGAATATTAATTTCTTTTTTATTATAAGAAAGTAGTTTGTATTCTCCTTGATCATAGAAGTAATCTTTATGACCATCATATTTGTAGAAGGATTCATATCCATCTTCAAGTAGGTTAAGCACCCACTTAGGAACTGTCTCCCCTTCCTTCTGCATGCGACCAACCGATTTCCTTAGCCCTATTGCATCCCAAATCTCAAATGGACCTATTTCCCAACCAAATCCCCATTTCATCGCCCGGTCAATCGCTACAATATCATCAGAAATCTCTCCAACTAATTCAGCCGAGTAAATTAATGTAGGTTTTAAAATAGCCCATACCAAATCACTAGCCTTGTCTCCTTGGGCATTCACCAGTGTCTGTAACTTTTTACCTACACCTTTTTCTTGTCTTACTGTCTCCGTTACCTTCGTTTTTAGTTCTCTTCTTTGTTCGTATTCAAGTGTTGTAGGGTTGATTTCCAAAATATCCTTACCTTTTTTCCAGAAAAACCCTTGTCCAGCCTTAGTACCAATCCAACCGTTTTTATTCATTTGATGCATAAAATTAGGAACATCAAATACCTTCTTCTCATCCCCATCTACTTGGTTATATACATTCCGAGCGACATGGATGAAAGTATCTAAACCAACAACATCTAACGTTCGAAATGTTGCACTTTTTGGCCGCCCAATCATTGGTCCTGTAACTGAATCCACTTCACCAACACTATAAGCCCCCTTCAACATCTCTTTAACCGTGACTAGTAATCCATGAGTTCCAATGCGATTGGCAATAAAGTTCGGTGTATCTTTCGCTTCGACCACACCTTTGCCTAAAACATCTTCTCCAAAAGATTTCATAAATGATAATACTTCCGGTTTTGTATCATTCGTAGGAATAACTTCCAATAATTTTAAGTATCTTGGTGGATTAAAAAAATGTGTCCCTATAAAATGTTTTTTCATATCATCTGAACAATCCGCAATCATTGCATTTACTGAGATGCCAGATGTATTAGTGGACACGATGGATCCTGGCTTACGATAATGATCTACTTTTTGGAGAATATTTTTCTTAACTTCAAGATTCTCTAGAACAACTTCAATAATCCAATCCACTTCAGATAATTTTTCTATGTCATCAGTTAAATTACCTAATTCAATCAAATCAAGACTTTTTTTCGATGTAATAGGTGAAGGCTTTTGCTTTAGCAATGCCTTTTTGCTATTACTAGCAAAGCGATTTCGTACAGCAGGGTGATTAAATGTAAGGCCTTTCTTTTCTTCCTCAATAGTTAGCTTCTCGGGAACTATATCAAGCATTAAAACAGGAATTCCGTTGTTAGCAAGATGCGCTGCAATACCAGAACCCATTACACCAGACCCTAATACCGCAGCCTTCTTTATTTTGTAATTCATACTACATCCCCCTTCACACATTGAGTGAACACTCATTCATTTTGACATTAAAAAAACCATTTACCTTTATTCCTCTATTTACACTATATACTATATTCTGATATTTCGCAATTGATTTATGTTTTAAAAATGTATGGAACCGTTCAAACTACATTTAAAGAGACAGTTTTTCTTAAAGAAGACTTGGTTTAGGCGGTGTTTTAGCGACGCCACGCAGCAAAAAATTATTCCATAATCGGAATCATTCTTATTTACAAATCGGAATCATTACGTTATTATATTTAAGTATTTTATTTCGCAAATACAAAGGAGTATATTTAAATGAGAATCATAAAAATTACCATTCTAATTCTTATTACCGCCACAATCATGTTTGGATGTAATGCTAATAATGAATCAGAAACAAATAATAATGAATCAATTAAAATCTATACAACACTATACCCTATTCAATATGCAATTGAAAGAATTGCTGGGGACAGCATTACTGTAGAGTCCATTTATCCTCCGGGAGTAGATGCACACTCCTATGAGCCTACTTCAAAAGATATAACGGATATTGCTAAAAGTGATGCATTTATTTATTTAGGTGCAGGAATGGAGGCATTTGCTGAAACAGCTGCTGACGCCCTAAGTAATCAGGATGTTAAATTAATAGAACTAGGTAAACATGAAGAACTCTTTCAAGTAGAGGAAACTGAAGAAGCAGGCCATCATGCAGAACAAGATGAAGTTCATGATGGACATCATCATGGTGACCATGACCCACACATATGGATTGATCCGATTCGTATGCTAGAGATGTCCAATTTGATCAAGCAAGAACTGATAAGTCTAAATCCTGAACAAGCATCTCTTTACAATGATAACTTTACAACATTAGAAGAAGATTTACTGGAGCTTGATAATCAATATACAAACACACTAAAGGACAAAAAAAATAAAAAGATTTTAGTTACACATGCCGCGTATGGATATTGGGAGAAACGATACGGTTTACAACAAATTGCGATTAACGGACTATCTTCTAATAGTGAGCCATCTCAAAAGGAATTAACTAATATTGTTAATCAAGCAAATAAAAGTAAATTAAAATACATTATCTTTGAACAAAATACTTCTAATCGTGTATCTGAAGTAATTCAACAGGAAATTGGCGCAGAAACAGTGGTCATCCATAATTTGTCCGTATTAACGGATGATGACATTCAAAATCATGAAGATTATTTAACTTTAATGGAGAAAAATCTAACAACCTTAAATCAAGTTACGAACTAAAAGGGCTATTGTTTGGAGGTGTTCATTTGGAAAAACCAGTAGTATCGATGAATAATGTTTCTTATGCTTATGAAAAAAAAATAGTTCTTGATCAAATTGATTTCGAAATACCCAAAGGTTCCTTTATGGGGTTAATTGGACCAAATGGTGGTGGAAAAACAACTTTAATTAAACTATTGCTTGGACTTTTAAAACCTGATGAAGGTACAATCAAAATTTACGGGGAACCTATTAGCAGATTTAAAGGAAGAAGTAAGATTGGTTTCGTATCTCAAAAAGCAAACTCCTTTAATCGTGGTTTTCCCGCAACTGTTTTTGAAGTTGTTTCAACAGGATTAACGGCTAAAATTGGCTACTTTAAATTTATGAATAAAAAACATAAAGAAAAAATATTGCAAGCCATAGACCAAGTTGGAATGTCAGAATATACGTACCAGAATATTGGGAATCTATCAGGAGGACAGCAACAACGTGTCTTTATTGCAAGGGCACTTGTTAGTGATCCAGAGTTATTAATATTAGATGAACCAACAGTCGGGATTGACTATGAAAATGTGAAACGTTTCTATGATTTATTACATCAATTGCATGAAAAAAGAAACATCACGCTTCTTTTAGTTACACATGATACTGGTACAATGACCGAACATGCTACCGATATCGTTTGTCTTAATAAAACATTACATTTTCACGGTAAACCAGAAGAATATCGTTCCTTATCAGAAATGGAGTTATCCAACTTCTATGGTCACCCGGTTAATATCGTTAAGCATAATCATTAGAAGTAGAAAGGAGGCGTCGACTTGTTAGCAGATTTTTTTCAATATGATTTTTTACGTTATACTTTTTTAACTGGGTTATTAATTGGGATCATCGCCCCCCTACTCGGGACTTTTATTGTAGTAAGAAGACTGTCCCTCATTGCCGATGCCCTTTCACATGTTACTCTTGCAGGGATTTCTTTCGCATTAATGTTACAAAAATTACTCGTCATTTCTTTTAGTCCATTACTTGGAGGAATGATTTTTTCAGTCATTGGTTCCATTCTAATTGAAAGACTGAGGAGTGTATATAAGGCGTATCAGGAAATTGCAATCCCAATTATCTTATCAGGCGGTGTCGGTTTAAGTGTTATTTTTATTGCATTAGCAAACGGATTTAATAATGACTTATTTAACTATTTATTTGGTTCGGTATCTGCCGTTAGTAAAAATGATTTTTTAATGATTGTAACGATTTCAATATTTGTAGTATTTATTGTTACTATACTATACAAGGAATTATTCACTCTATCATTTGATGAAGAGCATGCAACCATATCTGGATTACATTCGAAATCTATTCATTTAATATTTATTGTTTTAACAGCTTTAGTTATCGCGGCATCTATTCGTATAGTCGGTGTATTACTCGTATCAGCACTTATGACATTACCAGTAGCCGCGGCAATGCGTATGGCAAAAGGGTTTAAACAAATGATAGGATTATCTATTCTATTTGGTGAATTAGCTGTTGTTATAGGTTTAATATCAGGCTATTACTTAAACATTCCTCCTGGTGGAACAATCGTATTGGTATCTATCCTTATTTTATTAATTTCAATCGGATTGAAACGTTTTAAAATTTCTTAAAGAATGAAAGAGTGAGGGAAGGCAAATGAATGTAAATGAAGCACTGGATCTCTTGAAAAGTAATGGTTATAAAGCAACAGGAAAAAGAAAGGATATTTTAGATTATTTTGCTGAGCAAGATGGTTATCGTACTGCAAAGGATTTAATTATACATTTAGAAAACGGTAATGACACGGTAAGCTTTGACACGATTTATCGGAACCTTCACTTGTATAATGAAATGGGCATCTTAGAAACGACAGAATTAAGCGGGGAAAAACATTTTCGTATGAACTGTGGTAATCATCACCATCACCATTTTATTTGCAATGAATGCGGGCGTACTAAAGCAATTGACGTATGTCCTATGGATGATGTCAAGAAATCATTAGTAAACTATGCGATTGAAGGCCATAAATTTGAAATATATGGATTGTGCCCAACATGTCAAAACAATTAAATAAGAAACTATATGTAGCGGTTGGGATTGGAGGAATGATTGGCGCAGTCAGTCGATACGGAATCTCTTCCGCTTTTTCTTACTTCGAAAACTTTCCGATTGGCACACTAGTTGCTAATCTTTTAGGTTGCTTTATTTTATCTTATTTACTACAACACCAATCGATTAAAGAAAAACTTTCCCCAGAGTTTTTAACTGGTCTTACAACAGGTTTAATTGGGGCATTTACTACATATTCTACCTTTGCATTAGAAACGGTTCAATTGGTCCAACAAAATATTGGATTTAGCATTTTATATGTAGGTATAAGTATCTTCGGTGGTTTACTAAGCTGCTATGTCGGCTTTACATTAGCAAATAAAGGTAGGAAGTTAAACTAATGAATATTATTTTAGTTGCTTTAGGTGGTTTTTTTGGTAGTATTCTTAGACTATATCTTTCACAAATAACCGAGAAGCGTTTAATAGGGACATGGATTGCTAATATTTCGGGTTCTCTTTTACTAGCATTTATTTTCTACTTGCAAGTGAATGGCCAAATAACCACTACAACTTGGGCTTTATTAGGAGTAGGATTTTCTGGAGCCTACACTACATTCTCCACTTTTGGCAATGAAACATTACAATTATTTTTCGATAAAAAATATAAAACAGCTTCTCTATACATTGTTAGTACGTTAAGTGTCTCTATAATTCTTGTTTCAATTGTCCTTTATATATGATAAATAGGGACTTACCTATAATAGAATTAGAGTTTTACTTCAACTCTCCTAATTTTTGATGTATACTATTCTTGTAGAAAAATGTAATAGGAGAAGAATTAATATGAATAAAAAAAGAGGTTTTTTGACATTTTTATTATTTGTACTAACCATTGCTTTCATCGCTTTTGTTATTATTATGCAGCATAACTTTGTGAATCCTGATTTTGCAACAGCGGAAACAAATGAAAATATAGATTTAGATGACAAGAAGGATAGTGACGGTGACAAGGTCAAGTCAAAGGATACAGAGAAACTGGATAAAGAAGAGGAAGTTTCTGCAGAAAAATCACAAAACAAAACTGAACCTGCTAAAAAATATGTTAACGTGGATTTATTGAATGTAAGAAGTGATCCAAACACCGACAGTGAGATTGTAGGTGTTGTTACGTTGAAACAAGAAGTAGTAGCGGAAAATGTCGACAATGATGAGGGCTGGGTTAAGATTACAACCGATGATTTTACCGGATATGTAAATGGTAAATATTTAGATGAAGAAGTATAAACAAGAGTTCTAGAGATACGCATTCTCTAGAACTCTTGTTTTGTCTATGTATCGCCGATAGCCATGTTTTAATATTTTTTAATTCATATACGCAGACAAAAAAAGAAGACCTACCTCTTGAAAGATTGGTCTTCTTTTCTATTCTATACTATCATTTATAGATAATTCTCAGGATCTACAAGGGAACCATTTTTATACACTTCAAAATGTAAGTGAATACCTGTCGATCTTCCAGTTGCCCCCATAACCCCAATTTTTTGTCCTTTACTTACATTTTGTCCTGCACTAACACTAATAGATGTCATATGTGAGTACGTTGTTTTCAATCCATTACTATGTCTAATCACTACTCTATTACCATAGCCACCACTGTTAAATCCAGCAGACTCTACCACTCCATCCATTGCTGAATAAATAGGTGGTACTGTACTTCTGTTCGTACGCGCAATGTCAATACCTTTATGTTTTTTACCCCATCTAGGTCCCATTCCGCTTGAAATATAGCCTCCATTTGTTGGCCAAGCGAACACTCCACTACCCGATGAAGCAGGTGCTGAATTACTACTATTGCCACTACTGTCGCCACTGTTGCTAGATTCACTACTTGCAGATACTGTAGACACTTTTGGTGCATTTAAACTTGCTTGTAATGCCGCAAGATCACTATCTTTCACTTGTAGTTTTTCTTTTTTATCTTTTAATTCTTGTTCTTTAGCATTTAATTCTGCTTTTTTCTTTTCATTCTGAGATTTTTGATCCTCAATTAAAGCTTTCATTTCTTCAAGCTCTGCTTTTAATTGTTTTGCTTCTTCCAACTTTGTTTTAACTGTTTCTTGCTTTTCTTCCACTAGTTTTTTATCCGCTTCTTGTGCTTCAATCAATGCTTTATCTGATTCTGTAATTTTACTAACAGTTGTGACTCTACTAATGAAGTCAGCAAAGTCTTCAGATCCAAAGATAACTTCCATGTAACTAATGGATCCACCGGATTTTTGGTAGGAAATAGCACGATCTTTTAATATTTCATACCGTTTTTCTATCGCTTCTTCTAACTTCAAAATTTCTTCTTGTAATTTTTCAACTTCTTTTTCCGTATCAGAAATTTCTACATCTGTTTCTTGCAACATTTTTTGATTTTGTTTTAAAGATGTTTCAACACGTTCGATTTCCTTATTTAAATCCTTTAATTCAAATAATACATCAGCAATTTGTTTTTCTGTATCTGATAAATCTTTTTTTATCTCTGTACGTTCGTCTTTAATATCGTTTATATTACTAGCAGCATCAACATTAGCTGTACCTATAATACTAGTCACTCCGACAATAGCAACTGTTGATAGTGTCATTATTACTTTTTTCATTTGAATAATCCCCGCTTTTTTTTAAAACCTATGTATATGTATAAAAGTTTCTTTATTTTTGTATCTATTAATCTACTTATTATTTTTATCAACGATTTGTAGTATATCATTTAATAATTTCACACATATTATATTAATGTTACAATTATGTTTCAAAAACGACAGAATTCGATAATAGTATAAAAAAAACAACGGTATCCCTCTTATTTCTTTAGCGAATACCGTTGTTATCTATTTAATTAACTTGAAAATTGTTCCACTTCAGTAGATCCTTTTAACGCAGTAGTGGAGGAGGTCCCGCCTGAAATTACTTGTGCTACTTCATCAAAATACCCTGTACCAACCTCACGTTGATGCCTTGTGGCGGAGTATCCATATTGCTCACTTGCAAATTCAGCTTGCTGTAATTCAGAATAGGCAGCCATTCCCTCGTCTCTATATTTTCTTGCTAATTCAAACATACTATGATTTAATGCGTGGAATCCAGCAAGTGTTACAAATTGGAACTTATAACCCATTTCTCCTAATTCATTTTGGAAACTAGCAATTTCCGTATCCGATAATTTTTGCTTCCAATTAAATGATGGGGAGCAATTATATGCTAAAAGTTTATTTGGATATTTTTCATGGATTGCATCAGCAAACCTTTGTGCTTCTTCCTTGTTTGGCTCTGAAGTTTCACACCAAATTAGATCGGCATACGGAGCATATGCAAGACCACGTGAAATCGCCTGATTAATTCCTGAACGTGTACGGAAAAACCCTTCCGTTGTGCGACTTCCTGTTATAAATGGCTCATCATAAGGATCAACATCACTCGTTATAAGATCCGCAGCATTTGCATCCGTTCTCGCAATAATAATAGTTGGTGTTCCCATCACATCAGCTGCTAATCTTGCAGCTATTAAATTTCGAACAGCAGTTTGAGTTGGAAGCAATACTTTCCCACCAAGATGACCACATTTCTTCTCTGACGATAATTGATCTTCAAAATGAACACCCGATGCACCAGATTCAATCATAGACTTCATCAATTCAAATACATTCAATTGCCCACCAAAACCAGCTTCCGCATCGGCTACAATTGGCACAAACCAATCAATTTCCTCATTTCCCTCTGAAAAATGAATTTGATCCGCACGTTGTAAAGCTTGGTTAATTCGCTTTACTACATTAGGTACACTATTCACTGGATATAAGCTTTGATCTGGATACATTTGTCCAGCCATATTTGCATCCGCTGCTACTTGCCACCCACTTAAATAAATAGCCTTCAACCCAGCTTTAACTTGTTGAACAGCTTGATTTCCAGTGAGTGCTCCTAAAGCATGGACATACCCTTCTCCATTAATAGATTCCCAGAGTTTATTTGCTCCACGTGTTGCTAAAGTATATTCCATATCCATAGAACCTCGTAAACGGATAACATCCTCTGCAGAATATGGTCTTTCAATCCCTTTCCATCTAGGGTTAATTTCCCAATTATTTTTTAATTTTTCTATACGATTCATTTCCAATTCCCCCTTAATTATTATCTAACTGCTTATATGCCGGTAATGTTAGGAACTCTTCAAACTCGTCTTGCATCACTAATTGATTAAAAATAGTTGCAGCTTTTTCATAACTTCCTGTCGTAAATGTTTCCTCTCCAACTTGCTCCCTTATTTTCATCAGTTCCTCATCGATTAACACGGTAACCATTTGTTCCGTAATATCTTTTTTGTTATCTATTCTCCCTTTCGGATGTCTTATCCACTGCCAAATTTGTGCTCTAGAGATTTCTGCTGTTGCCGCATCCTCCATCAGATTATTAATTGGTACAGCGCCCATCCCGCTTAACCACGCAGCTGTATAGCGAATCCCTACATTAATATTTGTTCGAACTCCCTCTTCGGTTATTTCCCCAGTGGGAACTTCCAATAGATTCTTAGCTGTTACCTCAACATCTGCTCTTTTATTAAAAATTTGATTTGGAGTTGGCATTCCTTCGTTAAATACTTCCTTTACAAGTTCAACCATTCCTGGGTGGGCAACCCACGTACCATCATGACCATCCCTTACTTCTCTTTCTTTATCAGCTCGAACTTTTTGAAACGCTATTTTGTTCGCTTGATCGTCATTTTTTACCGGGATTTGTGCTGCCATTCCACCGATTGCCGGAGCATTTCGCTTATGACAAGTTTTAATAGCTAGCAATGAGTAAGCTCTCATAAACGGAACTTCCATTGTTACAATAGAGCGATCTGGAAAAATAACATTCTCTTGATGTCGAAACTTTTTAATGAAGCTAAAAATATAATCCCATCTACCACAGTTTAACCCTGCTGAATGTTCTTTTAATTCATATAAAATTTCATCCATTTCAAATGCTGCAGTAATAGTTTCAATTAAAACGGTCGCTTTGATAGTACCCTGTGGCATTCCAAGGTGATTTTGTGCATAGACAAATACTTCATTCCATAACCTTGCTTCAAGATGACTTTCTATCTTGGGCAAGTAAAAATATGGTCCACTTCCCCGACTTAATAGTTCTTTCGCATTATGATAAAAATAAAGTCCAAAATCTACTAAACTACCAGACATCGGTCTACCCTCGTAGTACAGATTATTCTCTTCTAAGTGCCACCCTCTTGGACGAACAATTAATACCGCCGTTTTCTCATTCAACTTATATTCTTTTCCGTTACCAGCTGTAAAATCTATTTCATGTCTTATAGCATCTCTTAAATTTATTTGGCCTTGCATCATATTTTCCCACGTTGGCGAGGTTGCATCTTCAAAGTCCGCCATAAATGTTTTGGCACCTGAATTCAAAGCGTTGATAATCATTTTTCTGTCAACCGGTCCTGTTATCTCTACCCTTCGATCTTGTAAATCTCTTGGAATAGGATTAATCTCCCAATTTCCATTCCTTATACTTTTTGTTTGTTTAAGAAAATCAAGTGTCTTACCTTTATTTAGTTCCTGTTGTAGCTCTTCACGTTTTTTTAACAACTCCCTTCGTCGCTCATCAAAATGAAAATGAAGTTTTTCGATAAACTCCACTGCCCCCGGGGTAAGAATTTCCCCAAATCGTTTTCTCTGATCCGCTTTTATTTCCGAAGTGTTTAGCATAACTCCCTCTCCCTTTGTTATATGATAAAATTCAAAGTACTTTGTTGCACAACAATTTATACAACAAAATTTAGTCCTCTCTTTTTGATAGGCAATAATCACAAACCATCGAGTAACTTTTTGCATCTACTTCTTTTCCACATTCAGGACAATTTATTTTCTCCATTTTTACACCCCTTTTTTAAAAAAATTATTTATAAAACTATAATGTTATAAAACAGGTTTTGTATATCACCTTTGTTATATAACAATAAATACAAAAAAATTAGTCCTCTCTTTTTGATAGACAATAATCACAAACCATCAAATAACTTTTTGCGTCTACTTCTTTTCCACATTCAGGACAGTTGATTTTCTCGATTACCCTCACCCCTTTTGTATAACAGTCATTAACTGTTTAGCTTTTGTTATAATACAGTCTATTCGATATTTTCTAAAAATGCAACCCTTTTTTAAGTTATTTGAAAATATTTCTGAGTTGTAGCAAAAAAATAAAAAGGAGTAGAAAGTGAACTCATATAAAGGTCACTCTTCTACTCCACTAAATTATGTTTAAATGCATAAATAACAGCCTGTGTTCGATCCTGAACTTCTAATTTCCCTAAAATATTACTAACATGCACTTTTACCGTTTTTAAAGAAATATACAATTCATCGGCAATATCTTGATTTGATTTCCCTTCCGCCATTAATAACAAAACTTCCATCTCTCTATCTGTTAATTGGTGAAATAATTCGGTTTTAGGTTTGTTCCTCATCTTTGTCATAATTTTCCCAGTTACTTCTGGTTCCAATATGGATTGTCCCTCATAGGTTGCACGTATTGCTTTTGCAATTTCATCTGCTTTTGATGTCTTTAGCATGTAACTTGTTGCACCAGCTTCTAATGCAGGGTAAACTTTTTCATCATCTAGAAAACTCGTAACAATAATAATTTTTGCATCCGGCCACGCTTGAATAATCTGTTTCGTCGCTTCTATACCGTCCATCTCTTTCATGACGAGATCCATCAAAATAATGTCTGGTTTAAGTTCAAGTGCTAATTTCACTGCAGGAGCACCGTCATCAGCCTCTGCTACCACTTCGATATCAGGTTGAGCAGAAAGATAAGATGAAACACCAATACGAACCATCTCATGATCATCCGCAAATAGTACTCTAATCATTTCACTCCCCCTCCTTTCCTAATATAGGAACTTTTACTTCTAATTGTGTCCCTTGATTTGGTAAACTAACTAATTTAAAGGTACCACCAACTTCATAAGCACGTTCACGCATATTTTGTAATCCATAAGAGCCTGTTTTCATATTTTCCATTTCAAACCCCACTCCATCATCGATAACACGTAAAATAATTGTTTCATCCCTTACAATTAACATAACGCTTAAATTCGTCGCCTTCGCATGTCTTAACGTGTTGGATAAGGATTCTTGAAGAATACGGAATAATTGATCTTCTACTCCCTTATCCATCGGGAATTCTTCAATTTTTTGTGTAATTTCCATTGGCACTTTTTGTGTCAGTTCACGTAAAAGTTCATCAATACCTTCTTGTAATGTTTTGCCTTTTAGCGCAACCGGTCGAAGGTGTAATAATAATGCACGCATTTCCAGTTGTGATTGATGGATCATTTTTTCTACCATTTGTAATTGATTTTTCATCTTTTGATCATTTGGTGGATTGGATTCATTAATAGCGGACATCATCATAGAAGATGCAAATAATTGTTGGCTGACAGAATCGTGAAGTTCTCTTGCTAAACGATTCCTCTCCTGTTCCACAATTTCTTGCAAACTTTTTTCTCTTTCTTCTGTTCTTTCGGTAGCCAAACGCTGGGATAACTCTACTTGTTTCTTCATTTTTTCCTGTAATTCATCCATTTTGTGCTGCACCTGTTCCAACTCTCTATATGAGTCATCAGATATCGTAAGTTTTTTCCCTTTTATTAATTCATCCAAATTACGTTCAACATCATAAACTCTCTGTTTCCAATATAATCCAATCGTTACACCAAAAATAATTCCCGTTACAATCGTAATTCCAATAATCCAAAGTAAAAAAGACACACTACCAAGTTTTTCATTCCAAATCAGGTTCCATTCCTCTAATGGAAAAAATAAAAATGTTATACCTATAATTGCCATGGAAAGTAAAATAGAAAACAATACCGAAGTAAATATATGCCTAATAATAATGTTCATATTCGCTTCACCTCAATATCCCCAGAAAAGATTGAGGTGATTATTTTTACTCTAGGGTATGACTGATCATAATTCTCCGTTTGGTAGAATAATGATTTATTCATAAGTTTCCAATGATGTTCACCAAGAATATGAGCTCGGCCGAAAACAGAACTATGATGAATACTAACTTCTACTTCATATGGTACGTAAATTTCGATATTCCCCATAAAATGCCTCATCGAAATAACAGCTGTGTCATTTGGTAAAACAGTATTACTTAAATCAATTATCTTATCCCCAAAAACACTTTGGATATTAATATCTCTCCAGCCATATGCTGTTTCCTCTGTTTTTTGATCTTCAAATAACGTGTGATCAAATAACGGTTCCATTTGAATAATCGTACCTTGCTTCACTTCTCCCCCAGGAAGTGTCGGTGCAATAAACTCTTCCTCTTTTTTCTTTTTTGCATAATCAAGAATCCATAAAACGAGCACCGTTACAATTAAGAATCGAACAGCTAAAATATTAAATAACGAGAATATAAAACTAATTAGGAAAATCCAAAATAGAACTTTCCCCCATAATTTGTGAAAGTTTTTCCAACCAATGTACAGAAAAAGGCCTGAAAAAAACACTTGAAATAAGGCTCCACCATGGAAAAAAATAATTTCAAAAATGAGGAGGATAACACCAATAATCAAAATCCAGTTAAATGTATCTGTACGAAAACGTTTTAACAATTTATCCCCTCCTCCTTCATTATGTACGAATACAGGCGCAAGTTACGCCTGTATTATACCATGATTTACCAATACCTGTATGAATATTATATTTCCATTTCTTTTTCTTTTAATTCCTTTTCAAGCTTATCTATTTTACCATCAAAAGTGCTTCGGAAATAAGATTGATTCACTTTATACTCTAAGCCTTCAATATAACGTTCCATTTCTGAAAATCTTGAATATGGTTGTTCAGCTGAATGTTGCATTACTTTATTAATTTGATGATTAGCATGGGCAATATTTTCACGCCCCATTAAATCCATTCTTCTTAGGTGCATATCTTTTAAGCGATGTTTCATTTCTTCATATTTTTGTTCAAGCTTATCTAATTGCTCTGTTGCTTCATTTCTAGAAACTTCCATTCGGTCTGCACGATTTTTGTATTCTTCGTGTTCCTTCATCGCAAATTCAAACATCTCCACTTCATTTGCTTTTTCGGCAATTTTCGCTTGGTTTAGGCGTTTTTCAGCAAAGTGACTTGCTTTTTCAAATTCCTTTGTAAACTCTTCTTTTAATTTGTATTGACGATCAATTAATCTTCGTACTTTTTCTGTTTCCTGTTCTGCCTGTCGTAAATACTGGTTCAACGCTTTAATCGGGTTTTTCTGTTCCTTTTTATCCAAAACATCATGTAAATCTGCTTCCACTGCATTTTTTATTCGTGTAAAAATATTTGCCATTAAAATCCGCTCCTTATTATTTATTTAATTCTGCCCATTCACGTTCAAAGTTCGTAAAAGGATCATCATCTTCTATAACTCGAACAACTGGGTCATCGTCATCCTTGTTCCAATGTTTATATATTACGTACAAGGCGTAAACTGCAACCAAACCAATTACCGCATATATATTGGAAAAGGCAATACTAGCAATAAATAAACCTAAAATAGCCCAACCTATTTTTCCAAATACAGACTCACTTCTAACAAACTTCTTAAAGACAATGTATAGCAACCATACGGATAGTCCTAATAATACCATTGGCCCAAGGTTTGCTAAGAGAAATAAAAATGCAACCAATCCTCCGACAAACAACATAAATTTTTTCATGTTTTGCCTCCTTTCTTTATCTTGATTCCATCATATCGAGATTTGCGTTTTCTTATAATGATCCTAAGGAATATTTTCGAATAGGACTTGAGGCGTATTTGAGGTAATACTTGTATTTGGACGCATGTAGGAATTGACGCTAGGACTTTAAATCCTTAAGTAAATAATAATGGTTTTTTCCCTCCCATTCCGGTACTCATCGGCTGTATGAGTTGTGGAGCGTTGGATTTTTCCTTCTGTACCGGCACTCATCGAACGTATGAGTTGCGGAGCATTAGTTTTTCCCTTCCGTTCCGGCACTCATCGGCTGTATGAGTTGTGGAGCGTTGGATTTTTCCTTCCGTTCCGGTGCTCATCGAACGTATGAGTTGTGGAGCGTTGGATTTTTCCTTCTGTACCGGCACTCATCGGCTGTATGAGTTGCGGAGCGTTATTTTTTTCCTTCCGTTCCGGCACTCATCAAGCTTCGATTTAGGTTACTCCCAAGAATTTCCGTTGAAACGTACGCTTATAACTATCGAACGACTGATAGCAAGGAATAAAAGCCATTATTCCATTATAAAAAAGCTTGGATACACAAGTTATCCAAGCTTCATTAAAATATGTTGAAGTTATATTGTTTATAAAATGCCCTTCCCACCAAAATTATAAAGAAGACTTGGTTTAGGTGGAGTTTTAACTCCACCTGAAACTTAGTCGCCCTTATTCCGAAGCTTGGCGTCATTTATCTCCCGCCTGGGAGTTTTTAGTAACGCCGCGTAGATAAACCAAATTCCTCCGCTAAGAGTTGATAAGATTTTTTCCGTGCTTCGTAGTCGTGGGTGATGGTTACAATCATCAATTCATCCACTTCGTATTCGGATTGGATGTTCTTTAGTTGTTCCCGAACTTGAGAGGGATTCCCTACGATTTGGCTTTGTTTCATTTTTTCTATTCTTTCTTTTTCTTCCGGAGAATATGAATAAGCTTTTGCCTCTCGTATCGAGGGCACGCCCTCTTTCCCCTCACCTTTGTCCTGTAATATTTTCCACAAATAATTGCTCATTGCTATTTCTTCCGCTTCTTCTGGCGTCTCTGCACAAATCGCAGAAACTGTAACAAACACGTTAGATTTCCCATTAGGAACATTTTTCATATACTCACTTACAATAGATGGTCCATTTTCATTACTCATAAAATGACCAAACACAAATGGTAATCCTTTTTCAATCGCTAATTTTGCGCTTCTTTTACTCGTTCCTAATAACCATGGTACTGGAGGTGTTTCTGGTACTGGTGCTACAGTAATTTTCGA
This sequence comes from Oceanobacillus sp. Castelsardo, assembly GCF_001659985.1. Taxonomy (GTDB): domain Bacteria; phylum Bacillota; class Bacilli; order Bacillales; family Amphibacillaceae; genus Oceanobacillus. The sequence continues at coordinate 87,957 of NZ_LYCS01000002.1, forward strand.
ATACATATGATCACTTGGAAAATCTTGTTGTAAAAAATGAATGACTTCGTCCACTAATTTGGGATATACCCGTACCTTTTCCAGAAAATTCCCAGCTAATGCTATCGAAACTTCCGCAGATCCACCAGGTGCTCTCCCTAGTCCTAAATCCACCCTCCCCGGATACAGTGTTGCTAGTTCATTATATCTTTCAGCAATATGAAAGGGACTATAATTTGGTAATAATACTGCACCTGAACCGATGCGAATTTGTTCTGTTTGTGAACCAATAATACCTAATAAAATATCTGGAGCGGGTGATGCTAATCCACCTAAATCATGGTGCTCTGCTACCCAATAACGGTGGTAGCCTAGTTTATCTGTTAATTTTGCAAGTTCAATGGTTGCCTCTAAAGCATCTTTTGGAGTTTTTCCTTTAGAAATTGGGGACTGGTCTAATATACTTAATTTCATCGGTAATCACCTCTCTATTAAAAAGCGAACCTACCACATTGATAAGTTCGCCATCCATTTATATAGAAATCATTTTAGATTGTACATAATAATAAAGCAAATTCTCTGTTTCTTTTAGTGAATCTTCATGGGTTCTTTCGAAAGCATGAGAGGAATCAATTCCAGGGCCAATTAACCCATGGACAATATCATGACCGGAACGAATTGCAGCGGAAGCATCTGAACCATAATACGGATAAATATCTAGCTTATAACCGATATTACTTTCTTCCGCTAACCTGACAAGATGTTTCCTTAATTCATAATGATAAGGGCCACTCGCATCTTTCACACAAATGGATACGGTATATTCATCTGTAGATTGCCCGTCCCCCATCGCACCCATATCGACTGCTAAATACTCTACTGTTTCTGGTGTAATATTAGAATTACCACCATAACCTATTTCTTCATTGTTCGAAATAAGAAAATGGGTTGTGTATGGTAGTGCGATGCTTTCCTCTTTTATTCGTTTTATTAATTGAAGAAGTATAGCCACGCTTGCCTTGTCATCTAAATGACGTGACTTAATAAAACCATTTTCCGTAAGTTGTACACGAGGATCAAAAGAAACAAAATCTCCAACTTCGATACCTAGTGCCCGTATATCTTTGTCATTTTTCACTTTCGCATCAATTCTAACTTCCATGTTTTTTTGATTACGCTCCGCTTCCCCTGCATTTTTATATACATGCACAGAAGTTTGATGCATCAAAATAGTTCCGGTATATTTCTTTCCACTTGTGGTGTGAATTTCACAATACTCCCCTTCAATTGAATTGTAGCGGAACCCACCAATTAAATCCAAACGAAGCCTTCCGTTCTTTTTCACCTCTTTTACCATTGCACCTAATGTATCAACATGAGCGGTCAACATACGATGTTCATTTGTTACTTTTCCAGGGATGGTGGCAATTAATCCACCTTTCCTATTTCGTTTTGTATCTACATGTAATTTTTTTAAATAATCCTCAACAAATTGAATGACTTTACCCGTATTTCCAGATGGACTAGGGATAGAAACAAGTTCCTTTATTAAGTCTTTCGTTTCTTTAACGTTTGGATATGTGTTCATTTTTCCACACCTTTTCTATTAATGATATTATTTTCCTTTATTTTTTCAAAACTCATAACGGTTCTTCATAGAACAGGTATTGACCATTAAGAATAACTAACTACCACTCCTATTTTGTGATTAATCGAAGTGATTTACAATTAATCTGCTGAAAATGCCTGATAATTAGGTGAAAATTGGAGCATGGTTTGGAATTGGATTCTACAGTTGAAAAAAGGACATCAATACGAACCATTTTTTCTTAAAACCTTACTTCGATGTAAGGTTCATGAAAGCATAATCGATAGTTTACTCCACAACCTTCGAGATATACTCATATCAGAAACAGCTTGAAAGGGGAACGATGATGCTAAAACTAAATGATGTTAGCAAAGTATATGAAGGGAAAGTGGCTTATAGAGCCTTAACGGATATTAATTTGGAAGTCGAGCAGGGGGAATTTGTAGCGATTATGGGACCTTCTGGTAGTGGAAAAACTACCTTACTAAACATTATTTCCACGATTGACGAACCTACAACAGGTGAGGTAGAAATCAATGGGAAGGGCCCACACACCCTCAAGAAAAATGATTTAGCAAGATTCCGCCGAAGGGAGCTTGGTTTTGTCTTTCAAGATTTCAATTTATTGCATACCCTAACGGTCGAGGAGAATATTGTTTTACCACTAACATTAGATGGTACGCGTGTAAAAGAAATGAAGCAAAAAGCAGGGAGTATTGCGGAGAAACTTGGCATCTCTCACATTATGGGTAAACGAACCTATGAGATTTCTGGCGGTCAAGCACAACGAGCTGCGGTTGCTCGGGCGATGATTCACGAACCGGCATTATTACTTGCAGACGAACCAACGGGAAATCTTGATTCCAAGGCATCTAAAGATGTGATGGAAATGCTTGTATCCATTAATGAAAAGGAAAAAACAAGTCTACTCATGGTAACCCATGATCCACAGGCTGCAAGTTACTCTGACCGGGTAATCTTTATCAGGGATGGTAAGCTACATTCCGAGATTCATCGAGGGGAGAGCAGGCAAGCATTTTTCCAAAAAATCATTGACATGCTTTCCTTGATGGGAGGGGATGGAAATGACCTTTCGTCAGTTCGCATTTAATAACGTTTTACGTAATAAGCGGTTATATATTGCCTATTTCTTAAGCAGCCTATTTACGGTTATGGTATTTTTTACTTTTGCCATTTTTGCCTTCCATCCTGCCCTTTCAGCAGGGGCCAATTCAGATGCACTTTTTGGTATGGGGGTTGCCGGTGGAATTATTTACATTTTTTCATTCTTTTTTGTCTTATATTCCATGAGTTCATTTCTACAGTCGAGAAAGAAAGAATTCGGCTTATTGATGATCCAAGGAGCTTCAACTAGACAAATTCGGCTCATGGTATTTTTAGAAAACATGCTGATTGGATTTTTTGCAACAGTTGGTGGGATACTACTTGGTTTAGTATTTGCAAAAGGTATTCTTCTACTTGCAGAAAACGTACTAATCATTAGTCAGGAACTTAATTTTTATTTTCCGACACTAGCTATTGTTGTCACGTTTATTAGCTTTATCATTTTGTTTTTGATCATATCAATTTTTGTTACTTTTGTCTTGCGTTCGAACAAACTAATTGATTTGATTAAAGGTGATAAACAATCAAAAGGGGAACCAAAATCATCTATATTTTTGGCAATCTTTGCAGCACTTCTCCTTATCATAGGTTATGGGACCGCCCTATATGTCAAAGGAGAAACAGTTGTAACTGCAATGGTTCCTGTCATTATCGTTGTCATGATAGGGACATACCTTCTGTTTACCCAGCTAAGTGTATATATTATCCGTCGCATGAAAAACAACAAAATGATTTTTTGGAGAAAGACGAATATGCTGCTCTTTTCTGATCTTTCCTTTCGACTAAAAGATAACGCAAGAACATTTTTCATGGTAGCAATGATTTCTACGGTTGCTTTTAGTGCCATTGGAACATTGTACGGGTTCCAGTCCCTCCTTACTAAAGGAATGAAAGAAGAAAATCCTTATACACTAACATATTATCCACTTGAGGATAGTAGCGGAAAAGACATCGAGCAAGACATAAACCAGATTAATGCCATTTTCAAGGAAGAAAATATTCAAACAGAAATGGCGAAAGCAGAATTAACCTATTATGACATGAAGCAAGATGACAGGAACATCCTGATAGCGAAAGCTTCTGACTATAATCGTTTTGCCAAGCTAATTGGAGAAAAAGAACTAAATCCTACAAAAAGTGAAGCAATTGTTGTAGACCAAAGTGAAAAGATTGTGTCCAATATGGATGCTGGTAAAATCTTAATGGAATCACCAATTCGATTGGGAAACGGTGATGACATTCATCCTAGCAAAAAAATAGAGACGGAAGTATTGCCTGAATTAAACGGCTACTATGTGGTGAATGATGAAGTATATGGGGCTTTAGGAAAACCAGTAAGAAGCGAGACACATTACGTATGGAAAGCGAAACATGGTCAGGAAGATAGCATCATTAATGCTGGAAGAAAAATATCCGAACAAGTTGGATTTGAAGCACAAGCAATCGATTATATGGTTTATGAAATTAATAAGTTTTATGGACCGGTTCTATTTATTGGATTGTTTATTGGAATTGTCTTCTTTGTCTCTTCCGGGAGCTTTCTCTATTTCCGATTATATACCGACTTGGATGAGGACAAACGAAAATTCCGCTCCATTGCCAAGATCGGTCTAACCCAACATGAACTTGGAATAGTGGTTAATCGTCAAACCGCAATTATGTTTTTTACTCCAATTGTTGTGGCTCTTGTCCATGGGGCTGTCGCATTAACCGCTCTATCCCACTTTTTCAGTCATGACTTAACAAAAGAGGCATCTCTTGTTCTTGGAAGCTTTGCCGTCATCCAAATTGTTTATTTCTTAATTGTACGGTACTTTTATGTGAAGCAGATTAAAGAAGCGATTTACTAAGAAATGTTGAAGAACTAGTAGTTAAAATCCTCACAAACAAAGTTTGTGAGGATTTTAGGTTTATGAAAATGGACTATATTCCTTTATTCATTCTTTTGTTTCTTAATCGCGGGATATGTACTCATTTTTCCACACCTTTTTCTATCACAAATTTATTCTTCTATTTCATCTACTATTTTTTCCGCAGCCCTTCGAAATAAATTACTCATATGTGTAAAAGAAGCAACTAGAAGGAGTTTTCTTAAATACTCCTCACCCTTATCATCCACCATTTTATCTTCTATCGCATTATTGATTTTTAAAGTATCTTTTTTAAATTGCTCCACATTTCTCTCATTTGAAGTAATATAAGTGTTGTATATTTCCTCCAATGAAAACTCTTCTTCTGTTACTTTTTTATTTAATCGTGACAATGTTTTCTTAATATCATTTATAGATAATGAACTCTTCATCTGATAAATCATACTGATAAGCATGATATGTTCTTTTGAATATTTTTTATTCTTTACGGGAAAAAATAATTTACCCTTTGCATAATTATTAATCATTGTTTTTGTAAGTATTTTTTCCTCTGCATTCCGCTTCGTTTGGGAAAATTTATTTTCAAATAACTGAATCACTTGATCCATATATAAATCTATATCAGGTATTTCTTCTATAGATAATTGAGTATCCAAATATAATTTTTCTATCAGTTCATCCATGTTTTGCATGATATAACCCCTATTGTATTTTCTTTTATTATAAAATAAATATTTTATTTAGTAAAACATTGACTACGTGGTAACAATACGTGTATGATGTACATATAGTTATTGAAACTACGTGACGAAGTGGAGGAATAAAGTAAATGAATTCTTATATACGAGAACCAATTAACACATGGACTCATTTAATAGGAGCAATTTTAGCATTGTTTGGTTTAGTGGCAATGGTTGTGAAGGCAGTAATCACTACCAATTCTTGGCTGGTCACTATAGCTGTTATAATTTTTGGAGTGAGTATGATTTTATTATATACGGCATCCGCTACATACCATATGGTAATAGCAAAAGACCGCGTTATAGCTTTCTTAAGAAAAATTGACCATTCCATGATTTTTGTTCTTATTGCAGGAACATACACTCCATTTTGCTTAATTACACTGCAAGGAACGAAACTTGGGTGGATATTATTTTTTATAGTGAATGGACTTGCCGTATTAGGTGTAACGTTTAAATTAACTTGGTTTCATTCCCCACGTTGGTTGTCTACTTCGATTTATATAGGAATGGGATGGCTTGTAATTTTTTTCACCGGAGAGCTAGCACCTGGTTTAGGTGCTGGTGGAATGACTTTTCTAATTCTAGGTGGAGCTTTCTATACAGTTGGCGGACTTATTTACGGATTTAAACCAAAGTTCCTTCAGTTTAAAAATTGGGGTTTCCATGAGATTTTTCACCTTTTCATTTTATTTGGAAGCCTCTTTCACTTTATTTGTGTCTATGCATATGTTTTATAACACGTCAAATAGGGCGTGTTTTTTTGCATAAATGCTCTTCTTTTCCAAATACTAGTAATAAGAAGTTTAGAGGAGGGTGTTTATGAAAAAAGTTTTATTCCCTATTGCTTTTTTGTTTGTATTTTTAACAGGGTTTGAACATGCTGAGAATCTAGAGATTACAAAAATTGAAACAACGGTCATAGAAGCAAATCACGAACTGCGGTATGATTTTGAAATCAAGAATAACGGTAACGAACCTATTAAAAGTGAATTTGATTATCCAGGTAACCAACCCTATGGGATTGAGCTAGTCGTTAAACCAAATGAAAAATTAGCAAAGTTAATGGAAATAGAAGGAAATACAGAGCATCAAAAAATGCGACCTTTAGGTAGTGGCAGTAGAGGGTTTTTCGAGGCGAACAGCGAGTCCTATTTTCATGTGTCTTACCAAATCAAGAATGGAGCAGATTTTGATAAAGTGAAAAAGCATGCTTTAGATTCATCATTACTTATCTTAGATGGAATTGAAATATCTGTAGAATTCCCTCTCAAGAATATTAAATAAAGACGGGTACTAATCCGGTATTTGTGCTTTTGTGTATTGGAATTCAGTACTCAACGGGCAGCTTTAGATTAAAAGAAGCTGAGACATAAATAAAGTATTTAACCCTAAAGACGAACAATTCGCTATTTAAGCGTAGGAAATATACGCAGACTCCTGCGGGAGGGAAGGCCTAGGTGAGACACCGAAGCGCGATAGCGCAAGGAGGCTCACCAGCCGCCCGCGGAAAGCGAAGTATATTTCCGAAGCGATTATTCGCTCAATCATGTTCGGATTTCATGTGGTTAAAAAACTTTTGTCCCAGCCTCTTTCCCCTATTAATAATCCTCTACAAATTGTTTACGGTCATGAAGAACCAGTTCCAGTTCCTTCTCCTTTAAACCAATCTGTTCTTTTATATTTTTAATAATTCGACCTACTTCTAGTCGTTTTTGACTTACTTGTTCCTGCGATTCTTTAATTCTTTCCTGAACTAAGTAATCAGTAAAGAAATTATCTAAGAAAAAGTCCGCAAATTTCAACATACCAGAAATATCTATTGTAATATCTAAATTTGCTTCTACGTCTAATAGTTCTTTTTGAAAAGTACGTAAACTTTTTTGTGCGCGGTTAATGGCTCCCATCGCCTCATCCATATTGCTATGTTTCAGTAGACTAGATACCGCACCACCACCAAACATGTCGAATAGCCCCCATGTCGCAGCACTATCTAACGAATCTCCTGCAATCTTAAGATCAGCTTCCGCTTTATTTCCTGCTAATAAAGCTTCCTCTAATTCTTCTATGTATGCCCTCAAGTCCTCTTCCCTCTCACGAAATTCAAATAACGTAGTGGAAGATGCGCTTTGTTTAATAATTCTTTCTTTTTCGGTAAAAATTTCGTTATATCGACTTTCTACATCTCCCATTTTTTCGATATTGTATTGCAGATTTTTTATCTCTAATTTTATATCTTTTTTATGTTTTTTTGCCTCATTTAATTGGATTTGAACGGCAAGGACTTCTTGTTTTTCTTTTTCCAGTTTTTCTACCTTATTCCCTAACAAGGTTTGGACCAAATTTGTAAAACTTAATCCCTCTAATCTTGCCACATCCTTTTCTTCTTCTGTTAATTGATTGGAGAGTAATGAAATATTTTCTTCAATTATCGTAAGCTCATTTTCATAATCTACAATTTGTAATTGCCACTTTTTCTTTTTTCTAATTTTCGTTTTTAATTCTATGAGTTCTTGATTATGTTTATCTTCAAACATCTAAAATTCCCCCTCCATTACTATACGAATGAACTTATGTGTAAGTTTCATATTCATTTAAAAAATCCTACCCAATGTATACGGGCAGGATTTTACCTATCTAAACTTGTTCATCATGTATAGCTTCCTCTTTTGTTTGATGAACAGTCCCGAATCGATGCTCAGGTGGTGCATAGATAGAATATAATTTTAGTGGCTCATTACCTGTATTCACGATATTATGCCAAAAACCAGCAGGCACCATAATTGCATCATCATCAGAAACTTTAACATTATAATCTAAACGATCTTTTCTTTTCCCCATCTGAACAACGCCTTCCCCATCTTCTAAACGTAAAAATTGATCTGTCGTTTGATGAATTTCCAATCCAATATCTTCACCAACTGGTATACTCATCAAGGTAACTTGTAAATGCTCTCCTGTCCAAATCGCCGTTCGAAATGTATCATTTTCTTTCGTAGCTTCCTCAATATCTAGAGTAAAAGGCTGTTTACCATGGTCTTTAACTAATCTATCTTCTATGTCAATACTCGCGTTCAAGGAGTAATCATCCATGTTTCCATAAGGTATCGGCATATTTACTGGCTGTCTAACATGGTAAATACCATACGGATGAACATGATACGGATTCAGATAATAATATGGATAATAATACATATACATCATTCCCCCCCATTTGAATTCAAGTTATCCTATGCACCAAAATATAAAAGGTACTTTGTCTAGGTTTCTTAGAAATCATACTTCCCTATTTGATGTTATACTTAATTCAAATAGTTATATAGAAATAAGGTGTCCATTTATGTCCTATATCGAAAAAGGAACTGCATTCTACCATAAGGCACTATTTGCCTTATTCTCTGGTAGCTTCGTAACATTTAGCTTACTTTACAGTGCCCAACCTTTAATTCCTATATATTCAAGCCAATTTGGTGTATCACCTACAAATGCTAGTTTATCCCTTTCCTTTTCAACTGGGATGTTAGCTATGGTAATGCTTTTTACTCCAAGCCTGTCTAATTCAATTGGACGTAAACGGATCATGTCGATTGCTCTTTTGGGGGCTTCGATTCTTTCCATTTTAACCGCTATAACACCAAACTTTTCACTATTGCTACTTAGCCGAGCATTATTAGGGGCAGTTTTAGCTGGTTTTCCAAGTATTGCGATGACATACATATCTGAAGAATTCCACCCGAAAGAATTAGGTACCGTTATGGGAATCTATATTAGTGGAAATACAGTGGGTGGCCTATCAGGTAGGATCGTTACTAGTGCTCTCACGGATTGGTTCTCGTGGGAAATCGCCCTTTTCATCATTGGGGGTATCGCACTCTTTATCAGCATTTGGTTTTGGAGACATTTGCCTGAGGAACAACATTTTGTAAAGGAATATGGTACGTTAAAAAACTTAATCCCGGAATTGGTCTACCATTTTAAAAATCCTGCATTACTTTGTCTTTACGGTTTATCTTTCTTACTAATGGGGAGTTTTGTAACTCTATATAACTACATTACTTATTTATTAATCGGCGAACCTTATCATTTAAGTCATGCTGCAGTCGGTTCCATCTTTTTTGTCTATTTAGTTGGAACATTTAGCTCTACCTTTATGGGTAATCAAGCGGATCATCACGGTAAGTCTAAAATTTTACCACTTGGTATTTTAATCATGACGATAGGTGCAATTGGTACATTATATGAAGGTTTATGGATTAAAATAGTAGCAATTGCTGTATTTACCTTTGGCTTTTTTGGCAGTCATTCTATCGCAAGTGCTTGGGTTGGCCAGAAGGCAACAGCTCATAAAGCACAAGCTTCTTCTCTCTATTTATTATTCTACTATGGTGGCTCTAGCTTATTTGGTACATTGGGAGGAATTTTTTGGAGTAATTATGGATGGAATGGTGTAATCGGAATGATTAGTGTATTATTAGGCATTGCTTTTATATTGGTAGGAAAGCTTGTACTTTCAAAAAAGACTTAATATCCTTTTCTATTTTTTTAAATAAATAGAGATTTAAGGGGAATAGTTCCCTTTAAATCTCTATATGAATTCTACTACTCTCCATTTAGGCCATTATAAATTTTATCAATGTTATATTCTAAAAACTTAATATAAGTGTCTCCCGCTTCCCCTTTCTTCCCTATTTCATCTGAAAAGATTTTATCTTTATAGATATCCACACCACTTTCTTTAGAAACTGTTTCCATTGGTCTAGAATCTACATTCGTTTCTAAGAATAACGCAGGAACGTTATGCTCTTTTAAGAAACTGACTAGTGACTTGATTTGCTCTGGAGATCCGTTTTCCTCCGTATCAATTTCCCAAATATAACCTTCTTCTAACCCGTATCTATCTGCCATATATTGAAATGCACGTTCACTCGTTACGAGAATTCGATTTTCTTCCGGTATTTCAGCAATTTTATTTTTATATTCTTCATCAATTTCTTTTAATTCAGCCATATAAGCATCAGCATTTTTTTCATATTCCGCTTTATTCTCGGGATCTACTTTCATTAATGCGTCACGGGTGTTTTCTGCTATAATCATTCCAACATTTGGATCTAGGAAAGCATGGGGATTAATTTCATGCTCCTCTTCTCCTTTACCAATTAAATACTCGGGTTCTACACCTTTCGTTAATTCAAAAATATTTTCATCTTTTTGCCCAACGGTATCCATCATTTTGAAAAACCAGCCGTGCTCTCCACCTTCAAGATTCAGCCCATTATAAAATAATATATCTGCATCGGTAGCCTTTTTAATATCTTCTGGAAGTGGCTCATATTCATGTGGGTCTGTACCAATAGGGACGAGATTATGAATTTCTACATGCTCCCCACCAATTTGATGTACAATATCTTCTAACAATGTAAAACTAGTTACCACTTTTAAAGCATCCTCATTGTTAACATTAGCGTCGTTCTCCTCATCTCCGCCACAGGCAGCTAATAGTAACGATATAACGGTTAAACTTAATACTAATTGAACTAACTTTTTCATCTTTTCTTACCTCTTCTCTTTTTTTTAGATTATTTAAATGGAAGCTTTATTTTTCTTTTCTCGTATCATCCGCCATAATATTCCTTGTTTCGGCGAGAAAATAAAGGCTAAAATAAAAATAGATGTTGTAGCAAGAACAATGACTGCACCCGACGATAAATTATATTCCGAACTAAAGTACAGACCGATCACAGCTGATAAGGCCCCGAAAAAAGCTGACAGGAAAATCATCGTTGATAATCGATTTGTTAATAAGTAAGCGGTAGATGCTGGCGTAATTAGCATGGCAACTACTAATATAACTCCTACCGTTTGTAAGGAAGCTACGGTGACTAAGGTTAATAAAATCATAATTACATAATGAATAAAACGAACTGGTAACCCATACGCTTGAGCCATCGTCGGATCAAAGGTTGTAATAAGAAATTCTTTATAAAATAAAATAACAATAAGTAAAACAATCGCACCAATGATTAATGTTAACCACATATCCGATGTTCGAACGGACAAAACATTACCAAACAATATTTGTGTTAAATCTATTGCTGTAGAAGCTTTTGTAATTAGTAGTACCCCTAATGCGAAAAAAGCTGAAAAAACAATACCAATTGAGGAATCACTTTTAACGCGACTATTTTGACTGATATAACCAATACCGATAGCAGTTAATAACCCCATAACTACTGCACCATAAAAATAGTTAATACCTAGCATAAAAGATATAGCAACGCCCGGTAAAACAGCATGTGAAATAGCATCTCCCATCAAAGCCATACCTCTAAGAATGATAAAGCAACCAATAACACCACACAGTATTCCAACCATAATGGAAGTAAATAAAGCTTTTTGTAAAAATCCGTAATTCATTAGATCTTGTATAAATTCCATTACATACTCACCCCGACCTTTTTCAGGATAGATAGGTTCGCTTGATATGCCTGAGAAATCGTTTCGGCTTTAAATACTTGTTGAACAGGGCCGTACTCCACTAATTCTTTATTTAACAGAATTAGCTCATCGAAGTAATCTTCTACTTTAGTTAAATCATGATGGACAACTAATACTGTTTTTCCTTTGTCACAAAGATTCTTTAAGATCTTAATAATAGTTGTCTCACTAGATACGTCAATCCCAACAAAGGGTTCATCCAAGAAAAACAGTTCAGCCTTTTGAGCAAGTGCTCTAGCAAGAAATACTCGTTGCTGTTGTCCTCCTGATAGTTCACCGATTTGTTGTTTACTAAAGTCTTCCATGCCGACTTCTTTCAAACATTGAAACGCCCACTCTTTTTGCTTTGCATTCGGTCTACGCATAAGACCAAGATGTGGGTATGTTCCTAATAGTACCGTATCTATAACATTTATAGGAAAATCCCAATCCAAATTATTACGTTGAGGAACATAAGCGATTTTTTTTCGTACAGCCTTTAAGGGCTTCTCTAATATCCTCACATTCCCTTTATCTTTTGGTATTAGACCAAGTGTAGCTTTCATAATAGTTGATTTTCCCGCTCCATTTGGACCGATTATTCCAACCAATTTTCCTGTATTAATGGAAAAGGAAACATCTTTTATGACCTCCTTGCCATAATATGAAACATGTAAATGATCTACCGTTAGCGCTTTTCCCATTTTATTCACCTTCCTCTTCTTTTTTCGGTACTATTACTCATGATAATATTTATTCTTTCCACTTACTTTTTACACGATAAACAAATTTTTACCAAGGGCAACTTTTAATTACACTCTATTCAAAAAAACTGTAATGGTTCATATAAAATTTACTTTTTTCATTTAGTTTATACTGGTTCAATAATTAGTGTAAATGACAAAGTGTTTTGTTGTCAACAAATATTTTCCCTAAGGAAACATTATGTTGGAAATATGATATTATACATCTTAAATGGTTGGTGATTTACAGTAAATTTAATGTTAGTATCTACAAATTTAACTAAGTAAATTCTTATGAATATGGCCACCATGTCGGTTGCCTAATAAAAAATGGTTCCCCGTTTTTCATAATGGGAAACCATTTTTTTACACTTCTATTTCTTTTTTCTAACACCTATTACACGTCCGACTTCTTTTGGTTTTTCAATCGGTGTATGCTTCGCCGCCAGTTCCTTTACGTGCGAATAAATTTCTTCCGCGAATGGTGATGCTTTTCCTGTTGACTGATCAATCCCCATTAACATTTGTTCACTTGTTGCAGCTCGCTTGCCATTTTCTCCGTACAATTCAAAAAACAGATGAGCGCGCTTGGCATCATAATCGATCACGTACATATGGACCTCAAATCGTTCGTCAAGTTTCATTTCATCTAAATAACAAACATGCGTTTCCATCGTATAAATCGTATACTGCTTCTTATTTCGATAATCTTCTGTTATACCAATGGAATTCATAAAAGCGTCGACAGCCCAACTAAATGCACGTACATATTCTGCATCATTCATATGTCCATTGTAGTCAATCCAAGCTTCTGGTACTTTATCCTGAATCATCAATTTGGGTTTGCTCACGTTTTATCTTCCCTTCTAGTTACCGGACAGATTTTCCCCTGGCCAGTATTTTTCCAATAACTGTTGTAATTCTATTAAAAACTGATCACGGCGATCTTCTAGTTTTTCCATTTTCACGCCTTCCGTTTGTGCTTCACAAGTCGACAGCCCAACTAAATGCACGTACATATTCTGCATCATTCATATGTCCATTGTAGTCAATCCAAGCTTCTGGTACTTTATCCTGAATCATCAATTTGGGTTTGCTCACGTTTTATCTTCCCTTCTAGTTACCGGACAGATTTTCCCCTGGCCAGTATTTTTCCAATAACTGTTGTAATTCTATTAAAAACTGATCACGGCGATCTTCTAGTTTTTCCATTTTCACGCCTTCCGTTTGTGCTTCACAACCAGTAATTACTTTTTCAGCTAATTCTTCCGTTAATTCTGGTGCTTCTAATTTGGTCCATGGTAATTTCAATGCAGGTCCAAATTGTTCCAATAAGTGACGCATTCCTTCTTTACCTCCGCCCATATGTAGAGTTAGGAATGGACCCATTAATGCCCATCTAAGCCCTGGTCCATAAATAATGGATGCATCCACTTCTTCTGTACTTGCTACACCATCATTAACAATATGAAGTGCTTCACGCCAAATTGCTTCCATTAAGCGGTCCGCAATATGACCTTCAATTTCCTGACGAACAACAAGTGGTTTCATCTTCAAGTTGTCATAAAACATCTTTGCTTTTTCGATATAAACACTATCAGTTTTATTCCCGCCAACAAGTTCCACAAGCGGCATTAAATATACCGGATTAAATGGATGAGCAACCATCACACGTTCCGGATGATTCTCACAATCGGCTTGTAAGCTACTTGGTAATATTCCGGATGTGCTGGAAGCGATGATGGTTTCTTCCTTAGCATATTGATCAATATCAGCGATGACCTTTCGTTTTAATTCCTCTCGCTCTGGAACATTTTCCTGAACAAAGTCCGCTTCCTTTAATGCCTTTTCTAAATCGGCTTCAAAAAAAAGATTATCTTTCGAGGCACCTTCACCTAATCCTATTTTTTCCATCCAAGGCCATGCACGTTCCACAGCTTTACGGGTCTTTTCTTCTGTCTTGGGATCCGGATCAAATGCAGTGACGGTGTAGCCATTTGCTAAAAAGCGAGTGATCCACCCATTCCCGATGACACCTGTTCCAACAACTGTGATGTTTTTGATTGTAATTTCTTTTGTCATCCTAGTCTTCCTTTCCATATGGGTTCAATAAATTTAGATGCTTACGTGCTTCGGCCGGGGTCATAATATCGGAACCTAAAGCTTGTACCATACCGACAGCTTTATCCACAAGCTGCTCGTTCGTTGCGAGTTTTCCTTTCTCTAAATAAAGGTTATCTTCTAGACCTACACGGATATTTCCACCTTGAAGCAGGGATTCCATCGCTATTGGCATTTGCATTCTGCCAATTCCAAAAGCTGCCCATTTTGCGTTTTCCGGAATCCGACTTTTCATGTAAGACAACGTTTCTGCATCCGCTGCAGCTCCCCATGGGATACCAAGACAAAATTGAAATAGTGGATCTCCTTCAATGAAACCTTCCTCCACTAATTGGTTGGCGAAACGAACGTGACCTGTATCAAAACATTCTAATTCTGGTTTCACCCCAATATCTTTCACAAGTTTCGCCTGTTTTCTTAACCAGTCGGTTGGGCTAACGTATAACATATTGCCAAAGTTCAGGCTACCACAGTCAAGGGTACACATTTCTGGTAAGAGTTTTCCGATTGGTTCATGGCGTTCTTCTGGAGTTTGAATATCGGTTCCTTCCCCTCCTTTAGTTGGGGCATCTTCACTCGGTATCCAGTCTCCACCCCCACCAGAAGTAAGGTTTATAATCACGTCGGTCTCTGATTCACGAATACGTTCGACAACCTCTTGGAATAAATTAACATCATGGCTTAGCTTGCCTGTTTTTGGGTCACGAACATGGATATGTGCAATTGTAGCCCCTGCCTTTGCTGCTTTAATCGCTGAATCTGCAATTTCCTTTGGTGTTACAGGTACATGTGGACTTTTCGCTGTCGTGTCACCTGCTCCTGTTAATGCACACGATAAAATTACTTTTTTATTCATTGCTTAATTCCTCCCATTCTTTTTCTTCGGTACATGTTCAAATATTTCGCCACTCTCAAAGAATTCAGTTACTCGACGTATCCAGTCATAATAGTCCATCCAATCCCTCATTTCACGAAGGAGTTCATTAATAGCCTCTTCATCCTTCTGAGTAAATCCAGATACATCTTGTAATTCATCCAATTTTTTCAAAAGCCTTTGTTCAAAGGAACGGCTGCGTTTAATAGCCTTATGCCAAGTAGAGGTAAAAAGCGAAATGAATGTTTGGTAATAATCTTCTTCTACTTGAAATAAATCTTTCCGAATCCCTTTTTTAAATACACGTTCCGCAATATCTAAATCTATCATTTCCCGGACAACCTGGCTCATCCGGGTTTTGCTCATCCCAGTCTCTTCTGATAACTCATCAAGGGTCATCGGCTCCCGGTTCATATAAATAATTCCAAGAACACGTCCAACACTTGTTGAAACACCAAATGCATTCATATTATCCGTTATTTTTTCAATAAATTGGGTTCTGACATCTTCTATCCGTTCATCGTGAATCTTCATTTTACTTCCCCCTCCAGCATGCTACACATAAAGTAAAACTTCATTTAGTGGGGGTTTTCTTCATCCCCTACTGATTGTTAGTTGAACGAATCGGGCTTTTACTGGCTGTTAATGCGAGATAAAATCAATCATAACCTTTAAAAAATACTAAGAGGAATAATTAAATTTAAAAGGTTATTGGTTTCAACTTTCACTCATTGACAAGTGGCAGTATTAGTTTCGATGCCTTTTCTCCACCCTGATAAATGTATTCAACCGCGGCTTTTCCTTCTTTATGTGTTTTCGTTGTCGTTCCATTATTTAAATTAATATCATAAAGTGGTGCATTACTTGCTGCTATATCTAGGCGCAGTCGATGCCCTTTTTTCAAGGTATAAGATGTAGACCCTATTTCGATTTCCAGATAAAATGGCTGATTCACATTCTCGACGCTTTCTCTGTGAAACGTATCGACAATGTTATACGCACGACCTGATTCATCAACGTCTGATAGTCTTAGAGAAATATCAAATAGATTCGTTGGAGCTGATACCCAAATGTTTGCTTTAATAGATCCTAGTAGTGATAGATCCTTATCCAGTTCTGTACTAGTATATACGAGAACATCATCACGATCCTGTATATCACTGACATCAAACGTTCCCGATTCATGTCCCGCAATCAATACCCCTCCTCCACGGGTTGGTACTGGATTGTTCGGGTCTAGTTTCAAGGAACTTCTCGTCTCTGTTGGTAAAGGTTGTAAGCTTAACTTTCCATCTCCATGACGGGTTTGTGACAGACCATTACTTTGCAGGAATACTTCCCTTGGCTTCACTCCCTGTTTCATTGGCCACTCATCAAATGCTTCCCAACACGCTTTCCCCATCAAATATAAATAAACAGGCTTTTTCATAGGCATTGGCTTATCTTTTAGCCAGTGATCAAACCACATAATATGAATTTCTGTTGGATCCTTTATGTTGTCGACTCCGATATTTTCAGCACCATTGTTAAAAAACTTGTCTCCACATCGACCTGTCATTTCTTCATGTGTCCATGGACCAACCCATAACATACGTGGTCCTTTATAAGTCTGATAGGTTTCCAATGTAGAAGTCAATAATGCATCAAACCATCCACCGATAAATAATGCCGGGATATCTATATTTTTTAGCTTTTTGGTTAAGTTTGTACTTTCTGTAAGTTCTGGCGATAATTTACCCTTTATAAAATCAAAGTAATAGGAATCTGGATCAAGGTCTTTGATTGGCCTCCATTCATTACTTGGGGCATAAGATAACCATTCTGCCATATTCTCTAAATAATAGTTGAATTTTTCCTCGTCAAAATTTCCCTTACGTTTAAGTTCATCCTCCAGCATGGATCCCAAAACCCATGTTTCGAGGTTAGCGGTAGCCTGGGGCATCCCTTCCTTTCCTAAAAAGTTTCCCATTAAGTCTGCCCCTGTCATGACCGGTGCAATCGCCTTTAAAGAAGGAGGATTTTCTACCGCTGCAGCTAATTGGGTATATCCGTGATAGGACATCCCAAATAGTCCAACTTTACCGTTCGAATAGGGTAGTTTTGCTGCCCATTCTACTGCCTCATATCCATCCCGTCCTTCATAGATAAAGGGATAAAATTCACCTTCTGATGCAAACCTTCCACGGACATCTTGAAGAATGACGACATATCCAGCCTGAACCATCCGAGGTACTTCCAAATACTCATCATAATAACGTGGCGTTTCTTTGTCATAAGGTAAGCGCAGCATCAGCACCGGATACCGTTCCCCATCATCTGGACGATAGACATCGGAGCGAAGGATGGTACCATCTGATAATGTGCAAGGAACATTTTTTTCTTGTTTCATCCCATTTTTCCCCACAGTAATCACCTCTATCTATACTTTCGCTAGCTATTACTCTATAATCTATCATGCTGCATTGGAACTAGATTCAGAAGACTTAATAGGTTGGAGTTTTCTTTCAATCCATCCCATAATTAAATCAGCAATAATGGCCATCAGCGCTGTAGGTATAGCACCAGCCAGAATAATTGCTGTTCCATCAGTCGCATTCGTTCCCGTTAAGATAACGGCACCTAATCCTCCAGCTCCAACAAAGGCACCAATTGCGGCAATCCCAATTCCTATAACTAATGCTGTACGCAAACCGGCCATAATCACACTAATAGCAAGTGGGAGCTCCACCATTCGTAAGAGTTGGAACTTCGTCATTCCAGAGGCATAGCCCGCTTCAATCACTGTTTTATCAACATCCTTCATTCCAACATAAGTATTTTGTACAATCGGTAGGATGGAATAAAGCATTAATGTTACAATTACTGTATTTGTACCGAGACCTAGCACAATCATAATGACAGCCATAGCACCCAAGGCGGGTATCGTCTGAATGATACTTCCAAGTGCCAAGACCCAACTACTCAATTTCCCATATTTAGCTATTAGGATACCTAAGGGAATAGAAATAATCGCGGCAAATAATACCCCATACGCTGCCATTAGAAAATGTCTGTAAAATTGAACCCAAATATATCCACCGTTTTGGGTAACATAGTGTATTAACTGTTCCAACGTTTCCATATTACTTCTCTCCCTTCCCTGTATCCTCAAAGAAGTTATGGGTTTCTAGAAACTCCATCGCAACTTTCCTTGGACTCATTAATTTTACATCCGCATTGTAATTTAATTCCTGCATCGTTTCCGTTGAAATTTGTTCATGAAGGCGTTCCGTAATATTCAATATTTCTGGATATTTTTCTAAAACCTCCCCAGCAATAACTGGTGAAGCATCATATGGAGGGAAGAAGCGTTTATCATCCTCTAAAACTTTCAAATCAAACTCTTTAATTCTTCCATCCGATGAATAAGCCAATACAACATCCATATGACTATTAGCGGCTGCCTCATATACTAAACCAATATTCATTGGAAAAACTTCACCAAATGAAAAATAGGTTTCTTGAAATCCTTCATATCCATCCCCTTTACGGTTAATCCAGGCATTATCGACCCCGAATCGCAACTCACCTGCATAGGCTTCTAAATCTGAGATTGTTTCGATGTTATTTTCTTCAGCAAAATCTGTTGTAACAGCAACTGAATAACTGTTCTCAAAACCATAAGGATTTGCCCATGTTTGATTAAAACGATCTTTAAATTCACGTGATACGGTATTCAATGCTTTTTCAGGATCTGTAATCGGGTCCATTCCCAATGCTCCTGACAGATCTGTTCCCGTATAACGTGTACTCGTTATATCAAGGTCTCCCCTTAACATACCTTGGTGTTGTACAATAGATGAACCAAGATGTGTAACAAGATCAGTACTAGCATCTGTTTCCCGTTCAATTAAGATAGATAACATTTCAGCTAAAATTTGTGATTCCGAGGTACCAAGAGACCCTATTTTTAACGTATCCTTTGATGTACTTGCAAGACCTGGTAAGGAACAACCAGCAAGCATCACTACTATAATAAATATAAAACTTCCCTTATATAACATCTTTTTCAGCACTATTTTTCACCTCCAACATTATACGGCTTCATAAGAATTCTGTAGCCCTTCCGGTGTCAATCGTTTTTCTAAAAAGGCTAGGAAACGATCGGCAATCAAGGCTAGAACGGTCGCTGGTACTGTCCCAGCAATAATCAATGAAGGCTGATATAAGTTCAATCCATCAAATATAAAATCACCAAGACCGCCTCCTCCGATAAATGCTGCCAATGTCGCCCAACCAATCAAATATACGGTTGACAAGCGAACACCTGCCATAATGACCGGTATTGCCATTGGTAATTCAACTTTTATAATCGATTGTAAATGACTCATTCCCATACCCTTACCCGCTTCTATCACACTTTTATCCACTTCACGAACACCAATGTAAGTGTTACGTAGGATCGGTAATAGGGAATAGAAAAACAGAGCCAAAATAGCAGGAACTTTTCCAACACCTAAAAATGGAATAAAAAATGCAAGGATTGCAAGACTTGGAATAGTTTGCAGAATACCAATAAAAGAGATAAATTTATCGGCGAAGTTTGGCACCCTTGAAAGAAGAATTCCGAGGGGGATAGCAACGACTACACCAAGTAAGATCGCCGCAACAGAAATATACAAATGTTCCCATGTTTTAATTATTAATTCATTACCATGTACTGTGAAAAAATTCATCATGATGATATCTACCTCCTATTCAGCTATAGCGATGATTTCTTCCAATTCCGTTCCGTCGCCCCAAATCGTGTCATAAACAAGTGTTGCAAGCGTCGCACGTGTAACAATTCCTACTAGACGACGATCTTCGTCCACAACAGGAACATATTGTGCTCCACGTCTCAGAATCTTGTGAACGGTATCACGTAACAAACTATCTTGAAAAACAGAATAAATTTCTGTCTCCATTACTTCCTCTACCTTATTAGCTTTTTTATAATTAAGATTAATAGCTTCTATATCAAGATATCCTTTTAAAACATTGTCTGAATCCGTGATAAGAAGGGAATCAACCCGTTTATCTCGCATCGTAGAAATAGCTGATTTTAACGTTGTACCAGTTTGTACTGTAACCGGGGCGCTATTCATAATCTGTCCAACCGTTGTGACATCAGGTCGTCCTTGAATCAACCTTTCCTTACCCAGGAATTCCTCCACGAATTCATTTGCTGGATTTCTGAGAATTTCATCCGGTGTATCAACCTGAACGATTTCCCCATCTCTCATGATTACAATACGGTCAGCAAGCTTGATTGCCTCATCCATATCGTGTGTAACGAAAACAATCGTTTTATTTAATTCCCTTTGTAATTTTTTAAACTCTTCTTGGAGAGAGTCTCTTGTAATCGGGTCAAGTGCACCGAATGGCTCATCCATTAATATCAATGGTGGATTTGCAGCAAGTGCACGTAATACACCAATACGCTGTTGTTGTCCCCCACTCAATTCATGTGGATATTTATCAAGATATTCTTCTGGTAAATCAACAAGTTTTAATAGTTCTCGTGCTCTTTCTTCTTTTTTCTCTTTGGTCCATTTTAACAATGTACCGACTAACACAATATTTTCTTCAATGGTCATATGCGGCATCAATCCGATTTGCTGAATCACATATCCAATAGATCTGCGTAATGCTACTGGATCTTGATCCTTAATATCTTTACCATCCACTAAAATAGCCCCATCCGTTATATCAATTAAGCGGTTGACCATTTTCATCGTTGTTGTTTTACCACATCCACTTGGACCTATAAAACAAATAAATTCACCTTTCTCTATTTTTAAATTCAAATTATTCACAGCAGACTTTCCGTTATCATATCGCTTTGTTACATTATGAAATTCTAACAATTCCCAAGCACCTCCAAATGTACTCCGTTTGATCACTCTTGTAAGTATAGAGGAATAACAGAATAAAGAAAACAAGCATATAAATCCATACAGTATGATAAATCCATATAATTTTTATTGTACAAACTTTATAAAGTGTATATCATAGAAATCCTACATATTTCTAGTTATTTCAACCATATTTGAACATTTTATTTATTCTGTATTTTTAGATTAAACTAGGGTGAAGTAGAAAATATTTTCTGAAAGGTGAATAATAGCGACTTACATCGCGAGAATAATTGATGGTGAAGGAAGTATAACGTTAACTCGAATGCATGCGAACGAACATCGTAGACCGTGTATAACTATAGCCTCAAATTAAAAAAGGGGCGTGTTCAGAGTATTAGAGGAAATTCACATTTTTTCGAGAATATAAAGAAAAAATAAGGGCCAGATAAAAAAATCTTTTTTTGAAGAACAAGACGATCGTTTATAATAACCTATTGAAAGATCTGCTTGCCCAGCCTCTATCACATTTGTATCGTACATTTCTTCACACCCTAAACTATAGGCTTGATTGCATTAAATTAGGTAAGCTATTCAATCCATAACCGAACAGCTCACCCCTAAAATTTACCCCTTCACTTTTAAAAGTCGTAGGGCATTTAAAATGACGATAATAGCAGCACCTGTATCGCTAAGAACAGCCATCCAAAGTGTTAGCCACCCCGGAAATATTAGGACTAATGCTATAAATTTTACAATTAAGGAAAACCATATATTTTGCTTGATAATCGCTAATGCTTTTCTACTTAGTTTAATGGTATGTGGTAATTTTTCCAGATTATCCGCCATTAAAACAATGTCGGCAGTCTCCATTGCCGTATCCGTTCCTACACCACCCATTGCAACCCCTAAATCTGCAGTTGCAAGTGCAGGTGCATCATTTATTCCATCGCCAACCATAGCTACCTTGTGACCTTCACTTTGTAATTGTTTAATCGCATCTACTTTGTCTTCTGGCAATAGTTCTGCAAAATAACGATTGAGATTCGTTTCACTTGATATCATTTTGGCCGTACCTTTATTATCACCAGTTAACATGACAAGATGATTTACACCAACTTGTTTCAGTACATTTAATGCTTTTACTGTAGTAGAGCGAATAGTATCGGAAACAGAGATAATCCCCATGATTTGCTGTTGAGTACCGATAATCACTACTGTTTTCCCCTGACTTTGTATCTCTTCTACCTTAGACCTTACATCAACTAAAGATATTTTCAGATCTTCAAACAGTTTTAGATTACCAGCATAATGAACTTCTCCATTGACTGTTGCTTGAACACCCTTACCGACTATATTTTTAAATAACTCTCCGTTTTTTGCCTGAATTCCCTTATCTTTCGCATATTCAACAATCGTTTTTGCTATTGGGTGTGTGGAGTAATTTTCTAATGTTAATGCTAGTGATATTAATTCCTTTTCTGAAGTAGTTAACGTCTCAACACCAGAAACTTTTGGTTTCCCTTCTGTTAATGTACCTGTTTTATCAAACGCTATTGCATTAATAGCACCTGCTTTCTCAAGAAAGGTTCCGCCCTTTATTAAGACGCCATTTTTTGCAGCGTTTCCGATAGCAGAAACAATTGCAACAGGAGTAGATATAACCAATGCACAAGGACAGGCAACTACTAATAATGCAAGACCTATATAAACCCATTCTCCCCACGTACCAAACCCTAAAAGTGGAGGCAAAACAATTACAAATAATGCTAAAACAAAGACGCTTGGTGTATAGACACTGGCAAACTTATCGATAAATGCTTGAGTTGGTGCCTTTTGCTCTTGTGCTTCCTCAACTAAATGAATTATTTTGGCTATTGTCGTATCTTCGACTAACTTGGTGACTTTAATCTCAATAGAACCACTTTCATTAATTGTTCCTGCATATACAGTATCTCCGACTAATTTATCGACTGGAATGGACTCCCCAGTGATAGGTGCTTGATTAACACTAGTTTCGCCTCGGATAACTTCACCGTCTAATGGAATTCGATCACCAGGTTTAATAACAACAATCTGGCCAACTGATACTTCTTCTACTGGTTTTTTAACTAATTCTGAACCAACTTTAATCCATGCTTCGGATGGTGCTAAATCCATTAGATTACGGATAGATTTTCTAGTTTTTTCAATGGATCTATTTTGCAAGGCATTCCCCAGAGCAAATAACCATACTACGATTGCACCTTCAAACCATTCTCCAATCAATGCAGCTCCAATTGCTGCTGCCGACATTAGAACGTTCATGTCTAACGAACGACTTTTTATAGCATAGTAGGCACTTTTCACAGGTTTATAGCCACTAATAACGATAGCAATAGCATATAGAATAGTGGTAATTAATGAAGATACACCATTATAAGAACCAATAAAACCAACTGTGATTAAAATACCAGTGAAGGTAATTAAACCATATCCTTCTTTGCTTTTCGAAGTATCTGTAGCTTTATTGCTAGTGGTTATTGGTGAAGCACTATAACCAAGTTTAGATACTTCCGAAACAATATCGTCTACACTATTTTCATGTTCTATTTTCATTTTTCCAGTTGAAAAATTAACACTAACACCGTTCACTTTTGGGATTTTATTTAAGTGATTTTCAATGCTTTTAGCACAACTACTGCAGTCCATTCCTACCACATCGTAAATTTTTACATTTCTATTTTGTACTAGTGGTTCAGCAACGTAACCCAGTTTTTGGACTTCACTCTCTATACTATCAAGAGACAATGCGTTGCTTCCGATGATCTGCAATTTCGCAGTATTGTAATTTACCTTTGCCTCTTGAATGTCAACTAAGTTATTTAACCCTTTTTCTAACGTTAAAGCACAAGAAGGGCAATCCATCCCGCGTATTCGATATTCGACCTTTTCACCCTTAACTGGTGTTGTGTTAATGTTAGGTATTTCCTTAAATTCGCTGCTACAACAACTTGATGTTTTTAAGCTGTTATCATCTTTTTTGCTACTGTTACAAGACTTTATCTCTAAATCTTCCTTCGGCTCATGGCTACAACATTCGTCAGTAGTATTACCATTTACATTCTTAGGTTGGTTACTACAACAAGATGAATTTGTTTCAGTAATTGCTATTCCTTGAAATGAATTTTGACTGCTGCAACAACTGTTTCCTTCTTTTGTTATAGCCTTTTCGCCATTACTGTTGCAACAACCTTTATTATCTTCAATAGTTTTCAATTCTTCATTAGGACCGCAGCATTTATCTCCCATTCTTTACACCCCATTAATCTAAATGATTTTCACAACAAGCAATATTATTTTCAATATCCTCAAGCACTACATCAAACATGGTTAATAAATCACGTACCAGTTGATTGCGTACACGGTAATATACATATTTGCCATCTTGTCTTCCTACAATAAGCCCACAACCTTTTAAACACGCCAGATGTTGCGATATGTTTGATTGATTGCCGTTTAGATCGTCAACAATTTGGGATACTGTTTTTTCATCTTCTTTAATACTTTCGAGTATTTGAATCCTCGTTTTATTTGAAAAACCATGCAAGAACTTCATCTTTGTATCAATATCAACTTTTTTCATGTATTAGTCACCTCATATATTAGACATCACTAATATGTTTTGTTATCATCATATTAGCAATCACTAATATGTGTGTCAAATTTATATTTGTTAAAATCATTTGAACAATCCTTATTTATTATATATTTAAAAATAAAAGGCATAAATTTCTCAAGTAGAAATTTATGCCTTACACTTTTCACGTTATTGAAGTATATATTTGCCAAGAGTTTTTTAAAGTATAACATTGCCAGAGTGGCAAGATTATGGTTCAAATCACAAACTGTGACGTAAAGCATATAATTTCCTAACAATAAAGCATATAGTTTCCAACCCTAGAGCCACAAGGTATCTCAGCTCTTTTTATAAGACTTATTAAACCAAAAGACTACTACCATTTAATTACAAGCGAGTAATAACCTCTTTTTTCTACTTTTAGGAAGCTTTATGCTTTACAATTTTATTTTAGGAAATTATATGCTTTACATTTCTATTTTAGGAAACTATATGGTTTATTTTATTTCAGAACCCTTTTACACTCAATTTTAGATTAACAATTGTAAAATTAAATATTCAGTTATATCCTAAACTTTCCAAAGCCTCCTTCCAAGCCTGTTTTACCCATTCTTTTCTAAATAAATGTTTATTTTCAAGATTCTCTTGTACCTTATTTGAACTTGGATAAATTCCTTTTTGATGTAATGTATTTACAATTTCTTTAATTTCTCTTTTTATAATTTGAACTCTCTTCCTTTTCAATTCATGAATATACTCTTCATATCGTTTAACCACCTTTTTACATAAATTAGGGGCAACTGTTTTTGCAGTTTTTAAAGTTATGCCATTATCTTTTGAAAACTGATTCAAACTTATAGGAGTTTCTTTACTTAGACAATCTATTAATTTTTCTTCAATCTCGATTCTTCTTTTTCTTATTTTTTGTGCTTTATAAGAATTATAGTTTTCTGTTATCTCTCCACATAGTATAGGAAAATTCCCTTTAGCGGTGGGTACATAAAAGCCATATTCTTTGGATATTTTATTTAGACTTTTTGGCTCTTTTGAATTGACCTCTTTCCTTAGACAATTTTCAATCTCACTTATTGGGATAGATTTCTGTTGTGAAGGGCTATCTTTTATTTCAAGCACTAGCTTTTTATTATTGTCGTAAATCATCTCATAAATAGTTAACCCAATTTTACGAGCAATTTTTAAAAGACTTTCACTTGAAGGTTGTCTTCTTCCTTTTACCCATGAATTTACCGTTGCCGGATTTAACTCTAAAATATTTGCCAACTTTGCTACACTTTTAATATCTAATTTCTTCATTAATCTATTTAAAAAGTTTGAAATAAAAACTCTTGTTGGGTAAATTGATTGCTTTGATGAATTTGCAAGCAATACCTTATAATTTTGGTAAATAAATGTATCTTCCTCGGTTAAATTTTTTTTATTAAATACCAATTTATCTCCTAACCACGATCCACAATATTGACAATATCCAACCATTAGATCCTTATGCAAAAACGGTAAATTTCTTTTACAATTTGAACACTTGTCGTGTAGTACTACTTCATGTACTTCGCATTTTTTTATTTCAGAAATATACCAAATTAGCGGTTCATATATAATCTTAGAGTTAGATTTCATTTTATTTAAGCATATTGGACACCATTTTCTATATCTACTGAAGAGTTTTTTTGAAAAAATCCCCTGCCAATTTAACATAGTCAAACTACGTAGATCATCCCTACTAGTTAGTAATTCCAATGCATTACAATATTCTAAAGTAACGGGACTATTCTCATTAATAAAATGTGAAGTATCCTTGATTATTCCTTGGCTAAGTTGATCTTTTAAATAATCTATATTTAGCATAGGTGCAATTACTTTACTCAGCAATGCTGATACAGCTAAATTATGATTTTCCGCGATTCTAGAAATATAACTTGATATACTTTCTACATAAGGTGTACCAATTCCAATCGGTTCAATATTATATAACTCTGTTCTGGTGGATAAAAAATTATCTACTATTCTTTGTTCATCTGTTAAACTGCTTAAATATAAATTCATTACTGATTCCTCCTGATGTATGATAATGCGTTAACAAGTAAATTTAAGAAATAAAAAATTGAGCAGGAAATACCCACTCAATTTTTCTTTAATATAGCCCCTAAGCTTAGGCCAACCCTACAGTATCCCTTTCTGGTTTTCTAATACCCGGCTTAGGATTATTTTTTCTTTTTGGTTTTTCATTATCTTTCTCATTTTTAATTCCCAGCAAAGTTTGAAGCTCTTTTTTGTCCTTTGTACTATCACTGAAATAGGATTCTCCTGTAATTGCCTCGTTTGCTAGTGTTAAAAGCTTTTTCGTTTGTAAAACATTTCTTTTCAAATTTTGATAGGTGATAGTTTTCTCCTCTCTTTCTAGAGCGTCTGAAAGACACCTTTGCAACCAATTCTTTAAAATCCCCGCACACCCAATGGAATTTTCATATATATATTCCGAATACTTCTTTAAATCAGGTTCCTTCTCTACAGGTAACAATTTCTGAAAAGTCAATAATAAAGCTTGGAAGTACTTTCTATCTTCAGCATTGGTATAATCATACCTCGGAAAGTGAATTTCCTTAACCCTTCTAGATAACTGACCATCTAAATTGAAAACAGCATTTAAATCATAAGTTCCAAATAAAACAATTTTTGTGGTACTCATGTTTGCTAATGATTTAATAGAATTAAATTGCCTCTGGTTCTGTTCACTGTTACCCCTTTTTTCTGAATTAATTTTAAAAAAGTGCTGAGCTTCATCAATTAGAAGTGCTTTTGTTTTCCTGTTAAAAAATGCACTCTCTATCGATCTACGTAGCTCTGGCGCAGTATTTGCATTAAGGGGGTTGTTACTGTTACTTTTCTTATTTTTCCTATTTTTCTTGACAATATCAGTAACATCAATCTTATAATCAATTAATGGATCCCTTAATGATGAAAGTACTCTATAATAGAAATCTTTCCAATTGAACTTCCCTAAATCTGGATTTGGAAGCTCTATACCAGAGATAGGGATAATGCTTCTATCTTTCTCAGTTTCTTCTTCCATATCTTTAAGAACAGATAACATTGTTGCAGAAAAGAGTCTGGATTTCCCAACTCCTGATGGGCCAACGACCATAATGATGTTTTGAGAGCCTTTATAAATTTCATTTTTTAATTCATCTGAAACTTGTTTCATTTTTGTATGGCTAACAGTAAAATCATTAAAAAATTTTTCGCGCTCTTTCTTAGATTTTGTTAAAAGCTCTTCTTCAAATAATCTTTGTTTTTTTGTCACCTAAACCAACTCCTCGCAACCCCACAATTATCATATACGCTCTCTGAACAATTGAATCGCCCATAGTTTCACTTTATTTAATCAGATTTCTTCATTATTAATTATCTTTAAGTCAGGCCTTACAGCTTATAATTTTATCCATTCTCTGTCTTACCATTTAAATACTTATAACACTGAGTTGGCATCGAATCCATTGATTATTAACATACGCATATAATATTCCAGTATTTAATGGATCAAATTTAACCTCAACCTTAGTATACTCAATCATTGGATCGTTAAATTGTTCGCACCAATAATATAAATAGTTTAATTTAATCCCCCGTCTTGGTTGAACTTTTCTGGTTTTACCTTTTGGGGAAGGTAGTGTCATCAAAATAAATTTTTCGTCATAAGGAATATAGATATTCGGACGTCCGGATACTTCAAAAGAATTAAGGAATATTTCTTTGGGACTTTGTTGAAGTGATAGGTTTATATAATTGTCATATACATTATAAATCCAATTTTCAAGTCGTTTATTTAAGGTCTCAAGTGTCCATACAACGTAGTTTTTGGAGTCCACAGAATTATTAACCTGCTGTACATTTCTTGTGTTTCCCATAAGGATTTGGATAAATAATTTATTTGTTAAACCAAATAATCTTTCTACCACATTATTAAATCCTGCTTTTAGAAGTGGTCTTTGTTTCGTATGGATTCCATAAGTTGTAAGCAAAGTTTCAAAATCAACACTATTAAATTCCATTCCACTATCTACTACCAATTTTTTTGGAAGCCGGTTATATTTTTTTACGCACTTCCTTATAACCATCATACAACTATTGTAAGAGGGTTCTTCAAAGGTTAGATAAAAGGCAAGAACCCTTCTTGAATAATCATCAATCATTAGTGTTAACCAAAGTCGCTTAGAATGCTTACCATCAATTTCTATTTCTATATCTAATTTGGCATGGTCAATATATACTGTTTCGAAAATACCTTCAGCATATTTCGAATTAGTAAATTCTAGTTCTTTATAAAATCCCTCATATTTATATAAGGTTCTTATTCCTTCCTTTCCAAGTCCATACTTTTGCTCATTTGTAATTTCATTTAAAATATCTTCTCGTTCATTCTTAGATTCTGATGAAGGGTATTTTTCAAATAATCTTTTTTCCTTTGTCACCTATATCAACTCCCCAAATATCTCAAGATCATCGTCATCATAAATATCATCTGTTTCATTAGAATTACATTCTTCTACATTTTCATCATTTGATCTATCATTGCTTTCAAAGACCTTTAATTCAGGTTTAGTTGAAGATAAATTTTCATTTATTAATTCTTCTTCTTTTAATTCAGAGTCTATAATATATTGCGCAATCATTTTTGCTGTCACTGTATTGTTTTGTGAATATAATTTATTCTTTTGCCTGATTTCTTCTGTAATAATTTTCATTTGTTTTTCACTTTTACCATATAAATATTTGTAACCTTCAGATTGGCATTCTACCCATTGATCTCCTACATATGCATATGCAATTCCAATATTGAACGGATCATATTTTACTTCAACTTGGGAATTTTCAATTTTTGGATTTCTGAATTGGTCACACCAATAATATGAATATGATAATTTAATACCTTTACCCGGATGTACTTTTCTAGTTTTCCCTTTTGGAGATGGTAATGTCATTAAAATAAAAGTATCATCATAAGAAATATAGGTATTCGGACGACTTCCAGAAACATTAATTGATTCTTCATATGATTCTTTTGGACTTTGATGAAGCGATGGATTTATTTTATTGTCATAAACTATATTAAACCAGTTCTCAAGGGCTTCATTTAAAGTTTCTAGTGTCCAAATTGCATGGTTTTTCGGATTTACTGATTTAGTAACTTGTCTTACATTTTTTGTTAATTGTGTGTTTCCAGCAAGGTTATGAATAAACAATTTATTAGCTATGCCGAATAATCTTTCCACATCATTTCCATATCTTGATTTTGCAGCAGGTCTCTGTTTCTTGTGAACACCGTAAAAGGCCAGTAAAGACTCAAAATATACACTATGAAATTCTTTTCCCCCATCCAAAACAAGGAAGTTAGGTAGTCGGTTATAATTCTTTACACATTCTCTAATAATCATCATGCAACTCCGGTATGAAGGTGGTTCAAATGTTAGATAAAAGGCAAGGACCCTTCTAGAAAAGGCATCAATCATCACGGTAAGCCACGGTCTCATGGTCTTATGACTAGTAAGTTTTAGTTCAATATCTAGCTCAGTATGATCAATATGCGCCAGTTCGAAAATACGCTCCCCATGCTTCGGAGTAGTAAATTCTAATTCAGTATAAAATTCCTCAAACTTATATGCTGCTCTTCTTCCTTTTCTAGATTCTGCTACTTCATATTTAGAAAGATTATTAATCGCAGTACACAATGTTTGGTATGATGGTGGATCAATATTAAATTCCTCACATTTAACTAACAATTCACGATAAACTTGTTTCGCTGTTTTAGACTTAATGTTTTTATAACTTTGATCAATTACATCATTCATTATTTTTTCTGTTTCCGGTGGCAATTTCGAATTTTTATTTCCTTTTTTTTTTGTTCTGGGAAGAAGTCCGACAAAACCATTTCCATACAATTCTTCTGCATCATTGTATTTTTTTACCCAATTTCTGAGACTTCTTCTAGTAACATTTAAATCAACATTTTCTCCGTTTAGATACTTTGTAACAATTTCATATTTCTTATTTGCCTCTTCTAAGTCCTTTTCACTAGCTTCGGCAATCATCTTGTTTAATTTATTACTTTCTTTATTGTTATTACTTTCCACAGCCTTTATATAACCTTCTGATATATATGATTCAAACAAGTTGATTGGTAATTCAGCATGTTCTTTTGTACTTTTTGAATATAAAAACACTTTTTTATTGCCATTATCGTAATTTAAAATAGTCCAAGCACTATCTCCCCATAAAATACTGTTCCCGTTTTTTATTTCAATCATCTTAGGTGAAATTCTTTTTCTACTTGATTTTTCAATTATCGAAAAACCCTTACGTTGTTCTTTATTTAGATATACCTTTACACTCTCTGGTTCGGTTATTAAATCGTTGTACATATCAATATAGATGATGTTATTTGCTATTAGGTCATATATATCATCAGGGGTAAATCGTTCCTCTGCATTTTGAATAAGCTCTAGTATGGTTATACCGGGCGCTGATATTATTGCCTCCTTAATCTTTGCAATAATTTGATCTTCGGGTATATGCCCATTGGTAATATAATCTTCCAGAAATTCAAGGTTACGTTGAAGTATCCAATTAATCTCAGATGACGAACGTACAAGGAAATCCAAACCAAACTGTATTGCATAATTTTTTCCGAGTGCGAATTCCCATCTTCCATTATCTCTAAAATATCTATCTGGTTTTTCCTGAGACTTCTTAATAAGATGTTCTTCTGTCTTGCACTCTACCCAATAAGCTCTTTTCTTTTCGATTACAAAAAAATCTGCTGTATACCAATAAGCCATTTTTCTATTTTTGTCTTTCTTACTTTGAAAATAATTCATTTTTATTTTGGGTGGTTGATCATAATACTCCAATACATCATCATTAAATTCCATCATATAGATAGCTGGTAATTCAACCTTATGGCTCTCAAATTGAATGGTAACCCCCATCTTTTTACTACTATACCTTCCGCTAACGTTATTTCTACCTCCCCCAACCCGTCTTGCTGGAGGGGACTGTCTTATCCGTTGAATTTCCTTCTTTGCCTCTTCCTTTAAGTCCATTCTTGCTGCCCATTCTTCAAACTCACTTGAACTCATCATTTAAATATGTCCTCCTATTCTTATACTCATAACCACTTTGCACTAATAAAAATTTCCAATAATCTTGTAAAACCTTTTCTTTTAAAACCCCATTTTTATTAATCTTGTCTTCAATTTTTCTACGACTAGGATATAATCCTTCATTTTTCAACTCATTAAAGGCTAGATTAATTTGTTCTTTTAACGTTTTAATTCTTAGCTCTGACTTTTCTTTTATATAGTCGTAATATCTCCTCGATATTTGTTTACAAAGATCCGGAAAATTTCTGTACAATACTCTCTTATCCCGACCAATTACTTTTGCAACTGAATTCATCGATATTGGAGTATCTGTACTTAAATGTTCAATCAGTTTTTTCTCAATCACATCATAATTAAGTGGTTTTCGAGTTTGTTTTGTTTTATTATTAATGACCCGCTTGTCATTAATTTGAAATATATTAACATCTAGTTTTTGAGATTCTAAGAGGAAATCTAAAATTTCTTTATTTAATTTAAAACATATTTTTAGTATGTTATCTAAAGAAGGAAAGTTTTGACCATATAGCCAATATCGGAGAGTGCTTTGTGGGATACTTAGGTGTCTTGAAAAACCCGCAACATTATTTGAAAAACGTTCTTCATTTATTACTTTCAATTTGTTTATAAATGTATGCTTAAAACTTTGAAAATCTATCTTGTTATGATTTATTGATAAAATATCCTTCACATTTTCATAAACATAAAGTTCCCACCTGAATTTTTCTAGATTGATCCTTTTGCTTTCACTTTCTTGGGCTAATATAGAGGTACAATTTGGACAATAACCGGGAACCATTTGCCTGCGTATGATATCAACTTTCTTTTTACATATAGGACATCTATCAACTAAAAAACGACTATGTTTTTTGCAAATCTCTACAGGTTTTAAATGCCATATCAGCGGATAATATATAACCTCTCCATCCTTCTCCCAAGTTCTAATACAGTCAGGACACCAAGTGAGTGTATCCTTCAATAAATTTCTCAATGGAATGAATTCTTTTAGGTTGTACAAGGTTAAATTAATTAGGTCATCTCTGGATGTTAACTTTTCAACTGTCCATGCAAGTTCAACAGCAATTTCCATGTATCCATTTACAGTTTTTGCCTTTTCATAAAAGCGGTTCCCTCCATAAGCTGAAGCCCGTTCTAAATAACTCTTATTCATTTCAGGAAAAATCATCTTATTGAATAAATGACCAACAGAGAGGTTGTGTTCATATGCTACCCTAATTAAATAACTGCTCAGGCTTTCAACTAACTCAGTTTGCAAACCAATTGGTTCAATACTGTATAAATCACTTCTAGAATCTAAATTTATTTCTATCATTCTATTACACCCCATAAATTTAATAGATTAATAGTTATTATTGCCATATAGAACATTTAACTATTCACCTTTTCCATATCAGGTCGTTTTACGGGCATAAACGGTCTGTTTAGGGCCTTATTTGGATTAAAGTAAGGTATATTCACACCTAAAAATAAGGTCTAAATATACAATTCAGAGTACATTTAGACCTTATTTTTAAATTAAAAAATTAAATAAAAAATTATAGTTAGCTATTCGAATAGCTGTTCTATTAGAGTATAATACTTAAAATAATCTTAGGAGGTTTATTAAATGCTATCATTTAGAGCTGTTTTTACTATGGAAGAGGAAAAAAATAATTATAATTATAATCGTGTAGATGTAACTTGGTACGATTGTCCAATTGACGGACCGTTTAACTATCAATACTTCGAAAACGAATCAAATAGCTATATTGCATGGACAGAGGATCTTATTAATTTTCACCGATGGATTTTTAAATATTTTTATCAAGGTTATGTACTCCAACAATTTGAGTTGATAATATACCAAAACCATAATCAGACTGAAGATGAAGTCCTATTCTCGATTCCACATTTTAATATTAAATATAAGGATTGTTTAAATGTAATTCACGATGGATTAGTTAATTATAAAAGAGATATAGTAGAAATTAACTTTATTAAATCAGTGCAAAATTATGAGCAAATTTTTAATAGAATCATTCTATATAAAAATCATTGGTTAAGATTGGCAAATATAGCAAATATAAGTAGTAACAAAGAAAATGAATTAATTGAGAATGACCTTATATTTGACTTACCATTCCTGATATATTTTGCAAATAGCACAGAGGAATTCAAAGAAATAATTAATAAGGTAATCAAGCATTTCAATGGTATATTTAAACTATTAAACAAGAATAGTAATGACCAAAACGTAAGAAAGGTCAAAAATATATTGGTACTACTATTAGATGATTTAAGAAATGAGGAAAGAAATATAAATGAATTTAGTTGGATGTTTAAAATCAATGGAAATGAAATTCATAAAGAAAATAAAGATGATATTGAACTACATTTTCCACTCGAAGAAGAATTCGATGATAATTTACCCCTCTAATTTAAATTAAACTATATTGGCTGTCTAAACAGAACTTAACGGCTCTATGGGCAGCCTATTTTTATGATAAAAACGATTAATTACCTACCCTTAATGACTTCTTTGCTGTTCTAAAACATAGCGCATTGAAATCCAGTTACATTGATTCTGCTTCACTATTTTTCAGTCAATCTATTGTCATTTAATAACTACATAAATTATAATCATATAGAATTCTAAAACATTATATAGAAGGAGACAGTAAAATGAATAAAAAGATAAAAAGAAATAGAATTCGTTGTAAATGCTGCGGAGATATTATTGAATCAAGACAAATATATGATTTTCAACAATGTTCATGCAAAACGGTAGCGATTGATGGTGGACTAGAGTATGCCAAAAGAATTTTTCCTAGTAATCCTTCTGAAAATTTTTATGATGAATTAGTAGAATATGAATGATTCCGTATATATACTTGACGAACTAAGACTGGTCCCACTAGCAAGTATAATTATTGCTGTTATTGCTGTTCTAATCTAGGTAATCGGTTGGTGAATTTCGAAAGATGCCGTTGCCGTATTAATGGGGGTACTCAAAAGAATGTTGAGAACGATAGAACAATAATTAAGCATAAAGGTATAGGCCACGAAACCTTATACAACTGAATCATTTCTTAGATATGTGAATAATAATAATAATAATAATAAATCTCTGTTATAATTCAACTACTACAAAAAGAACTTACCCGATTTACGGATAAGTCCCTAATTTCAAAAATTATTCTACTGGTGACAATTCACTTTCCGTTACCCATTTGTGGTTTTTCACCTCTTCTCCAGAATCGGTAGCTACAAAATCAACCATATATACGGTTGTTTCTTTCGCTGAATCGATCACTGCAGTTGCACGGTCCATACCCTCCATGTGATCTGCATTAAGGGTTACTTCAGTTCCCGGTTCAAAAGGTTCGTCTCCTGCTTCTTCAATCTCTTCATGGATAACCCATTTATGATTTTCTATTGGTTCTCCACCAGTTGTTGGTGTGTAGGAAACAGTATATACCATAGTGTCATATGCGCCAACAATTGTCGCCTCAGCACCATTCATACCCGACATATGATCAGATTCAATTATTGCTTGGCTACCAACCTGATAAGTAGGGTTATCCGCTTCTTGTAAGCCTTCGGGAACTTCGCCAGTGCTAGAATGGTTCATACCAGAATGATCCATGCCTTCCATATCTTCATTGGTATCAGATTCTTCCATATCCATTTCATCATTATTGGATTCCACATTTTCTTCCTTATTAGATTCGGTTTCTGTATTCCTCTTTTCATCTGCACCTGCACATGCAGATAAGATAAGTACTGTGAATATAGTAATTATCCCTATTATGATTTTTCTACTTTGCATTTAAATAATCCCTCCTAATAAAATAAAGCTTGCCTATATTCTAACCAGTAAATTTGCAGGTTATATGCAGACTTCGCAAAATATGAATTACGATTTCTAAAATAAATCTTCATCCCTTTTCCAAGTGGATACAAAAGGTTATGAAAAATACAGTCATTGAATATCAATGACATTTCAGTAGAATAATCCATTTTATACTCAACATCTAAATTAAATAGTGATTAGTTTTTACTCCAATTATGCATTATTTCTCGATATTTGTTCGGTATGATAATTGCGAGAGATTGAATCGTAAGGGAAGGAGGAAAATGTATTAAAGGTTGTTTTCTCACTCGTAGTGATTACAACTATATAACACATCTGAAGTCTAAATGCAAAGAACGAACGAATAAAGGAGCGACCAAATGAAAAAAATTATAATGGCAGGTGCAGGCTTGTTGCTAATATTGACGGGTTGTACAAACGTCACAACAGAACAACAATCTGGAGAACAAACTATGGAATCTGAAGAAATGCAACATGAAGAAAATATGGATATGAACCATGAGAACATGGAAGGTATGGAAGAACACATGGACCATGATAATATTCCCTCTCTTCAAGCCTCCAAAGGCACTCAGGAGTTAGTAATACCACCCCTGCTGGAAAAACAGAAGGACTCAGACTTCGATTATGAGGTGGTCGCACAAGAAGGCACGACGCAATTCTTTGATGGTTCTCTATCCAATACTTACGGATATAATGGGAATTTGTTGGGACCGACTTTACAGCTTAATGAGGGTGAGACCGTAAAAATGAAAGTCAGGAATGAGTTAAATGAACCAACAACATTTCACTGGCATGGTCTTGAAGTACCGGGAAGTGAAGATGGTGGTCCGGGTGATGTAATCCAGCCGGGTGAAAGTAAAGTCGTCACCTTAAAAGCAGATCAGCCGGCAGCGACATTGTGGTATCACCCACATCCACATGAAATGACTGCTGAACAAGTGTTCAAAGGGCTTGCAGGAATGCTCTATGTGGAGGAGACGGATGAAGAAGCTCCTGCTTTGCCTCATACTTATGGTGTAGATGATATCCCTCTCATTTTTCAGGATCGTCTCTTTGACGAAAACAAGCAACTGGATTATAAGAATCTGATGAACAACGATGGAACAATCGGGGATGTATCGCTCGTTAACGGTACGGTCAATCCGAAACTGACTGTGACAAAACCGCTGATGCGTTTTCGAATCCTTAACGGTGCGAATGCCCGAAATTACACGTTCCGTTTAAGCAATGATGCCTCATTCACCCAAATTGCTTCGGATGGCGGGTTATTGCGTGAGCCAGTTGGAACAGATGAGATTACTTTATCCCCATCGGAACGTGCAGAAATCCTAATTGACTTTTCTGCGATGGAATCCGATGAGCCAATTGCCATCACTGATGAGGAAGGTAATGCCCTATTGCCTTTTGATTTGGAATATGATGGCGAAATGAAAAAGATGGAATCCATATCTTGGCCAGACAACACTACCTTCCTTACAGAAGAAGAGAAATCCTTGCCAGTTACCAAGGAAATCGAATTGTTTGGAATGATGGATAAGGTCACCATTAACGGCAAGAAATTCGATCCTGACCGGATTGACTTACGGCAAAAGAAAGGAGTCCCGGAAGTTTGGGAAGTTTATAACAAGCCAGACGAAATGGGGGGAATGATACATCCATTCCATATTCATGGTACTCAGTTCAAAATCATATCGCGTGATGGAAGGGAACCAGCTCCGAATGAACAAGGTCTGAAAGATAATGTTCTTATTGAACCGGGCGAACGAGTCAGACTGCTCGTCACCTTTCCGGAAGAGGGAATCTATATGTACCATTGCCATATTCTAGAGCATGAAGATAACGGTATGATGGGGCAGGTAGAAGTATACTAATTTCACGGAATAAACATTAAGAAGGGCTGTCCGGAATTGTTTTGGATTACGTACAGCCCCTCTCTATTCCATTGACAATTCGCTCTATGACATTGGTTAAAACTGAGGGTGTTTTAATGATTATTAATTATTTAGGTATCCTTG
This sequence comes from Oceanobacillus sp. Castelsardo, assembly GCF_001659985.1. Classification (GTDB taxonomy): domain Bacteria; phylum Bacillota; class Bacilli; order Bacillales; family Amphibacillaceae; genus Oceanobacillus. The sequence continues at coordinate 126,031 of NZ_LYCS01000002.1, forward strand.
AAATCATCTACTGTCGTCTTAGAAAAATTCCACTAATTTTAATTAACAGTTTAAAATATTTTCATATGATATAATAATAGTAAATTTGTATCTAAATAACTTTTTTGTTTTAGGGAAAAAGTGGAGTAGAGGTGAGATGTTTTGTGTTTTTCCTATAGTTTTATTGAACAACAAACTCATGAAATGTCCAAAAAGATATGGGATAGCTCCTTATACAAATTAATTAGGATTGACTTCGCAGGCGGCAACTGTTTTAAGGTCCAAAGTAATTTAAGTGATTGGGTAAGTCTTGAAACGGAAATGGGGAATAAGTCCACTTTAATTACAAAGGTCATTTTGGAAGACATAGAAGGAAAGCTTTATTCTATTGAACCGAATGACAATGGGTTAAGATTTGCAAAAGGAGAACTCACTTATAAAGAGTATAAAAATCTTCAAGAGAAAGGGAACGCTCTTTGGATTACAATCTTTATTGTTGGGTTTTTATTAATTTTTACGTTGATGTCTGTGTTGGTAAAGTTTGTTCTTTAACACTATCTAATTTCTAAGGATTAACATATTGGTTTCCTTAGTGAAACTAACATTATTTCATCCAAATATAAAACTACCCTTACACCTCATGAAATGTATATTAAAAGGCTGGTCTTCTCTGTGAAAAGACCAGCCTTTTTCATATATTTAGGCAACATCATAGCCTTGTTCTTCAATTGCTTCTTTCATGGCATCAACATTTACCTTCGATTCATCAAAAGTAACATCTACTTTACCAGCTTCTAAATTAACCTCAGCTGCTGATACGCCTTCTAATTTTTTCAATGCACCTTCAACTGACATTTTGCAGTGACCACATGACATGCCTTGAACTTCTAATGTTTTCTGTTCCATAACCTTTTCACCTCCTTTAAATTAGATTTTTATATTTTCACTCGTTTAAGACGAAGTGAGTTAGTAACAACACTTACTGAACTTAACGCCATTGCTGCACCAGCAATCCACGGTGCAAGTAATCCAATTGCAGCAACTGGTATTCCGGCTGTATTATATCCGAATGCCCAGAAAAGGTTCTGACGGATATTTCGAATCGTTGCATGACTGATTTTAATTGCTTTCGGTATAAGCAATAGCTCACCACCAAGAATCGTAACATCAGCAGCTTCAATAGCCACCTCTGTACCAGTTCCAATAGCAATTCCAATATCTGCCGTAACAAGTGCAGGTGCATCGTTTACACCATCTCCAACCATTGCAACTTTCTTGCCTTGTTCTTGAATTTCTTTTACTTTAGCTGCTTTTTCTTCAGGTAATACTTCAGCAATTACTTGGTCGATACCAACTTGTTTTGCAATTGCTTTCGCTGTCCTTTCATTATCACCTGTTAGCATAAACACTTCTATCCCTAAGTCTTTTAATTGTTTAATAGCTTCTGGAGCCGTTTCTTTTATAGTATCTGCAACAGCAACTGTTCCCCGGTACCCACCATCAATGGCAATTAACATGGCTGTTTTACCGTCTATTTCATATTGCACCAATTTTTCTTCATAACCTGTTATATCCACTTGATGATCTTTCATTAGCTTTCTATTACCAACAAGAATGTTTTTTCCAGAAATTGCTGCTTCAATACCATGACCCGGTACTGCCTCGAAATGTTCTACATCTAAAAAGTCGATATTATTCTCTGTAGCGTATGCAACAATTGCTTCTGCAAGTGGATGTTCGGACCCTTTTTCCGCACTAGCTAATAATTGAAATGCTTCCTCATCACCTGAAAAATCAGTTACTTCCGGTTTCCCTTTTGTAATTGTACCTGTCTTATCAAGTACAATTGCTTCTAATTTATGTGTACCCTCTAGGTGTTCTCCACCTTTGAATAAAATCCCACTTTCTGCAGCCTTTCCTGTTCCAACCATAATGGACGTTGGGGTTGCGAGTCCTAAAGCACATGGACAAGCGATAACAAGTACAGCAATCGCCGCAACTAAAGCAGATTCCATTTGTCCGGGTTGAACTAAAGTAATCCATATAATAAAGGTTAAGATAGCAATACCGACGACTATCGGAACAAAATAACCTGAAATAACGTCAGCTAATCGTTGTATTGGAGCCTTTGATCCTTGGGCTTCTTCAACAACCTTGACAATAGATGCTAATGCTGTATCTTTTCCTACTTTTGTTGCTTCCATTTCAATGGAACCATTTTTATTAATAGTAGAACCAATTAATTGTTCCCCTAAATCTTTTTCAATCGGAATTGATTCACCTGTAAGCATAGATTCATCAACAGAAGTTCTTCCCTTGATAACAATACCATCTACAGGTATTTTCTCTCCCGGTTTTACAATTAAATGATCACCAACAACTACATCGCTGGCAGGAATCATTATTTCTTTACCATCTCGAATTACACGAGCTTCTTTTGCTTGCAAATTGAGTAGTTTAGATAAAGCATTTGTTGTTTGACTTTTGGCTCTAGCTTCTAAATATTTACCGAATAAAATTAATGTGATTATTACAGCACTTGTTTCAAAATATAAATGCGGCATATATTCTGGATTTCCAATTGTCATGAACGCTTCATATAAACTATAAAAATAAGCAGCACTTGTACCTAAAGCAACAAGTACATCCATGTTTGCTCCACCATTTTTTAAGTTCTTATAAGCCCCAACATAAAACTGCCAGCCGATAATAAATTGAACTGGTGTTGCTAAAGCAAACTGGAACCAAGGATTCATGAAGATATCTGGTATACTCATGCCAAATAAATGTACAAGCATCGTAACTAATAAAGGTGAAGTAAGGATAGCTGAAACGATTAATTTGGTCTTCATATCTTTTAGTTGTTTTTCTTTATAAGATTGCTTTTCTTTAGCCTCTGCCTTGGGTTTAGCATCATAGCCAGTATTTTTGATTTTATCAATCAATGATTTTACATCAATTAACCCCGGATTATATTCAATTGATGCACTTTCTGTCGTTAGGTTAACAGTTGCAAGTTTTACTCCATCTTGTTTGTTCAATACTTTTTCAATACGGGTAGAGCAAGCCGCACAGGTCATCCCAAAGACATCTAGGTCCGTTTTCTCCGTTAGAACACCATACCCAACATTCTCTATTTTTTTCGTTATATCATCAACAGAGGTTTTCTCCGGGTCATAATCTATTGTTGCCTTTTCAGTTGTTAAATTAACTTGAGCCTTAACCCCATCCATTTTATTCAAAACCTTTTCAACACGATTAGAACAAGCTGCACAGGTCATCCCTGTTACACCAAGTGTTGTATGATTTGTTTCACTCATAATAATTCCCTCCTTACTTGGAAAATTGCTTCATGACAGTCATTAATTCCTCAATAGTTTCCTTTCCTTCACCTTGTTTAATAGCATCACTAACACAATGGTTAATGTGTCTTTCTGTGATAGAAAATCCTACATTTTTTAGTGCTGATTGAATGGCACTAATTTGTACTAAAATATCTACACAATATCGATCATCTTCAACCATTTTCTGTATCCCACGAACTTGACCCTCAATTCGTTTCAAACGATTAATCGTTTTCTGTATTTCATCTTTCGTTCTTGGTTTACTTGGGTGATCATGTAAGAATCTCTCTTCCAAATGAATCACTTCCTTTTCTTTTATACATTTACCATACCCCCGTACAGTATGTTTGTCAATTGGGAAACTTAACTTTTGAAAACATCTTTTAATATTTTACACTTTTTGATGTTAGATATTTTCTTACATAGCTACTAATGGTAAATTGTTATCCAATGTCTATTATTAGCTTTTTAATTGTTCTTTACCTACCCGTTTTAAAAATTTATGGAATGTCTCCCGTTTTTTCCCCTTTTCAGCATATACAGCAATTATTTTTTCCACTGTATCGTATAATTCTTCTGGTGTTAAATTTTCTTTGAGTAAAGAACCTACCTCAGCATCTTTTCCTTTCGCTTTACCACCAACATATAAATTATAATGATCTTCATACTTCATTACACCTAAGTCACTTAACATTGGTTCACCACAACCAATGATACAACCTGTATAAGCAACTTTTAGAGTAAATGGTACAGGTTTTCCTGCTATACGGCGATTTATTTCTTTTGCAACTGGCATCCCTTCCCTTTCTTCCCCTTTGCAAAAATTACAGGTTCTCAAGCTCTTTACGTAATTTCCAACTGGATAACATTTTAAACCAACACTTTCGAATTCTTTAATTACTTCGTCTTTATTATCCTCTGGAATTTCTATATAGAGTTGTTGAAAGGTAGTTAACTCCAGTTCATCTTCCTCATTCATGTATTTTGAGATTGTCATAAGTTGTTTGGATTTAAGTTTGGCACCAAACCCTATTCCACCATTCACAGCGATTTTTATTTTATTCTCCATATTCTTATCTCCCCCAATATTCTTGTAACAATAGATAAAATATACCTTTACAACGTAAAAAGAATTTTGATGCAACATCCTCTTACTTAGATATTACTATACCCCCCTAATGTATGTAAAGTAATAAAAAGTGGTCAAAATTTATGCTAAACAATATTATGAGATTCTTTATCCTCACTATTGTTAATACCTTTAATTATTTTTTGCTGAAATCTGCACAAAAAATGGACATATTTTTTATATGTTAGTTAATGGATAAAACTATTAAATTCAAAGTGAGTGAGTTGGTATGTTCGATCTTTTTAATGAAATAGGCATTATGCTAAATGGACCACTTCAGCAAATTGCATATGGATATGAACACATTCCACTGTTATTTGCATTTTTTCTAGGGTTAATTGGCGCCGTTGCTCCTTGTCAGCTAACAGGCAATATCAGTGCAATGACTATTTATGGTAACAGATCGTTAGTTGAAAAAGTCCCTTGGTTACACGTATTTCTATTTGTTTTAGGTAAGGTAGTTGTTTTTTCAATAATCGGTTTAATAATTTGGTTACTTGGGAAGGAAATACACAGTACTTTAACACAAATGTTCCCGATTCTAAGAAAGGCAATTGGGCCGTTACTTATACTGGTTGGTTTATTTATGATAGGGTTATTTAGCTGGAGAAAAACAGGAAAAATGTTTAAAATACCCACTAAATTTAAAGATAGTTATCTAGGAAGCTTTTTAATGGGTGCGAGTTTTACGTTAGCATTTTGCCCTACTATGTTTGTATTATTTATACTAACCTTAATGCCAGTTGTATTAGAAACATCATATGGATTTGTATTACCTTCTGTATTTGGAATTGGAACCTCTCTTCCACTTTTATTAATTATTTTTCTTATTTGGTATTTTGGGGCAAGTGGCGTTATATTAAAGAGAAGCAGAAAAATAGGGTCACTAGTGCAGAAACTTGCAGGAGTTATCATTCTTGTTATAGGTATTCTGGATACTTTAACTTACTGGTAAAAGAGGTCAATTATGTTTAATAAATTATCCTTAAAAATTGGGCTATTATTCTTTGTGTTCATGTTAATTATCGAGGTTTTTGTTTATTTTATTCTATATACAAATATAGCAAATGAACGTATTGATGAAGTGATGGATAGTTTATTAGCTCGTGCCAATACACATAGTGCTGTCTTGGAAAATAACTTGGATTCATCAACGTTGGAGCATGTTGCTATCATGGAGTCAGAATCAGAATTTGCTGTTATTATTACAGATGCCAATGGTAACATCATCATTAATTCCGATCCTGTTGAAAAGGAAATGTTTGAAGTAATTGATCATACGGATTATAAGGATATACCCAGTGTAGGAAAAGTAGTGGAACAACGTTGGTCAGAAAAACAATATATAGCGGTTGATAGCCCCATTACTATTGATGAAGAACATCAAGGGCATGTCTTTATGTTTGCTAATACCAATATTGTAAAAAATAGGCTTAATCATTTGAGTGATCAATTTGTCATAGTTGGACTAATCACCATTGTTCTAACCATCTTCACCGTTTTTATTCTTTCTCGTTTTATTACGTTACCATTAATGAAAATGAAAGAAGCCACAGAACAGCTAAGCAAGGGGAAAAATAAAGTGCAATTACATATGGAACGAAAAGATGAACTAGGTGAATTAGCTGGTTCTATCATGAGGTTATCTAGTGATCTAGAACGATTAAAAAATGACAGAAATGAATTTTTGGCAAGTATCTCTCACGAACTTAGAACGCCATTAACCTATATAAAAGGATATGCGGATATTATAAATAAGCAAGGCATAACAGATGAAGAAAGAAAAGAATATCTAGATATTATACGGGAAGAAACAGAGCATTTGACAGTTCTAGTTAAAAATCTATTTGATCTTGCTAGAATGGATGAGAATAGGTTTGTAATTAATCGAAAAAAGGTTAATTTTAGACAACTAATCCAAACGATTGAAGAACGAATTTCTCCAGTACTGGAAGAAAAAAATATTACACTTTTTGCTTCATGCCCAGTAGATATCATAGGTAATATTGATCCCGATAGGATCCAACAGGTTTTATTAAATATACTAGATAATGCCAGAAAACATACACCCGAAGGAAAGTCTATATCATTAGAGGTGACCCAGTATGATAGAGAAATTTCTATAACTATTTCAGATGAAGGAGAAGGAATTCCAAAAGAGGAGTTACCTTATTTATTTGAACGGTTATACCGTGTAGAAAAGTCGCGTTCCAGAGAAAGCGGTGGAACGGGATTAGGATTAGCTATTGCAAAAGAAATTATAGAATCTCACGGAGGTACGATTGAAATCGAAAGTGAACTTGGAAAGGGTACAAGAGTTATTGTTCATTTAACAGGAGGTGAATATAATGGTTAAAGCTCTATTAGTAGATGATGAAAAACGAATGCTCGATTTATTAGCATTATATTTGAGACCACATAGTTATATATGTAAAAAAGCTATTAATGCTAAAGAAGCATTATCGTTTTTAAAAGAAGAAACTTTTGACATAGTACTTATAGATATTATGATGCCTAAAATGAACGGCTGGGAGTTATGCCAAGAAATTAGAAAGGATTCGGACATCCCTATCATCATGGTAACTGCTCGTGAACAGAAAGAGGATATTGTAAAAGGGTTAAAATTAGGTGCAGATGATTATGTAACGAAACCCTTTGACGAAGATGAGCTATTAGCAAGAATAGAAGCGGTATTACGTAGAATGAAACCTGCGAGGAAGATTGAAGTAAATGGTCTCTTATGGAATGAGGATGAGTTTGAGTTATCATATAAAAATAATACATTAAAGTTAACGCCAAAGGAATTTACCATGCTAGGTTATTTTATGAGAAAACCAAACCAAGTGTATACTAGAGAACAATTAATTGAATTAATTTGGGGATATGATTCGCACACAGAAGGAAGAACAGTTGATTCCCATGTACGGAACATGCGAGATAAAATTCGTCAATCTGGATTTCCCATAGATGATTATTTAATAACTGTTTGGGGTATTGGATATAAATGGGTAAACAAGCCTTCATTATAGGTATAAAAAGGTCTTTAATACAATTATAAAAGAAGACCTTTTGTTTTGACACAAATCTTTTACATAAAATCATATCCTTATTAATACTATACAGGGGTATAGTATGATATAGTATGGATAGAAGGATGAATAATACAGAAAATAATAGGAAATTCATCTAAATATCCATACCAAAGGAGGAGTAATAATGAATAACAAAGGAAATGAAGAGAATCAACACAACCACAATAGGCATAGAGAACATGACCATCATAATCATAAACAACATGAGGAACAAGAACATCGCAGTCATCAACATCACAATCATGAACATGAAGATATGCATGGTCATCACAAACATGGACATGAAGAACACAAAAATCACGACCACAGTCATGAACATAGTGGGCATCATGGTGGACATGGTGGACACGGCGGACATCACGAACATATGGTAGAAGATTTTAAGAAACGTTTTTGGATATCCCTAGTTTTATCAATTCCTATTTTATACTTATCTCCAATGATTCAAATGCTGATTGGATATGAAGTAAATTTCACAGGTGATACCCTCTTACTTTTCTTGCTTTCCACGATTGTCTTTTTCTATGGTGGAAAACCATTTTTACTTGGTGCATGGGATGAGTTAAAAGAGAAATCGCCTGCAATGATGATGTTAATTTCTTTAGCTATCATCGCCGCTTATGTATATAGCACACTGACAGCATTCTTTATCGAAGGCAGCGACTTCTTCTTTGAATTAGCTACTCTTATTGTAATTATGTTGTTAGGACATTGGATAGAAATGAAATCCCTGATGGGTGCTTCAAAGGCACTGGAAGAGCTAATCAAGTTAATGCCAAAAGAAGCCCATAAACTGGACAAATCCGGAAATATTGTTGAGGTAACAGTCGAAGATTTACAACCGGGTGACCTGATTTTAGTTAAATCGGGTGAAAAGATTCCAATTGATGGTGAAATTTACGAAGGAGAATCTACCGTCGATGAGTCTATGCTTACAGGAGAATCTGTCCCTGTTGAAAAAGGACCCGGAATGGAAGCGATAGGTGGTTCCGTCAATGGTGATGGTGTATTAAAAGTTAAGGTAAGTAAAACAGGAAATGACACCTACCTATCCCAAGTTATTAAATTGGTAAGCGATGCAGAAAAATCGAAATCAAAGGCCCAAGGCTTTGCGGATATTGCTGCTAAGTGGTTATTCTATGTTGCTCTTGTAGTAGGGATTATAACCTTTGCAGTTTGGTGGACTAACGGGGATTTAGATTTTGCTTTGGAACGAATGGTTACCGTTTTAATTATTGCTTGTCCACATGCACTTGGTTTGGCAACACCACTAGTAACATCTAGATCTACTTCCATTGCAGCTAAAAACGGCTTGTTAATTCGAAATAGAGTAGCATTTGAAAGTGCATTTAAATTGGACCGCGTGGTGTTTGACAAAACAGGTACACTTACGGAAGGTAATTTTGGTGTTACAGATATCCATCCAAGCGAGGGTATTAGTGAAGAAGAATTATTGAAATTAGCTTATTCTGTTGAAACACAATCAGATCATCCAATTGCTAAAGGAATTGTAAAAGAAGGAAATGATCGTAATTTGAAAGCCTTTGATGTTAAGGATTATCAGAATTTAACTGGAAAAGGGTTAATAGCAAAAATAGGTAATGCTGAAATAGCTGTTATTAGTCCCGGTGCTATGAAAGCAAATAAAATTTCTTTTGATGAAAAAACATATGACCAACTGGCTTTACAGGGGAAAACAGTCGTATTTGTCCTTAAAGACAATGTCTTACAAGGAATGATAGCCCTAGCTGATATCATCCGTGAATCTTCTTATAAAGTTATTAAAGAATTAAATGACCGTGGCATAGAGACGGTTATGATGACTGGTGACAACACACGTGTAGCAAATTATGTAGGAGAAAAACTAGGTATTTCCAAAGTCATCGCTGAAGTACTTCCCCATGAGAAATCAAATAATGTGAAGTATTTAAAACAAAATGGAAAAAAAGTAGCGATGATTGGAGATGGAATTAATGATGCCCCCGCCCTAGCGGAAGCTGATTTGGGAATTGCTATTGGTGCGGGTACAGACGTTGCGATTGAAACAGCTGATGTCATACTAGTTAACAGTAATCCAGTAGACATTTTAAATATCATTAAATTGTCTAAGGCAAGTCGCAGGAAAATGGTTCAAAATTTAGGATGGGCTGCTGGGTATAACATCATTGCCATTCCTTTAGCTGCAGGTGTATTGTACAATATTGGGTTTGTCATAACTCCTGCCGTCGGAGCCGCAGTTATGTCACTCAGTACCATTATTTGTGCAATAAACGCTCAATTATTAAAAATCGATTAATGGAAATAAATAGTCTATATTTGGCTAAGCAAGTATCGTATTGCTTAGCCTTTTATTTTTCTATAGGTAAATTTCTGTTCATAAATAGTACAAAGAATCTGCTTAATTTCTGCAAACTTGTAACGTAATCTAACAGAGAGTGTCTGTACCGTTATACTATATTTCTATAAGGAGTGATACATACTTATGAGTTTGGAGGAAAAGAAAAAGAAGAAGAAAAATAAAAGGAAAAATCGATTAATTTTTAGAACTTCTATATTAATTGTAATGGTTGGAGCAATTATATTTGCATTAGTGTCTAATATACAAGCGGATAAAACCATTTATCAGGTCGGAGATGAAGCACCTGACTTTGAATTAAAGCAAATTAATAAAAATAGTGAATTAGAATCTATACGACTAAGTGATTTTAAAGGGCAAGGAATTATGCTGAACTTTTGGGGTACTTGGTGTAAACCGTGTGAGGATGAAATGCCTTACATGCAAGCACTTTATCCCGAATATAAAGAAAAAGGAATTGAGATTATTGCAGTTAGTTTAGATAGTACAGAATTGGTTGTAAATCGTTTTATTGATAAATATGATCTAACCTTTCCAATTCCCCATGATAAAACAGGAGAAGTAAGGGATTTATACAAAATAGGACCAATTCCAAGTTCCATATTCATTAATCCGGATGGAAAAATTCAGAGAGTTGTAAATGGAGCCTTATCATTAGAGAGTTTGGAGACTTATTTTAAAGAAATATTACCAAAACAATAGACTGCGATTTTCTAAAAAGGGGGATAAAATTTGAATGAAATAAATATATTTCTAGCTTTTGGTGCTGGTTTCCTTTCTTTTATTTCACCGTGTGTATTACCACTATATCCAGCATTTTTATCTTATATTACCGGAATGAGCGTAAGTGAGATAAATGAAGAAAATAAAAAGATGAATAAAAAAGCTCTTTTACATACCGTTCTATTTTTACTAGGGTTCTCAAGCATTTTTATTATGATTGGTTTTACCACCTCTTATATATCGGAATTTCTATTAACCTACCAAGATGCCATTAGACAAATTGGTGCTATTTTAATTATTTTCTTTGGACTAGTGATTGTTGGAATTTTTAATTTTAAATTTCTAATGAAGAATAAAAAAATCACATTCAAAAATCGTCCCGGCGGTTATGTTGGTTCTTTCATCATAGGAATGGCATTCTCTTTGGGATGGACTCCTTGTACCGGTCCAATACTAGCTATTGTGTTATCATTAGCTGCAACAAATCCTGATGTTGGTATGATTATGATGATTAGTTATGTTTTAGGTTTTTCGATCCCATTTCTATTATTGGCATTGTTTATTGGTAAAATTAAATGGATTAAAAAACATAGCCTAAAATTAATTAAAATTGGTGGATACATTATGATTTTCATGGGAGTAGCACTATTCTTTGATTGGTTGACGAAATTAACTTCCTTCTTAGCTGGATGGTTTGGTTTTTATGGATTTTAAAATATATTTCCCATAATTTATCTATTACATCTGCACGAATAATGCATATTTGAGCATTATAATTTGTCTTGTAGATTTAGTTACAATGTAGAATATCGTTTGTTTTACATGGTAGTATATATTAAGATTTAACAAATTAGATGAAAGAGGAGTCGAACAATATATGAAAAAAGGATTAATGGCAGTTATTGGATTATTACTTATTTTAATAGTTGCTGCTTGTAGTGAAAGCGAAAGTACATCAAATGAAAAAGAACCACAAGATATCAAGAAAATGGTCCAAGAATACAGTGTCGGGGATTCCGATGATGTGTCTGCTTCTATTACTTCAGAAGAGCTTATTGTAACTGATATTGATAATAAAGAGACTACCTACGATCTTCCCGAAGATGAATTTTTTGTTTCCATCGCACCATTTGTTGAGACGACACACCCTTGTACCAATCATAGCTTAACTGGTTGCCAAGGAGAATTAGTAGAAAAAGAATTTGATGTTTATATTGAAGATGAAGAAGGTAATGTAGTTGTGGATGAAACCATGACATCATTAAAGAATGGATTTATTGATTTTTGGTTACCACATGACAAATCATATAACGTGAAGATTCAATATGATGGAAAAACAGCTGAATCTGAGATTTCCACTTTTGAAGGTGACAATACTTGTATAACAACAATGCAGTTAATTTAGTGTTGATTGATTCTAGGATTCCTATACTTTTAAAACAAAAGAAATGAAAAAAGTGTGGATTTTATATGTGATACTTTCATTAGAATCGGGTCTTATCAAAGATAAGTAACCCGATTCTTTTCCTTTAGCTAATTATCTCCTCCTCACTTTTTATTTTTCTGCAGAATTTTTTTATATTTTCTTGTTATAATTCTTTAAAAAACATTGAGGTGTTTGTTTATGTACGAAGATACTTCCCAAAATAAACTAATTAATACAGGTTTATTTTGTATTCTAAATAAATCCCAGTGTATAACACTTCCAATTACTATTAGAAATTCACTGTCATTAATAGTAGGAGATGAAGTTACAGTAAGTTTAACTACACACTCAAAAGAATTGATCATTAAGAAGCTGATTGGTGAAACAGTGGAAAACATAATGATTATTTCTAACAAAGGATCTATTCGAATTCCAGAGGAAATAATGAGGACATTACATTTAAAAAGAGGAGTAGTGTTTCATATTTATGTTTCAATTGACGAATCATTCATTTTACTGAAAAAAAGATCATAAATTAATAGACCCGTTCGCGTGAAATGGTAAAGAAGCACTAATTACAGTTTGGAGGTATACTGTTATCAGTGCTTTTCAATACAATAAACTAATATTCTAATTACAATGATCTAAATCATCCAATGAAATGAATGACGCTTTTTTATTATTCGGAAATCATTTTATTATTAATTTATTTAGCAGGTAATAAATATCGACAAATAAATCCCAAGTTAATCTGGGATAAATCTAATTACAACTATCATACCAATATTTTATTAATTTTCCCAACTAAAATAGTTTATATAATTTTCTCTTCTTCTTCATAACGTTATTAAGACTTTTTCTATATTTAATTATTTAACAAGTGCTGAAAATGTTGATAGGTCTTTACTTGTTCCTGAGCGTCTACATTGGGAACAAATGACCAACCCATACGATTGATAAAATCAGAATATCTTTTTTGAATTTCTAACTGTTGCAAAGCCATTTCCACATGGGCATTTCTAACATTTCTATTTTTCATTAATAAAGCAGAAGTATAATTTTCATTTTCATTTGACATCAATTTAGCACCAGCATGTGCTTCTAATGCAATCCATTTATCGTTGTATTTATTAATTCCCGTACCATCTGCTCTTTGGTTGCTTACATCATACATATTTAAATCCGGAACCTCAACATACTCATTATTATCAGGATTAATTAAAGATAACATTACCCTAACATGCGACATCATGACATTTATCTGGAGAGCAATAATACTTTTCAAATCTGGGTTTGTAGTGTTAATATGATAGACTTTTAACTTATTTATCATTCCTTCGTGTGTAGACAAATGTTCGGCCATTAAGCCAAGGTCTACGGATGGTAAAGTTGACATATAACTCACCTTTCATTAAATAAAATCCCTTTAATTTATGCTGTTTAATGAAAATCTGTTATTAATGCCCACTCTTATCTAGAGAGTGAAAATCGAGTGGATCAATGTAATTCAATACCAAGAATAATATTGCAATGGTAAAAATCATTAAGAATGGATATTTAAAAAAGGAAAGAATTTGTTGGTTGGCTTGTTTACGAATCGATTCTTCTGCTGTATATAAAACAAGTAACAAAACCATTGTTATCATCACAGCAATAATGTTAATGATTGCATTCGGCCTCGTCATTGCTACCATATCTCCTAGCATGGCTCCCATCATCCCCCCCATTAGTCCAGAGAGTATGCCATCAATGACAGCAGGAAGACCTATAGGTAATCCTGCTAAAAACCCAATAACCAATCCAATCAATATAGCGAAAATGGTTGATTTAAATAAATCACCATGATAGATGACGCCTAAAATAGTTCCCATTAGAATTCCTGCCGACATCCCTAATGACATGGATATCATCATTCCATACATTTTTGTTACCCAATTTCGGTAATATGCTACATAAATAATGGTTGTTATAACTTGGGTGGCACACAACAAAAGTATAAAAAATAATGAAATTGACATTATTTCAACCCCAATCTTAGTTTGTCCACTTTTATTGTATTCACTGTTAACCCGCATTATGATATACCCATAGGAGGTTTATGTATTTAAAAATAAACATAAAAGAGTTAACTGCATAAAACTGTAATTTCATTATTAATGAGTTTAGATATTCCTTATGCTTAGTTAAGATAATAATATTTACTTAGCGAAAAACGCTCCAAGTTTTCAACTTAGAGCGTTACTAGGGTCTTATAGTTTGGTAAACTTCAAATAAATCACATTAAACATGCATTCCTTCAATGCTTTGGAAAAAGAATAGAAACCTTCGTTCCAATATTTAATCTACTATCTATCTGAATTTTCCCTTGATGTGCATCTACTAATGCCTTCACAATGGACAATCCAATACCTATTCCACCTGTTTTCCTATCTCTGGATTTATCCCCACGATAAAACCTTTCATAAAGATAAGGAATATCTTCCTCAGCAATTCCAATCCCTTCATCTTTCACAAGGAAACCTATATAATCAGTAGAACCCTCTAGCTTTATCGATACCTTTTTTCCTTTTGGGGTATATTGAAGAGCGTTATTTATTATATTCATCAAAATCTGTGCAACACGATCACGATCCGCTTTAAACCAATATTCTCTTTTAGGTTTTTGAATGTTTAATATAACACCTTTATCCTGAAATACTGACAAAAATTGCCCTTCCATTGAACGTAATATTTCACCTGCTTCTATATTAGTTTTGTTCAACTTTATTTGTGGATTTTCAGCGGCAAGTAACTCTTCTAATTCACCGACAAGGCGCACTAAACGCATCAATTCATCATGACTTTGCTGCAACCTTTTTGGCGTTGGCTCAAATATCCCATCCTGAAAAGCTTCCATTTGACTTCTTAGTGTCGCAAGTGGGGTTCGTATTTCGTGAGCAAAATCAGCAGTAAACTGTTTACGAAGCACCTCTTCTTTTGATAATGATTCAGCAAGTCGATTAAACGATTCACCAAGTGGCTTCATTTCATTTGACAATTCCTTAACTGGTACACGCGTTCGCCATTTATGGTCTTGTAATTCTTGAATAGCTTTTGATAATTTTCGAAACCCAGTTGTTAGGCGCTTAGAAAACAATAGGCTAAACACGAACGCTAAAACAACTGTAACTATAATAGCAAGATAAATATTCGATTTAATTGTATTTAAAAAAGCAATGTCTTCCCCTATCATTTCCTTTGGGTAATAAACTTTCATATTGCCTATATGTCTTTCATCAAATGTTAAATCATAAGAATGTATCTGGTATTCCGTTTTCATATCGGTTTCCGAATGCATCCCCATGCTATCCATCATTCCAAGCATCATCGTTGTATCAGCTATTATTTGTCCGTCTTCATCAGAAATTCTATAAAATAAATTATCCGTCATAGCTTGTTGATGCATTAAATTTGTTAGTTGGTTATCAATAAGTTCCCCTGTTTCTTTATAAGAATTAATTGCTTCATTTTCTATAAGTTTACTGCTTTCCTCTCTATTATTTTGTAAATATTCGTTGAATTGATCTTCAAACCCCCATAATATAGAGAAACTAGTAAGAAAAATACCACAAAGTGACACAACTAATAGGTAAAACAGGATTTTAGAACGAAGTGTCAATCGACGCATCAGATGTTCCTCCAAACTTATATCCCATCCCAAAAACAGTTAAAATATATTCTGGGTGACGAGAATCTGTTTCAATCTTTTTCCGAAGGTTTTTTATATGCGTATCAACACTTCGTTCATATCCTTCAAAATAAGTTCCATCATCCTGAATCTTTTCCAGTAAATCCAAACGACTGTAAACTCGTCCGGGATAGCTTGCCATAGCTATTAAAAGCTTATACTCAATAGGAGTTAGTGGGATGATCTGATTATTCAATGTGATTTCCTTCTTTAAAAGATCTATTGTTAGCTTTCCTTCATTGAACGATAAATGCTTTCCACTATTTATTCTTTTTAACCTACGTAAAATAGCCTTAGCCCTTATTACGACTTCTCTTGGACTAAAAGGCTTTGTAACATAGTCATCCGCCCCAATAACGATTCCGTTAATTAAATCGTCTTCTGTCGATTTTGCTGTTAACATAATGATAGGAACATCACTTTCATTTCTCGTTAATCTACATATCTCTTCACCTGATATATCTGGTAGCATAAGATCTAAAATAATAATATCCGGATTATTTTCTTTTATTTTTTTTAACGCTTCTATTCCATTAGAGGCAAGAATGGTTTCCCATCCCTCTTTTTCAAAATAAGCTTCTAACACTTCAAGAATCATATCTTCGTCGTCAACAATAAGAATTTTAGTCATGTTAAACCACCTCTTTCATATAGTATCATCAATTAAAATGAAAATGATAATCTTCACAACTTCCACATAAGTTCACCACAAATTCTCCATATATGAAAGGTATGATGTAGTTAAGAAAGGAGATGTTTTATATGAAAAAATTAGTAGTAGGGTTATTAACTGGAGCGGTTCTATTAGGAAGTGCAACTTTTGTTGCGGCCGAATCAAATGAAAATGGCATCTTCAACTTTGAGGAAATGCAACCGCATATTGAAGAAATGCATCCTAATTTATCACCAGAACAGCAGGAAGAAATGTTTAATAACTGTCATGGCGACAATGGTATGATGCAAAACGATACTGAATTCCGTGATATGATGTATAATTTATAGTTTAAAGAGGTGATCCTGTATAATGGGGATGATGAATATGATGGGTTATGGGTTACTTGGATGGATACTTAACCTTGCATCTATCGGTATCGTTGTGTATTATGCCACCAAATTAGCATTAAAAAATTATCAGAAGGATTAATTTAATCGTAATCTCTTTATAAAGGAGCGACTGTAAGTGTGATCATTCCTTTTAAATCATGATAATCGATGTTACTGTTTAACCCGTTTAACATAAAACTTTAACTCATGCATGAAATGATAGTATTTTGCAAATCAAAGAACCTTCAATATAAAACCAATGTATAATTGATTGTATATTGAAGGTAATCCTAACACTTATTTCATCAAACTTCCGTTAGTTTAAATGAATTATTCACAATATTTATTAGTAAAGACTTATATATTACAAGAGAAAACACCAAGAGAATTTCTTGGTGTTTTTTTATTCCCCTGTCTCAGCAAAGTGTTTGATTCGATTGCCAATTTCATCACGAACACGCTGGAAAACTGCCCATTTTTCTTCTTCCGTTCCTTCTGCTCTTGCAGGATCATCAAATCCCCAGTGTTCCCTTTTGACTTTAGGTGGTGTAACAGGACATTTATCTTTTGCATCACCACAAAGGGTAACAGCTAAAGCTGCGTTGTTTAGTATTTCAGAATCGATAATATCCGATGTTTGATTTGATATGTCAATTCCTGCTTCTTTCATTGCTTTAACTGCATTCGAGTTCAGTCCGTGTGCTTCAATTCCACCACTTTTAACTTCCCATTCCTCTTGGTTTAAGTATTTTTTTGCCCAACCCTCTGCCATTTGGCTTCGGCACGAATTCCCAGTACATAGAAAGTAGATTATTTTTTTTGTCATAGCTCATTCTCCTTTAGAAAAATAGTAATGAAATATAAAGTCCAATTAATGTTATCAATAGGATGGGTATCGTTAAAACAACCCCAGTTTTAAAATACGTTCCCCACGATATTTTCATCCCTTTTTGGGATAAAACGTGAAGCCATACCAATGTGGCGAGTGACCCAATTGGAGTGATTTTTGGTCCTAAATCAGATCCTATAATATTCGCATAAACAAGTGCCTCTCGTATTACACCTGATGTATTTGTTTCTGCAATTGGCAAAGCATCAATCATAACAGTTGGCATATTATTCATAATTGCAGATAGAATAGCTGCTATAAAGCCCATAGAAACGGTAGCAATTAACAATCCTTCTTCAGCCACTTCTTGAATAACACCTGCCAAGACAGAAGTAAGTCCTGCATTTCCTAATCCATAAACAACGACATACATTCCTATTGAGAAAAATCAATATTCCAAGGCGCTCCTTTAATTGCTGATTTTGTATCTACTACTTCGCTTCTTCTAGCCATCAGAATAAAAAGTATCGCAACAATACCTGCCACAATGGAAACAGGAATATGAATGAATTCACTAGTAAAGTAACCAATTAATAATACAGTTAAAACAAACCAAGACAAACGGAACAATTTTTGGTCCTTGATCGCTTCTACTGGTTTTCTTAATTTAGACAAATCGTATGTTTTAGGGATACTTTTTCTGAAATAAATGAGTAAGACGGTAATCGTTGCAATTAGTGAAAAAATGTTTGGAATAACCATCCTCACAGCATATTCGAGGAATCCAATTCCAAAGAAATCAGCAGAAACAATATTTACCAAGTTACTTACGATAAATGGTAATGATGTTGTATCAGCAATAAAACCACTAGCAATAATAAACGGAAAAAACATTTTTTCCTTGAATTTCAAATGACGAACCATTGCAAGTACAATTGGTGTTAATATTAATGCAGCTCCATCATTGGCGAATAATGCAGCAACAATCGCACCTAAAATACTCACATAGACAAACATTTTAATTCCATTTCCTTTTGCAATCCTCGCCATATGTAGAGCAGACCGCTCAAACAAACCAATTTGATCTAATATTAATGAAATAAGGATGATTGCAACAAACGATAATGTTGCGTTCCAAGTAATGTCTATTACTTCTAAGACATCACTAAATCCAACAACTCCTACTAAAAGAGCAATGATTGCTCCAGCACAGGCAGACCAACCGATATTTAATCCTTTAGGCTGCCAAATAACGAAAATTAATGTAGCAATAAAAATAATAAGTGCTAATATCAATGTTGTTGACAAAAAATAAACCTCCAATTAATAGCAAGAAATATCTTCGATGTTTATTAACCTACACAACAAGTTTCTCCATCAACTTGTTCTATATCACTATCTTCTTTTGTATAAAAGAACTCCCATTCATTCCCATCTGGATCTGTAACCCAAAATTTATCTTGAACAGCATAGCAGCATGTTGTATTCATTTCATCACGAGCAAAGAATCCTTCTTTTTCTAATCTCTCTTTATGAGTAAGTACTTCTTCAACATTATTAACTTGGAACCCAAAATGGTTTACTTGATTACCTAGTACTTCACCTTTAACATTTAATGTGAAATTTAATCCCGGCTCCTCTAATAAGAATTTCGCATAATCAGCTTTTGTTTTTACAGCCTTCATACCAAATACTTTTTGATAAAAGTCAATTGATCTTTCCAAATCGGTTACATTAATCCCCACGTGAACATATTTCATCTAAAATTCCTCCCAGATATTCATTAAATCAAAAAAGGTTGATTGATAGTATAAATATTAACAACAACTATTATTTGCAGCTTTATTCTCCGTTTTTCTAAAAATACAGCAAAGTTCTTCAGAGAGTAACCCATTTACTTCTTTTTCATTTATATCGTAATAACTCCAAGTACCCTTCGTTTCTTTAACAATTAAGTTTGCATCTAATAAAATTTTAAGATGATAAGATAATTTTGACTGTGAAACACTAAATTCTTCCGTTAAATCACATACACAAGTTTGACCTCTTTGAGCAAGCTCATACATTATTTCTAACCCTTTTTGATCAGCAAAAGCTTTAAACTTTTTTTCAAATTGTTGAAATGTTGGTTTTACTGCTTCCAAATTAAAATCCCCCTTTCATCAATTTTTTTTGATATATAAATCATAATTTACGCATAATTTATTTTTTTAATAAAGGCAATAACTAAATCAAAAAAATTGATTTATTGAAAGTACTTCTTAACTCTAAGTGATATCTTAATCGTATTACACCACTATTGCACTACCCAGTTAGCATAAAAACAAAGGGTGCGTGAATCCTTCTTGGATCAACGCACCCCGTTTGTTAAAATAGGAATGAGAATAATGCTTTTAATGTACCATTTTCAAACATAATATATATCCCTAGCCCAATAAATACAATTGGTACAATCCAACGTTCATATTTCTCAATTTTTTCCGATACAAAATCTAAGGAAGCTAAGCGATAGCTAATAAAGCATAAAACCCCAACCATAATGAAAAAGACAATACTAGCAACAAGGATTTCTATCGTATTTAATGTCGTGAAATAAGGTATATAGATAGAAAAGTCATCTGCACTGGAAGACAGGACAATAAATGTAACGGTTAAATATAATTGATTAAATCGATTGGAGGAAAATAGAGATAATATATTGCTTTCACTTTCATCCTCCTCTCCCATGATCCAAATCTTAATACCAAGATAAAGGGGAATAAGCCCAAGGAGACCTAAAACCCATTGCTCAGGAATTAACCATGTAATACCTAGGGCAACCAATAGACTTGCAGCTATAATAATTGCTGTACCTATGTATTGTCCAATCCATATATGTTTTGCTTGCCCTTTTTTTATTTGCGAAAACAAAAGGATTAAAATAATAAGATAGTCAATCCCTGTTGCTACATAAACTGCAGCTGCTGTAAGTGCCGTTGCAATCATTATTTCATCTCCAATACTTCTGGATAGGGCTTTTCAATGGCAAGAAAAGCCCTTAATTTTACACACACATATTTATATATTAATTTTCTTTTACCCGCATTAACCTTAAACCATTTAAAGCGACTAAAAGAGTTGCTCCCATATCTGAAAGGATGGCAATCCAAAGTGTTAGCCAACCGGGGATAACCAATAATAAGGCAATGAATTTAATAGCTAATGCGAATGTGATATTTTGCTTAATTATAGTCAGTGCTTTTCGGCTTAGTTTCACAGAAAATGGAAGTTTTCTTAAATCGTCTCCCATTAAAGCTACATCTGCTGTTTCAAGGGCAGTATCTGTACCAGCTCCACCCATTGCGATTCCAACAGTAGAGGCAGCTAACGCAGGGGCATCATTGACACCATCTCCAACCATCGCTACGTTGCCATATTTAGATCTCAATTGTTTAATAAATTCTAATTTGTCTTGTGGCAATAGTTCTGCTTGGATATCCGTTACCCAAACATGACCTCCAATTGCATTGGCTGTACCTTTGTTGTCACCTGTAAGCATGATGGTTTTTTTGATTCCAAGTTGATGTAACTTATGAATAATTTCCTTGCTGGATTCACGTACTTCATCAGCTACTGCAATGACAGCAAGGATTTCTTTTTCAGTTCCAACAACCATTGCAGTTTTCCCTTGATTTTGAAGGGTCTTAATAAGTTGATCTTGCTCGTTATTAAAATCGACTGATAGATTCTCAAATAATTTCGGATTTCCAATGTAATAAGTCGTGCCGCTGATAGTCCCCTTAATTCCTTTTCCCGTTATAGAAGAGAAATCATCCACGATTACATCAGTATAGGAAATGTTCTCCTCTTTTGCTTTTTTCATAATAGCTGAAGCTAGAGGGTGCTGAGAACGATATTCTAATGCAGTAATGATAGATAACATTTCTTTTGCATTTACCTGACTGTTCAACACATTAAAATCTGTTACAACTGGAATCCCTTTTGTTAATGTACCCGTTTTGTCAAAGGCAATCGCTTTTAAGGCGCCCATTTCTTCTAGATAAATTCCGCCTTTGATAAGCACACCTTTTTTAGCTGCATTTCCAATTGCTGAAACAATAGAAATTGGGGTTGAAATAACTAATGCACAAGGACAACCAACGACAAGAACAGCTAGCCCTTGGTAAACCCATGTTCCCCAGCTCCCACCAAATAATAATGGTGGCACAACAGCAACCAGTCCTGCGATAATCATAATAATAGGTGTATAATATTTTGCAAATTTATCTACAAACGCTTGAGATGGCGCACGTTCCCCTTGAGCCTCTTCAACAAGGTGAATGATTTTGGAGATTGTTGTATCTTCAACAAGCTTTGTTACTTTAACCTCAAGTATTCCCTCTTCATTTAATGTTCCTGCAAAAACTTCATCATCAGTCGTTTTTTCGACAGGGACTGACTCGCCTGTAATAGCCGCTTGATTAACAGCAGAGTAACCATTTACTACTACACCATCCATAGCAAGCTTTTGACCGGGTTTCACAATCATAATATCGCCAACAGCAATATCATCAACATGAATCATCATTTCTTGCCCATTTCTTCTAACAAGCGCCTCTTTAGGAGCAATATCCATTAGAGATCGAATCGATTGTCTTGCTCGGTCCATTGAAAATCTTTCTAGAGCTTCACTAATCGCAAAAAGAATAACAACAATTGCACCTTCTGCCCATTCCCCAATAATAGCTGCTCCAATAATTGCCACTGTCATAAGGGTTTTCATGTCAAATTCAAAATGTAGCAAGTTTTGAAACCCGACTTTAAAGAGTGAATATCCGCCAATTACTATCGCTGCTGCAAACAATAGGGAAGTAATAATATTTTCTTCTCCATTAACAAACTGAGAAATATAACCAAAAATGATTAATAAAGTAGCATATAGTAACGTGCTGTGTTTTTTATAAAATGGCTCTTTTTCTTCTTTAACCTCTTGTTTCTCTTCCCTTAATGGTTTATCTTGAGTCACTTTAAGATTTTCAAAAGCACCGGCTTTTTCTAATTCTTCAATGGTTGTATCGCCATATACCTCGATTTTAGACGCACCAAAATTTACTTTTGCATCCTGAACCCCTGATAATTTTTTTACATTCTTTTCGAATTTACCAGCACAATTAGCACACGAAAATCCTTCAACCCGGTACACATTTTTATCCTGATGAACAACAATTGGTGCTTGCCGTTTTAGTTTTTCAGGCATTACTTTAAGATTTTCAAAAGCTCCCGCTTTCTCTAATTCTTCAACAGTTGCATCACCATACACGGATATTTTAGATGCGCCGAAATTAACTTTTGCGTCTTGAACATTGGGTAGTTCCTTAACATTTCTTTCAAATTTTCCTGCACAATTTGCACATGAAAAGCCTTGTACTCGGTAGGAAGTCATTTCTAATTCTAATCGTTCTGCTTGTTCAGACATTTACCTCCACCTCTTTCTTGTGTGTTAATGCAATCATCATAATTTGTTTGATATGTTTATCGTTTAACGAATAAAAGGAGAGCTTTCCTTCCTTCCGATATTTGACAATCCTTTGCTTATAAAGTGTTCGTAAATGATGAGAAGCATTAGCAACCGTAACTCCTAAGATATTTGCTATATCACAAACACATAGCTCATCATCTTGACACAGAGCATAGGTGATTTTTGCTCTATTTTCATCGGCAATTGCTTTTAACATTTGAGATATACCAGAAATATCTACTGTTTGTAAATCACCCTGTATTCGATTAACCTTTTCCTCGTCATAACAAAAAACTTCACAAGTATCCTTTTTATTCAAATCATCACCTCATTCAAATATTCATTTGAATATATCATAACTTTTTCCCGTTACATATTCAAGCGATTACTTGAATGATTAAAAAAAGAACTGAGATTTCCCAATTCTAATAACATCTTCTTGAATTTTCATTTATTAGCCTTAATAAGATGGACTCACAAAAATTTGGATAGTCCTAATAATAGTTCAAGAAAAAGTGAATATTATTCTTTCTTCAATAAAGCTAAGTTTTCACGTATGACTTAAATAACAAAAAGTTGGTTAGACTGATATTAGAATATTAGAAACATTCTTCACTAGAATGATAAATATATTTGGGTTGTATTATTTTATAGAATCCCGTCCTTATTTTGATTTTAGCAGATCGATTAAAATAAGGATGGGATTTCTCATTATATTAGTGTTGATACTATTTTTATATATTTGCTTTAGAAAGTAAATGAAGTTATAATGTAAAGTATTAATTTTATTTTTAGTATTTATCTTGCTATTTCTATATTGTTTACTATATAATAGCACCACTAAACTTTATAAGATAAAATCAAAATTTCATAATAAAAAAGGGAGAACCCCAAATCTATGTTAGGTCTTTGTTAGTACAAAGGCGTTCTTAGATTTGGGGTTCTTTTCTTTTTGCACAAGTTTTGGAGGGTTAAGTAATGACAATGTTAAGTAGAGAAATGTTAAAACAACAAAAAATATTAAAGAGTCTTTCATCTGTTTCTCTTCGTCTAATCCCATTTTTAGCGGCAAATACAGATTTAGACAAACGAATTAATGTAACCTTAGAACAAATTGAAGCAGCTAATATTATGACTCCGCGTCTAATAAAGGAAGCATTAGGAAGACTGGAGAAAGCTGAGTGGATCTATCGGGATAAAGATGGTTTCTTATATAGTAAATTCAACACTATTTCAACAGCTGATAACCATAATTTCCACTATATAAATTTGTATAAATTCTTTCAATCTGATGAATATAAAAAATCATACAAGCGCCAATTACAATTCCTATTTTATATTCTAACAGCAAAGCTTCCTGGTCACGAGCATTCTTTAGCTATTGAGCATCTTTATCAAAACCGAACCAATGCAAAGCATGTAAAATTAGACTTTTTTATTAGTTTTGAAGATATGATGTCCAACCTTTTAGATTTAATTAAAAAAGGTTTCTTTGAAGTGCGGATTGGAGTGAGCAAAGAAAAACTAAATAAAAACACTAGAAACCTAAAAGAAAGATTATATACTTTTGCCGAAAAAACAGGTAAAAGAAAGAAACGTATGAGTCAAAAAGAAGAAAAACACCATATCATTCATATTTGTATAGCAAAAAATTTAGTATCAAAAGATCAAATTTGCGACATTTATGATATGACAAGATTGGCAACTTTGCAGGATTTAAAATCTATTGCAAAAGATTTTGGATGTAGTTTAGACAGCTTTGATGTAAAAGCCTTAGAGAAGGTCCATATGGTAAAAGCAAAAATATATAAGGTATTCGGTGATGTAGGAATACAATTATACCGTGAAGGCTTAAAGGATTTTTTCAATAATAGAAGCCATGCTTTTCAAAGCCTAATGGAAAATGGTGATTTCGGTAATACAATCAAAAACTTTTATGTTATTCCTAGAATTGAACAAAGACTTAAATCCTTATTCGAACAGGTGAAAAATGATTATTTTACTAAAGTAAATACATTCCCATATCAATCTTTAAATTTAAAACATGCTATCCAAGACAGT
Organism: Oceanobacillus sp. Castelsardo; assembly: GCF_001659985.1. GTDB lineage: Bacteria > Bacillota > Bacilli > Bacillales > Amphibacillaceae > Oceanobacillus. Next base: position 151,238 of record NZ_LYCS01000002.1, read on the forward strand.
AAACCGTTTATATCTTACATTATGGAGGAATCATATAACGACAACCTTATCATATTAGATCGTGAGTTAGAAGCAGCATATAGCTTCATTTATAACCAATTCACACAAGTAGATAAGACTTGGTATGAATTTAAAGAAAAAGTAGAAAAAATCTATAAAGATGAGGCCGAAGCTTATGGTAATGATAGGAATAAAGTATTTTATCTTGCTAACGAAAGGCAATTAAATCAAAAAGAACGTACTATCACTAAAATCAAATGGGACAGTAACTATAAAAGAGAAAGAAGAGAAAAGTTACTTTATAATCCTTACGTAGCAATTACCGAGTAATATCGTATCCTTTTTAAAAAACTATTATTACTTTTTTTTAGGTCAAAAATACGGGAATTACCTAATTGTAATTTTTTTAAAATATAAAATATAAATTCTGCCTTTCTGCCCTAATGGAGAAGGGTTATTTGGCATGACCATTTTTCAAACAATACCTTTTTATAAAAATGTATAGGACGATTCTCTTGTTTCTGTATTGATTCTTTCACAATAAGGCCATTTTAAAAAGGATAAAGTCCAATTATTTCAGGAAATTTTTATAGTATCTGTATAAATATCTATATTTTAAGACAAAAATCTGATTTACATTAATTAATTTCATATTATAGATATCTGATTTATAGTATCCTTGAAATTAATTGTCATATAAACTCTTCAATCCCTTGCCAAATAAGGGTGTCTTAAAGTAACTTTAAGACACTAATGTATCTTATAATGTTTTATATTATTAACTTTTATTACTATATATATCACTATTCTAATTAAATGCTAAGTGATGTATTTGGCATTTAATTTATGTATGAAATGGCAGTATAAATTTTGTATTAAAGTTACCCAACATATAAATAGGTACTTTTATATTTGTATTCCTGTTCAACAATCGCCCCAATAATGAATAAAAATGAAAGAAATAAAAATGTGATTGCACTATACTTGCTATAAATTGGGTTTTTAGAGAAAGGAAAGAATTCTTTATGGGGATATTAGATAAACTACAAACTGTTATTATACTATTTGCTGTTGGGTTAGGTCTCTTATTAGGACAGATAAACATAATTGAACAATATGCGGAAAACTTTATTACACCGTTTCTTTTGTTAATGCTATACGGGTTATTTTTAACAATTCCATTGCAACAATTAAAAAGGGCTTTTTCAAATATTAAATTTCTAGGATCCAGTACGATCATTAATTTTATCTGGACACCAATATTTGCTTGGGGTTTAGGTTCCATTTTCTTATCTGATTATCCTGCTTTATGGATTGGTTTTATTATGCTTATGGTGACACCTTGTACAGATTGGTATCTAGCGTTTACTGGCATAGCAAAAGGAAATGTGTCTCTTTCAACATCTGTTTTGCCGATTAATTTAATTTTGCAAGTCGTACTTTTGCCAGTGTATTTGTTAATATTTGCTGGAACTATTGAATCGATACCTATATCAACGCTTATAGAAAGTATAGTTATTGTATTAGTTGTCCCATTTATAATTGCTCATCTTACACGATTCTTATTAAGAAAAAAATCTGTTTTAAACAACAAAATCATTCCCTTTTTTGGCAATACTCAAATAATCTTTTTATCATTAGCTATTATGGCAATATTTGCTTCCCAAGGTTCTTACTTACTTGAAAACCTTGAAGTGATTTACATTCTAATTATTCCAGTTTTATTATTTTTTATCATTAATTATGTAGTAGGACGATTTGTAGGGAAATTTTTAGGATTTTCCTATGAAGATTTAGTTAGTTTAAATATGACGATTATTGCTAGGAATTCCCCTGTTTCTTTGGCTATAGCTGTAACAGCATTTCCTGATCAACCTCTTATTGCTTTAGCTTTGGTTATTGGACCTTTAATTGAATTACCCGTGCTTGCCATAGTCTCGCAAGTTCTACTTTTTACAAGGAAAAAGAGTGAAAATAAAGATTATCCTATATAATTGAGGATAATCTTTATTTTATCTAACAATCTGGCCCATAAGCGATATAGCGCTATTCTTTATTAGGAAAAGAGCGCCCGTAATAGATATAGACATTCACTGAATTTCTGACCTTCTCATAAAAGAAGAATATTATGGTAATTCCAACAGGTAGGAAGTGTGATGATATTTAGTCCTTCAAAGATATTTCCCTTTATTGAATCTAAATTTGTTGTGTCATCTTCATATATTCCATCATCATTTGTTTCATTTTATCCATCCGCATCATGGGCATACCGGCTTCTGTTCTTCCAGTATAATTTGGATAATAATAGTATGGGTATTGATAATATAATTTTGCTCACTCCTGTTCCTGTAATACAATAATATCTAATATTTTATATATGCCTTTAACATAATACGTAATGTTTCCTTCAAAAAAATGACCCGATTGCTGAAGATTAGGGTTCCTACTTTTGATTATAAATACTTATGTATATTCACACTATTTATATAATAAATATACTGCCGAAGTATACATAGATTAAATACCATATACAAGTAATTAAGCTAATCCAAAAACTATTCTTTAAATAAACATATAACATCTTCTATTATATCCTTGTCACACTTCTTATTTATCAATTGTTCAATGACCATTACTAAAGTCTCTCTCTGATAAATCTTCGTTAATATTTTAAGAATGGATTGACTATCGATTGTTCCATATTGTCCATTTGATATCGAAATCATCAGAGCTAAATTATTTTTGTGACCATAAATGCACTTAGCAAATCCCTTAAAGCATTTATATAATGAGTGATCGGAAAATAGTGTATGAAATCCTTTTGTAGACTTTGCTTAACTACTGCACCCTTTAGTAATTATTAGCCGGTTTACTTGAATAGGTAGTTGTAAAAAGGTTGCATTAGCCTGCACAACAAGATAATTTCGATACATCCTTATCGAATGTAAGTGCAGCTAATTTTAGCCCTTCAGCCATTGTTAAATATGGTGCTAGGGTTTCTATTAAATTTTCTATCGTTAAGCCAAATTTAACAGCTAATGTCGCTGCATAGATGACATCTCCTGCATTCTTAGATACAATATGAACCCCTAATACTTTCAATGTATTTGCATCTGCTACTAGTTTAAATACACCGGTGGTTTCACGGTTTACAATTGCTCTTGGAACAGCATCTAAGGGTAATACAGATGTCTTCACATCATACCCTTTCTCTTTTGCTTGTTCTTCTGTTAAACCAACCGTTGCAACCGATGGATTTGTAAACGTAACAGCAGGAACTATTGATAAATCTATATTTTTGTTTAATCCACCGATAGCATTATCAGTAGCAATTCCACCTTCATAGCCTGCTACATATACAAATTGCGGTCCTAACGTCACATCCCCTGCTGCATAAATCTTTTGATTACTTGTTTGACCAAAATCATTGATCAGGATTTTATTATTTTTTCCAATTTCAACATTTGCAGCACTTAAATTTAAAGAATCCGTATTTGGTTTTCTTCCAGTAGCAACAAGTAACTGATCTGATTCAATGACTTTTTTACTGCCATCCACTGTTACGTAAACCTTTTTTATCTCTCCACTTTGTTCAACACGCTCAAAAGTTGCCCCTTTGACAAGGTTTATACCCTGTTCAATTAAGGCTTTTTCAACTGTATCTGAAATCTCAGGATCATATTCTTTTAAAAGTCGCTCACTTCTTTGGATAAGCGTTATTTCTGAACCTAGATGATAAAATAGTTGTCCAAGCTCCATTCCAATATATCCTGAACCAATCACCGTTAACCGTTTTGGTACTTTCTTTAATTCAAGTAGTGTTGTACTAGTTAAATAGTCCACTTCTTCAAGTCCTGAAATTTGTGGTAACGAAGGAGATGCACCTGTTGCAATTAAAAAGCGTTTTGCAGATAACTTTGTCCCATTGACCTCAACCGTACTAGCATCAATGAATTTTGCTTCACCTTTAATTAAATCAAAATTATATTCATAAATTAAATCCACATATTTTTGATTCCGAAGTTCAGTCACCAATTCATTCTTTTGCTTGATTAAAGAATCTAAATCCACTTCTCCAGCAGATGTTTGTAAACCTATAAACGGGTTTTCTTTTGATAAATGATTTATTTCCCCTGCCCTAAGAAGAGTTTTTGACGGAACACAGCCAATATTCACACAGGTTCCCCCAACCGTTCCACGCTCAATCATTCCAACTTTTGCACCGTATTCTATGGCTTTAATTGCCGAAGAAAAGGCAGCTGCACCAGAACCAATAATAAGAAGGTCATAATTGTCTTCATTACTTAACGCCACGTTTTCTAGTGATGATACTTCTTCAATTTCTCCGGTTTGGTAATTTGCTTCATCAATCGCCATTATTGCACTTTCAACCTCAATATCATCGGACAGTTCAAATACTGCTTCACCACGACGAAAACTAGACTCAATATTTTTAGCACCTATCTTTTCAAGTGCTGATTCTACGTGTTTTTCACAACCCGTACAAGTCATTCCTTGAATGTTTACCTTAAATTTAATCATAATAAAGCTCCCTTCGTTAATCTCTCATGTTAATGTTTCAATTATTGGACACGAATGTAATTGCTTTTCATCTGGACATCGTTGTTTTAAGTCATCTAACATAGTTTCAATACGTTTTAAATCCTCTATTTGCTTTTGAACTTCCTCTTGTTTTTTAGAAACAAATTCGAACATATCTTGACAACGAACTTCATCTTTATCTACAACGCCAAGTAATTTATAGATCTCACTTAAAGAAAAACCAAGTTCCTGTATTCGTTTAATAAACCCAACACGCTTTACTTCATCATCTGAAAACATCCGATAACCAGCTTCCGTTCGGTAAGGTTCTTGTAATAAATTTTTTCGTTCATAATATCTAATAGTTTCTTTGTTAACTCCACATTTATTTGCGAACTCACTAATTCGATAAATCAAATTATTTCACCCCATGAATATTATAAACCGTGTACCATAGTACATGGTCAAACAAATTGGACTATTTTACTTTTCTCCCGACGCACCACTCGTATGTGATTGATACTTTTATGATACTATTGATTGTCCTAATATCCCACCGGATAATCCGATTTAAACACCAGTTGTTTTTAAACTATTAAAAAATTAATTCCACTATATATTCCGAAGACCCCAATAAATATATATTTAGAAAGATTTTAGTCATGATATAAAGATTTCAAAGAACTTTTAAAAATGGGAGGGATATGTTGTGTTATATGATATTCTTAATGAAAAGCGTGACCTGATTCTAAAAATAGCAATTGAACATGGTATTAAAAATGTACAAGTTTTTGGTTCAGTAGCAAGACTTGAAGATGGGCCTAATAGTGACCTTAATTTACTTGTGGAGTTTGAAAAAGGGCGAAATTTATTTGATTCGATTCAAACAAGAAATTGAAGAATTACTTGATGTAAAAATAGATGTAGTAACAGAAAACTCAATTCATTGGAGCATTAAAGAAGATATAGTAAATGGAGCAATCCGACTATGAAAAACAATAAACATTATATAACTCATATTTAAGAATGCATAACCAATATAGGATCCTACATCTCAAATTGAAAAGATATTTCTTAGATTTTAATTAAAGATTCAGCCATTTATTCAATTATAGATATAATACACCTTTTATTTAGCATCAAAGAACATAGTACTGAAACCACAAGTTTAAGCACTTCACTTAAATTAAAGCAGTACCTTTTACTTTTATTGTTAACCTCAAATTGAATCAACCGTTTAGGTCTCAGCAAACTACTTACTTATCCCCGTAGCCCTTATTAGTTCCCATTGAATAGTCTTTCATTAACATAGTCAATAATGTTTGAAGTGTGTATATAAGGTCTTGTTTTGCTTCATAATGAAATGAACAAGGAGTGTATATAATGAATATTGAGTACATTTTTAAGCATGGTTCTTTTGAGGAATTTCAACAAATAACGACGTTAAGGGAAAATCAGCTTTACTGGTTAAATTATATTGTCAGCTCAATTGAAAAGAGACAGGTTGCGGAAATTTTGTTTGGTAAGGGATATTCTATTAAAGAAGTGGAAGATATTCTTGTATTACCAGACGGTGAAGCTTCTTTGATGAAAATGCATTTAGATAAATTCGGAACAATCGATACAGAAAATATTCTAAAAGCACTAACAAATATATATAAGAGACAAACATTGGAAGCAGTTATTGAACGCTTGTTAGACAAAAATTACAACAAAGATGTTGTTGAAGATGTGATACAGTTGTTTAATAAATAGATGGGAAGAGTTTTTAAAATCGTAGTATAATTAACTTTGATAAACTATTTTAGTGGTTCTTCCTCAATATTATTAAAAGGATGAGAAAAATGGATAATAGTATTGAATATTGTCCCTTCTGCAATTCAAACTTGCAGGGTAAACCTATCCCAAAAGAGTTACGCAAGCACTATGGTAATTCAACTCATTTCACAAGAAAAATTGGCATTTCTAGTATGGAAGAAGACAGAGTAACAAAATGGGAGTGTCCAGACTGTCGCCAACAGTGGAACCGGGTTTAGATTAAAATAATTTATACTCATTGCTATACGTATTCTTATGACGTTATTATATTAAAATCTTAGAAAAGAAGCAAAAAGCCAACACTGTATTTAGTGCTGACCTTTTTGCTTCTTTGCACATTTTTATGTATGTGCAAATTTGTTGAAATTCATAAGACAACTAATTAACGATTTATACATATAATCTCCAATTAAATTTAAATTATACTTTCAATATAAAAATAAAGGAAAGGAAAGTCCAAAGGAAAGGCAATCTTCTAGTAAAAATGTTTTTCCAAAAACGATGTTTAATGGTTTAATTATGCCGATGCACATGGAACAATACGATGATGGTTGGAAACAGCGGCTTTTGGATTGCCTTCTTTGAATAAATTATATATTTTTGGAAATAATTATATATGTTAGTGCAACTTGTATTTCAGACATAAAAAATAAGGAAGTAATTACTTCCTTATTTTTTATGCAATCCCCTTAAAGCGGCTCCATTTTTAATTTATCAAATACGCTTTTCTTTCTAGAAGTGATTAGATTTGATATCCTATGGAAATGAAATCTATCTATTTTCCTCATCTAGAAGAAGCGTAATATAAAATCCTACATCGATTCTTCAATACTATTCATTTATTACCATAATTCAATTACCAATAAAGTATTTTTTGTGTCCTTAATGAACTGAACCACAATAATAAGTGTAAAGTGATTTACAATTTTATCTTAAAATTAGATTTTATTGTCGATATTAATGATAATTTCTTAATATATTAGCTAAGAAAATTGAAGAATCAAGCATAAAATTTCCTAAAAAAAAATAAAGCATAAAGCTTCCAAACGGAAAACTTATGCTTTACGTCACACAAACACAAAAAAACCACCAACTTATGTATTGGTGGAGACGGTGGGAATCGAACCCACGTCCAAAGGCATCGCCACTAAGGCTTCTACGCGTGTAGTTGGTATATTATCATTCGCCATTCCTTCAGCCTACCAACAGGCTTCCAGACGGCTAGTCTGATTAATTTCTGCAACAATCCTCAGACTGCGGATTGAAGCAAAAGCCCGCTACATTTGAGACCCTTCAAGACTACCACACGGGCGATGGTAGGAAGGATCGCTTTAGGCTACTTATGCAGCTGCTAAAGCAGGTTGATTGTAAGATTTGCCAGTTATTATTAGGCGATAACGTTTTACGAGCCGTAACCTCGACGCGCGACCAAAGCTCGACCTACCCCTGTCGAATCCGTAACGTCCCCATATAAATGATGTTATCAAATATGATTTGAAAACATACTTTAATGAGAAACGCTCAAGGATAAATGAGCATTCGCTTTAACTTGTATCTTTATTATAACAAATTGAAAGAAGAAATCAAGGACTGGTAGAAATTACATATTAGAGGTAATCAAATGGTCCGTAAAATTTCTCCTTTTGACATGCACCATTACCGATTCATATGATCCTTGAGTGCCCGATCTATATCTCTCTTCATTTGTTTTTTCTTCAGATCTTCACGCTTATCATATTTTTTCTTCCCTTTTCCTAAACCGAGAAGAATTTTAGCATAACCATTTTTTATATATAGTTTCAATGGAACAAGAGCATAGCCTTGTTGTTGAATCAACCCGATTAATCGATCGATTTGTTTTCGATGCAATAGTAATTTTCTTGACCTCGTTGGATCATGATTGTAACGATTCCCTTGTTCATATTCGGAGATATGCATGTTTACTAATTGGACTTCCCCATTACGATCTATTCTTGCATGGGAATCCTTTAAATTCACCCGGCCATTGCGGATTGATTTGATTTCTGTACCTTTTAACACGATTCCTGCTTCGAAAGTTTCTTCAATGGCATAATCATGATTCGCTTTTTTATTTTGTGCAATTGTTTTTCCTTGTCCTTTAGGCATCAGGCGTATCCTCCTACAACTCACGTAAATTCTATTTTATCAAATTATGGATGCAATTCCAATTGATTAGGCAAGTAGTATTAAACTAACAGCCATTATTGCCATTCCAACTATAACTCCATAAATAGACATATGGGCTTCATCATATTTTTTTGCAGCAGGTAATAATTCATCTAAAGAAATGAATACCATAATACCTGCAACCATGGAAAATATAATTCCAAACAATACATCACTTAAAAATGGCATAAGGATTAAGAAAGCTACTAAAGCACCAATAGGTTCTGCTAAACCAGATAGAAAAGATAGTTTGAACGCTTTTTTCTTGTCATTAGTGGCATAATACACCGGCACAGATACAGCAATTCCTTCTGGGATATTATGAATTGCAACTGCAACAGCAATTGCAACACCGATACTAGGATTCTCTAATGCTGAAATAAAAGTAGCAATTCCTTCCGGGAAGTTATGAATCGCCAGAGCCAGTGCTGTAAAAAGTCCCATTTTCATCAAATCTGGATCATTCATAGGGGAAGTCGATTTTTCCATATCTTCTACCTTTTTCACTTCATGGGGATTCGAATATTTTGGAATGAATCGGTCAATCAGCCCAATTAATAGCATTCCAGCAAAAAAACCAATTACGGTAACCCAATAGCCACTAGTTTCATCAAGTGCCATCGTTAATGAGTCTTTTGCTTTAAAGAAAATTTCAACCATTGATACATAAATCATAACACCTGCTGATAAACCTAAAGCGAATGATAAAAATTTAGTATTCGTTGTTTTTGCAAAAAAGGCAATTAAACTTCCTACACCGGTTGCTAACCCAGCAAATAATGTCAATAAAAAAGCAAGCATTACTTCATTCATTTGAAGTACTCCTCTCATGATGCATCTTCAATTATACCTTATAATGAATTAGTTATTAATTAGTATAAAAGGCCATAATTCAGCTGTCAAACAGATTTTCCTTAAGGCAAAACTTATTATTTATCTATAATATTGTATTATATGCAGGACATTAGTCCAATGTTTTATTTTTTTTCGAAAAGAAAGTGAGCCTAATCAATTAGACGGCTCACTTTCTTTTTTTCTTATTTTTTTTATGTTTCTTTTGTTGCTTATTTTTTGGAGGACGGCCATTTTTAGAAGGTTTTTCATTTTTGAACGGCTTTCTCTTTCTGGCTTTTGTACCAGCACTAACCAATTCAAAATCAATCGCATGTTCATCCATATTAACAGCAGCGACTCTTACCTTTACTTCATCACCTACACGGTACACATTGGCCGTTCGTTCACCAATTAGCGCATGGCTTCTTTCATCATAGTGATAATAATCATCTGTTAGGAAACTAACATGGATAAGACCTTCTACTGTATTAGGTAGTTCTACAAACATACCAAAGTTTGTTACGGAACTAATAACCCCGGTGAACTCTTCACCAATTTTATCTTGCATATATTCCGCTTTTTTCAAATCATCTGTATCCCGTTCTGCATCTACAGCTCGTCTTTCCCTTTCTGAAGTATGACGGGCTATTTCAGGCATACTTTCTTTCCAGTGTTGAATGGTTTTACTGTCCATCCTTTTATCAAGTAAATATGTTCGGATTAAGCGATGCACAATTAAATCCGGATATCTTCTAATTGGAGACGTGAAATGCGTATAAAATTCTGTCGCTAAGCCAAAGTGTCCAATACTTTGTGGATCATATTTTGCTTGTTTCATGGAACGAAGCATTAACTTAGAAACAATCATTTCCTCTGGTTCACCTTTAATATCTTCTAAAACCTTTTGAAGAGCTTGAGGGTGAACTTCATTAGCAGTACCTTTTACTTTAATTCCTAATCCACCAAGAAATTCAAAGAAGTTTTGTAGTTTACCATCATCAGGATCTTCGTGAATACGATGGATAAATGGGACATCCATCCAATGAAAATGTTCCGCAATTGTTTCGTTTGCTGCTAACATAAATTCTTCAATTAAACGTTCCGCAACAGAACGTTCACGTAAAACAACATCAAATGCCTTTCCTTCTTCATCCACTACTACTTTTGCTTCTTTGAAATCAAAGTCAATGGCACCGCGTCCCATTCGTTTCCCTCTTAATATTTCCGCAAGCTTTTCCATATTTTCAAACATCGGAACGAGCAATTCATAACGTTTACGCAATTCTCCATCATGGTCAACAAGAATTTTGTTCACATCACTATACGTCATCCGCTCCGTCGTCCTAATAACACTTTGGAAAATTTCATGGTTTACTACTTCTCCCGTTGAGGTAATTTCCATTTCACAACCTAGTGTTAATCGATCAACTTGTGGATTTAAAGAACAAATTCCATTGGATAAACGATGTGGGATCATCGGTATAACCCTATCAACTAAGTATACACTTGTTCCTCGTTCAAAGGCTTCTACATCAATAGGGGAACCTTCTCTTACATAATAACTTACATCTGCAATGTATACTCCTAGTTTATAGTTGCCATTATTTAATTGTTTAACAGAAACAGCATCATCTAGGTCTTTCGCATCGGCACCATCAATCGTTACAATCATTTCATCCCGTAAATCTCGACGTCCTTCGAGTTCATCTTCCGAAATTGTTTCTGGTGTGTTAGCTGCTTGTTCTAAAACCTCTTCCGGAAAATCAATGGTGATTCCATGTTTATAAATAATCGATAGTATATCAATACCTGGGTCATTTTTATGCCCCAATATTTGAATGACTTCCCCTTCCGCACTCTTACGTCCTTCTGGATATTTTGTAATCTCTACAATAACCTTATGTCCATCTACTGCACCATTTGTTTTTCCTTTTGGTATGAAAATATCGTTTGGAATTCGTTTATCATCTGCTATGACAAAACCAAAGGAGCGATTATCTTCAAACGTACCAACTACTTTTGTCACTGCCCTTTCTAAGATACGAATAACTTGTCCTTCAGGGCGATTTTCCTCGTCAGACGTTTTCTCGATTCGTACGAGAACTTTATCATTATTCATGGCAGAAGCTAAGTCAGATGCATGTATATAAACGTCTGTTAATCCCTCCTCATCCGGAATTAAAAAAGCAAAACCCTTTTGATGCATTTGAATTTTACCACGTATGAGGTTCATTTTTTCTGGTAATCCAAATCTATTTTTCCTAGTACGTACTAATTCACCAGCTTCCTCTAGTTCATTTAACGCAATGACTAGCTCCTTAAATTCACTAGAATCATCTATTCCAAGTTCACGCTCAATCTCATCTACAGCCAATGGCCTCATCTCAGTTTCTTTGAACATGCTTAGTATTCTATCTTTCATATTCTCACCTGCTTTCCTAATTATTGTTTGCTTCATATACTATTTATACTCATTCATTCCACTGAAGATTTTCTAAAAATTGATAAATATCTTCATACAATTCTTCTTTTTCATCTCCCAATGTAATGACATGGGTAGAATTTTCATACCATTTTATGTTTTTCTCGTCAGACTCTACGTTCTCAAATATATATGTCGCGCTATCTGTATTTATCATTTCATCATTGCGAGCTTGCACAACAAAGGTTGGGGTATAAATTGTATCAATATTACTTCTCACTTCGTTGATAGTTTCTCCTAATTCATCGAATAAATCGAATGAATCTTCCATTAACTGGTTAACTTCTTTCTCGATGGTTTGCTCATCTTTGCCTTCTAATTGTTTATACTCTTTGGCAAATAGTTTAAACCCCTTCGATAATTGAAATTCATTATCATAAAACATAGGGGCACACATGGAAATTACTGCTTTGATCGGCGTGGAGTAAGCCAATTTCAGACCTAAAACACCCCCAAGGGACAATCCAGCAACAGCTATTTCTTCATACCCTAATTCCTTTAAATGATCTAACCCTTTTTGGACGTCTTCCCACCATTGTTTTGGATTAGATTTAAGAATCTCTTCAGGTGGCAAACCATGTCCCCTATAAATCGGCGCATGAGAGGTATATCCTTTTTTCTCAAGAAATCGACCAAGCATCCGTACATCAGCAGAATGCCCGGTAAATCCATGTAATAAAAGTACAGCACGTTTACCCGCTTCGAAAGTAAATGGTTTTGGTTGAACTATTTTCATGATGTTACATCTCCTATCTTTATAGGTTGTTCAAAAAGTCCGGTAAAAATAGCCGACTCAGTCCTTTTATCCACCTTTTGAACACCCACTAATAACTATTCCCTTATTCTTCCAATTCTAAATATCATAATTAAACCCTTATCACTTCTCATAGTGATAAGGGTCGAATATAATTATACTAAATATCCACTTATAAAAGCTAATACAAAAAATAAGATCCCAGTAATTACTGTACCACGATGTAAAACTAAATCCATACCACGAGCTTTCTGTTTACCAAATAATTGCTCGGCACCCCCAGAAATAGCTCCGGACAGTCCAGCACTTTTTCCAGATTGTAGTAGAACTAAAGTAATTAAAATTATTGCATCAATAATTAATAATGTATTTACTAATCCAGACATGTTTCCAAGATACCTCCTATTTCCGACACTAACTACTATTTACTTTAGCACAATTAATAAAAGAATAGCAAGCTATACTTTACCTTTATTTAAAAGAAAGGATGATTAGATGAAACAGTCCTTTTGGTTAAAAGCAGAAGATCATACCGATTTATACATAAAAAGATGGCAAACAGAAAATGCTAAACCAAAAGCAATTATACAAATTTCCCATGGTATGGCAGAACACATAGGAAGATATGAGTCTTTTGCAACATTCCTAACAGATAAAGGATTTACCGTATATGGTAATGACCATCGAGGACATGGACAAACTGGATTAAAACAAGGTTTACTCGGTTATTTTGATAAAAACAATGGCTTCTTTAAAGTGGTGAATGATCTACACCAAATAAACACTCACATAAAAGAAGAACATCCTCACGTACCCATTTTTCTTTTCGGTCATAGTATGGGTTCCTTTATCGCAAGAAATTTCATACAAAAATATAGCCATTCTATTAATGGAGTTATTTTATCCGGAACCGGTTATTTTCCAAACATCGTAACTGTACCAGGTAAATTACTTTCCGTATTATTGCCAAGTAAAAAGCCATCGAAGATTATGAATCATTTAGCATTTGGGAATTATAATAAGAAAATTAAAGGGCATAAAACAAAGCATGATTGGATATCTAGTGATGAATTAGAAGTTGAAAAGTATATGAATGACCCTTTATCCGGATTCATTCCAACTGCTCGTTTCTTTTATGATTTAATGTCTGGATTATACCAAATGCAAAAGCAAAATGAATTGATAAGAAAGGACTTACCGATGCTTTTTATAAGTGGTTCTGATGATCCTGTAGGAAATTATGAGAAAGGTGTTTGGAAAAGTGTGCAATTATATAAAAATGCAGGTATAAGGTCGATAGATACTCATTTATTCAAAGGTGCTCGACATGAGATAATAAATGATTCAGTTAAGGAAGAAGTATACTCCGTCATTTGTAACTGGATTAATCAGCAATTATCAAACACAGTAAATTAGAGATGGAAAGGTTGTAGAAGTAAAAATGACACTAATCGAAGGTATAGCAGCATCGACAGGAATTGCAATAGCAAAAGCATATCAACTTACCACTCCTGATTTATCTTTTGAAAAGAAAACCATCGACAATCCTATTGAGGAAATAGAAAGATTGAATCGGGCATTAGATACATCTAAATCAGAACTTGAGAAAATTAAAGAACATACAAGAAATTCCTTAGGAGATGAGCATGCTGAAATCTTTTCTGCACACTTGCTTATTTTAAATGACCCTGAAATGATTAATCCAATGAAGGATAAAATCAAGGAAAAAAACGTGATGGCGGAGACAGCTCTTGATGAAGTTGCAAACATGTTTATTGAAATGTTTCAAAATATGGATAATGAGTACATGAGAGAACGTGCTGCTGATATTAGAGATGTGACCAAACGTGTAATGGCTCATTTATTAGGTGTGTCATTTCCTAACTCTGCATTAATAAATGAGGAAGTAATCGTAATTGCGAATGACTTAACACCATCTGATACGGCACAATTAAATCGCCAATATGTGAAAGGTTTTGCTACCAACATTGGCGGAAGGACTTCCCATTCAGCTATTATGGCGAGGTCTCTTGAGATTCCAGCTGTCGTAGGAACGAAAAATGTAACTACCTCTATAAGTCAAAATGATATGGTAATTATCGATGGTATGGAAGGGAAAGTAATTATTCATCCTAGTGAAGAAGAATTAGCAAATTACCGTGAGAAACAAAACACTTTCCGCAAACAACAAGCAGAATGGGCAAAATTAAAAGGTGAACCGACATTCTCGAAAGACGGGGAACAAGTTGAATTAGTTGCTAACATTGGGACCCCAAATGACATTGATGGAGTTTTAAATAATGGTGGCGAAGGAGTAGGACTTTACCGCACAGAATTTCTTTATATGGGTAAAAGTGAACTACCTTCAGAAGAAGAACAGTTCGAAGCGTATAAAACCGTTCTAGAGAGGATGGATGGGAAGCCTGTTGTTGTTCGAACGTTGGATGTGGGTGGAGACAAGGAACTTAGTTATCTTAATCTTCCTAAGGAAATGAACCCATTTCTTGGTTTTCGAGCAATCCGTTTTTGTTTAGAAAATGAGGACGTTTTCCGTCCACAATTACGAGCATTGCTCCGCGCTAGTGCTTACGGAAACTTGAAAATTATGTTTCCTATGATTGCAACGTTAGAGGAATTCCGTCAAGCTAAATCTATCCTTTTAGACGAAAAGGAATCTCTAAAGGCTAGTGGTGTGAAAGTTGCAGAGGATATTGAAGTTGGAATTATGGTCGAAATTCCATCGACTGCCGTAACAGCGAAACAGTTTGCAAAAGAAGTGGATTTCTTTAGTATCGGAACGAATGATTTAATACAATATACGATGGCTGCAGACCGTATGAATGAACGGGTTTCTTATTTGTATCAACCATATCATCCAGCTATTCTTAACTTAGTAAACAATGTTATTGAATCCGCACATAAAGAAGGAAAATGGACTGGTATGTGTGGTGAAATGGCTGGTGACCCGATTGCTATTCCAATACTTTTAGGACTTGGTTTAGATGAATTCAGTATGAGCGCAACATCTATTTTACCTGCACGGACACAAATAAAAAATCTATCTCAGAAAGAAATTGCCAAACACAAAGTGCAAATTTTATCGATGGGGACTGCAGATGAAGTGGTGGAATTTATTAAAGGAATAACTGAGTAAAACGCTAAACACCTTGTCTTTACTTGTTGGACAAGGTGTTTTTTATTGTTTAACATTCAACAAACTCTAACTTTTCGTCAATCGGCGTCCTTCCTTTATCAATTGGAATCTTTTTTGGATATCCCATTTGCATTACAGCAGCTATTTTAATTCGTTTGCCCTCTAACCCGATTTCTTTTACAAATTGTGGATCGTGCATATAGGGTGTGATAGTCCATAACATACCTACCCCAAACTTCCATGCGGCTAGTTGAGCATTTTGTATAAAAGCACAAATGGATGCATATTCTTCTTCATTTCGAATCTTATCGTTGGGCTGTTCATAATAAATCACAGCATGGTGAGGGATAGCAAGAAGGAAACTGGATAAGGAATCTATCGTTTTTAACGTTTTCGGATGGTCATCATCTTTAATCATGCCAATCCTCTGGTAACTTTTCATGATACTTTGAATAAAGCCCTTCCTTCCGTCACCTTGATATACTTTAATTTTCCAACGTTCTTTCATATAATGGGTCGGCGCAAAGGAGCCATAGGTGAAGATTTGCTTTAATGTTTCTTTATTTACTTGTTCTTCTTTAAATGAATGGATAGATCTACGAGACTTAATCCCCTCTAAAATATCAATAACGTTCTCCTCCTGCCCACATTCTTACTACTATTTTAACATACATTCATATTTTTCTATTTAAATTCTACCCCTGTCATCACTTCCATAAAATGCTTGAAAAATTTTGGATAGTCTAGCTGTAACGCAATTTGATGTTTTTTAATGACCGCTTCCGTTTCTTCTTCTAAATCTCCAAATGGTCTTATGTCAGCAATACTCTGACCCCGTTCCGTTCCATTCATTGACCGTACGACATAAACCGGAAAACTCTCATACTTAAGCATATCATCATAATATACAGCCATTAAGGTGAGTACATCATGTAAAGGACTTCCTTGTACACTTGGATCACGTTTTTTATAAAAATCATAATAGTAATCAAGGAGGGTTTTTATTAGAGGTACTTTCCCGACTTGATCAATATAATTAACCATTTCAGGTGTAACAATTGCTCTAGATGTTACATTTAAAGGATAAATTTTAACCTTACTTGCATAACTAAGAACTAATTGTGCAGCTATCGGATCGCCATGGAAGTTAGCTTCAGAAACTGATGTAACATTACCTGGATACCAGAATGCTCCTCCCATAATATAGTATTCTTTAATTTGTTTCATCAAATTAGGATGCAGAATAAACAATGTAGCTAAAGAGGTCAATCGACCAATATTAACGATAATAAGATCATCCAAATGTTCTTTAATGATTTCAATGACTTCAAAGAAATTTTCACTTAAAACCTGAGCCCCATCTGTAGGGGGTATAATAGGCCCAAGTCCATATTCCCCATGAATTTCCGGGAAAAACTTAGGAATTTCTCCCGTCATCGAAAGTTCCGCTCCTGCAATAATTTTAAAATTTTCTATTTCTAATATATCAAACATCTTATAAACATAATTAATATTAGCTATCGCATTTTCTCTAGGTATGTTACCATAATCGGCTACCACACCTACTACGTCAATATCTTTACTTAAATAAGAAAAGATGAGAGCTACAGTATCATCTATGCCAATGTCTCCAAAGAGCAATACTTTTTTCGCCATTCTTCCTCCCTCCCTATGCTATGATATTAATTCTATAATTTGTCCTATGCCTTCATGGAAACAATAAAAAAATAGAGTGCTAAACCTTTCCGGTTTTGCACTCTATTGATTTTGTAACTAACTTATTTTTTCAAGTTATAGAATGAACCTAATCCACCATATTCGCCCATGCCAGCCAATTCATCTTCAATACGTAATAATTGATTGTATTTAGCTACACGGTCTGTACGTGATGGAGCACCAGTCTTAATTTGACCAGCATTTGTTGCAACAGCGATGTCAGCAATAGTTGAATCTTCAGTTTCACCAGAACGGTGAGAAATTACTGCTGTGTACCCAGCGCGTTTCGCCATTTCAATTGCATCAAATGTTTCAGTTAGTGTACCAATTTGGTTAACTTTGATAAGGATAGAGTTACCTACACCTTGCTCGATACCTTGTGCAAGTTTTTTCGTATTTGTAACGAATAGGTCATCTCCAACTAGTTGTACACGGTCACCAAGACGGTCTGTTAATAGTTTATGACCTTCCCAGTCGTTTTCATCTAAACCATCTTCAATGGAGATGATAGGATATTTGTTAACCATTTCTTCATACCATTCAACCATTTCTGCAGAAGTACGAACAACGCCTTCTCCTTTAAGGTTGTATTTACCGTCCTCATAAATTTCAGAAGAAGCAACGTCCATTGCTAATTTAACTTCTTCACCAGGTTTATAACCCGCTGCTTCAATTGCTTCTACAATGGTTTGAAGAGCTTCTTCGTTTGAACCTAGGTTAGGAGCGAATCCACCTTCATCACCTACTGCAGTATTGTAACCTTTTGAACCCAATACTTTTTTCAATGCATGGAAGATTTCTGCGCCCATACGAAGTGCTTCTTTAAAGCTTTCTGCGCCAACAGGCATAACCATAAATTCTTGAATGTCTACGTTGTTATCCGCATGCTCTCCACCGTTAACAATGTTCATCATTGGCGTTGGAAGTGTTTTAGAGTTAAATCCACCTAAGTAGTTATATAATGGTACATCAAGTAAATCAGCTGCAGCACGAGCACAAGCCATGGAAACACCTAGAATTGCGTTTGCACCTAATTTACCTTTGTTTTCAGTACCGTCCAATTCAATCATTGTTGCATCAATGATGTTTTGACGAGTAACGTCCAATCCAACTAGTTCTGGAGCAATTACTTCATTTACGTTATTCACAGCTTGAAGAACGCCTTTACCTAAATAACGGTCTTTATCTCCATCGCGTAATTCAACTGCTTCATATTCACCAGTTGAAGCACCACTTGGAACTAACGCTCTACCGAAAGCACCTGATTCTGTATAAACTTCTACTTCTACTGTTGGGTTACCACGTGAGTCTAATACTTCACGTGCGTATACGTCTGTAATGTATGGCATAATTTTTTCTCTCCTTAATTATAGTAGTTTTTTATTAAGTCCATTTTTCCAATCAATGAGTGGCTAGCCAATCTTAGCTCATTACTGGAGTTTTAGGATATATATTTATTTTTCAATCAATGAATTCCCAGTCATTTCTTCTGGTTTTTCAACATTCAATAAATCAAGTAAGGTTGGTGCTAAGTCTGCAAGAATTCCACCATCACGTAATTTAATATCCTCTTTCGTAACGATGACAGGTACAGGGTTTGTTGTATGAGCTGTCATTGGTTCACCTTCCAATGTTACTACTTCATCCGAGTTACCATGATCAGCTGTAATAATTGCATTCCCACCAAGTTCCACGATTTTATCGACAACTTTGCCTAAACACTCGTCCACTGCTTCGATTGCTTTAATAGTTGGTTCTAACATTCCGGAATGCCCAACCATATCAGGGTTAGCAAAGTTAAGAATAATAGCATTTGGACGTTCTTCAGAATCAAGTTCTTGAAGCAACGCGTCCGTCACTTCGTAAGCACTCATTTCTGGTTTAAGGTCGTAAGTCGCTACTTTTGGTGAATTAATAAGAATTCGTTTTTCTCCGTCGAATTCTTGTTCACGTCCACCACTCATGAAAAAGGTTACGTGTGGGTATTTTTCTGTTTCTGCAATACGTAATTGTTTTAAACCATTTTGAGACAGAACCTCACCAATCGTGTTATCCAAGTTCACCGGTTTATAGGCTACATAACCATCAACTGTTTCACTAAAGTTTGTTAACATCGTGAAATCAAGATTTTTCGGAACACCAGGTCCACGATCAAAATCACGGAAGTCTTCATTTGCAAAAGTACGAGAGATTTGGATTGCACGGTCAGGTCGGAAATTATAGAAAATGATAGAATCATTATCTTGTACTTTTCCAACTGCCTCTCCATTTTCATCAACAATTACAGAAGGAATAACGAATTCATCATAAACTCCGTTTTCATAGGAGTCTTCTACAACTTCCATAGCGGTATGGTAGCTAGGTCCTTCCCCATATACCATGGCATCATATGATTTCTTCACACGATCCCAACGTTTATCCCTATCCATGGAATAGTAACGCCCAGAGATGGTAGCGAACTGACCTACACCTAGTTCCTCCATTTTTTCTTCTGTTTGTTTAATGAATTGTTTCGCTGTTTGTGGTCCAACATCACGACCATCAAGGAAACCATGAACATAAACTTCTTTAAGTCCTTGATCACTTGCAAGCTTTAACAAAGCGAACAAATGATTAATATGACTATGGACCCCACCATCAGATAATAAACCAAATAAATGTAACGCACGGTTATTATCTTTGGCATGTTGGATCGATTTTAGAAAAGCTTCATTATGGTAAAATTCGCCTTCTTTAATAGACAAATTCACTCTTGTTAAACTTTGATAAACGATACGGCCTGCACCAATATTCAAATGTCCAACTTCAGAGTTACCCATTTGTCCTTCAGGTAATCCTACCGCTTCTCCACTAGCTGTTAATTGATTATGTGCAAATTGGTTCCAGTAACGGTCAAAGTTTGGTTTTTTCGCCTGTGCAACTGCATTCCCAAATTGTTCATTACGAAATGCGAATCCATCTAAGATGATTAATGCAGCTAGTTTTTCATTACTCATTTTGCTCCAGCCTCCACAAGCTGTAAGAAAGAGTCAGCTTCTAGGCTTGCTCCACCAACAAGTGCACCATCTATATCAGATTGTGCTAATAATTCATCCACGTTAGCAGGTTTTACACTTCCACCATATTGAATAATGACTTGTTCTGCAGTAGCTTCTGAAGTTAATTCTCTTACAACATTACGAATATGTGTACATACTTCATTAGCTTGTTCACTTGTCGCTGTTTTACCAGTTCCAATTGCCCAAATTGGCTCATAAGCAATGATTGTATTTGCTACTTGTTCTTCGGATAAACCTTCAAGCGCTTTTTGTACTTGAGTTCCGACAAGACCCATTGTTTCGTTAGCTTCACGTTGCTCTAATGTTTCACCAACACAAACAATTGGCGTTAAACCATGATTGAATGCAGCATGAGTCTTTTTGTTAACTGTCTCATCTGTTTCCTCAAAATACTCACGGCGCTCAGAGTGACCTAATACAACGTGAGTTACTCCTAGGTCCTTTAACATAACGGGACTTACTTCACCAGTAAATGCTCCATCATTTTCAAAGTGCATATTTTGTGCAGCAACTTTTAATTTAGAAGCCTTTGATTTCTCTACAAGAGAAGCTAAAAATGGATATGGTGCACATACGATTGCTTCTACTTGATCACTATTAGGTATTTTTTCTTTTACTTCATCTACAAAACTATTTGCTTCGGATAAAACTTTATTCATTTTCCAGTTACCAGCAATTACTTTTTTACGCATTGTCTCACCTCAAAATAAATTAAATGCAGGATTTAATTTTTATATTATTTGTCGTCTAGAGCTGCTACTCCTGGTAAAACCTTACCTTCCATAAACTCTAGGGAGGCTCCACCACCAGTAGATACGTGGTCCATCTTATCTGCTAGACCGAATTTTTCAACTGCAGCTGCTGAATCTCCACCACCAATTACAGTATATCCTTCTGTAGTTGCAAGAGCATTTGCTACAGCTTTTGTTCCATTAGCAAATATATTTAATTCAAATACACCCATCGGTCCGTTCCAAATCACTAATTTAGATTCAGATACAATCTTGCTGTATTTCTCGCGAGTATTCGGCCCAATGTCTAATGCTTCCCAATCTGCTGGGATTTCTTCAATGGATACTTCCTTCGTATTTGCTTCTTCAGAGAAATCATCTGCTATAACAACATCTTCTGGAAGAACAAAATTTACACCTTTTTCTTTAGCTTTTTTCATAAACTCATTTGCTAAATCAATCTTATCTTCTTCTAAAAGGGATTTTCCTATTTCATGACCTTGTGCTTTAATAAATGTATAGGCAAGGCCACCACCGACGATTAGATTATCTACTTTTTCTAGCAAATTATCGATTACATCAATCTTGTCTTTTACTTTAGCCCCACCAATAATCGCTGTAAATGGGCGCTCTGGATTTTCTAACGCTTTGCTTAGTACACTGATCTCTTTTTCCATCAAAAAGCCAGCTGCAGCAGGTAATTTTTCCGCAACACCGGTTGTTGAAGCATGTGCACGATGAGCCGCTCCAAATGCATCATTCACATATAAATCTGCCATAGCTGCGAAACTTTGCACTAATGCAGGATCATTTTTTTCTTCTCCCGCTTCGAAGCGAACATTTTCTATTAATAATAAATCACCATCATTAAGATTTGCGATTGCTTCATTTACTTCGTCGCCATAAACCGCATTTGTTTTTACTACTTCTTTACCACTTAATTCACTAAGTCTTTTAGCTACTGGGTCCAGTCGTAATTCTTCTACTACTTGTCCTTTTGGTCGACCTAGGTGACTCGCTAAAATTACTTTAGCCCCATTGTCTGATAAGTGTTTAATTGTTGGTAATGCGGCTTTAATTCGGGTATCGTCGGTTACTTCCCCATCCTTCATAGGCACATTAAAATCGACACGGCAAAAAACTTTTTTCCCTTTTACATCAAGGTCTTTTAGTGTTTTCTTATTCACGTTAGATCCTCCTATATTATGTAGATGTCTTGTATTTAGGGTCTGCCATTTCCCGCATACTTATCCATTATATACTAAATGAAATAAGAAGAGATAGGAAAATGGGAAAAGGGGGAGGAGCTGCCTCCTCCCCCTCAGGAAATTTATACTTTTTAGCGGAAGCGCCAAGATTAGCACTTCTACTTCATTTATTATAGCCCTTGTTCAGCCATGTAAACAGCTAAGTCTACACAACGAGTGGAATAACCCATTTCGTTGTCATACCAAGAAACAACTTTTACCATGTTATTTTCCATTACCATTGTTGATAATCCATCAACGATAGAAGAGTGAGTGTTTCCAACAATATCTCTAGATACTAATGGTAATTCACTGTATTCCATAACTCCTTTTAATGGTCCTTGTGCTGCTTCTCTGAATGCATTGTTAATATCATCAACTGTTACATCTTTTTCAAGTTCAGCAACAAGGTCAGTTAATGAACCATCTGGAGTTGGAACACGAACAGCCATACCATTTAATTTACCTTCTAATTCAGGTAATACTAGACTTACCGCTTTAGCAGCACCTGTTGTTGTTGGAATGATATTTTCAGCAGCTGCACGAGCACGACGATAGTCTTTATGTGGTAAGTCAAGAATTTGTTGGTCATTCGTATAAGAGTGGATAGTTGTCATTAAACCACGTTTGATTCCAAATGTATCATTAAGTACTTTAGCAAATGGTGCTAAACAGTTTGTTGTACAAGATGCGTTTGATACAATGTTGTGTTGGCTTGGATCATATTTATCATTGTTAACACCCATAACGATTGTTAAGTCTTCATTAGATGCAGGTGCAGAGATAATTACTTTTTTAGCTCCAGCTTCAATGTGTTTCTTCGCATCTTCTGCATTAGTGAAACGACCTGTAGATTCAATTACGATATCTACTCCAAGATCTCCCCATCCTAATTGTGCAGGGTCACGTTCTGAAAGTACTTTAAACTCTTTACCGCCTACTGCAATATTGGAACCATTTACAGTAACTTCTTCTTCTAAAATTCCGTGAATAGAGTCATATTTAAGAAGGTGAGCTAGCATATTTGCATCAGTTAAGTCATTAACTGCAACGATTTCTACATTATCATTTTTTAAAGCTTGACGGAAAACATTACGTCCGATTCTTCCAAAACCATTAATACCTACTTTAACTGCCATTAAAAATTCCTCCTAATGTTTTTTTGTATAGGTTTGTTCAAGTATAGAAGGTTTCCCCTAATTCCTTGAACATATATTTAAAAGGATTTCCCTCTTAAAATTTGTTCCGCAGCTGCCTCATCTGTAATTAATAAATCACTTTTCCCTTGTTTAAAGTATGATTCTATCGCTTCTGCCTTAGAAGTTCCCCCAGCAACCGCGACAACATGATCAACTGATGATAAGTCTTCCAGTTGTAATCCAACTGTTCGTACTTTATGAACAACGGACCCATCTTGATTGAAATAATATCCAAATGCTTCACTAACCGCATGCTTCATTAAAAGCTTATGCATCGTTTCTTCGGATGTCTTTCTACGCTTGGCCATTGTATTTGCATCACCTATACCATGAATAACAATGTTCGACCCTTTAATATGGTCTAAAACATCCTTAATCATCGGTTCGTTAATTAATGTTTGGTATGCTGATTCACTAATTGGGTCTGGAACGAATAGTTGACGATATTCACCATTCGCTTTTTGCGCCATCTGAGAAACAATACTACTAGCTTGGTTCTCGGCTTTCTCTCCAATCCCACCACGAGCAGGAACAAATAAAATATCATGACTTAAAGGAGTCATTACATCAGCAATGGCTGCCATTGTTGTTCCACCAGTTACAGCAATAACGGAATGAATAGAGACAATCTTTTTAAGATAAGCAACACATGCCTTACCCATTTCCTGTTTTACCCATTCATATTCATCACTGTTTCCAGGGACAATAATAACGTTTCTTACATTTAACTTTTCCCGAATTTGCTTTTCTAAAACAGATAATCCGACAATTTCTCGCATCATGTCAGATAATTGTTCAAGAACTAATTTACCCTCTTTTGAAATATACATACCCTTCGACGTTACATCAAGGAGTCCTTGATTATGTAAAAAATCAACTTCACTTCGGACATATCTTTCTGTCATATTTAAATGATCTGCTAAGCTTCTTCTTCCTATAGGTTCAAAGTTCTCAACAGCTTGTAAAATAAAGTAACGTTGTTGCATAATTTTCAAAAGGTCTGGTACCAATTTCTTTTGCAATTCAGTAAAAGTTCTCATATAATCCCTTCCTAACTGGACATAATTCGTCCCATGCGGTTCTATTATGTCCCAGCCGATTTTAATTATAACATAGTTTAATGAATATACAAATAAAAGGTTCCAAATAATGACTAGCAAGTGTGTTAGTTTTCTAATCCTTCCTTAATACCAAAAAAAAAGGAAAACCGTTATTTTCCGGCTTCCTTTTCAAATTCTTGTTTTAATAACTCTTCAACTGAGTCATAATTGATTTCTTCACAATTTAATTGTTTACCATTTACCTCTATTATCGGGATT
The DNA here is from genome assembly GCF_001659985.1 of Oceanobacillus sp. Castelsardo. Lineage (GTDB taxonomy): Bacteria > Bacillota > Bacilli > Bacillales > Amphibacillaceae > Oceanobacillus. The sequence goes on from NZ_LYCS01000002.1 coordinate 176,280, forward strand.
AATAGTTGATATTTTTCCAACCATTGATCATTAGAGTATATATCCCGCATTTCTATTTCATACGGATAGTCGTGTCTAAAAATAGAAAGCAATCCTTCCGCATCCACACATAAAGAACAATTTTCTTTTGTGTAAAAGTTAATATGTAACATTATTTTTTTCTCCTTCTATTGGTTGATGATGGTATACGTAATTGTTCTCGATATTTCATAATTGTCCTTCGAGCAATTTGAATTCCAAATTCCTCCTCTAATATGTTTTTTATTTTTTGGTCTGACAATGGATTACATTTATCTTCCCCATCAATCAATTGATTCATAAGATTTTGAATGGCTGCTTTTGCTATATTTTCCCCTGTATTTTTCCGAATTCCCGATTGTAAGAAAAATTTTATTGGTAATACACCAAATGGGGTTTGCACATATTTATGACTAATGGTTCGACTTACTGTAGAAATATGAACTTCTAATTGGGAGGCTATTTCCCTCAGCGTCAACGTTTTCAACTTAGCCATTCCATATTCAAAGAATAAAAATTGATTTTCTATTATTACTTTAATGATTGACTCTAGTGTATTCGTCCGAAAATAAATCGCTTGCTTTAACGTTTCAACCTGATTATATTTTTCTTTTAGAAATAAATCCGTTTCCTTTTCTATCCCTTTAAATTTTTCATATTGATGATTAACTTTTATTATCGGGGATGCCCAATTATAAAACTTCAATTTCCATATGTCATCTTCTTTATAAATCATCGCTTCTGGTATGATATATTCTACCGATTGTTCATTTAACAGTTGACCCGGTTTTGGATGGCATAATCGAATATTCCGAATTAATTCTTTTGCCACGGTTTCCGTAATTCCATAACTCCTTGCAATTAAATCTATCTCTTCGTTTGCAATCCAATCTAAATGATTATTTAATAACTCATTAAGAAAAGGCGGAGCTTTATCCATTTTCCTTAATTGCAAAATGATACATTCCGAAAGAGTACGGGCTCCTATTCCAACAGGTTCTAACATTTGTATAATATCTATCGCTTTTTTAATTACATTTAATGTAGTTGAACATTCTTCGGCCCAATGATTTAAATCAATATCTAGATAACCATCTTCATTCAGCGAATCAATCCCATATTCAATGACGGGTTGTAAATCTTTCGAGTAGCCTAACGTAACGAGCTGTTTCTTTAAGTGTTCATACATCGAATCTTTCTTTTCATTAATTTCCCCAATATCTGGTTTCTCATATGAATGAGAACGTCGATAGTTTACCATATCATAGTCATAATTAACTTCTTCTATTAATGGATTTTCTTTAGCAATCTGATTGATATAATCCATAAGCTGTACACTGTTATATTGCAATAATTGAATGGATTGCATTAAAGATTGATTCATTTTCCATTGTAATGTTTGATTTTGAATTAACCTTGTTTTCATCCATTCCCTCCTTTGGAAAAACTCCTATTCACTGGCGCTTTAGCGAATGATTTAGTTTTTCTTATACTTGTATTGGGACGTTAAAAATTCCAACATCTTCTTACTAAAATTTTATACATTCCTAACGTAAAAAAGCCCTTACAATTATTTTGCCATTAAATAATAAGAATGTCATTTGGCATACTACAATTGACAGATGGATTTATAAATATATATGATATTTAAGTAATTATTAACTTGCTATTGTTACATAGTTTTTTTATTACCCCATTCTGGAAATAGTTAGGAAGGAAGAATACATATGATTGAAAAAGAATCAAAAAGCGTTTCCCTGCTTATAAGAAGATACGTCATGTTATTTATCGGTGCTTCGTTAGCAGCTGTTGCCCTTGAGTTATTCTTAGTGCCGAATAACATTATCGATGGGGGCGTAATCGGTGTTTCGTTATTAATAAATCATTTATCTGGCATTAACTTCGGGATATTAGTTCTAATTATAAATATTCCGTTCCTTATCGCAGGTTATAGAAGAATTGGAAGGGAACTTCTATTTTCTTCATTATTCAGTATCATCACCTTATCGATTATGGAAGGTTTTCTCCAACGGTTTAATACCATTACGGATGAACCTTTACTAGCAACTGTGTTCGGAGGTCTTCTTCTAGGTGCTGGGGTAGGAATTGTTATCCGTAACTCAGGTGCGCTAGACGGAACGGAAATACTGGGAATTCTAGTTACGAAAAACATGCCGTTTTCCGTCGGGGAATTTGTCATGTTTATCAATATTTTTATTTTTGCATGGGCTGGTTTTGTTCTAGGTTGGGAACAAGCAATGTTATCTATTTTAACTTATTATATTGCTTCAAAGACCATCGATGCTGTCGGTCAGGGAATTTTAAATGAAACGAAGGCTGTCATAATTGTTTCTAAAAATCCAGATGGCATAGCAGAAGAAATCGGTAATCAATTAAAACGCGGTGTAACCATTTTTTACGGTAAGAACAATTATAAAGATACAGATACAGAAGTATTATATGTTGTTGTCGCTCGTTTGGAAGTTGCTAAATTGAAAAGTATTGTACACCATATTGATCCCAAAGCCTTCACTACAATAATGGATGCTCAAGAAGTTCATGGCGGAAGATTTAAAACCGCGTCCCATTAATGAATTGTCCTCCAAATTAGTATTATGAAAAAGACCCTTAGGACCTTCCTTTCATCAAAGAAGGTCCTTCTCTTTTAGTTATCCCACAAACAGTAAAAAGTTTACCATTCCTTTTACAATTAAAGACTTTTATGTAACAAAGTTAACGTTCTTTTTAATTCATCCACTGCTATTTGTCCTGGTGCAGAGGCCTTTTTCGCTGCTCCAAACGTTAATGCCGACCCAAATAATTCACCAGCTAAGCGCGAAATCACACCCTTACCTGCCATTGACATCGTAATAATCGGACGATCTGCATAGTGCTCTTTCATTTCTCTTGTCGCATCTAATAAGGTCAATACATCGGCCGTGTTTGTCGGCATCACAGCAATTTTAGGAATATCCCCACCTAATTCCTGCCCTTTTCGTAATCTTGCTATAATTTCCTCTTTATTTGGGGTTTTATGAAAATCATGATTCGAAATAATAACATAAACGTCATGGTCATGGGCAACCTCAACCAAATGTTTTACATCCTTTTCCTCGTTAAACAATTCTACGTCAATCATGTCCACTTGTCCGGTCTGAACAATCGAACAATTTAGTTCAATATAATAGGAGGTGCTAATTTCCTTTTCTCCCCCTTCTCTTAAACTACGAAATGTAAAAATGATAGGAGTCTGTGGTAGTAGTTTTCGTATTTCCTTTAGTGCCTCTTTTACTTGATAGATATCTTCTACGTGCTTAAATAAATCAACTCGCCACTCTACAACATCAACCTCTAAGGTAGCAAGATACTTTACCTCTTCTACTATTCTTTCAATGGTTTCTCCTACAATTGGTACACAGACTTTCGGTATCCCTTCCCCTATGATTATATTTTTCACTTTAATTGGATTCATTATTTAAGACTCCTTTTTAGTTAGATTTTAAATAGGGTCATGCCATTACTCTAGTGCCAGTTCTCATTTATTAATTTAAAGATAGAATAAACGTTTCCGTGACTTTTATCAATATTTTCTTTCAATTCCTGGATTAGTACCATTTTCCAAATAAGCCTGCAGTCGACCGTGAGATGTCACTCTATCACTATTTAACTTTGTTCAATACCTTTACCAAACGAAAATATTTCCATACCTGCGAAAATGAAGCAATTAAGGACTTGAATCTAGTAAAAATTAAGGTTATAATATTACATGTCTCAAATTTATTATATGTGCCCATAGCTCAGCTGGATAGAGCACTGGTTTCCGGTACCAGGTTTTGCGGGGGTTCGAATCCCTCTGGGTGCGTTAAAGCACAAAAACGATATAGAAACGCAGTGAAATTCATAGTTGAATTCACTGCGTTTTTTTATTCATACATTTGATTTTTTGTTCTGTGCTTAGTCTCTTTTACAAAATTAAGAATTTACATTATAATATCTTTAACTTATCAAAGAGGAAGAGGATTGAAATGGGATTAAACAATATATCTCTTAGGGAACAAAATATTGTGCTTATCGGATTTATGGGAGCAGGCAAAACCACCATTGGCAAAGCCGTTGCAAGAAAACTTTATCGAGACTTCATTGATATAGACGACGTAATCGAAAAAGAATTTAACATGCCTACCTCTCAAATATTCAAGGTATTTGGTGAAAAAACATTTCGTGAAAAAGAGAAAGAAACCATTCAAAATCTTTGTAAAAATCAAAGACTCAAGGTTATTTCACTTGGTGGTGGAGCGTTTTTACAAGATGAGATTAAAGAGGCATGCTTATCTAATTCCATCGTTTTCTATCTTTCATTATCCTGGGAATCATGGAAAGAACGGATTAGTATGATTATTGATAGCCGACCAGTTCTTCAAGGGAAAAATTATGAAGAAATGAAACAACTGTTTGACAAAAGACAACCAATCTATGAAGAACATCACTCCAAGGTAACAACAGACAATCAAGATGTTGAAGAAATAGCAAATTATATCGTATCCTCATTAAAAACAGCTTGGGACATTTATGAACCAAATCGTTAATTCATAATTTAAGGAAAGAAAGTAGAAATATACTTTCTTTTTTTATGAAAACAATAAATATATATACCTTAATGTCTTAATCACGAGGGCGCAACGGGATTATAACCTCCCAAAATTCTTTGTAATTAACATACTCTTTTGGTTTATTATATAAAATTATGGGAAAGATGGAAAATGTACCCAACTTGTCGAACGTTTTTGTTTGACCTTCATTGACCATTGAGCTATTATGGAAATATAACATTTTGGCTAAACTTTTGTTATTAAGGGAGGATTAACTATGAATTTAGTACCTACAGTTATTGAACAAACTAATCGTGGTGAACGTGCCTATGATATTTACTCACGCTTATTGAAAGACCGTATCATTTTACTAGGAAGCGGAATCGATGATAATGTATCAAACTCTATTGTTGCACAATTATTATTCTTAGAAGCAGAAGATCCAGAGAAAGATATTTCATTATACATTAACTCACCAGGTGGTTCTATCACTGCTGGGATGGCAATTTATGATACGATGAACTTTATTAAACCAAATGTATCTACTATTTGTATTGGTATGGCTGCATCTATGGGAGCATTTCTACTTGCAGCTGGTGAAAAAGGGAAACGATATGCCCTACCAAATAGTGAAATTATGATTCACCAACCATTAGGCGGAGCACAAGGTCAAGCAACCGACATTGAAATTCACGCAAGACGTATTATCGAAATCAAGAAACGCATGAATGAAATCCTTGCTGAAAAAACAGGACAGCCTCTAGAAGTAGTAGAACGCGATACAGAACGTGATAACTTCCTGACTGCTCCACAATCAGTTGAATATGGATTAATCGATAAAATTTTAGAACGTAAACCAGAATAATAATAAAAACTCCCTTTCAAAAAAGTTGAAAGGGAGTTTTTATATTTTATTTTTTGGAAACAAATTCACATAAATGATCAATTGCATTTTCTTCATCAGGACCATCCGCAATTAGTTTAATTTCTTCCCCATAAGCAACAGCTAAACTCATTAGCCCCATTATACTTTTTGCATTCACTTTCTTACTGTCTTTCTCTAAAAATAAATGTGCTGCATAGCGGTTTGCTTCTTGAACAAATTGTGCCGCTGGCCTTGCCTGTAAACCGGATTCTATTTCTACCTTTATCTGTTTCTCAATCAATCTTCTCATCCTCCCAAATAAGTAAGCGCTAACATTAATTTTCTTTAATAATATGAAATATCTTTAAATCGATTATCTAAAAATTACATTTTTATTCTGTAAATTACCTGTATTATATCATATGTAAAGCTAAAAGGAAAATATCCCCTTTTAACTTTACAATTATTAGAAAAAGCGAATTTGTATGGTTCTGGTAAATGCTCTCGTTGTAATTATGCAGGACAAGTAAGTTCTATGCCTTCTTATCTGCTAAAACAAATTCACCTTGCTTAATCTTTTCTGCAAACTCATCTATCTTTTTAAGACGGTGGTTTACACCAGATTTTGAAATTTTACCGCTTCCTACTAATTCACCTAATTCTTTTAACGACACATCTTGGTGTTCTACCCGTAATTGAGCAATCTCTTGTAGTTTTTCTGGTAGTTTATCCAAACCAACCGTATTTTCTATAAGTTTAATATTTTCTATTTGACGAAAAGCCGCTCCGATTGTTTTATTTAAATTCGCCGTTTCACAATTCACCAATCGATTAACAGAATTTCGCATATCCCTCACAATTCGAACATCCTCAAATTTAAATAATGCATTATGCGCACCAATTATGCCTAGAAACTCAGTAATTTTTTCCGCCTCTTTCATATAGACAATATAACCTTTTTTACGCTCCAACGTTCTGGCACGTAAACCATATGAATTAAGCAATTCGCAAAGTTCATTATTATGGTCCTCATAGTTATTAAAAATCTCCAAATGGTAAGAGGATGTTTCTGGATTATTAATGGAACCACCAGCCAAAAATGCTCCTCGTAAATAGGCACGTTTACAACATGACCTAGATAAATATTTATCAGATATAGTTCTTACAACAGTATATGAATCTTTTATAATTCCTAATTCAGTTAAAAATTCACGTACCTTCTCCTTTAAACGAACAATGTAAACATTATTTTTTTTAAGCTTCATTTTCTTTCTAACAAGTAGCTCCACTGGTGGATCATAATTTGCTTTGATGAGTGTATATATTCTACGAGCGATTGCAGCATTTTCAGTTTGAACATCTAACGCGTATTGTAATCTATTGACAGAAATAACACCGTTCATTCGAATTAATGCAGTTAATTCAGCATGTTTACAACATTCATCAACTTCTAGCCCTGTTAGTTCTTTCTTTATTTCTGAAGCAAAGGACATCGTAATCCCCTCCCTTCCCTTACAAGCTGTTCAAAAAGCGCGGTGAACCCGCGCTATACACCTATTATTTGTCGATGATTGAAAATAATAAATTTGCAATTTTCTTTTTATCATGTCTTACGGTCTTATTAGAATGATTAATAATATCTCCCTCAATTATCTCTAATCCCATATCGACCAATTTTTCAATATCATAAATGACTGGTTCGGCGTTTTCCTCTGCATAAATTGCACGAATTGATTGTTCGATAGGTTCGTTATGAACAACAATGGAGTCCACACATCCAGTACCAATATGATTCTGGATAGCCTGAATATGGTCAGAAGCAGTAAAACCAGTTGTCTCTCCCGGTTGTGTCATTACGTTACAAATATAGACAACTTTCCCTTGCGTTTTCCTTAATGCTACATCAATTTGAGGGATTATTAAATTAGGCAGAATACTAGTAAATAAACTCCCCGGGGAAATAATGACTAAGTCCGCATTCTCTATTGCATGTACCGCATTAGGTAATGGCTTTATCGGCTGTGGTTCTAAAAACACACGTTCAATTTTTTTATTTGCTTTAGGAATATTGGATTCCCCAAATACATATGTCCCATCTGTGAACCTAGCATGTAATGTCATATTTTGATCGGAAATAGGGTATATATTTCCCTTTACATTAAGTACTCTCGAAATTTCCTGTATTCCATCATAAAAATCCCCAGTAATAGAGGTCATTGCAGCTAAGAGTAAATTTCCTAGTGAATGACCTGACAAACCATTACCTACAGAAAATCGATGTTGAAAGAGATCAAGTAACATAGGCTCCGCATCAGACAGTGCTGCAATTACATTTCTTATATCACCTGGAGCAGGAATTGCCATTTCGCTTCGAATTCTTCCTGTGCTACCGCCGTCATCAGCCACAGTAACTAGTGCCGTAAGATCAATTGGTAAATTTTTTAGACCTCTTAAAAGAACCGGCATACCAGTTCCGCCCCCAATGACAACTACACGCGGCTGCTTTTTCTTCACCATGTTAGGAGTTTCCCTTTCTTTTATCAATATCGCGATGACTTACATGTGTAATATAGTTAGAAGAAAGTTCTTTACCAAAGTATTCAGCTAATGCTACAGAACGATGTTGTCCACCTGTACAACCGATACCTATGACTAATTGAGTTTTTCCTTCCTTTTTATATTGTGGGAGCATAAATCGTAATAAATCTAAAACTTTCTCGATAAATGTTTGGGTCTCAGACCACTTAAATACGTATGAAGAAACTTCTTGATTCAACCCAGTTAACGGTTGTAAATTACCCACATAATGTGGATTTGGTAAGAATCTCACATCAAATACAAGATCCGCGTCAATTGGAATCCCATGTTTAAATCCAAAAGAAACCATGTGTACAGAGAAAATTTCTTGTTCTTCTTCAGAATATATATTAATAATCTTTTCTCTTAATTCTCTCGGTTTTAAATTGGTTGTATCAATAATTCGTTGGGCTCTACCACGGAGTAGATCTAAAATGTCTCGTTCCTGTCTAATACCATTAAGCGGTAAACCACCAGGATCAAGCGGATGGGAACGTCTTGTTTCTTTGTACCTACTCACTAACTTTTCATCTTTCGCATCAAGAAATAGAATATGATCATCTAACCATTTTTCTTTTCCTAAAGTTTCCAATGCATCAAATAAGAAGTCAAAAAATTCCCGTCCCCTTAAATCCATGACAACTGCAACTTTTTGTATCGTATTAGCAGAATCCTTCATTAATTCAAGAAACTTTGGTAATAAAGTAGGGGGCAAATTATCTACACAGTAATATCCTAAATCTTCAAAGCTCTGTACAGCTACTGTTTTACCAGCGCCTGACATGCCAGTAATAATAACTAATTTTGTTTCTGTATTTTTATCGCTCATCCTATATCTCCCCTTTAAAAACACCTAAATGGAAGGATTGTATATCATTACAATGTATTTTTCATAAGATAATTAGTCTTCCTTACACATTATACTATGAATAATACTAAACTTCCATGACAGTAGAATTTTTGTTTTGCCTAGTTTTGACAATATTAATTATTTGATGCAGAAACTTGTTGCAATCATATTTATGTAGCTGCCAAAAAAGAACAAAAAAAGCACAGGTTTCTATACCTGTGCCTAGTAACTAATCTATTTATAAAAGGGGGTCAATTAGTTACTTTTATTGTACCCCTTCTTTATTTCACCCGTGTTACAGCAGGATTAAAACTACGTAAAAATCACTAACTTTTATGAATTAGAGACTTTTGATTTTTCTTGCCATTCTTCAATATATTTAATAGCCGATTCTGCAGCAATACTTCCATCACCGGTAGCTGTTACAATTTGTCTAAGTTGCTTTTCTCGAATATCACCAGCAGCAAAGATTCCTGGGACATTCGTTTCCATATTTTCATTTGTTGGAATATATCCTTCATCATTTGTAATCCCTAATGAAGCAAATGGTGAACTCAATGGAACCATACCGATGTAGATAAATGCTCCATCAGCTGGAAATTCTGTTACTTCACCAGTTTTTGTGTTTTCTAACGTAACACTACTCACTTTACCTTCAGGACCATTAATTTTCTTCACAACACTATCCCAAATGAAGTCAATTTTCTCATTGTCAAATGCGCGGTTTTGAAGGATTTTTTGTGCTCTTAATTCGTCACGACGGTGAATAATTGTAACTTTATTAGCGAAGCGTGTCAAGTAAACACCTTCTTCAACCGCTGAATCACCACCACCGACTACAACTAGTTCCCTTTCTTTAAAAAACGCACCATCACAAACCGCACAATAAGAAACACCACGGCCAGTTAATTCATCCTCACCATCGACACCAAGCTTTTTATATTCTGCGCCTGTTGCGATGATTATTGCTTTGGTCTTATATTCCTTATCGCCAGCTTTAACTATTTTATAGTCAGCCTCATTAATTATTTCTTTTATATCTCCATACGCATATTCTGCACCGAATTTTTTAGAGTGATCAAACATTTTGTTCGATAAATCTGGTCCTAAAATATGGTCATATCCTGGATAATTTTCGACATCTTCCGTATTAGCCATTTGTCCACCAGGAATTCCTCGTTCAATCATAAGTGTTGATAAGTTTGCACGTGAGGCATAAACAGCAGCAGTCATACCAGCTGGACCTGCACCTGCGATAATTACATCATACATACGTTCATCGGACATTTTATTCGCCCCTTTAATCCTATTTATTTTAGAGAGTGTTCAAAAAGTCCGATAAAAATGACATCCTACTTTTTGAACATGCACTTTAAGTCATCTCTAGCTTATTAAAATAAACGCAGTACGTCTAATATTCTGCTCATTGACTTTTTTCGGTTCGAATCAAAGTTTTTAAGAATCCCAAGGCCCTTTTTCTTTTGCTAAATGGGGATGTAAGTTACATCCTTCTTTCCATAATTCTAAGGCTTTGGACGTCTCACCAAGATGGTAAGCGGTTCTACTATACCAGCGATAATAAGAGGAATGATTTTTCACTTTTCCTTTTGTCATTGAACGGAATCGAAGGTGTGCTTCTTCATAATTTGCAGTACGAGCTAACGTCACCGCTATTTTTAGTTTTTGCTGTTCATGTATTGGATATACATTACTTATAGCTTGAATAAAACGATCACTTTTTTCCTTTTCACCTAATTCATAATAAAAGATAGCTAAATTCGTTAGGCTATATAATGAATTTGGGTATTCATCAAATTGTTCTAATTCCTTCCCTAAAGCATCTTCCTTTCTACCAGAAAAGAATAATGCTTGTGTATAGTCGTGTTTAGGATTTTCATGATTCGGAAATAGTTCAATCATTTTTTCTATTACCGGTAACGCTTTTTCCCATTCCATCTTTTCCATATGAAAAAAGGCAGTTTCTTGATAAATAAGAAGCTCATCCTCATCTTCTAGATCAAATTCATCCAATTCTTCATCATCAATTTCAATTAACTCTAACAACTGTTTGGCATCATCACTGAAATCGCCATCTGGTTCTTTATCAAGATATGAAGTTGCATATTTTTTCGCATCATTTAATAGACCAAGATGTGCATAATTATTAGCAATTAAATAATAACAGTCAATGTAATCACTTGATTGTAATACGTTCGTTAATAATTGATTGGCTGCATGGTATGCACCAATCTCTGTATATATAATAGACATTTGACATTGGTATAGTGGTTCATTTGGCTTTTGTTCCACAGCCTTTTTCATCCATTTCAAAGCAATATCAAATTTCCGATTACGGAATGCCTCAACACCTTTTGTAAAATAAAAATCACCATCTGGAATATAAGGGACAATATTATTTACTTTATTTTCTTCTTTATTCGTTACATGTGACATGTGTATCCCCCTATTTTCTTACATACGAAAAAATTATATCATATATAACCTCCTAAATATATACCTATTTCTTGGATAAAAATTTAAAAGGACAGCCATAAAAACGGCTGCCCTTAAGTATTCGATTCTATTTAGGGAACATTATTCCTTGATTGGGTGTACAGCTTCATAAAGTAATTGGTCTAATTCTTTGGTGTAATCTTCTTTTTGTTGCTTACTCCATTTTAGAACTTTTTCCATATAATTGATGACTGTTTCTTTATGTTGATGGACCCAATTTATATCAAAGAATAACGCACCTGTTCTTCGGATAAAAAAGTCAACAGGCTTATAAACTAACTCATGCTCGATGGCATACGATAGCATCGCTAACACATCAGGTTCAATATTTTCCTTCTTCGCTTCCTCCAGACAGTTCTGATAGATATTAAATACCGTATCTACGTTTGAACCATATTTTTGAATAAGTTTTAGAGATGTTTCTTTATCTAAACCTAAACGAATTCCTTCTCCCACTTTTTGTTCTTTAAAGCGTTCAAATCCTTTGGAACCGCCTGTATCCCCACCGGAGATTGGTAAATGTTCCGTATTTGATTCCATATAGAGAATTCCTTCTTCTTCTTTTAGTTGCTTAACTACAGTATTTACAGCTTGTTCTGCCATTTTCCGATAACCAGTTAATTTACCACCAGCCATGGATATAAGTCCAGAGTCGGATACAAAAATCTCATCTTTTCTAGAGATTTCGCTCGGATTATCGCCTTTACCCTCTTCAGCAATTAACGGTCGTAGTCCCGCCCAACTTGATTCAACGTCGTTTGGTCCTAAATTCACTGAAGGGAACATATAGTTTATCGCTTTTAATAAATAATCACGATCTTTTTCAGTCATTTGTGGATGTGCAATATCGCCCTTGTAAGTTGTATCCGTTGTTCCGACATACGTTTTATTTTCACGCGGTATTGCAAAAACCATCCGACCATCAGGCGTGTCAAAATATATAGCCTGTTTCAACGGAAAAGCTTCTTGTGAAATGACCAAGTGTACACCTTTTGTTAAATGAAGTGCTTTTCCCTTTTTAGACCCGTCCATTTCTCTCAGATCATCTACCCAAGGTCCACCTGCATTAATTATCTTTTTAGCATACACCTTATGTTTTTCACCGGTAATTTGGTCTTCTACAACTACACCGACCACTTTATGGGTTTCGTTATAAAGAAGTTCGACTACTTTGGCATAGTTTATGGCAGGGACTCCTTTTTCTACTGCTTTTTTCATCACTTCAATGGTTAACCTGGCATCATCTGTCTTATATTCAACATAATACCCTGCACCTTTTAGTCCTTGATCTTTAACTAACGGCTCTTTTCTTAATGCTTCTTCAACACTAAACATTTTTCGACGCTCTGTCTTTTTCACTTTTGCAAGAAAGTCATAAACACGAAGACCTATATTTGTTGTAAACGGACCAAATGTACCACCCTTATGGAATGGTAGCATCATCCATTCAGGTGTAGTTACATGTGGCCCATTTTCATATACGATGGCCCTTTCTTGCCCTACTTCTGCTACAATTTTAATTTCAAATTGTTTTAAATAACGAAGACCACCATGAACAAGTTTGGTGGATCGACTTGAAGTACCAGCAGCAAAATCTTGCATCTCAACTAGTCCTGTTTTAAGTCCCCTTGTTACAGCATCCAATGAAATTCCAGCGCCTGTAATCCCACCGCCAATTACTAATAAATCTAATTTTTCCTTTTTTAAAGTATCAAATATATCATTACGTTTATAGCTTGAAAAATTATTCATGTCCTACACTCCTTATAGGTAGCATACCCTTTTTGAAAAAATCTACTCAAAAAAAGAACCGCAAACAGACTAATGCCATTTTGCATTAGTTGAGTGCGGTTCTCCATTTCTCCGAGCAGATTATTAACTTAATACCTATTATAGCACTCGGTAGTAAATCTTTCAACAGGTTTCATAGAAAACAGCCTACTTACTTAAATACCCTCGTTGCTTCAACTGCTTTTTTCCATCCATCATACAATTTTTCCCTATCTTCCTCATTCATTTGATTCGTAAATGTGTGTTCATTCTTCCATTGTTTTGCAATTTCTTCTTTGCCACTCCAAAACCCAACAGCTAAACCAGCAAGATATGCTACTCCCAGTGCCGTTGTTTCCTTTATAGCCGGACGTTCTACTTGAGCACCTAAAATATCACTTTGGAATTGCATTAACAAATTATTCTTAACAACACCGCCATCCACTCTTAGTGTCTTTAATTCTACACCAGAATCTGAAATCATAGCATTTAAAACATCTCTTGTCTGATATGCTAAGGACTCTAAAGTAGCACGAATGAAATGTTCCTTGGTTGTTCCGCGAGTTAACCCAAATACAGCACCCCTTGCATTACTATCCCAGTATGGAGTACCAAGTCCGACGAATGCCGGAACCATGTAAACACCATCTGTAGAGTCAACTTTTGATGCAAAGTCTTCACTTTCAGAACTAGAGTTAATCATTCTTAATCCATCTCGTAACCATTGTATGGCAGAACCCGCAACAAAAATGCTACCCTCTAACGCATATTCAACCTTACCATCCAATCCCCATGCAATGGTTGTTAATAGCCCTTTTTTAGAACCGACAGCTTTTTCACCTGTATTCATTAACATGAAACAACCTGTACCATACGTATTTTTTGTCATACCTTTCTCAAAGCATGCTTGGCCAAACAAGGCAGCATGTTGATCACCGGCAATTCCTGCTATTGGTACCTCATGTCCAAAGAAATGATAATCCACTGTTTTCGCATAGATTTCAGAGGACGGACGTACTTCAGGTAACATGCTTTCTGGAACGGATAAAATGTCCAGTAATTCCTCATCCCATTTCAATTCATGAATATTATACATTAAGGTTCTTGAAGCATTAGAATAATCAGTTACATGTGCTTTTCCTCCAGAAAGCTTATAAACAAGCCAAGTATCAATCGTACCAAATAACAGCTCATTATTTTTAGCCTTTTCTCTCGCACCATCCACATGATCAAGAATCCATTTTACTTTTGTGCCAGAAAAATATGGGTCGATTAATAACCCTGTTTTTTCCCGGATGATATCATGATAGCCCTGATCAGCTAACTCTTTACAAATATCTTCTGTTTGTCGTGATTGCCAAACTATTGCATGATAAATTGGTTTGCCTGTCTTCTTATCCCATACAACTGCAGTTTCTCTTTGGTTCGTAATTCCAATGCCCGCAATTTTTGAGGCTTCCACATCTGCTTTTCGTAATACGTCAGAAATACATGCTAAAATACTTGTCCAAATCTCATTAGCATCATGCTCAACCCAACCAGGATGCGGAAAAAATTGTTCAAACTCTCTTTTTGCTGTCTGAACTATTTCTCCATTATGATTAAACAATATTGCACGCGAACTTGTCGTACCTTGATCCAATGATAAAATAAATTTCTCACTCATTTTCAACACTCCTAACTAATTCATGTTTCTGATACGATGTCTTTCCTTTTCAATTCAGTACTCACCGCACCTATAAATATTAAAATTATCATACCACTTAGTATCCAGAACATCACGGAAAACTTCGCTAAAAATATCGCATTATAGAATAAAGCACCATATACCCCACCAATTATTGGACCAATGATGGGAATCCAAGCATATCCCCAATTCGATTTACCTTTCCTCGGGATTGGTAGAACTGCATGAGCAATTCTCGGTCCTAGGTCACGAGCTGGATTAATTGCATATCCTGTTGTACCACCTAACGACATACCGATTGCTACAATTAAAGCACCAACAATAATCGGATTAAGTCCTTCTGTAAACTCATTTGCACCGATAAACATAAGTCCCATCAACAAGACAAATGTACCAATAATTTCGCTAACTAAATTGGATAGTGGACTTCGTATTGCTGGATCCGTGGCGAAAACACCTAATTTTGCCCCTTTATCTTTTGTTTCCTTCCAATGTGGCAAATAATTAAGGAAAACAATGACTGCTCCAATAAATGCACCTATGAGCTGTGCTGTAATATAAAGTGGGACTTTTGCCCACGGGAATTCACCAGCCGCCGCAAAACCCAGCGTTACTGCAGGATTAATATGAGCACCAGTAAAACTACCTACCGCATATACCCCCATTGTTACAGCAAGACCCCAGCCAATAGTAATAACAACCCAACCTGAATTCTCAGCTTTCGTCTTTTTTAATACTACACCACCTACAACACCGCCACCAAAAATGATAAGTATCATTGTTCCTATAAGTTCAGCTAGAAATTCTGACATCTCTAACACTCCTCCATTTCTCTTGATGAATTGTAAGCAAGTTATTTAATAAGAAAAACTGCATCCGTTCGTTTTTCTTATGGAGATTAGAATATATAAAAATTTAACTTAAAAATTCTTTCGTTTTTACCCGGGACGTTCAAATTTTAACTGTGTTGGACCCACTTCTTGCTAAATTTTATATTTCCTAAATAGAAAAAAAGCCCACACTAATTATTCATACCCTTTTTTACAAAAAGTACAATAAAAGTGTGGACTCCAATTCTCCGTCACATCATTAACTTGTGGTTAAATATTACTATACGCTGAAAACGTTGTCAAGAACAAAAGCGCAACCACTCGTTCTCTCGCTAGTCGGTGGGCGCTGGAGCCGGACGTGGCTGTTCCTGGGGTTATTAACAAGGTGTTTATAATTTACTAAACTACAATGAAATGTCAAGTTAACAACTAGAGAACTGTAATCACTCGTAATTACGAATACCATAAATTCTTTCTTGAAGTAGAAACAGCTATTGCCCCTGCATCAAATGCATTATTAACATCATCTGTGTTTGTTATTAACCCTCCTGCTATGATTGGGAGATTTGTTTTTTCATAAACCTGTTTTATAATGGTTGGCATAATGCCTGGGAGCACCTCAACACAATCGGGTTTTATTCGATCAATCAATTTCAAATTATTTTCAAGTGCGATACTATCTAACAAAAACATACGTTGAATCGCTAGTAATTTATGTTTTTTTGCTAACGTAACCACATTTCCCCTAGTAGATAAAATACCATCTGGTTTCATTTCATGTACCAAGAATTCCATTCCATAATCATCTGACTTTAGGCCATGGATTAAGTCAAAATGTACAAGTACATTTTTATTTTCCTGTTTCGCATAACGAATCATACTTTTCAATTGACTAATTCTAGTTTCCAAAAAAACAACTGTGTCATATGGTGTCTCAAGGGCTAATTCAAATTCTTTCATTCTTCTTACTGCTGGTAAAATACCAGTAGGAATTTCCAATTTTTCACCTACTCTTCTTTATTGCCAATTTTTCTTTTTTCCATTTGATCTTTTGTGTAGATAATTCTCATTGGATTTCCACCAACTAATACACCTGGGGGAACATCTTTATGTACAAGTGTTCCCGCCGAAACAATCGCCCGATTTCCGATGGTGATTCCAGGTAAAATGGTGGAGTTCGCTCCGATCATTACTTCATCGCCAATCTTCACTTCTCCTATACGGTATTCATCAATCAAGTATTCATGGGCTAATATCGTTGTATTATAGCCAATGATGCTGTTATTCCCAACGGTTATTTTTTCCGGGTACATAATATCCGGAACAACCATAAAGGCAAAGGCCGTTTTATCGCCAATTTTCATATGCAAAAACGTGCGGTACATCCAGTTCTTTAAACGCATAAATGGAGTATATCTGCCAATAATAATGACAATCGTATTTTTAAATACTGTAAAGAATGAGATTGTTTGATATATTTGCCATAAAGAATTTGAATTTTGTACTGGATATCGCTTTGTTTTTCGCATTTATTCGACTCCTACGATTTTTAACAAATCACGCATGTCTTCTAACATATAAGTTGGATTATATTTCATTAATCGCTCTTTTCCCTTAAAAGACCATGCCACTCCTGCAGTTTTCACTCCTGCATTTTGACCCGCTTCAATGTCATGAGAGTTATCCCCAACCATTAATGTTGTCGCTGATTCTGCATCTAATTGTTTCATCGCCTTCATCACGGGTTCAGGATGTGGTTTAGAGTGTTTAACATCATCAAGTGTTACAATCGTACCGAAATAATTTTCTATTCCCGCTATACTAAGTCCGCGATGGACGCTATCATTCATTTTCGTCGTCACGATTCCTAGCTGAATTCCTTTTTCTTTAAGTATATCTAATACTTCTACTACATTAGGAAAAGCTTTTACATAATGATCGTGTTCCCTTAAATTATGTTTCCGATAAACATCTATCATTTCTTCCGTACGATTTTTATCTATGTTTGAAAAAGTTTCCATTAACGGTGGGCCATTAAATTCTATAATTTCCTCTCTTGTATATGGTAAGTTATAATGGTTAAATGTATGTTCAAAAGAAGCGATGATTAATTCATTTGTATCAATTAATGTTCCATCTAAATCAAATAGTATTGTACGTATGCTCATTTTCTCTATCCTTTCCAGCATATTTATTCACAACTACAGCTATAGATGCTGTTAGAATGATTGCTGTAATTAATCGAATTAATAATAATGGCCAAACCGGGATGCCTAATGGGATAAAAATTAAGGTATCTTCTATTACAGCATGACATGAAACAAGAAAAATAATGGCCAAATACATATCCTTCTTAGATACCCCATCTTCTTTCACCGCTTGAATCATTAGACCCGCTCCATATGCTAAGCCTACTGTTAATCCCGCTACCATTGTCATCGATGTATTCTTGTTCATTCCAAGCACTTTCATGAATGGAGCAAAAGCGTTGGATAATTTATTTAACCATCCTTTTTCCCGCAATATTTGAGTGAAAATCATTAAAGGTATTACGATTGCAGCTAATTGAATAATTGCTAATATTGCAGTCTGTATACCATGGAAGATAATTTCGCCCCATCCATTAGGCATTTCTTGTGCAGCAATAAATCCATATTGTGCAGCTTCGGTTCCACCATTCCAAAACAAGTTTATGATAACTGCGGAAAATATTGCTAAACCTACTCGAACACTAATAATAATCCACCATTTTACACCAACTCTCGTGGCTACAGCGGATTCAATAAATAGATTATGGGAGAAAGAAAGCATCATAGCCATAATAAATACTTCTTTTACAGTAAAGTCAAATGAAATAATGGCACCAATAGCTGCATACAGATTTAAAAAATTTCCTAAGACTAATGGTACTGCAGCTTCCCCTGATAAACCAATCAATCCCATTACGGGCTCTAGCACATTGATTAGCCATGGTAGTAAAGGAGTAAACTGTAAAATGGTAACTATTAATGTAACTGGAAAAATTACTTTTCCAAGTGTCCATCCGGTTATTAACCCTTGTTTAAAACCACGTTTTAAAACACCTGTCATAGCGTAATCCCCTTTATCTTTTTCTTAACTCACCCATATGATAATTTTCTATTTATTTTTTCTTCTTTTTTGGTTGAGATTTTTTCCCTTTTTTCTTTTTATTATTCGGAATATCATTATATCTGATTGTTGTGGTTTTACGTCGATAAATAATCAATATAATTGCAGCAACAATAGCAATGATTGAAACTAATTGGGCTGTCCTTAATTCACCAATAAAATATAGACTATCGGTTCTCATACCCTCGATAAAATAGCGCCCAATCGAATAGCCTATCACGTACGTTAAGAATACCTCCCCACGTAATGGATTGTATCTTCTTAAGATAATAAGCAAAACAAAGATTAAAATATTCCACAATGATTCATATAAAAACGTTGGATGATAAGTAATCCCGTTAATGGTCATTTGATTTATAATAAAATCCGGGACAATATCATAAATAATGGAACCTTCTGGTAGAGGACCACCATGGGCTTCTTGGTTCATAAAATTTCCCCAACGTCCAATTGCCTGGGCCAGAATCAAACTCGGAGCCACAATATCAGCCAATTGCCAAAAAGGTATTTTCCTTACACGTGAAAAAACGATAGCCGTTAATACTCCTCCAATAATGGCACCATGAATAGCTATACCACCTTCCCAAATTGCAAACACTTTCCAAAATGGGCCGCTCGCATAACGTTCATTCCATTCAAATGTGACATAATAAATTCTTGCACAAATAATTGCTATAGGTACTGCGTAAACAATAAAGTCGATTAGCAACTCTTTATTTAGATGAAGGCGATTCGCTTCTTTCATTGCTAACCATAGTCCTAAGCCAGCACCTACTGCAATGATAACCCCATACCAATAAATGGTTAATGGGCCGATTTCTATAAATACTCTATCTAATGGTGCAGTTAAGATCATTTTTTAACCTCACTTAATCTATAAAGTCTTTTTCATGTTCAATCATTTGGGTTAAACGTTCTGAAAACTCCTCTGCAGCATTCACACCCATTCTTTTTAATCGGAAATTCATTGCCGCTA
Source organism: Oceanobacillus sp. Castelsardo (assembly GCF_001659985.1). Taxonomy (GTDB): domain Bacteria; phylum Bacillota; class Bacilli; order Bacillales; family Amphibacillaceae; genus Oceanobacillus. The sequence continues at coordinate 196,106 of NZ_LYCS01000002.1, forward strand.
CTTCTATAATAACTGCAAGGTTTCGCCCTGGACGTACTGGTATTGTTACCTTAGGCAAATCTACGTCCATAATTCTCATTTTAGCCTCATCCAAGCCAAGTCTATCGTACTGTTTCTTATTATCCCAAAGTTCCAAGTTGACAGATAAAGCAATCTTTTTATAGCTACGGACTGCTCCTGCCCCAAATAATGTCATGACATTAATAATTCCCAATCCGCGAATCTCAAGCATATGTTCAATTAATGGCGGAGAAGTTCCAATTAATGTATCATAATCTTCTTGTCTGATTTCCACACTATCATCTGCAACTAAACGGTGGCCTCTCTTAACCAATTCAAGTGCAGTTTCACTTTTTCCAACACCACTTTGTCCGGTAATGAGTACACCTACCCCATAAATATCAACTAAAACACCGTGTACGGCTGTAAATGGTGCAAATTTTGCTTCCAAATAGTTTGTTAACCGACTAGTAACTCTTGTCGTTTTTCTTGGTGAAAGTAAAATTGGTACTCCCGCATGATCTGCAGCTTCAATTAACTCCTTTGGAACCTTCATACCACGAGAAATGACGATACAGGGAGTGATATCTGTACACAGTTTTTCTGCACGGTCTTTTCTTTGTTCAGGAGATAATTCTAGAAAATATGTCATTTCCGTCTTCCCAATTAGCTGTAAACGCTCTTTAGGATAATATTTAAAATAGCCAGTCATTTCAATTCCTGGACGTGATATGTCGCTTGTAATAATTTCTCTATGTATACCATCTGCCCCTGCAACTAGAGTTAGATTAAAAGTATCCAATAGATCTTTTGTGCGTACTATTGCACCCATTCAGGTAGCCTCCTTCAATAATAACTGCTAATATTGTAGCATAAAAAATGTAGGCAATACACTACTATTAGAAAACTCGGTATTCACTTTAGGTCGGGCGAATGCCCTAGTTGCGCTTATGCAGACGGGAAAGATTTTATACATTCCTACCTGCCAAAAAAGAAACCTAACATAAGTAGGTTCCTAAGGTTTAATACTTCCAAATATAGAATCTTTCTATTCCCATGTTGTGCTTTGCAATTTCTTTTAAATCAATATCGCCGCTTGCTTCGTCTCTTCGTTGTCCTAAAACACCTTGTGCTTGGGAAGCATGCGCTAATATTGCATCCATTTTCTTATCAAAAATAGCTGTTATGTCATTCTCAATTTCCGGTTTTCCTAGTACCTCTTCATAATCATTCGATATAGCTTGTGCCCAAACAATTGGTCTATCTTCAGAAGGCATTAGGCGAACAGCTTCAATAGCAGCAGCCCCTAATGCATTATGATCTGGGTGAACTGCATAGTCTGGATAATGTGTAATGACTAGGCTAGGCTTTATTTTATCTAAGTATGATTTTAAATCTAAAGCAATTTGATTACGATCTTCAAATTCAATTGTTTTATCCCGGTAACCTAACATTTTTAAATCCATATCTAGAATTTCACATGCATCGATTAGTTCTTTTTTTCTAATATCAGGTAATGTCTCGCGGTTTGCAAAAATAGGGGATCCCATATTTCTCCCCATTTCTCCTAGCGTTCCACATAAGTATGTAACAGGAACACCTTCTTCTCGAAATTTCGCAATGGTTCCCGCTGCTCCAAATGATTCATCATCTGGATGTGGATAAATAACAACAACGTGTTTTTCCATAATAACGTTCCTTCCTTATCATTAATTTTTAATAACGTGTACAACCCTCTTAATAACTAAATGGAGTTTCACTTATTTGTAGGGAAACCATTAAACGTCCTTCTCTATCATGTCCAGCCATTAATAATTTCGAATCTTCATGAATGGTCCAATCAGTTAGACCTTCTGCATAAATCCATCCCATTTCCATTTTAAGACCGACGCGATATGATTTTCCATTACCTACTATTTTCGCTTGGTTAAAGGAAACTTTCGCATTTCTTATGTATGCACCGACATTATATGCTTTCTTATTAATATGACTTGCATATGCGCCATTTGTTGTTTCTAAATGGACATATACTTCTTTATTTTTAAATCCATCAATTATTTTTTGAACTTTTTCCAATTCAATTGGTTTCATTATTGTTCCTCCCATTCTTCTCTATTTAAATGTAACGGATGAACAAAATACAGTCAAAAATTTGGTTTGACCAATGAATTTCAGCCCGAATACATTTTTCCACGGGCGTTGTGTATTCGGGCTGCTTAGTGCTTTTACTTCTATTATTTTGTACTAATTTTCTCTTTTTCGGTTATTCGTTCTTTCATACGTTTTTGATCTCTTTCTAATACTGTTTTTAGGTAATGGCCCGTAAAGGAAATATCGGATGCTTCAGCAATTTCCTCTGGTGTTCCGGTTGCGATGATTTGTCCACCACGGTCCCCACCTTCTGGGCCTAGGTCAATAATGTGATCGGCACATTTAATAACATCTAGGTTGTGTTCAATAATTAAGATGGAATCTCCGTTTTCCGCTAATCGTTGCAAGACAGACAACAAGCGTTTAATATCGTCAACATGTAAACCTGTTGTAGGTTCATCTAAAATATAGAAGGTTTTCCCAGTTGAGCGTTTATGGAGTTCACTTGCTAACTTCACACGTTGGGCCTCCCCACCCGATAATGTAGTAGCCGGCTGTCCCAATTGAACATAACCTAATCCAACATCTACTAATGTTTGTAGTTTTCGCTTGATTTTAGGGATAGGAGCAAAAAATTCTAATGCTTCCTCAATTCGCATATCCAATACATCTGATATACTTTTTCCTTTATATTGTACTTCTAATGTTTCACGATTGTATCGTTTCCCATGACAAACTTCACAAGGAACGTAAACATCAGGTAAGAAGTGCATTTCAATCTTTATAATCCCATCTCCCCGGCAAGCTTCACATCGACCACCTTTTACATTAAAACTGAATCGACCTTTTTTATAACCTCTTACTTTTGCTTCATTCGTTTGAGAATAGACATCACGAATATCATCAAAAACTCCCGTATATGTCGCTGGGTTAGATCGTGGTGTCCTTCCTATTGGGGACTGATCTATATTAATTACTTTATCTAGATGTTCTAATCCCTTAATTGTTTTATGTTCCCCTGCTTTTATATTCGCTCTGTTCAATTCCTTCGCTAACGTTTTATAAATAATTTCATTAACTAACGTACTTTTACCAGAACCCGAAACCCCAGTAACTACAGTCATTAATCCAATCGGAATTTTCACAGAAACATTTTTTAAATTATTTTCTGAAGCACCAATAACTTCTAGTTTTCGTTTATCTCCTTTTCGTCTGCTTGTAGGAAGTGGAATGAATTTTTCCCCTGATAAATATTTACCAGTAAGAGAATTGTCATTTTTCATTACGTTTTCTGGTGTATCACTTGCTATGACTTGACCACCATATTCTCCAGCCCCGGGGCCTATATCGATTAACCAATCAGCTGCAAGCATGGTATCTTCATCATGCTCTACGACTATTAACGTATTATCTAAATCACGCATATGCTTAAGCGCGCCTATAAGACGGTCGTTATCCCTTTGATGTAAACCAATAGAAGGTTCGTCTAGTACATATAACACTCCAGTTAACGCGGATCCAATTTGAGTTGCTAATCGAATCCGTTGCGCTTCTCCACCAGATAGAGTACCAGCGGCACGGGATAAGTTTAAATAATCCAATCCTACATTGACTAGAAATGATAAACGATTCTCGATTTCTTTTAAAATCATTTTGGCAATTTGTTTTTCTTTATCCGTGAAATCCACTTTGTTAAAGAATTCCATTGCTTCCATAATAGAATAATCCGTTATATTACTTATATGTAACCCATTAATTAACACCGCTAACGCTTCTTGTTTCAAACGGTGCCCTTTACATGTAGGGCAATTTTTTTCTGTCATATATTTTTCTAGTGTATCCCTTGTAAAGTCAGAGCTCGTTTCCTTATAACGTCTCGCAATGTTGTTCATGACACCTTCAAAATAAATATCGGTATCCCTAATATTTCCGAATTCACCTTCATAATAGAAATGAATTTTTTCGGTTCCACTGCCATATAACACTTTATCCATTTGTTCTTTTGGTAAATCTTTCACCGGGATATTCATGTCAATATTATAATGCTGACAAACACTTTTCAGTAATTGTGGGTAGTATTGTGAACTAATAGGTTCCCAAGCAACAATAGCATTTTCGTTCAACGTCCTATCCCAGTCAGGTATTACTAAATCGATGTCTACTTCTAGTTTTGTACCAAGTCCATCACACGCAGTACAAGCACCAAATGGACTATTAAATGAAAATAAACGCGGTTCTAATTCTCCAATAGAAAAGCCGCAAATCGGGCAAGCATGATGTTCACTAAAAGTTAATTCTTCTTCTCCAATCACATCGACAATGATTTTTCCTTCACCCAATTTCAATGCTGTTTCAATGGAGTCACTCAATCTACTTTCTGTACCCGGCTTTACAACAACACGATCAACAACTACTTCAATCGAATGCTTTTTGTTTTTTTCTAGTGTAATATCTTCCGTTACTTCACGCATTTCCTTGTCCACACGAATTCGGACAAAACCTTCTTTTTTCAACTTCTCTAGAACTTTTTTATGTTCACCTTTTTTGCCCGAAACAACTGGAGCAAGGATCTGCATTTTTGTTCGTTCTGGATAATCCATGATTCGATCAACCATTTGTTGAACAGTTTGTGAAGCTATCTCAATTCCGTGTTTTGGACATGTTGGGTGCCCCACTCTTGCAAATAAAAGACGTAAATAATCATAAATCTCTGTTACTGTTCCAACTGTTGACCTTGGATTACGACTCGTTGTTTTTTGATCGATTGCAATTGCTGGGGATAAACCTTCAATCGAATCGACATCTGGTTTATCCATTTGACCTAAAAACTGTCTTGCATAGGCAGATAAAGACTCTACATATCGACGTTGTCCTTCTGCATAGATGGTATCGAAAGCGAGCGAAGATTTTCCCGAACCAGATAAGCCTGTCACTACTACAAGTTTATTTTTCGGGATACTAATATCAATATTTTTTAAATTATTGGCCCTTGCTCCCTTTATTTGTATCGTTTTATTCGTAGACATCTTGAAATCACGCTCCCGCTTTCAGCTCAAAAATAATATCTCGGAGTTCAGCAGCCTTTTCAAAATCAAGCGCTTTTGCTGCCTCTTTCATTTCCTTTTCCATCTGTTCGATTACCTTTTCTCTTTCCTTCTTCGGTAATTTTTCTATCGCTTTAGACTTGCTATCGTATTTTTCAGTATCTTCAGCAACCATCGTTGCACGAATCACATCACGTACCTCTTTCTTAATCGTTTTTGGTATGATGTTATGTTCTTCATTATATGCCATTTGTTTTTCACGACGTCGGCTTGTTTCATCGATTGCTTTTTGCATGGAATCTGTTATTTTATCTGCATACATAATAACTTCGCCGTTTGCATTACGAGCAGCACGGCCGATCGTTTGAATTAAGGAACGTTCGGATCGTAGGAACCCTTCCTTATCTGCATCTAAGATAGCTACTAACGACACTTCCGGAATATCTAATCCCTCACGTAGTAAGTTAATTCCAATTAAGACATCATATTTTCCTACTCGTAAATCACGAATAATCTCAATCCGCTCTAGGGTCTTAATTTCCGAATGTAAATAGGCAACCTTCATCCCGATTTCTTTTAAATAATCGGTTAAATCCTCTGACATCTTTTTCGTTAAGGTGGTCACAAGGATACGTTCATTTTTATCAATTCGTTGATTCATTTCTTTAATGAGATTATCAATTTGCCCTTCAATCGGGCGTACTTCTATTTTCGGATCCAATAATCCTGTTGGACGGATAATCTGCTCCGTCATTTCTGGAGAATGTTCTAATTCATATGGTCCAGGTGTTGCAGAAACATAGACAAGTTGATGTGTTTTCCCTTCAAATTCCTCGAATTTTAAAGGACGGTTATCCAAGGCAGATGGCAAACGGAAACCATGATCCACTAGCACTTGTTTTCTCGCTTGGTCCCCATTATACATTCCCCTTATTTGTGGCAATGTAACATGGGATTCATCAATAACAACTAGGAAATCCTCGGGAAAATAATCAATCAATGTATATGGTGTTGCACCTGCTTCTCTTAATGTTAAATGTCTAGAATAGTTTTCAATCCCGGAACAGAAACCCATTTCCCGCATCATTTCTAAGTCATAATGGGTTCGTTGCTCCAAACGTTGTGCTTCTAATAGTTTGTTATCATCACGTAATTCTTTTAATCTTTCTTCTAATTCCTTTTCGATATTAGAAATAGCGATTTTCATCTTTTCTTCTCTTGTAACAAAGTGAGAAGCAGGGAAAATAGCAACGTGTTCTCTATCACCAACAATTTCCCCTGTTAAAGCATCTACTTCTCTAATTCGGTCAATTTCATCCCCAAAGAACTCAATACGTATGCAATGTTCTTCCCTCGAAGCTGGAATAATTTCAACCGAATCTCCCCGAACTCGGAATGTACCGCGCTGAAAATCAATATCATTTCTAGCATATTGAATATCCACTAATTCTCGTAACAATTGATCACGGTCTTTTTCCATTCCCATACGTAGAGAAAGTACTTGACTGCCATATTCTTCTGGAGAACCTAAACCATATATACAAGACACACTTGCTACAATTAATACATCATTTCTTTCAAAGAGAGACGACGTAGCAGAGTGTCGTAATTTATCTATTTCATCATTAATGCTTGCGTCTTTTTCAATAAATGTATCGGTAGAAGGGACATATGCCTCAGGTTGATAATAATCATAATAGCTTACAAAATATTCCACCGCATTATTTGGGAAAAACTCTTTAAATTCACTATATAATTGCCCTGCCAGTGTTTTATTATGAGCAATGACTAATGTTGGACGATTAATTTCTTTGATTACATTGGACATCGTAAATGTTTTACCAGTTCCAGTGGCACCTAATAATGTTTGATGTCGTTGACCAGCCAACACCTTTTCCGTAATTTCTTTAATTGCTTTTGGTTGGTCCCCCGCTGGTTCATACTTAGAAACTAATTCAAACTTATTATGATCCAAAATGTCCGCCTCCGTTCCTCTTTCCCTATATTCTATCATATCCACTTCATATTTTAACACAGCACGAACAAATATTCGATTATGGAACACTTATATCTTACTATTCTAACCATGATTTATGAAGAAGATAACAGGCATAGATACAAGTGGAACAGAATTTCCCCAATATATATTTCGAGCCAACGTACCCGTCCCCTTGCCTCTTGTTATAGTCAAAAAAAAGAGCCTATACCTAGACTCTTTTTTACTTCGTTAATTTACTTTTTTCATCTTTTTCTTATGAGGTTTCTCGGAAAAAAGTAATCCCAATTCATGATGCTCCCCTTCATAATAGGCACCCTGAACGAACCTTATTTCTTTGTTATCATCTAAAACATCTAATTTAAAATAAGCTCCACTGTTTTGTAAAGCTAGATAGAATTGATGAACATTATTTACCCTTACCCCGTTTACCTTAGCGATAATTTCTCCGACCAAAAGCCCACTTCGGTCTGCAGGAGTGCCAGGAATAATACTTACAATTTTGAGCCCATCATTCTCTGGATGAAAATAAGGCAACCTTACTTTATCTCCATACCTATAACGATAATGGATATATTCTTTTCCTAAAATGGCTACAATCAAAGCAACAAAGGATAACCAATGAATGAAAATACCACCAACTGCAATGGCGATAATGGCTAACCCTAGCAACATAATATATTTTGAAAGTTTCCCTGCGGCTTGTTTTGGCATATGACCTTTTGCTATGTAGTCAAATCCAATAATAAAAGGAATCAGTACAATGCCGAAACTCTCATCACCAAAGGTAACAACTGGCCAATAAGGTGCAATAGGAACAATATTACCAGTAGGAATTAGCATAAAAAAAGGAATAACCGCCATTCTCTTCAACCGATGTTGACCTACCCAAATTCCCCGTCTACTTAATGATATACTTGGATAAGTTCGATTCCTTTTCATACTTTTAACTAAAACTGCCTCTACTACTAAAAACAAACCTAATAAGATTGATAATACGGTAAAGTTTGTTTCCAATGTAAAGGATATACCGAATAGCTCTGTGTCTTTCCATACGTAAGGCAAAAATAAAAACAATAAGTACGTAATACCTATCGTATAAATTGGAGAAAGCATCGTAAAGCTTATTGTTATACTTAGTAGAATAGTTATTATACTAAGTATAATAATAGTTTCATAGTTAAGAACCATACCTGTTCCTAAAGTAATAACGGAAACGATTATACCGGAAATGATAGCAATCCAGTGTGTACCTTTCCACTCCGAAAAAACATCAAAAACTTTAGAACCAAAATCAAGGCGTTCTTCTTTAATGCGTTTATAACCTGAAAAAATAACTAATAATATAGACCAATATACGAGAGGATTCAAGAAAAACCTTCCAATTCCCTTTACTGCTTCCATGAGCCAATGTTCTATCAAGTTAATCACCTTCCAACAGATCCCTTTAAAATAATATTCGATATATAAATATATTTCCCTGCATCTTACTCTAATTTGAAGTATAACAAAAATATGAAATAAAATCCGTGGTTTCCCACGGATTTTATTTTCTTTCATCATTTATACAATTCTTCTAATGCATTTTCCAATTGTTGATCATCGTCGCCATTTCGTATATGTTCTATTACTTTAGCTTCAATAACACCTGCAGTATTCTTATCTACCTTTCCTGTCGCATCTAAATCATTGTCTGCTTGGAACTGCTTCACTGCTTTTTCTGTTTCCTTATTAAAATATCCATCTGTACGACTTGTGTCATAACCTAACCCACTTAACATCGTTTGCATATTTCCGATGGCTTCATTAGATTGATCATATTGCAACGTTTCTTCAAGTATAATTGGATTTGTATAATAATAATCAGGTTGACTTACTTCGATAGTTGGTTCTACCCCAACTTCATTAATCCATTCCCCTTTTGGAGATAACCATTTATTAGTAGTAAGCTTAATGGAACTTCCATCTCCTAAAGGAATTGCTTGTTGGACCGTTCCTTTTCCATAACTAGTATGACCAACTATATCATAACCTAATTCCTTCATCGCAACGGCCAATATTTCTGATGCAGAGGCACTACCTTCATCTATTAAGACACTAACTGGATAAGGCTTTTTCTCCTCAAGATTCGAGTAATATGGCGCCTTATTACCATTTGCATCTTCAATCTGAATATATGGGATGTCTTTTGGTACGAACAAGGATAATATTTCTTCAATTACATTTAGTAGTCCCCCAGGATTACCTCTTACATCAATAATTAATCCTTCTATACCTTCATCCTCTAACGTATCCAATTGTTCTTTAAACTCGGTATATGTATGCTCAGAGAAGTTTGTAATCTCAAGAATACCTGTTTTCTTTCCATCCATTTTTTCCACTTTATGATATACCGTCTCAACTGGGATTTCATCACGGGTTATCGTCAAATCAAAAGGGTCTGTAGCCCCGGCACGTCGAATTTCTAATACCACTTTCGTCCCTTTTTCTCCACGAATTTTAGCAACGGCTTCATTTAAATTTAAACCTTCCAGACTTTTTCCGTCCACAGAAAGCACTTCATCATTCGGTCGCATTCCCGCTTTTTCAGCCGGTGAATCTTTAATAGGTGCAACAATCGTAACAACACCATTCACCATACTGACTTCCGCACCTATTCCTTCAAAAGATGATTCGATTTGTTCATTAAACTGATCCATCATTTCAACATCTAAGTAAGAACTATGTGGATCCTCTAGAGTGGCAAGCATTCCCTCAATGGCGCCTTCAGTTAGCTGCTTATTATCAATATCTTCAATATAGTTATCTTGAATCAACGCAAAAGCCTGTGCTACTTTTTCCATATTCTCAGGCAATTGTTCAGATTGAACTCCTTTTTTACCAAAAAGCACGGAATCATCCGTAATTGATACTTGCCCCTTACCATCATCATTTTGAGCCAACTTCACACCTGTGTATGCACCAACGCCACCTAGAAGTAAAGCCCCTACTAAAATGAGGACAATATGTGAATTTTTAAGTCTCATTTTTCCACCTCAATGTTTTAGTTAACTATTAACCATTGTATATCCAACTTTTATTTTCAAATACATTTATTTAAAGTAGTAAAAAAAGCATAACATTTTATATCGCTTTTTACTATTAGAAAAACTCACACTTGCTCGTCCTTATTTGTATACTGAAGTCATAAAGTAAATTATATCAGAAAATTAAAAAGAAGACACTGCTCATAGAACAATGTCTTCCTTGTTTATTTAAGGTAAATAGCTTCTTGGATTCACAGCGTTTCTATCGCCGCTCCATCCACCTTTATGAATTTCAAAATGCAAATGTGGTCCAGTTGAATTTCCAGTATTACCAGAATTACCAATTACTTGTCCCGCACTAACAACACTTCCAGCTGATACAGACATAGAACTTAAATGAGCATACAACGTTGTATAGGTTGTACCGTTTATAGAGTGCGCAATTAGGATTACATTTCCATATCCGCTCATTCCTGGACCATGTTCTGTATTTGTTTGTATAACAACACCTGGTGCTGCTGATTTAACTGGTGTACCCACTGACACAGCAAAATCTAAACCTCTGTGAAGTTTACCCCATCTATGACCAAAAGGTGAACTAATAGTTCCTGATGGAGCTGGCCAAGTAAACATTCCATTACCACTACTACTTTGTGTGGTAGCTTTCGTTGTAGACTGTGATGAACTGGAAGAACTTGATTTAGAACTTGAACTAGATGATGAAGATTTATTATTTTCGCTAGCTTGCTTCTTAGCAGCTGCAGCAGCCTCTGCTTCTTTTCTAGCTTTTTCCTCTTCCTCTTTGGCAATTTGTTCTAATCTACCTTTTTCTTTTTCTGCTAGTTCCTTCGCTTTAGCAACAGCAGCAGCTTGATTCGCTAAAATTTGCTTCTCATCTTCTATAGATACTTTATATTCCTCAAGATGATTATGTTCCTCTTCCAATTTATCCATAATAGCTTCTTTTTGTGTCATTTGTTTATCTAAATCTTGTTTTAATGAAACTAATTCTTTTTTCTGAGCCTCTAAGTTGGCTTTTTCAGTTTCAATCTTTTTCTTCTTGTCTTCTACTTCTATTTTTGCAGCTTCTAAAGTTGCTTTGTCCTTCTTTTGCTGATCCATTATTTCTTTATCAGAATCCATTATTTTATTGATAGATATCGATCTACTAATAAAGTCTCCAAAACTTTGAGAACCAAAAATAACTTCTATGTATGGCATTTCTCCACCATTTTGCTGGATGGAACGCAATCTATCTTTTAGTAACTTATCTCTTTTTTCAATTCTTTCTTCTAGCTCTTTAATTTCTACCTTTAATTTTTTAATCCGATTCGTTAAATCTTCAATTTCTTTATTCGTTGCAGCTATTTGATTCTCTTTCGCAGTAATCTTATTTCTTGTATTCGTTAATTCCTCGTCAATAGTATCTATATCTGACTGCGTCTTATTCTGTTCTGCTTTATTATCTTTTATTTTGTCTTCTGTCTCATTTTGTTTATCTTCTAGTTTTTGCGTTTCATTTTGTTTAACTTTCTGTTCTTTTTCTAAATTCTTAATTTCTTCGTTTAAATCTTGAACAGATTGTGCTGAAGCCTGCAATGAATGAATGGGACTACATGTTATTACCAAACTCGCGATAAGCGCACATGATAATATCTTTTTCATTTCTATATCTTCCTTCCCCGTAATATTAGAAAACTTGGCATTCGCCACTTAGAAATCCCCTCAAGTCAATTGAGGGGATTGGCTTGTAATCTTTTTACTATTAAATCTTAAGGAATTTGCGAATACTCATGACACTACCCCAAATACCAATGATGGCACCTATTGCTAAAATTAATAAGGAGAGTTGCCATGCAAATGGACTATATGGTATCACTTCAACAAAGTTAAATGACACTTGTTTCGCTATCGCATCTTCAACATAATGGTAACCAACCAAGATGAGTGTGATTGGTAAAATCGAACCTAGTATGCCGTGAAGCATACCCTCAATAAAAAATGGCCAGCGGATAAACCAATTCGTTGCACCTACTAATTTCATAATTCCTATCTCTTTACTACGTGCCATAATGGTAATTTTAATAGTATTAGAAATAAGAAATATAGCTGTAAAGACTAATGCAACGATAAGTACAACTCCAATGGTTCTCGCATAATTATTAAACTTGAATAACTGTTCTACTACGTCTTGTCCAAAGACTACTTTCTCCACATGATCAAATTCTTTTATTTGATCAGCTATCTTTTCCGTGTCTTGTGGATTCTTTGCTCGAACAATAAAAGCATGGTTAAGTGGATTATCCTGCTCTAATAATTTCCATGCTTCTCCTTCTTCTCCCATACCTTCAATCAGTTTATTTAACTCATCGTCATTGGAGGAGAAGAAAACCGTATCTACTCCATTAATTTCTTCAATTTGATTCCCAAGATTTTGTACATCTTTTTCATTTGCTGTATGATCAATTAGCGTTTGAATCTCAACATCATCTTCAATGTTCTTTGCCATTTCATTTAGGTTCAAGATTAACGCAAGAAATACAGCTACAAGAATAAGGGTAGTTGTAACGGCACCTACTGAAGCCACCGTCATCCAGCCATTACGAATAATGTTGCTACACCCTACTCGTACATGTCTTAAAAATGTTCTAAACTTCATATCCGTATTCTCCTCGTTGTTCGTCTCTTGCTATAACTCCATCCTCAATCGCAATAACTCGTTTCTTAAAGCGGTTCACTATTGCTTTACTATGAGTTGCCATAATCACAGTGGTACCACTGTCGTTAATCGACTCAAACGTTTTTAAAATATCTAGTGACGTCTCGGGATCTAAGTTTCCTGTAGGTTCATCAGCAATTACAATTTTTGGACGATTTACAATGGCGCGAGCAATGGATACACGTTGTTGTTCTCCTCCTGATAGTTCATCTGGTATGGATCTAGCTTTATTTTTCAGTCCAACAACTTCTAAGACATCCATTACACGATTGCGAATATTACGCGGGGATTCTTCTATTACCTCTAAGGCAAATGCAATATTTTCATAGACTGATAGTTTTGGAAGAAGTTTAAAGTCTTGGAATACAACACCTATATTTCTTCGTAAGTAAGGTATCTTTTTCTCCTTTAATTCCGAAAGATTAATATCGTTTATAAAAATTTGTCCACTACTTGGTTTTTCTTCTCTAAACATTAATTTAACAAATGTCGATTTTCCTGCACCACTCGGACCAACAATATATACAAATTCACCTTGCTCGATTTTTACATTTACACCGTTAAGTGCTGTTACCCCATTTGCATAGGTTTTATATACGTCTTTCATTAAGATCATTTTAAAATCACCTTTATAATTTTGATTTTCAATGCATGTCGAAAAATATTTTTACCGTTACTCTTTTCAACAAGTCTTTTACATTATATCATTTTTCGACGAAATGTTTAGGTATAAAATTATTACATTTATGTTTCATTCGTTAGTATTTAGTAATATTTGTCAATTCATGTCTTTTTGATAAGATTTTTAGGAAAAAGAAAAAAGCTTATCTAAATCGACAAGCTTTTAAAGTTAATCATTTATTTTTTTTCTGCTAACCAGTTTGCCAAGTTATCTAGATCTTCACCCGTAACTTGTTTTTGTGGTTGCATATTTCCTATCCCATTTTGAACGATGTCTTTGATTTCTTCAGCAGAGTATTTAGATCCAACTTTTGTTAAATCTTTACCAGCTCCACCTGATAAATCAGCACCATGACACATTGCGCAGTTGCTTGCATATACTTCTTCCCCTGCTGCAGTATCAACTGTTTCGCCTGCTCCATCGTCTGTTTCCTCTTCAGTAGCAGTATCCCCTGTATCTGCTTGTTCTTCCGTTGCATTATCATCTGCCGGCGGCTCTTCTGCATTATCATCATTGCTTGCTCCGCCACATGCTGCAAGTGTTAGCACTGTACCGAAAATAATGGCTAATAACCATTTTTTCATTTTGTCTCATCCTCCTATTGAAATATAAAGTACTTCCCTATTATTATACCCCTATCATTTTTTTTTAAAAGTAAAGGACAATGATACCTTTTCAGTTTTTTTCGCTATACCTCATTGTTACCAAGGTATTTGGATAATTATGGCAAATTTATGAAATAATGGAAGGGGGTTTTTCCACCTATTAGAAAAAGCTATTTTAAAGGACAAGTTCTGACCTTTAAAATAGCTTAATTCATATCAATTAGCAGGAAAGGAACTGCTCCTGAATGAAGTATTACTTTATCTGTAATCGTAAGTAAGCATCAATAAATGGATCTAATTCCCCGTCCATTACAGCCTGAGTATTCCCAATTTCTGTATTGGTTCTATGGTCTTTTACCATAGAATATGGGTGGAATACGTAAGAGCGGATTTGGCTTCCCCAGCCGATTTCTTTTTGTTCCCCACGGATTGCCGCAAGTTCTTCTTGTTGTTTTTCAATTTCTAATTGATACAACTTGGATTTTAACATTTTCATTGCAGCTTCACGGTTTTTAATCTGTGATCGTTCATTTTGGCACGTCACAATAGTATTTGTAGGTATGTGTGTAATACGAACAGCCGAATCTGTTGTGTTAACGTGCTGACCACCTGCACCACTTGCACGATACGTATCAATTTTTATTTCTTCCGGTTTAATGTCAATATCGACATCATCATCCATTTCGGGTGTCACATCACAAGAAACGAATGAAGTATGTCTTCTTCCTGATGAATCAAATGGAGAAATACGTACTAAACGATGCACGCCTTTTTCTGCTTTCAAATATCCGTAAGCATTATGTCCTTTAATGAGTAATGTTACACTTTTAACCCCTGCTTCGTCCCCGGGTAAATAATCTATTGTCTCTACTTTAAATCCTTTATCTTCTGCCCAGCGCTGGTACATTCTTAGAAGTAAACTTGCCCAATCCTGTGATTCTGTTCCACCAGCACCCGGATGAAGTTCTAAGATGGCATTATTCGCATCATATGGTTCATTGAGTAAAAGTTGTAATTCAAAGTCATTAATATCATTCAAAAATGAAGTCATTTCTTCATTTAATTCATCAAAAAGTTCTTGATCCTTTTCCTCTTTAACTAATTCATACGATACTTCCATGTCTTCATATCGTTCTTCTATTCCCTCAAAATTGGTAATATAGTTTTTTAAGTTATTTGATTCGTTTATTACTTTTTGTGCAGCATTTTGATCATCCCAGAAATCTGGCTCTGTCATCATTTGTTCTAATTCTTTCACTCTTTCTCTTTTCCACTCTAAGTCAAAGAGACCCCCTAAAATCTTCAATTCTAGAAGCTATTTTGTCTAATTCATGTCTAATTTCAATTAATTCCATTTCATTCACCTCATGTTTAATTCAGGATGGAAGGCACTCCCTTAGCAGAAAAGGAGTGCTTTCTAATCTTATTCATTTTTGCCGTGACAGTTTTTGTATTTCTTCCCGCTACCACAAGGGCAAGGGTCATTACGACCAACATTAACTTTTTTCACGTATGGTTTTCTTACTTTTTTCTTCTCTTCACTTCCACCTGAAACGGCTTGAGTATTTTTAACTACCTCTTCACGTTGTAGGTTTTCACGAATTTGTGCTTTCAAAATATATTTGGTAGCTTCTTCTTCAATACTTGCTACCATATCTTCAAACATATGGAATCCTTCCATTTGATACTCACGTAAAGGATCGTTTTGTCCGTATGCTCTTAAATGAATACCTTGACGAAGTTGATCCATCTGGTCAATATGATCCATCCATTTCGTATCAACTGTACGTAATACAATAACTTTTTGAAACTCTTGAAATTGGTCTGATGGTAACTCTTCAGATTTTTGATTATATTTTTCTTTTGCTTTTTCCATTAAAATTTCTGCGATTTCATCACTTTCTTTTCCTTTCAAATCATCAACGGAAATATCTTCTGGATCCATTAAGTTACCATGTGCATATTCGACAATCGCTTGTAAGTCCCAATTTCCTTCATCATTATCTTGTGTATGCGTGGATACAATACGGTTGATGGTGGATTCCATCATATTTTCAATAATTTCACTCATATCTTCTGTGGCATCAATTATTTCAAAACGCTGTTTATAGATGATTTCACGTTGCTCTCTTAGTACATCATCATAAGAAAGAACTTGTTTACGGGCATCAAAGTTATTACCTTCCACTCGTTTTTGGGCAGACTCCACGGCACGAGTTACCATTTTACTCTCGATTGGTTGAGAATCGTCCATGCCTAAACGTTCCATCATATTCTTCAAATTATCCGAGCCGAAACGTCGCATTAACTCATCTTCCATAGAAAGATAAAATTGAGTGACCCCTGGATCACCTTGACGTCCGGAACGTCCACGTAACTGGTTATCAATCCGACGAGATTCATGACGCTCTGTACCAATAACAGCAAGACCGCCTAATTCCAAGACACCTTCACCTAGTTTAATATCCGTACCACGACCAGCCATATTTGTAGCGATAGTAACTGCTCCTTTTTGACCTGCGTGTTCAATGATTTCCGCTTCTTTAAAGTGGTTTTTGGCATTCAAAACATCATGTTTAATTCCTGCTTTTTTCAAGTAATTAGCAATCAACTCAGATGTTTCTACTGCTACTGTACCTACTAAAACCGGCTGTCCTTCTTTATGTCTAGTCTTAATTTCCTCTACGACAGCACGGAATTTCCCATCCATCGATTTATAAATTAAGTCCGGTCTGTCATCACGAATAATTGGTTTATTGGTTGGAATCGCAATAACATCCATATTATATATATTTCTAAATTCTTCTTCTTCTGTTTTCGCGGTACCAGTCATCCCAGATAGTTTATTATACATACGGAAAAAGTTCTGGAAAGTGATAGAAGCCAGTGTCATACTTTCATTTTGGATTTGTAAGCCTTCTTTTGCTTCAATTGCTTGATGCAATCCATCACTATAGCGACGACCTTTCATTAATCGACCAGTAAAGGAATCAATGATTACTACTTCTCCTTCTTGCACCATATAATCCACATCACGATGCATAGAAGCATGTGCCTTTAAAGCCTGATTAATATGGTGAGTTAAGGAAACATTGTTTAAATCAAATAAATTCTCAATTTGGAAGAATCTTTCTGCTTTATTTATACCCTCTTCCGTTAATTGAACACCTTTTGTCTTCTCATCATACGTATAGTCATCTTCTTGCTTAAGTGTAATGACGAAACTATTAGCTTGTTGATATAAAGATGCCGATTTTTTAGCTGAACCAGAAATAATTAATGGCGTTCTTGCTTCATCGATTAAAATAGAATCCACTTCATCAATAATGGCAAAATTAAGTTTCCGTTGAACCATTTGATTTTTATAAAGCACCATATTATCACGTAAGTAATCAAAACCAAATTCGTTATTTGTACCGTACGTAATATCACATTCGTATGCTTCACGCTTTTCTTCTTTTGATAAACCATTCGTATTTAATCCAACCGTTAATCCAAGAAACTCATATAACTCACCCATTTGTTTCGAGTCACGATCCGCTAAGTAGTCGTTCACTGTAATAATATGAACACCTTTACCCTCGAGTGCATTTAAATATGCCGGCAAAGTAGACGCGAGTGTTTTACCTTCCCCTGTTTTCATTTCTGCAATATTACCTTCATGAATGGCTATTCCACCCATTAATTGTACAGGAAATGGTCGCATGTTTAATACTCGTTTAGACGCCTCTCGCACGACAGCAAAAGCTTCCACAAGCAAATCATCCAAGCTTTCACCATTTTGACAACGTTCCTTAAACTCCGTCGTTTTTTCTTTTAGTTCATCATCTGATAATTTTTCAATTTGGGCTTCTAAAGCTTCTATTTGATCAACCTTTTTTTGAATTCGATTCAGTTGTTTTTTATTACCATCACCAAAAATCTTTGTGAGTAATCCTGCCATTTTTATATACGCTCCCTTAGAAAACTTGGCATTTAGTTAAATGCCTTCGTTGTTCTGATGCAAATTTTTGGGACGAGTCATCCAAGCCCCAGGTAGAAAGCTTTTTGCTTTCCTATCTGCGAATAAAAATCATAATACATCTATTATTTAATAATAACACTTCGCACAGAACTATGACAACCTTGTACACATGGATAGAAAAAGAGAGTAATCTGGGGATAGATTACTCTCTTAAGGAGTTGTAATTCGTGGACTTTTGGGAGAAAATTGGGGATTTTAGAGGAATTATTTAATAAGTAATCTACTTGCTGTGGTGTTATTTTGATTCATCATTAATTCCGTCATTTTTTTATTTGTAGAAGCTACAATTTTCACTAATTGACTAATGGTTTGTTCATGTTGGTAAATTTTATTTTGTAATTCCAGTAAAACTAATTTATCACGCTCATTCATATTTCTACCTCCTAGTTCCATTGACTTATTTTTACCACGTATAGTGCCTAAAGTACCAATTGCAAAAATGTAATTTTGGTATCGATTAGTTCTATAAAATACGCACTATTCATCATTATCTACTATAAACCAAATTATTTTATTAAAAATCGACTCTAATTTTAACCATTTTTGAAATTTGGGTAATCCT
The DNA here is from genome assembly GCF_001659985.1 of Oceanobacillus sp. Castelsardo. Classification (GTDB taxonomy): domain Bacteria; phylum Bacillota; class Bacilli; order Bacillales; family Amphibacillaceae; genus Oceanobacillus. Next base: position 214,855 of record NZ_LYCS01000002.1, read on the forward strand.
TCGACATTTTTCGCCATGCAACTACGATAGAAGAAGCAATAACCTTTTAGCTACGTACTAGAGCTACTTTTCAACGTAAAAAAACAATCCAATCTATGTTAATTGGACTGTTATAGTTGATAAGACCTGTCTTACCGTTGGATAATTTTATCATCACTTTGTTTACCCCTTATTTTAATTAAATAATGAGCATTAACGAGAGATGCAATGGGAATAATTAGGGCTATCCCAATCCCAGCACAAAATATCGTGATCATCTCAGCGCTAAATATTTTCGAATTAACGATTTCACCAAAAGAGTAAGATAAATCCTTATACCAAATAAGTAAAGCCATATAACCACCAATAAAAGCGAAGAATAATGTATTTGTATTGGAACCCAAAATATCTTTTCCAATAGTTAATCCTGATGTGAACAATTCTTTTTTACTAATGGACGGATGTTGATTAAAAATTTCCTGCATAGGAGATGTAATAGAGATTGCGACATCCGTAACAGCGCCAATAGTACTCATAATGATTACCGCAGCAGCAATTTTAACAAAATCTACCCCAAGATAAAGAGAGAATATAACACTAATTTCATCCATCTCCTCTTCCCCAAAGCCTTGAATCATGGCTTTTTTTGTTACAAAATATATAAATAATAGTAGAATAGCAACTGTAATAACGGTAGAAACAAAAGCTATTATTGTTTTATTGTTTACTTCATTAATATAAAAAAGATTGATGCTACTTATTACTGTACAAGCAATTAATGTGATAATAATTGGGTTAGCATGTGGATCCATCATGATAAATACAGAGACTAGAAGTACCGCAAAATTTAAAAACAAGGAAATAAAAGATCGCGCCCCTTTTTTTCCACCAATCCATATCATCGATACGAATAAAATGATTGCTAATAATACTAGTACATTCATAATTTTTCCCTCTTTCGATTAATAAAGAAAATAGATGTATATAGACCAATCGGAATGGTTAGAACAATTCCAATACCACCTGCTAGAGCACGGGCCAGTTCCAATGAAAGATTGATCGAAAGGGTAAAACCTAACAACGAATAATTTTTTAAATATAATATAAGCATTGGAATGGATCCACTTATATAGGCAAAAAATAAAATATTGGTCATCGTCCCCATAATATCTTTACCAATTTCTATTCCACTTTCTTTAAGAGCTTTAACTGATATATCGTTATTTTTGTTGTATAACTCAAACGTAGCAGATGATAACGAAATAGCAACATCCATTACAGCTCCTAATGACCCAATAAATAATCCGGCTAAAAATATTAGTCGATATGGTCTTGTCAAATATTGCATTTCTTCGTAGTAAAGTCCATTTTCAGAAGTTATCCGCATAGCAAGATAAGTAATCAAAAGGGAAATAAATGTCCCTAATAAGGTCGCAATAATAGCGGCATACGTTTTTTCATTAAAGCCGTTTACTAGTAACAAAGAAATAACGGTGAATAAAACAACGGTTATCCCACATATCCACAATAAATTCATATCCGTCCTAACATAGATATCCAATGCATACGACAATAAAAGTATATTCACTGCTAAACTGATACTAGCAAACAATCCTTGTTTTTTTCCAACAAGGAGCAATGTAAAGATAAATATCCAAGCCACAATAACTGTATATTTATCACGTTTTACATCTGTAATGTTTCCGGTTAATGTGGAACTTTCATTTGGATTTTTTTCAAAAGAAACAAATAACTCATTACCTTTTTCGTAAGGTTGATCATAGGCTCCAGATAATGAATACTCGTTTGTTAAATGGATAATCCGACCTTTTTCTTCGCCATTTTTTATTTCACCTATAATATGCTGGGTAAAAATACGATCTTCATTTCCATGTATATCCTTTAAATCGGTTGAATCTTCTAGATTTGTTTGGATGACTTTAGCAATTGGACGTTCATAGAAAGCGTAGTTGTGATACACAAAGTAAATGGAAGTAATAAAGCAAATAAAGATAATGGTATAAAATATAATATGATTTAATGACATATTCTTAAACTTATAAAAAATAACAATCACTCCAAACATATAAATAGAATGCAAGTATTTAAATAGATTAATGGCTCCAATACCCCACTAATATGTTAAGTAGACAATGAATCTCCAAGGCAGCAACAATGGAGATAGGATAGCAATAATAATTTTTGTGGTCAAGGGGAGTTATCCCTCGTTTTAGAATGTCTTATCATTATTGAATGATGGGACATGAAACATTGGAAAAAATCGTTTGAAGTTTATTTCATCGTGATATATTATAAAATACGTACTACGAATTAAGTACCAAAAGGGATTAAAATGAATGGTGCTTGGTCTTTTTTTATGGGAAAGAATGCTTCGGAAGGGAAGTTTATGTTAAATTGTTTAGTCGTATATTTAAAACATTTCGGATATCAAACTTTAAAGCAAGACTACGGTTTTGGTTTATTTGTTTTATTATATTATTAGTATTCACGGCCGCTATCCCATTTATTTTCGTTGGAAGACAACATAAAAAAGAGGACGCTAGTGTTGCAATAGAAAAAATGATTAATTTGCAACAAATAGTAATCAATAATTGGTTTGAGGAGAGGAAAGCCGGAATTAAGTTTATCTCTGAATTACCAAGCGTAAAGAACTTGGATTTGCCAAAAATGAAAGAAGAATTTGAAATATTTGATAAAAACAGTCCTGAATTTAATGGCATTGTATATGTAAATGAAAATGGTATAACTGAATTGGATACAACTGGGCCTATTGGAATTGATATATCCGATCGAAATTATTTTAAAGAGGCAAAGAGTGGAAATGATTTTATTACAGACGTATTGATTGGAAGAGAGTCTCGCACACAAATTATCATATTTTCTTATCCCATTTTTGATCATAATAAGCAATTTCGTGGTTTAGTATTCGGATCTGTCCCATTACGAACGATTACAAATGTTATGGGGCATTTTCAAGATGGCACAAGAGAAACATATTTAGTAAATAGAAATGGTATGTTAATTAGTGAATCACGTCAAGGTAAAATTGGGGAATTTATTAATTCAGAAATATATAGAGAAGCGTTAGCGAGGAATACGATAACTAAATTTTATAAAACTCATAATGGAAAAAAGGTGTTAGGAGATTATAGATGGGTACATAATGATCAATGGCTTATTATTGGCGAAATAACAGAAAAGAAGATATACGAACCATTTTATCAAATGGCAATGATGTTTTCGTTCGTAATTTTAATTATAACCTTCATTGGTTATAGATTTATCATAAAAATAACTGATCAAGTATCGGCTCCATTACATAAAGTATTAATAGCAACAAGGAAATTAGGCGAAGGTAATTTTAGATATCGGTTGGAGAAGAGTCAATTTAAAGACGATGCCATTGAATTTCAGGAGCTTTGCAATAATTTCAACCTTATGAGCGAGTTGATAGAAATTTATATAGACTATCTTGCTGAAAGTGAAGCTCGATTCCGTATGATTGCCGAAAATTCAAGTGATATAATTACTATTCATGATACATCAGGAAACTACCTCTATGTATCACCGGCTGGAAAAGAAATATTACAATATGAGGATGAAGAAGTTATAGGCCATGACGCCTATCTTTTTATTCATCCAGACGATATAGAAATGATAAAAAAGAATCATGAGACATTACTCAATAAAGGAAGTGTTGTCTCTACGTATAGAATACGAAGAAAAGATGGGGAATATCTTTGGTTTGAAGCCTCCCTTAAATGCTTACAAGTAAAAAAACCAGAAGATCCACAGTTAATAGCGATAGTTCGAAATATAACAGAAAGGAAAATTGCAGAACATAATCTTAAAGAGGATAATAGAATTTTGCATGAACTATCTACAAAGGATGGTCTGACAGGAATATGGAACCGACGAGTATTTGATGAACGGATAGCAACGGAATGGAATAATGCTTTACGGAATTCAACGCCATTATCAATCATTATGCTTGATATCGATTATTTTAAAACATATAACGATATTTTAGGTCATCAAGAGGGAGACGATTGTTTAAGGAAAGTGGCAAGTGTTATTAAAGATACCGTAAAACGAAGTGGAGATATGGTCTTTAGATATGGTGGAGAAGAGTTCATTATAATCTTACCGCAGACGAATCAGCAAGGTGCTGAAAAAGTAGCTGAAAATATTCGAAAAGCCGTGATAAATTTAGAAATCCCACATCCCGGTTCAAAAGTAAATAAGTATGTAACCACTAGTTTAGGAATAAATACGATAATACCTACTGATGACTGTACAATAAAAAAATTTATAGAAGATGCAGATAAAGCTCTTTACAAAGCAAAACAAAACGGTAGAAATGGTTTTAAAAGTTCATAAAAATTTAAAGTAATTATCCGATTAAGGCCCTCTTTTCGTAAAACGAATTAGGGCCTTTTTGGTGAATTGTACTCTATACTTTTTGGAAGGGTTTAAATAAGCTTCTATTTCCTAATAAATAACGGATGATGAACATTAAATACAAGGGGAATTTTCCACAATATATATGATTCTACTTCTCTCGGTTGACTTCGTGCGATTTCATGGAGTACTAAGCCGTGATAACGCTTCTCTCGGTTGACTTTAGAGGATTTCATGAGGTACTATACCGTGATATTACTTCTACCAGTTGAAACGTCAAAAAAAGACAACCCCTTATATAAAGAGTTGTCCTTTTATAAATCTATTAAACTTTCATTTTAAACAGTCGGTTCTATTAAACCGTATTTTCCATCTTTACGACGATATACCACATTAGATTCACCAGAACTATCATTTGTGAATACAAAGAACTCATGACCCAGCATATCCATTTGTAGAATCGCTTCCTCAGGGTTCATCGGTTTTAAATTAAATCGTTTTGTACGAACGATTTCAAAATCGTCATCATCTGCCAATTCATTATTTGTTATTTGTTTTTCCATTTTAGCAAAGGCATATTTAGGAGCTCCGTTTTGTCGAGATTTGCGATTTACTTTTGTTTTATACTTACGGATCTGTCTTTCTAGCTTATCCACTACTAAATCTATAGCAGCATATAAATCAAGATGTTGAACCTCAGCACGTAATAGTAAATTCGGCATAGGTATAGTTACCTCAATACGTTGCTCGTCATTATAGACACTTAAATTAACATGTACCTCGGATGCAAGTGGGGAATCGAAGTATCTTTCCATTTTACCAATTTTCTTCTCCACATATTCCCTTATTGCCCCAGTGACCTCAATATTTTCACCACGAATGTTAAATTTCATGTAAGTGTCCTCCTTTCCTTATACTTAAATTATACAATATTTCGACGTATTTTTCCTTCTTAAAGGTAAAGAAACTTTGTAAAAAATTTAAATATTTAATGAAAAGTTAACTAATTCTTCACATATCACTTATTCATTCGTTTTATATTTATTAGAAAGATTAAGAAACATTCCTGTTATTTTTTCTTATCTAAATACATACCATCCATTACTTGTACATTATGATAAGGATTCGTATAATTCTTATTCGATTTCTTTTGTCTATTCATTTGCTTCATTTCTATCTTCAACGTTGAAAATAATTGATCCATTAAATATTGAACTTCTTGATTTAATCGTACAAGTTTTTTCCCCAACTGATCCTCTTCCTCTGAAAAAGGTGGCGTTAGTTGTTCTAGTAACGGTTCTCTTTGAAGTAATAAGTTATTTAATTGTTCGATTCTAGCTTCTCTATCATTAGATGAAATATTTTCATCTAGAATGTTCTTCATTTTTACCGTTATATCAAAAACTGATTGTAGTCGGTTCATATTATACTTGGGCACCTTGCTTCATGTAGTTTTGTTTTCTAGTTTGAATGATTACTTGTTTCCAAGTGTCTCTAAATTCCGTTACTAAGCCTAGAACTTCTTCCAAAATAACTGGATTATTTTTCACATTGGCTTCTTTTAATTGGAAATGCATATATTCATAGAGCGGCATAATTTGGTTCGATATCTCCGCTTTAGAATCCAAAGTTATCATTAGTTCTTGTATGATATTTTGTGCCTTTTGGATGTTCGTATTTTTCGCTTCAAAGCTATTACTTTCAATGTCTTTCATTGCTTGCTTAATAAACTTCATACATCCATTATATAACATAAGGGTTAATTCCCCACCAGATGCAGTATTAACAGCATTATTTTGGTAAGTGCTGTATGCTTTATTGGTTCCCATATTAATTACGCTCCTCCGAAGGGTTATAGGAAGATGTTCAAAATGTTCGGGGAAAAAGTGACTCCGAAGTTCTTCACTGGCTTGCTTTTCATCCTCTTTTTTGAACACACACTATAACATTAATTTATTGGAAAAAATTATTCATCAACATCGCAGATTGATTATTCATAGTTGAAATTGCTTTTTCCATCGCCGTAAATTGTCGCCAATAGCGAGTTTCGATTTGTTGCAAGCGATCTTGGAAAACATCCATTCTGTTATCGATATCCTTTATTCGTTTTCCTAAAGTATAGTTTGATAACGTATCTGAACTTCTACCTGCCCGCTCATGGATTTGGGTTTTAAGAGTTTCCAACGAATCATCTATGTGATCCATAATCCCCTTACCATCACCATTACCAGCAAATAGTTTGTGAACACTATCCGGATCGGTTTGTAAGGCTTCACGTAATTTATCCTCATTTATTTCAATTTTTCCGCCGTCTAAATAATCTTTCGTTGTTGTCAAGCCTATTTGAGTTATTACATTATACGTACCACCTGTATCAACAGACTGATACCAATTTTGACGGAGATTTGTCATAGTAGAGGTAATAATAGAGTCTCCACGAAGAATTCCACTTTTTGCCTTTTCTTCCCAGAGTTCAATTTCTCTTTCCTCTAACTCCTTCTTCTGCTCCTCTGTAAGCGGTGGAAAATCACGATATTTTTCTTCACGTTGTGTTTGATTCATCATATCAATTAGTTCATTGTATTTCTCCACAAACTCTTTAATACGATCGACAGTAGTATCAATATCGTTAGTTAACGTAATCGTAGCCGGTCCTTCAGTTGTATTTTTAAATTCAAAATTTATACCATTTAGAGTATAATTGTTCTCTTTCGAGGTCACAGTATATGCATCATTATATTTAAATGTTGCATTTGTAGCATCTCTTTCTTTAGAAGAATCATGACCCATTTTAAATATCTCCGCAAATTTTTCATCAAATACTATTTCTTTTCCATTTCCTTCATTAGTATCATTATTATATTTACCGGTTCTTGTCGTTTCCATTATGACTTGATTCGTATTTTCATCATAAAACATCCGTACATTAATGTCGGCTTCATTAATTTTCTTAATTAAATCATCTAATGTATCGCCTTGTTCAATTGTATACTCAAATTCATTAGTGGGATCATTATCATTATCATTAAAAGTTTTCAATGAAAATGTATTACCCACCTTTTTAGATAAATCTGTGTCGGTAATTTTATCACTTACATTAATATATGACGTTGCTAGCTTTGTTACTTCAATCTTATACGCTCCCTCTGAAGATGTAGGGCTACCAGTAGCAGTCACCGCATTTTCTTGGGACGAGTTAACCGTTTTTGTGTTAAACGTCTTTGACAATTGCAAATCAAATGCCATATCATCAATTTTTTGGCGCAATGTATTTATTTCACGGAATTTATCACGTTGCCATTCCATCTTCGTTTTATCTTGTTCCATCTTATCAAGAGGCATTTTCTCGACTTTCATCAAGTCATTTATGATTGATTCCGTATCCATTCCTGTGGCTAATCCACTAATTCTCATAAGAAATTACTCCTTACACTTTTTTATCAATTAAAAATCCCATAAAGTCAGCCATTTCCGCGTACATATCTAATAACTTTCTAGCTGGGATTTCTCTTATTAATTCCTTTGTTTCAGAATTTACAACAGTAACATAATACCGTTCTAGTTTTTCATGAAATTCAAATTTAATATTTCTTCGCTCTGGTTTTAAAAAATCATTCAAAGCATTTACTGTTTTTTCTAATTCGGTTTTGTCCACTTTAGGATCAATATTTCCTGTAGGATTTACCCCTTCGCCCGATATTAACTTATCCGACATAGTAGAAGTTTCCTTTTTATATGGAACTTCCACTGTTTGTGTAATTGGCATTAATTTATCGATTGCCATTTTTACATCTCCCCTAAATCGTTTGATCACCATTAATATCGGATATTTCTAACTAAATTCAAGTCATTCACCTAATTTTTATTAGAATCCTTAAATAACTTTAATATATCTAAGGAAATATTAGCTGCTGCGTTATTCTGTTCTTTAATGTCTAAATAAATTTCTTTCCGATGTATTTCTACCGATTTTGGTGCAGCAATGCCTAACTTTACTTGATCCCCTTCAATCCCAAGTACTTTGATTTCTATATCATCGCCAATTTGGAGTGCTTCATTTTTCTTCCGAGTAAGTACAAGCATTATTTTTCGGCAACTCCTTCCAAAATTGGATTAGGGTCAATGGATGCTTTAGACGGATAAGCTTCCTGATTTAAAATATATTGTTTTCCGAGCATTTGATTGGAATTAATCACAATAGGGGCTTTTAAGTTGATGGTACTGGAATGAAATGGATCCTTTAAAGTGACGATAGAGAGAATCACAACTTCATCTTCACTATTAATTTGAAGAATTTCAATCGTGTTTTCGTCTAAATCAAAACTATAATCCTTATAAAGTAGAAAAGGATTGATAACAAAAAAAGCAGTATATGTGGACTCAACCGATTGTAATATTTGAAAAACTGGATTATCGGGTACATCCAATAGAACAAATTGTTTTTCATTAGGAAACCCTGGAATACCATTTGCGAAATAAATTTGTTTTTGCTCCTCTATTTCCATTTCACCTAAATATTTTGTTTGTAATTTCATTTCTTTTCACCTCTTATGGAACATCTTCTTTAAACCGTGATGTTGACAAAGTCAATTTGTAAATCCTCTTTTAGTTTTAGTGATGTTTCAACTGATCCTTTTTCATAATGAATGACTGGCTTATTAATCGAGCTCTCGATTATTGGTTTATTGACTTTCACATCCACTTGTACCTCTGCTGGTTGATAGTTCATTTTTACAGAAAAAGGAGAAGGTATGAAAGTGATTCCCAATCGTTTCATCGGTTCAAACGCATGATTAACTGCTTGGGATACTAATGGATCCCCTCCATTTTCAATCTGCATTAATTCAGCTCCCTCACTTGCACGTCTTCCAATCCCCTCCAAGGATTTACTCCTACCTTCTGCAGCAAAATCTTGAACCAATTGCGGAATCGTTTTTAAATTCATTTCGGCCCATGCTTGTGACTGGTCTATATTTAGCTTGCCAGGAGTCGTACGAATTGATAGTTCAGCAGGAGGTTGTTGAATGGAAAGATCTGCTTTCGGTTGCTGCATTTCTAATGTTGCATCCTTAATACTTAATTGGATTTGTGCATGTTGTGATTGCAAACGTATTTGCGGAAACTGCATAGATATCCTCTCCTGATTTTTTTATCTATCAAATAAAGGCCCACCCTCCATGAAGGTAGGACCTTTTATTATTATCTTAAAAAGTCAAGTAATGTTGGTTGAATAATTCGTGCCCCAGCAGAAAGCGCAGCACGGTGAATACTCTCCTGTGTGATTAATTCAGTAATCGTTTTGGCATAGTCTACATCCTCATTATTAGACATCGTTTTCGTAGCTATAGTTTCTTGCTCATTCAAACGGTTCTCTACTAATTCTAAACGATTCATTCGTGCACCTAAATCTGCTCTAGCATTAATAATTTTATCTATACCTGTGGAGATTTCTCCAATACTATTATTAATTCCATTAGTGTCATCACTATTTAGTTGGTTAACAAATGTATCCAATGTATTAACCAATCCTTCAAAAACATCCTGTCCATTTACACTAGCGGTTAACGTTGTTCCTTTAGAGACCTCTATTTCAACCGGTACATAAGTATCAAAGTCCGCACCATTTTCCTTCACAAGCGGTGCATCCGTATGGGAACCATTAAAAATATATTTATCATTTACTTGTGTATTCGCAATTTCAATGATATGTTCCTTTAATTGCGCCACTTCTTGTGCAATACTTTTGCGTTCATCTTCATCATATGTTCCATTACTAGCCTGGACCGCTAATTCTCTTACACGTTGCATCGCTTGGGTTGCCTTATCAAGAGCAGCGTCAGAATTATCGTACCAGTTATGTAATTCATTGGTATTCCGTTGGTATTGTTTCACCTGAAGAACCTCGGAACGATAACCCATCCCTTTCATAGCAACAACAGGATCATCAGACGGTCTTGTAATTTTTTTACCCGTACTTAGCTGATTCATATATTTTTCCATTTTGGAATTACTGTTTGATAAATTATGAAGCAAACTGTTCGAAATCATTCCTTGTGTAACACGCATGCTTCATTCACCTACCTTCCTACTAAGCCCATACTATTAATAATTCGATCAAGCATTTCATCTACGGTTGTCATGCTTCGAGCTGCTGCATTATATGCATGTTGGAACTGAAGCATATTTGTCAGTTCTTCATCTAAGGATACAGCACTAACTGACATACGCTGATTTTCCACCTGTGATTTTAAAATATTGGTATTGTCCGTCATTCTTTTTGCATGCTCTGCAATAACCCCTAGATCACCAATAACTGATTCATAGAAACCCATCATCGAAGAATCATCTAAATCTGTTAATGGTTCATGCAATAAATCAGCTAAATCAAGTGCATTTTGCCCGTTACCTGATTCACTTCCTGCATTGATTTTTGTCGGATCATCTAAAACTACTTTAATGGCACCCGCTGCTCCGTTTTGATCGGTAATGGCGTCATCAAACCCGAAAAAATCATCTCCATGTTGGTTATTGAATGCTCCGGCAAATTCATAAGCCATCTTATCTAGTTTGGATAGGATTGTAGGATAATCTCCTTCTGCACTTTGTCCATCCATTGTATATCCGAGCGATTCAATCAAACCACTTAGAGAACCTTTTGATGATAGAAGCTGATCCATTGAAATAGCTGTGTCTCCCACTTTTATTTGTGAAACTACTTCCAAGTTATTTACTTCAGAATAAAGACCCGTTTCCGAAAAAGTATTCACTGTGTCCGTTTCGCCATCAATTAAAGTCACAATCGGATTTCCTGTATCATCCACAATGGATACAGTCGCAACTCCATCACCGTTATTTTGTTTATCGTACGACACTTGAATCGGAACAATTTTCGATAATTCATCTAATAATACGTCCCGTTTATCATATAAGTCATTTGCGGTATATCCGTTCGTTTCTAAATTCCTTACTTCCTTATTGATTTTATTAATTTCCACAAGCATGGTATTCGCATCTTTTAATGTGACTTCAAGCTGATTCTTTAAATCACCACGAATTTTATTTAAGGAATCTGACATATAATTAAACGTACCTGCAAGTGCCTTTCCACGTTGAAGAACAACAGATCTTGCCCCAGCATTTTCCGGGTTAACCGATAAATCCTGTAAAGACTGCCAAAATTGATTCATCGATGCAGACAATCCAGTATCAGAAGGTTCATTTAATATATTCTCCATCCGCGCTAATGCTTCATTCCTTGTTTCATAGTAACCAAATTTACTGTTCTCTCCACGGAATTGAATGTCTAAAAATTGGTTTCTTATACGTTGAATCGAACCAGCTTTTACCCCTGTCCCAATTTGTCCTGGTAATTCTTGTCGGTTTCTAGATGCACTTGGGAATGGGCTCGTTGTTTCAAAGTTTACACGTTGTCTCGTGTATCCTTCCGTATTGGCATTTGCAATATTATGTCCAGTTGTGTGAAGTGCAGATTGTTGTGTAAATATGGCGTTTTTTGCCATTTCTAACCCACGAAATGTACTCATTGTCTTCTCCTCTTTACCTTATTATGCTTGTGAATCGAAAATCGACCGATTGTAAGATTTCATTTCTTGCTTTTGCTTTCCGTAGTTCAAATTGGAAATAGACGGATTTAGTAAGTCCAACGATAATTGTACGAATTGTAATGATTGATCGATTAATGTTTGATTTAATGATTCTTGTTGTTTTAATTTCATCATATAATCCGTTAATTGTTCTGATGCTTTGGTAATCTCTACTTTTTCCGATTCATTTTCAAGAGTTTCTAATATAGTTGTGATTGTTGCATCACTCGTAGGAAGGCCTTGTATAGAAAACCATTTTTCCACTTCTTGCTGTCTTTTTCCTTCCATTTGTTCTAATAGTCGGATTTGCTTCCGTTCTTTTACTATCAGTTGTTGCAATTTATCTATCGTTCCTGCTTTTACTAATTCTGTTTTTTGTTCAGAAATAGAAAGTAATTCTTTGTGCAAATCAATAAGTTTAAATAATGATTGAATGATAGGTTTTATGGACAAAATAAGTCCTCCTTTTGAACACGAATCTATACCCCTTATTTAATTGACCAAAATTCAATCATCTTCTTTGCTGTTTTTTCTGGGTCTACTTGATATTCCCCAGATTGAACTAAATTTTTAATTGATTGAACATATTCCGCGCGTTTTTCATTTGGTCTTTCACTTTCTTGTAATTGCTTCGCTTCTTTCGATATTTCAATTTGATCTTGTTTATTAACTTCCCGTTTAACTTCCGCTTGTTTCTTTAAAATATTTTTATAGGGATTAAAATTTGTCTGATTTGAACCATTTATTCTCAAAATCCTTCACCCTTTCTCCCATAAACATCTCTATTATATATTATCGGCATATTCATGGAAAAATAAAGATTTACGTACAGATTTATTTTCTATTTTTCTTATCTAACGTATAATACGTATTCGCAACAGAACTTGTTTTTTTGTACCTTTCTGCTTTCATTTCCAGTTCTTCTTCTCTTTTTAAATCTTTTATAATGGATTCCTGGCAATCTTGACAGAGTTTACCAGACGTTATACCCGTTCCACAAGTTTCACATGGATATGATAAATTAGGAAATTTGGATAATAATAAGCGTTTCTCTCTAATAAATTTTGTAATATACCAATCTTCAATTCCTGTAGCATCTATTATATCCGTCCTCGTTGCCTTACGATTATTCTGATTAAGTAAAAATGAATACACCGCTTGAAAAGCTCTTTCTTCTTCTGTATAACAATCTTGACAAATATCCCGGAGTGCCTTGACATAGACGGCTCCACAGCGGGAACAATTAGCTAGTTCTGCCATCTTGATACCCTCTTTTCTCGTATACTGAAACAACTTATCCCCGTACCAATGTTAACGCATAAACACTTGGACAACCATGTTCCATTAATAGTCGAGCAGCATGGCGTAAAGTTGTTCCTGTTGTATATATATCATCGACCAATAAGACTGGTTTGTTAATAGTTTCTGTTATAAAAAAAGGACTTCCCGTTAAAATTCTCTCCTTACGAGACTTTTTCGACTGTTTTTCACCATGTAATCTCGTTAAAAGTTCCTTTGTTTCTAACGGTAAAAAATCAGCTATCATTTTCGCTTGATTAAACCCTCTCTCTAACAATCGTTCTTCACTCAATGGAATGGGAACGACTAACCCTTCCTTCTTTAAAAAAGAAAACTTTTCTCGAAATGCTTCCATTACATAATTTTCAAAGATGTAACCTAAATAATAATCCCCACGATACTTCCATTTTGCAATAACTTCTTTCATAAATGGATTATAGGAAAAAATAGAATAGTTGAATAAAAAGGACCCATTTTCCTTTTGTTTTTCCCACCATTGGCAGTCCGTGCATCTTTTTTCATTCGTATTTCTACTACAGCGGTCACACCGATTCCCCTGAATCCATTCTAAATCAAACTTACACTCGGGACATAAGATCTCTGCTTTTTCCAACATCATTAAATTGGCCCAACTTAATTGTAAAATTATTTCCGTGTCACACCATGCACAATTCATGTTTCAAATCCTCCACGTTTATTCATTTTATTAATAGAGGCAATTGCTCTTTCCATTGCTTCCGTCTTCCCATCATGAAAGAAAATTACTTCTCCATTTGGGTCATCTGCACTCCTTCCCGCTCGACCAGCAATTTGGACTAAAGCAGCTTCATCAAAAACAACGTGGCCTGCATCAATTATTGCCACATCCACAGAAGGAAACGTCACTCCTCTTTCTAGAATGGTCGTTGTAACCATGACAGTTATTTTTTTCTGTCTAAACTGGATTACTTTCTCTTCTCGATCTATGTCTTCCGCATGAACGGAGGTGAGCATTTTTTCTGATGAAATTATATTTTCCTTTTTTAAAATACTAGCAAGCGAATCTTTCATTTTTTCGGCTAATTTAATAGTAGGGACGAAGATTAAAAGCTGACGTTTGCTATTTTCTCTTTTTGACAGCCATTTATAAAATGCTTTTGGAAACCGATATTCATCTAGGTCTTTTTTTAGAGAAAAACAGATTCTTGTTGTTGGGATTGGTAAAGGATGCCCATGAAACCGGACAGGAACAAATGTATGTGGAAGCGACTGTTTCATTATCCGTCTTTGATGGTCCTTTCTAGGGGTTGCGGTTAAATAAATCATCGTACTATCTTGTTTTTTTGCTCGATTAGCGGAGAACGGGAGGGAAGGATCTTTATTGAAAGGGAAGGCATCAATTTCATCAATAATGATTACATCAAACGCATGTTGAAAACGAAGTAACTGGTGGGTTGTTGCAATAATTAACTGTGCGCTTGCATCCTTTGTTTCGCTCCCACCATATAATGCTTGAACTGGGACTTCTTCAAATGCTTTTTGCAATCTTGGATAAAGTTCACGGACGACATCAGCTCTCGGCGTAGCAATACAGATGCGTTTTCCTTGTTGGAGGGTCTCCGTTATTGCCGGGAATATCATCTCCGTTTTTCCAGCTCCGCATACCGCCCAAATCAGGTATTCTTTTTCACCATTCCGAATCGCTTGAACCATATGATTGGATGCCTGTTGTTGCCCTTGTGTCAATGTTCCATCCCATGAACAAGGTTGCTCATACGTAGGCCAGTTTGGAGGTGGTCCCCCCCATGTATACAAGGGCTCACATTCCGTCACTCGTCCCATCTGAATACATTTTCTACAATATAAATGTATCCCATTACAAATAGAGCAAGGGATCTTTGCAAATAAAGATTTCTTTTCATTGCCACACCGTAAACACTGATGGGTAAATACTTTATTTATGATGGATTGCTGAGGTATTAAATATTGATGTTCGAGGAAGTGTTGAAATGTAGGTTTATCTAGGGGAATTTCTTTTCGTAATAAAATTCTACCTGAAAAGCCCTTGGATAGATCTTCTAATTGAGTAGAAGTTATTATTTCCATTAATAAATTCACTCACTTTCTTATAAGATAATATGTTTACTGAAGGATATTGCTTAGAAAACTTGGCATTCGCCAAGCCTTTGGGTGAATGCCTTAGTTGCACTTATGTAGACGGGAAAGTTTTTCTTTCCTTACTGCCAAAATAAGGAAACAGAAAAAACCTGCTTCCCCATTTTATTTATTTCACATACCAAGCAACACCAATTGCACCTTCGCCAAGATGGGTACCGATAACAGGTCCAAAATAGCTAATAATGGTATCCATGTTTGGATATTTTTCTAAAAAAGAATCTCTAAGATCCTTAGCTGCCTGTTCATCATTTCCATGAATAAATGTAACTTTTAATTCTTTTCCTGTTGCCGCTACTTCATCAAGCATTCCCATGATTCGATTAATTGCTTTTTTACGGGTTCGAATTTTTTCGAATGGAACGATGACCTTATCTTCAAAGTGAAGAATAGGTTTAATTTGTAAGAGCCCACCTACTAAAGCTTGAGCACTACTTAGACGCCCACCTCGTTGTAAGTTTGTTAAATCGTCGACCATAAAATAAGCACGTAATGTTTGTTTCATTTCATCTAAACGGGCGATAATTTCTTTAGCCGAAATACCACTTTTTGCCATTTGGGCAGCTTCTAATACATAAAACCCTTGTGCCATCGCACTAATTTCTGAATCATACGCGTAGACATCTATTCCCTCTACCATTTCTCCTGCACTAATTACCGATTGATACGTCCCACTTATTCCGCTAGAAAGGTGTATAGAGACAACCGCATCATAATCTTTTGCCAATTTTTCTAATGTCTCGGTCACATATCCGATTGAAGGTTGAGATGTAGTTGGTAAATATCCTACTTCTTTAAGTTTTTTATAAAATTCATTAGTAGAAATATCGATTTCTTCTTGATATATTTCCTCTCCGAAAACAACGCTGAGTGGTACCATATATATATTCTCTTGTTTCCGGATTTCAGCTGGTATGTATGCTGTACTATCAGTCATAACAGCTACCTTCATAAACAATCTTCTCCTTATTAAGAATTAAGCTTCTTGAGCAATATTTTACATGATTCCATGAAAAAAAGCATTAATATACTAAGTGTTTCTTAGAAAACTTGCTTATCCTTACTTATCCTGCCACAAAAAATACCCTAATACAATTGTACTAGGGTATCCGCCCGTATATAATCTATCAGATAACCTCTACCCATCCTTTTCGGATAGCAGAGACTACTGCTTGTGTACGGTCATTACAATTCATTTTTTGTAAAATATTACTTACATGGTTTTTGACTGTTTTTTCACTTATATACAATGTTTCCGCTACTGCACGATTGCTTTTCCCATCAGCTAGTAATTGTAAAACTTGGCATTCACGTTTAGTTAATAGATGAAGTGGTTTACGATATTCGATACCTCTGTCATTTACAGAAGGTCTATTTTCTTTTGCAAGTCTACGATATTCTAACACTAGATTATGAGTTACTTTCGGATGTAGATAAGAACCACCTTCACTAACTACTTTGATTGCTTCGATTAAGGCATCTGCATCCATTTCTTTTAATAGATAACCTAAAGCACCTGTTTTCAATGCATGTGTTACATAATTTTCATCATCGTGAATGGATAGAATGATTACCTTGGAATTTGGAAAATAACGAACTAAGTCAGCTGTAGCTTCTACACCATTTGTATTCGGCATGTTGATATCCATCAAAACAATATCAGGGTTATTTTCTTTTACTAATTTCGTTGCTTCCGAACCATCACTACCTTCTGCAACTACTTCAAAACTAGGTTCAAATTCTAAAATACGTTTGACCCCTTCACGAAATAATTTATGATCATCTATTAGTACAATTCGAATATTTCTTTCCTCGCTCATTCTATTCTCCTCCATCTATATATCTATTACGTTTTATTGCTTTGTATCTTAATCATAACACGGATTCGTTATACGGGGCCTGAATAGTAACAACAGTCCCTCTCCCTATCTCTGATTGGATAGACAATTTACCTTGAAGGTTTTCCACTCTTTCCTTCATTCCGATTAATCCAAAGGACTGTTCTTTTTTACGTTCTGTATCAAATCCTTTTCCATCATCCTTAATTATTAAGGTTAGATAGTTTGTACCTATTTCCAACTTTACTTGAATAGCAGATGCCTCTGCATGTTTGATTGCATTTTGTAGCGCTTCTTGCATCAATCGAAAAAAAGCTATTTCATATTTAGAGTTTAGGCGTTTTTCCGTTCCCATCATAATAAAATCAATATGTATATTGTTGTATTCGCTTGTAGTTGATATATATTTTTTTATAGTTGGGACCAGCCCTAAATCATCTAATGCCATTGGCCTTAAATCATAAATAATTCTTCTTACCTCAACAAGCGAAGAGCGAATCATCCCGCGAATACTTTTCATTTCGTCCATTGCTTTGGTAACCTCACCTTGGAGATAAATTCTTTCAATTATCTCCGAACGCAATAAAATATTCGCTAAACTTTGTGCTGGACCATCATGGATTTCACGAGAAATTTTTCGACGTTCTTCCTCCTGCGCCTCAATGATCTTTAAGCCAAACTTTTGTTTTTCCTTTGCATCTTCAATCACTTCATTTACTTGTTTAAAATCTTCTTGTAAGTAATTTAAGATTACTGTGATTTTACTAGCTAAGCCTTCCGCTCTTTCCATCGTACTTGATAATTTCACTAGTCTTCTTTCAATATCATCACGTTTTTCCCGAAGATTTTTTTCCTCTCTACGAAGAATCGTTAATTTCGTCTGCATTCGATGAGTAGTCTCATAAACTTGACGAATTTCATTTTCAGAATGTTGGTCAAAAAATTTACTTACTTCTGCTAAACGTTGTCTGGAAAAACGAACTTTCACCTCTAGTTGGTCGCCTTTTTCAATATAATGAATTACCTTTTCTTTTATTTCTTTCAACTCTAATTGAAGGCGTTCATATTCGGAACGGGCCCATTCACTAATATCAAAAATTTCATCTTTACTGTGAACAACAACATTAATCATCTCATCAATCACATGATCTAAAGCATTGTCTCCAAATTTCTTTGACATCGGTTCCCACCAACCTATGATATAATTATACGTAAATACCCACTGCTTTGATAGGGTTAACTATAAAATTCTAGGAATTTCTACCCCTACATATTAAAATTATTACCCATATAGGAGGATTTAATATTCATGTTATCAACCTATTATACCGTAAAACCTGAAGGAAATGACCAAATAATCATACAAAAATCACGATTTATTGGGTATGTACGTCGAGTAAAGACCGAAGACGAGGCACAAACGTTTATTCAAGAAATAAAGAAAAAACATTATGATGCCACCCATAATTGTTCAGCTTATATCATTGGAGAACATGATGAAATTCAAAAGGCGAATGATGATGGGGAACCAAGTGGAACTGCAGGAGTACCGATTCTTGAAGTATTAAAAAAACAAGGTTTAAAAGACACCGCAATTGTTGTTACAAGATATTTCGGTGGAATTAAACTTGGTGCTGGTGGATTAATTCGCGCTTACGGAAGTACAACTTCACAGGCAATTAAAACAACAGGAATTGTAAAAAGACAATTAATGAAAGGTTTTTCTATTACAGTAGACTATGGTTTACTAGGAAAACTAGAAAACGTACTACGGAATTCTGAGCATATTTTAGAAACAATTAATTACTTAGAAAATGTAGAATTTATCGTTTTTGTGGAGGATGGGCAAGAAACAACATTCACTGAATGGATCATTGATTTAACAAACGACCAAGCTGAAATAACGGAACTAGATCCAAAATATATTGAAATTGACGTAGAATCAACATCCGAATAAACCTTTAGAAAACTTGGCATTCGCCAAGCCTTTGGTGAATGGCTTAGTTGCACTTATGCAGGAAAAGAGAGTTTATACTTTCTTTTCTGCAAAAAAAAGAAAAGCTCACCAACGTAGCTTTTCTTTTTTTAGATTTGTGTATTTCCACTTAATTGTTGATTACTCGTTAATTCTTTTACTATCTTCTGAATTAACTCCTCAGCTGATTTAATCTTCTGACTTTCTGTTTCATCTATTAATTTCTTTAACATTCGCTTATATAATTCTTGTTCCCCCATTAAACGGTCCCGCCTTTTGTTCAAATTTATCGCTTAAATCTAGATGAATAGACATATTTCATTTTACATTGTGTCGATATTTATTATTTTTTAAGAAAAAATAACGTACATAGGGTATCTTACTATATATCTACAATTTATTCTATAGATTTCTTATTATTTTCAATAAATTGTTTCTTATTATTAGAAAACCGGCATTCACAAGCCTTTGGTGAATGCTTAGTTGTACTTATGAAGATTAGAAAGTTTTTATGCTTTCCTTATCTTCCTAAAAATAACAATACATATCACTGCAACAATTGCTCCAAACACATCTATGAATACATCTCCAATATATGGTGTGCGATTTGGCGTTATACCTTGGTGGATTTCATCTACGATAGCATATGCAGAAGTTAATAAAAATGAAATTAAAATAGCCTGTATTTTTGGGATACGGGTCGTCCTTTTAATAGCAATATAAAAAAGGCATGTTAACAGGAAGAAAACGGTAAAATGTGCCCCCTTACGTATAAAAAATTCGATAAATCCTGCAACACCTAATGTTTCCACACTTACAACGGATTGATGATAAGTAAAAGAAATCCAAGAAAGAGCGGGTTCCAAAAAGGATAAATCAATGAGGTTTCCTAAAAACGGTCTCATATCTTGTTTTTCATAAGGGGTAGAAGATGAATAATATATAATTCCCATCCATCCCAAGGTCAAAATCCAGTACCAATATTTACGCATATGTCACCTTACTTCTTCTTTCTATAATTATTTCTCACACTAAAAAACCGTTAAAGCAGAATGCCAAACGGTCTACTAATCATATTTATGATTCGTTACTCTTTCTCCATTTATTGAATTCCAAGTATTCCCTAAATTGCTCTTTCGTTACTCCGGAATCCATTGCCTCACGAACGATATCTAACCATTCGTTATCTAACGTTTCATACTCTACACTTTGATTTGTTTCATCATTTAATAATTCATTTACGGTTACGCCTAACACTTCGCTAATCTTTTCTATAAACTGGATGGACGGATTGGATTGTAGGTTCCGTTCAATGGAACTTAAATAAGACTTAGCAACCCCAGCTCGCTCGGCTAATTCTGAAATTGACATTTTTTTCTCTTTGCGCAATTGTTTGATTTTTTCACCGATCAAGTCTTCTCACCTACTTTCATTGGGGATTATACCATAAAACAGGTGAGGTGTTCTATTTTCTAGCAAAATTACTTTGTGAATTTTATTTGTCCTTGTCTTAATAAAAATGCACGTATTTCCTCTTTCGTCATCCCCATATCCTTTGCCTGTTTTATCAATTGAATCCAACCATTGTCTAGCGCCACACTTTTTACTAACTCGCTCATCTCGTTTCCCCCATTTTAAATCAGGTAATCCAGCCGTCATAGCATAAAAAGCGTTAGACCTGTGACTTTGCGCCCTTACCTTTCAATAAGTTTGCCATTTTTCTGACGTCCATTTTTATCTGAGTCCATTATACTATTTCTAAACGCCCTTTTGTGTGGCTAGTTTTGTCGAGTTTTTTCTAGTTTTGTAGAGTGAGAAAATTTGCTAAGCCTTTGACCTTTTATTATATAAAACGAGTAAACCAACTATGCTACCAACGGTTATAAGTAACATGCCAATTAATAAAAAAGCAAACATGTTCGTAGCAGTGTTTGGTAAAATACCCCCATCTGTACTATTACCGCTATCAATTGTCCCTGTTACTGATTCTACACCACTTTCTTCAGTGTCTTCAGCTTCTGCAGTGTAATAAATAGTGAATTTAGCATCTAAACCTTGAAATTCATTTCCTAGATGCTCAGGAAATCGAACAGTATATTCTAATTCTTCTTCCTCATTCGGTGAGAGAACGCGCAGAGGAAATCCAGTGAACTCGGATAGTTTTCCGTTATAAAGCTCCTCATTGCCGTCCCAAACCTCTAGCAATAATTCATTATACAGTTTTAACGATTCACTATTTGGCTTAACGGAAGTAGTGTATTCAAATCCAACCTCTCCATTATTCCTAATTGTAGTAGTTCGCGGCGCCCAATCTCCTGGTTTCATGTTGCTTACATCAAACAACTCTTTTGCCGGTAGAACTTCAATAGATAACTTTTCTTCAGCTAAAACAGTCGTCCAATTCATTAATGTAATGATTATTAAGCTTATTATCAATATGAATAATGTTTTTCTCCGGAATTTCATAATCATCTTCCTCTTTAAGTAAATTAGGAATTCGTTGCATCAGTTGGAGTTTTCTTATGATCATCCAATTCTCTTAGTGCTCTCCATATTATTAAAATAGAATAACCTAACATTAAGAATCCAGGTATAATCAAGAAAGCAATACTACCATTTGGTGACTGAGCAAAACTTGAAATATATCCGAGGTATGGAATTGTAAATCCTTGATAAACAGCTACCACATTCTCTGCAAGTACTGGATTCGTATCAGGGGCATTGTTATTATCCCCTTTCGTTGTATAAAAGACATTGTCGCCACTATTGTTAACATCGATTACTCTGTGCGTCACTAACATATCATCCGATTCCATAAATGTAATGACATCACCATTCCCCAATTCCTTGCGTTCATCGCCTTCTACTGGTGTGACAGCAATAACAGAGCCAGTTTGGATTTCAGGCTCCATAGAACCAGATAAAACCGTTTTCAATTGATAACCAAGGATTTCAGGTTCTCCGCCTGAGGCTTTGTTTATAACCACTAATGCCGCCACTGCAAAAAGAACAATCATTAACACACTTGATATGATTCGATTAACCCATTTAAATAACGCTTTCTTTTTCATTATTATGCCCCTTCCTTGTTTTCTTGCTTTGGATTAGATTCTATTTCCGGCTTCATTTCCTCTTCTTTTTGTTTCTCTTCTTCTACAGGCTTCTGCTCTTGTACAGATCTCTGTTCAACAGGTTTCCCTGGGCTTTGTTCGGGTTCAGCACTTTTCTCTGGCTTTTCTTCCTTCACCTGTTTTTCTTGTTGTTTAGGTTCCACGGATTTCGTTTCATCCTCTTTCTTAACCTGTTCGTCTATATTTTCTATAACCTTTTCACTAGGTTCTTTGTTAACATTATTATTTTCTTCGGTTTTCTGTTCTGAGTTCGTTACTTTTTCATTATTCGGATTACATTCAACATTAAATTTTTTACTCTCCACTTTTATATCTTTTTCATCCACTATAAAGACATATTTGCCAGTCTTATTTGCTTCATAACTAACTTTTGCAGATTCTTCACTTTTTAGTGCATTAATTCGTCCTTCTCCTACTTTTTCACCTTTCACGGGATTTCCATTTTCAACATAAAATACATCAAATTTAACATTTTCCTCCATATCACCAGGTCCCGTATTCTTTACAGTAGTTTCAATACTACATGTTCTGTGTGGATTTCCACTCATATCAAATTGAAGCTCGTATTGCCCTTTTAACCAATCTGAAGCTTCAATACTTCCCTTTGGTGCAACCTTACTAGAAAAAACTGCAGAAGTAGTTGAAGTGAAGTAAGTTGCGGAAAAGAGTAACAAATACCAAATCATTGCAATTTTTGCTATCAACCAAAAACCCCGATATTTAGATTTAAACTTTTTTAAACGGCTCATCCTCACAAACTATCTCCGCCCTTTTAATGAAATCCTTTTTATGCTTCTGTAATTATGTGTAGTTCTAAAAACATTAAAGAATTAACATGCTTAGGACTACACATAAAATAGTCCTATAGAATGAACAATTTTATTTTTCCTTAATGACTTGCTTTGCCTCAAAAGTCCAATTCAAATCCATCACATTTCCTTGATAATCATTTTGGCTTTCCTTCGTCTGTATAAATTTAAACTTTACAAATACTTCAACATCCTGACTATCCTCTGGAAATTTATTTAATAAAACTTTTGCATTTTTCGCTCCTTTTAAATCATCTAAAGTGACCTTTTTGTCAGATGTAATTTTCTCTTCTCCATCAACCGTTAACGACACGACCTCTATCTGACTACCAAAATCAGCCTTACCGTCAACTGTATGGTTCGATATTAAAGTTACCTCTCCAATTTCTAAAGTTCCATTGTTAGACAGGTTAAATTTATAATCGAATACATCACCCGGTTGTTTATTTTTAAACTCAAACAGAACGCCGTCATCTATATTTGTCACACCCAAATCTAATGTTCCCGACATGATTTCGTTCTGCGTATCTACACTATCGGTAAAATAGGCAACAGTTCCTCCACTAATCAATGCCATCCCAACTAAACCTGTCGCCATCCCCATCATGATATGTTTTTTAAAACTCATGGGATCCCCTCCGTTTGTTAAAATATGTATAATATGGAAGACGAGATTAACTCGTCTTCCGTTTTAAGAATATTATTTTGCTGTACCTCTTGTTTGCTTCGCATCAAACGTCCATTCAAGTTTTAAAGAATCTCCTTGGAAGACGTTTTGGTCTTTTTTATTATCAACAAACTCAAACTTCACCTGCAAATCATCATTAGAATTTGCTTTTAGGCCATCATTTTCCCCACCTAGTATCCAACCTAATAGATCCCTATCAACGACATCCGTTTCACTTAATTCTTTCAAAGTAGTTTCATGAACTACCTCAGTTTTCTTATCTTTATTTATTAGAAACTTAACTTTAATATGTTCACCAAAATCGGCACCAGCATTATCCCCTTTGGCATCTGTTGTTGTGTATTTTGATGTTAATAATACCTTTGATACATCTAAACTACCTGTATTGTTCAGTTTAAAGTTACGTGTCATTGTATCACCAGGTTTTAAATTATTAACATCAATTATTGCATTAGCAGTGTCGTTTCCTTTAACGTTAATATCTAATGTTCCTGCTGCAAAGGAACTATTATTTACTTCCGAATCACTAAAATATGCAAACGTTCCCCCACCAACTAATGAAATTCCTAGTGCTGCTGTTGCGATTCCCATTCCAATTTTCTTTTTAAGACTCATTTTTCAATTCCCCCTATTTTTTAATTAAATTTTCTAATACAAAAAAATTCCACAGTTTACTAAAAAACGATAGCGCCTTTTTCTCAATCACTCTTACAGTAATAGATAAGTAATCTAAATGCCGATGCTGTCCCCCTTCCTAATATGTATATATTGAATCAGTCGCGTTCTTTTTAAAAACCCTTTTGTTTCTTATTAAGAACGTTATGTTTGCAGTATAGGACATTATCCTCAGAAAGAAAAACACCAAAATCACCCATTTATACGTTATAATGAACAATTATCTTTAATTTACTGCCTATTACTTTAATTTACTTATAGTTTTAAAAAAACTAAAAATTAATTTTACATTATAAAGAACGTTTAATTAAAACCTTCCTTTAAAAAGGTCTGATAACAAACATCACTTTACTTCTTCCATATTCTTCAAACCCCGTTTATAATAAAGCTAATACTAAAGAGGAGTTTGATCCTATGCGTATATTTTCTATGTTGCTCATAACAGCAGGAATTGTCTTTCTCGGTTTTGGCGGCTATCAATGGTATGCCACTGAAACCGCACAAAAGAATAGTTTAGCGGAAGCGAAAGAAATCATAAAAGACTCTACTAAAGAAACTCAATCGAATGAAGAAGCTACAATCGACGGTTCTAATTTTTCTCCATCCACTGGTGAAACAGCTGGAATCCTACATATTCCAAAACTGGAATCCGATCTTCCTATAGTAGAAGGAACGGATGAGGACGAGTTGGAAAAAGGTGTTGGTCATTATAAAGGAACTGCTTACCCAACACAAGGGGAACAAATTGTATTATCAGGCCATCGTGATACGGTATTCAGACGAATGGGAGAGCTAGAATTAGGAGATATATTAACCGTAAAACTTCCTTATGGTGAATTTTCATACGAGATAGTAGATACTAAAATTGTAAGTGCGGATGATCGAACGATTATTAAACCACAAGGGAAAGAGGTTTTAACCCTTACAACATGCTATCCTTTTAACTTTATTGGAAGTGCTCCGGATCGTTATATTATAACTGCATTACCTGTAGAAAATGGGGACAATTAAATTGTCCCTATTTTTTTTGGGATTTTATAAAACATTCTTCCTGCATCAATGGCATTCACTGAAAAGAATTGCTGAACTCTTATTTTCTAATGGTTATTTTTTCATTTTATATTTGCGGCTAATCCACATAACCTAAAATATAGGAAAAATTTCATAGACGAGTTTCGACAATTCGGTTATAATTTATACAGGATTTTTAAACATATGCCATAATTTTACAATTAAAAATAAAGAGGAGAATTCGAGTGGATTCTAGAAAAAGTAATCGTAAAAATAACAAAAAAAGAAGATGGCTTTATTGGGTAGGAGGAATTTTTCTCGCCTTAATACTCGCGGTTGTCGGTTTTGGGTTTTACGTATGGAATGAGCTTGGAAATACAGTTGAAACTATGCACACCCCTTTAGAAAGAGAAGATGGCCGCTACAAGGAAACAGAAGGCCGGTTTAAACAAAAGGAAAGTATCAATGCGTTGCTACTTGGTGTAGATGAGCGTGCTGGTGATAGAGGGCGTTCGGATACGATGATCCTATTATCATTAAATCCGAATACGAATACGATGGAGATGTTAAGTATTCCAAGGGACACTTATGTTAATATTCCGGGCCGTGGTATGGATAAAATTAACCACGCTTATGCATTTGGTGGACCTGAGTTATCCGTACAAACGGTGGAAGAAACATTTGATATTCCGATTCATGTGTATGGTCGTATCAATATGGAAGGTTTCATTGAAGGTATAGATGCAATAGGCGGTGTAACCGTTAATAATACATTTGCTTTCAAACAAGGCGGCTATAGTTTTCCTGAGGGAGAAATCCATTTAGATGGAAAAAAAGCGCTTGAATATACTCGAATGAGAAAGAATGACCCGCGAGGTGACTTCGGACGTAATGATCGTCAAAGACAAGTTATTGCAGCTGCAATTGATGAAGCGGCAGACTTTTCAAGCATTACTAAATTTGGGGATATTTTAGAAATAGTTGGATCCAATGTTCAAACCGATTTAGATATGAAAAAAATTCAAACATTGTTCTCTGATTATCTTGGAACTAGAAAAAATATGGAAACCTTACAGATTAAAGGTAGTGGACAAAAAATGAATGGGGTATATTATTACGTTGTACCTGATTCAGAGTTTAGTCGAATAAATACAGAAATAACTAATCACATGGAAGCAAAGTAAAAAGTTAAAGTCACCTGTTTTTCCTTAAACAGTGTGGCTTTTCTTATTTGGAAGAAATCGGTTTAATGTTATAATGTTAGAAGATATTTATGGGGGGTCACATAATGAAAAAAAGAATAGTTATGTTATTTATTCTCATCTTTCTTGTTGCTTGCTCCGATGATCGCGTTACACCAAATGAACGGTTCGATACTTTCGTAAGTAACTGGAATGAACAAAAGTATGAGGAATTGTACGATATGTTCGCTTCCGAGGCAAAATCCACTTTCTCACCAGAAGAATCTGTATTACGTAACGAGAAGTTATACAATGACGTTCAAGTCACAGATTTAAATGTATCTTTCAATCCAATTACCGAAGATGAATTAGAAACCGCTATGGACAAAGGGGTTGCGAAAATCCCCTTCCATGTAGAGATGGATACAATCGGTGGACCAATTCAGTTTAACTACAGAGCTACATTAAAACTGGAAGGCGAAGATGAAAATCAGAACTGGTATGTGGAATGGGATTCTGGCTTTATTTTTCCAGAATTAAAAAACGGTGGAGACCTTAGATATACGACAACTGAACCAAAACGCGGAGAAATTTTAGACAGAAATCAAATGCCTTTAGCATTAAATGATGACATTTATGAAATTGCTATTGTCCCTGAAAAACTAGGAGATACTGCGGATCAATCAAAAAAGGAAATTGCTAACCTCCTAGGTATTTCTGTGGAAAGTATTGACGGGAAACTAAATCAAAGTTGGGTGCAACCAGAATGGGCAGTACCCATTGCGAGAATTACGAAAGAAAATGAAAAAGTAAAAAATCAACTATTACAAATTAGTGGAATACAAATAAATACAGTTAGTGGACGAGTTTATCCTAGTGGTGAATCAACGGCTCATTTAACCGGATATTTAAGAACAGTCCGTGCCGAAGACTTTGAGGATTTTGATGAAAGTAAATATGCTGCGGATGACATGATTGGCGCTAGAGGCTTGGAAAGACTTTATGAAGAACAATTAAAAGGTGAGCCTGGTGCTACCATATATATAGAAAAAGAAAATGAAGAAAAAATAGTGCTAGCTGAAAAAGAAGTAGAGAATGGAAAAAATCTTAATCTCACCCTAGATATAAACTTACAAGATAAATTATACGATTCCTACAAAAAGGATGCAGGGACAGCTGCAGCAATTCATCCTAAAACTGGGGAAACATTAGCACTTGTTAGTAGCCCAAGTTTCGATCCGAATGAAGTGATGTATGGTACAACTGAAGGCTATATGGAAGATTTAGATAAAAATGAACAGTTACCATTAATTAATCGAATTGTTTCTACGTTTGCTCCCGGTTCTGTATTTAAACCTGTTACAGCATCAATTGGTTTAGAAAACGGGACTATTAAGCCTGATGAAGGATTTAAAATCAATGGCTTACAATGGGGCAAAGAATCATGGGGAGATTATAAAGTTACTCGCGTTTCTACTTCTAATGGACCAGTTGATTTAAAAGATGCATTAGTTCGCTCTGATAATATCTATTTTGCCATGCAGGCAATAGATATGGGGAAAGATAAATTTACAAAAGGGCTTCATAACTTTGGGTTTGGTGAAGATTTTCCATTAACTTACCCAGTAACCGGTTCTACTATTTCTAATAGCGGAGAAATCGATAATGAAGTGATGTTGGCTGATACAAGTTATGGTCAAGGACAAATTCAGATGACAGCTATTCACCTTGCTACAGCTTATACAACTTTCTTGAATGATGGAAATATGATAAAACCTATATTTTTCACTGATGAAGAGACAGGACAAGTCTGGAAGGAAGGCCTGATTACCAAAGAACAAGCAAGCATTATCCAAGATGCACTTAGAGCTGTTGTAACAAATGGTACTGCTAAAGATGCAAAAAACGATAAAGTTGCTATTTCTGGTAAAACTGGAACAGTGGAGTTAAAACAAACACTAGAGGAAAAAGGTGCAGAAAATAAATGGTTCGTTGCCTACCCTACCGACTCACAGGATATTTTGATTGCCATGATGGTGGAAAATAGCCATAAAGCAGAGACGGAAAGTCCTGTAATTAAAGTAAATAATCTTCTTATGAACTTGAAATAGTAACGATAAAAAGCTACTCCCAGGAGTAGCTTTTTATATTATGAGGCTGAATTAAAGATACTTAATAAGTTCATTAAATGCTTGTTCATTTCTTTCATCTAAGGCCTTGTCAATTAACCTTCTTACATTCATTTTCTCAAGTTCCTCCATTATGATTGCGCTTTCAAAACCATTTTCTACAATATCATTTTCATCATTTTCTTTATCATCATTTATATAATAGGAACTCGCAATAGAATGAAGCTGCTGTAAGAAATCCGGGAGAGTAATTAATTTTGCGAGAGTTAAGTATACTACCTCTTTCCCATTTTGAAATGCGAATTTAGCATCCACATTTTCAACCTTCTGAGTTCGTCGGTTAATACGGAACTCATTTGCCTCGATAGGGATAAATTGATAATCCTTTTCATTGATTACTACCGAAAAGTATTGATATGCTAAAACGATACGTACATACTCTTTATCCGTTTTTATATAATAAGGCTTAAGCATTTTTACACTAACCATCCAACTCACCAACCTCCCAATTTTTTCGATAAACCATATCTAAATTTTCTGTTAATTTATTTTACATCAAATTTTACAAATTATCAAGTGATACTTTTTAGAATATTTTGTCGATTAATCTTAAATGAAGAAAATTAGTATTCGCTAAGCTATAGGTAAATTATTTAGTTAGACCTAACGAGGTAAGGAAAACTTTCTTATCTTCTTAGAAAACTCGTCATTCGCCAAGCCTTCAGGCGAATGACCTAGTTGCACTTATGCAAATCTTTACGCTGGGGCGAGTAACCGGAGCCCCAGACGGGAAAGATTTTATACTTTCTTACCTACCAAAAAAACAGTACTCGATTGAGTACTGCGTTTCTCTTTTTATTGAATGACTTGTTTATTTATAAATTCAAATATTGCGTTCTTCTCTTCTTCAGTAAAGCTAAATTGCTTTTCGTATTTCTCACGATATTCTCCAGCTTTCTTTAATTCTTTAACCCCTTGTTTCATAAAAGATTTGTAGTGATTGTTGACTTTAGATATTTGTTCTTCATATTTTTCATCGGTTCCAGGCTTTACTGCTTCTTCATAAAGGTCAATAATTTCTTCTCCTTCACGTGTTGGGAAAAATTCATGTGGATCGGTACTATCAAACATGCAAAATTCCAGTTCAGGGACTAAGACCATATCTAAACTTCCTGGGTCGAAACTACAATGATATAGCTCCAAATCAAACCCATAATCTTCACATGCTTCGACTATTTTACGCATAAAGGTAGATTTACCCGTTCCTGCACGACCTTTTATATAGAAAACCTTTTTCATTTGCTCGATAATATGTGGTACTTCATTAACAACACCATCTGCAGTATTCGTTCCAAATAATCGATGATACGTTGTTGATACACGATTTCGTTCACTTTGATTTTCCATAATTCTTTGAATTAACTCTTTAGCAAGTTCATTCGCTCGATTAAAATCCATTTCATTAATAAAAATCGTTTCTAAATCATCATGAACAGTTAATCCTGTTTTAAATTTTTCGTATGCCTTTTCTGTAAAATAAGTTATTTTCTTTTCTAATTCCTTATTAAGCACTGGCTTATCTTTGATAAATAGGCTACAATCTATTTCTATCGCATTAAACGTTTTAATATCAGTTGTTGCCACTTGGTCACAAATAACAGCAAGTGATTTATCCCTAATGATAATACCATCTAAATACTTAGAACTAAGTGAACTTAATAACACTTCGATTTCATAGTTAGGCTGAAAAGAATCTATAACTTGTTGAATTAATCCTGTTTTCAAGGAATTCGACGGATGTTTAAGAATAATGATTTGTTTTATATTTTGAAGATTAGAAGAAACGTGATTGATTAAACCTTCTGCAGTATTTGCAGTTACGTAATATTTCTTCAAAAAGACACATCCTTTATTTATGTTTATAATAAAATATGATACGTATGGGCTATATGTGAATTTAGCCTATAAACAAGAGAAACCTCGGTTTTTTTGACCAAGGTTTCTCTAATAAAGTGGTTCTTCAATAAGCAGATCTTTCCACGTACTACTTATTGTTAGTAATAGAAACGAGCTTTTCTAGGCAACTCTCCCACTTGTGTCTACTTGTGTTAGTCCTGTCTTTTTGCTCTTGATTGGTATTGCTGCCCGTTAGAAACATAATAAAAAAGATGCCATACATGACACCGGTCGAAAACTTTATTCTGTTTCTGTTTTTACGATAGAGATACTTACTTTATTTCGGGAAGTACACGTACTTCTAGCTCCATATTGGATTGACAAAGTGGACATTCTGGCTCAGCTTGAAAGCTAAATGACTCTCGCATCCATCCTTGACATTCCTCACTAGTGCATGACCATACATTTGTTTCCACCTCTGGAACCGGTTCTTTCGGTCCACGTGAAAAAGCCATGAAAGCATCCCCTTTCCTGTTTCTGTTTCTATTATACACTTTATTATCTGACAAATAAAGGGCACCATAAATGTTGTATGTATAAGTACTAATTTAAGTGTAATTTTTAACTAATTCTTGAAATACTAATAGCGCCTTTGGTTGAAAAACTTGATCATTTTTAATGATTGAAAAATGACGTTTTATTGGTATCTCAGGTGCAGGGAGTTTCACAATGCGGTGTAACTCTAATTCCTTTTGAAATGTAAGTTGAGAAAGTAAACTAATACCTAGACCAGATTCTACACCTTCTTTAATTGTTTGTGTACTTCCAAGAGTTATTACCCTTTTTGGATGGATTTCATTAAATTTCAAAAAATCTTCTAGCATTCTTCGAGTACCTGAACCCTCCTCCCGAATAATCCACGTTTGATTTTCAAGTTCATTTTTCGTGAGCTTTTCTTTAAACTTAATTTCTTTACTACTACCAATTAGGTACATCTTGTCTGTAGCAAAAGTTTGAAGACTTATCTGATTATGTAAAAATTCTCCTTCGATTAAACCAATATCAATGTCACGTTGAAGAAGTTTTGACCCAATATCCTCTGTGTTCCCAATTGTTACATACGGGGTAATCGATGGGTACTGTTCTTGAAGTTTTGCTAATAATTTAGGTAAAAGATATTCACCAATGGTATAACTTGCACCGATTTGTATTTCCCCACTCGGCTCGCTTTTCATATCTGAGATAAGTAATTTCATTTGCTCATATTCTTTCACAATGGATTTCGCATAAAAATAAACCATTTCCCCAGCTTTATTTAACTCTACTGATTTATTCGTTCTTTCAATTAACTTGGCTCCTATCTCCTTTTCAAATGCGGATACATACTGACTAACAGCAGGTTGGGTCATATGAAGCGCTTCTGCTGCTCGAGTAAAATTCTTTCGTTCCGCTACTTCTATAAACACAATAAGATGCTGATCCATTTTTCTTCCCCTATCATAACTAAATCTTATCATTGTTATTATTATAATTTATTTTCCTTATAATAAAAAGGAATTTACAATAAAAGGAAGGAAGGGTTGAAAGGATAGGTGTAAAATGATGAATGAAGCTACAAGTAAGGAAAGATCTACAAGTAAAAAAAGATTTATCTTAGGAATTGGGTTTACATTTTTAATTGCCATTATCGGTTATTTACTTGCTCTTCTCCCAGTAATTAATCGTATTGGTCCTCTTGCCGCTGCCATTATTCTTGCCGTTGTCTATAGGCAAATTTGGGGCTACCCAGAATTCCTTCGTCCGGGAGTTCAATTTTCATCTAAATATTTATTACGTTTTGCAATTATTTTATATGGTCTTAAATTAAATATGGATGTCATTTTCCACGATGGACTTGGACTAATATTAAAGGGAGCCATCACAATTATTTTTGCTATTCTTGTCACAGTATTCTTGGCAAAGTTATTAAAGGCAGATCCACAAATCTCTCTTCTTTTAGGAATTGGTACGGGGATTTGCGGGGCGGCTGCCATTGCAGCTGTAGCTCCTATTCTTAAATCCAAAGATGAAGATACGGCAATTAGTGTGGGAATCATTGCATTAATTGGAACCGTGTTTTCCATCGTTTATACTCTACTATTACCATTTTTGCCGCTTTCAGATGTTCAATATGGAATTTGGTCAGGGATTAGTTTACATGAACTTGCTCATGTAGCTTTAGCGGCAGAGCCTGCCGGTGAAGATGCATTGGCCATTGCTTTATTAGCCAAATTAGGTCGTGTATTTTTACTCGTCCCTTTATGCTTTGTCATCATTTTTTGGAAAAATCGTCAAAACCGTTCTGAAAATGAAACGACAAAAGTGCCATTTCCATGGTTTTTATTAGGATTTATTGCTATGAGTTTAGTAGGTAGTTATGTATTAGGGGTATATATCCCAGTCTCTGAATCAATAATGGACTTTATAAGTATTGCTACAACATTTATTTTAACTTCAGCAATGGTTGGATTAGGATTAAATGTAAGCTTAAAAGATTTGAAATCAAAAGCATTAAAGCCTTTTTATGCGATGCTTTTGACTTCGATTCTGGTCTCTATCCTCATGTATTGGGTTTCAGGAATTTAACATAAAGAAAAAGACTTGCATGCACGCAAGTCTTTTTTCTTTATTGCAACACAAACTTCTCAATTGCTTTCGCTACTCCATCGTTATCATTTGTGTCTGTAATATGATTTGCCACTTTTTTAATCGCTTCTTGAGCATTGCCCATTGCTACACCAATTTTAGCTTCTTGAATCATTTTTATGTCATTTAAACTGTCTCCACATGCCATAACTTCATCCATTGTAATTCCAATTCTTTCACATAAAAAATGAAGAGCCTTTGCTTTACTTACGCCTTTTGGATTTGCTTCAATATTGGTTGGTAGTGAATTAGTTAATTCTAGATTATCGTAGTATGATAATTCTTTCACCATTTTATCCAATTTTTCTTTGTCCTCCGATTGGCATCCAAATTTTAACCATTCATGGTCATATAAATTATCCGGAGCATCCCCATAGTACACATCATCAGTAGATATAAGCCACATGTAGACCCCGATTTCCTTTCCAATGTTCCACATTCTATCAACCATTTCTGTTTCCAAAGTATGCTGATCAAGTAACTCTTTACCTACCGTATAAATTTGTCCACCATTTGCAGTAATAAGATATGACTGTAATTTTAATTCTTCCACATATGGATAAGCTGTTTTTAATGCTCGACCTGTACTTAAAACAACATGCACATCTTTTGCCAACGCTTCGGCAATCGCTTTTTTTGTTCTATCAGAAACCTCATGATTCGAAGTTAATAATGTCCCGTCCATATCTAATGCAATTAATTTTATATTATTATCCATTACAACATTCCTCCCTTAGATGCCCTAGATGCCATTTCTAATATGTATATGTTTACTATTTTATCAAAAGTTGCGACAAAATGATAAGAAATCCAATTGGCGACGAAAGATTTTAATGGTGGTTAGGCGCCTTTCCTCCATACAAGTGTGTGTAATACACTTGACAGCAATATGATAAGAACAGCTTAATATTAGCATTTCCCGGGAAATATGAGTCTTTTCACTGTTGAAATTTGTTTTTTTATGTCAATTAATATTTTTAGTGTCATATTGCTGACGAAATTGTAACTTTTCATAAAATCATAAGAATACTTGGCAATTATGTAGAACGACTGTTTTATAATTCCTCTCTAAGAAAAAAGAGTAATTTGAAAAGGTTCCACTGCCCTATCAAACTACTCTTTATTTTAATTGATTACTTCCTGTAGCTCGTTTGTTTCATCGAGATTGATAATCGTTTCTAAATCCAGAATGATTAAAAGGCCGTCTTCTAAATTTGCTACTCCGTTAACAAATGTATCTTTTACACCACCAACATAGGAAGGTGCTGGTTTAATTAATTTTTGTTCAATATCTTTTACTTCTGTTGCTGCATCGACGATTAAACCAATTTGCATTTCTTTTATTTGTACGACTAAAATTCTACTACTATCTGTATAGTCTTGTTGTTTCATCAATAATCTTTCTCTTAAATCAACTACTGGTGTCGTTTCCCCTCTTATATGAGTAACACCTTTAATAAATTCAGATGTTCTAGGTACTTCAGTTATTTCTTGAATTCGTTCGATGGAGATAATTTGTTGAACATCTACTCCAAATGATTGATTTTGAAGTTTAAAAATAATATATTTTGTCATCTCATCCATCTAATCACCTTCTGTTCTGTTATTTTATCGCTGGTTATCTGGCTGTAAGATCCCCACTGATTGAAGTCTTACTTTATCAAAGCATTTGGATCGATAATTAACGCCACTTCCCCATCGCCTAAAATGGTTGCTCCTGAAATGGCAAATACATCCTTCAAGTAGGATCCGAGTGATTTTAATACGACTTCCTTTTGACCTATAAAGGAATCCACAATCAGTCCGGTTAACATTTCACCTTTCTTCACAACAACTACAGCATGGTATTTTTCATTTGTTTCTTCTTCAGAAGGAACCTCAAATACTTCTGCTAAAGATACAAGTGGAACAACTTGTCCACGGAAGTCCATCACTTTTCTGCCATGCGCACTTAAAATCTGGTCATCTTCTAATAAAACTGTTTCGATAATGGACGATAGGGGGATTGCATACGTTTCTTGTTTCACTTTTACTAGTAAGGTAGCAATGATAGAAAGGGTTAAAGGTAATTGGATAGAGAAAATACTTCCTTTTCCTTTCTCAGTTTTAATACTAATTTCTCCGCCTAATGCTTCCATCTTGCTTTTTACAACATCTAATCCGACACCACGACCAGAAATATCCGATATTTGATCAGCCGTACTAAATCCTGATGAAAGAATAAAGTTTGCAATTTCATCATCGGATAATAATTCAGCTTCTTCCGCTGATATTAACCCTTTGTCAATTGCTTTTGCTTGTACTCTTTCACGATTAATTCCCGCTCCATCGTCTTCAATTTCAATAAAAACGTGGTTCCCGCTATGGTACGCTCGTAATGTTAAATGTCCTTCTTCGGATTTCCCTGCTTGCTCTCTCACTTCCGGAAGTTCTATACCATGATCAATCGAATTACGGATTAGATGAACTAATGGATCACCAATTTCATCAATAACGGTTCGGTCTAATTCCGTTTCCGCTCCAATTATTTCTAGATTTATTTTCTTGTTCAAGTCTCTAGCAAGCCCACGAATCATCCTTGGAAAACGATTAAATACTTGTTCAATTGGAACCATTCGCATGGACAAGATTAAACTTTGCATTTCTGAAGTTACTCGTCCCAAGTGTTCTACTGTTTCTGTCAGCTCTTGGTTACCAAATTCCTCTGAAATAACTTCTAACCGCCCACGATCAATAATTACTTCTTCAAAGATATTTAATAAATCATCTATTCGTTCGAGATTCACACGAATAGTTTTGGAACCATGATGACTGGCCTCTGATTTATCATCCTTTGTCTTTTTATTACTTTTCATTTCTGCTTTTTTTTCTACCTTATCTATCGTTTCTTTTTCCTTTTGAGGAGAGTTATTATCCACTACAAAACGAACAACCTCAACATTTTTAACCTCTGAAACTTTTAAAATCTGTTCCTGTAGATTTTCAGGAGGTTCACTAGATACATAGATAAATGAGAATGATTCATCAAAGTTCCCATCTTCTATATCCTCAACAGCGGGGCTTGTCTTAATGACATCTCCACTTTTTTCTAAAACATCGAAAACCATATAAGCACGGGCACCTTTTAAAATGCATTCATCTTCTAAAGAAACAGTTAGTTGATATGCGTCGATATCTAGTTCCTTTGCTTGTTGAACTATCTCTAACTGAAACTCGTCTAATTCTAACTTAGCGATAGATTGCGCTTCTAATGTAGCAGCTACTTCTTCTCCTTCATTGTTACCATCACTGTTAATGGACTTTCCATTTTCAATCATATCCAAACGGGCAACTAGTTCTGTTACATCCTTTTTACCATCATTTCCATCGGCTATTGACTCTATCATATCTTCCAAATATTCAATAGCAATGAAAATAACATCGATGACTTCTGTAGTAACTTTTAATTTATAATTTCTTATACCGTCCAACACATTTTCCATTTTATGGGTTAAAGATGCAATATCTTCAAAACCCATGGTAGCAGCCATTCCTTTTAAAGTGTGGGCTGAACGAAAAATTTCATTTACTAAATCAATGTTGTCTGGTTGTTTTTCTAACTCCAAAATATGATCGTTAACTGCTTGTAAATGTTCACGACTTTCATCCAAAAACATATCTAAATACTGATCTGTCTCCATATGTATTTCCTTCCTTTTACTATATGTATATCGTTACTTCACTCTATTCTTAAAGTCCCTTATTCTAATATCGACATGATTTCACATAAATCAAGAAGAATGATATAGTTTTTTACTAGTTCTATTTTACTATATCGGAATGTTTTCTTCATATATAAAGCCAATTTCATATTTATTTCAATAAGTAATAAGTTTATGTTGGTTCGAGGATTTATACTCCTTTACCAACTAGTTGACAAACCTCTTCAGCCAAACGTTGACACTCCATGATTTCCTCCCCTTCAGGATCCATATCTACTTTCACTTTATATGGAATCATCGTTGCACCAACGTCTTCAAATTGCTCATACATTATGTCCACCGCCCCACAGAAGTCATCATAAAATTGATCCCCTGAGCCAAACACACCACACACTTTTCCCCTTAAATCAAGATCAGACACTCCATCATAGAAATCCTCAACTTCAAATGGTAATTCACCGCCTGACCATGTATATAACCCCATTAAAATGCCATCATATTGCAAGATATCTTTCGCTTCTATTCGATCCTCATCAAATACTTTTACATCGATATCTACATTTCTATTTTTAAAGGTATCAATTATAATTCTAGCCATCATTTCCGTGTTTCCACTCACACTAGCATAAAGAACTAGAATATTACTCATTGAATCCCCTCCTTCCTTCTATTTTAGTTGATAATGATTATCAGTATCAAGATATCTCCTGCTCTTTTTTTAACAAATCGATGACTATTTTAAAACAATAAGAAAAAGGAAGCTCTATAGGCTTCCTTAAACTAAATATAGACGTGCTTCATACGTTCTTGTTCATAACGAGTGATTTATTTTTGTTTTGAACTAGATAAGTTCACATACTGACGATAAAAAGCAGAAAATGATAAGAAAGTTATTAATGTCCCTGTAAAAAAAGGAATTAAAAACGATAGTTTATAAATACTTATTACTAAAACAAGAAAATTACTCAACAATATTATCAAAGTTAAAACTGGACTACCAATTGAAATTATCAATGACCTTTTTAAAAGTTCTGCTAAACTCAAGTGGAAATGGGCATTCAAGGAAAATGCATTTACTGTATAGACGTATAGAAGCAATCCTAAAAATCCAATCATAAACATGATTACAACATTTTCCTTACTAAAATAATAAAAATCAAAGCCCCAGATAACCCACACAATAGTTAAGATTATTGCCACTTTCATACTTTTTTTATAATTTTCTTTATAATACTTTATATATGATTGAATGAGTCCTTTTTCTTCTTCATTTACTAACCAGTCACGAACTGTTGAAAACATACTTTGAGTTGCTGGGAAAAATAAAAAAGGTATCAAGATGATAAGTATTGGGAGTAAAATAACGATATCTTCTTCGCTATTTGCATAAAGTATACTCACAAGAATAAAAATAATTGGTAATTGAAAGAGGAGCCAAAGTAAATTTATGACAGAAAAACGCATCACCCACATACTTATAGCGTAGACCCCTCTCATAAACCCAGAATATTTCAAATATAACTCCTCCTTTCTTACCAACCATTTTTAACAAATTCGTATGGATACTTAATTAACGTTTCATGCCCACCACATTTCTGCAGGTGGTTCTTCTATATTTATAGATTTTAAATTTTTAACCGCTTGTTTAAATCCTTCGTCTATTGACATAATTGGATCCTCATGTTCGATACTAATTACATAATCATACCCATATGTTCTTAAGGCACTCACAATGTTAGTCCATTCCTGTAAACTATGGCCATAGCCCACTGAACGAAAAGTCCATGCCCTAGTTTGTACATTAGAATAAGGTTGCATGTCCGTTAAGCCATACATATTTACATTGTCCTGATCGATATACGTGTCCTTTGCATGGAAATGGTGAATGGCATTTGCTTTTCCTAATATTTTTATTGCCCCAACCGGATCAATTCCTTGCCACCATAAATGACTTGGATCAAGATTAGCGCCTATTGCATCATTCGTTGCTTCTCTTAGCTTAAGTAAGGTATATGGTGTATGTACGAGGAAACCTGCATGTAATTCCAATCCTACTTTAACACCATGGTCCTTCGCGAATTGCGCTTGTTCTTTCCAGTAAGGTATTAATCTTTTTTCCCACTGCCAATTTAACACATCAGAATATTCGGTTGGCCATGGCGTAACAGGCCAATTAGGATATTTG
Organism: Oceanobacillus sp. Castelsardo; assembly: GCF_001659985.1. Classification (GTDB taxonomy): domain Bacteria; phylum Bacillota; class Bacilli; order Bacillales; family Amphibacillaceae; genus Oceanobacillus. The sequence continues at coordinate 254,217 of NZ_LYCS01000002.1, forward strand.
GAATCTTCATTTGAACCTGGGACACCAGAGAATGTATTCACTACAGGAACATCCATTAGTTCAGCTAATCTAATTGTTTTTACGAAAGTTTCATGTGATTTGTCTGCATGATTTTTATTAGGTGATACAGGATTATCATGACAACTAAATGCACTAATTGCAAGTCCCCGTGAATGAATTTTATCTAAGTATTCCTTTCGTTTATCCTCACTAGCTAAAAGTGCATCAAGATCACAAAAATCATTACCTGGATTTCCACCTGTACCTATTTCTACCGCATTTAGTCCTGAACTTTTTACATGATCAAGCATTTCCTCAAAAGTCTTCCCTGCAAATAGAACTGTAAACACACCTAATTTCATATATATCCTCCTTTAGTAATCTCTAAATTAAAATTAGAACCGTACACTCTTACCAGACTGGCTACTTTCATAGATTGCATCAATTATTTTTGTTACTCTTAGTGATTCTTCTGGTTTTACAATTAAGTCTGTTTCACCAAGACAGCTTTCCACAAAATTTTTAGCTTGCAAGAAACCGGACTTATCCTCCTCTATACTTGCGGTTGTTGTCATAAAGGCCCCATATTTTGGCGTATATAATTCATAAGGGAATACGCTTATTCCTGCTTCAGATCCCGAGATACTTAAATGTGTAGTATCTTCTTTAATATTTGCCGCCCAAGAACATTCAAACAACATCGTACTTCCGTTTGTAAAGGTTACATATGCGGATACGTGATCATCTACATCAAAAGATTCATGGTCAAAAGTACCCCAATCGTTGATTTGATTCGGTGTCTTACTAAGACGGTTATATGTTTTTCCAATTACCTCAACTGGTTCTGTTTCTCCCAATAGCCATAAGGACAAATCAATCAAATGACAACCAAAATCAATTAAACTGCCTCCACCTTGTAGATCTTTGTTTGTAAAAACACCCCAACCCGGTACTTTTCTTCTTCTTAATGCCTGTACCCTTGTAACAAGAGGATCACCAATTTCATGTATAGCTTGTTTGGCGAGTTGTCCCTCCGGCATAAATCGGTAATGATATCCAATTCCTAGTAATCTTTTAGATTTTTTTGCCGCTTCAATCATTTTCTCGCACTCTGATGTATTCAATCCCATTGGTTTTTCACATAAAACATGGCACCCAGCCTCTAATGCCGCGATAGTTATTTCCGCGTGAAATTTATTTGGAGTACAAATTGTAACGGCATCAACTTCTTTGAATAGATCACGGTAATCGTGATAGACATTTGGAATATCGTATTCCCTCGCTATTTTATGTGCTCGTTCTATATTTACATCTTGAACGGCAACTATATTTACTTTATCTTTTAATAAAAGGTAGGCGGGAATATGCCGCGAAACAGCGATTCCCCCCGCACCAATTATTCCCATTTTTAATTTATTCATCTCATTCACTTCTCTAATTTATAAATAGTTTTTGTATCCACTGATTCTATTGCAGCTAGAATAATATCTAATGACTTCATTCCTTCTTCTCCATCAATTAATGGTTCCTTATCCTCTACGATGGAATCAATAAAATGATCAATTACGTGTGACTTAGATTGGCCTCCATCTTCATTAGATTGAATTCCATCAAGCTCATACCTAACAATATCCCCGTTCTTATACTGTACTATTAATGAATAAGTTGGATCATCTTCTAAACGTAAGATAGCATTTTCTGCAAAAATTACAGTGGAATTGTCTTCCGCTGCTGTATAGGCCCAACTTGCAGCAAGTGTTCCAATAATTCCAGTATCCGTTTTTAAGATAAATACAGCATTATCATCAACATCAGCTTTTTCTTTGGCACTAGTCTCAACAAACGCACCGACTTCACTAATCTCATCATTTAGTAAATAACGAATAAGATCAGCCTTGTGAACACCTAAATCCCCCATAGCACCGATAAATGCCTGTTCTTTCTTGAAGAACCAACTATCTGTTCCTTCTGCACTCCAAGTTTCAGGTCCAGCATGTCCAAAAGTAGTACGGAAGCTATAAATTTTCCCTATTTCACCACTATCAATAATTGCTTTTGCCTTTTGATGAGAAGATACAAAACGTTGATTATGTCCAATCATTAGTTTTTTACTATTTCTTCGTGCTGCTTCAATCATTTCTTCTGCTTCAGTTCGAGATGTTGCCATTGGCTTCTCACATAAGACATGACACCCTGAGTCTAGTGCCTTGATTGAAACCGGAGCATGTAAATAGTTTGGTAAGCATACACTTACTGCATCTACTTCTTCTAATTCTAGTAATTGTTCATAATTTGTATACGGCTTTGCATTATACTTTTTCGCAACTTCTTTAACTCTCTCTTCAACTATGTCACAAACAGCAACAATTTCTACATTAGGATTATCATCGTACTCAGGTAAATGTCGATTTTGTGCAATACTTCCAGTTCCTATAACAGCAATACGTACTTTTTCCATTTCCCCATCCCCCTATTTATCAAAGTTTTCTAATGGTTTATGATTTCCATAAGTATGTTTTGTTGTATTGTTATTATTAACCCATCTCACACCATTTTTTATAACCTTTCTAATATCTTCATTATGATACGTTGGATAGGTCTCATGTCCAGGTCTAAAATAAAAAATCTTTCCTCTTCCCCGTTTAAAGGTTGCTCCACTTCGGAATACTTCTCCACCCTCAAACCAGCTTATAAAAATTAATTCATCCGGTGTAGGAATATCGAAATGCTCTCCGTACATTTCTTCTTTTTCAAGTTCGATATATTGCCCAATTCCCTCTGTAATCGGATGAGTAGGATCGACAACCCATAGACGTTCTTTTTCATCTGCTTCACGCCACTTTAAGTCGCAGCCCGTACCCATTAATTTCTTAAATACTTTAGAAAAATGCCCAGAGTGTAAAACAACTAACCCCATTCCATCTAAGACACGTTGTTTCACTTTTTCAGCTATATCATCTCTTACTTCTTCATGTGCTTTGTGCCCCCACCATACAAGAACATCCGTTTCTTGTAGCAGTTCATCTGTCAAACCATGTTCCGGTTCGTCAAGTGTTGCGGTTTTTACGGTTATTCCTTCCTCACGTAAAAATGTCGCTAATGTTTCATGGATTCCTGCTGGATAAACCTCTTTTACAGCGGGATTTTCTTTTTCATGTCTGTATTCATTCCAAACAACTACATTCATTTTATAATCTCCTCTCTTCACTTTAGGCAAACGTTTGCATTTATATTTAAAAAATAATGGATGTTACTTTAATACAGATTCTCTTTCCACAATGACAGCTGGTATGATCACACTTTTTCTGAACATATCTGGTTTTTTTATCAATTCAATCAGGCCTTTTGCCGCCTCAAATCCCAATTGATAGGTTTGAATATCTATCGATGTTAAAGGTGGAGTGGATAATTCAGAAATAATCGTATTATTAAATGTAATAATGCTTATTTCATCTGGTATTTTTATTTTTTTATTACGTAATGCCTTCATAACCATTAATGTATGAAGATCAGCCGAAACAATGATAGCCGTTGGTCTTTCCTTTGATTCTAGTAAGGCATCGATATTCTTCCTAGCAATTTCATCCACTTCCAAAGGATATGTTAGATAATATTTACCGGGAATTTTTAATCCATGTTTTTTTATCGCGATATCAAATCCGCCTATTCTATCTTGCACAACCTGATAATCCGGATCATCGCCAATAAAACAAATTTGCTTATGTCCCTGGTTGATTAAATACTCTGTTGCATCAATCCCTGCTTGAACATTATCGTTGTCCACATACATTATTCGATTTTGTTCTTTTGTTGGCTTTCCTATAACAACAAATGGAATTCCCGATTCAAGTAAATAAGGAACAACTGGATCGTCTTTTTTGGAATAGATAACGATAATTCCATCTACTCGCTTTCCCATTACCAACTTTTTTACTTCATCAAAGATAGACTTTTCGGAATTACCTGTCGTAAGTAAGATACTATATTCTTTTTCGTTACATTCCGCGCTAATCCCCCTCAGCAATTCCGGAAAGAAAGGATTATCCAAGGTTTGACTTGCGGAATGTTTCATCACAATACCAATCGTTTGTGTTGACTTCTGAACTAATACACGTGCATTTAAATTAGTATGATAGCCCATTTCCTCCATCACTTTTCGTACCCTTTTTTTCGTCTTCTCGCTAATTTTATTACTATCGGAAATTACCCGAGATACAGTGGATGGAGATACATTAGCCTGCTTTGCTACATCTTTTATTGTAACTGACATTTTCTCATTCCTTCGTTAATAACTATCCATCAAAAAATACTAACTTATACGTTTGCATAGGGGTTATTTAACCGCGCCGTCAGTAACTCCTTTAATAATCTGCTTTTGCGCGAAGAAATAAACAATAATGATTGGTATAATGGCTAACGTTAATCCAGCAAGCGCTAGATGCCACTGTTTTGTATATTGTCCGAAGAAAAAGAACATATTTAGTGGAATCGTTGCATTTTCGGCACTAAGTACAAGGGATGGAAGTAAATAATCATTCCAAATCCAGATAATATTCAGGATCATAACAGTTACGGAAATTGGCTTTAACATCGGAAAAATAATCTTCCAAAATATTTGCCACCTATTTGCTCCATCAATTGTTGCTGCTTCATCCAAGGAGGCAGGGATACTTGACATTGCCCCATGATACAAAAAGATAGAAAGGCTGCATCCAAACCCTAAGTACATAAAAATAAGACCACCGGGATTAAGCATATCCACCTTTCCAAAAAGAGAGATAAGTGGAATCATGACAGATTGGAATGGTATTAACATTGCAGCGACGAAAACCATAAATAAGGCATTACTTATCTTACTTTTATTTCGTGCCAATGCATATCCAGCCATAGAAGAAAATAGAATAATTATCGTTACACTGACTACAGATATTAATAAAGAATTCATAAATGCATTTACAAAATCCAAGTCAATAAACGCTTGCTTAAAGTTTACAAATGTCCATTCCTCAGGTATACCTAATACATTAGAAAATATACCTTTTTTTGTTTTAAAGGAATTCACAACCATTAAATAAAACGGAGATAACCATAATAAAGCTAGAAGCGTACCAATTACACCGATAATTAATTTATTTCTCTTTTTCTGCTTCATTATAAATCAACCTCTCGTTTCTTATTGTAATAAACCTGTGTTAATGCAACTACTGCGACAAGAATGAAGAATATAACAGCCTTTGCCTGTGCATATGCCATATCATACTCCTTAAATGCCGAGTTATAAATATTCATAGCTACCATTTCAGTAGATCTAAATGGCCCACCATTTGTTAATGCAAGGTTTTGGTCATAAAGTTTAAATGCATTAGATAATGTTAAGAACAAACTAATAGTGAATGCCGGAGCTACTAGTGGAAATTTAACATTCCAGAAACGTTTAAAGCTATTTGCTCCATCCATTTCAGCAGCTTCTAATAATTCTTCTGGAACACTTTCTAAATATGCGATATAGATAATCATAATGTATCCTGCATATTGCCAAACATTTAGGATGACCATTCCCCAGAAACCAGTTTCAGAAGTAGATAACCATCCACTTAATGCTTCAATTCCTAACGCGCTACCAACTGCATCAAATGCACTAATGAAGATAAATTGCCAAATAAATCCTAAAATTAATCCACCGATTAAATTAGGCATGAAAAATACTGTTCTTAAGATACTACTCGATTTTAACTTTTGTGTAACGAGTAAGGCTAAGCCTAATCCAATGATATTTACTAAAATAATAGATGCTACAGCAAATTTAATCGTAAACCAAATGGAACTTATGAATGCTTCATCCTGTAATAATTCCGCATAATTTGCAAGTCCTAAAAACTCCGTCGCTTTTAAACCATTCCAATCAGAGAAGGAATAGAAAAATCCATAAATAAATGGCACAAAGACAACGAGTGCTAATGAAATTAACGTTGGTGTAATAAAAAGCCAAAATGATACACTTCTATTTTTCATTTAAAACAACTCCATTCGAAAATAAAAACTTGGATAGAAGGCAACCAACAAAAATGAAATTCTTATTTTGTTGGTTGCACATACTGCATTATTTTCTATCTTTTTCCCACGCTTCTTTGGCTTGCTCTAATACACCTTCCCAATCCATATCACCACTTAGATAACGTTGGAAGTTAACCCCAATAACATCCTCATTCCAACCAACCGGTGTTCCAAGGAATGTCCAACCAATCGTATTTCCTTGTTCGGCATAGCTATATACAGATTTTGATAGAGGGTCGGCAATTTGCTCAGTATCATAACCTTCGTAGGCAGGAATAAACTTAAATTCATTCAACACAATTTCTTTACCTTCGTCAGATGTATACATCCAATCTAAGAAATCTTTTGCAGCTTGTACCTCTTCGTCACTACTTTCTTTATTTACAACCCAATATTGCGGTACACCAACAGGTAAATGACCTTCAAGACCTTCCACTGGCATAGGAATCATACCAATATTACTTTCAGCAAATTCCTTATCCATCTGTTCAATTGTAGGATATACCCAGTTTCCTTGTTGAATGATTGCAACTTTTCCTAAGGAGAATAGTTGCTCTACTTGTTGTGAATAATCTAAACTTAAAACAGGTTGAACAGAATACTTACTTTGTAAATCAAGCATTCTCTTCATTTGATCGCCGTAATCGAAATTGATTGTTTCCGCCTCATATGCCTTTGTGACATCATTATCAAATTCTGGTGCAATGTACGTATTTGCTAAATGGTTACCCATTACCCATAATTCTTTTGCAGGGAATGCAAATACTGCATCAATTCCTAAATCATCTTTTTTACTATCCAATGTTTTAATAGCGCTTTCAAGAGCGTCGAATGTTGTTAATTCATCTGGATTAATTCCTGCTTTTTCAAAAACTTCCTTGTTATAAATTAAACCATAACCTTCTTGGGCATAAGGAAGACCAAGAATTTTGTCTCCTTCTTTCACACCATTAAGTGTTCCTTCTAAAGCTGCTTCTGCTGCTGCAGTATCTGATAAATCTGCTAAATAATCATGATATTCTTCTACTTCTGTTGGTCCACCAACATTGAATATGTCCGGTTCATTTCCAGATGAAAATTGTGATTTCACCGCGGATGCATAACTATTTCCTCCGCCAACTGTTTGAACATTGATTTCAACATCAGGATTTACTTCTTCATATTTTGCTATAAGACTTTCAAACTGATCTTTGAACTCTACCTTATACTGAAAAACATCTAGTGTGACTTTACCTGAATCCCCTTTACCTTCTGATGCATTTTCATCATCAGAAGAACTACAACCCGCAATAATAACTACTACTGATAAAGCAACTATCAAAAATAGTTTGGATAAAAACTTTCTTTCTCCCATTTTTCTCACTCCTTATTTTTTATTTCCCCTCACTTTGATAACGGTTTCAAAATCCTACTAAAATAATTTTATAGAATCTCTTTTTCTAGTAATCATTTAAACTACTCTTGTTCATCAAAAGTTGGGGAAAACTTTTGCATAATCATATTAACATAAACTATATATGTAAGACAAGGGTGTTTAATTAATTTATATAGCACTGCATAATGCAACTTTTTCCAACACCGCTACTAGAGTGCAAACGTTTTATTATTATGTTAATAAAAAAAGACCAAAATCCAGTTTTGGCCTCATTATCTAAAATTATGATTTTTCCACTTTTAACATCGCTTTAAACACAACCCGATTTTCCTTCTCGTTAATACCTCCCACATAAACCTGATTACCACGTAATATTACATCTTTCTTTAACACAATACTTTCACCAGGCAAAGCTTCATGCATAAAATCTACTTCAATCGACGTTACATCGTATTTTTTATGATTATTTATATCAAAACAGTCCATAATATAATCAATGTATTTAGAATTATTCAAATGCCCGTTAAAATCAACGTCACTATAACCTATTCTTTTCGTATAGACCGTTTCCGCTTGTTCAATATGCTTTAATCTTCTAAATGTATCCTTTATCGCCCTATCTACTATAGGAGTTGGAAATGTAAATGGAACGGATGTTGACCTTTTTAATTTTCTATCCTTTAAGTCTATTATTACCCAAGACGAAATGGCTCTTATGATACTTTTCCCATCTTTATCTCGAACAATATAATCACGATCAAAGTTTAATTTGCCCGGTTCTAAAGGCCATGTTTCTATCGTTATTTCCTCGCCCCACACGGGTAAACGTTCCACGTCCACACGAATTTTCGTTAAAACCCAAGCAAGACCATTTCCTTTTTGTAACGTATCAATACCTAGTCCCAAGCTAGATGCAGCTAGACTTGCAATTTCTTGAAAATAACTAAATAACGCGCTTAATTTTAACTCTTTTTTAAAATCAACATCACGTAAATCAATATGATACTTACTCGTAAATAAAGATTCAGACATTCTAGGTTCTCCTTATACAAAATTGTATATATATTTTATCATAAATTACAGTATGAAATAATAAAGACACTCTTAAGGAGTGTCTTTATTCAAGCAATAAAAATAAAATATAAAATAAATAACAAACAGAGTACATACATAATCGGATGGATATCTTTAAACCGTTTTTGGGCAATCAACGCCAATGGATAGAGAACAAAACCAAACGCTAGTCCCATCGCAACACTTGAAGTAAGGGGCATCATAATGATTGTCATAAAGGATGGTATAACGACTTCTAATTTGCTCCAATTAACATTCTTAATCTCCATCGCCATTAACGCTCCAACAATGATTAGCGCTGGCGCCGTTACCTCTGTTGTTATGACAGACAGAATTGGAGAAAAGAATAGAGCAACCGCAAAACATAACGCAATAATTACAGAAGTGAATCCAGTTCTTCCACCAACTGCTATTCCAGCTGATGACTCCACACTTGTTGCCGGTGTAGATGTACCTAATACCGCACCTATCGCCCCTGCAGAAGAATCAGCTAACAATGCTCTTCCAATACGAGGGATTTCATTATTTTTCATAATCCTCGCTTGGCTCGTTAAGGCAATTAATGCACCTGCCGTGTCAAAAAATGCCACAAATAAAAAGGTGAAAATAACCGCTAGTACATCTGGTGTCAAAATTTCAGGTAAGTTCGAAAACACTACACCAAACGTTGGCTCGAGACTAGGGATAGACCCGATAACGGAAGATGGCATCTTTACTAAACCAATGATTATACCAATGATTGTCGTAATGACCATCCCATAAAAAATAGCCCCATTAATTCCCCGAACAATCATAATGATCGTAATAATTAAGCCAAAAACAGCAAGTGCTGTCGTCGGGGAAGTTAAATTCCCAATCGTAACAAAGGTATCTGGATTCGCTACAACCATTCCAGCATTTTTCAATCCTATAAACGCTATGAAAAATCCAATCCCTGCGGCTATAGCATGCTTTAAATCTTCAGGAATCGCATTAATAATTTTTTCCCGGATTTTCATTAAACTTAAAATCATAAAAATAATTCCTGCTATAAATACACCCGTTAAAGCAACTGGCCACTCTATTCCCATCCCAATACAAACAGAAAATGTAAAGAAGGAATTCAACCCCATACTCGGTGCAATTGCAATGGGATAGTTGGCAAGCAACCCGATAAGTAAGGTCCCGATAATGGCAGTTAGAGCAGTTGCAGTAAATACAGCGCCCCTATCCATACCTGCTTGACTAAGAATGAGCGGATTTACAACTAAAATATACGCGACTGAGAGAAAAGTCGTTATTCCTGCTAATGTTTCCTGTTTATAGGAAGTATTTCTTTCGGTAAACTGAAAGAAGTTTTTCATGATGATGTTCTCCTATTCTGGTAGATTGACCTTGAATAGCTCATATGTATAACCTTCCACAGCCTTTGCCTTTTTATGAAAAAGCAAAAAAACTTTGACTACAGCATGCCAAAGTTTTATCTAGAAATGAAAAAATATACATATTTTCACTCCTTGTAGACGGGCTATTTTAAGGTAGCTGGTAGAAACGTTCAAGCCATATTCTTGAACTTATACAAGGTGGTAACTATTAATTTAAATAACTGTAGAAATGATAACAAGTTTCTACCAATACGTCAATTGAGAAAACCTTTCTTCTTATTTTTATTTATATATAAAAGCCATACAAAATACTAACATTTTCCACTGTGATATAATGATGGATAGTTGGTTAATTAACATGCTTCATAAGAAAGGTCGTAATATGAATGAATTCAGATATTGTAGAAATACTTACAACACAAGGAAAAAACACCGTTAAGGCTATTCAGGATTTAAAGCAACAAGCAAAAAAGTTAAATAAAGAACGATCTGATCTTTATGAAAAGTTTTGTGCAAATGAGCATTCTTTTCGTGTTTACACCTATATGGATCAAAATATTAGGGAATCGAATGAAGTGCAAGCATTTTTGCAAAAAGTAGAAGAGCTTAACGAAAATTTTGTTGGCGTTAATACCGAACTTGAGACAACTGTAGATGAAAAAAAGGTAGCAGTATCCTATAAAAAAGTTGTAGAAGCATACAATGACATGGTGAAATCATTAGGTTTTGCTGAAGAAGTTATATTGTGAAGAAAAAGAAAAGCAAACTCCCGAAGAGTTTGCTTTTCTGACTAACTAGTTACAATTTTTATTTTTTTAACTTTATATTTATCCATTTCATCAACAATAAATTTATATCCTTCGTGTACGATGGAGCTACCCACAGTAGGTTCCATGTTTTTAGAAAACACCCATCCTCCGATTGTTTCCACTTCTTCATTCGGAAGATTAATGCCAAGTAGTTTGTTCAAATCAACCAATTTTAATTTACCTGAAACTACTTTTGTTTTTTCGTTTACTTCTTCAATTTCCGGTAACTCATCCTTATCGAACTCATCACGAATATCCCCTACAATTTCTTCTAATATATCCTCTACTGTAACTATTCCCGATGTTCCTCCATATTCATCGTGTACAATGGCCATATGAATTCGTTCTCGTTGCATTTTTAAAAGTAGTTGTCTAATCGGGGTTACCTCAGATACATGAATAATGGGACGTATTAATTTCTCTATTGATAGGGATTGATGCCCTTCTAAATGACCAGTAAACACTTCCTTAATATTAACAAGACCAATAATATTATCCTTATCTTCATCCGCCACTGGATATCTTGTATATTGAGCTTCTAGAATAATATCAATATTTTCTGTTATATTGTCCGCCTTGTAAAAGCAAACTACCTCATTACGTGGTACCATTATTTCCCTTACAATGGTTTCATCAAATTCGAAAATATTATTAACATAGGTCATTTCAGTTAAATTGATTTCCCCGTTTTTATAACTGTCCGTAACAATCATTCGAACTTCTTCCTCTGAATGTGCTACGTCATGTTCCTTTACTGGTTGAAACCCTAAAAGTCGTACGAGCAACCTAGCTGATCCGTTTAACAACCAAATAAACGGGTACATTATTTTATGAAAGAAAATGAGTGGTCTTGCTAATAAAAGTGTTACAGCTTCCGCCTTCTGTATCGCGATAGTTTTTGGTGCTAACTCTCCTATCACCACATGTAAATAGGTTACAAATAGAAATGCGATTAGAAATGATATGAAAGTTCCGACTGTATTATTAATGCTTAGCCCTTCAAATACTGGATGTAATAAGCGTGCCACAGTTGGTTCACCTAACCAACCTAAGCCAAGTGCAGTTACTGTAATTCCTAATTGACAAGCAGACAAGTAATCATCTAAATTATCGATTAATTGCTTTGCATAAACTGCGCTCTTATTCCCCTCAGCTACCAACTGATTAATTCGAGTCGTACGTACTTTCACAATAGCGAATTCGGTTGCTACAAAGAATGCCGTTAGCAAAATCAATATAGCAACCAAAAGCAAGTTAACTATGTCCAATTAGTATCCTTGCATCATCAGATACAAGGATTTTCACCTCCGTGATATTCTATTTTAAAAGAACCTGTATATCCGATCGTGATCCAAAACATAAGGTAAAGCAACTATTATTGAATCACCTTTGAATCTATAAAACTGATTTACCTTCCCATATGAATCACCCACCTTCTTAAACTTATTATATTTTAATAAAGATTAATTGTCTATACTCTAGCACTAAAAATTTTTACCAATTTTCAGAATACTTATAGATATCTTCCTTTAAGGTGTGATAAAAAAGCATTGCCAAGAGTATTTCTCTCAGCAATGCTTTAAAATTTAAATTATATTTTCATAACTCCACCAGTATTTGCTGAAGTTACAAGGGCTGAATAACGGCCAAGCCAACCTTTTTTCACTTTCGGCTCGAACCCTTTCCAGTTTGCTTTTCGTTCTGCAAATTCTTCATCGGAAATCTCCAATGTAATCGTACGTTTATTCAAATCAAGCTCAATCATATCTCCATCTTCAACAAAGGCAATTGGACCACCTTCAGCTGCTTCTGGAGAGATATGACCAATCGAAATACCTCTAGATGCACCCGAGAAACGTCCGTCTGTAATTAGACCAACCTTTGCACCTAGGCCACGACCGACAATTTGTGATGTAGGAGCAAGCATTTCTGGCATTCCCGGTCCACCTTTAGGTCCTTCGTAACGGATAACAACAACGTGTCCTTCTTTTACTTCCCCAGACTCGATTTTTTCCATTGCTTCTTCCTGAGAATCAAAGCAAATAGCTGGACCTCTATGGTATCCGCCAACCTTAGGATCTACCGCACCAACTTTGATAATGGATCCATTTGGAGCTAGGTTTCCGAATAATACTGCAAGTCCACCACGCTCTGAATGCGGGTTATCCAATGGATGAATAACATCTGTATCCATAATCTCTGCACCTTGCACTGTTTCTCGGATTGTCTTAGCCGATACACTTAGACAGTCCCCATTAAATGCTCCTGGCTTTTTAAGGAGTTCATTAACAATCGCACTAATTCCACCTGCTCGATGAAGATCTTCAATATGATGGTCAGATGCCGGAGCAAGTTTTGCTAGATGTGGAACACGGTTAGCAACTTCATTAATTCTTTCAAGTGGATAATCAATATCCGCTTCGTGAGCTAGAGCCAGTGTATGTAATACTGTATTTGTTGAACCACCCATCGCCATATCTAATGCAAATGCATTATCAATAGCTTCTTTAGTAACGATGTCACGTGGCTTAATATCTTTTTTAATTAATTCCATTAATTGTTTCGCAGATTTTTTAACAAATTCTTTTCGATCCTCAGATACCGCTAAGATGGTACCATTTCCAGGAAGTGCTAGTCCAATCCCCTCTGCTAAACAGTTCATAGAGTTTGCTGTAAACATTCCTGAACAAGATCCGCAAGTAGGACAAGCATTTTGTTCTATTTCTAATAATCTAGCTGCATCAATTTTACCAGATTGATAGGCTCCAACCCCTTCAAAAACAGAGGTTAGGGAAAGTGGATTTCCCGCACTATCCGTACCAGCTTTCATCGGGCCCCCACTAACAAAGATAGAAGGGATATTAACACGTAAGGAAGCCATTAACATTCCTGGTGTGATCTTATCACAGTTCGGAATACATACCATTCCATCAAACCAGTGTGCATTTGCTACAGTTTCGACTGAATCGGCAATGATTTCACGACTTGGAAGGGAGTACCTCATCCCAATATGTCCCATTGCAATTCCGTCATCGACGCCGATGGTATTCATTTCAAATGGTACCCCACCAGCTTCACGAATTGCTTCTTTAACGATTTTACCAAACTCTTGTAAGTGTACATGGCCTGGAACAATATCTATATAGGAATTAACAACTAAAATGAATGGTTTACCAAAGTCTTCCGCTTTTACCCCTGCAGCATGAAGCAGGCTTCGATGCGGTGCACGATCGACACCCTTTTTGATCATATCACTGCGTAATTCTGCCACTATAATCCCTCTTTCTAAAACTTCTATTAATTTAAGTTTTTAAACTTTTTCCTATTTTAACACTTTTGGAGAAATAAGTGTAGGGAAAATTTCAATCTTTTCAGTAGAATTCAAAATTTTGTCGAAAAACATCAAATTAAGCTCATTTTTTAAAAAGGGAATTTTATAGTGTCCTTGACACGGGTGCTAGTTTAAAGTTTTAAGCCAATGTCCCACCTATTTCAGTTAGGACATTGGCTTACATTCTTCTATATCACATAAAATTACAACGGTTTTATTTCCTTGGTTTCCAATCTATATCTCCATCATCTTCAATAATACCGATTCCTACATCAGCAATATCCGGGTCTTTTAATATGTCTTCCGCTACTCTGATTTTAATATCATCTGCTTCGGCTAAAGAAAATCCTTCTCGTAACTCTATTCTTGCCTCTACATGATAATATCTCCCCTCTTGAAGGATTCGCATTTTATTAATATCTGTAACGTCTTTATCATTTAAAATGATTCCTGTAATTCTTTCTTCTATATCTTTAGGAGCCGCTACCCCAATTAGTCCAACCATGTTATCATAACCCACTCTAAAGGCGACGCCAATCATTAATAACCCGATTAATATTGTAATAATTCCATCTATCATAACAAAGTTTGTTAAGGATATAACCACAACTGCAATAAGTGCTAACGCTGCACCAGAAACAGCAACTAGATCCTCATAAAAAACCAATCTTGTTGGGGGAGCGGCTCTACCAACATTTCTAAAAGCCCCTGTTACAACGCCAAATCCTTTAGCTTCAGAGCGTGATTCTACATTAATCTCTTTCATGGCCTTTACCAAAATAAACCCATCAATGATAAGATTTAGGAATAATACACCAACATTAATCCAAAAACCACCTCCCATTTCAGCAGGATGTTGTATTAAATGCCAACCTTCACGAATAGTTTCGTAGGCCATGATTGTAACTACAATGACGGCAACCATACAAAAAATATTGATTACTCTACCAAAGCCAGTTGGGAATCTTGGTGTAGGTTTTTTTTCAGATAAAATGCTTCCAATATAAACGAAGCCTTGGTTTACAGCATCTGCAGTTGAGTGCATAGCAGATGCAAATAATGCACCACTACCACTAATCGTTCCAGCAAAAAATTTAGCTATGGCTATGATGGTGTTACCAATTGCTGCAATTAACGATGATTTATTTCCTTTCTTAATTAAGCTTATAAAAGATTCTGACTCATTTCCAACCAATACATTCACCCCTCTTGTACCTAAATTACTATTAATATTTGATGAGAAGGGGAATTTTAAACGGTTTATGGAAATGATTTTACTTTTGTGTTCCTAAGGCTTGATTTATAACTTGTCAATTCCACCAAATACTAAGAATCCGTAGCCAAATAAAAAAAGAAGGATAAAGATGTTTTTATACATCTTAAAATCCTTCTTTTTTAACAGTATTCAAATTATCAAATTTTATCAGACCTCGTAATCACCTTTAAAAAGTAACTCTTTCGGGATTTTCATGCCACGTGAGCCACGAATGTCTGTTTCCTTCATTTCCGTCGGGTAAAACACGATGAAGTTCTCAAGATTCATTGTAGCTAGTTTTTTCGGTATAGTTTCTAATACTGGATGCCATGCCACCGTCCCTCTTCTAGCACTTAATAAAATCACAAGATCGGTTGATTTTATACCCTTCAAATCCTGTTCATAGAGAGAATCCCAGCTATCCAGTGATTGGAACTCCATTTTAATATTAGGATGTACTTGTTGAGAAACCTTCTGATACGTTTCTAAGTTATCGCGAATGACAAATCCTTTAATAGTTGTACTAAGCTGAGAAGCCATGCCCTTAATGATGGATATGGAATCTTCAAAACCCGGTTTGTATACAACATTACTTGGAAGAATAACAATCATTCGTTCCATCGTATTCAATGGTTGCCTAATATGGGCTATAAGCGTGCTTTGGTACGTATGTTCAAGGAAATTATCAATAACTTTCCCAAAAACCTTATGGCTACCTTCACTTTTACCATCCCAGCCTGCAATGATCGTTGTGATTCGTTCTTCCGTGGCTGCGCGTTCTATTCCCCATCCAATATTATGATCTACTCGTGTCAACAGCTTAACAGATACTTCTGCGCCCGATGCATACATGATCGAACGACCGAGCATTCTTTCCGCTTGTGCGACTTCATTGCTTGCTTGTTTTAAATCCTTTTGTACGATGGTTAACGGGTATAATGGTTCATCTGTATTTTTCGCCTGTTTTAATGCAAATCCTAAATCCATTAGGGATTCCATTGTATTTGGATTCGCCAGTGGGATTAATATACGTTCAGGAGGGATATCGTCTAGTACCGCTCTATCTTGTGCGACGGCTAGTTTTCTTCCATATTTTTCACTGAAGTAGGGACCTAAAATACATGTAACTAAAATGATCACAATAACTGCATTTATTAATTGTTGGTCAATTAATCCGAATTGATACCCAACAAGTGTTATTGCTAATGTTGCTGCAGCATGTGTAGTGGAAAGCCCAAACATTACCTTACTTTCTATTTTAGAATAACCATATATTTTACTCGTTACCCAACTGGCAAGCAGTTTGCTGCCAATTGCTACAATGGAGATTAATATGATGGTTAATAATGCATCAGGGTTTGATATAAGAACACTAAGGTCCATTAACATACCTACAGATAACAAGAAAAACGGAATAAACAATGCATTTGCTGTAAATCTGATTCTATTCATTAATGGACCATGATCAACAATGTATCGGTTCAAGGCCAAACCTGCTAGGAATGCCCCGATAATTGGCTCTAATCCCACAAACAATGATATTGCCCCCGCAACGAATAAAATCGCCATGACAAAGTTAAATTCTATAGTGCCTTCATTATTAGAGCGTTTAAAAAACCACTTTGTAAGTTTTGGGGCAAAAATTAGAACGACTACTGCAAAAAGTATTATTGCGATAATCAAGTATACTAAAAATCCATAAGTTAAATTGCCTTCAGATGCCCCTGCTATTATTGCAAGAACTAGCAATGCCAAACTATCTGTTAATAATGTACCACCAACCGCTGTTGTTACAGCTTTGTTTTTCGCAACGCCAAGTCGACTAATGGCAGGGTACCCCAAAAGTGTATGTGAAGAGAAAATGGTACCAAATAATATGGCTGACAGGATACTAAGTTCAAGCCACAATCCCAGCATTATACCAAGAACAAATGGGATTGAAAACGAGAGTAAACCAAATAAAATACTACGATTTCGGTATTTTTTGAAACCGTCGAGGTCCAACTCAAGCCCTGCTATAAACATGATAAACAGTAACCCAACTGTTCCAAGCAATTCAATAGTCGAATCTCGAGCTAATATTTCTAGCCCGTTTGGTCCGACAATAATTCCTGCTATAATAGGACCGATAATCGCAGGTACTCTCAATTTCCCCATTAGTATAGGGAATAACAAAAAAATTAACACAGCAAAACCAAATATGAGAACTGGTTCCTGTAGTGGGATATTCATATTCATATTCATTCCTCGCTTTCTTTAAGCGCAAACTTTATCATTTTTATTTTGGCTATTATTTTTTATGAATTAATAATGTACTATATTTCACCTAAATATTCTAGTCTAAAATTCTATTTTAATAATTTAAATGAAATATGAAAAAACGAGGATGGGAATAGGTCAATAAACAACCTAAAAAGCTGTTTCATAATGAAAAAAGGAGTGTTTTTTATATTTTATTGGTTCATAAAAATGAAGAGGGGGAATGTCAGGATTTATTAAGCGAACAAGAAAAACAGCCAATACATTTGAGTATCGGCTACTTCACTTGCTTTGTATAAACTTGAAAGGGATTACGGCCACCTTAGTTCAATGTAAAAGATGGGATAGTGTCTGTCCCTTTGGCTCTTGATTTATCCTTCATTTAAACTATCCTCTTTGTTTTGTTTTTCGTAACTGTTGTATAATCGGAATAACAAATGAAAGTAGTGAGATTATTAATAATGCTAATGATATTGGATTAGTAATAAATATCATTAAGCTTCCATTAGAGATAGTTAAAGATTGTCTGAATGACTGTTCCAACATTCCACCTAGTATAAACGCTAAGATGAATGGGGGTGCAGGAAAAGCAAACAACCGCATTATAAAGCCGATAACACCAAACAGCAGTAGCATGTACAAATCAAATGTATTAAAGCTAATTGCATAAACACCAATCATACTAAACATAATAACTAGTGAAATAAGTAGCGGTCTTGGTATTTTAAGTATTTTTGCAAAGTATGGTATTAGTGGCAAGTTTAAGATTAATAAGAATATATTCCCAATATACATACTTGCAATGATTCCCCAGAAAATTTCTGGTCGATCCGTCATCAACATTGGACCTGGCTGTACTCCAAGCACTAAAAACGCTCCAAGCATAACAGCTGTTGTTCCTGAACCTGGTATTCCTAAACTTAACAATGGAACGAATGCACCACTTGTTGCAGCATTATTAGCTGTTTCAGGAGCTGCCAACCCTTTAACCGATCCCTTCCCAAATTCTTCCGGCTTTTTAGAGATTTTTTTCTCTGTTATATAAGCAATAAAAGATGCAATTGTTGCTCCAGCTCCTGGTAGTACCCCTAGAATGAAGCCTAAAATAGAATGTCTAGACATTGGACCTGACATTTCTTTGAAATCTTTTTTTCCGAGTTTTAAGCTACCAATATTATGAGCATTTTTAATCGATTCATCTTTTCTATTTAATACCAACGAACATACTTCCGCTAATGCAAATAAACCTAAGGCAATAACTAGAAAATCCAAACCTTCAAGTAAGTTTATATTTCCAAATGTAAAACGTTGTGTACCTGTCTGCGGATCAATACCAATTGTCACAACCATAAATCCTGCAACTGCAGAAATTAATGCTTTTATTGTAGACCCTTCTGATAGACTCGCAATCGCAGTCAAGCCTAACACCATTAGCGCAAAGTAAGCTGGTGGCCCAAAGGAGATGGCCACACTAGAAAGCGCGGGTGCTAATAGCATTAACAAGATAACACTGACCGTTCCACCTACAAATGAGGAAATAGCTGCTATCGCAAGTGCTTTTCCAGCTTTTCCTTGTTGTGCCATCGGATATCCGTCGAATGCTGTAGCAACAGTACCAGATACCCCTGGTGCATTTAATAAAATAGATGATGTTGAACCACCAAATATGGCACCATAATAAACCCCCGCCATCATGATTAATGCAATTGAAGCATCCATCCCGAAAGTCATCGGGATCATAACAGCTATTGCACTTATTGGTCCTAATCCAGGCAACATCCCAATAATGGTCCCAGCAAAAACACCTAACAATACGAAAAAAATGGCTTCTATACTAAATGCGGTTTGAAATCCTGTAATTATCCCTTCTAATGATCCCATCTATCTATCCCTCCCTTAAAAAGGCAATATTCCACTAGGTAAACTTAATTTTAGTAATTCCGTAAACATCAAATACATTATTATAGGAAATAAGATAGAAACAATTGCATTCGTTATATATTTCTTATAGCCAAGAAACCATGAGCAAAAGAAAATGAATAGTCCCGTTACTAATACAAAACCAATTATTTCTAACAGAGCAATATATACTAAGATAAATCCTGCTACTACTAATAGCACCCCTATTTCTTTCTTTGGTATCTTTCTCCTTTCTTTTTGTTCTTCCGAGTCCGAATCCTTTAAAAAGAATAAAGAAGCTGAAAGTAAAACCAATAACCATCCTAATGTTTTCGGAATCACATCAGCATCAACTTCCGTATAAGGGTAAGATGGAATTTGATAAGCAATAATTAAATAAAGTGCAGCAATTAACAGTAGAACAATACTAACTCGCTGATTCACCGTTTTAAACATAAGCACATCCCCTGAATTTAAAGTTTTTTGGCTAATAGGCATGTATAAAACTTTTTCCTAAATAAGTTCGGCTGAGGCTTCGTTTTATAACTATATTTATAAAAGGTTGGAGTCAATAACCAAAGTCATTGACTCCAACTAATACTTATTGCTTTGCAAGCCCTAGTTCATCTAGTAACACTTGAACTTCTTCCCTTTGTTCATCTAAGAATTGACTATACTCTTCACTATTCATATATAATTCATCCCAGCCAAATTGGGCACGTATTTCTGCAAATGCATCTGAATCACTTAATTCTTTAAATTTCTCTTCGTAATAAGCAACTGCAGCTGGATCCATATTAGCTGGTCCAAAGAATCCTCTCCAATTAATAAACGTTTCATCGATTCCTTGTTCAATTGCAGTTGGGAAATCCTCTAATATCTCTCCTTCTAACCTTTCCTCAGAAGTTACACCTAGAACTTTAATATTACCCGCTTTTACTTGTTCTACCGTTTCAGCTACACCAGTAGAATATACGTCTGCACTACCATTTAATATCTGTGTCAACCCGCCAGCATCTTGAGCGGAAACATATTTAATCTTGGTTATATCTACACCTGCTGCTTTAGCAATTTGAACAAATTGCATATGGTCCATACTGCCGGGTGAGGAAGTTCCAACGACTGTAATGCTTTCAGGATCTTCCTTCATATCCTCAAACAAATCATTTAAATTATCCCACTCCGCATCATCTCGTACTGCAAAAGCTGCATAATCAGCTATTAAGTTTGCTAGTGGTGTGAAATCCTCGTGACTGTATTCAGATTGCCCGTTTAATGGAATAAACACGAGCGGTGGTGATGCTACAAAAAGCTTATGGGCATTCCCTTCAAAACCAGCAATATATGCCCAACCTACAGCTCCGCCACCGCCTTCTTTATTGACGACACCAATGTTCTCATCGATTATACCTTCCTCAGTAAATACTTGTGCCGCCATTCTAGCAGTGGTATCCCAACCACCACCCGCCCCAGCTGGTGCGACGATTTCAATAGATTCTTCAGGTGTCCAATCACCAGAACTAGCATCATCAGTCGATTCTTTTGTTGAAGCGTCATTTGAAGTTCCACTGGTTTCTTCATCACCAGAAGAACAAGCTACTGCAAACAGCATTAAAGCTGCTAGCATAATCAATAGTAAGTATTTCTTCATTTTGATTCCCCCTCTAAAAATAGTAAAAGTAGATACTTAAATGTAACTACTTTTCAATATAATTTAATATTTCTGTTATGTAAACGTTTACAAAATAAAGCGCAATTTGTTTTTTATAAACCTTTTGTTCATTTTGTTCACACTACTAAATGGCAATTTAAAAAGATGCCGAAACTACGACACCTTATTAACCTATATTTCTATTCATCATATAATATTTTCGCTCGGGCCTTCCCACAGCACCGTATTCTAAGTCAGCTGTAATTTCCTCTAGTGAAATTAAATATTCTAAATAACGTCTAGCGGTTGTACGTGAAGCACCAATCCTTTCCCCCATCTCTTCAGCAGTAATTCCGCTTTTTAGCACCTTGATTATTTCTTTTACTTTTTCTAATGTGAGTGGATCAATTCCCTTAGGCGTACTTTTAGGTAATGAATCGATTTTAAAACTAAAGAATACGTCGTCCAATAGGTCCTGATCAAAAACCTTCACATCCTCCAATTGTCTTTTCTTTCTTGTATAATGATTAAATGCCCCAACAAATCTTTCTTTCTTAACTGGTTTAATCATATAATCAAAAACACCATTTTTTATAACTTTACTAACCATATCATTTTCTGTGGCGGCCGAAATAACGATTATATCTATATTTGGATTTGCCTTTCTTAATTTTGGGATTAATTCTAATCCTGATATATCTGGCAAATATAAATCTAGTAACACTAGCTCAACTTCATAATTGGACACTATTTCAATAGCATCCTTCCCCGTCAATGCTTTCCCTATTATTTCCGCATTACTTACCCCTTTAAGAAAGCCTGCATGTATATCCGCAATCCGAAAATCATCTTCCACTATAAGAACACGGATCATACAGGTACACCCCCCCTATTTAATTTACCTTTTTTGGTATATAAACTGTAAATACAACACCAATGTTAAATTTGTTTTGAATTTCTATTTGCCCCTCTAATTCATTTATCACTTCTTTAACAATGGCTAATCCGTAACCTCTGTTTTTTGTATTTTTGGTTGAATATCCCCGTTCAAAGATTTTGCTCACTACAGAATCTGGAATGCCTATACCATTATCTGCTATTTCAAAAATAATATCATTACCAATATCGGTTGCAAAAAAAATAACTTCTTTTCTTTCATTTTCGCTATCCTTGACAGCCTCCATTGCATTATCAAGTAAGTTTCCTACAATTGTTATCAGTTTAACGACACTTAAATGATTAGGTAACTTCTGTAAATAGCTATTAGAATCTATTATTAAACTAATCTTATTCTCAGTTGCCTTTCCAATTTTACCTAAAAGGATAGCTTGTACAGTTGGATCTTTAATTTGTGAAAACAAAATCCTATTCTGACTTCTCGTAATCTCCAGCTCCGTCTGTATTAACTCAATAGCTTCTTGGTAATTACCTAATTGTAACAACCCAGATAATACATATAATTTATTCGTGTACTCATGCGTTTGCGATCTAAGGTCTTCTGAATATTTCCTGACCTCTGATAATGTATTAATCATTTCCTTTAACTCTGTTTTATCGCGAAAACTTAAAACAGCACCCTCAACTTTATCTTTCTCTAAAATTGGTGTTACGTTAACAATAACATGTCTATTATTTACCATTATTTCTTTATTCTTGTAGTTATTATTAATCCGGAGAATTTTTTCCATCTCTATATCTGAATAAATTTCATCCAGTCTTTTTTCCAAAGTACATTTCTTAGATAGGCCTGCTATTTGTTGGGCAGATTGATTCATCATCGTTATTCTTCCAGCTTTATTAATGGCTATAATTCCTTCATGAATGGAAGTAAGTATTGCATTTCTTTCTCTATATAAGGATGCAATTTCAAACGGTTCCAGACCGAGTGTATCCTTTCTTATACTTTTGGCTAAAAAAACCCCACCAAATATACCTAATAATAATACGATTAAGGAGACACCGCTTATTTTCATTAGCTTACTGTAAATAATTGAATGGATATCTTCCATTAAAAATCCTATAGAAACAATACCAATAATTTCGCCATTAGCATCCAAGATTGGCGCTTTACCTCTCATCGATGGACCGAGACTTCCAACAGCTTTTGAAACGTAAGACTTCCCTTCTATTAAAGCCTTATCATTGTCCCCTCCAACCATTTTCTTCCCCAACTTCATCGGGTCGGGATGAGAATATCGAATACCGTTATTGTTTCCAATAACAACATATTCCGCCTCAGTCAGTTCCCTAATCTCCTCAGCAATGGGTTGAATAGTTTTTTCAGGATATTCCTCATGAAACGCCTTCCTTACTGTCGGTAGTTTTGCGACTATATTCGCAATTTGGAGCCCCTTTTCACCAATTTCCTGTTCTGTACTCTTATACTCTATATACGAATAAACAGCGGTAAGTAATAAAGAAATAAACAAAACTAATCCTATAATTAAAACTAGTATCCTAGTTTGCATGGAAAATTTAATTATCATATCCCCCCCTACGCTCGTAGTTGCTATTTTCTATTTTCTAATCCTATTGTATAACACATTTGGTTATCTATTCTACTAAAGATTAAGTTAATTCTACCAATTAAGAGATTACAATGTCTACATCATGAATATACTAGAAGATAAGGATAACGATATATATATATCTACTATAAACAAACCTTTAACCAAAATTACTTTGTATTTGCTGATGGTAGTCATTGGATTGTTATAATAGGAGAAGATGGGATCATGGAAACAGCCATGATTGCGGACAATTATAAAACTGGAGGTAGAGATTGGACCAAGTTCTAAAAATAAAGTTTATAATAAAGATACTCATTCGAGTGTCTTTTTCACTTTTATAGATAAGACGAGATGTAAATTTACCTGTCTTATTTATTTTTAGATTGGGTAATATAATTAAAGGTACATATATAAAGGATGGAGGAAATATCTCATGGTGTCTGAAAATAAACCACCTAATCAATTAATTAATGAAAAATCCCCCTACTTACTCCAACACGCCCATAACCCTGTTGACTGGTACCCATGGGGTGAGGAGGCGTTTGAAAAAGCCAAACAAGAAAACAAACCAATTTTTCTTTCCATTGGCTATAGCACTTGCCATTGGTGTCATGTAATGGCCCACGAATCATTTGAAGATGAAGAAGTAGCAAAAATCTTAAACGAAAAATACATATCCATTAAAGTGGATCGGGAAGAACGCCCGGATGTCGATTCCATCTATATGAAAGTTTGCCAAATGATGACGGGACACGGTGGTTGGCCGTTAACTATTTTTATGACACCTGATAAAATTCCTTTTTATGCAGGGACCTATTTTCCTAAAGAAAGTAAATACGGTCGGCCAGGATTAATTGAAGCTTTGACACAATTACATCGGAAATACGCCGAAGACCCCAACCATATTACGAGTGTTACAAGAAGTGTTACCGATGCTTTAACCAAATCCATTACACCAAAAAGTGATCAGCGACTTACAACAGATACATTAGACAAAGCTTACGAACAACTAGCAAAAAGCTATGACTTTACGTATGGAGGTTTTGGGGATGCACCAAAATTTCCGATGCCACAAAATCTTCTTTTTTTATTACGTCATTACTACTTCACTGGGAATACCGCTGCCCTTAAAATGGTGGAAAAAACGTTAAAAGATATGACCGCTGGAGGAATATGGGATCATATTGGATATGGATTTGCCCGATACTCGACCGATGAAGAATGGCTCGTTCCACATTTTGAGAAAATGCTTTATGATAATGCCTTGTTATTAATGGTTTTCACTGAATCCTATCAAATAACGAAAGACCCCTTTTACCGAGTAATTTCAGAACAAATCATCACATTTATTAAACGAGAAATGACGAGTAATGAGGGTGCCTTTTATTCCGCAATAGATGCTGATTCAGAAGGAGTAGAAGGAAAATATTATGTTTGGGATTATGAGGAGATTTATGACATTCTCGGTCATGATTTAGGTGAATTATATTCAGAAGTATATGACTTGACACCTCAGGGAAATTTTGAAGGAAAAAACATACCCAATCTTATTGATCAAGATTTAGAATATGTAGCAAGAGAAATCAACCTACCATTAGATGCCTTACTGAAAAAACTAGAAATAGCTAGAACAAAACTATTAGAAAAACGAGAACAACGTGTCTACCCGCATGTTGACGATAAAATTTTAACGTCTTGGAATGGTTTGATGATTGCGTCTTTAGCAAAAGCCAGTCGAGTTTTTGGCAATGTAACATACATCCAAATGGCAGAAACCGCTATCGAATTTGTCGAGAAAAATTTAAATGAAAATAATCGCTTAATGGCTAGGTATCGGGAAGGTGAAACAAAGTACAACGCGTATATCGATGATTATGCCTTTCTATTATGGGCATATATCGAGCTATACGAAACGACCTTATCTAAAAGATATTTAAAACAAGCCCACTCTCTTTCGAAACAAATGCTAGAATTATTTTGGGATGAAGAACATGGAGGCTTCTATTTTAGTGGAAAAGATAGTGAACAATTAATTGCAAAAGATAAGGAGATTTATGATGGTGCAATTCCATCAGGTAATAGTGTAGCCGCGGTCATGCTAACCCGTTTAGGATATTTATCCGGAAAAACTTCCTATCTAGATAAGGTAGAAGAAATGTATTACACTTTTTTCAATGATATAAATAGAATGGCTTCCGCAAGTCCTTTCTTTCTACAGAGTCTTCAACTAATGGAATACAAAACAAAAGAAGTTGTCGTACTTCGAAATATGGATGACGATAATGGAATACAATTATTAAGAGACGTTCAATCAGATTTCTTACCAAATGTTGTTTTCCTTATCGGTGAAACACCAGAAGACTTTTCTGAAGTTGCACCATTCGCTACTGAATACAAGCAAATAGGAAACGAAACCACCGTTTATATTTGCGAGAACTTTTCTTGTAGACAACCGACAACCAATATGGACGATGCTATCAAAGCAATTAAAGAAAAGTAACATTTCCGAAAGTGTTACTGATTTCATAATCAAAAATCCCCGTTACATTTCTACTAAAAATGTAACGGGGATATCATTTATCTATTTGCAAAGAATTCCTCAGCCTTTTCTAAAAACACCTCTTGATCTGGTGTTAAATCATATTCTTCCTCTATGGCTGAAACAGGGCACACTGCTTTACACGCACCACAGTCGATACAAATATCTGGATCTATGTAAAATTGATCTGGACCTTCCTCTATACAATCAACAGGGCATACACTAACACATTCGCCAGCCTTTTCTCCCCTACAAGGATCTAATATAACAAATGCCATTAAGTCTACCTCCTTCATGTCAACATTTATATACTATTTAAATGATAATGCTTTCTAGATTAGATGTAAACTATTTGGCTTACTTCTTATAAGTTAATTTGAACGCGTCAGCCGTTTCATTATGAACTTCGGTATTCTGTAATTTAGCATGCAACTAGCCCTCTATTATTTTAAATAGAGGGCTAAAATGATCCTATTTTTTAAATTTCGCTGCTAATGCTTCTGCAAGGGCATTATTTTTAAATCCATCATCCTGTTTTTTCAAATACTTATTAACATCTTTTTTAGACACTTTATGTTGTTTCTCTTGACTTCTTCGTTTATTAAATGTTGAAACTTTTTCTCGATGACCACATTTACAAACGAATAATTGACCATCGCCTTCCCCTCTAAGCTCCATTCGCTTATGACAATTCGGGCATCTTGCATTTGTTTGTTTTGCGATATTTTTCTTATGGCCACATGAACGGTCTTGGCAAACCAACATTCTTCCATGTTTATTTTTCACTTCAAGCATGAGCTTTCCACATTCTGGACATTTCGTTCCCGTCATATTATCATGCTTGAAAGTCTCATCACTATTTTTTATTTCTAAAACAATCTGTTTCGTGTAACCTTTTATTTCAGTGATGAATTTCTCCTTCTTTAACTTTCCTTCCGCAATGGCTTGAAGTTTTTTCTCCCACTCTGCAGTCAGGACTGGCGAGCGTAAATCATCTGGTACTAAATCCAATAATTGACGACCTTTTGATGTAATGAAAATATGTTTTCCTTTTAATTCCATATACATACTGTTAAAGAGTTTTTCAATAATATCTGCGCGTGTCGCAACTGTTCCAATTCCACCAGCTTGATTTATTGTTTTTACTAAATCCTTTTCTTTCGTATTCATGTATTTGGTTGGGTTTTCCATCGCTTGTAATAAAGCACCTTCTGTAAAACGCTCAGGTGGTTTTGTTTCTCCTTCCGTTTGTTTAAGCACAACGGTAGTAAAAACTTCTCCCTTATGAATCGCCGGTAGTCTCTGATCATCCGAAGATTCTTCATCATCATAACGATTGTCATACACTTCTTTCCAACCTTGCTTTTTAACTACCTTCCCTTTAGCGACAAATGTTTCTCCATTTATTTCTGCAAAAATAGTAGTCTGCTCATATTCATGCGGATCCGACAAAACAGCCATAAATCGTTTCACAACTAAATCATAAATTTTTCTTTCTTTATCGTTCAAGTCTTCTAAAACCACTTGTTCTTCAGTTGGAATAATGGCGTGGTGATCAGATACTTTTGCATTATCTACTACTGATTTGGGAAGTTTAAAGTCTTTTTTCAATAACTTCCCTGCAATTTTTGCATATTGATCCACTCCACACGCTTTTAAGCGGTCCTTTAATGTTGGAACAATATCCGTCGAAATAACACGTGAATCTGTTCGTGGATACGTTAATACCTTATGTTGTTCGTATAGTTTCTGCATAATTGATAACGTTTGTTTTCCAGAAAAATTAAATATTCGGTTTGCATCCCGCTGTAATTCTGTTAAATCATATAATTGAGGAGCAAATTTTTTCTTAGCAGTTTGATTAACCTGAACCACTTTTGCGGACTGATTTTTCAATTTTTCTAGAAGTCCATTCGCCTTTTCTTTGGAAAATATACGATGATTCTTTTTATCATCCTGCCAAATAAATTTGAAACCTTTATTCGTCTTCGCTTCTATTCCATTAAATTTACGGGGCTGGAATTCTTTAATTTCTTTCTCTCGTTGGGCAACCATTTCTAATGTAGGTGTTTGCACACGGCCACTTGAAAGCTGTGCATTAAATTTAGTTGTTAATGCTCTTGTAGCATTTAGACCTACATACCAATCCGCTTCTGAACGCGCAACCGCTGAAGCATATAAATTTTCGTATTGCTTACCTGGTTTTAAATGTTTAAAACCATCACGAATTGCTTTATCGGTAACAGATGAAATCCATAAACGCTTTACCGGTTTATTTACACGAGATTTTTCTAAAATCCAGCGTGCAACAAGCTCTCCTTCTCTCCCAGCATCTGTAGCAATGACAATGTCTGCAACATCTTTTCGATTTAATTGCGTTTTTACTGCATTGAATTGCTTTCCTGTCTTTTTCATGACCACTAATTTCAAATGATTTGGAAGCATCGGTAAATCGTCCAGCTTCCACGATTTATACTTATCATCATAGGCTTCCGGATCTGCTAACGTCACCAAATGCCCTAACGCCCATGTCACAATATAGTTAGATCCTTCTATAAATCCGTTCCCTTTTTTATGGCAATTTAATACTCTTGCTATATCTCGACCAACTGATGGTTTTTCTGCTAATACAACTGTTTTACTCATCTATTTCTTTCCTTTCTTAAAAAGAACATTATACTTTACTTTATCACATTCACATAAGACTTTCAGAAGTTGTTTCTTTAAGAAATAAGAATGTATAAAAGTTTAACTTATTACATCTATTCTTAAGGAAGGTAAATTAAATATTATATTTGCCTATGTAATGAAGCACACCTAACCTTTCCCCCCCATACAATATGTTAGTAACATTGTAAAGGAATGGGTTATGAATGCTATATTATACAGGATTGTTTTTATTAGTTATAGCAGTAAGCATCGACGGACTCGGTGTTGGAATAACTTATGGTATGCAAAAAATCAAAGTACCAATACGTGCCATTCTCATCATCATGTTGTGCTCTGGTACTGTATTATTGCTCTCCATGACGGTTGGTAACTTTCTTCAAAAATTTATTTCCATTGATATCGCACAATCAATAGGTGGAGTTATATTAATCTCTTTAGGATTGTTTTCTTTGTTTAATATAATCCGTTCAAATATAAACAAAGAAAATATAAAGGAAGAGGAAAATTCGAATAGCAAATTGAAGGATATAACAACGGTATTCTCCACTCCTGATAAAGCAGATCTAGATAAATCTGGAGCTATCTCAATCGGGGAAGCCCTAATACTCGGTTTCGCCCTTTCTCTAGATGCCTTTGGTGCAGGGATTGGAGCATCCCTATTAGGTTACACCCCTTGGATAACCGCCTTATTAATCGCGACAATGAGTGGAATTTTCTTATTTACTGGGATGAAGATAGGAATGTTTCTAGCTAAGCATGAGAAGTTACAGAAACTTTCTTTTCTTGCCCCGACTATATTGATTGGATTAGGCGTACTAAACCTTATTTAAAGCAGTTTAAAGACAGGTTTCTTATTCCTTCATCAGTAAACAAAGTGAGGGAGAAAGTTTTATACTTTTCAACCTGCAGGAAAAGAAACCTGTCTTGTATTATAAAGCCCTTACCGATCCACCATCTACAACTAATGTTTGCCCAGTTATATATGTATTTGCTCCTGATCCTAAAAATACAATCGCTTTGGCAAATTCCTCTGGTTTTCCGAAGCGTCCCATCGGAATGTTTTTTACTTCTTCCTCAATAACTTGATCAATGGATATTCCTTGTTGATCTGCAGCAAATTGATATAAATCGTTAATTCGATCCGTATGAATAACTCCAGGACCAACTGTATTAATCAAAATATTTTCCTCTGCAAGTTCCCGTGCTAATGTTTTTGATAGTCCTACGATTCCTGGTCTCATTGTATTGGATAGGACAAGATTGTCTAAACTTTGATACATCGATGAAGAAGCTAAATTAACAATTGCCCCACGTTTTTGTTTTTGCATATATGGAACCACAGTACGAATCGTACGAACAAAGCTAAGTAAATTCAGTTCAAATGCATGGTACCATTCTTCATCCGTCATATCTAGAAACTTTCCAGCAGGTGGACCCCCTGCATTATTAACCAATACATCGACTGTTCCATTCCAAGATACAGCCTTGTCCACTAAACGCTCAATATCATCTACTTTTTTCATATCACAAACCATATAATCAACGTGATTGTTTCCAGTTTCCTGTTTTATTTCTTCTAC
The DNA here is from genome assembly GCF_001659985.1 of Oceanobacillus sp. Castelsardo. GTDB lineage: Bacteria > Bacillota > Bacilli > Bacillales > Amphibacillaceae > Oceanobacillus. The sequence goes on from NZ_LYCS01000002.1 coordinate 284,587, forward strand.
AGTTAACTTTAATTCATCCTCGCTTCGACTGCTAATTAAAACATGGGCACCCTCTTTCGCATACTCAAGTGCAGAAGCTTTTCCCAATCCTTTACTAGCCGCAGTAACAATGACAGATTTCCCTTTTAAACCTAAATCCATTAATCCCACCCCTTGTTTAAATTTACTTCTACCCCTATTATAAACAAACCTATTCAAATATTCCCACTACTTGAATTCAACTTTGATAGAATTACATAATATTTAACAATATCGTGATTGTTAGAATACTAGTAACAGTAGAGATAAACGTAATACTTGATACTAATTCAGGCTCCGTGTCAAATTCAATCGCATACATTGTGGTCGTTGCTGCAGGAGGCATTGCCGAAATAGTAATAAGGATTGCTCCAATCAATGGATTGATATTCGAAAAATAAACAAATCCTGCTGCAAATAAAGGTGCAACGATCATTTTCAAAAAAACACTAGAGGTAATTACCTGCCAATTTATTTTAATTCCAGTAATCGATCCTAACTGCATCCCCAGTACAATCATCATGACAGGAATCGATGCCTCCCCTACCATTGATAATGTAGAATGAATCGATTCAGTAATTGGAATCTGGAAGAATTGGAAAATAAAAGCCAGAAACATCGCATAGGTTGTTGGCATTTTAAATACATTTAACAAAGCTCTCTTGATTCCACTTGAACTACGTGAAGCATAGTAAACCCCAAAGAAGTTATTCTGTAATCCTTGTACTACCATAATAAAAACCGCATATGGTAAAGCCGCTTGCCCTAAACTAAATAAAACAACTGGTAGACCATAATTCCCTGAATTCATAAAACCTGTCGATAATATTGCTGCACTTTCCACGTTTTTCGACCATTTGAAAACCTTAGCAAGAACTTTATTTAGAAACACCATAACATAGAATAAAATAAACATATAAATAAAAATGACGGCATAAGCACTGTTAAAATCCGCATCGTATAATGATATAAAAACCAGTGCAGGTGACAGAATGTAAATTGTTACTGCTGAAACTGATTTTACATCTAAGACTCTTAGCCTTTGTAAAATAAATCCCGCTAAAAATACAAGCATGATTGGTAAAATTACATTAAAGAATAAGGACAATACTTTCATCTCCATCTAACTAGACTATATTTTTAAAATTGATAGACTATTATTTAGTGTACCATAATTATAAGATTTTGATATAAACAATATCTTATATATTCGTATCTCACCCCTCAAAAATTTGACATCTAGATTAAACAAATGTATAGTTAATAGGTTGCACTTGAAGTAACAACTAAGTGTCCTGGCATTCTACAATGTTTTTGAAGATGCTTATTCACACTGGCGCGTCTAAGGGGACGCAAGGACGTAAGAGCAGGTTGGGCTTACGTTGTTAAGTTAGAGAACATGAAATGAAATAGCAAGAGCCCCGCAATACATGCAGGATGCTTGAGCTAGATAAATAGTGTAGATAATGTACCGCGGTTAATGGAAAGAATGATGCTGAATTCCTCTCGCAAGAATTGGAATTAAAATATAAAACTTATGTGTTACTTTGTAATCAAAGGGGGTACTCTTGTAATAGGGTATCCCCTTTTCCAAAAAGAGTGAGAAATACATATAGAAAGTAGGTTACACATGAATACATTAAAACTAGGAACAGTACAAACGATGACGGTATTACGTAAAATAGATACAGGTTACGTCTTAGAAAAAAATAGTGAACAAGCTTTATTACATGTTAATGAAACAGACAAGGAGCATGAAGAAGGACAAGAAATTAGCGTTTTTCTTTACATGGATAAGAAAGGGAATATCACGGCCACAACTACTTTGCCAACGATTCAAATGGATGAATATGGATGGGCTGAGGTAGTTGAAAGCATTCCCAGGCTTGGAGTTTTTGTAGATATTGGTATTGCAAAAGACTTTTTAGTTTCTAGTGACGACTTACCTTTGTATTCAAAGGTATGGCCAGAACCAGGAGATCAACTATTTGTAACGTTAGGTGTTGATAAAAAAGGGAGATTATTAGCCATTCCAGCAACAGAAGGAATGATGTACCGTGAGTTTGAAACAGCTAAGGAAGATATGTTGAATAAACAGGTGAGCGGAAGAGTTTATCATACAAGTAAAGAAGGTTCTGCTATCATTACCGAAGATTATTATCGGGGATTTATTCATCATACGGAACGAAAATCAGAACCCCGATTAGGTGAACTCGTAAACGGTCGCGTGATAGAGGTAAAGGGGGATGGGACATTAAATGTTTCATTGCGCCCGCTTAAACAACACGGAATGATTGATGATGCAGAAATGATTCTTCAACATCTCCAGGATAATAATGGCATGATTCCTTTTGGAGATAAGAGTGAACCAGAAGATATTCGAGGTACTTTCCAAATTAGTAAAGCGGCATTTAAACGTGCCCTTGGAAAGTTGATGAAAGAAGGAACAGTGGAACAGCGCGATGGTAAGACGTACTTAAAATGATTAAAAAACGATAGTCCCTTTCATTAAGGTTCTATCGTTTTTGTTTTATGCATTTTTCGTATTTGGTTGTTGATAAGCATCAATAATAGAAATAAGGATTAGGGTAACTGCAGCTGCGAACATACATGCAATTCCAACTCCACCTAATGGTGCGCCCATAACTTGAGTATTCACTAAAGGTGATGCGAACATACATAATAATCCGATTGCGGCAATAAGTATTCCAGGATAATATCCTATGTTCTTTTCTTTTGATGCTCTAACTAGAAATAAACTAATAACAAATGCGACAAATGCAAGGATACCACCAAATGTTAAAACTGATGCAACCATCCTCTTCACCCCACTATAAAATAATCCTATAACTTAGTCTACATTCGAACGCTTACAAAGTCAATTGTTTATCCTTTTAGTTAGGACTGACCATTTAAATTGTATTTGTTTGAATGTTAACAGTCCAAGCCGTTATAATAGTGGAGATTTGATATTCTACATTAATTTTAAAAGGAGTCTATTATGACATTTAAGGCAGTATTTTTAGATATTGATGGAACAATATTAAGACCGGACCATTCGTATTCAGAAAAAACAAAAGATGCTATTGAGCAGCTACAAAACAATGGTATAGAAGTATTTCTTGCGACTGGTAGACCTATTCATGAAATTAAAGAATTAGCAACATCTTTAAACATCGATTCTTTTATAGGCTATAATGGAGCACTTGCCATTTATAATAGTGAAACCATTGTAAATGAAACGATGGGTGAAAATTTAGTAAATAAGATGGTTGCTATATCTAAAGACAATCAGCATGAGTTTGTTATGTATACGAACAATATGAGTTATTTTGCAAATATGAACAGCCCTTTTTCGCGAGATTTCAGTGAAATTTTCCAAATGAATCATATCGAAAATTACACTTCTAAGGTAGCTGACCAAATATTAGGCATAACCATTATGAACGTCAAAGAAGATGAAAAGGCGCTTTATCAAATTGATCCTAGTATTGTGCTTGCTGAAGTGAATGTCAATAATTTAAATCATACCTATGATGTTCTCCGTACGAATGTTAATAAAGGAGAAGCTATTAAAAAGACATTAGAACGATTAAACATTTCCGCAGATGAAGTCATTGCCTTTGGAGATGGAATGAATGATAAAGAAATGCTCCAATTTGTTGGAGAAGGATTTGCTATGGGTAATGCGAACCCTGATTTATTCCAATACGCGAAACATAAAACTACTACTGTAACGGAAGATGGAATATATAACGGTTTAAAAAAGTTAGATTTAGTTCTATAAAAGGCTAAAATGAGATGCTTACTTAGCTATAAGAAATAACCTACCAATCATCCATTAAATGATCGGTAGGCTATTTCACTTTTAATATAGATTTTTATTATCAATAACAAACTACCTAATACGTGAATGCCTATTCCGCATTCATTATTCTGCTTTAAAAGGTTCTCCATGGGTTACACCAATTTCATGGAATCCCATAAAATCCGGTCCAATCGAATAGTTCACGACACGTTTGTTAATCGGAACAAGTATGGAGCGGAAAAGCGTTGGAAACACAGGAATTTCATCTACCATTAATTGTTGCCACTCACTGTACACTTCTTGGCGGTATTCTGAATCAAAAGCCTCTTCTGATAACCCTTCTTTCAACAGACGGTCATTTTCTTCACTAGCATAGCGAGAGAAGTTAAAAATTGCCTGACGTCCATATAAACCAGATGGGTCCACATCCGTTGCAACGCTCCAAGCACCTTGATAAATATCAACTGCTGGGTCATCATCTCCATTTTGTCCAATTCTGTCATAAAAGCTATTAAATTCAATCAAACGACCATCTAATAGTTGAACGTTAAGCCCTACTTGCTCCCAAGATTGAACATAATAGTTTGTAAGTGGCTCAGCGATATCCCCACTAGACATGGAAGCAAAATTAATTACTAATTCTTCCCCATCTGGATTTTCACGCATTCCATCATTGTTCGTATCCACATATCCAGCTTCATCTAAGATTTGTTTTGCCTTTTCCGGATCAAAGGTTGGCGCTTCAATAGAATCATCATGATAATCTGGATGAGAAGGCGGAATTAGCGTATTAGCATTCCATCTAAGTCCATTATAAAACTGTTTAGCCACTGCATCATTATCGACTGCATACCACATAGCGCGACGCAAGTTTACATCTGCCATTTTTGCATCTGGATCTGGTTTTACTTCTTGGGCTTCTTTATCCCAAGTACCTAATTTAAATCCAATGTAACTATAAGACATATCAACTTTTCCCAAAAATTCCACGTTAGTAAGACTAGCTTCTACATCTGCATATTGCTCGGATGGAAAGCTGTCAACTACATCTACATCCCCTGACTTAAGCGCCTGAACAATCGTCTGCGGATTGACTACTTTTACAGTCACCCCATCTAATTTAGGCGCTCCCTGCCAATAATCTCCATTAGCTGTCAGGCTAACAGATTCTCCTGGAACAATACTTTCCACTTTAAATGGTCCAAAACCAATTGGATTTTTACGTACTGCATCTGATGCAGACATATCAGCAACCGGGATATCTTCAAAAATATGTTTTGGTAACGCATATGGCCAAACACCACCAGCCAATAGAGACGGTGTACCTTCTATATATGTTATTTTCAAGGTTTTTTCATCTACTACCTCAAGACCTGAAATCGAATTCGTATCTCCATTATGATATTCTTCCATACCTGCTATATTTCTAAATGAGGAGTCATAGCGAGGTCCATCATAATCTGGATGTCCAATTACTTCTATTGCGTATGCCCAATCCTCTGCCTTTACCGGCTCACCATCATGCCAATTAACATTATCACGAATAGTGAAAGTAAACGTATGATGATCCTCACTCACTTTAAATGTCGCTGCACCATCTTGCGTATAATTATGGTTTTTATCAACGGATAGTAGTGATTCATCGAACCATTTAATGATTTCATTATCAAATGATCCAGAATAAAAATTATAGTTTAATGTTCCTTCAAAAGGGGTCTCTGTTACTAGACCATAATTTAAAGTACCACCATCGATTGCTTCGCCTTCTGTTGATGAATCGGTCGAAAAGTCCTCTATAGAATATATAGTATCCTCTGATTCCCCATTTGAATCATTACCACATGCAACCAATAGTACGAACATGATTAGCATGATGACCAGAATCCACTTACTCTTTCTCATCATAATAACCTCCTTTTTATGTTTATTAGTCCTTTATAAAAAGACTCTAATTCTATATGTACATCCACTAAACTTCAGTGAAAGTTCTCAATAAGGAATAGCTATCCTTTCCTTTGCCTTGCATCTGTTGCTCGTCTTAAAGCTTCTCCCACATTTCTAACTGCAAGCATTAATACTAAGATCATAACTGCAGCAGGAACCCAAATCCACCATCTATTCTCTAAAGTTTGTGGATTTGTAGCATAGCTTAATAGTGTTCCAAGGCTAGGTGTACTCTCTGGAAAACCAAAACCTAAAAAGGAAAGTCCAGATTCTAACCCAATATTCGATGCTAAATTCAATGTCATCGTAACAATAATTAAGGAACTAATATTCGGCATGACTTCTCTAAATATAATTTTGAAATGCGATGTGCCTAATGTCTTCGATGCTTGTACATAATCCAATTCTTTTTCTTGCAAGGCTTTAGATCTAATCAGCCTGGCTATCCCCATCCAACTGAACGCAGTAAAAATTAAAGAAAAAGCAACAATCGTATAATTTGGAACAATCGAAACAAACACAATTACCAACATTATGAATGGTAATACCTGGAAAAAATCTAATACACGCATAAGAATGTTGTCAATATGGCCACCAAAATATCCAGCAACCAAACCAAATATCACTCCAATTACACCACTTAAAAATGTCACAATAAACCCAATAGAAAGCGAATTACGTGTACCGATGATTAACTGCCCAAATACATCCCTACCACCGTAATCCGTACCTAATATAAACTCTTTTGAAGGGGGTTCATGAATAGAAAACAGATCTACTTTAACAATTTCATCCTGATCCATCACAAATGAAATCCCATATACAAATACAACGATGACAATTAACATAATGAGAGAAACAAGAGCAAGTTTATCCCTTACTAATTCGGTCCAAAGTATTCTTAAACCGGTTGAGTTATGTTCCATATTTTGTTGACTCTGCGTTTCCTTTTTATCTAATTCCATATACTCACCCCATAGATATCTAAGTCCCTACTTTATCCGTATACGCGGGTCAACCATACTTAGTATAATATCGGAAAGCAATGCCCCTAATATCGCCGCTGCACCAAATAATAGCACTACAGCGTTCACCACACTAAAATCTCGTTGTAATACTGATTCGATAAATAACTGCCCCATACCCGGAAAACTAAAAATTTGTTCCACAAAGATAGTTCCGGTTATCAACATCGTAATTTCATAACCAAAAAAAGCGGCAATTGGTAATAATGAATTTCTTAGGATATGTCTGTTGTATACTCTAGATTCAGAAGCACCTTTTGCCCTTGCAGTAATAACAAAATCTTTTTGTTTCGTATCTACTATTTCACTCCGTAAATATTGAACAGTTGATACCGTTTGAATAATAGCGATGGAAAGTGCCGGTAAAATAAGATGTTGAATTCTACTCATCACATATTCCAAGGTACCGGGTTCCAAGCCTGGCGCAACACTCCCCCCAGTTGGAAACCATTGAAAATGAAATCCAAAAATCCATAACAGTACTAATGCAAATATAAATAACGGAGTAGCAAATCCGATATATGTATAACCAGCAATGGAAGAATCTAGGATGGTATCATTGTATCGTCCACTAATCATGCCAAGCGGAACAGCAATAATATACGTAAAAATTAATGCCGTAACAGACAGCCAGAATGTATTCACGATTCGTTCTTCTATTAAATCGGTAACCGGCATTTTATAGCGGAAGGATTGACCAAAGTCCCCCTGAACCACACCGCCAACCCAATCGATGTATTTTTCATACCATGGCTTATTTAAGCCTAATTTTTCCCTTTGCTCTTCTATTGTTTCCGGGTCTATATTCGGATCAACAAGACCAGTAAGGGCATCACCTGGCATAGCTTGTGCAAGCAAAAATATTAGTACACTTAGTAGAATTAATTGAGGAAAAGTAATCACAAGTCTTCGCACGATAAATTTCCACATGTTTAATCAACCTTTCTCTTTTAGAGTGAGTTTAAAAAGGAGGATGAAAAGGACCGAGCAGTTCAAGGCGGTGTAGCTTTGAGCAGCGGAACGTATGCAATTAATACGTGAGCAGACGTTCTTCCACGCAGGAAAAGTGATTTTCTTTTCCAAGGAGCGGAAAAGCAAGCCAACGAGCTGCTTTAAAGGAAGGCCGACTAAAACCGGGCTTTGCGCCCAACGTCGGCATACCCCTTTTGCAGGGGCATGTCATTTTCACCAGACTTTTTCAACATCCTCTTGTAGAGCAACCAGATGGGTTTCCGAAACAGACTTCAAACCATACGCCAATCCCTCACTATCAAAATAATCATGGTATCGTTGATCAAATTCTTGTTGAACCTTTTTCCGAAGTCGGAATTGTTTATCCCGATTACTAGGATTCATATCAGGTATAGCAGAAATTAGTCTCTTCGTATAAATGTGTTGTGGGTTATTAAATATTTCTTCTATTGTTCCTTGTTCCACATACCTACCTTTATACATAATAGAAATTTCATCACAAAAATGCTTTACAATGCCTAAGTCATGACTAATGAAAAGGTAAGTTAATCCAAGTTCCTTTTGAATATCTTGCAAGAAATTTAAAACTTGAGCCTGAACAGATACATCAAGCGCGGAAACTGGTTCATCAGCAATAATTAATTTTGGCTTTAACGCAATCGCTCTAGCTACCCCAATTCTTTGTCGTTGCCCTCCAGAAAATTGATGAGGATATTTCATCATATTTTCTTTTGATAAACCTACTAACTCTAGCAACTCTTCTACCCGTTTAATTTCTTCCTTTTTCGTTAACTTTTCAAAATTCCTTAAAGGCTCAGCGATAATATCCAATATTCTTTTTCTCGGATTCAATGATGAATAAGGATCTTGGAAAATCATCTGTAAGTTCTTTCGTATCTCTTTTCGATTGCTATTCTTACTTGTAATATCTACCCCATTGAAGATTACTTTACCAGAAGTTATTTTCTCTAGGCCGATAACTCCTCTTCCTATCGTAGATTTGCCAGAACCAGACTCGCCAACTAATCCATATGTTTTCCCTTGCTCAATTTGAAAAGAAACACCATCAACTGCCTTAATATGATTGACCGTTCGATTAAATAATCCTGTTTTAATTGGAAAATGAATCTTTAAATTTGTCACTTCAAGTATCGACATGTCTTTACGCCTCCTTAGACTCATCTTCTTGGAAGGAAAAATTCTTATAACAGGTGCAGCGTACATAATGGCCAGGTTCTACTTCATGTAAAATTGGATTTTCTTCGTGTGTTTCCGCACCCATCCACGGAATTCGGTGAGCAAATCGACAACCCTTTCTTGGTAGATGTTTTAACGATGGTACAATCCCATTTATAACATGTAATTTATCTTGACCTCCCGTTGGCATTGAATGAAGTAATGATCTCGTATACGGATGCAATGGCCTTTTAAACAGTGTGTATACATTTGCAATCTCTACAATTTGTCCCGCATACATGACAGCAACCCTATCTGCCATTTCAGCGACAACCCCTAAATCATGCGTAATCAAAATAACTCCCGATTCGATTGTCTCTTTTAATTCCCGAATCAAATCAAGAATTTGTGCTTGTATCGTTACATCCAGGGCTGTCGTCGGCTCATCCGCAATCAATAGTTTTGGTTGATTGGCAATCGCAATCGCAATAATGACACGCTGCCTCATTCCACCCGATAATTCATGCGGAAACTGACTATAGACATATTCAGGACGAGGAATGCCGACCATCTTTAGAAGCTCAATTACTCGATCTTTACGTATTTTCTTGGTCATATTTGGTCTATGTAAAATGAAGGTTTCACTAATTTGTGCACCTATTTCCATAAGGGGATTTAAAGCAGTCAGAGGATCTTGGAAAATCATCGCCATTTCATTTCCGCGCATTTTATTTAAGTCTGCCTTCGAGACGTTTACAATATCTTTCCCATTAAAAAATATATTTCCTTCCATTTTTGCTCGTGTGTGTAGGCCCATAACTGAAAATGCTAAGGCACTCTTTCCAGATCCCGATTCTCCAACAATACCTAAGATTTCATTTTCATTTACCGTTAATGTAACATCATCTACCGCTGCATAGTACCCATCATTTATATAAAAGGATGTTTTTAAATTCTTAACTTCAAGTAATTTTCTATTCATGGAATCCCCCTAGTATATTTGGAAAATAGTAAAAGATACTTAACCATTCCCCTAAATTGTTTTAGGAAAACTTTTAAAATTTAAATCATTTACAGTATATGTAAATAATTTTTATAAAGCAACGAAGACGGGGTTCTTATTATTCCACATTTTACCTAAAAATAAAACATGAAAAGAACAAAAAAGAGCTCACTACCTTATAAATAAAGGTTAGTAAGCCCTTTTATCATGTCTTTATCAGCTGTAATATCCCTACCTTAAGGGGACAACAGCCAGTAGAGACCTGATAAGCTCAACTATTCAGTGGAAAATAAAAGAATACTTCCGTTAAATTAGTTAAGCTTTATCTATTTCATAATGCAATGGAGGTCTTCTTGGTTTCCATTGGGTGTGATTGATTTGCAAGTTCTTGAATCTTGGCCATCTTACCGATATCCAAATTTCCACCACTTACAATTACTCCACAATGCCTGGAATGTATCTTATCATTATGGGCAAACAAAGCGGCCAATGCAGCTGCTCCAGCACCTTCCATTAATGTCTTGTTTCGTTCAAGCATATAGACAATTGCCGATGCTATTTCTTTATCCGATACGGTTACGACATCATCTACATAATTTCTGATAATCGGCAATGTTAATTCACCAGGTTCTTTAACTGCTATCCCGTCAGCTATGGTTGATACTGTCTTGGTCGTTTTCACCGAATTACTGTGATAACTTTGAAAAATAGCAGGTGCACCGCTCGCTTGTACACCGATCACCTTAATATTTCGATTCACATGTTTTGCGGCAACGGCAACGCCACTTATTAAACCACCTCCACCAATCGGCACGAGAATAGTATCTATTCGATCCTCTTGACGAAGCATTTCCATAACCATCGTTCCTTGACCGGTCATAACATCATAATCGTCAAACGGATGAACATAAGTAGCTCCTAGTTCTTTTTGATGCACAACAGAAGCCTTATACGCTTCTTGAAAACTCTCTCCAGTAAGTACGACATCAGCCCCATAATTTCTTGTAGCATTTACTTTTGCTAATGGAGTACCCTCAGGCATAAATATAGTAGCTTTTGCCCCTAACTTTCTAGCTGCAAGGGCCACACCTTGTGCATGATTTCCTGCTGATGCAGTTATAACTCCCTTTCTTAACTGGGATTTCTTTAATTGCATGAGCTTATAACTTGCTCCTCGAAACTTAAATGCACCGGTTTTCTGTTGGTTTTCCATTTTAAAATAAACATGCTTTCCAAGTATTTGATCTGTTGTTGCTGATGTTAATAGTGGTGTACGGTGAACAATATGCCCCAAACGCTTCCAGGCGTTGTGGACTAACTCACCTTTTAGGCAATCCCCAATTGAGTCACACTCCTTAGTTTTTAAGAGAATTATATTTCAAAAAGTATGGTTTAGATAGGAAGTTGAACGTATACCATCTTTTTAAAACCTTATGCTTGTGTTGCTTCTTCATACGCTTTAATTTTATCCTCATTCAATAAAGTTAAAGCAATATCATCCCATCCATTAATCAATTTTTCTTTATGATAAGATGGAATGTCAAAATGTACGATATTTCCTTCGTCATCTTGAATTTCTTGTTTTTCCAAATCAACAGATAGATAAAAAGCCCCATTTTCTGCTTCTTTCATCCACTCTGTAATTTGACTCTCTTCCATTTTAATCAAAATAATGCCATTTTTCAAAGCATTATTATAAAAAATGTCTGCAAAACTTGGTGCAATGATTACTTTAAAGCCATAATCAAGCAATGCCCAAGGCGCATGTTCACGAGAGGAACCACAACCAAAATTTTCACCCGCAAGCAAAACAGATGCACCAGCAAATTGGGCTTTATTTAAATCGAAATCTTCTCTCTTATTCCCATTATCATCAAAACGCCAGTTATAAAATACAAATTGGCCAAAACCTGTTCTTTCAATACGTTTCAAAAATTGTTTCGGGATAATTTGGTCAGTATCAATGTTTGTGCGATTTAAAGGAAAAACCAATCCTTTATGTTCTTTGATTGCTTCCATCCTGCTACCCCCTAGTTTAATACTCCAGATTTAAATTTACGAACATCTACGAAACGTCCTTCTACTGCTGCGGCTGCTGCCATTTCAGGACTTACAAGGTGTGTACGAGCTCCATTACCTTGTCTTCCTTCAAAGTTTCGGTTAGATGTTGAAGCGCAGCGCCCTCCGGCTGGAACAATGTCATCGTTCATTCCTAGGCACATACTACATCCTGAATCACGCCATTCAAAACCTGCATCTAAAAAGACTTGATCAAGACCTAGTTTTTCTGCTTCTAGTTTTACACTAAATGATCCTGGAACAACGATTGCTTTTATACCATCTTTCACTTTTCTACCTTTAATAATTTCAGCAGCATTTTGCAAATCTCTTAATCTAGAGTTTGTGCAAGAACCGATAAATACGTGATCGATTTCAATAGAAGTAATTGGTTGACTTTCCTCTAATCCCATATACTCTAGTGCACGCTTAACATCTTCTTTATGTTCTTTAACACTTTCTAAACTTGGAGTAGTTCCACTAATGGGTACACACATACTTGGATTGGTTCCCCATGATACTTGTGGCTCTACTTCTTCAGCATTTATTACGACCGTTTTGTCGTAAACAGCACCTTCGTCTGTTGCTAAAGCTAACCAATCCTTGGCTATTTCGTCAAAAGCATCTCCTTTTGGAACATACTCTCTACCTCTCAAGAATTCTACCGTCTTTTCATCCGGACTGATTAGGCCAGCTCTTGCTCCACCTTCAATTGACATATTACAAACAGTCATACGTCCCTCCATCGATAGGTTACGAATCGCCTCACCAGTATATTCCATGACATATCCTGTACCAAATTTTACACCGAATTTTGCGATAATAGCTAAGATTAGGTCTTTAGCAGTTACACCAGGACCTAAATCGCCTTTAACATAAACATTTAACGTTTTTGGTTTTTCTTGCATCAACGTTTGTGTGGCAAGAACATGTTCTACTTCACTTGTTCCAATACCAAATGCAAGTGCACCAAATGCTCCATGAGTGGATGTATGACTATCTCCACAAACGATTGTTTTTCCTGGCTGGGTTAAACCTAGCTGTGGACCGATTACGTGAACGATTCCCTGATCGGGGTGAAACATATCTGCTAACTTTATACCAAAATCTTCGCAATTTTTACGTAGGGTTTCCATTTGTTTTCTAGAGATCTCGTCTTTAACAACATCTCTATCTTTTGTTGGCACGTTGTGATCCATTGTTGCAAAAGTCAAGTCTGGTCTACGTACTTTTCGATTGTTCAACCTTAATCCTTCGAATGCCTGTGGCGATGTAACTTCATGTATTAGATGTTGATCGATATATATTAAATCTGGTTTACCACTTTCTTGATAAACAACGTGTTTTTCCCAGATTTTTTCAATGACTGTCTTTGGTTTACTCAATAATCTCGCCCCCATTCACATTAATACGTTTCTCCTGTTACTTTATACTTTTATTTCAAAAATTCTAATACAGCGTTTGTCATCGCAACAGTTCCTACTTGATGACCATTTTCAATTCTCAAGTCAGCTGTATGATAGCCTTCTTCTAAACAAGTATTCACAGCACTTTCGATTTCTTTTGCTTCTTCATCTAACCCAAAAGAATGCCTCAACATCAAAGCAGCGGAAAGGATCATTCCTAAAGGATTTGCTACCCCTTTTCCTGCAATATCTGGAGCTGATCCGTGAACTGGTTCATACAAACCTACTCCATCTGTACGAACACTCGCGGAAGGTAACATACCTAGTGAACCAGTGAGAACAGATGCTTCATCACTTAAGATATCCCCAAATAAATTTTCTGTTACTATAACATCAAATTGACTTGGATTTGTTATTAGTTTCATAGCAGCTGCATCTACTAATAAATGTTCTACTTGAACATCAGGATATTCTTTCGCTTTTTCTTCCACGATTTCACGCCATAGTCTACTAGATTCTAAAACGTTAGCTTTATCAACCGATGTAAGATGTTTATTACGAATTCTTGCACTTTCAAAACCTTTTTCTACAATTCTTTCAATCTCTTCTCTCGTATAAACAAGTGTATCTACAGCACTATTGCCCTTATCTCTACGTTCTCGGGGTTCACCAAAATATAGTCCACCTGTTAATTCACGGATAATTAAGATGTCACTGCCTTCAATAATTTCCCGTTTTAAAGGGGATGCATGAAGTAATGCCTTAAACCCTAGGATTGGTCTTAAGTTTGCAAATAAACCAAGTGCTTTTCTTATTCCTAATAGACCTTTTTCGGGACGAATATTCGGTGAGACATTATCCCATTTCGGACCACCAACAGATCCTAATAGAATGGCGTCTGCATATTGGCATGCTTGAATGGTTTCTTCTGGAAGTGGAATACCATACCGGTCAATAGCATCCCCACCAATTGCATGTTTTTCAAAAGTAAATTCGTGATTATATTTTTTAGCGATTGTTTTTAATACTACTGTTGCTGAATCCATGATTTCTCTTCCAATTCCATCTCCTGGAAGAAGTACAATTTGCTTTTTCATGACGTCCCCCTAAACTATAAATCTATTGTTCCACCGGGTGCTTTCGCCTTTCTTGATCTAGCTCCAGCACCCAGCGACTAGCAAACTTCCTTCACCTCCGTGCGATAAAGAAGACTTGCCGACTGGTGAAACCAGAGGCTTAGTCGCCCTTATACCCTTGTGGTGAAAGTCAACTTCGACTCCCAGCACTGAAGGTAGGCCGACTAAGTACGGCCTTTGCGGCCAACGTCGGCACACCTCTATGAAGAGGCGTGTTTCCTTTATCTCCTTCGGCTCAGTCCAGTTCGTACGTCGCTAACCGGGTGCTTTCGCCTTTCTTTCACCAATGCCGATAACGCCACTATTTTGTGGCGTTATCGGCAAACACCCGCTTAATGGAGTGGTTAGATTATTAATTCACTGTCTCTGCTTGTTTTACAGATTGTTGTTTGATAATATAACGATTTACTGCATTTAAGTAGGCATTGGCAGATGCTTCAATTACGTCTTGAGCAGTACCTCTACCATTCGTTGCTTCGCCATTCACGGAAAGTTGAACATGAGATTCAGCTAAAGCATCTTTACCTCCACCAACAGAGTTGATATGATAATCTAATAATTTTAGTTCTTCTTTTACTAACGAGGAAAGAGTGTTATATAATGCTTCTACACTACCTTTACCAGTACAAGCCGTTTGTATGGATTCCCCCTCTGGAGTCGTAAGGGATACAGTAGCAGTTGGAATATCAGACGATCCATAATGTACCTGGAAAGTTTCTAACTGATATTTATTAACTCCTGCTGCATCTGTTTTAATTTCCATTACAATTGTATAGATGTCGTCATCTGTAACTTCTTTTTTGTGATCAGTAAGCTGTTTAAATTGTTTAAATGCATCTTTAACTTGTTCTTCTGTTAATTCAATACCAAATTCTTTCACTTTATCTCTGAATGCATGACGCCCAGAATGTTTACCAAGGAAAAGTGTGTTGGAATTTACTCCAACTAATTCTGGGGTTATTATTTCATAAGTCTCCGCATTTTTTAAGACACCATCTTGGTGAATTCCTGATTCATGCGCATAAGCATTTCTACCAATAATCGCTTTATTTGGTTGAACATACATTCCAGTCAGTTTAGAAATAATATCACTGGAGCGTTTAATTTCATTTAGTTTTAGACCAGTCTCATATGGATAAAAATCAGATCTAATTTTAAGTGCAACTGCTACTTCTTCCAAAGCAGCATTACCTGCCCGCTCGCCGATACCGTTAATCGTACCTTCTACTTGGGTCACACCATTTTCAACCGCAGAGATAGAGTTAGCAACAGCCATTCCTAAATCATCATGACAATGGCAAGATAAGTCTACTTTATCAATGTTTGGTACATTTTCTCGAATATATTGGAACATTCTTCCATACTCAGATGGAGTTGTATAACCAACTGTATCTGGTAAGTTAATAACTGTTGCACCAGCATTAATTACTTTTTCGATGATTTTTACTAAGAACGCCCAATCCGAACGAGTTGCATCTTCCGCAGACCATTCAATTTGTGGAAATTTTTGCTTTGCATAGGAAACCATGTTCACAGATTGATCGATTACTTGCTCCGGAGTCATTTTCAATTTGTATTGCATGTGAATTGGAGATGTTGCAAGGAAAAGATGCAATCTTGGTTCAGCAGCACCTTTCAAAGCTTCCCATGCAGTATCAATATCCGACTTAATCGTTCTAGAAAGTCCCGTCACTGACGTGTCTTTAATCGTATCAGCGATTAATTTAACTGCTTTAAAATCACCTTCTGAGGAAGCAGGAAATCCTGCTTCCATAATATCCACACCTAAACGTTCTAGTTGTTTAGCAATTTCAAGTTTCTCCAATTTATTTAAATTAACCCCTGGTGATTGTTCTCCGTCCCGAAGCGTTGTATCGAAAATTTTAATTCGTGACATGAACTTTCCCTTCCTTTTCATTTTCTTTATTTTGTGGGTTTACAAACGGCATTAGTGCGCGTAGTTCTTTACCAACCGCAGTAATTGGATGTTTATATTCATTGTTATTAATTGCATTGAATTGTGGACGACCAGCTTGGTTTTCCAAAATCCAACCTTGAGCAAATTTACCAGTTTGAATATCTGAAAGTACCTCTTTCATTCTTACTTTCGTTTCTTCATTTACTACACGCGGACCTGATACGAAGTCACCCCATTGAGCTGTGTCAGAGATGGAATAACGCATGTTTTCTAAACCACCTTCGTACATCAAGTCAACGATTAATTTTAATTCATGTAGACACTCGAAATAAGCAACTTCTGGTTGATATCCAGCTTCTGTTAATGTTTCAAAACCAGCTTTAACTAGGCTAGTAAGTCCTCCACATAGTACTGCTTGCTCACCGAATAGATCCGTTTCAGTTTCTTCTTGGAATGTCGTTTCAAGAACACCAGCTCTTGCAGCTCCAACTCCATCTGCATAGGCTAAGGCAACATCTTTTGCTTGACCAGTTACATCTTGGTAAACAGCGTATAATGCTGGCACCCCTGCTCCCTCTTCATAAGTTCTTCTTACTAAGTGTCCTGGGCCTTTAGGTGCTACCATAAATACGTCAACATTTTCTGGTGGTACAATTTGGTTAAAATGAATGTTGAATCCGTGAGCAAACGCGATTGCACTTCCTGCTTTTAGATTCGGTTTAATGCTTTCTTCATAGACTTTTTGTTGGTTTTCATCTGGTAATAGAATCATAACAACATCTGCTTCTCTTGTTGCGTCTCCTACAGATTTAACATCAAATCCATCTTCAACTGCTTTAGCTTGAGATTTTCCTGGACGAAGACCGATAATAACTTCATATCCACTATCACGAAGGTTTTGTGCATGAGCATGACCTTGTGATCCATATCCTACGATTGCAACTTTTTTCCCTTGTAATACCTCTTTGTTAATATCTTTTTCATATAATACTTTAGACATAATTTATTCTCCCTTTCCTATTTCAATAATTAGTTTGTTTTTAGAGGATGTTCAAAAAGTCCGGTGAAAATGACACTTCGGTACAGGGGACCTTCGACTAAGTTCCGTCACGTCCTGTGACGAACGTCGAAGTCACCACATCCTGTGGAAGCTCGTTGGCTTGCTTTTCCGCTGCTCACGTCATACGTTCCGCTGCTCAAAGCTACGCCGCCTCGAACTGCTCGGTCCTTTTCATCCTCCTTTTTGAACACACTCTTTTATATTAATATTAAAATATTAATGCATTCATTTCCTGAACGTTTTCTGGCTGTCTTCCTCTTTGGAAGGCTGTTACCCCCGTTCTAGTTAATTCTTTAATTCCATAAGGTCTTAACAAATCAATAAGTGCATCTATCTTTTCAGGGTTACCTGTTACTTGAATGATCAGGCTATCTTTACTTACATCAATTACACTCGCACGAAACGGAGTGATTACTCCTTGTATTTCTGCACGATTTTGACTAGAACTTCCAACTTTAATTAATGCTAGTTCTCTAGCAACAATTGCCTTATCTGTAATGTCAGTAACTTTCAAAACATCAATTTGTTTGTTTAATTGTTTGGTTAATTGCTCTAATTTCTGGTCATCACTAACCTCCACAACAAATGTCATTTTAGAAATTCCTTCTGTTTCAGAGGGACCTACCGAAATACTTTCTATATTAAATTGACGTTTTACCATCATGCCTGTTACACGATTTAATACACCACTACGATTTTGTACAGTAGCTGTTATAATCCGTTTCATTTTGTCACCCCGATCATTTCGTGGTTCCCCGCACCCGGTGCAACCATCGGAAATACACATTCACGTTTTACAACACGACAGTCAACAACAACAGGTCCGTCATATGAAAATACATCTTCTAGAACTCTCGGTACATTTTCTTCTTTATCTACTCTAACCCCTTTAACTCCATAACTTTCTGCAAGTTTAATAAAATCTGGGTTTTCAGTTAATAATGATTCTGAATATCTTTCTTCATAGAATTTTTCTTGCCATTGTCTTACCATACCAAGTGCTTCATTATTAATAATGATTACTTTAACTGGTAAGTTACGTTCCTTTATAACGGAAAGTTCTTGTAATGTCATTTGGAATCCACCGTCTCCTACAATGGATACAACTAATTCATCTGGTCTACCTAGTTGTGCACCAATTGCGGCTGGAAATCCAAATCCCATCGTCCCAAGTCCCCCGGAAGTAACCCATTTATCTGGACTGTCAAATTTATAAAATTGTGCAGCCCACATTTGATGTTGCCCAACATCCGTTGTTACAATTGCTTCTCCATTAGAAACTTCATATACTTGTTCAATTAACCATTGTGGTGAAATTAATTCTTCGGAACGGTCATACCAAAGCGGATAATCTTCCTTCTTAGAATTAAGTGATTGTAACCATTCATCATGGTTAGTAATCTTAGCATTAACATCCAGTAATTGTTTAAGGGCTTCTTTCGCATCACCAACAACTGGAATTTTAGTTTTAATGTTCTTCCCAATTTCAGCTGGATCAATATCGATGTGTGCCACTTTTGCATTTGGTGCAAAGTGCTTGATAGCGCCTGTTAGTCGGTCATCAAATCTCGCTCCAATATTTATAAGCAAATCACATTCATAAATAGCCATATTTGCCGTATAGGTCCCATGCATACCTGCCATACCTAATGAAAGTTCATTTGTTCCAGGAAAACTACCTAACCCAAGTAAGGTTGTTGTAACTGGAAGTTGGTATTTTTCGGCAAATACCTTTAATTCCTTTGCAGCATCAGCAAATAATACACCCGCTCCAGCCAGTAGTAGTGGTCGTTCAGAACGACTTAAAGCGTCCGCAAGTTTACGAATTTGCAATGGGTTAGGCTTAACGGTTGGTTGATAACCCGGCAAATGAAACGCTGTGTCAAATTCATCTACTGTGATTTCTTGTGAGATGTTTTTTGGAATATCAACTACTACCGGTCCCGGACGTCCTGTTGACGCAATATGGAATGCCTCTTTAACAATTCTAGGTAATTGTTTCAAGTCCGTTACTTGATAATTGTATTTAGTTATTGGAGTAGTTATCCCAATAATGTCAGCCTCTTGGAAAGCATCTGTACCAATTACTCCAGTTCCAACTTGACCAGTAAAGATGACGACTGGTAAAGAATCCATCATCGCATCTGTAATACCAGTAATTAAGTTAGTTGCTCCCGGTCCTGAAGTAGCAATGACCACACCCGGCTTCCCTGTCACTCGTGCGTATCCTTCTGCTGCATGAATCAATCCTTGTTCATGGCGGCAAAGAATATGCTGGAAAGGTGCGTTTGCTCGATACAAGGCATCGTAAATTGGTAAAACTGCACCACCCGGATAACCAAATACTGTGTCAACATCTGCATCTACCAATGAACGAATAAAAACATCTGCACCAGTTGTCGTTTTCTTTTCAACTGCAAGTTCCTTAGGCTTTGCCTCAACTTTCACTACTACTTACCTCCTTATAAATTTAAAAATTCTAATAAATCATTCTAGAAAACTTGGCGTTCGCCATGCTTTTTGGCGAATGCTTTAGTTGCACTTTGCAGGAGAAGAGAGTTTATCCTTATCCTTTTCTCTGCTAAATAAATTTATAGTAAAACAACGTTCAGAGTACTCTCTAAATGCCGTTATACCTACCTTAAGCTAACTATACTGTGCGTTTTTCAGAGATAAGTGACTTTTCTCCAAATAAAAAGACCCTTCTCTCCCTATACGCATACTGCACACAACTGCAGAAATCTATTGGGGAGAAAAGAGTCCTCTTTTCACGGTACCACCCAGTTTCGTAGCATCCTCACGAATACTACCTCACCGACTGAAATAAACAGTCTTTTTTGATAACAGGTAAGGAATATACCTGACCAAACTTAATAGAAAAGGTTCTTCAAGATATGCACTAGAAGAATCGTTCAGCTTGGCACTCGGGGAAGAGAATAGAAATTTGTGTATTTCTAGGCTTCCAGCAACCCTAGATCTCTGTGAATACACGTTTGTATTTCTAAGTGTCCCGTCTGCGTTTTAGTTGTATATCATTATTTTCAAAAAAGAATTTAAAATGGAATGAATTTTAAATTTCTGATATTGGACTTTATGTTATAACGTTTTTGCAAGAACGTCAATAGGGTTTTTCACTTTTTTTTCACCCCATTGCAATATGCAATATACTGAATCCGTTTCCAACGTTGGTGCATTAGTGTTTTAAAAAAATAAATTCTTCCAAAAATTCTACCGAACCCACTGCTGTCCCAACGTTATTTCATTACCCCCACCGTTTCATAATATGCAATATATCGCAAAAAAGTATGACATATTACGAATACCATTTTTTTAAAAAGCAAATAAATAAATTTTATAGTTTATGAATTCTAATAATTGTCTACCTTTCTAATAAATAATTATATTTCTATTCGTCAAATTTTTCAATATTTCTACAGAAATATTTTTTCTTTGTTTTTAAATTATTTTTCTTCTTTAATCACTTTCCTTTGCATACAAAAATAATATTGACAAGTAATAATTTACTGCTATATTGATTTCAATGACTTACCTTTTGGGAGGGTTATACATGGCTTTTAATGTACTAATTAGCGATCCATTAAGTGAAGAAGGTATTCTACCGTTACGCCAAGCTGACAATGTAAACATCGTTATCGATACGGGGTTATCGCAAATGGATTTAGAAAAACGTATAACTGAATTCGATGCTCTATTAGTACGAAGTGGTACACAAGTTACAAGATCCATTATAAGTAAAGGAAAAAAACTAAAAATAATTGGTCGTGCTGGAGTTGGCGTCGATAATATAGATCTTGATGCTGCTACCGAGCACGGAATTATTGTTGTCAATGCTCCAAATGGAAATACAAATTCCGCAGCGGAACATACGATGGCAATGTTAATGGCTCTATCTAGAAACATTCCCCAAGCTTATCTATCACTTAAAGAACATAAGTGGGATAGGAAAAAGTTTGTTGGTGTGGAGTTATGTGATAAGACCCTTGGAATTGTTGGACTTGGAAAAATCGGTACAGAAGTTGCAACTCGAGCGAAGGGACAACGAATGAATGTCATTGCCTATGATCCTTTTTTCACAAAAGATAAAGCAAATAAAATGGGAATTGGTTATGGAACGTTTGAAGAAGTGATTGAACAAGCTGATTTCATCACTGTCCATACACCGTTACTTAAAGAAACAAGGCATTTGATAAATGCTAAAGCATTTGGAAGAATGAAAAATGGTGTATTTATCATTAATTGTGCAAGGGGTGGAATTATTGATGAAGATGCCCTATATGATGCGATTGTTTCCGGGAAAGTTGCTGGAGCAGCATTGGATGTTTTCGAGGAAGAACCGTTTATGGATCATAGACTATTAGAACTCCCTCAAGTAGTAGCAACCCCACATCTTGGTGCAAGCACTGTTGAAGCACAGGAAATTGTTGCCATTGATGTTAGTAAAGATGTACTTAGATATTTAAATGGAGAGAGTGTCATAAATCCAGTAAATTTACCTTCCCTATCAAAAGATAGAATGAAAAAAGTTGAACCATATTTTTATTTAGCGGAGAAATTAGGAGCTTTTCTTATTGACCTTGCAGGTGAAGTCGCAGAAGAAATAAATGTTTCTTTCGCAGGTGAACTTTATGATATGGAAGTTGCACCGATAACTAGAAATACGATTAAAGGGATTTTAAAACGGCACTTAGGTATGCACGTTAATGATGTGAACGCCCTATATTTAGCAGAAAGAAAAGAAATTGTAGTTAATGAGAAAAAAACTTCCCAAGCGAAAGGCTTTACGAATTTAATTACGGTAGAAATTAAAACGAAATCTCAAACTAGAAAAGTTGCCGGAACATTATTAAATGGTTTGGGACCTCGTATCGTTCATGTAGATAATTATAGAGTAGACGTTCGACCAGAAGGGCATATGGTTGTTATCGAGCATATCGACCAGCCAGGTGTAATTGGTAGAATGGGTAGTTTACTTGGGAAACATAATATTAACATTGCAACGATGCAAGTGGATCGATCTGATAAAGGTGGGAAAGCAATCATGATCCTTACCATTGATCGACACTTAGATGAGGCCGCATTAAACGAATTACTTCAATTAGAAGAAATTAACGATGTCCTTGCGATTGATTTGTAAGTGAATATATATAATAAGATTAGTCACACAAATAGAAGAGGTTATCCTATAGTTTGCATTTTGGATAACCTCAATTAATTTTTTGATTAACCTTTCAAAATATCCAATACTTCTAAAAGACTTTTAATTTCATAAGTAGGCTTTACTTCCGTTGCTTCCATTCCTTTGCGGTTAACCCATGCGGATGCAATACCAGTACTATTCGCACCTTTTATATCCGTATTCAAATTATCTCCAACCATTAAAACTTCATCTGATTTTACATTTAACAGCCCTAAAGCATGTTCAAAAATACTTGGGTCTGGTTTTCCTTTTCCAAAATCGCCTGAAATAAGAATTTGGTCAAAGTACGGACGTAATTCAGGAGTAATTTCTAATTTAATGTTTTGTAATTCTGGTGAACCATTTGTTAGTAATAATAATTTGTAATTTCCTTTTAACGCATCTAGTACTTTTAAACTTTCCTCGTATAAATATGGTACTTGTTTTCTATTTTCGGGAAATGCCTTTGCAAGCTCTGCTCCAAATTCAGGATCATTTATTCCTAATTCAAGCAGTCCGTCAGTCCATGCTTGCTTTTGATATGCAGGAGCTACTTCACTCAGTTTTTTAAAATCTTCACCTTTATCATGAAATGTTCCCCATAAACCTTCAAATGGATTAATACCGATCATTTGGGTAAATGGATATACATCATAGTTTTCATATAGAGCTCTTGCCTTTTTACGAACCATAATCTCTAATTTTTCTGGGTCAACCTCATATTTTTGTTGAGCTAATACACAAGTTCTATGAAAAGCTTGTCGAACACTTTCTTCATCCCATAATAATGTATCATCTAAATCAAAAAATACTGCCTTTATTCTTTCCATCAGTTCTCCTCCATTAACTATTACTATCTATTCATCACAAATAAAACAGGCCATTATGGTAACACAAACGAGATTTCGGTGTAATTCCACTTTTCGCCCAATTCTAATTTAACACAAAAAAGCCCTTGCTTAAATTAAAATTATAATTTATCATTAATAGAAATCTTTAAACTTTTATGCAAGGGGATATTGAAATGGTAGATCAATCAATTCGTGTGGAAAAAAGTCAATCTAGAAAAACGAAACCAGATTCCAGCAATTTAGTGTTTGGAAGAAACTTTACAGATCATATGTTTGTTATGGATTATACAGAAGGGATTGGATGGCATGATCCCAGTATAGTCCCTTATCAAAAATTAACACTTGATCCAGCTTCGATGATTTTCCATTATGGTCAATCTGTATTCGAAGGTTTAAAAGCATTCCGTACACAAGACGGAGACGTTCAATTATTTAGACCGGAGAAAAATATCCAACGTTTAAACCATTCAAACGATCGTCTCGTTATTCCACCAATTGATGAGAAGCTTGGATTGGAAGCAATCAGACAACTGGTAGAAATCGATAAAGACTGGGTACCAGATGCTGAAGGAACATCATTGTATATTCGTCCATTTATTATTTCAACTGAACCATACCTAGGTGTTTCGCCATCGCATCATTATAAATTTATTATTATCATGTCACCAGTAGGTACTTACTATAAAGAAGGTATTAACCCAGTTAAAATTGCTGTGGAAGATAAATATGTACGCACTGTAAAAGGTGGAACAGGTGAAGCGAAAACAGGCGGTAACTATGCTTCTAGTTTAAAAGCCCAAGAAACTGTAGAAAAAGATGGGTTTTCACAAGTTCTATGGTTAGACGGTGTTGAACGTAAATACATTGAGGAAGTCGGTAGTATGAACGTGTTCCTCAAAATCAACGGAGAAGTTGTAACTCCTATGTTAAACGGGAGTATTCTTGCTGGTATTACAAGAGACTCTGTTATCCAATTGTTGAAACATTGGGATCTCCCTATATCTGAACGCAAAATTTCTATGCAAGAAATTTATGAAGCTCATGAAAATGGAACCCTTGAAGAAGCTTTTGGTTCTGGTACTGCAGCAGTAATCTCGCCAATTGGTGAATTATATTGGGAAGGTAAACACTTAGTAATCAATGAAGGTAAAACCGGTGATTTATCTAAAAAAGTATATGATACCATCACAGGAATCCAATACGGTAAACTAGAGGATCCATTAAACTGGACTTTAAATGTAGAAAAATCAAGTGTAAATAACTAAGTGTAAGTGCTCGTTCAACGAGGACGGAAGAGAATTAAGTCTTATTAGTTGTAGAAAAAAGTGTTGGCCTGTGTAAAGGCCAACACTTTTTTGAGTAGATAAACTACGCTATTTATCTCCATCTGCCATTGATTGCTGGGCGATTTGAATCATTCTTTTGACCATTTCGCCACCCACCGATCCGTTTTCTCTTGCAGTTGTATCCGCTCCAAGTTCAACGTTGAATTCTTTTGCGATTTCTTCCTTCATGCTATTTAAAGCATTTTCCGCACCTGGTACTAACAACTTATTTCTGTTAGCCATTAAGAATCACTCCTCGGGGGTATTGAACAGAATTTCTCTGTTCCTTTTTAGAATTTAACTTTTTGATACTTTTATACGTTAAGAAAGGATATAATTTTATAGATAGGTTCTAAACTGTCCTTTCATTCCATATACTAACAATGTTTGATTTTTAAAGATGTATGTGTCTTACATAAGGGGGAATATATAAATGGGAAAAGGGATTCATTGTGTTGAATTAGACACACCGGTTTCTAATATTTGGGATTTTGTAAGTGATATGAATAAGTGGGCGCCACTC
Organism: Oceanobacillus sp. Castelsardo; assembly: GCF_001659985.1. Taxonomy (GTDB): domain Bacteria; phylum Bacillota; class Bacilli; order Bacillales; family Amphibacillaceae; genus Oceanobacillus. The sequence continues at coordinate 310,007 of NZ_LYCS01000002.1, forward strand.
GTACCAGGTTATGTCAGTCATCAAATTATCGACGATCGTCATTCTGTATGGATTATCCATGGGGATATCGGAATTATGGAAAGAACGGTAGCATTAAATATAAAAATTGTAGAATGGATTGAGAATGAAACGATTATTTTCCAAGTAGCTACATCTAATGAAACATGTAAGGGGGAAGGCTGCTTTGAAGTAGAAGCACTTAGCGATACAAGAAGCAAAATGAAAGGTTACCTCCAGGTTCATGTAAAAGGAATGGTCGGAACAATGGTTAACCCTGTATTAAAAACTCTTGTTCCTAAGGTAGGCAAAGATTTTACAGATAAAATTGCTACAAATATAATGGAACGTGAAACAGCTAGAGCTACGATTTAATAAAATGCTTACTACATTTTTTATGTAGTAAGCATTAATATTTAATTGCTATGATGATGACTATGCTTTGTTTTCTCTAAAACAGTATTTGATCTTGTATGGTCATGCTTATCGCAATAAAAAGTAATCGTTTTAATAACATGAGTTATTTGACATGTTCGATTCCGTTTTATGAAATTCTTCCAATATGAATATTCATGTGTTCCCCCATCTACTTCATGATAGTCAACACCATACTCCGCCCAGTTATGATGACTTTTTTCTGGTGTATCCGTAGCAGCATAAATACTTGATATACTAATAGTACTAAGCAACAGTACTGTTCCTAATACTATTATCCACTTTTTCATCTTTTCACCACACCTAATTTATCGTTCTAGACATAATATGACTCAAAGATAGATTGTCTATTCAGAATCACTTGGCCGATGATTCAGAAAGTTTTTATATGCAAATCCACGTACTTCTTCATCAGAATAATATTTTAATAACTCATTGATAAAGTTTTGATATTTAGATGAATTTTCTAAACCATTTACAAAAGTTGTAATTCCATCAAAATCAGAACCGAATCCAATTTGTTTCACTCCGCCTAGTGAACAGAAATAATCAATATGTTTAATCAAGTCAGTCATGGTGGCCGCTTCTTTATCTTTATTAATAAAAGGTGGATTAAAGACAACATGGATTAGTCCATTTTTCTGAAACATTCCTATAATCTGGTCATCATCTAAATTTCTCGGATGATCACAAATTGCCTTGGCATTGGAATGGGTTGCTACTGGATAATCTGCAATCTCTAAAATATCCCAAAAAGCTTGAACAGATGCATGGGATACATCACTTAATACGTGATTTTCATTATTTAACCTAATGATTTCTTCTCCTAGAAGCGTTAATCCTGCTCCACGAGGCTCCAAAATCCCATCCGCACAATAATTAGCATAATTCCACGTCAATCCAACACTCTTAATTCCCAATCTGTATAGTTGTCTTAACTTCATAAGATCGTTACCAATCGCGTCTACCCCTTCCAATGCTAATACCGCACCAATTTCCCCTTCTTTTAGTAAATCTAAATCATTCCAACTTTTTATATGCTTCATTCTTGGATTTTTTCCTAGAACATCGGTATAAAAAATATCGACCTGTTCCAATGCATGCTGCCATTTTTCATCAGAAGGAACATCCGGGTCGATAAATATCGCAAAAAATTGAACCGCAACATTCCCTTGGATTAATCGGTTTATGTTTGTTTCAATTTTATCTGACGTTCTATAGTCAAACGGACCATTAAAATCAAACTGTCTTCTTTTACCTAGTTGTAATTTCATTAATGCATCACAATGGGTATCTATAATTTTCAAGTAAAACGCCCCTTTTCCCTTCGTTTATCCAATCTTTATCCTTTCCTATTCACTATTATTATATATTGAATCGAAACATGTAATGACCGAAGAAGAAAAAATAAGTAATAGCCCCACTAATAGTGAGGCTATTACTTACAAACCATCTTATTTATTTTAGTTTTTCTCACGCTGTCTTAATTCTACACGCCTAATTTTACCCGAGGATGTTTTAGGTAATTCATCCACAAATTCAATTTTACGTGGATATTTATATGGAGCTGTTAAAGCTTTTGTATGCTTCTGTAATTCATTCACAAGATTTGGATTCGTATGATCTACTCCATCTTGTAACACAATATAAGCTTTTACTACATTTCCCCTTATTTCATCTGGACTTGCAATTACTGCACATTCTTTTACTACTTCATGTTTTACTAATGCGTCTTCCACTTCAAATGGTCCGATTGTATAACCAGAGCTAACGATTATATCGTCATTTCTACCTTCAAACCAAAAATAGCCTTCTTCATCCATTTTAGCTTGATCCCCAGTGGTATAAAAGTTACCTCGACACGCCTTTTTGAAGCGTTCTTCATCTTTATAATAACCTTTAAATAATGCTGGTGTGTCTAATGGAAGTGCAATGTCCCCTACTTTACCGGCAGGAACTGGATTACCATCTTCGTCAATTAGTTGAACATTATTACCAGGTGTTGGCTTACCCATTGATCCAGGTTTTACTTTCATTCCCTTTAGGAATCCGAGAAGTAACGTATTTTCCGTTTGACCATATCCATCTCTAACCGTCACGTTAAAATACTTTTCAAACTGATCAATCACTTCACGGTTCAATGGTTCTCCAGCAGAAACCGCACTATGCAAGGAGGCCAATTGGTAATCCTGTAAATTATCCAACTTAGCCATTAAACGGTATTCTGTAGGTGTACAGCAAAAAACGTTTATCTCATTTTTTTCAAGTAAATCTAAATATTTTTTTGGTTCGAATTTTCCGTTATAAACAAATCCTGTTGCCCCTGTTCCTAAGACAGATAACAATGGACTCCAAACCCATTTTTGCCAGCCAGGTGCTGCTGTAGCCCAGACGGTATCCCCTTCTTGGATTGCTAACCAGTGTCGCGGTGCTGTTTGCATATGAGCATATCCCCATGCATGTGTATGCATAACTGCCTTTGGATTACCAGTTGTTCCAGAAGTATAAGGCAAAAAAGCTAAGTCTTCGTTGGTAGTAGTAACTATTTCTAATTCATCCGATGCAGTTTCTTGTAAATCAATAAGATCAAACCAATCTTCAACAGAATCCCCGTGTGTAAATTTAATAAGTTGATTATATTCATCTATATTATAAAATTGTGAAACACAGGAATTACTACACACCACACCTTTTACTTCTCCATGAGTGATGCGGTATTGTAGGTCTTTTGTTCGTAACATTTCTGAACAAGGAATAATAATGATACCCGTTTTCAACGCAGCAATATAAACCTCATATGTTTCAATAATACGAGGCATCATGACTAATATCTTATCCCCTTTTTTAAAACCATGTTCTAATAATATATTTCCAATTTTATTCGCATTTTTAACTAAATTTTCATATGTAATTTCTTTTCGGTTACCTTTATCGTCTTCCCAAATAATAGCCTTTCTATTTGGCTCTTTTGTATATTTTTCAAATTCCATTACAATATTATAATTTTCAGGTGCTATTAAATTTACTTGAGACATGCACGATCCTCCTATAATTTAGCACTAGATGCTAATTCCTAACTATTATATCAGACGATAAGCTCTTAAGAAAGCAAGAAAACTTAATAAGACCAGAACTAACATATTTATCCTTAATCTTGAAATACTAAAAGAAAAAGGAATTACTATATAGGAGACGTGTAAATGCCGGATTTTTTAAATTATACCGTTTTTGTAATGATTTTCATTTTATTTGCATTTTTTATCTTTATACTTTTCGGTTGGCGTTGGATCATGAAAAAAATTACCAAATCAGTAGCAAAAATAGTTTTATCGGATAGTTATCAAGAAAACATTATTGAATTAATGCCTGGTCTTAGACATATGGGAATTCAGAATATGATAGAAAATAGCTTAAGATCTGAATCAGGTGATGTACTTCATCGACCACTCGGTTCATCTAAAAAATGGCCACATCTGGATTCTATTACCTTTATCCCAACACAAATCCTTCCGCCCCTTATTGATGGAGAGGAAGATGTTGATGTAGCAACTACTATTGGACCAAGAGCAAAAAAACCGTTAAAAATCCAAATACCACTTATGATAAGTGGTATGGCTTATGGTATCGCGCTTAGTGAACAAGTGAGACTAGCTTTAGCTGAGGCCGCAAAAACAACAGGCACTGCAATTAATTCAGGTGAGGGAGGAATAATGCAGGAGGAATTAGACACTGCCGGAAAATATATTTTACAATTTGCTAAAACGGAATGGTCTAAGGAAACGAAGAAAATAAAACGTGCGGATATGATTGAAATCAAATTTGGCCAGGGTGCGCTTTTTGGAGTAGGAGCCAAAATATCTCCCGAAAATTTAACAGGAAATGCTCGTCAAGTAATGGGGCTTAAAGAAGATGAAGATGCTGTTATTTTTGATAACTTCTTTGAAAATCAAACTTTGAAAGATTTAAAAGATTTAATAGATGAACTCCGGAAAATCACTGGTGGTGTTCCAATCGGTGCGAAAATTGGTGCAGGTGGCAAGATTGAACAAGATATTGATTATCTATTAGAAATAGGTGTGGATTATATCGCAATTGATGGTGGCCAAGCGGCAACTCTTGGGGCACCACCCATTTTAACTGATGATATGGGTATCCCTTCATTACATGCGATAATCCGTGCTGTGAACCATTTGGAAGAAAGAAAGAAGAGAGACCAAATTAGTTTAATTGTTTCTGGAGGAATGCTAATACCGGGACATTTTTTAAAAATGCTCGCACTTGGTGCAGATGCTATTTATGTAGGTTCGGCGATGTTGTTTGCAGTGGCACATGGCCAATCGTTAAATGCGCTTCCTTTTGAACCACCAACTCAGGCGGTATGGAATCAGGGGAAGTTTAAAGACCAATTTAAGGCAGAGGAAGGAGCAAAAACAGCGGAAAGTTTTTTAACTTCTAGTATTGAAGAAATGAAAATGGCGTTAAGAGCAATGGGAAAGCGTTCTTTAAACGAATTAACCAAGAAGGATTTAGTATCCTATGACGAACATGTAGCCAAAATGGTTGGAATACCTTATTCATTTAAAGCTTGGGAAGAAGAACAACAACAGATTGAGAAAGGATAGATGAAGTTGTGTCTATCCTTTCTTTGATTATTATTAATCCACTTTGTGCATTATCTTTTTCTTTCTCTTTCGAAAAAAGATAGAAAATATTCTCAATTTGTAGGGGAATTGTCAAACTATGATTGTTTTTTTAAGCTATAATTAAAATGTATACCTTTCCACATTTAGGGGGTGAAACAATGAACCATAAGATAGAGCTAGAAAAAGCGTTACGAAAGCTAAAAGATATAGAATTAGCTTTGAATGAATCATCCATTGTTGCCATTACCGATAACAGAGGGATCATTCAATTTGCAAATGATAAATTTTGTAATATGTCAAAATACAGTAGAAATGAATTAATAGGAAGTCGACAAAATATCGTTAACTCAGGACATCATAGCCAAGATTTCTTCAAAGAAATGTGGAGAACAATTGGTAGGGGAAAGGTATGGAAAGGCGAAATAAAGAATAAAGCAAAAGACGGAACTTATTATTGGGTAGATACTACCATTGTCCCTTTCTTAAAAGAAAATGGAAGGCCTTATCAATATATTTCTATTCGACATGACATTACGAAGCGAATAGAATATGAAGAAACGATTAAACAAATGGCATACTATGACCCTTTGACTTTATTACCTAATCGAAATTTATTAAACGAATGGTTAAATGAGTACGTAAATAAAGAAGGTAAACTTGCTGTTCTATTTCTTGATATCGATCGTTTTAAATCAATCAATGACAATTATGGTCACAGAACAGGAGATATGATTCTAAAAGAACTTGCCAAAAGATTGCAAACCTGTATTCGCACATCCGATCTCATTGTACGACAAGGAGGAGATGAATTTGTCATCTTCCTTACAGATGTAGATAATAAAGATGATATTTTAAAAGTAGTACAGAGAATTAAGAAGCAATTTAACGTACCATTTACCGTAAATGGAAATAAGATCATTGCTACTACTAGTATTGGGATTAGCCTAGAAAAAATGAGCCAATATGAAAGTGATTACTTAGATTTAGTAGAGGAAATGATTAGACAAGCCGACACAGCAATGTACCACGCCAAACAAAATGGAGGTAATTCGCACTGCTTTATTTCAGATGACCAAAATGACGAATTGAGACGTTATTATCAATTAGAACAAGAAATAAAGCACGCACTAGAAGAGGACGAATTTTCTATTGTCTATCAACCACTTATCAATCTCAGAAATGATAAAATAACTGGTGTCGAAGCATTGCTTAGATGGAATAATGAAAAACTAGGTTCGGTATCACCAGGTGAATTCATTCCTTTACTAGAAGAATTAGGACTCATTATTCCAGTGGGAAACTGGGTTTTACAATCTGTTTGTGATCAAATGGTTTCTTGGCATAAAAAGGGGTTCTCGATTGATAGAGTAGCCGTAAACGTTTCGCCAATCCAATTTGTAAATCAAAGTTTTGTACATGATGTTAAGGAAATTATAAGGGAAACCAAAATGGACCCTGTATGGTTAGAGTTGGAAATAACGGAAGGGACAATCCTCAACATAGATAAAGTGGAGAAAACACTCAAAGAATTAAGAGATTTGGGAGTCCATATATCTATCGATGACTTCGGAACTGGGTATTCCTCCTTAAATTATTTAAAACGTTTACCAATAAATACGTTGAAAATTGATCAATCATTTATACGGGACTTAGACGTGAATGATGAAGTCATTGTCAATACCATTATAACAATGGCAAAAAACTTGCAATTTAATATAATTGCTGAGGGGATTGAAACAGATTACCAACTTTCCTATCTTAAAGATCAAGATTGTCACGAAGGTCAAGGGTATTACTTTAGCAAACCAATTGACGCACGTGAGCTTGAACAAGCTTACAAATGTACAAGTCTTAAACCAAATGCTATTTAGAAAATAGAACAGCAATAATTTTACTAGGCATTCGCTTTTAGGGTCAGCGAATGCCTTTTATGCAAGAATGTTTGGACGGTAAAACGCTTGACTTCGAGGAGGAAGTTTTCATACACCCCTACCGATTATGATTCAATCCGCTATTCGAAAACGAAACGGATTAATCCTTTCCCATGCATATCCAACCTGAAGTATTTGTTTTTCAGAAAGGTGATTTCCAATGAATTGCATGCCAACTGGAAGTCCTTTTTGGTCAAATCCCATTGGCACTGCTAGGCTTGGTAGCCCCGTTAAATTGACAGGAACAGTAAATGGTAAACAGCGTCTAATAACTTCCAAATTTTGGTCGACCCAATTCTGCGCGAACGCTGGGGTTGTGATAGGTATTGTCGGACCGAGGAGGATATCGATATCCTTAAAGGTATTATGAAATGCTTCCACCATCTTCCTCCGGGCTTGTTGGGCTTTGACGTATTGTGGTGTATTTGTTAACGTACCAGATAGAAGGAAAATTCGATTATCTGCTCCGTAATCCTCTACATGAGTCTGTAGCCACTCATAATGAAAAGTAGAAGCTTCTCCCGATACAGTCACATAACCAGAAAATGTTGCCATCGATAATTCAGGAATTTCTATTTCTCTTAATTCAGCTCCTAACCCTTTTAGTGTTGTTATAGCATTTTTAAAAAGCTTTTCTACATCTGATTCTAATCCTTCAAGATAGTACTTAGGAATACCAATTTTTACTCCTCTCATCCCTTTATTTAAGTCTTCGGTGTAATTAGGAATAGGTACATGAATGCTTGCTGGATCATCTGCATCAAACCCTGCCATAACATCAAGCATTAACGCCAAATCTGAAACCGATCGTGCCATCGGACCAGCATGATCCAATGACCAAGCTGAAGGAATTACCCCATAGGTACTAACAAGCCCATAGGTTGGCTTTAACCCATAAATACCACACATAGCAGCTGGTAAGCGAATAGATCCAAATGTATCTGTTCCAGTTACAAGTGTTGCTAGCCCAGCTGCTAAGGCAGCACTGCTACCACCACTTGAACCACCTGGCATATATTGAATGTTCCATGGATTTCGTGTAGTGCCAAAGGTTTGATTAGTACCGGTGGATCCGAGGGCTAACTCATGCATATTTAGCTTTCCTAACATAATCCCACCTGCAGCTAACAATTTTTCTACCGTTGTTGCAGTTTTGTCAGGTATGAAATCAACAAAAAGCTTTGAACCAGCTGTCGTGCGTATGCCTTTTGTATCGAAATTATCCTTGATACCGATTGGAATTCCGTGAAGAGGTCCTTTATATCGCCCATACATAATTTCAGTTTCAGCTTTACCAGCTTGTTTAAGGGCTAATTCATGAAGAGGGGTAATATACGAATGGATGGTTGGATCAATTGTATCTATACGGTTTAATATATGTTTTGTCAATTCTACTGGGGATAATTGCTTAGCTTTAATTAAAGGAGCAAGGTCACTAGCAGTAAAAAAACCTAGATCTGTCATAGCAACAGCCTCTTATCAACAACCGTAATTGGTACTTTTTGATTTAGATTAGGGGAGATTTTTTTTAGATTTCTCTCAGCATAATTGATTGTAAGAAGGGTGTTTTGAATATGCAAAATGTCAGCATCGTAGATAGGTAAACCTTGTTGATATAAGCTTTGCTTTATAAAATTTGTATCATTCATTTAACTTACCTCCCATTTAGGTTTATATGAAATTACAGGGAAATAACTATAGTTATCTCCCTGTAAATAATAAACAGTATTATGTTCTATTCCAGAAGCGTTGTTGGGCAATTGCAGAGACAAAATCCTGCTCAAAGTTTGGATTATTTGCAGCAAAAACAACACCTGCTAAATTATTTTCTTTTGATGTCTGAATATAAGACTGTCCGGTCGAAGCAACACCAATCGGTTTATAGTGCTTATAGGCATTACTTACAAAATCCATGATGTCCTGCAGGAACTTTGCTTCATTTTTAGCACTTCCGCCAACGACATAAAGCGAGTCAAATAGGTAAGGACTAGTTGTCAGGAATGTCTTATTAACTTTGATTGTTGTGCCATCGTTTCCTGTGACCTTACCGAGCGTTTCACTTATAATATCTATAAAGACCCCATTTTGTTGCAAATAGTTAAGTACATTTGTTACTTCTTTACCATTAAAACCATTACCAATTAGTACACCTACTTTTTGCGTATATGCATAACTAGGTGTATTGTACTGGCTAAGAGAAGCATAACTTGTAGAAACAGGTACATTGGATCCACTTGGGCGCTCTACACCAATATTATCAGCAACGATGCACGCCATTTCCTTATCAACATTGACTAATAAATTGACATTTTGTTGGCGGACAGATTCACTTTCAACTTTTCCGAGTTGATAGCTAAACGCTTGGATAGTATGCTGTTTTTCAATAGGTTTCATACTATTCCAGAATATCCTCGGTTGCGAAAAGTAATCGTTGAATGATTCGCTACGCCCACGTATAACGTGTCCTTCCACTTTTTTTGGATAATGCTCATAACCGCCTTTTTCCGGTGGTGTTGTGTATGGTGTGTTATTGGCTAGCGAGTTTTTATGATAGTCTACCTGATCAACATCAATTCGATATCTCATAGGGCCTCGTCGTTGATTATTATGAAACGGACAAATTGGCTTATTAATCGGTAATTCCTGATGATTGACTCCAATTCTGTGGTATTGTGCACTTTGATAAGCAATTAGCCTTCCCTGTAGGACAGGATCATTGGAAAAGTCAATTCCCGGTACAACATTTGCAGGGTTAAAAGCTACTTGCTCTGATTCTGTATGGTAATTATCAATGTTTCTATTTAATGTCATCTTCCCTATTATTTGAACAGGAACGAGCTCTTCTGGCCAAAACTTCGCAGGATCGAGAACATCAAAGTCGTATTTGAATTCGTCCTCTAGCGGAATCAGTTGAACACCTAATTCGTATTCAGGATAAGCACCTTTGTCAATCGCCTCTCGAAGGTCTCTACGATGGAAATCAGGATCTAACCCACCGATTTTTAGCGCCTCATCCTGAAGAAGAGAATGAACACCCAGGAGGGGTTTCCAAACAAATCTTACAAATGTCGCTACTCCTTGCTCGTTAACAAATAGGTACGTATTAATGGACCACGACTCCATCATTCGGTAACTTCGTACAATACCACGATCAGACATGATCCACTGCACCATATGAAGTGATTCTGGGTTATTGGCTACATAATCCCAAAACCTGTCGTGTGCACCAGTAGCTGTTGGTATATCATCATCCTGCTTAGCTTGGTATGCATGCATAGCATCTGGAAACTTCATTGGATCTTGATTAATTAATACAGGCATAGCGATCGTTGTTAAATCATAATTTCCTTCTTCTGTATAAAACTTAACACCCTGACAACGTAAATCTCTTGCCGTATCATAAGACCCTCTAGGCCCTTGTACGGTAGAAAAACGGATGGTTAAGGGAGTCTTTTTCCCAGGTTCTTGAAAAAGACATGCTTTTGTCACATGCTTCATTGACTGATAACATTCAAAATCCCCATAGGCACTGTAACCTCTTGCATGAACTACTCTTTCTGGTTCCTCTTCTTTTACAAAGTGCGTCATTTTCTCAAAATAGTGATAATCCTCATGTAATGTAGGACCGCGTACACCAGCTTTTAAGATTTCTTCATCGTTTGAAATTTTTCGCCCTTCGTTTGTTGTCATCGGCTTTCCTGTGTTTTGTACACGGTATTGATCTAACTGCTCTTGTTTAGCATCTTTATTCATAGGCTTTTGGTTTCTTGATGACTTATCATCCATATGTTCACCCATCCTTTAATTTACAATTTAAACTCCGCTTATATCATATGTTAGTAATCTCGTGAATATTCATCTAAGATGGCAACTGATTATTGTAGAGGTAGTGTTGACCTGAAACCGAAAAAGCTTGGTAAGGTATTTTTCATTTAACCTTACCAAGCTTTATTATTCTTACATACTCTTTCTCATCACCTTATTCCCATCATAAGAAAATAGTGCTTTTTTTCCTTCTAAAACAGTCTCCATATGGACTTTCCTTCCCCAAAGTTGATAAACGTAAGGAAGAACATTCTCTAAATAGTGAAGATCTAATTCTATTCCTTCATAGTTATGCATTAAATATAATTCACCATTTCGGTTATAATCACCATTTTCTACCGTTATATATGGGAATCCTCCATTCACACGCATAGACACTAGCTGATCACGAACTTGCTCGTAATCTTTTGTCGTAATGCGATAGTCTCTACCCTTCTTTTCAAACAAATACATATCTTCTTTTTGTGCCAAATCTTTTGTTAAGTAGTTACGAATAAACGATATATCTGATTCGATTTCACGAACCTCAAACATCTTTTCCCTACCACTACCAGCCCTATAACCTAATTTCTTCATTTCCGCTGTTGGATTATTATATCTTTCTTCAATGTCTTCAAAAATCTTTAATCCTAAATAATAAGGGTTAATTTGCGTTCTAGATGGTTGGACAACCCCCGCATTTAATTTTGAATACTCAATTGTTTCTTCCGTCGTTAAGTCTAACTCCCTTAAAATCCTTTGATGCCAAAAGGATGCCCAGCCTTCATTCATGATTTTTGTTTCAAGCTGTGGCCAAAAATACAGCATTTCCTCACGCATCATCGTTAGAATATCCCGTTGCCAATCTTCTAAATCACGACTATATTCTTGAATAAATAATAAGATATCTTTCTCCGGTTGTGGAGGGAACTTTCTTTCTTTCTTCCTTCCAACTAGTTTCTTTTCTTTCGGCTTTTCATCCAAACTCCACAAGTCATCATACGGAGATTGCTTCACTATTTTTTCTTCCTCTTCCTCGATTAATTCTAATTCCTCATAAGAAAGCCTAGAGGAAATAATGGAAGGATCAATATGTTCCTGAATGGATAATATCGCATCTAAAAATTTCTCAACTTCATCTTTGCCATATCTCATTTCGTACTCTGCAATACGTTCCGCTGTAGCTGTCATACTTTCTACCATATCTCTTCTTGTTTTAGAGAAGCGGATATTGTTTTTGAAAAAATCACAATGTGCTAAAACGTGGGCAATAATTAACTTGTTTTGAATAAGTGTATTCGTGTTGAGTAAAAAGGCATAACAAGGATCTGAGTTAATCACTAGCTCATAAATCTGACTAAGACCAAGATCATATTGAAGTTTCATTCTATGAAATTGTTTTCCAAAACTCCAGTGAGAAAACCTTGTAGGCATCCCATAAGCTCCAAATGTATAAATAATATCTGCAGGACATATTTCATAGCGCATCGGGAAAAAGTCAAGACCAAAATGCTCGGCTACTTCCGTAATCTCCTCTATCGCAAACTCCAGCTCCTTTGTCATCGACAAATAGAATCCCCTCCAAAATTGCTTTATATAGTTTATGAAATGAATCAGGAATAAATGAACCAATTCTTGTAAAAAATTAATGCTTGACTAATAATCAAATCTATTCTTCATTTCAAAGCTGTATGAATTCTTCCAAAACAGGAAACTTTATATACTGGAGGGATGAACATGAATCAGCATTTTCTTTCAATTGAGCAATTTAATGATTTAATCAGACAATGGAATGGTAAACAAATTAAAATAGTAAAACATGAATTAGATGATTTCGATGAGACACTAATGGATTTAAGTGCCATTTCCTATTCTAAAAATGAAGGAACCATTGATGGCTATGAACCGGTCTATTCCTTAAATTTAAATGGAAGTGGTGTCATTGAAACAACAATGAATGATTACGAGTCACTCCCATCTGAATTATATGAAATTCCTCTAGAGGATTCAGCAATGTATGAATACGATGGTTCGCGTTTTATTGTGAGTACTTCAAGGGGTGTATATACGATAGAATCTATAGAATAATGATAAAATCGGCACATAAAGGCATTTCTACTAAAAAAGCAAAAAGTCCCCAATTTAAATGGGGACTCTATTATACAAGCTCTTCTTCTTTTTTAAAAAAGCTTTTCATTGCGTGATATACATCGCGTTTTTCTTTTAAAATATAGTGTCTAAACTTTGGATCTTCTATTGTGCGATATGCATTCATCAATGTGGAGTATCGATTATATCCATTTACTTCACCATAACCGAACATTTGGGATACCTCCATAATTTGACCAACTAAATCAATACATTTTGCATTGTCAGATGTAATATTTTCACCATCTGAGAAATGGAATGGATAAATATTATAACGTTTTGGATTATACTTCTCATTAATAAGTTCTATAGCTTTTTTATAAGCGGATGAGCAAATGGTCCCTCCACTTTCTCCTTTATTGAAGAAATCATCTTCGGATACCACTTTCGCTTCTGTATGATGAGCAATAAATTCAATTTCTACAGATTCATACTTTGTTCGTAAAAATCTTGTCATCCAGAAAAAGAAACTTCTAGCCATGTATTTCTCAAATGTCCCCATCGACGCACTCGTGTCCATCATCGCTAGGACAACCGCTTTGGATTCTGGCTTGACCACTTCATTCCATGTTTTAAATCTTAAATCATCATTATAGATTGGTGCAATCGATGCCTTTCCTTCTCTCGCATTTCGCTTAAGAGCTGTTAAGATTGTTCGTTTTTTGTCAATGTTACCCATAAGCCCTTTCTTACGAACATCATTGAACTCAATATCTTCCACAATAATTTCATCTTGTTCCTTTTGCTCTAAATTCGGTAATTCTAAATCTCTAAACAGAGCTTCCTCGACTTCTTCAATGGAAACTTCTGCCTCATAATAATCACTTCCAGGTTGATCGCCCGCTTTCTTTCCTTGACCGCTCCCTTGCGATTGATCTCCTCTACCCGGTTCCCTCGCAATGACATCGCCAACTTGGCTATCCCCATCGCCTTGGCCTACGTGTTTATTTTTATTATAGTTATAGCGAATTTTATATTCATCTAGAGAACGAATAGGTATTTTTACAACTTCACGACCATTGGACATAATAATGTTTTCCTCTGTCACTAAATCAGGTAGGTTATTTTTTATAGCATCTTTTACCTTTTCAATATGTCTTTGTTGATCTTGATAGCCTTTACGATGGAGAGTCCAGTTTTCCTGGGAGACAATATAATTCGTCTTACGTTTTTCCGACAATTTACGACCCTCTCCTTTTCCTTTGAATTTTCTTTTACAGATAGGAAAGTAAAAACTTTTATCCCTGGGGCTCCGATTACTTGCCCCATCGTTAAAAAGTGCAACTAAGGCATTCGCTAAAAGGCCTGGCTAAACCTTAGTTTTCAAATATTATCCATTAAAAAATCTTTTTAAAAGTAACTAGATTACTTTATTTATCATATGCAAAACTTGTTTAGTTATTGCTACTTTTACAAAAATATAGACAATACGTACAGGATTAGACCCTTTACATAAAATTCTTAGACCTTATAGTAAATCCACGTATAGATAAAAACACAGGACTAATGTACAATATTAGTCCTGTGTTTTAAAAGACAATAGATCATACAGTTTACACTTGATTTTTATCACGTCTTTACTGGCTGTAAGAACCCCACTTCAAAAGTACGAGTTAAATTAAAAGTATTAAATGGGAGGCAACAGCCAGTAGAGCCCTGATAAGTTCAACTAATCCGTGGGAGATGGAACAACACCCACTGAATAGGTTCCACTTTATCGGTTCAATAGACTTCCTACGTAACGTAATAATTCGTTTGCTGAAGTAGAGTTATAACCGTATTCGTCAATTAAACGGGCGATGACTTCGTTCACTTTCTTCAACTGTGACTCATCTGGTGTTTTCGATGATGTTGTAATTTTCACAACGTCTTTCAAATCAGCAAAGAGTTTCTTTTGAATCGCTTCACGCAGACGTTCATGAGAATTATAATCAAAACGTTTTCCTTTTCTTGCAAACGCCGACAACCGTATCAGGATTTCTTCGCGGAAAGCTTTCTTCGCATTCTCGGAAATACCAATTTGTTCTTCAATAGAACGCATTAGTTTTTCATCCGGATTCATTTCTTCGCCAGTCAATGGATCTCTCAGTTTATTATGGTTGCAATATGCTTCCACGTTATCTAGATAATTATCCATTAACGTTTTAGCAGATTCTTCGTACGAATATACAAATGCTTTTTGAACTTCTTTCTTCGCGATTTCGTCATATTCTTTTCTAGCAATTGCAATGTAATTCATATATTGTTCTTTATCCTCTTTCGAAATCGACGCATGAGCATCCAATCCATCTTTTAATGAACGTAAAACATCTAATGCGTTAATAGACGGCACTTCTTTTCGAATGATGGTAGATGAAATTCGGTTGATGACATATCTTGGATCGATTCCATCCATACCTTCATCCGAATATTCTTTTCTTAGTTCCTCTACATCGATATCGTTATACCCTTCCACACTTTCTCCATTGTATAATCGTAATTTCTTGAGTAAATCCACACCTTGTTTCTTCGAGTCTTTTAATCTAGTGAGAACAGAGAATATCGCTGCTACCCTTAAGGCATGTGGAGCAACATGCACATGGGACATATCACTCGTTTTAATCATTTTCTCATAGATTTTCTCTTCTTCATCCACCCGAAGATTATATGGTATTGGCATCACAATAATCCTCGAATGTAATGCCTCATTTTTCTTATTCGAGATAAATGATCGATATTCCGCTTCGTTTGTGTGCGCTATAATAAGTTCATCTGCACTAATAAGGGCGAATCTACCAGCTTTAAAATTCCCTTCTTGTGTTAAAGATAGTAAATGCCAGAGGAACTTTTCATCAGATTTCAAGATTTCTTGGAATTCCATCATCCCACGGTTCGCCTTATTTAGTTCCCCATCGAAACGATACGCTCTTGGATCTGACTCAGAACCATATTCCGCAATTGTTGAGAAGTCTATACTACCAGTTAAGTCCGCAATATCTTGAGATTTCGGATCAGATGGACTGAATGTTCCAATCCCAACCCGCTTATCTTCTGAGAAGAAGATTCTTTCTACTACAACATCTTCAATCTTTCCTTCATATTCCTTATCCAACCGCATCGTATTAAGTGGAGATAGACTACCTTCAATTCGTATGCCATATTCTTCATAAAAGTCATCCCGTAAATGATGTGGTATTAAGTGCAGTGGATCTTCATGCATCGGGCAACCTTTAATCGCATACACCGCCCCAGCATCTGTACGAGAATATTCTTCCATTCCACGTTTTAACATACTAACGATGGTTGATTTCCCACCACTAACCGGACCCATCAATAGTAAGATCCGCTTTTTTACATCAAGTCGTTTGGCTGCAGGATGAAAATACTCCTCCACTAAGCTTTCAATAGCTTCTTCTAAACCATATATTTCTTTATTAAAAAATTTATATGTCTTTCTTCCATCTACCTCTTCTATTCCAGCATCCTTAATCATATTATAAACGCGGGAGTGGGCCGGCTGTGCAACTTCTGGCCGTTCCTTTAAAATTTCCAAGTATTCCGCAAAAGTACCTTCCCATTTCAAGCTTTCCTCTTTATTACGGTAATTTCTTACCTTACCTAGAATATCCATTTATACTCTCCCTCCATCATAATTGCGGTTTATAAAGTCTATGCACGTACATCTTGTATCATTCATTAAAAGTTCGAATACTGCATCGACTTCTACAAAAAGGAGGAAATTTCGTCAGGCTTATAAATAGGGATAAAAAAAGCCCCTGTCACCCATATAATGACAAGGAGCTTCCTGTTTAATGATGGTGATGTCCACCTTTTGATGGATTCGTAATAACAAACCCTTCATTATCCACATAGAAATATTGAATCCAAATTCCATCTAAAAACGCTTCACGAGTATCTAAGATAATATCAATATCTTTATCCGTCTTTACTACTTCATCATGTTCTCCTGGAGTATCATAGGAAATCCCATAATGGGCATGATCCCCATGCATGTGAGATATGTGGATACGAATCATTTTCCCTTGCGCTTCATCTGACTCTAACATTTTTTTAAATTCTTTTGCTGCATTTCTGTTTATTTTTACCTTCATCTATCTCTACTCCTATTCAATCCTTATTTTTTTCTGTCATTATTATCACACAAATAACTATTAAAAGTCATCTATAGAAACTTCAGCTTAGCACTTTATTAATCAGTCTAACCAATAAAGGTATTTTAATATCCATGATTGTGGTTAACAGAAAAATCCCGTAACCAATTCGTTACAGGATTCGTTCGTTTCCATATTATACAAAAGTGTCTGGATCCGGACCGCTTCGTTCGTTCATATTTAGACTATCAATTTCTTTTACTTCTTCCTCTGTTAAAGAAAAGTCAAAAATATCGGCGTTCTCTATAATTCTTTGTTCTTTCACTGATTTTGGAATCGTGACAACGTTATGTTGAATGTCCCAGCGCAGAATAATCTGTGCTGGAGTTTTACTATATTTTTCAGATAGCTTTTGTATGATAGGTTCATCTAAGACCCCTCCTCTTTTCAGCGGAGCCCAAGCTTCAAGTTGAATATTTTCTTTTTCACAAAACGCTTTTACTTCTTCTTGTGTTAGATGAGGATGACATTCCACTTGGTTAATAACCGGTTTTACCTTGCAGTCTTTCAATAGATTTTCTAAATGATGCACTTGAAAATTACTTACTCCGATAGCACGTACTTTCCCTTCTTCATAGATCGTTTCAAGGGCGCGGTATGTATCCTTAAATTTTCCTGTTACTGGCCAATGAACTAAATAAAGGTCTAGGTATTCAAGTCCCAGTTTTTCTAGGCTTTCATCAAAAGCTTTTAATGTATTTTCATAGCCCTGCTGATCATTCCAAACCTTAGACGTAACAAAAATCTCTTCTCTCGGGATACCAGCTTCCTTAATGGCTTGCCCTACACCTTCTTCATTATGATAATAAGATGCAGTATCAATTAATCTGTATCCATGTTTCAATGCAGCTTTCACCGATTGAACAACGCTTTGCCCTTCTTCCATTTTATATACTCCAAGACCAAATCCTGGCATTTTTACACCGTTATTTAGTGTCACCGTATCTTGTAAATTGGTAATCAAAGGAACTCCTCCTATTCTTAGTGTTCTGATTTCATTTTAGCACATTGTATTCTATAAATTATAATGACAGCCTAATTTATCAAAACCTTTTAAAAGTAAATTATATTTACATTTTACTTATCTAGAATTCGGATATAAAAATCGTAATAGAGTTAATTTTCCACCTTTTCCTAAAAATTAGGATTGACGAGTTATTATTTTTAAAATATAATACTCATGAGTAATATATTATTTCATGGAGCTGGAAGAAATGGGAAAAAGAGGGAGAAAAAAGGGTGCAAATGGAGAAAAGCGAAGGAGTCTTTTGCTTCATATTGCTGCAGAAGAGTTTTCCAAGAATGGATATCATGAAACAAAAATAAGTACGATTGTTCAAAGGGCTAACGTAACACAACCCTCCTTTTATCTGTACTTTCAAAGTAAAGAGGAAATTTTTAAGGAATTAGTTAATCTATTTCATCAAAAATTATTGACATTAGTACAGCAAAGTCTTCTGGAAAAGGGACTGGAAAAAAACTCACTTGAGGAAAAAATTACAGGGAGAATTACTACTATTTTTTCATTTTTTCAAGAACACCCCGATTTGACACAGATTGGTTTTTATATGGCTAATGAATCCAAAGAAATAAAAAGCCAAATAGCCAGCCAAATCGAACAGAACTTGCGAGAGGAACAAAAGAACGGTTACTTCCGAGCAGACATAGATATGCATACCGTGGCTGAAAGTTTAATTGGTATCATAGAGCGTCTTACCAAAACGAAATTACTAAATGGGGGAACTAAACCTGAAAAACTAGCAAATGAAATTGTTCGATTATTATTATATGGAATGATGAGCTAGTATAGATAATTTACAATTTTAACGGGGGAATAGGAAGTGAGAGATATTAAGGAGTTGGGGAGTAGGAAACTTGATGACGAATGGGTATATCTCATTTTACAAGCAAGAAAAATAGGATTAAAACCCGATGAAGTAAGAAAATTCCTTAGTAACGCTATAAACTCGAGAACAGCAAAGGATATTAGACATGGAAAAGCTGATTTTTAATAATAGTAAAAGAATTGGGGTGGTTCGCATTTCTTTAAAGAATAGAAATGGGTGACCGTCCCCGTTAATTATGAAATTGTTGGTCTTCTGCTATCGAACGAGCAACTTTTTAATCATTTCCTGTTGATCAGTTAAAAGCATGGACCGTTTCTCTCCTTGTTTCATACTCGTAAAAACCTTTTCCTGATTTCTTACCATAATGCCCTGCTTCTACCATTCTTTTTAACAATGGGCATGGACGATATTTAGAATCATCAAATCCGTCATACATGCTTTCCAATGTATTTAGTAGAACATCAATACCAACCATGTCTGCTAATTTTAAAGGTCCGATTGGATGATTCGCGCCTAACATCATTCCCCTATCAATTTCTTCTGGACTATTTCCTTCCATTACTAAAAATGCTGCTTCATTAATCATTGGTACTAAAACACGATTTACTGTAAATCCTGGATAATCATTTGCAACAATAACTTGTTTCCCAATTTGTTCTGCAAATAAATGAGAAAACTGGATTGTTTCTTCACTTGTGTTAATACCACGAACAATTTCTAGCAATCTCATAATTGGTACCGGACTGAAAAAATGAAGTCCTACCACTTTTTCAGGTCTAGTCGTAGCAGAGCTAATATCTGCAATTGATAAAGAAGATGTGTTACTAGCTAATATTGCATTGGGATTCATTAGTTGATCTAGTTTTTTAAATACTTCTCGTTTAATTTCTATTTTTTCAGGGACAGCTTCAATCACCAAGTCACTATCCTTACCCGCTTCCATATTCGTAGTGAAAGTAATATTACTTAAAATTACTTCTTGTTTCTCTTTGGCTTTTTTGGAGATTCCTTTTAAAATCTGCTTTTCTCCACGTTTTAAATCTGCCTCTGTTCGATCAGACGCAATCACTTTTATACCTGCTTGAGCAATAACTTGCGTAATGCCTGCTCCCATTAATCCACAACCAATGACTAACACTTGATTACAATGATTTGATAATAATGAAGACATCTCGTCCACCTCCTAAGTATAGTAAAACTTCACTCAGCAGCATCATTTCACTAAGTGAAGTGGCATTGCTTAATTTTCAACAATATTTTTATTACGACATCTACTCTATTTTATTTTGGGCGATATTATTCTTTATTTTTTAAAAAATTGTAAAATGTCAATTTACCTTTTTCGCACTCCCCCAATGCATTTCTCGTAAACGGAATTTCTGTAACTTACCAGTAGCCGTTTTCGGTAAACCTTCCACAAATTCTACAATTTTTGGAGCTTTAAAATGCGCCATGTTATCACGACAATATTCAATCATTTCTTGTTCAGTCACTTTCGCATCGGCTTGAAGTACAATAATTGCTTTAGGGACTTCTCCCCATTTTTCATTTGGAACAGCAATAACTGCCACTTCCAATACATCTGGGTGTTTATAAAGAACCCCTTCCACCTCTGTAGAAGAAATGTTTTCTCCACCTGAAATAATTAAATCCTTCGCACGATCACGAATTTCAATATATCCATCTGGATAAGTAACCGCTAAATCACCGGTATGAAACCAGCCATCTTTAATCGCTTCTTCGGTTTTAACTGGGTCTTTATAGTATCCTTTCATTACTACATTTCCACGGGTAACAATTTCACCTAATTCTTCACCGTCCCAATCTACCTCTTCACCGTCCGGACGGATTACCTTTGTTTCTCCATTAAAAGCGAGCTCAATCCCTTGTCTAGCCTTAATTGTAGCTTGATCATCCATAGATTTGGATTCAAACTCTTTCTTCCACTCACAATATAAAATAAATGGTGATGTTTCCGTTAGGCCGTAAACATGCATCATATTTAATCCTAAAATTTCTTGTGCCTTTTGAATTAGTGCCGATGCTGGAGGAGACCCTGCTGTAGCCATACGTGGATTTGTCTTGATATTTGCTTCTTTCGCTTTAGGTTCATTGACAAGCATATTAATTACAGTTGGGGCTCCACATAGTAAGCTAATTCCTTTTCGCTCGAATAAATTTAGAATTTTAGGAGGGTCAATTTTTCGTAAACATACATGGGTTGCGCCAGCTCCTGTAATAGCCCATACACCACCCCATCCATTTGCATGGAACATCGGTAATGTGTGTAAATAAACATCGTCATGTTCCACATTCAGATGATACATAAAGTCTGCTGCATTAATATAATTACTTCGATGGGTTTGCATGACGCCCTTAGGCCTTGAGGTAGTTCCACTCGTGTAGTTGATCGTAAGTAACTGATTTTCATCAATTTCTACTTCTGGAGGTGTAGTTGAAGATGCATGGTTGAGAAATGATTCATAGTCAATACAGTTTAGAGAAGAATTCTGTCCTTCTACAGGGACTAAAATGATTTGCTCTAAAGATAAATTGTCTATAATTTCTTCAATTGGTGCAGCGAATTCTTCATCGACTATTAACATTTTGGCATCACTATGATTAATAATATATTCCATATCAGATGCCGAAATTCGGTAGTTTAACGGAACCATCACCGCGCCCAATTGACTAATTCCATAGA
Organism: Oceanobacillus sp. Castelsardo; assembly: GCF_001659985.1. GTDB lineage: Bacteria > Bacillota > Bacilli > Bacillales > Amphibacillaceae > Oceanobacillus. The sequence goes on from NZ_LYCS01000002.1 coordinate 331,667, forward strand.
AACTTTCAAGCATATAATGTGTATTTGGTAGCATTACTGCAACATGATCACCCTCTTGAATGCCAGATTCATGTAAAGCAACCGCTAATCGATCTGTACGCTCTCCAAATTCCCTATATGTAAACTCCTTGTCTTCATCAATGACAGCAATTTTATCTGGGTAATATTTAATCGCTCTTCGTTTCCAATCTAGTGGAGTTAGTGGTGTAATCATAATGAACAACCCCTTTTCTATTATTTACCTTTAAATTTCGGTTCACGTTTTTCTATAAAGGCTGATTGACCTTCTTTAAAATCTTCTGATTGGAATATAACAGCTTGACCATATGCTTCAAGTTCCAGCATATCTTCCAATCTTAAATATGGAGCTTGATGCATAATCCTTTTAGCCATTCCAAATGCCTTAGTTGGTCCTTTAGCTAAGCTTCTTGCCAACTCTCTACCCTTTTCGATGGCTTGACCTCCCTCTACTACCTCATTAATCAATCCATAGTCTTTTGCTTCATTGGCAGAAAGCTTTTTCCCAGTGAAAATTAATTCACTAGCAACATGCATTCCTACTTTTTGTGGTAGAAAATAGAGACCACCAAAATCAGGGATGACACCTACTTTAGAAAATAATTCAGAGAATATAGCATTTTGTTCAGCAATGACAATATCACAAGCAAAAGCCAAATTACATCCAGCACCTACTGCAGGTCCATGGACTGCACAAATAACAGGTTTTTCTATATTAAATAACCCCAATACTCCTTCATGCCCTACTTGAAGGAATTCTTTTACTTCAAGAGGATTTGAAACATCAATCCCAAAGTCTTTTAAATCCCCACCTGCACAGAAGCCCCTTCCATTTCCATATACTAAAACAGCTCGAACATCAGGATTATTTTTTGCTTCCGCAACCGCCTTAGCTAAACCTTTTGCGAGTTCTACATTTAATGCATTGATCTTTTCTGGACGGTTTAAAATAATTTCAAAGACCCCATCTTGAAAATCTGTCAATACTGCCTCCATCATAATCCTCCCTTACATTTATAGTCGTTCAACCAAGTTGAAATCGGTTACATACATTTAATTCTAGTATCAGAAAAAATAATTGTCAATAAAATTAAATGAATTCACATTAATCTAATTGGGGAACAAAAATTAGATGTACTATTATTTAATTTAAATAATGTTAGACGCTTGGTCTGGCACTCCCTTGTTTACACTTTTTATAATCCTATATTTTTAGATATAATCACTTTCATAATTTCATTTGTTCCTGCATAAATTGAATTAACCCCTACATCACGATATCTTCTAGCAATCTCGTATTCTTCCATATATCCATATCCACCATGGAGTTGCATACATTCGATTGCTACGTTCTGTGCTAAATCAGTTGTCCACCATTTCGCCATGGAAACCTCATTAACTACATCCTTACCTTTCATATGATCCTCAATTAATCGGTCAACAAATGTTCTTCCAATTGTAGCTTGCGTTTGCATTTCCGCTATTTTAAATTGAGTATTTTGGAACTTACTAATCCTTTTTCCGAATGCTTGACGTTCTTTTACATAACTAACGGTTATATCTATCATTCTTTGAACAGAGGCTAAACTTTGAATGGAACACATTAACCGTTCTTGCTGTAATTTTTCCATTAAATAATAAAACCCTTTACCTTCTTCTCCAAGTAGATTTTCCAGTGGAACACGGACATCTTCAAATATTAGTTCACTCGTATCATTTGAATGTTGCCCAACTTTATTTAATTTTTTACCCTTCTTAAAACCTGGAGTTCCTTCCTCAACCACAATTAAACTAATACCTTTATGCGGAGGATTTATATTCATGTCTGTTTTACATACAACAATAACTAGATCAGCAGAATATCCATTCGTAATAAACGTCTTTTCTCCATTAATAATATAACTATCCCCATCTTTAGCAGCAGTTGTTTGTACTGCAGCTAAGTCCGAACCTGTACCTGGCTCTGTCATCGCAATAGCACTAATCATATCCCCAGTAGTAGCCTTTGGTAACCAGCGCTCCTTCTGTTTCTCTGAGCCGAACGATTCAATATAAGGGATAACGATATCGTTATGAAGACCAATTCCACCTGTTCCGCTTGCCACCTTCTCAAACTCCTCAGATATTACAACAGCATATCCGAAGTCTGCTCCTAATCCACCATATTTCTCATCTACTCCAGGTGCTATAAAACCTTTCTCAGCAGCTTTTTTCCAGAAAGTTCTCGGCACTTGTTTTTCTTTTTCCCACTTTTCCAAATAAGGTATTGCTTCTTTTTCTAAGAACTTTCGTATAGAATTTCTAAAGATTTCATGTTCTTCCGTTAAATATGTTCTTTCCATATGAACTCCTCTTTCCCCATTTAATTATCTCCATTTAACTTTAGTAAAAGTATATGATTCATAGTTATAGATAAATCGTTATAATTAACTTTCTTAATGTTAAGTTAATTTTCTAAGAACTAAATCCATCACATAAAAGGTATGAGGAATTCCTCATACCTTTTATATTCTTAATGTACACCGCTAGCGTTATTTACATTTCTTTCTTTAAGTGATTCACTGCCGCCAAATATTCTGTTAGGGTTTTTAACCAAAATTTGTTCAACTTGCTCGGCTGTGATACCTCCTTCTCTTAATGCTGGAACAATATTTTCGAAAATATTTCCAACATGCCAATTTGTTAACAATTTCTGCATTTCCTCTGGCATTTCAGGGGATTTCCCTAACCAATAATTTACTGTATCATGAGCCATCATTATCTGGTCTGCATACCCTAAACCAATAAGCCCAATTAGAGTTCCAATACGATCTTTATCCATCGGTGCTCCAACGAATCCTTGTAATCCAAAACGATCAAACCCAACATACACGCCTTGTTCTAAAGTACGTATATGATATCTTATATCTGTGTTTCCATCCATATGCCCAATTAGAATACGACTCGGATCTGCTCCCTCCGAAACTAATAGTTCAGCTTGCTCAGGTCCCATCGTCCCTTCTTGAGTGTGGGTAATAATAGAAATGCCTGTTTCCTTTTGTACTCTTGCTGCGACTTTGAAAAACATTTTCTCGTAATCTGTTATCACATCTTTACTAGTTCCTAATTTTATGACGCCTGGTCTCAGTCCGGTATTCCCAACCCCGTTTTGAATTTCATCCATATATAGTTCATATAATTCCTCTTCCGCCGTTCCTAAACCTTGCTTAAATTTAAAATATGCAGGTGCACCTTCCCCTTCATAATAATATCCCGTGGAAAAAATAATATTCAAACCTGTTCTTTCAGCAATTTCTTTAAGTAATTCTGGATCTCTACCGGAATCATTTGGCGTAGCATCCACAATTGTTTTAACTCCGTGTTGTTTTGCTCGATCGGCTACTTCTATCCCTACTCTTATCGCTTCTTCTCTATCTATAGGATATTTAGTGTTTCCATTGAAACCGGCATAACCGAAAAAGAAATGTTCATGCATCAATGTTTTTCCCAAACTATCAACTGCTACTGGTCCTAAAACGGTATTTACTGTTCTACTCATCATTATTTCCCCCTATTTTTTAATATTTGATGGTATATACTTAAGTTGTGTTTTAACCACTTTTCCATTTGGGTTTCTTGGTAAAAGATCCATAAACTCCACATAAGTCGGCACTTTAAACTTAGCTAACCTTTCTCTTACCCATCCTTTAACCTCTTCTTCAGTTAAGGACTCACCCTCTCGTGGAACGATGCATGCCTTAACTACTTCCCCATATTTCTTATCAGTAACACCAACAATTGCTACTTCCATTACTTTAGGGTTTGAGTATAGAACATCTTCTACCTCTACAGAGAAAACTTTCTCTCCTCCACGATTGATCATATCCTTAATTCTATCCATAATAGTTATAAAGCCTTGGTCATCCACTTTTGCTAAGTCGCCAGTAGATAGCCAACCTTCTGTTATCGTTTTTTGGGTAGCCTCATCATTTTCCCAATAGTTATGAATAACCATTGGCCCTTTAAATAATAATTCTCCAACTTTTTCACTTTCTAGTTCCACTCTTGTTTCCGGATCAACAATTTTGAAATCCGTAACGGGCGTAGGTGGACCTACAGCACTTATTTGACTCAATTGATGTTTATCCGGCATAATCACCGCTGGAGAAGTGGTCTCTGTAAGTCCATAAGTATTATGCAACTCAATATCTGGTATCCAATCTTTTAGTGCCCTTAATGTCTCACCTGGCATTGGAGCACCACCAAAACCTATAACACGAAGATTAGTAACATCATAGTTTCTATAATTCGGCTCAAGCAAAGTCATCACAAAAACAGTCGGCGAAGCGATAACATGCGTAATTTTTTCATTTCGCAATATTTCTAGAAATTCCTTCGTATGAAACATTGGCATAAGAACAATTTTTCCGCCTAGATAGATGAGCGGCATTAATTGCGCGGCAAGTCCGGTAATATGAAATACAGGAACCGCTATAACGGTGGAATCTCCTTCTTTTAGGTTATAGCAGTATTTATAATTTAAAATGGTATGAATCACATTGCTATGCGTAATCAATGCACCCTTTGGCCTTCCAGTTGTTCCAGAAGTGTACATAATAAAAGCATTGTCAGTCTCATCTACTTCAACCTGAACTTCTTTTTCAGTATATTCTTCTACCATAGTTGAAAATGGGATGGATCCTGTTGGTGACTGTTCATCCGTAATAAAAATCTTCTCAAGTTCAGTATTTTTTAAAATAGGATTTAAATTTGGCCACCATTCTTTATTTGCAATTAGTATTCTAGCATCGGAATTTTGTAGCATAAACTCTAATTCTTGTGATTTTAATTTAGTATTAAGCGGAACCGCTATCGCCCCTATTTTAAGAGCCGCATAAACACCAACAACAAATGGTGTTCCATTCATTAATAAGAATGCGACCCTATCCCCCTTTTTCACACCAAATTCATATTTTAATTGATAGGCTACGTTATTTACTTGCCTATATAATTCATGATAGGTAAGTCGTCGCTTTCCATGAACAAGTGCAATTTTATTTGGGTAGCGCTTTACACTTTCTTCTAAAGTTTCGTTAAGATTCTTTGGTCTATTTTTGTAGGCTTTCATACATACGCCATTTATAGTTTCTTCATGGATAAGAGGCTGCAATTCTTCCCAAAAGCCTAGCATTTCCTTTCCCCCAATCAATAATTAGAAATATATTAGCTAAGGCTATTATTTATTACCTTGAACCTACCTGACGATTAATATAGTGAATATTCAGCCAATTATTTTTATAAATAGCCCTTTTTGGGGAAATTAGTATTTGTTGGCAACTTTAGCAAATCCCTAATTTCCCCATCTATGAAAAAAACTTACTTCAATTCATAAAAGGTCTATATTACTAATTGCTTTTCAACTTGTTCTCGTAATTTTGCCTTTAAGAATTTCCCAACAGAAGTTTTCGGTATTTCATCCATGAAAAGCACTTCATCAGGTAGCCACCACTTAGCAAACTGTGGCCGTAAATATTCCATTATTTCATCTTTAGTAACCTTGTGTTGTGCACCATCTTTCAATACAATGCAAGCAACAGGTCTTTCCTGCCATTTTGGATCAGGTATGGAGACCACAGCTGCCTCAAATACAGATTCATGGGCCATAAGTGCATTTTCTAAATCCACAGATGAAATCCACTCTCCACCACTCTTAATCAAATCCTTTGTACGATCTACAATTTTAATAATTCCTTCCTCATCAATGGTTACGACATCTCCCGTATGTAACCATCCATTTTGGAAGGCGTCCGAATTACTATCCCCTTTATAATAAGCATCTGCAATCCATGGGCCACGAATGAGTAGTTCACCCATGTCTTTTCCATCAGGCTTGACTTCCCCATTTTCATTCACCGCTTTTATTTCAATTCCAGGTACTACTAATCCCTGTTTAGATAGCAATTCTAAACGTTCATCAACCGGAAGATCCGATTGGTAACTTTTTACCCGTGTTACCGACACAAGTGGTGAGGTCTCCGTCATACCATATCCGTGTAAAAATGGAATTCCATATTTGGATTCAAACATATGAATCATCCCTTTTGGCGCTGCGGAACCCCCACATAATAAAGCGCGTAGACTACTAGTATTATAAGTACCTTCTTCCAATTCCTTCAATAAACCTAACCATATCGTTGGAACACCCGCTGAAAAGGTAACCTTATACTCTTCTAACATTTCTGCGATTATTTTTGGTGTCATATTTGGTCCCGGAAAAACTTGTGTTGTACCCATCCATGTAGCCGCGAATGGCATACCCCAAGCATTTACATGAAACATCGGAACAACTGGTAAAACTACATCCGCTTCGGATAATGCCAGTGTATCTGTCATACCCAATGCCATACTGTGTAAATAGATTCCTCGGTGGGTATAGATCACACCTTTTGGTTTTCCAGTAGTACCGGATGTATAACAAATACCCGCTGGATCATTTTCATCAATTTTTGTAGTAAATTCATAGGTATTATCTGCTTTATCTAATAATTGTTCATAGGAATAAACTGGTTGTAGGGAGGTTTCTGGGAGTCTTTCATTGTCTGTCATAATAACATATGCTTCTACTGTTTTAAGTTCATCTTTAATACTTTCAATTAGTGGGAATAAATCTTCATCTATTAACAATATTTTGTTTTCTGCGTGGTTTATAATATAAATTAAATGTTCCTTCGACAGTCGAAAATTAATTGTGTGTAGAACCGCACCCATACTCGGTACAGCAAAATATGCCTCTAAGTGCCGGTGATGGTTCCAGGCAAGCGTTCCAACTCGATCTCCTTTTTTAACCCCTAATGATTCAAGAGCACTTCCCAATCGCTTCATTCTACCTACTGTGTCTTTATAGGTAAATAATTGCACTCCGTTTTGCGTCCTTGAAATGACTTCTTTCTTCGGAAAATACTGCTCTGTTCGTTTAATCATAGAGGCAATAGTTAATTGTGTATCCATCATGATACATTCCTCCTTCATCATAACAACTTTTGTTAACGTTTACATATACTATATAATTTTAAATATTCCGAATTATAATGTCAAGCATAAAAAGAATTAATAACGACGTATATTTAGTGTCTATAATCAAAGGTCAACTAAACAGTATTGAGCTCCAAATTTTATAATCACATAAATAGATGTGTCCAAGTGCTACCCTTTAGGAAGTAGCACTTTTACATTTTTTAATATGTTATATTTATGAGCCTTCTTATAAAAGTCTATTATTCCTAGCCTCTTCTGCAAACTCTATTAAATTTGTAATTCCTTTATTTAAGTTAGAAAATCTTTCATCTTTCACTTCACCAATTTTCCATCTATAATAAAGTTGTTGTAGAATGCCCGCCAATTTATAAAAACCAAATGTTAAATAAAAATTAATATTGGTTACATCTCGGCCAGATAATTGGACATATCTTTCTAGAAATTCCCTTCTACTATAAAAACCTGGATTTGCTGTCACAGCAGTAATCCCTACATCAACTTCCTCATCAATCCAATATACAAGGGTGGAGCCTAAATCAGTTAAAGGATCACCTACCGTAGCTAGTTCCCAATCAAAGACGCCAACAATTTTACTAGAGTCGTTGCGGTCAAACATCATATTATTCAATTTAAAATCATTATGGACAATAGTAGCTTCTTCGTTTATTGGTATATTGTCTACTAACCATTTTTCAATATTTCCAATGCTTCCTGGTACATCATCGGTCTTTGAATTTTCATGGCGTTTAATCCATCCATAAACTTGACGAGTTAAATAACCTTCTGGCTTTCCTATATTACTAAGATTGGACTTTTCAATATCAATGTTCTGTAGTTCAACTAGTGCCTTAATAACCGATTCTGATACATTTTTACCAGTTTGTTCTGTTTTCCCAAATTGTTTGGGAATGTCGTTATCGATTACTATACCATTTCTTTTTTCCATAAGGTAAAAATGTTTATCCATTATTTTTGGCTCTTCGCAATAGATGAATGGTTTCGGAGCTAGAGGGAAAACAGGGTTGACTTTCTTTAATATGCGGTATTCTCTTTCCATATCATGTGCTTTTGGTGGAGTATATCCGAATGGTGGTCTTCTTAATACTGCTTCCCATTCTCCAATCTTAATCATATAGGTTAAATTAGAATAGCCTTCCGTAAATTGCTTAATCTCCATTTTCTCAGTAGGTATTCCTTCTATGTTTGAACGTATATAACTTTCAACCTTTTCCCAGTCTATCGTTCTATCTGTTGTACTCTTTCGCACTCATTCATCCTCCTCTCATCTAAGATTTACTTTCCAGTAAAATCGGGAGAGCGCTTTTCTAAGAATGCTTGTATCCCTTCCTTGGAATCTTCTGTTTGAAACATTAAGGTTTGAATCATATTTTCTTGCATGATACTTGTTTCATGAGAAAATTCACTTGCATGGTTTAATAGATATTTAACAAACCGGTTGGAAACTGGCGGACCTTTTACTATGAATTGGGCGAATTCTGTTGCATCTTCCAATAAATTCCTGCTTGTTGACAATCGATTTACAATGCCTTTTTCAAAAACTTCTTCAGCAGTAATTCTTCTTCCAGAAGCTACCCATTCTTTTGCTGTTTGTGTTGGGACATTATCGGCTAATAATTTGATTAGACCTAAATCCGGTGACAACCCAATGTTCCTAAAACTGGATATAAATAATGCATTTTTATCAGCAATAATAAAATCAGATGCAAGTGCAAGACTAAACCCTGCACCAGCCGCAAATCCGTGGACTGCTGTGATTACAAATTTATCTAAATGAAGGATTGCTTTTGTTAAGGATGATGATTTTTTCATCGAATCCATTACTTCTTTCGGGCTACTATCCGGATTCATGGAACTGATATCCCCACCTGAACAGAATGCTTTCCCCTCTCCGGATAAAATAATTGCTTTTACTTCATCATCCTTTTCTGCATCTTTAAGGGCGGAAAGCAGTGCAGAAACTAAGTCGCCGGAAAGAGAATTTCTTTTTTCTGGACGATTCATGGTAAGGTAAGCAATGTTATTTTTTTTGCACACCTTTAATACTTCCGTCATTTTTTCACCCCCATTTTTATGGCCTTTTTGGAAACATCTTTAATCGCCTGATAATAACCTTGTTTTAATTCCTCAACAATTTCAGCAACAGTCTGAACCTTGATAATTGGACCAATACCTTGCCCTGCGCCCCAAATATCTTTCCAAGCCTTCACTTCCGAATTCCTAAGTTCCGAAAAATCAATCTTATCCTTTTTCTTCAAATTATTAGGATCAAGTCCACTTCTCTCAATACTTGGGATTAAATAGTTTGCATGAACCCCACTAAATGAATCCGTGTAAATAATATCTTCAATAGACGCTTCTACAAGCATCTCCTTATACTCATCTTGAGCCAAACTTTCTTCCGATGGTATGAAGCGTGTACCTATGTAGGCGTAATCAGCTCCCAAAATTTCTGAAATAAGAATGTCTTCCCCTTTTGACATCCCACCAGATAAAGCTATCGGTCCATCAAAAAATTCTCTTACTTCATGGACGAAAGAAATTGGGTTATAGGTCCCTGCGTGTCCACCCGCTCCACTGGCTACAAGAACTAGGCCGTCTGCACCTTTTTCAATCGCTTTTTTAGCAAATTTAATATTAATCACATCAGAGAATACAATTCCACCATATTCCCGGACAATCTCAACAACAGGTCCGGGATCTCCAAGGGACGTAATGACAACAGGGGGTTGGTATTTTCTAATTAACTCTAAATCCTCTACATATCGTTTGTTTGAGCGATGAACAATAAAGTTTACACCCCATGGAGCGATTTTCTTACCCGGATTTTCTTTTTGTATCCTATCCAATTCAGATGTAATTTCGTTCATCCAATTCTCTAAAACTTCTTCCGTTCGGGCATTTAAAACAGGAAAAGTACCAATAACACCTGATGCACAAGCATTGATAACCATTTTAGGACTATTAATTAAAAACATTGGTGCAACGATCACTGGCAAATCGACTGAATCCCTAATTCTTTCTATTGCTTCACTTCTCACTGTGAACCCCTCCCCCGTTTGATTTATTTATGTGTAAACACAGGTTTTCTTTTTTCAATAAATGCGCTAACGCCTTCTTTTGCATCCTCTGTTACAAATAGATCATCAAATAATTGCTTTTCCATTTGTAGACCTTCTTCTAACGATAATTCACTTCCGACATTTACTAATCGTTTTATTCTACTTAACGCTTGAAGGGATTGGCTTGCCAATTTGTATGCCAGTTTTTCTGCAGCTTCCATCCCTTCCCCTTTTGGTACTACTTGATTGACGATTCCCAATCTATGTGCTTCCCCAGCACTAACTGGATCCCCGGTAAACATAATTTCCTTCGCCTTGGACGGGCCAACAATCCTAGGAAGACGTTGGGTACCCCCACCACCTGGTAACAAACCTAGATTAACTTCAGGTAGTCCTATTTTCGCATGATCCTCTGCAATTCTAATATCACAAGCTAGAGAAAGTTCTAACCCACCACCAAGAGTAAATCCATTCAACATTGCAATAGTTGGTTTCGAGACACTTTCAATCATGTTAAGAACGGCGTGAATATCAATTTCATCTCCCTTTTCGGGATCTCGTTCAGGAAATTCCTTAATATCTGCACCAGCCATAAACGCTCTATCACCTGCACCTGTCAAAATTATAGAGATTACTTCTTTGTCTTCTTGTAGTTGTTTAAATACGAAATTTAATTCCTTTGTTACCTTTTGGCTAAGGACATTCATTGGCGGATTATCGATTGTAACTGTCGCAACCCCATTTTTCTTACTTACAGATAATAATTCAATCATGTGACCATCTCCCTAAAATTAATTTAATACAGGGCCTACATTCATTCCCAAAAATATGTAAACCCTTATATCTCTTTTATTTAACTGCATCGCTTTCTTCCAAAATTTCTTTTGTATGTTCCCCTAGCTTAGGAGCTTGTCCTCTAATCCTCCCTGGGGTCTCTGATAATTTAATTGGAATTCCAACTTGTTTTACTGTGCCTAGTTCATCATGATTAACATTTTTAATCATTTCTCGAGCTTTTACTTGTGGATTTTCTATCATTTCATCAAATGAAAGAACTGGAGTTACACATGAATCTACCATAGAGAAAATCTCCATCCACTCATCTAACGACTTTTGGAATATAATGTTTTGAATTTCTATTTTCATTTGATCTTGGACTTCCATTGGTGCATCTAACTGCGAAATAAAGTTTTCTTTACCAATCGCCTTACAAAATCCACTCCAGAATTTCAGCTCTAGTGCCCCAACAGACATCCATTTTTTATCTTTTGTTTGGTATACTTCATAGCAAGCTAGCTTACCACTTAATACTAACTCTCCTCTGTTTGGATGATTATTTGTAGCTAGATAACCAGGTAAAAGGGTTGGTAACCAAGAAATAACTCCATCCATCATCGAAATATCTACCATTTGACCTTTGCCTGTTTTTTCCCTTCCAAATAATGCAAGTAAGATACCAACAGCAGCTGGAAGTGCTCCCCCACCAATATCAGCTATCTGCGCCGCTGGAATTTGGGGCTTTCCGTTTCTTTCTCCCATCATATTTAGCAAACCAGCATAACTAATATAGTTAACATCATGACCTGGTACGTTAGCATATGGGCCATCTTGACCATATCCTGTAATCGCACAATAAATAATACCTGGATTTATTTCTTTTAATGTTTCATAATCCAATCCCAATCGTTTCATTACCCCTGGCCGGAATGACTCGATTACTACATCAGCTTCTTCAACTAACTTAAGAAAATATTCTTTATCATCTGCTGATTTCAAATTCAAACACACACTCTTTTTATTTCGATTTAAAGAATGATAAAATGCACTGTCTTCATCAACTTTCGGCATGTATTCCCTTGCATAATCACCAATACTAGGTTCCTCTATTTTAATAACTTCTGCTCCGAAATCTCCAAGAATCATAGAACAATAGGGTCCAGGTAATAAACGAGACAGGTCCAATACACGAATAGATGTTAGTGGCAACTTAGGTTCCTCCTTTCTTTTATATATGTGGTAGTCATCAATCTAATCTTTCAATAATGGTAGCGTTCGCCATACCATGCCCTTCACACATCGTTTGTAGTCCATATCGGCCGCCAGTTCTTTCTAGTTCGCTCATCATTGTAATCATTAAACGTCCACCACTAGCACCAAGTGGATGACCAAGTGAGATTGCTCCACCATTTGGGTTTAATTTTTTAGGATCTGCTCCAGTTTCTACTAACCAAGCCATTGGAACGGAGGCAAATGCTTCGTTTACCTCAAAAATATCAATATCATTAATAGTGAGTCCAGATTTTTCAAGGGCCTTTTGTGTAGCTTGGATTGGTCCAGTCAGCATTAAAGTTGGATCAGATCCTACAACTATACGAGTACGAACTTTGAATCTAGGTTTTAATCCTAGTTCTTTTGCTTTCTCACTTGACATTAGAAGGATTGCATTTGCTCCATCACTAATTTGACTAGAGTTTCCTGCCGTAATATTTCCATCTTTTTTAAACGAAGGTCTTAGACTACCCAATTTTTCAACACTCGTATTTTCACGTGGTCCCTCATCATCCTTCATCACAGCCGTCGTACCATCTGGTAAAGTAACTTCTAAAGGCATAATTTCTTTCTCAAATCTACCTTCCTTACGAGCTTTTATTGCCTTTTGATGACTTTCTAATGAGAACTTATCCATTTCCTCACGAGTGAATCCCCACTTTTCTGCAATACGGTCAGCAGATAACCCTTGGTGAATTATTTCGTATTTTGAGGTTAATTCCTCACTAAAATCCACGTCTAATCTATTCGATCCTATTGGTACACGCGACATGTTTTCAATACCACCAGCAATCACAACATCCATATCTCCACTAATAATTGCCTGGGCCGCAAAATGAACAGCCTGTTGACTAGATCCACACTGTCTATCTATAGTCGTACCAGGCACTTCAATAGGGAATCCTGCTTGTAATGCCGCAACTCTAGCAATATCTAACGATTGCTCTCCAACTTGAGAAACACAACCGAAAATAACATCTTCTACTAAACTTGAAGAAATGCCAGCTCTTTTCACCACTTCTGCTAACGGTTTGGCTGCTAAATCTTCCGCACGTATCTCACTCAAGGCACCATTCCTTTTTCCTACAGGGGTTCTAACCCATTCAACAATAACAGCTTCACGCATACTCTTTTCCCTCCTTCATCCGCCCTTTTGAAATCCCTTACAATTTCAAATGGCAAATAATTAATAAATAATTCAATAGCATTAAAATATTCCGAATTATACAATCACAATTATACCATTACTATATAAAAAAAAGAAAGTTTATCTCGGTTGCATACGGATTGCCCCGTCCAACCGGATTGTTTCTCCATTTAACATCGGATTTTCTATAATACTTTGTACTAAATGTCCAAATTCCTTAGGAAGCCCCAGTCTTGAAGGGAAAGGAACCATAGCACCTAACGCTGTTCTGACTTTTTCCGATGCCCCTGCAAAAAGCGGTGTTTCAAATAGTCCCGGTGCAATAGTAAGTACTCTTATGCCTTCAGAAGCCAAATCTCTGGCAATAGGTAACGTCATACCAACAATACCACCTTTAGAAGCACTATACGCTACTTGACCTATCTGTCCTTCAAATGCAGCTACAGATGCGGTATTAATTATAACCCCTCTTTCACCATTCTCGTTTGGTTTATTCCCACTCATTTTTTCTGCTGAAAGGCGAATAGTATTAAACGTTCCTACTAAGTTTACCTGTATTACTTTGTTAAAATTCCCTAAGTCATGAACCCCTTTTCTACTGCTATACGTTTTCTCAGCGATTCCAATACCGGCACAATTAACTAGTGTATTGATATTCCCGAAAGTACTTATCGCATGTTCTAAACCCACCTGCACACTATCTTCATTTGTAACATCTGTTCTAATAAAAGAAACATTTTTCCCAAGTTCCTCTACTAAATTTCTTCCTTTATTTTCTTGTAAGTCAAGGATTGTAACTTTTCCACCTTTTGCAACAATGTTTCTTGTTGTTGCTTCACCTAATCCCGATGCTCCCCCTGTAACTACAGCTGATACTTGATTTAATTCCATGATCACTTCTCTCCTCGTTCGGTTTATAGTTATTTTAGGTCCTTAAGGATTCTTAGCAATAATTAGAAATAGCTAATTCATTTTTATTTTTACTACTTCCTGTGAATACCATTCAATGACATCATTCTAGTATTTTTAATAGTTCATAGTTATACACACCTAAACCTACAGCTGTATTTCTATATCATAAACCTTTCACACTATATGACTCTATCTGCTTCAAAAATTTTCCCTAGGTTCAAAATATTTTTAGGATCTAAAACAATCTTAATATCCTTCATTATGTTAAGCGCTTCCCCATGCTGTAGCTTTTGATACTTCATTTTCCCCAAGCCTACACCGTGTTCCCCCGTACAAGAACCTCCTAGTTTTAAAGCGTGCTGCACTATTTGTTCATTTACATTGTTTGCCATTTCCATATCCGATGGGTCATTAGGATTAATTATTAAACCTGCATGAAAATTTCCATCCCCTATATGCCCAATTACTGCTCCCATTAGATTAGATTTTTCTAAAACTTTCCTCGCGAATTCTAGTGCTTGTGGGGTTTTTGAAATTGGAACACAAACGTCTGTATTCATCATTGTTTTGCCGGGGTTATGGTGTAGATACAAGTAGTACAAGTTATGTCTCATTTCCCATAATTCGGCCCTTGCTTTTGTATCTTCCCCTACTTCAAAGTGACTACATCCATTCTGTTCAAATATTTCTTTTATCATATCAACTTCATGCCTCATGGTTGACTTATGACTGTGAATTTCTAGGAATAGGGTTACGCCCTCTTTATAATTGGTACCATTGGCTTGATTTATTTGTTTTATAGATAATGCATCAATTAAATCACTGCGTGCTATGGAACTTCCTATTGAAAGGGCAGCCACTGTTGCCTTTGCCGCATCGTACACAGAAGGAAAAAGCGCAATCCCCGCTACTATCGACTCGGGGATTCCATAGACTTTTAATGTAATTTCACTAAAAACCCCTAATGTCCCTTCTGAGCCAACAAATAATTCGGTTAAATTATACCCGGAGGATGACTTTTTCGCTTTACTACCAGTACGAATCACTCTTCCATCAGATAAGACTACTTCTAAGTCAAGAATATTTTCCTTCATGTTTCCGTACTTCACAGCGGTTGTTCCACTTGCATTTGTGGATACCATCCCCCCTATACTAGCATCCGCACCAGGGTCAACAGAAAAGAAGAGTCCATGTTTACCTAATTCTTTATTTAATTCTTTTCTTGTAACTCCTGGCTGAACTTTTACTAATAAATCATCAGGATTAATTTCAAGAATTTGATTCATTTGACCAAAATTTATGGAGATTCCTCCTTTTAACGGAATAGCCTGTCCCTCTAGCCCGGAGCCAACACCAAATGGTACAACAGGTATTTCACTATGATATGCAATTTTCATCAAGTCAGATATTTCATTTGTTGTTTTTGGACAGACTACAACATCTGGTAGATTAGGAGGATGAAAGGACTCATCTCTACTATGTTGTTTTCGTATCGTTTCATTTGTACTTACACGTTCTTTTGGAATAACCTTTTGTAGCTGTTTCATAATGTCCAAGCTCATGATAATCACCTTCCTTATTTATAATGGGCACCTTCTCAACTAGAAAGAATAAAAGAAAATACTATTTTCCCCCGCACTTACAGAATATATAATGATTTAAAACATATAATTGATTCTATTGTATTCATGTTCTTTATATAATATGAGATGTTAATGGTTAATAATAGATATTGTAGTAGGATTTTATTTTTCTATTAGATGCGAGTAATTGGTTTGATAAAAATAAAAAAGGTGATCATCGAATACAACTTCTATAAAAGGCTTTATTTTTCAGTTAATCACGTCAACATGTAACCTCCATCTACAAGCATATCAATTCCTGTTATATAGGAAGCTTCTTTAGAGGATAAAAATGCTATAGCGTTAGCAACTTCCTCCGGTTGACCCAAACGCTTCATCGTTGTTTTTTTGTTAATAATCTTCACTAATTTTTCTTTCCCTTTGTCCACCATAGCGGTTTCTACAAAACCTGGAGAAATCGAATTAACCCGGATACCACTCCTAGAATACTCAAATGCCATGGCTTTTGTAAGATTAATAACGGAAGCTTTAGCTGCACTATAATGCGGAAATATTGCACCAGGCTTATGTCCCGATAAAGACGCTACATTAAGAATGGAACGATTTACATTAGGATTCTTACTCGATCCATCCATCATCACTTTTCCAATCTTTTTCGATACTAGAAAGACACTATTTACATTTAAATTTTGAATTTCTTCCCATTTCTCAATAGAAGTTTCTTGAATAGTTGAATTGTATAATCCTCCGGCGTTATTAATAAGAACGGTTACATCTTCGAATTCCGTTTTCACATAATCTACTAAATTCTCTACCTCTTTTTCAGAAGTAACATCACATGCAAATGGAAATGCTACCTTCTCATTCCGATTATTATTTATATCACTTGCTACTTTCTCCAATTTGGAAACTGTTCTTCCAACTAGAATTACTTTGGCACCTTCTGAAGCTAATCTTTTCACCGTTGCTTCCCCAATTCCACTTCCAGCACCTGTTACAACTGCAATTGCATTTTCAAATCTCGTCATCATTATCCCCCTAATTTTATTGAATTTCTTATTACATTTTTCTAGATTTTTCTTTTACTCCGTTTTATTTGAACTTGCGCTCTTTCCACCACGGGACAAAGTCTGGCATATCAGAGCTTACCCTTAAACTAAAGTTGGGTTTACGTTTTTCGAGAAAGGCTTGTACTCCTTCTTGAACATCTGCATTTCTTCCAGTCCAGTATATATATTTAGATTCCACTTTATGAGATTCCATTGGGTGATCCGCACCTAGCATTCTCCACATTAATTGTCTATTTAATGCGACAGACATAGCCGATGTATTTTCAACAATCTCATTTGCAAGTTGTCTTGCTGTAGGCAATAATTCATCCGCCGTTACTACTCGACTAACTAACCCATGTTCCTTTGCTTCCCTAGCCGAAAAAATTCTACCAGTTGACACCCACTCCATCGCTTGACTAATTCCAACAATTCTTGGTAAAAACCATCCACTACACGCTTCTTGTGTAATCCCTCTACGCGCAAAAACGAATCCCATTTTTGCATTCTCAGAAGCAATTCGTATATCCATTGGCAAAGTCATGGTGATTCCAACTCCAACTGCTGAACCATTGATTGCAGCAATAATTGGTTTGTTAAGTTCATAGATTCGTAGAGAAACTAAACCACCACCGTCATGATAGTCTTCCATAGGGGTATCAGATTGAAATATGCTAGCGTCTTTATCTAAATCAGCACCAGCACAAAACGCTTTACCTTCTCCAGTCATAATGATCACTCTTACTTCATCATTTCTGTCTGCATGTTCCAAAGCTTGAATAATCTCTTCCCCCATATACTCGGTATAAGCATTCAATCGGTCTGGTCGATTGAGCGTAATCGTCATGATATTGTCCACAATATCTGTTTTAATTGTTTTAAACATATTGATTCCCTCCCTATTTAAAAGGCTAAAATCTCCCCCGGATGCTCAAGCTAATTTAATGCACCAATTCGATAAGATAAATTGAATCTTTAATTTATTCCATTAACCCGCTCCATTCTTTTTTATCTATCATCACTATATGAATAACATTCCACTTTAAAATCCAATATTTTAGCTTTGAGTGTCCGATAGAATAGAGTACACAATATTTATAGAACTATATTCCCCTTTTGAATACTCCTCCACTCTATATTTCTTTGCAAATAAAGTTTTGTCTATTTCTAATACGGAATAACCCTTCTTGTGTAAATCCATTACCGATTCGTATATTCCTTGTAAGTTATTTAACTTAGTTTTCAACTTTTCCCTTCCATCCGGTAAGTAGCCTGCATGAGAACAGTACATTGCTCCAAAATCTAATTTTAATAACTTTTGTATGCTATTCATCATCTTTGAGACTGACTCAGATTTCATTAGTACCTTAATCGTTGGTAAAATAAAAATATCACCAGAGAACAATCTACCAGTTTCCTTATTAAATAATGAAACATGGTCATCTGCATGTCCTGGTGTATAAATGGCCTCCCATTCTAAATGTCTAGATTGTATGCTGTCCTCTAATGGTAAAGTTTGAAATTCCTTTCGAATCCCCCATGCCCTTTGGCGATATTCCGGATAATCGGCCGAACTATGACAAACCTTCATACCCTTTGGATGAATATAAATGGGGACACTTTTGTTTTTTTGGATCCATGAAGCCGTACCTGCATGATCCTCATGACTATGGGTTAGCGTAACTGAATCAAAATGATGTCGGTTGTAAAAAGCTATTAATTTGTTTTCTAATATTTGTGGTCCTGTATCTATTAACATCCCATCCACTAAATAAAGATAAACAGAATTTTTACTTGGCGTCTCTGCTTTCACACAAGTAACTTCATTATGCATAGAAATATCAATCATATTGTTGAATCCCCCTATTGCCACTTGAAGTAAAATAAAAGCAACAGATAAATAAAATTTCAGTGGGGATCATACAAAATCCCCCACTGAAATATCCTTTTACTTAACGATTGCTTCTTTTGATTTCTTGTTTCTTCTCTCACGGATCTCTAACTTCGCAATATCTCGAATGTGTACTTGATCCGGCCCGTCTACAATTCGAAGTGTTCTTGCATGTGCATAATGTTCAGCCAACGGAAAGTCTTGCGAAACTCCTCCGCCACCATAGACTTCTATTGCTCGATCAATTACATTTAATGCAACTCCTGGAACCGCAACTTTTATCATGGCAATCTCCTTACGTGCTGCTTTCGCTCCATACTGATCAATCTTATGGGCTGTGCTAAGTGTTAATAATCTTACTTGCTCAATTTCCAACCTGCTCTCTGCTATTTGAGCCCGAAGCACATCTTTATCAATTAGTTTGGAACCAAATGCCTCTCTATCTTCCGCGCGGTCAATTAATAAATCTAATGCACGTTCCGCTTGTCCAATACCACGCATTGCATGATGGATACGGCCGGGACCTAACCTACCCTGTGCAATTTCGAAGCCACGACCCTCACCTAGAATTAAGTTAGATGCCGGTACTCGCACATTATTAAAGTGTACTTCTCCATGACCCGTTGGTGCGTGGTCATAACCAAATACTTTTAATGGACGTTTTACCTCCACCCCAGGTGTATCCATTGGAACTAAAACCATTGATTGTTGTTTATATGTGTCCGAATTAAAGTCCGTTTTCCCCATAACAATAGCAATTTTACACCTCGGATCTAATGCTGATGTAGACCACCATTTTCTTCCGTTAATTACATACTCATCACCGTCACGAATAATTTCTGTTTGAATATTTGTCGCATCAGAAGAAGCAACAGATGGTTCCGTCATCGAAAAGATTGATCGAATTTCCCCCTCTAATAATGGAGTTAACCATCTTTGCTTTTGCTCATCGTTACCGTACTTAATTAGTACCTCCATATTTCCAGTATCAGGGGCGTTACAATTAAAGATTTCAGGTGCAATTAAGGATCGTCCCATAATCTCACATAAGTATGCATATTCATAATTTGTTAACCCTTTACCATATTGTTCATCCGCATAAAAAAGATTCCATAATCCTTGTCTTTTTGCCTTCTGCTTCAATTCTTCTATAATTGGCGGAATTGTCCAACGGCTATCGGCTGTTTCTAAGTATGCCTCTACTTCCTTCTCGGCAGGGTAAACATGCTTCTCCATAAAATCTATTAATTCTTCCCTTAGTCTTTCTGCATAACTAGATATTTCTTTTAACATACAAATTCCTCCTCTGAAATTAAGTTGAATTACAATAATGGTTATTGCCTATTGACCTAATTCCCTAAGATGCCTAATCACATTTCTTGTTAATAATTAGCCTTTAATTTCTGAATCTAATTCCAGAAATTATTGTGTTCAAATGTGATACCAATTATTCTGTATATTTAAAATTCTATCATTGTTCTATTTTTTACACAATTAAACTAATAATATTGGAAATATTTCTGTTCTGTTATTTATTTTATGAATATTGAGCAGTTACTCATATGAAAAAATTCAAAAATAGGCTTGCGTCATTTGGTTATACGCATGCCTTATTTCCACTTATAAATAATATGAAAAAGTACAAATCATAGATTGTTCATACCCTTTCTATTTATTTTCTTCTGACTTAAGTATTTAGATTACGTTCTAAATAACCCCTTATTTCAGCTGGAATAGGTTGAGATGTTTGTTCTGAATAATTAAAACTTACAAGTGTTGCAGAAGCCCGGATAACCACTTGATCGGTATTCGCATTTGTAATCACATGATTAAAGGTAAAACTCTTATTTCCAATATGTGAAATAGTTGTTTTTACTTTTAGAATATCCCCAGCATATGCTTGTGAAATATAATCACATTTGGTTGAAGCTAAAATAAAATTATTTAAAGAATGCTTTTCTTTTTTGTTAACCTGTTTAAATTTCTGAGTAATATATTTTGTTCGTGCCTCTTCTAGGTATAAAAAATAACTTGTATTATTCACATGACCAGCGGCATCGGTCTCACTGAAACGTACATATACTTCAATTTCATTAGTTTCCATATTACCCTCCATTAGTATGTTCCCACCTATCATTTCATAGGTGGGAGTACTATCTTTTTCCTTTTACCTACTACTATTCTTTTACTATTCTTTTTCAATAATGGTTGCTATTCCTTGACCTCCACCGATACATGCCGTTATTAGTGCATATCTTCCTTCAGTTCTTTCTAATTCATATACCGCTTTTGTAACAAGGATCGCACCTGTTGCGCCGAGTGGATGTCCATGTGCAATCGCACCACCATTCACATTTAGTTTTTCGGGATTAAAGGATAGTTCGCGATCACAAGCAATTACTTGCGCAGCAAAAGCTTCATTTAGCTCTATCAAATCGAAATCTTCTAATTGAAGACCTGATTTCTCCATTACCTTCTTTGTTGCTGGTACAGGCCCAATCCCCATTATATTAGGATCCACTCCCGCCACAGCTGTTTCACGAATGACTGCTAATGGTTTTAACCCTTGTTTTTCCGCTTTTTCACGAGACATGATTACAAGTGCAGAAGCTGCATCATTCAGTCCAGAACTTGACCCAGCCGTAACGCTACCATCTTTAAGAAAGGCAGCTGGGAGTTTTGATAGTCCTTCAATCGTTGTATTTGGGCGAGGATGCTCGTCTTTATAAAAAGTAATTGGTTCTCCTTTTCTGATTGGAACGGTTATTGGAACAATTTGTTCATCAAAACGACCTTCTTCCATCGCTATAGCCATTCTTTGTTGACTTCTAAGAGCAAACTCATCCTGTTCCTCTCTTCTAATATTATATTTTTTTGCTAGATTTTCTGCAGTTATCCCCATAGGAGGATCTCCAATTTCTTTTGGTGAAAGTTGAGAGTTTCTAAACCTTGGCAGCATCGGAGCATATGGTTTTTCAGGTCTATCCATAAGATAAGGTGCTCGACTCATACTTTCCGTTCCACCCGCTATATAAACTTCACCTTCGCCTGCTCTAATTGCCTGAGCTGCTAATGCAACTGCATTAATTCCTGACCCACATTGTCTATCGATCGTTAAACCTGGAAGATTAATAGATAATCCAGCTTGTAATGCGGTTAATCTAGCAATATTTCCACCACCACTTAATACATTTCCAAAAATCACATCATCAATTTCTTCTGGGTTTACTTTGGCACGTTTAACCGCTTCTTTAATTACTTCTGCACCATATACATGAGCTGGAACGGTGGCTAATGCTCCCCCTTGTCTAGCAATTGGTGTCCGAACAGCTGAAACAATGACTGCATCTCTTTTCATTCTTTTACACTCCTCTTCTATTGATAAATTTTAAATCTAACGTTACCTTTTATAGCTACTTTTCCGTTTGCTTTAACGGCCATCACATCGAAGTCTAAGTAATTTTCATGAACTTCATCTAAAACCGCCTTCAACGTAATAACATCATCTAAAAACACCATATCTGCAAAGCGAATCTTATAATCTTGAATAAACCCTTCCTCTAAATACGGTGTAAATAGCTTGGATAAATTGCCCATTGTCCACATTCCATGAGCAATAATTCCAGGCAATCCAGCTTTTGTAGCTTCTTTGTCAATCGTGTGGATAGGATTAAAATCGCCTGAGGCCCCCGCATATTTAATTAAATCAATTCGGGAGACAGGTTCTAGGCTAATTTCATTCAACACTTCGCCAATCTTCATATCTATTAAACGATTCATTTAGACAATTCCTTTCTAATTGTTTCCGTGATAATGATAGATTGATCTTCTGTAAAAATAGTATTTCCTTCAGCATCTTCTCCGTATCTTTTTAAAACAATGAAACCTAGCAAACCGAGACTTGCTTTCTTTTCATAATAATCTGCTACTTCAGTAAAACAATAAATAGTTTCCCCAACTAATAGAGGGCGTTCATAATGATATGTTTGCTCACCATGAATTAACCCAACATTTGGAAGATATAATTCGTTTATTTCACCGTAATCAAAGACACGTGGAAAGGTTGGTGGTGCAATATTTTTTTTATACCTTGACTGCCTTCCATATTCTTCATCGATAAATATTGGGTGTGAATCCCCTATAGATTCCGCGAATCTTTTTACCATGCCCCTTTCCACCATATTTTTAACTTTTTTGGATTTCTTCCCGATTACATTTTTATACAATAAAGTTCCCTCCATTATTCATGCTTGTTCAAAAAGGAGGATGAAAAGGACCGAGGTCGGCTAAATGCGCAACGCCCTATTGCAACGCCGACACTAGCACGTCGTGTGCGTCGCAGTTTGAGGCGGCGTAGCTTTGAGCACCAGAACGTATGCAGTCAATACGTGAGTAGCGGACTTGCACAGGATGTGGTGACTTCGATGTTGCCCACAGGACGTGGGCGGTTTTAGTAGAAGTCCCCCTATAGCCAACGAGCTTCCACAGGATGTGGTGACTTCGATGTTCGTCACAGGACAAGAAAAGCATCCGTGCTTAACATCGCACGCAGAAAAAGTGATTTTCTTTTTCAAGGACGTGACGGAACTTAGTCGAAGGTCCCCTGTACCGAAGTGTCATTTTCACCAGACTTTTTGAACATCCATTAATCTTTTGGACCACCAGCTACATATATTACTTGCCCATTGACAAAACCGGACTTTTCATCTGCATAGAACGCTACTGCATTCGCAATATCAGAAGGCTTCCCGCTTCGACCAACAGGAATTTGTTCTACACTTAATCGCACCATCTCCTCAAATGAAATACCGATTCTTTCTGCTGTTGCTTTCGTCATATCGGTTTCAATAAATCCTGGTGCAATAGCATTAGCAGTAATTCCATATTTACCCAATTCTATTGCTAAGGTCTTCGTAAATCCTTGTATACCCGCTTTTGCTGTTGCATAATTCGCTTGCCCACGATTACCTAATGCTGAAGTGGATGATATATTAATAATTCGCCCAAACTTATTTTTTACCATGTACTTTTGTGCTGCTTGAGTAGCATGGAATGCACCTTTTAAATGAACATTCATTACTTGATCCCAATCACTATCCGTCATTTTAAATAGTAAATTATCCCGAATAATACCAGCATTATTCACAAGAATATCGAGCGAACCATAACGATTAACTACTTCTTCCATCGACTCTTCCACTTCATTGGCATGAACGACATCAACTACTTTTGTATATATATCGTAACCCTGTTCATTGAATTCTTGTTTTGTTTCCTTTAAAGCCTTTTCATTAACATCTACAATTGCTACCTTTGCCCCTTCTTCGGCAAACATTTTTGCAATACCTTTTCCTATACCACGACTTCCACCTGTAATATAGGCTACTTTTTCAGTAAATTGTTTAGACATGATCTGTTCCCCCCATTTATTATAAATATTGCCCTAATTTCACATTTCCTTTTAATAGGTTTCTAGAGATGATTAAACGTTGAATTTCATCTGTTCCATCATAAATTCTCCATAATCTAGCTTCCCTGTACCAACGTTCAATTGGTAACTCTTTGGTATAACCCATTCCACCGTGAATTTGTAGGACGCGATCAATGACACGATTCCCCATGTTTGCTCCATACAATTTCGCCATCGATGCCAAGTGACGATTATCCTCACCATTATCCAAAGTAAAGGTTGCGTTTAAAACTAGCCACTTTGCAGCTTCAATCTCAACTGCAGAATCAGCTATTTGCCATTGAATAGCCTGTCTGTCCGCAATTGGTTTTCCAAACGTTTCCCGTTCCTTCGAGTAATCGATTGCCATTTGTAATAAACGCTCTGCTGCACCCACTGCTGTTGCACCAACAACCCATCTTGCAAAACCGATCCATTCTAAGCCAAGCTGGTACCCATTATCAACTTCTCCCAAGATGTTTTCTTCTGGTACTCTAACATTGTCAAATACTAATCCAGCTGGACCCCATTCACCCATCGTATGAATAAATTCAGATTTCCATCCCATATCACGATCTACAATAAAGCAAGTAACGCCTTCTCTTCCTGTTCGAGCATGTTTCTCTTTATCCGTAATTGCCATTACCATCACAAAATCGGCTTCATTCCCACCTGTAATAAATGTCTTCTCCCCATTAATAACCCATTCGTTCCC
The DNA here is from genome assembly GCF_001659985.1 of Oceanobacillus sp. Castelsardo. Lineage (GTDB taxonomy): Bacteria > Bacillota > Bacilli > Bacillales > Amphibacillaceae > Oceanobacillus. The sequence continues at coordinate 356,574 of NZ_LYCS01000002.1, forward strand.
ATCTTTAACAGCTGTTGTTCTAATATTCCTAGTATCCGATCCCGCCCCCGGTTCTGTCATCGCAAAGCATGACTTCTTATCTCCATTTATAGTAGGGATAAGATATTTTTTCTTTTGTTCTTCATTGCCATAGTAAAGGATATTATCTGCTGTTCCTCCAAACTGGAATGGAACAAAGGTCTTCGATACTTCCATGATCACAAGCGCCATCATCATTTGTCCTAAATCTGCTCCACCATATTCAGCAGGTGTATTAATCCCCCAAAATCCGGCCTCTTTCGCTTTTAATTGAAGCTCTTTTAACTTTTCATTTGACAGACTTGGTCTACCTTCTCGCTCATTTCTAAGTACCTCGTTCTCAAGTGGGATTAATTCCTTTTCTACAAATTTCCGAATCGTTTGTTGTACCATCTTTTGTTCATCTGTTAAACGTAAATGCATGTTATCTACTCCTTTTTTTTAAAATCACCAATTAAATACTGACTAGTAAGTATGTTTTTATTAAAAAAAGGGAAAATTTGTCACCCTCTACCATTATATTTCTCTAACTTCAAAATTTTCCCTTTATTTTTGCTACAGATTTTTTATTTTATATAGTATCTTAAACCACATCCGGCTTCTGTACATCTTAAGAACAGAAGTTTAATTTACAGGATACGTTCCAACTTCCCCATTTTCTACAATACCGGCATCATATTCCCATTGCAATGCACCATCTTCGGCAATACCTTTAAGAGGGAGAACCAATTCTTCCTCAGTTAGATTCTGAATCCCTTCATTAACTGCCTTCATAATCGCTTCTCTATCATCAACAGTACCAGCTGCTTTCATAGCTTCCACTAATACATATAATGTCTGATAATTTAATGCCGTTTCAGAAGTTGCGTAAGGCTCGTTATAAAGTTCTTTATATGTTTCAACAAAAGTAGTACTTGCGTCCGTATTTAGGTTTTCTATTGGAAGGGATCCAATTGAACCATTTAACATCTCATAACCTTCTAAGAACCCTGACATTTCCTCTAATTTAGCCTGATCCATAATCATAAAACCGCCTTCAAATCCCAATTCCTTCGCCTGTTTAATGACAAGTGCAGTTGGCTCAGAAGGCCCACCAATAAACAGAACATCAGGATCTTTAGCTAACGCATTCGTCATAATGGTAAAATAATCGGTTTCTTTTGCGAAATCTATCTCTGAATCGTAAACAATTTCTCCACCTTTTTCTTCCCAGACAGGAACAATGGATTCTGACCAATCCTTTCCATACTGGGAATTTGTAGGAAGTAACGCCATTTTAGTTCCAAAGTTCTCTATCATATAATTACTATACGGTTCGGACCAAATATTGTACTTAGGTGGAATACCAATCATCAATTTATTTCCTTGCTCATATTGTCTAGGTTCACTTGTATACGCCATAATAATAAAGTCATCCTGCTCGTTATATACCTGCGTTGCAAAAACTCCTCCACTATGAGGGATCCAAACTGCTACTGGATCATTCTCAGAAATCATGCGCTTCACGTTGACTCCTGTCTCGTTTGGCATGTATTTATCATCAAGGGCAACAATTTCTAGCTTATAAGTAGTTCCATTAACCTCAAAGCCGCTTTCATTTATTTCATTAGCAGCCATCTCTAATCCATTTAATACATTTAATCCATATTGGGCTCCAGGACCACTTAAGGGCCCGCTGTATCCTATCTCTACGATTTTTTCTCCCTCATTAACCTCTGGCGATTTAACCTCTACATCACTAACCTTAGCATCCGTAGATTCTTTATCAGTAGATTCATTATTCGAGACATCCACACACCCAACCAAAATCAAAGCAAGGAAAAATAACCCAAATAAGATAAACCTATTAATCTTGGACATTTGAGACCTCCCTATAGAGAAAATTTTTTATAAAACCTAGTATATGTTACACTCTATTACCATCACTATCTATTTCTATTACTCACTAACTATTATTATTCCATTGGAACAGATATTACCTCTCCATCTTCCACCGCACCAGCATTAAATTCCCATTGTAGACTTCCGACCTCATTTATTTCATTAAGTGGAATTACCATTTTCTCATCTGGGGCATTTTGGATTCCTTCGTTAACCGCTTCCATAATAGATTTTGAATCTTCAACAGTGCCAGCAGCTTTCATTGATTCAACTAAAACATATAAAGATTGATAGCTTAATTGTGAATCTACAGTTGCAAACTTTTCCTTATAAATGCTTTTATATTTTTCTGCAAAAATATTACTTGCTTCTGTATCCAACTCTTCAATTGGATAGACACCTATAGATCCCTCTAATAATTCGTATCCTTTTTCTAAAAATCCTGACATTTCTTCAATCTTTGCCTGGTCCATCACCATAAACCCACCTTCGAACCCTAAATCTTTCGCTTGTTTAATTACTAAGGCTGTCGGCTCAGAAGGCCCCCCAACAAATAGAACATCTGGATTTGTATTTAATGCGTTGGTCATGACTGTAAAGTAATCTGTTTCCTTTGCAAAATCGATTTCACCCTCATATACAATTTCTCCACCCATTTCTTCCCAAATCGGCTTAATTACATTAATCCAATCCTTACCATACTGGGAATTTGTTGGTAGTAGGGCGATTTTATTTCCGAAGTTTTCCATCATATACTTACTGAATGTTTTAGGCCAAATATTATATTGCGGCGAAATTCCAATCATTAATTCATTTCCTTGTTCATACATTCTTGGCTCACTTGTCTGCGCCATAATAATTAAATCCTCTTGTTCATTAAAGACTTGTGTCGCAAACACTCCACCACTATGAGGGATCCAAACTGCTATTGGCTGATCTTCGGAGATCATTCGCTGTACATTCACTCCGGTTTCATTTGGCATATACTTATCATCCAAGGCAACAATGTCAAGCTTATATGTCTTTCCGTCCACCTCAAAGCCTTCTTGATTTATTTCTTCTGCTGCCATTTCAAGACCGTTTAGTACGTTTATACCATACTGCGCACCTGGACCACTTAATGGACCACTATACCCAATTTTGATGACTTGCTCCCCTTCTTTAACTGCTGGTGCTTTAGTTTCTGTATTATCTGCCTCGGAATCCCCTTTACTTTCCGCCTGATCACCTGATGAGACATCAAGACAACCGGTCAAACTAAATACTAGAAATGCCAATACTAAAAGGAAAATACTTCTATTTTGAACCTTCATTTGAACCCTCCTTTTTAGAAGTAAATCTATGCACCAATATAGGCCTTACGTATTTCTTCATTATTGAATAATTCACTACTAGTACCTTTCACAACGATACGACCATTTTCAATGACATATCCTCGATCCGCAATTTTTAATGCGGCACTAGCATTTTGCTCAGCAAGCAGTATTGTAGTGCCTTCTTGATTAATTTGCTGAATGATTTCAAACATCTGTTTTACTATAAGAGGTGCAAGACCTAATGACGGTTCATCTAACAGCAGAAGTTTAGGCTTTGCCATTAAGGCCCTTCCAATCGCGAGCATTTGTTGTTGTCCACCACTCAAGGACCCAGCAGCATTGTCCTTCTTTTCGGCTAGAATAGGAAATAATTCATACACATGTTCCGTTGATTTTTTTATTTCGGCTTTATTTTTTCGGTGAACATATCCACCCATTTGTAAATTCTCATAAACAGACATTTCTGGAAATAAACTTCTCCCCTCTGGACATTGAATAATTCCTAGTTTCACAAGTTTATCAGGGGATATGCCACTCACCTTTTTATCAAGAAAACGGATATCTCCATTACTTGGTTTATTTAGTCCGCTGATGGCGCGAAAAATGGTGCTTTTTCCCGCACCATTTGCTCCGAGTAATACTACCAATTCTCCGTGTCCGACATCCATATTTATTTCCTTTAGAGCAGTAAACGGACCATATTTCACTTCTAGATTAGAGATTTGTAACTTCAGCTGACTCATCTTCGTCACTCCCTAAATATGCTTCAATCACAACTGGATTGTTCTTAATTTCATCTGGAGTTCCTTCTGCAATTCTTTTTCCTTGATTCAAAACCATAATTCGATCGGCTAAGGACATAATCATAGACATTTTATGTTCAATCAAACATACCGTAAGACCACTATCCGCCATTTTTTGTATCAATGCACTAATCCCTTCTGTTTCATCTGGATTAACACCAGCTGCAGGTTCATCTAGTAATACAAGCTCAGGGTCTGTTGCAAGCGCTAGAGCAAATGCAACTCTTTTTTTTTGTTCCTGACTTATATTTGCAATCGGTTCATTTGCTAATTCCGTCAATTCTACGAAATCTAATGCCTCATATGCCTTTTCTAAACTTTCCTTTTCCTCTCTTTTTTCTCTTTTCGTTCGAAATATCGCATCCCATAGGCCCGATTTAGTTCTTAGTCTATTACCAATAATGACATTATCTAGAACGGTTGCATCCTCAAATAGATTGGTAGTTTGAAAGGTCCTAGCTATCCCTAACTTAGCAATTTTATTAGGAGGCATTTTCGTAATATCATGATCGTTAAAAGTAATCTTTCCAGATGTAGGGGGGTGAAAACCGCTAATCAAATTAAAAAAAGTTGATTTCCCTGCACCATTAGGTCCTATAACTGCATGAATATCCCCCTTTTTCACCTCAAGATCAACTTGATTTACTGCCTGTAATCCACCAAAGGTTTTGGACAAATTTTCCACTTTTAATGCCATTAGCTTACCTCCTCTATACCGGAATAACCTTTATTAGGCCCAGACTTTTTCCTTTTCTGTCTTGTCTTTCTTTTAATTCCTTCTATTGCACCGACAATGCCATTTGGATAAAAAATGACGATAATAAGCAGAATTGGCCCAAATAAAAGCATTTTGTATTCCTGCATAAATTGAAGTGATTGAGTAAGAAATACGATTAAAAGTGTACCTATAATCGGACCCGATAGCGTTCCTAATCCACCTATGACAAGATAAATCAACATTTCAAATCCTAAAAATATACCCCCTATTTCTGGTCCAATAAATCGTACAAAAGATGCATATAAAGCACCTGCAATTGCTGCAAAAAAACAGGAAATAACAAAGGCTAGAAGTTGGTTCTTCTTCGTTGAAATACCGATAGTTTGAGCGAGTTCTTCACTGTTACGAATTGCGATAAACGTTCGCCCAAGTAAGGAATGCACAATTCTCTTCGTAATAAAAATAGTTAAAATGAGAAAGAAGAGAAGCAAATAATATTGTGATGTTAGACTTTCAAAAGTTATTGGCCCAATGGAAGCCGGTCCAGGAATTCCAATTAATCCCCTTACTCCTCCCGTTAATGAGTCCCACTTATCAATAATCAAATAAATGATATATCCTACACACATCGTGTAAATAGCAAAAAAGTGACCATTTGTTCTAAGAGAAATTAGACCAACTAAGAATCCAAGAATAATAGACAACACGCCAGCAGCTAAAAAGGCAAGCCAAAAATTCCATCCAGCTTTTACGGTTAATAATCCGAGTGTATAAGCACCAATTGCGAAAAAACCAATATGGGCTAATGATAAGTTTCCAGTATATCCCGTAAAAATATTTATTCCGTATACACTTATACTCCAAATACATACTAACGCTAGAACATGTAAGATATAATCATTCGGTACGATAAATGGCATGATAAGAGCTACAACCAACACGAATATTAAACCATTACGTTTGGATAATAACTTTGCCATTAATTTACCCTCCCTGGAAATAATCCTGTCGGTTTTACTGATAGAATTATTACTAATAGTACAAAGGCTATGATGTCTTTATAATCCCCTGAAATATATGTTGCACCAAAACTTTCAACAATTCCTAAAATATACCCTGCAATTATTGCTCCTGGAATACTTCCCATTCCGCCAATAATAATTATGACAAACGCCTTCATAATGACTAGATCTCCCATACCAGGAAATACTAGGTTAATGGGTGAAGCAAGTGTGGCAGCTGCTGCGGCCAATATACCAGATATAGCGAAAGTTAACATGGCTACCATATTGGCATTAATTCCGACTAAATATGCTCCCTCTCTGTTCTGTGCCATTGCAACAATTGCAGCCCCTATCATCGTTCTAGTTAAAAATAGATGCAGGATTAGCATGATAATTACTGTAGCCACAATAACAATTAATCGTTGCTGAGTCACAGTAATACCAAATAGACCTATTGCATTTCCATACGGACTAGACATTTGTTGATAGTTTGGTCCCCAAATAACTTGAGCAAAAGCTACCAAAAATAATAGTATTCCAATTGCACCCATCATTTGATGTAGTGCTTCGGCTTTTCTCAAAGGGTGAAAGATGATACGTTCCGATAACACAGCAAGAAAAGCAATAGCCAACATGGATATAAACATTGCAATCCAATATGGAATACCAAATAAGGTCATTACCGTTAGAGTGACATATGCCCCAATCATATAAAAGGCACCTTGTGCAAAATTGGGTACGTGCAAAATCCCAAATACCATCGTTAATCCCAGGGCCACTAAACTGTACACACTACCATTTGATAAACCATTTAATAACTGCTGAAAGAATAAATCCATTTTCCCCCTCCTTACTTTTTAATTATCCATTATTCAATTTTAGGAATTTAAATACCCCCATAGAAAACGCTTCCAATAGTTGATAAGCTGTATTAATTTAGTAATCTAGTTTAAAGATTTAATGTACCGCCATCAATAATAAGTGTTTCACCAGTTATAAATGATGCCTCATCAGATGCAAGGAATAATACAGCATTGGCTATTTCTTCTGGTTTGCCTATTCGTCTTAATGCATTTGCAGTCGATAATGTTGGCCATTTATCTGTTTTCTTCCAGTCCTCGACCATGTTTGTATCTGTGATCCCAGGGGCTATTGCATTCACACGAATATTTTTTCTTCCAAACTCTGTAGCAGCCGTTCTAGTTAATGCCATGACACCACTTTTTGACGCAGAATATGCGGATACAAGCTTTTGCCCCTTAATACCAGCAATGCTCGCTGTATTAACAATGGAACTTCCAGCCTCCATTTTCGGAATGACATACTTCATACCTAGAAAGACACCTGTAATATTGATATCCATTACTTTTGCCCATTCCTCTAAAGAAACATCTGGGAGTTTCTTTTCCTCACTATTCACCCCTGCGTTGTTGAAAAATATATCAATTTTCCCAAATGTGCTCATTGCTTTCTCTACCATGTTTTTTACATCCTCAGGATTTGTCATATCACAATGGACATATTCTGCCTCTCCCCCATTTTCATGGATAATTGCTGCTGTTTTTGCGGCAGCTTTTTCTCTAACATCGGCAACAATTACTTTTGCCCCCTCTTTAGAAAATCGAACAGCTGTGGTTCTTCCAATATCTCCCCCACCACCGGTAATAATTGCTACCTTATTCTCTAAACGCATGTTATCCATCCTTTCCTATACGGAATTAAAAACTGACTGATTAGTATTTTCTATTTCTTTAATTTACTTAGTTCTTGATCTCTAAGCTCCCGCTTTAAAAGCTTTCCAACACTTGACTTTGGAAGATTGTCACGAAATTCTATCAATCTTGGAACTTTGTAAGCAGCTAAATTTTTACGGCAGAATGCAATAACTTCTTCTTTTTGTATGGTCTGGTTTTCCTTTAATGTAATATAGGCCTTTACGGTTTCTCCTCTATATTCATCTGGAATTCCTATTACAATAGCTTCTTTCACTTGTGGTATTTGATAGATCACTTCCTCCACCTCACGTGGATAAACATTATATCCGCTGGCAATAATCATATCCTTTTTACGATCGACAATGTAAAAGTAACCATCTTCATCCATATAGCCTATGTCACCAGTGTGCATCCACCCATTCCTCAATGCTATTTCTGTTTCCTCTAGATTTTTCCAATACCCTTTCATCAGTTGGGGACCTCTAACTACAATCTCCCCTTTCATAGTAAGTGGAGCTTCTTCTAATCCATTATCTGTTTCTATCACTACCTTAGCCTCAGTTAAAGGTAATGGTATGCCCACACTACCTATTTTCATCTTGGAATGTGGATTACTTATGGCACCAGAAGTCATTTCCGATAATCCATATCCATCAGAAAGATATGACTGCTTTCCCATTAATTTTTTAAATCTTGTATATGTTTCTAGCGGCATGGGTGAACTGCCACAAAAAAATACTTTTATATGCTCCAATCCATAACTTTCAACATTTGGAAAATGAAGCATAGAGGTAAACATAGTTGGTACACCAAAAAAGAATATTGGTTTTTCTTTCTTAATAAAATTTAATACAGTCTCCGTTTCAAAACGTGGTAGGATGATTTGTTTATATCCAAATAAATAACCTGACATTGTAACACTTGCCAGACCAAAGATATGAAATAACGGTAAAAAACTTATCACCACACGGTTTGTTGTCTCATCATCTTTAAATTCCTTTAATAAAAACTCATTAACTAGCTCCACTTGATTAACAAAGTTTTGATGGGTCAACATAACTCCTTTTGATCTTCCAGTTGTTCCACCTGTATATTGGAGTACGGCAATATCTACATTCGGATTTATTTTTATATTTGGAGCTTGAGAATGATATGTGTTTATTAAATCATCCAAAAACATATCATTCTCATCAAGCTTTATATTTCTTTTTTCAGTAAATTGAACAACGATTATTTTTTTTAGAGAGGTCTTAGGTTGGATTTTTTTCACTCGTTCATAAACCGAGTCATGGCAAATCATAAATTCAGCTTCCGTATCATTCAATTGATACTCAAGTTCCCTTTCTACATACATTGGATTTGTTTGGACAACAATGCCTCCCAATCGAACAACTCCAAAAACGGAAAAAACATATTGGGCACAATTTGGTAACATGATAGATAGTCGGTCACTCTTTTCCAATCCCAGTTGGAAAAGGCTTCCCGCTAACTTCTCGGACATATCTTGAACCTCTTTATAGCTCCAGGTTTCATTTTCAAATTGAAGAGATATTTCATCGCCATATTTTTTAACCGCGCTACTTAATAATTCGGATATCGTTCTTTCCTTAATCTCCAAATTTGGATTAACATCGTCCGGATAGAAATCCAACCATCTTTTTCCTCTTAATTTCATAATCCCATCTCCCTTTATAAATATTTTCCAAGGGAACAGTTTACGTACACAATTTTCAACTTAAGGAATGGCAATTAATTTCCCATAAGTCTTACGGTCTGCGAGTACTTCTAAAGCATCTGGGACACTCTTAAAAGGAAATTCTTTATAAATTAATGGGCGGATTTCCCCATTAGTATAAAGATTAATGAGTTTATCATGAATTTTTATAACCTCTTCCGGATATTTTCTAGCAAACAATCCCCAGTGAACACCTACAATGGAGTAATTTTTAACTAAAGCATGGTTAACAGGAGCATCAGGGATTCGCCCACCTGCAAAACCAATAACTAAGATACGCCCATCAAAAGCAATACATTTACGCGAACGGTCAAACACATCCCCTCCAACTGGGTCATAAATAACATCGGCTCCCAAGCCATTCGTTTCTTTCTTAACAATAGAAACAAAATCTTCAGAAGTATAATCGATGGCAACGTCGGCTCCCAAATCCTTACAGACTTTTACCTTCTCATCGCCTCCAGCAGTCGCAATAACTCTTGCGCCTATAGCCTTTCCTAATTGAATCGCAGCGGAACCAACTCCTCCTGCACCTGCATGAACTAGAAGCACTTCCCCCTTTTGAAGTTTGCTTCGATAGAATAGTGCATAATATGTTGTTTGGTAAGTGATAAACATTCCAGCAGCCTCACTTGCCGACATCGAATCCGGAATGACATAAACAGAATCCTCCGGTACACTAACAAATTCAGATAATCCCCCATTTGGAAGTGGAGGTGTTGCAATTACGCGCTGCCCGACTTTTAGTGTGGAATTATCCCCTACTTCACGAATAATTCCGGATATTTCTGCACCTGGTGTAAATGGAAGGGGCGGCTTTTCCTGGTATTTTCCCTGGCAAAGTAAAATATCAAAAAAGTTTAATGATGACGCTTCCACTTCTATTAGTACCTCTCCTAGTTTAGTCTCTGGTTTATCCGTTTCTAATAGCTCCAATACTTCCCTTGGTTCACCTAATTCAGTCACTTTCCAGCTACGCATTTTTGTTCCTCCTAACGTATTTGTTCACGCAAAACTTTAGATACTAAACGTACAGTATGTTTCCGTGTTTATTATATAACTAACTTTATGAATATTCAATCTATTTATAAAAAGATATTTTATTTAAAAACCTGTTGGCCAATTAGCTAAATTTCTCTCGCTAATGGACCCATTTTTAGCACAAGCATATTCTAACGTTTGGTTAATAAACTTTCTTGTATCTCTTGGTTCAATAACATCATCAATTAAATACTTACCAGCAGCTTTATAAGGTGAACTGTCAAACCCCCAAGTTTTCAATAACTCTAAACGCTCTTCCTTTTTATTCTCCGCATGTTGTAATTGACGGCCATATACCACATTAATTCCAACCTCTGGTCCCGTAAAATTTATTTCGGCTGTGGGCCAGGCCACAACAAAATCAGCTCCCATTGTTGGTCCACACATATTACCGTATGCTGCACCAATGCTTTTTCGAATAACGACAGAAATCTTTGGTACAGTAGATTGGGCTAGCGCTTGATTCCACATCATAATTTTTGTCGGCATTTTAAGCTTTTCTGCATCACTAGATACACGAAAACCAGGTATATCATGCAAAAAAATCAGCGGGATATTATATGAGTCACACAGACAAATAAAATCTGTCGCTTTTTCACATTCATTCGGTCCAGCCGCTCCAGCAAATTGCATGGGCTGATTTGCTATAATTCCAGCCACTCTACCATTCATTCTCGCTAAGACAGTAATTAATGATTTTCCAAATGTAGGCTTCATTTCAAAGTAATCTCCATTATCTACAATCAATTTAATTACCTTTTTCATATCATAGGCTCGTTTTCGATTGGTTGTAACAATATCTACTACTTTTTCTAGGCTTCGATAAGGATTATCATTTGTCTCCTTGTACTTTGGCTCTTCACCTGCATGCTGTGGCATATAGTCAAGGAATTTTTTTACCTTTTCAATAGAGTCTTCTTCATTTTCCGAAAACTGATCCACTTGTCCCGTATACTTCGCATGAATATCCCATCCACCAAGTTCTTCATTTGTTACCTTTTCTCCTGTGGCCACCTCTAACATTCTTGGTCCTGCAACAGCCATTGCTGTACCCTTAACCTGTGTTACAAAATCGGAGGATACCGCTAACCATGTTGGACCACCAAAACTATCTCCCAAAATGGATGTTATCATAGGAACTTCGCGCCCGTGTTGTAACATTACTTGCGGAAATAGCACCTGACTTATACCGTCAGATCCCATTCCATCCGGCATACGGAGTCCTCCACCTTCCATTAAGTTTATTAAAGGAAAACCTCGCTTTAGAGCATATTCATGTAGTTTCTTAGTCTTTCGAAAATAAACAATTCCTTCTGTTCCAGCAAAAACAGTTTTATCCGCAGCTTGCACAACAACTGGACGCCCATTAACTTTCGCCAGACCAGTTACAATTCCATCACCAGCACTTTTATGCTCCATCCCCTCTTGATCAGAATGTGCTATTAATCCTAACTCCAAAAACGAGCCTGGATCCACTAATTTATCAATTCTTTCTCTGGCTGTAAAAAATCCAAGCTCATGCTGTTTTTTTATTTTCTCTTTTCCACCCCCTAACTTCGCAACTTCTTTTTTATCTAATAATTCCCTAATTTCCTTATCCATGGCCTATCTCCTTTTAGAGTTTCTAGTATAAGAGTACTCTACGTTGGGATAATTCCTACTTATCTTATTACTACTCTTTCAAAAGCCTTCGCAATACTTTACCCGAGCTTGTAGCAGGGAGATGATCAATAAATTCTATGAATCGTGGATATTTATACGCAGCCATTTTTTCTTTTGCCCAATCTACCATTTGAGCCTCGCTAATTTTCCCTTTATAGTTTGGCTTAAGTACGACAAAAGCTTTGACACTTTCACCTCGTTTAGGATCTGGAACACCTATACAGGCAATTTGAGAAATAGCTTCATGATCACTCATTAAAGCTTCAACATCTTCTGGAAATATACTGAAGCCGGAAGACTTAATCATTTCTTTTACACGGCCCTGAAAATATAAATAACCGTCTTCATCAATCATTCCAATGTCACCAGTGTATACCCATCCATCACGTAATGTTTCTGCGGTTGCTTCAGGTCTATTTAGATAACCTTTAAATACACCTGGATTTTTCACCGCGATTTCCCCTTGTTTCCCTGGTGGGAGACCTTCTCCCGTTTCAGTATCAATGATTCGAAATTCTGTATCATATGTAGCGATACCACATGAACCGAATTTGATTTTATCCATAGGCATAAACGTATCACATGTATGGGTTTCACTTAATCCATACGATGCCTCAAGCAAGACACAACCATTTGTTAGTTTCTTCCAAGCGTTTGCTAACTTTTCATCTACCTTCATCCCAAAACTAGTTGCAAAATTTAATTCTAAGGACGAGAGCTCCCTAGTTTCGATACCAGGGTAATCTAAAATAGCGGCATTCATTGTAGCAACAGAATAAAATTTAGTAATCTTATATTTCTCGATTGCTTGAATGGTAGCTTCCGTATCAAAACGGCTAAAAAGAACACAGAATAACGCTTCGTATACGGGAATATTAACCCCCATTACCATTCCTGCAATATGGCATAGTGGGGCATTCGCTAGAGTTCTATCCTTATTCCCCAATCCATAGCTATGAACGGTTGCAGCAGTTTTAAATAAAGCATTTCCGTAAGTTAACATGGCGGCTTTCGGACGACCTGTCGTTCCAGAGGTAAATACCAATAATCCAACATCATCCCATATGTCAATTTCTTCGGCTTTCGATAATGGATCTGTGGATTGAATCATGTTTGTCATGTCATACGTGTTATTTATAAATTTTCTTTCAGTCTTTAATTCTTCAGGTATAGGAAGTGTTAATTGCTCTGGAAGTAAATCTGTATAATTTGTAGTTACGATAAATTGAAGAGATGGAGTTTCACTTTTAATTGATTCAATATGATGATAAAGTTCTTGTGCGGAGATAATTGCTTTAATTTCAGCTTCAGATATAAAATAAATTAATTCAGATGATTTATACATTGGATTCAATGGAACAACGATAGCACCAAGCATTTGAATTGCATAGTGTCCAATTAAATATTGAGGACAGTTTTGCATATAAAGCGCTACCCGGTCTCCTTTACCGATACCTTTACTTTGTAAAAAGCTTGCGAACTTTCTAGTATCATCACTTAACTGCTTCCAAGTGATCGTATTTCCATAGTATAAATATCCAGGTTGATTAGGAAAATCTATAGCATTTTGTATTAAATATTCATGGAGGGGTTTTTCACCTAAACGATAATTTAACGTTTCCGAAAGTTCTTTTGGCCAACTTTTTATTAATACTTCCTTCACTTTTTCTCCTCCTTATCTTTATTTAATAGTCAAATAATCTATAGATACTAATCAACTATCATTAAGACATCCCCCTCATTAATGAAATCGACTTCTTGTACTTTACCGGTTACTTAGATTTATTGGGAATTAATTCGTCATTTCACTACCGCTCTTTCGGAGTACTCATACCATCCTTTACCTGTTTTTCTTCCAAGATGTCCTTGCTTTACTTTTTCTTCAATCGATTTAGCAGGCTTATCTTTCGGGTCCCCTGTTTCCTCATAGAGCTGTAAATTCGCATAATAGCCTACATCAATTCCAGAAAGGTCTGCCAATTCAAACGGGCCAAGAGGATGACTTAATGCCTTTTTAGCAATCAAGTCAATATCTTCAAAGTCAGCATAGCCATTTTCATATAAGTACATCGCTTCATTAGATAACGCAAATAACAAACGATTTGCTATAAATCCATAAATCTCTTTTTCTAGTAATACCCCCGTTCTGCCAATACTCTCACAAAAATCCATTGCTAACTGGGCGGTTTCATTGGATGACTGATCACTTTTAACTACTTCAACGCAATCCATCACTAAAGGAGGAAAGAAGAAATGCATATTAATCACTTTGTCAGGCCTGCTTGTTACATCTGCAATTTTTGAATTGACAATCGTAGAGCTGTTCGTGGCTAATACCGCATGCCTAGGTGCTAATTTGTCTAACTTGGAAAAAACCTCCCTTTTTACATCTAATTTCTCCACTACTGCTTCTATTACAATATCTGCTTCGGCAACCGCTGTTTCCAATTCCGTTGTTAAATGAAGCTTTGAGAAAGCTGTCTTTTTTTCATTCTCTGTTAACTTGTTCTTTTTAATCCAATCATTCATTCTCTTCTCCAATGTTGATTTTGCTTCATTCAAAGCGTTGTTATTAATATCTTGTAAGTAAGTATCATAACCTCCTAGAGCACAAAGCATTGCGATTTGATGCCCCATGGATCCAGCTCCTAAAACGGCAACATTTTTTACTTGATCAATATTCATCCATGCTTCCTCCTTTGACATAATGATTTACTGTGATGATTCTTCTCTAATTTTTCTTCTTAAAATTTTTCCAACGCCCGTTTTTGGAAGTTCCTTTCTAAATTCAATAATGCGAGGTACTTTATATGCGGATAAATTTGCCCGACAATAGGAAGTCAATTCATCTTCCGTACACGTACTTCCTCCTTTTAAGACAACGACTGCTTTCACAGTCTCCCCTCTATAAGGATCGGGTACACCGACAACCACTGCTTCTTGAATGGATGGATGTTCATATAATACTTCCTCCACATCACGCGGATAAACATTATATCCACTAGCAATAATTAAATCTTTTTTGCGGTCTACAATATAAAGGTAACCATCCTCATCCATATAAGCTATATCGCCTGTATAAAGCCAACCATCTCGTAATGTATGAGCTGTTTCTTCAGGCATATTCCAGTAACCTTTCATCACTTGAGGACCTTTAATAATAATCTCTCCTGCCTCTCCAGCAGGTAGTTCGTCATCCCCTGTAGCTAGATCAACAATTTTGTAATCTGTGCTTGGAACACCAATGCCAACACTCCCTGCTTTCCTAGTAGCAAATAATGGATTACAGTGTGTTGTTGGAGAACTCTCAGAAAGACCATAGCCTTCTACTATTTTTGCTCCTGTTTTTTCCTCAAAGGAACGTATAATCTCAACAGGCATGGGAGCACTACCACTATTACAAATTTCCATACTATTTAAACCATATTCATTCACCTTAGGATGATTAATCAAAGCAATATACATAGTAGGTACACCTGGAAATGATGTAGGCTGAATATTTTTTATCGTCTCAAGTACTTCTTCCAATTCAAATCTAGGTAATAGAATATTCATGGCCCCTGTATATATCGTTAGATTCATACATGAGCTCATTCCATACACATGGAACAATGGAATAACGCTTAAAAACCGTTCCTTCCCCATATCAATGGCATCTTTGAAAAACTCATAGGATTGCATAATATTCGCTAAAAGATTTCGGTGCGTCAACATGACCCCTTTTGACCGTCCCGTTGTACCACCTGTGTATTGCAAAACTGCTACATCATCGCTAGGATTTAATTTCATTTCTACAGGTGGCTTGTTGGCGTTCTTCAAGAAAGACTGAAATCCTATGGCTATATCATCTGTTGTATCGCGTCCCTCAATGTTCACTTTAATAACGTTTTTAACGGAAGTATTATCCATTACTTGATTTAGCACCGGTAGTAATGGTTCATAAATGACTATGGTCTCTGCTCCCGAGTCATTTAAAATATGCTCCAATTCTTTGCCAACAAGCATTGGATTTAACTGTGTTACAATTCCACCAGCTTGTAATATACCGTAATAACTAATGACATACTGTGGACAGTTCGGTAGCATAATAGCTGCTCTGTCACCTTTTTTAATACCTTTTTCTTGTAAAGATGAAGTAAACGCATTCACAAGATTATTCAGTTCCTTATAGGTCGTCTCCTTCCCATAAAAATGGATTGCTATGTTGTCTCCAAATTTTGAAACAGATTTTTTTAACATATCAGGTAAAGACATATCGGGAATTGTTATTTCCTTAGCGATATGTTTTGGATAGTGTTCTAACCATTTTTTCATTACGAATCCTCCTCAAGATTAGTTTTGAGACCTCGTAACATCATATTCATTACCTTTTAATCGATATAACCTCTTTTATTCATTCTCTTGAAGTACCCTCCATAAGATTTTCCCACTACTAGTTGTTGGGAAACTATCCCTGAACTCTATCATTCTTGGATACTTATAAGCAGCCATTTGTCCTTTTGACCATTCCATAATGTCCTGTTCTTTGACTTTACCCTTATATTTATCATTTAAAATGATAAACGCCTTAACCGTTTCTCCACGTTTTTTATCGGGTGCACGTACTACACACGCCTGCTGTACTGCCGGATGTTTGTATAAAATAGACTCTACTTCTGTTGGCCATACTTTAAAACCCGAGGCATTAATCATTCGTTTTAAACGATCAACAATGAAGAAATATCCATCTTCATCCATACGAACAATATCCCCTGTTCTAAAGAATCGCTTGCCATCTATTTCAATATGTGCTTTGTCATTTTCTTCATCACGTTGATAGTATCCTTTAAAAACTTGTGGACCATTTACTATAAGTTCTCCCTCTTGATTAACCCCAAGTTCTTTACCAGTAGCAGTATCTATAATTCTTGCATCTACATCGAATGAAGGTATTCCTAGGCACTGCAATTTCGGTCGATCAGGTGGATTAAAATGGGTATGAGATATCGTCTCCGTCAAACCGTACCCTTCTATAAAGCGTAGTCCTGTTCTTTCATATAAATCCTTTCCAACTGCCTCTGGGAGTGGTGCTCCACCTCCACCTACTGCTTCTAGAGTGGAAATATTGTAAGCTCCCAAATTCGGATTGGATAAAAAGTCAATTAACATCGTACTAATGTTGATCCAATGAGTACATTTAAATTTTTCAATTGATTTTGCGGCGTACTCACGGTCCCATCTTGTCATGATAACAAGTGTGCTTCCTGCATAAATCGGGGATAGTGTACTGTGTATTAATCCTGTTACATGGAAAAGTGGCAACGTTGTTAATGTAATTGTATCTGCGGTTAAATTCATCCAATGATAGGCCCCTACCGTATTTGCCTGAACAGTGCTATTCGTATGAACGCATCCTTTTGGTAGTCCAGTTGTCCCTGAAGTGTAAGGAATTATGGCAATGTCATTACTCTTTCCTTTATATGTAGAAGCCTGAAGTTGTTTCTCTAACGCTTCCTTCCAAGGGATACCTTCCATTTCACCTTTATCTGACTTAGAAATCCCTTGAGGTAATCCATGATCTTCTTTACTGTAGTCAGAATAATTAGCTACTATAATTTTACTTAATAGATTTTCCTTCCTTAAAGGCAGAACTTTTTCGTATAACTCCTGACCCACAATTGCATGAGTAATCCCACAGTCCTTCACATAAAATTCCAGGTCCGTTGTCACGCTCATTGGATTAATAGGAACAACAACCGCTCGTAACCGTAAAATAGCAAAGAAACTAATAATAAATTGGGGTGAGTTCTGCATGAACAGTAGAATATTCTCTTTTTCTTTAATCCCCAATTCGTTTTCCATATATCCTGCTAACCTCTCTACTTCGTTAAGAAACTCTTTGTAGGAATAAGATGCTCCGTAATAATGAAAGGCTATTTTATCCGGATACTTTCTAGTAGACATTTTCAGATTTTCATATAATGTTGTTTGGGGAACAGTTAGGTTCTTAGGTAACCTCACTGGCCAATGTTCATAATGATTTGTATTTCTTATCATTTACCTTTTATCCTCCTTTTTGAACACATAACCTATGGTATTAATATAACCTTTCCTTTCGTTTTTCTAGACTGTAGAATTTGATGAACATGGGTAACTTCTTCTAACGGATAAGTCCCACCAATCGTTGTTTTTATTTTCCCTTGCTCAACGAAACTAATTAATTCCTTCAAACTAGAAAGGTACAAATCTGGATCCTTCATAATCTGTGGAAGAAAAAAACCAATAATAGATTGATTTCTTTTCATTAGTTTAGATGGGTAAAACTTAGGCATATTGCCACTTGCCACTCCATAAATAACGAGCCTTCCAAATGGCGCTAGACAATTTACTGTCTTATGAAAAACATCTCCACCTGCCATTTCTAGCGCGACGTCAACACCTTTTCCTCCAGTAATTTCTCTTACCTTATTTTCCCAACCCTCTTCTGTATAGTTAACTAAATCATCCGCTCCCATTTCCTTCGCTAATTGCAATTTCTCAGTCGTACTAGCAGTAGCAATTATTTTCCCTGCACCGAACAATTTAGCTATTTGAACAGCTAACACTCCGACGCCACCTGCTGCCGCATGAATAAGGACGGTCTCCCCCTTTTTAAGCCTCCCCATTGTCTTCAAGATATGGTAAGCGCTTAAACCTTGTACCGGTAATGCTACTGCTTGTTCAAAAGATACTCCACCTGGAATAGGGATAAGCTGATTCGCCTTCACTACTGCACAATCTGCATACCCACCGGATTCAATCAAAGCCATTACCCTATCACCTTTTTTTACCCCTTTTACCTTTTCTCCCATGGCAACAACTTCCCCAGCAATTTCCAAGCCAGGAATAAACGGCAGTGGAGTTGGTACTACATATGCTCCTTCCCGTCTAGCGGTGTCAGCATAATTTACTCCAATTGCCTTTATATCTATTAACACTTCCACTTCCCCAACGGTGGGCAAATCTAAATCTATTAATTTCAAGACTTCAGGACCACCGTATTCCTTAAATTGGACTGCTTTCATATCTAATTCTCTCCTCGCTTACTCATTGTTTCATTTCTATATTAACTATCTGGAATGAACTTTAACCCTAAACTATCTAGTCTTTACCATTTATATACCTCTACTGTAGTTCAACGCGTGATGAATTAAACTTTCAACTAACCGATTTAAGTTCGCAAATCGTTGATCCTTAGTTTGGCCTTTTTTAAATCGGTAATAGATTTGTTGGACAATGACTGCTAGCTTAAAATATGCAAAAGTTAAATAGAAATGGATATTGGATAAATCCCGACCACTTTTCTTCGCATATTCTTGCATAAATTTCTCTCTAGTATAAAATCCATTCTTAGTCGTAACCGGTGCTTTATTAAATCCATTTTTTAATTCTTCTGGATCACCATCCTCAACCCAGTAGCCTAAGGCTGCTCCTAAATCTGCAAGCGGATCCCCTACCGTTGTCATCTCCCAATCAAAAAGACCAACCATTTCACTACAGTTTTCAGAAAACATAGCATTATTTAACTTGTAATCATAATGAATAATGGCAGGTTCCTCTGATGTTGAAACATTTTTTTCAAGCCATTTTGTTAACTCTTCCACTCCTGGTATATCATCTGTCTTTGCAAGATAATAACGCTTTGTCCATCCTGCTACTTGTCGTTCCATAAACCCCTGAGGCTTAGATATGTTCAAAAGATCCGTTTTCGTATAATCAACTTGGTGTAATTCAACTAGTTTATCAACCATAATTTGTGATAGCTTACAACCTATTTCAGGAGTGTAGGAGATAGATTCAGGGAATTCTGTATCTAATACTATCCCTTTTCTTCGCTCCATAACAAAAAAACTACTACCAACAATTGACTTATCATCCGAATAAATATATGGTCTTGGTGCAGTAGAAAATAATGGGTGAAGGTTACTTAAAATTCGATACTCTCTTTCCATATCGTGAGCTTTTGGAGCAACAGGACCATGAGGAGGGCGGCGTAATACCGCCTCCCATGTTCCTACTTTTAACAAATATGTTAAATTAGAATGCCCTGCTCCAAATTGCTCAATTTCTAAATTACCACTTGGAATATTGGTTAAATTCTCCCGAATAAATTTATATACCATCGTTTCATTTAACTCTTCACCTTGTCTAACATTGATTGTGTCATTAAAAGAATACTCCACACCAGTTCCCTCCCGCGGCAAACAGTTAAATACTATCCAGTAGGTATATTTTAATTATTCCGAAATTTGATTCTAGACTACTATCTATATATAGATAATAGTCTAGTTTTCTATGCCCTTAAAAATAATATTCACATAAATTTTTGCCAATTCATTTGGTGACACATCTCCCTCTGGGTTATACCAATTATAACTCCAGTTCACAATACCTAATACCCCATACGCTAACATATCTGGGCGGTCCCCTTTTCTGAACTCACCCTGTTCTGTCCCAGCTTTAATTAACGCCTCTACATTTAAGAAAAACTGTTTTCTAATTTTCTTTATTTTTTCTATATGTTGCTGACTTAAATGTCTCATTTCTCTAAAGAAAACCCTAGCACTTGGTCCTCTTTCAGACACATCCATAATTAATAAAGTAATAATTTCTGTAATTTTTTCTTTATGGGATAGATGGGACTTTTCAACTATATAATTCTGTTTCTCTAATAAACTTGTAATATAATCATAGTGAATATCCATTAACAGTTGTTCTTTACTCGAAAAATAGTAGTAAAAGGTCCCTTTTGTAACACCGATTGCATCTACTATATCTTGAATAGACGTTGCATTAAAACCTTTTTTTTCAAATAGTTTGATACTTACTTCTGTAATTTTCTCCTTCATCACAATCGTTCCTCACTGCATAAGATTTTTGTACATATTTAATGTACCACAACGTCTAGAGAAGTTACTAAGCGTAGGCACTAGAACCACCATCAACTCTTAGAATATCCCCTGTCACAAAATCCGATGCTGATGATGCTAGAAAAAGAGCGGCACCTTTCATATCTTCATCACTACCGAATCTATTTAATGGTGTTCCAGCTAGTATTTTATCCCCACCTTTTTCCAATAATCCTTTTGACATTTTCGTAGGGAAAAAGCCTGGAGCAATGGCATTTACATTAATATTGTGAGGCCCCCATTTTACAGATAAGTCCTTCGTAAAGGTTATGACAGCACCTTTACTAGTATTATAACCAATTGTATCCATTACGCTTGGATCAGTCCCGCCAAACCCCGCAATCGAGGCAATATTGATGATTTTCCCTTTCTTTTTTTTCATCATAACTTTACCAGCCTCTAAACTCATTAAATAGGTTCCAGTTATATTTACATTCATCACTTTTTCCCATGCTTCAAAAGGCATTTCCGTTATTGGTGCACCCCAAGTTGCACCACTATTATTGACTAAAATGTCAACTGTTCCGAAATATTTCACTGTCTCGTGAACTACTTTTTTTACATCCTCCAATTTGGAAACGTCACAACTGTAGGCTAACACTTCTGTTCCATATTTTCTTTTTAGTTCTTCTGCCTTTTCTTTACAAGCATCAACTTTCCTAGAACATAAAACAAGGTTTGCTCCAGCATCCGCATACGCTTCTGCAATTTGAGCTCCAAGTCCACGCCCACCACCTGTAATGATGGCGGTTTTCCCTTTTAAACTAAATAAATCCATAACACTCATTTTATTCCCTCCCTACTATCATCACTGATAACTTTTCATTTCTAATCTCGCAATTTGACGGCGATGAACCTCATCCGGACCATCTGCAATCCGTAATGTTCTTGCATTGGCCCAGTGATACGCTAATGTAAAGTCATCACTAACACCAGCAGCACCAAATACTTGGATAGCGCGATCCAGAACCTTTAAAGCCATATTTGGGGCAACTACTTTAATCATGGCAATTTCTTTTTTCGCTACTTTATTACCAACCGTATCCATCATATAAGCCGCTTTGAGTGTCAGTAAACGGGCTTGTTCTATTTCAATACGGGAATTTGCAATCCACTCCTGAATAACTTCATGTTCAGACAATTTTTTGCCAAAAGCCTCTCGATTCTGTATACGCTTACAGACATCTTCAAGTGCTCTTTCTGCAAGTCCTATTAAACGCATGCAATGATGAATTCTCCCAGGTCCTAGTCTTCCTTGTGCAATAGCAAATCCTTTCCCTTCATCCCAAAGCATATTTTCTGCTGGTACTCTAACATTGTCATATTCAATTTCAGCATGACCATGAGGTGCATCATCATAACCAAATACTGGTAACATTCGTTTAATTTTAACTCCAGGTGTATCTAATGGAACAAGTATCATAGACTGTTGTTCATGCCTTGGTGCCGACGTATCTGTTTTTCCCATGACAATAGCAATCTTACATCTTGGATCTCCTGCACCAGAGGACCACCATTTTGTCCCATTAATAACATATTCGTCACCATCTCTTACAATGCTTGTAGATATATTCGTTGCATCACTGGATGCTACATCTGGTTCCGTCATGGAAAAACATGATCTTATTTCACCTGCTAATAAGGGCTCAAGCCATTCTTTCTTTTGCTTTTCTGAACCATAACGCGCTAATACTTCCATATTACCTGTGTCTGGTGCATTACAGTTAAATGCTTCAGGACCAATTACCGATCTCCCCATAATTTCACAAACGGGAGCATATTCTAGATTTGTTAATCCTGCCCCATACTTACTTTCAGGTAAAAATAAGTTCCATAACCCTTCTTCTTTTGCCTTTTCCTTTAATTCATCCATAATTGGAGGAGTATCAGACCATCTAGTTTTTTGCTGATTTAATTGCTCTTGATAAATCTTTTCATTTGGGTAAACATGCTCTTCCATAAACGAGTTAACCTTTTTCTTTAAATCTAAAACCTTCTCGGAATATGAAAAATCCATTTTAATCTCCCCTAACTATCTAATTTTACATACCTACCGTATAGTATGTTCTTAATGTTTATAATATTATAACAAGTTATAAGAATTGTAAACCCCTACTGTGCCGATATTTTTTTTCATCAACACAGTAAAGGGTTCATAGTCCACATCTATTCACTTTTTTTTATTATTTCCATATTAGTGAAATTGCCCTGTCATTCTTGAATTTTTTATTTAACCTAAATAGATTCTAGTCTGCACATACAACTGCACTATCACATAAATCGCTACCGCATACTTCCAATTAAAACGAATACCATTTTTCAACGCACTTAATCCATTCTCACTACTTAATACGATAACTGGCATAATTAATGGAGATAATAAAATCGAGATGGTACTACCCGATGTGATAGCCATCACAATCAATTCTTTCGCATATGGTAGATGAATAGATTCCAAAATCCCCGCTACTAAAACCATTACTGTTAGTGGGCCTAGTCCAAAGAAACCAAGAATGATAATAATAAATGGTAAGAAATATAAAATATTTAAAAATGGAATCGATTCTTGTAGAGAATAGATTCCGTTTACAACCATTTGCGCAAAAGAAGTTTGATTAAGAGCATAAATTAAAATACCTGCCCCCAACATCATACAAACCTGATAAGCTTGATATTCTATATTTTTCGAAACATAGGAATATATTTCTTGCGTCAGTTGTTTGGGTCTTCTTTTAACAATGTAATAACTAACAATCCAAGCGAGTACTACTAACGGAATCAGAACTAGTAATTCAATATTGATATAAGCTTGTAAAGTAAGAATGGATCCGAATAATGAAAGGAACAGTACTAAAAATTCTATAACATTTCTCTTCACATATCTTTGATTAGCATGAACTAAAACCTCATCAATCTCCGTTTGTAATCCAGCTGTTAAATCAACACCATAACGTTTTTCTTCAAAGTAAGAAAAAATAAGCGCAATGACAACACCTATAATGGAAATTCCTAATCCTTGTAATATTGAAATACCAAGTGGGGCATCCATTACCTCTACAACATAAGCAAAACTCGGTATACTGATTACCCACATAACGGATAAAGAGAATCCTCTGAGAAGAGCAGTTCCTTTATAATTCTCCCAGGGTTCTCCGTGTTCATTTTTCAAAATTCCATTAACAAATTGGTACATCATCGCGATGGATCCAAACAATAAAAAATAAGCAATAATTTGTGTAAACGAAATAATTCCAAAGTAAAATTTCCTACTCGTATCAAGTAAATTATGTGCAAAACTCATGATGGATTCAATATAATCCTCACCATGTAGTACCCAACTAATCATTGGCACGATAACTAATAGCCCAATCATATTACGCATTTCAATTAAACCATTAAGCAAACCATCTACAACTAATTCACCAGAAATTATAAGGATGATTATGCCCGCGACAAGTAACCCAAAAGGCATTTTAATATGCTTGATACGAAGCTTAAGAATGGTAAATATAAAAATTCCAAAACCAGAAACGGATAAAGCTAAAGTAAAAAAACGACTATCAAAAAAATATGTTAAAAAGTGCAAAATCGTAAAAAGCACGATGGTAATTCTTAGTCCTAAGCTTAAAATTGACCACATGTTTGTGTCTCCTAACAGTTATGTACTCTTATATCTCCTTTTTATTACTATAGCATGGGTGGTGATGGATTATTGTCGAATTTTGGCTTTCATTAAGAAGGCATTTACCAAAGAGTGGTAAATGCCATAGTCGTAAAGCTATTTTATAATTAGGGGTAATTCCTTTAATAAAACGTATTATATTCATAAATTGCAGATGTATAAAAACTGATGAACTTGATTTTGGAGATTTCAATTGTGTTTTCGTAGAGGAATTTCTTTGCAACATAAAATTACTAAACAAGGATGGATGGGCAAGGGGGAATTGTTTAATCAAGCGCTTAAGTAAATACCACTTTATTCCTTTGTTTGCAGTTTGGAAATTTCTCTATCATGCTTTCCAACTTTTTCATCAAAATATTTAAGGTCATCTTTCGTTGCAAGATTGTCGAATTTAGACATAATATTTGTATAATTTTCCGTTAAATTAGCTGTTTGTTCATGTATCAATTCTTGCTTTGACTCTAATCTGAGCAAACGATCATTCATTATTCTTAGTTCCTGCTTCATACTGGTTTGGTCTGCTCTCATTTCACTTAATTCCTGCTTCATTTCGCTTTGTTCTTGCTTCATTTCACTAATTTCCGCTAAGATCTTTTCTAATAATATTTCAGACATATTCTCACCTTCATCCATTAAGACATAGTATAGCACATTTCTACATAAATAAACAAATTGCTGTCAGAAATTTCAATCACCAAAAATATGACTTGTCACAGGTCATGCGAAAGCCATATTTTTTACTACGCGAATAATTTTAGGCACCTTGAGGGTTCCATCTAAATCACTGCATGCTCTTCCTCTTTCATGTCCGTAATAAACATATGCCCTGGTGCATGAGTGATCACTAATTCTGGTTTACTTGCCATAACTACTGCTTGAGGAGTAACCCCACAACCCCAAAATACTGGAACCTCTCCTTCATGAATCGTTACGGAATCGCCAAAATCTGGATTGTTTATGTTTTTAATTCCGATCAAAGAAGGATCACCAATATGAATTGGAGCCCCGTGAACAGATGGAAATCTTGATGTAATTTGTGTAGCACGAATAGCTTCATCAGGTTTCATCGGACGCATACTTACTACCATTGGCCCTTGGAAAACCCCCGCAGATTCACAAGGTATATTCGTCCTATACATCGAAACATTTTTACCTTCTTCAATGTAACGAATTGGAATTCCATTATCTAATAAAGGCTTTTCAAATGTAAAACTACAGCCGATTAAGAAAGAAACAAAATCGTCTTGCCAATAAGAGGAGATATCGGTAACTTCTTCGACAAATTCCCCATCTTTATAGATACGATATTTTGGTACATCTGTCCGTAAATCCCCAGTTGGTGTTGTTTTTTTCGGTACCGGAGAGCCGACATCTGTTACTTCAATTAGTGGACATGATTTAGGATTGCGCATACTAAACAACAAGAAATCATACGCATATTTCTTTGGTAAAATTACTAAGTTCGCTTGCGTATAGCCTGGTGCTAGCCCAGAAGTTGGTTTTTTCCATTCCGCTGTTCTAATTTGTTGTCGAATCTCTTCTGTTGTTCTACTCATAATTCTCGCCTCCTATTTACTTTTTAAAAACCCTTTTAATATATCCTTGCTCCAACAGCCAACTGACGTAATATTTTTTCCTGTTTTATATGTAAAGCTTGTGCTTCTTGCACACTTATTTCCTCAAATTGTAATTTTCCACCAGGCAAATTCTGAGCAACCCTGGCAACATCAACTGAAATGACAGTAGCAATTCTTGTATAACCACCTGTCGTTTGACGGTCTGCCAAAAGAATAATCGGCTGTCCATTTGCCGGAACCTGTATCGTGCCAAGAAAAATACTATCTGAAATAATATCGGCTTTTGAAACATGTTGAATTTTTGGCCCATTTAAACGCATACCCATTCTATCCGTTTGTTTTGTAATTTCATATGTTCCAGTCAAAAATGTCTCGACAGTTCTTTGGGAAAAAGCATCCCTATCAGGTCCTAGTATCACTCTTATTTTTTGATCCGATTGATAAATAGGAATCAGATTATCGGGCAGTCTTCTTAGTCTAATTTTTTCTTTTACATCACTAGAATGTAACATATCATCTTTTTGTAAAAATCTACCGTTTACTCCCCCAATTCCAGCTTTTACATAAGTAGACCGACTCCCCATAACTACTGGTGTGTCTATACCTCCTGCTACTGCAATATATGTATATACACCTTTCTTAGGCTGACCAAACGAAAGCGATTGGCCTTTTTGGACGAAGAAGGATTTCCACATTGGGATATCTTTTCCGTCCAGTTGAGGAGATAAATCAGCACCACATATAGCAATGACAGTATCTTTTAAAAATACTAATTTAGGTCCCATGATCACTGCTTCAATACCAGCAGCGTTTCGTTCATTCCCGACAAGTAGATTTCCAACTTGGAGGGCAAATGGATCCATCGCACCAGAAACTACCATTCCATATTGTTGATATCCCATTCTTCCTAGGTCCTGTATGGACGTAGATAGGCCAGATTTTTCTACTTTAATAACTGCATTATTCAAAGTTACATCCCTACTCTTTTTAATATAATTCCATTGTTCATTAATTCTCTATTTAGCTTTTTCACAAATTCTAATGACTTTTCGCTATCACCATGAACACAAATGGTATCTGCATGAATCGGTATATCCGAACCATCCACTGCCTCTACTTTTCCATCTCTAACCATACGAATAACACGTGCAACCGCCTCATCCGAATCAGTTATCATGGCATTTGCAAGACTCCTCGATGTTAAAGTTCCATCTGGTTGGTATGTACGATCAGCAAAAACTTCTTCCGCTACTTGCAATCCAGCTTTTTTCCCCATTCGTATTAATTCACTACCTGCAAGACCAAATAAAATGAGTTCTGGGTTCACATCATACACGGCTTGAGCTATTGTTTCCGCCATTTGCTGATCTTTACCCGCCATATTATATAATGCCCCATGTGGTTTTACATGATTAAGTTTTGAATTATTTACTTTTGCAAATGCTTGTACCGCTCCAATTTGATAAATGATTAAGTTATAGAGCTCATCCATATCTAGATTTATTTCTCTTCTTCCAAATCCATGCAAATCTAAAAAACCAGGATGCGCTCCAAGTCCAACGCCATTTTCGACTGCTTTTTTGATAGTTTTTTGAATCACATTATGATCACCTGCATGATAACCACAAGCAATGTTAGCTGACGTAATACACTTCATCACATCGTCATCTTGACCGACTTTGAATGACCCGTAGCTTTCTCCTAAGTCACAATTTAAATCGACAAAATTCCCCATAACGTCACTCTCCTTCATAAAGCACAGTTTCTACTTCATAACTATTATCTTCTACTTGTCTTTCTATCTCTTTATATTCGGATTCAGTTACTTGAACGAAACGAATATAATTCCCAGCTTTTAATAAAATAGGTTTATTTCTCATGGGCTCATATAGTTTCACAGGTGTTCTACCGATGATTTGCCATCCTCCTGGAGTTTCCATAGGATACACACCAGTTTGCGAACCAGCAATTCCCACTGAACCTACTGGTATTTTTAAACGCGGTTCCTTCAATCTCGGTGTAGCAACTTTTTCGGACATTCCTCCTAAATATGGAAAACCGGGTGTGAACCCCATCATATAAATTAAATAATCCGAACTTGTATGAATATGAATAACTTCATCCATGTTTAGTCCGTTATGGGTAGCAACATGTTCTAAGTCAGGACCTGCATCACCACCATAAATAACTGGTATTTTAATAACATATGCAGGTGGCAATGTGATTTTTTCTAGTCTTTCCTCTAAACTTTCCACTTGTTTCTTAAGTTCTTCAAATGTAATAACGTATGGTTCATAATAAATGGAAACCGCTGCATAAGTCGGAATCCATTCTAGTACCCCTCGTATATTTTCTTTTTCTAAAAACCACGAAAGACTGCGGACTTTTGCATTTATTTCTCTCGAGATAGAATTGCCTAATTGCACTCTTATCCCACAATCTCCAAACGGTTCAATTTGAAACATTTTATCCCCACCATTACTTAAATGTTAAAATAGTTGTGGTATCATTTGAATTAATGTTTTGACACCTAAATATGCTGTTAAAATAACGACAATCGCTCCAAATACCGTTAACCAAATGGGATGTTTATAATCACCAACTATTTTCTTGTTATGTGCTGCTAAAAGCATTGGTCCTAGAGTTAATGGTAAAATTAAACCATTTACCGCTCCTGCCAGAACAAGTAATGTTGCAGCCTGTCCAATGAATACAAAAACAATAGTAGAAAACAAAATAAATCCAATAATCCAATATTGATAATATTGTTCAATTTTTGGATGAAATGTTCGTAAAAAGGATACAGAAGTATATGCAGCACCAATAACAGAAGAAATCCCTGCAATCCATAGTACTAAACCAAATATTCGATACCCAATGTCACCCGCAGCATATTGAAAAACTGTAGCAGCTGGATTGGACGGATCAAGATTCACTCCAGCATAGACAACACCTAACACTGCTAAAAATAATAAAATACGAACAAGAGAAGCAACTAAAATCCCCATTGACGAAGTTCGTGTAACTTCTGGTATACTCTCTTTTCCTTTAATTCCTGCATCTAATAAACGGTGTCCACCGGAAAAGGTAATATACCCACCAACCGTTCCACCCACAATCGTAATAATCGCATAAAAGTCTAATTCTAAAGGAATAAAAGTTCGATAAATAGCGTCGCCAACTGGTGGTTGACTTACAAACATTACGTATGCAATTAAAACAAGAAGTACGGCCCCTAAAATATTTACAATTCGGTCCATTGCCGCTCCTGCTTCTTTAGATAGGAATACAAAAATACATATAGCAGCTGAAATGATAGCACCAACTTTCGGATTAATTCCGAGTAATGCGTTCAATCCAAGCCCGGTACCACCGATATTTCCAATATTAAAGGCAAGACCGCCAATAACTATAAAGACAGCAACAACCACCCCTAATCCCGGAATGACTGCACTAGCAATTTCTTGACCTCTTTTACCAGAAACTGCAATAATTCTCCATACATTCAACTGTGCACCAATATCTAAAATAATGGATAAAAGGATAACAAATCCAAAACTAGCTAAAAGGGTTTCAGTAAAAACAGCTGTTTGGGTTAAAAAACCAGGTCCAACAGCCGAAGTTGCCATGAGAAAGGCAGCACCAATCAAAGCACGACTTCTACTCTTTCTGTCCTTTTCAGATAGCAACACTTTTCCACCATTTTTCTTAACCGACATGTACTCTTTCCTCCTAGATGTATATTAATAATTTAGGATTTCCCTTCTTTCACGTACTATTCTTTAGGTGTTTTCCCTAAATAATTAGAAAACTAAGGCTATAGCCACACTTTATGGCCAATGCCTTAGTTGCGCTTATGCAAATCCTTACATGGGGCAAGCAATTGGAGCCCCAGGGATAGCGTTTTAAACTATCCAATCTGCCAAAACAATCTAGAAAGAAAATATGATCCTTTTGAATTAAAACTTTGCATTCGCTATCAAGCTTTAGCGAATACCCAAGTTGAACTTACTTATGCTGAATAAGGATGTTTATACATTCTTATCTTCCAACAAAAAACTACAACACTGTGCGAATGTTTGTAGTATACGTAAAATTATAAGGTATTTTTAATTTTCTTGTCTAGTATAAACAACAAAGCTATTCACAAAATCCCAAAATTCCGGTATTATCAAATAAAAAAAGAGGTACTGAAGCCTTGCTCGGCTCCAGCCCCTCTTCCCTTTTTTATTTTAACTCTAATAACTTCTGTTTTAATTCATTCTCCATGTTTTGTAGCTCTATTTCGGCTTGTTTACGCTTTTGGCGTCCTTCTGATTGGATTTGTAATGTTTCTTCAATCGTCGAAACGAGATCTTCTTGGGTTTTCTTTAATGTTTCAATATCAATCAATCCGCGTTCATTTTCCTTTGCAGATTCTATCGTATTTGTTTTTAACATTTCGGCATTTTTCGCGAGCAAATCATTCGTAGTCTGTGCCACTTGTTTTTGTGCTTCCACAGCATTTCGTTGTCGTAGTAACGTTAGAGAAATTGCGATTTGATTTTTCCATAATGGAATAGCGGTCAAAACGGATGATTGAATTTTTTCAACTAATGCCTGATTCGTGTTTTGAATAAGACGAATTTGTGGAGCGCTTTGCATCGTAATTTGTCTACTTAATTTCAAATCATGAATACGTTTATCGAGGCGCTCCACAAATTGAATCGTATCATTTACTTCTTGTACATCCATTTGACTTTGAGTACGTTCTGCATCTCGTTTTAACTCTGGAATCACTTTTGTTTCTAGTTCCTGAATCTTCACTTCTCCAGCCGCAATATAGATATTTAACGCATCATAGAAATCTCGATTTTTATCAAACAATTGTTGTAATAGTTGATTATCCTTCATAAGTGCATTTTTGTTTCGATCCAGTTTTACACTTATCCGGTCAATTTGTGCTCCTGTTTTTTGATATTTTGAAAGGATTTCATTAACAGAACTGGAGATCTTACCAAACATTCTCGATAAGAAACCACGTTTTTCTATTTTTAATTCATCCGGATTAATAGACTCTAATCTCTTCATTAAATCTTTTAAAATGCCACCAATCTCTTGTACATCATTATTATCCACATGTTCTAGCATCGAATGAGAGAAGTCATGTAATTTTGCCTGAGCATTCGTCCCGTAAGTTATAACAGAGTCTGGAGATTTATGATCAATTTGTTTTGCAATTTCATAAGCCTTTTGCTTGTCCAGCTCATGTAATCCGTCAATCATCTTCTTCGATATATTCTCATTTGTTTCTGCTATACCCATCGTGGATTCATCGTGTGTTGCAAATGGATTAGCAAGTAAATCATCTATTTCTTCCGAGCGTTTTGATTCGTTCATTTAATAAATCCCCCTATTATTTTTCTTCATGCGATTAATGGAGTTTTTAGCTACGTCCAATTCAAAATGTAAAGTATCTACATCATCATTCAACATAATATATAGATCTTTTTTTACGGAATCATTCAAACTAGTTAATGTCGATTCTGTCTCACGCAATGATATTGTCATTTCTCTTGATTTAGCGGGTTGAGAGGAGAGAAATGAATATTTTTCCGCAAGCTCTACTAACGAATCCAAACGTTCATAAAAGAATCCCTCAGCCTTATAAAACCGCTTCGGCTCTTTTTTGGTATTGGAATATATTTTTCGAACGGTACGAATCATTTCGATGTTCCGTTTCGCATGTTGGATGCTGCGGACATTCATTAAAGCTCGTTGCAAACGGGAAATCTTATCTTTCGCTTCTTTTAAGTTTCTTTCAATATATTTATATTCCCTACGAGTCAAACCATTTTTCTTTACAAAACGTCTATTTGAAACTCCCTTAACAGTTAAAAACGTTAATCCTCCACTAATGAAGGCATATACAGTGGAAAGAAGAAATGTTTGCTCCAATGCTAAAAAACTAAGAAGCCATATTCCAATCATCATGGCGAAAGATGAAATCGATTGTATGATAAATAGAACAAATGTCCTCAAATGGTTCATCTCCTATTAAAACCTTAATTATTTTTAATTTATTCTTTATACGGATTCATCCGACGAAAGGTTTCATAATTTCCTTATCTTCATTTTAATGAATTTATCAAAACAAGCCAAACTAGAGAACAGTTCAGATAATTGTCAAAATACTTTGCATATGATAGAGTATTAGAAAACTTAACATTACCTATTGAGCTAAATGGGGTGCAAGTTGCACTTATTCAGACTTTCAAAAAATAAATTTGCAATAGAAAGGAATATTCCTATGACAAATAAAATTGGGATTGATGCGGGGGGTTCCTTGATCAAAATAGCTTATGAAGAACAAGGTAAATTCCATGTAAAAACATACGGAAATGATGAATCAAAAAACTTGATCCAATGGTTAACATTGCTTAACCCCAACGCCTCACTCTACATAACCGGCGGAAAAAGCACCTCCATTAAAGAACAAACCATGCAACAATGTGTATACATAGAAGAATTTGAAGCAGTAACAAGAGGGGCACGTTTTCTAGTAAAGCGGGAAATTCCAAGCTTCCAAGATGATTTTATTCTCGTTAGCCTTGGAACAGGTACATCCATTTTTCACGTAACCGAAGAGGCATCTCATCGGCTGCTTGGGAGTGGGATTGGCGGCGGAACACTAATGGGACTAGGCTCTATCATTACAGGAAGAAGGGATTATCAACATCTTGTAAGTCTCGCTGAAAAAGGCTCAAGTCAAAAAAGCGATTTATTAGTTCGTGATATTTATGCACCCGATGAGCCACCCATCCCAGGAGATCTTACAGCAGCTAACTTTGGAAAAGCCCACTTTAACATGCAAGCAAGAGCGGAAGATCATATAGCTGCACTTATTCGACTAATCGGAGAAACAATTATTTCCTTAGCAAGTCAAGCGGCTAGGATCTTAGGTGTTGAAAAGATAGTATTTGTAGGAAGTACGTTAAATGGAAATAAACCTTTGAAAGAAGTACTAAGTGGATTCCAAAGTATGATGCAATATGAACCAATTTTTCTGGAAAAGGGTTCGTATGCAGGAGCAATCGGCACCCTTATTTCATAGGTGCCGACTTTTTTACTCTGTAAAGGATATCTGACCATAATAATTAGGAAGCATTTCTCTTAGCTTTTTCCCGTATCGTTCCGGTATCAATATTCTTGTAATGTCGTCTATATTGAATTGGACATCGCCGACAATCCTCCATTCTCTTTCTAAATAATAATTATCCTCATCTGCATCAGTTTTAGATGCATCAAATGGTTTGAAGTAAGCAAAGATATGTTTAATTAAAAAGGAATCAAGTCTTTCCAAGTTTTGAACATGTTCCATCCCTATTCCCTGTTCTTTAAGTATTTTCTTTATATCCTTCATCAATGAAAAATAACTTTTTACGTTTTCCTTAAAATACATTTCTCTAGCAAAACCACTCGATTCTCCAATTAATCCATTTGTAGCAAGATAATAAACTGGATTGGCACCTTTTTCCACAAGAATATCCTTTTTAAAAGCTAGACCAAAGTTACTATATTTTTCCATATGGAGAGATAAATCATTTATCGGAATATCAGCAAAACAAGTAATTCCAGGTATAACAATATCCTCTAGACCGTGGGCATTCGGATTGATTTTTATGTTTTCACCAATATCTTTATGTAAAAGCCAACCACTCTTTATAATGTCCATTAGTAAGTTAAATCGTTCTTGTTCCGGTTTATGCCGTCCAACAAAATGTGTTAATTCCTTGGAAACATATCTCTGGATAAGTTCCATCTAATTTCCCCTTTTTAGTACTTAGTCTGACCAAACAAAAACGAAATTATATAAAAAAGATTGCTAATTTACTTATTAGCAATCTTTTTTATGTTCATTACCCAAACAAGTTACTTAACCAATTAAAGAAAGAGACGAAAATAGTAACAAAGAAACCTGTTATTTTTTCAAAAAATCCTATTTCATCCTCTTGATTTTTCTCCACTTCCTTAGGCCCATTATCTACATCTTGATTTAGAGTGGAATGGTCTTGCTTCGTTATTTCTTTGTCATTACTCTCCTCGGAAGAAGCAATTAATTCTTCTTTCTTTTCTTTGTCTTCCGTTTTCTCTTTTTTATCATCAGGTTTATCTACTTCTTTAGTTTCTTCATTATTCTCAATCTGTAA
Organism: Oceanobacillus sp. Castelsardo; assembly: GCF_001659985.1. GTDB lineage: Bacteria > Bacillota > Bacilli > Bacillales > Amphibacillaceae > Oceanobacillus. Next base: position 390,842 of record NZ_LYCS01000002.1, read on the forward strand.
TTTTTCTTCTGAAGGTTCACGATTAATCTTCGTCTTAGTTGAATTATTTTCATTAGTATCATAAGAAATTAAAGTTTCTTCCTTACTAGACTTGTTAAAAGGAATTAAATCCATATCGTTTTCTACAACAGAATCATTTAATTCCGGTCCTTCTTCGGGGTTAGTAGTTCTCTTTTCTTCCTTATATTTCGTTTCTTGTTTTGGTTCTTCTTTTAAAACTGTCGTAGTTTTTATAATCTCGCGAACCCCCAGCGATTCATTCCCCAGACGATCTTTCGAAATTAATAATAGATTGTACTCTTTATCAGCCTCAAGCTGTTCCAATTTATAAGTGGGCTCTTCATAAATCGATACCGTGTCTAGCCATTCATCATCAAGATAAATGTCCACTTTTTCAAAATCTTCTTCGGTCGGGATTTCCCAATGAATCTGAGCGGAGTTTTCATTTACATCAACGATTTCTAGATTGGACACTTCACTTGGAGCTGTTTGGTCATCAGGGAAATACGTAATAAATCCATGGCCATACAGGGAGTCTTTTCCGTTATCTCCTAAATCTTGAACATATTCAACAAGCTTTTTTCGAAGTTCTACATGAGTAAACGCTGGGTATTTTTCTTTTAATAATGCTAGCATCCCGGCAACATGTGGAGCCGCTTGGGATGTTCCACTAGCTACACCATATGACCCATTTATAAACGTACTAATAATATTATAACCTGGCGCTGAGAATTCAACTTCTGCCCCCGTGGAGGAGAAAGAAGCAATATTTAACCGCCCATCAACTGCAGATACACCAATAACATTCTCATATTTTGCCGGATACATAACTGAATTGGCTCGTCCGTTATTCCCACTTGCACCGACAATTAAAATACCGGCTTCATATGCTTTATTCACCATTTCTTCTAAAGATGAATCTATTTCGTCCATTCCAAATGATAGATTAATAATGTCCATGCCATTGTTAATTGCCCATTCTATGCCTTCAAGCACATCACTTAAATTTCCTTCTCCATTTTCATCAAGTGCTTTAATCGCGTATAATTTAGCATCTGGTGAAACCCCAACAATACCAGTATCATTACGTTTTCCAGCGATTACACCAGCAACATGTGTCCCATGCCCATGATCATCCTGAAAGCTTTCTGTATATTCAACAGTCGATACACCACCAACTATCGTTAGTTCCGAATGATTAGAAATTCCAGTATCAATAATCGCAACCTTTATACCTTTACCAGTATATCCTTCTAGCCACGCCTTTTCAGCCCCTATTAAATCGATATTCCAATACTCAGTTTCTTGTATATCATTTTCAAGAGGCACCTTTGTTACCTGTTGATTATTTATCGATAATTCAAACGGCTTATTCTCTCTAACATAAGAAATATTCGGATTATCCTGAAGTTCAGCTATGTTTTCTTCTTCTACCGTTACTGACAAGGCTGAGATATGTTGAAAGGCATATTCTACATTCGTACTTTGTTCCAAGATTAATTCTTTTCCTGTTTCATTTTCATAACCTATGATGACATCCACTTCATTTTGTTCAGCCGCATAAATAGTTTGATAGTTTCCTATAGTAAAGAGGAATACTAGCATGATTACAATTCTCAATATCCCTTTCGACAAGCTTTATCACCCTTTTTGTCAGATTTTGTCTATTACTTATCATACCATTAAATGAAGGACGATTGACTGATATTATATTAAAATTAGATTGAAATTAGATGACAATTTTTTTACTTCATTAGTAAGAAACGTGGCATTCGCTACTAAGCCAAAAAAGCCGTTGCACCCATAATGGAGAACAACGACTTTAGTATTACCTTAAAGAAGACTTGGTTCAGGTGGAGTTTTAACTCCACCTGAAACTTAGTCGCCCTTATTTCGAAACTTGGCGTTACTAAACTCCCGCCTGTAGAGGCGGGAGTTTAGTAACGCCGCGTAGATAAAATCTGTAATTCAATCATTTTTTACTTTAGATTAATAGTTTTAATCCACCAATTGCTGCTAAAGTTAAAACTAACACTTGGAAAACCTTTTGTGGAATATGCGGTAATAATTTTACCCCAATTAGCGCACCTATAATAATCGGTACAGCCAACCATAAATTAAATGTAAGTGACTCTTGGTTAACAAGACCTAAATGAAAATAAAATGGGAATTTGATTAAATTAACAATAAAGAAAAACCATGCGGCAGTTCCAATAAACTCCTGTTTCGGTAAACCCTTTACAAGTAAATAAACCGTCATTATCCCGCCGGCAGCGTTTCCAATCATCGTTGTGAAGCCACCTAAAATCCCCATAACACCGGTAAAAGATTTCGATTTAGGTAACATCTCATTAAATCGCTCGCCTAATTTATCTTTCCATACATGTAAAGCAATGATGGATAAAACTAGGAATCCTATTAATGGTTCCAATTGCGCACTATTAATAACATCTAAAACAAAATAGCCAATCCCAATACCGACTACAACCCAAGGTATAAGCGATATTAAATGCTTCCAGATGACGCTTCTTCGATAATAAATAATGGCAAATCCATCCCCAATTAATAACATAGGAAGTAAAATACCAACAGATTCTTTTGCTGGGAAAACTAACATTAGTAGCGTTATTACTAAAATAACGAGATTCGGCAACCCTGATTTAGATAAACCTATTAAAATAGCACATAGTATAACTAGTAACCATTCCATTAACGTCAAATCAAACATATGAATACTCCATTCTTCGTTGAAATATAAAAGCAATTGTTTTATTCAATCAAACTACCGTAAAGACATCCAAGCCCTGTTGGATTTCCATTCCGTCTCAACAGAAGTAGAAAAGAATTCGGATAAAGTATCTGCCGTAATTATTTCTTTCGTCCAGCCTTGATTGTAAACCGTACCTTCTTGTAATAATAATGTTTTAGAAAAAGCAGGTAAAATTTCTTCCACATGATGTGTTACAAATAGTATGGTAGGAGCATTTTCTTGCCTAGCTAACTGATTTACCGTTCGAAGTAAATCTTCTCTCGAAAGAAAATCAAGACCATTTGTTGGCTCATCTAGAATAAGCAATTCAGGTGATCCCATTAACCCTCTAGCAATCAATACTTTTTGTTTCTCACCTTGGGAACAAGTTTGATAAGTTCGTCCTACTAGTTGACTACAACCAAGCTTCTCCATAATTTCTAAAGCCTTTATCCTATCCGCTTCCGTGAAGGCATCGTATAAACCAATGGATGAGAACTTTCCGCTAACCACGATTTCTTCAACTAGCGAGGATCCCTTTATTCGCTCACCAAGAGAGGAACTGACCCATCCAATGGATTTTCTTAATTCCCTTAAATCTGTCTTCCCAAAAGTTTGTCCTAAAACAGAAATAGTACCAGTCGTCGGCCATATATAACCATTAATCATATTAAGTAATGTTGTTTTTCCGGAACCATTGAGGCCTAATATCGCCCAATGTTCTCGCCTTTCTACCTTCCAATTTATATTAGAGAGGACTGATTTCCCTTGTCTTTTCCATGAAACATTTTGGATATCTACTACTGCTTCCACAAAACTTCCCTCCTACTCAAAGTAGTTATATATTCTCTAATAATTCGACATATTTATTTTTTTTCCTGCCTTTAACCATAAGAACGTGATGAAAATGTCAATTAAAGTCTTTTATAAACGCCCCTTGGCTCGTGTGACCACTTATCAGCTAATACCCAAACTTTCTATTAAAAACATGCATATATTAATAATAATTCGATATTAATTTATTTAATAATAAGGAGAGGGAAAGGAGCATTTGGATATGAAAAAGGGGAATTTTCCTGATGGATTCGATGTGGATATGGCACCACTTCGTAATTTCGTGCGAAAATTAGATACCATGTTTAATGAATCGTTTAAACATCTTCAAAAGAATTTTAATCATAATTCATTTCCTATTGATGTAAAAGAAACAGAAAATGAAATCATTGTACTTGCAGAATTACCCGGGGTTAATCGTAATCAAATTAAATTAGAGATAGTAGGGAATCAATTAAAAATTGGTGTGGAAGATAAAAGAAGTTTTTCTGAAAAGAATGAAGAAGAGTCTTATTATCGTCATGAAGAATCCTTCCAAAATAAGGAACGAGTAATTTCAGTTCCTTTCGATATTCCCGAAAAAGAAACAAAAGCATCTTTTCATAATGGACTTTTAAAAGTGACAATACCGAAGAAAAACTCGAAAAGGAAATTTATAAATATTGATGAATAATGGCATAAAGGTAGTTGACTCTTATACAGTCAACTACCTTTAGTTTTAGTTATTTATTTCTTCTACTTTTGCCATAACAGCATTTCGGAGTTCCTCTAGTTTATTTTCACTAGCTCTTAATGTATTATCTTTCACGCCAAAGTAGAATTTAATTTTCGGTTCCGTACCGGATGGACGTAGGCAGAACCATGAACCGTCTTCTAGTTTATATTTTAGTACATTCGATTTTGGTAGTTGTATCGTTTCTTCTTTGTCGTCATTCACTAATTGACGCTTGCTAGATTGATAATCCTCGATTTCCACTACGGTTTTACTAGCCATTTCTTTTGGTGGGTTACTACGAAAAGCTGTTAAAATAGCGTTGATTTGTTCCACTCCATCTTTTCCTTTTAATGTTAACGACTCCAACCCTTCACGGTAATAACCATATTGTTCAAATACTTCTAAAAGCCCTTCATATAATGTCATGTCTTTCGTCTTATAGTAAGCTGCAACCTCTGCAATAAGCATACAAGCTTGTACCGCATCTTTGTCACGTGCAAAAGGTTTTACGAGGTAACCGTAACTTTCTTCATAACCGAATAAGAAGCTTCTTTCTTCTGATTGTTCAAATTCTCTAATTTTCTCACCGATAAATTTAAATCCTGTTAACGTATCAATCGTATCTAATCCGTGTACTGCTGCAATATCTCGACCAATTTCGGATGTTACGATTGTTTTAAGAACTGTTGCATTAGATTCTAATGTTCCTTGTTTTTTCTGTTCTGTAATTAAATAGTGCAGTAATAATGCTCCAACTTGATTACCAGTCAATACTTGATATTCACCTTGTTCATTACGAACAGCTACCCCAACACGATCTGTGTCTGGATCTGTCCCTAGTAAAATGTCAGCATTCATCTTCTCACCATATTGGATTGCCAATTCAAATGCTGCATGCTCCTCAGGGTTAGGAGATTTTACAGTTGAAAAACTAGAATCAGGAAGTTCCTGCTCTTCTACCACTTGGACATGCTTAAATCCAATTGCTTCTAGTCCTTTGCGTACAGGTATATTTCCTGTTCCATGTAATGGAGTGTAAACAATTTTGAAGTCATCTGCTACTTGTTTAATAACTTCTGGGTTAAGATTAACCGTTTTTAATTGTTCTAAATAAGCGCGATCTAGCGTTTCGCCAATTATATTAATAAGACCAGCCGCCTTTAGTTGTTCTTCGTCCCCAACTTCAACTGCTAATTCATTTTCTACTCCGTTTACTTTTTCAATAATTTCTTCCGCCACTTCAGGTGTTACTTGAGCGCCGTCTTCTCCATACACTTTATACCCATTATATTCTGGAGGATTGTGGCTAGCCGTGATGACAATTCCACTAAATGCATGCAAATATCTAACTGCAAAAGATAATTCAGGTGTTGATCTTAACGATTCAAAAACATATGTATGTATTCCGTGTTTCCCTAACGTTTTTGCCGCTTCCATCGCAAATTCAGGGGATTTAAAGCGACAGTCATAGCTAATCGCAACTCCACGTTTTTTCGCTTCTTCCCCGTGGCTTTCTATGTACTGGGCTAATCCTTCTGTCGCTTTTCTAATGGAATAGATGTTCATACGGTTGGTACCTGGTCCAAGTTCCCCACGAATACCACCAGTTCCAAATTCTAACGTTTTATAAAAATGTTCTTCCAACTGTTTTGGGTCGTTTGCAATGCTCTCTAATTGTTGTTTTAATTCCTTGTCCAATCCAGAAAATTGTTTCCATTTTTCGTAATTTGCTTCCCAACTCAAGTCTAATTCCTCCGTTCAAACTAATAGGTTACTTCTCTTTTTAGTAATATGTGTTAATAGTCAATTTTATTATACTTGTAGAGCGTCGTTAAATCAAAGATGTCTTATCTTCCTATTGCGCTATGAATCGACACAAAAGTTATTTCTCGGGAAATAATTCGACAGAAGCTTATAATTTTATTTTATTTCCGGGGAAATGCTCCAATCCATTTAAGCAAAATAGGTTATTCGACATGAAGAAGACTTGGTTCAGGTGGAGTTTTAACTCCACCTGAAACTTAGTCGCCCTTATTTCGATGCTTGGCGTTACTAAAAAGTAATCTTGCCAGCTAAATTTTTAATAAAGGAAGGTATTCGCTAAGCTTTTCGCAAGCGGCTTAATTTCTTATTCAGCTATGCTAAAAGGTCCCCTTAACTGTGCACCGATTAATTCACTTTTAAAATCGACTCTTTATTTTCATTTTTAATATCATACAAATGACAACCTACCTCATGATAATTACCTACTTTTTGCCGTTTAGGCTTAACGCTTTGACAAATGTCCATCGCAAACTTGCATCTATCGTGAAATGGACAAGCCTCTATATCATTTGAAAATCTATGTAAATCACCTTCCAATAGTTTTAATTCATCTGCTTCCTCTATTGATAAAATAGAGGAGAATAATCCTTTGGTGTATGGATGTTTTGGGCTGCTTCCTAACTCTACCGTCTTGCCAATTTCTATGATTTCTCCTAAATACATAACAGCAATTCGATTACAAAAATACTGAACGACATTCAAATCGTGTGATATAAATAAATATGTCAGTTTGTATTTTCTTTGAAGTTTTTTTAGTAGGTTTAAAATTTGCGCTTGAACCGAAACATCCAACGCTGACACCCCTTCATCAATTACAATAAATTCCGGTTCTAAAATAATGGCAGTTGCAATTGCAATCCGTTGTCTCTGACCACCACTTAATTCATGGGGATAGCGATCCATAAAGGAATGATCCAGTCCTACCTCTTCCAGAACCTCGATTGCCCTCTGCCTGCGAAACACGCGATCCCCAATTTTGTGAATATGTAATGGCTCTTCTACCGTCCAGCCAATAGACTTTTTTGGATTAAGCGATGCATATGGATTTTGGAAAACAATTTGCACCTGCCTTCTCCATGCTTTTAATTCCTTTTTTGTAAATGAAGATACATTCTTTCCCCTATACTTTACCGTCCCAGAAGTTTGTTTGATCAATTGAAGAATGACTTGACCAAGCGTTGATTTACCGGATCCACTTTCACCAACAAGACCAAACGATTCACCCTCACATAAGGAAAAACTCACTTCATTAACAGCTCTAACATACTTATTTTTATCTAACGAGTTTTTTCGTGCTTGTTTAAAGAATTTATGCAGATCTTCTACTTCAATGATTGGTGTAGTCACGATGTAAGCCCGCCTCCTTTGTATAGAGATGGCATTTAGCTGCATGCGTACCTTCTATTCGTTCTATTTTCGGGACTTCCTTATCACAAGCATCAAAGCGATGGGAACAACGATCCGCAAAAGGACATACATCTCTTTTTCTATCTTGTAAAGAAGGGACTTTCCCCGGAATGGTAAATAACTCTATACCACGTTTTCTATGGTCTGGTATAGCTTGAATTAATGCTTTTGTATAGGGGTGTTTTGGATTGTTTAATATTTCCGATAAGGTTCCTTCTTCAACGATATGCCCAGCATACATTACGAGTACACGATCACAAATATTCCGTATGACTCCCCAGTCATGAGATATAAATATCATCGATGATTTCCGCTCATATTTTATTTTTCTAAATAAAGCTAAAATTTGAGCTTGAATTGTCACGTCAAGTGCGGTTGTAGGTTCGTCAGCGATTATAAGATCAGGCTCAGCGATTAGAGCAATAGCAATCACAACACGTTGTTGCATCCCACCAGATAATTGATGAGGATATGCTTTGTACAATTCCTTCGCTCGAGGTAATCCAACTTTTTCCATCATTTGAATCGTTCGTTTTTTCATCTCATCCTTTGAATAGGAAGTGTGTACTTTTAATCCTTCTGATATTTGTTTCCCCACTGTAACTAAGGGATTTAAAGCAGTCATAGGTTCTTGAAAAATCATTGATATATTCTTTCCACGAATCTTGCGCCAATCTTTATCTTTTAATTCCCTTAAATCCACATGTTTATATTTCATCTTTCCTTGTTCTACTATTGCATTTTTAGGTAAAATTCCTAAGATTGCTTGGGATGTTAGGCTTTTTCCACAACCGGATTCACCGACAATCCCAACAACTTCATTTGGATAAACAGAAAATGTTATATTTTCTAAAGCCTTGTAATTTTCACTAGCAATTTTAAAGGAAACGTCCATATTCTCCACAGTTAGTATGGGTGCACTCAATGCTTTATCCTCCTAATCCAATAGTATAGCTATGCTTTTTTATCCTGTTTATCCCGTAAACCATCTGCAAGTAAATTAAAGCCTAAAACTAAAAATGTAATCGCTAATCCTGTTAAAATAACATACCAAGGAGCTGACGCAATATAGGCTTGCGCTTCTTTTAACATCCGTCCCCAACTAGGATCAGGTGGTTGTACTCCTAACCCCAGATAACTTAATCCAGATTCAGATAAAACCGCTCCAGAGAAACTTAATGCTACAGCAACTAAAATTGGAGAGATTGCATTTGGTAAAATATGTTGAAAGATGATTCGTAGGGAACTCGCTCCTTTAGCGATGCTGGCTTTCACAAAGTCATATTCTTTATATTGAATGAAACTGCTTCTTGTAATTCTAGCAAAAGATGGGATGCTCATCATTCCTAAGGCGATAATGGTGTTCATCATTCCCGTACTAAATACTGCAATCAACATAATAGCAAGAAGAATCCCAGGAAAAGCAAGCATCGCATCTATAAATCTACTAATCACTTCATCTATCCAGCCTCCGAAATATCCTCCGATGGCCCCTAATAGAAAGCCAATTATTAATCCAATTGTAACTGATGAAACCCCAATGATGAAAGCGGTCTGTGAACCTTCCATAATTCGAGATAAAATATCTCTACCGAAGTTATCTGTACCAAAAGGGTGTTCCATCGAAGGCGCAGCCAAGCGATTAGCGGAATCCATGGCATTCGGATCATACGGGGTATAAAAAATACTAATAACCATTACTGACAGTAAAAATACAATTAATCCAACGCCAATATAAAATGGAATACTCTTCGCTTTCTCCAATTGTAATCACCCCTTAAGTCGAATTCTTGGATCGATAACCTTGTATAATATATCTACGATGAAATTTATGAGAAGAACGATGATTGCAATGTATAATACCATCGACTGGACTAATGGGAAATCCCGTGATGTGATGGATTGAATTAGTAAATTACCAAGACCTGGTAGGGAAAATACATTTTCAATGATAATACTACCACCAAGCGTATCTGCTACAAGCAATCCCATAATAGTTAATACCGGTATTAGTGAATTTCTTAAAATATGACCGTATAAAATAGAATGTTCCTTTAGTCCTTTCACTCTTGCGGTTCGGACATAATCCATTTTTGATTGATCTAATATTGTATTTCGTAAGTAGCGAATGACTATAGCAATATTTCCAACCGCAATCGCAAATGATGGTAAGAAAAATGAGCGTAAAGCACCTAAGAAGTCTTCTGACCACGGGACATACCCATAAGTTGGAAATAATTGTAGTGTCACACTAAAAGCTAAAATGAGAATAAATCCAAACCAAAAAGATGGAATGGATATTCCGAGTTGAGTCAACACATTTAAAAAGATAGAAACCCTTTTTCCATCAGAATGAGCTATAAAGATTCCTAATGGTACCCCGATTACAACAGTAAGAATTATAGAAAGGATGGCGAGCGAGGCAGTTACCGGTATTCGCTCTATCAATATATCACTTACAGGCAGCTGATATCGTAAAGATTCTCCCAAATCCCCCTGTAAAAGGCCCGCTACCCAATCCATATATCTTTCAGCTGAGGAACGATCTAATCCCAGTTGTTTCTCTAACTGCGCTACTTGATTAGGATCTGCATCGATTCCTAAAATAATTTGCGCAGGATTACCAGGTAGTAGTTGAAAAACGAAAAAGATCATCATAGAAACAATGATTATCGTAGTAATAAAGCTTGATAGTTTATATAGAAAATATCTCATCGTTTCAGTCTCCTTACTAAAATGTGAACAGTATGTTGGAATTATGATACTGTTTCACATAATAAAACTACTCATTAGTGGATTTTAAATCTTCTAAGTTAAACTTTTGGATTGGGTACATTTTTAACCCTACTAAATCACTTCGAAGAGCAATTGTACGATCCGGGTCCATAATAAATACACTCACCGCATCCTCTGTTAATAAGCGTTGTGCTTCTTTATAATACTTTGCCATCTCTTCCACGTCTGTCGATTCAACAGCCATTTCAATTAGTTCATCGTACTTTTTATTCTCGTAATTAATAAAATTAGATTGATAATCACTTACATATCGAACAAGTACTTCATACGGATCTAATTTCCCTGTAAAGGAAACAACAGTTGCTTCATATTGTGCATTTTGATAAACCGTCTCTAACCAAGAACTAAATTCGATTGGTTTAATCTTTACTTCAATACCAATTTGACTCAATTGTTCCACAATCACTTGTGCCGTATCAACGTGAAATTGATAATCAGATGGTACCGTTAATTCTAACGTAAAGCCATCCGGAACCCCGGCCTCTTGTAATAGAGACTTTGCTTCTTCTATATTTGGGGCATACACATCTTCTAATCCAGCTTCATAATAAAAATCCATCGCAGGGCTAAAATTCGATCCTAGTTTTGTTCCTTTTCCATCTGCCACTGTTTCGATAATCACATCTTTATCTATCGCTAGATTAATAGCTTGGCGAACTCGTACATCATTTAAAGGTCTCACTTCATGATTTAAAGCCATTAATTGAACCATATTTTGTGGTCCAGATACTGTATTTACAGAATCTCCTAGCTGAAGTAATCCCTGAGGAGTGATCCCTGGAATTATATCAATTTCTCCTGACTGCATCGCTAAAACAGCAGCCTCTGAATCTGGCATCACAATAAACTGAACTTCATCTATTTCTGGTATATTTTCTTTGTCATAATAATCTTCGTTTTTTACTAATATTAATTTTTGTCCAACCTCATATTCTTGAAACTTAAATGGACCGGCACCTATAGGGCTCGTACTCTGTTCTTCATAATCTGCGGGTAAAATGGGACGAACATTCGCAGCTAAAAATGCAGAATTTTTTTCTTTTAATGTAATTACTACTTCATGGTCTGATGGGGCTTCTATTTTTTCTATTTTTTCAAATTGGGAAGATAAAGCTTCTTCTCCGTTTAGTCCACTTAATCGTTTATAAGAATAGAGTACATCCTCTGCAGTTAATTCAGAACCATCATGAAATGTTACTCCTTCTTTTAATGTAAACGTATAGGTTAAGCCATCATCTGAAATATCATAGGAATCAGCAATTGCTGCAATTAATTTTCCACTTTCATCTGTATCTAGTAATCCATCAAACACATTGTCCATCATGGATTGTGTGTCTGTTGCGGCTGAAATATAAGGATCTAAATTATCTATTTCTGTACTCATAGCAATTTTGATTACTTCATCTTGATTTGTTGTTTCTGATTTACTATCTGTTGCAGTTTCATTGGAATCTTCACTATTAGAGCATGCGACTAATAACAAAATGGTAACCATTATGTAAATTAACTTGCTTACTAGTTTCATTTTAAAATATCCCCCAAGATTTTATCATAGTATAAAACTTTCCCTTATTTATTACCTATTTACTTAGCTCTTTCATTTGACCCTCCTCTTATTACGTAATTGGTTATTATTTCGTCAAAGAGTTGCAAAATCCCTTTTTTATTAGGAATATTTTCGCACTTTTTAGCAAATTTTACAATGGCTTTATAAAATCCAATCGATTACAAAGAAAAAAAGCTAGAGAAAATTGCTTATCGCAATCTCTAGCCTTTTCGTTTATAACACCTTCCATATCTCTTCATACACTTTTTTTAATGGTATTTGATGTTTTTCAGCAATTGTTTTACATTCTTCATATTCTGGGGAGCTTTGGAATACTTCGCCGTTTGAGATTCCTTGTTTTACGGTGACTTTGCCCCAGTCAGTTTCTACCTTAATAAATCTTCTTTGCATACGATGAACGGTTATAGGATAATAACGTATTCCTAAGGTTGTCGTTTCTCGAAGTAAAATCTCCTTCATTTTTTCTACTTTACTAGTAGAGCAAAGAAGTTGCAGCAATACACCCGGTCGATTTTTTTTCATATAGATTGGCGTGTAAAAAACATCGTTAGCCCCTGCTGCAAATAATAGGTCCATCACATAGCCAAGCAATTCACCTGACGTATCATCAAGGTTAACTTCCACTTTCACCATATTTCGATCGATATGTTCATTGTTTGGAGGGTGTTTAATTTCCAACTTTTAGAATATCCCCTTTCTAGCCTTTTCTTGCTAATCTGTCTATTAATACCGCATTATATGCCCCACCGAAACCATTATCAATGTTCACAACACTAATTCCGCTGGCACAGGAATTCAGCATGGTTAACAATGCTGAAAGTCCTTTAAAATTAGCACCATAACCAACACTTGTAGGAACCGCTATAACAGGATGAGAAACTAGTCCACCGACAACACTTGGCAACGCCCCTTCCATTCCTGCAATAACGACAGAAACTGTAGCCTGTTGAATTTCTTTCGCTTGGTCTAGTAAACGATGAATCCCTGCAACTCCAACATCGTAAAATCTCCGAACATTGCATCCCATCACTTCCGCTGTCACCGCAGCTTCTTCTGCTACTTTTAGATCAGAAGTTCCCGCACAGAGTATCGCTATATATCCATCACTATTTTCATTAGTATTTTTAGTGGATTTCCAATACAAAATCTGCGCTAATTTTTCAAAGGTGAACTCTGGATGAACCTCCAAGATTTGCTTTGCTTTTTCTTCTGAGATTCTCGTTATTAGCACATCATTTTCCTTAGCCTTTATCGCTTCCAAAATGGAAATAATTTGTTCTACTGTCTTTCCTTCCCCATAAATAACCTCTGGAATCCCTTGACGCTTCTTACGATGATGATCCACTTTCGCAAAACCCAAATCCTCATACGAAGCGAGTTTATTCTTTGCTTCTTCAATACTTATTGATCCTTCTTGCACCTTACGTAAAATATCTTCCATGATTCCTTTTTCCTTCCCGTAAATATAGTTATCTTCCTTCATTTTTCCCCAATTATAATTCGTAACACATTCGGATGATTAGGGAAGGTTTTCGTTCCAGCTCCATAACCAACTTCATCTACCTTCATGGAAGGGAAGGTACAGAAATCCTCAGCCAATTCAGCGGCAATTGCAGCACCTGTAGGAGTAGTCAGTTCAGCTTGAATTTCACTATTTGCGATAGGAACACCACGTAAAATTTCTAAAGTTGCTGGTGCAGGTACCGGATAAATTCCGTGGTCAATATGAATTTTTCCAAAACCAGTAGGAATTGGAGAAGATATAATTTCATCAATTTCAAGCTGCTCCAATAAAATGGCAGTACCTACAATATCAATGATGGAATCCACTGCTCCTACCTCATGGAAATGAACTGTTTCTAGTGGCATTCCATGAATTTTCCCCTCGGCCTCACCAATTTTTTTAAATATCCTTAAAGACGTATCCTTTACCTTTTCCGATAAATCTGATTCTGAAATCATACTAACAATATCACGATAAGATCGATGGTCGTGATGATGGTGTCCATGATTATGGTCGTGGGAATGATCATGAGCATGGACATGATTGTGATGATGTGCATGTGTATGGTGATGATCCCCCTCACCATGTGAATGATGGTGTCCGTGGTCATGAGAATGTTCATGGTTATGTGTATGTTCATGTGAATGGTGATGATGTTGTTCTTTATTTTTTAACACGACATCAAATTTAGTACCTGTAATTCCATTTTTCACCACCTTAGTCATCTTCAATTCATACTCATCAGCAAAGTTCAATTTCTTGAGTTCAGATTCCAGATATGAAAAATCCCCCCCAGCATCTAGTAATGCACCTATCGTCATATCTCCACTCATACCTGAAAAACAATCAAAATATAATAGTTTCATTCTTAAAACTCCTTTATGTATTAACTGTCAAAAGCATACCCATATTTTCTAATTTCAAATCAATTAATTGCTTGTCCAGTCCATCCAAAAAAGCAGTTTTTAATCTTAAGTTGAGATTAAAAACTGCTATCATGGATTGCCCATTTAAGCTTATTAGGCATTTGCTGCAAGTTGCTCGTTAGTAGCTTCTGATAATACTTCATTCATACTACCAGTACGATATCCTCTAAGATCACAAGTAACATAATCAAATCCTAATGAGACTAATTTATGTTGGATTTGCTCACGCTTCTCCAATAAGGAAACGATTTTATCTGCTGCCACTTCGATACGTGCAACATTGTCATGGTAACGAACACGAACTTCATCAAAACCAGTGCCTTTAAGATAAAGTTCTGCTTCATTTACTTGATTAACAATTTTTTTATTTAATGTTGTTCCATAAGGGAATCTAGATGCTAGACTACAAGATGCTAGTTTATTCCAAACTGGAAGATCTAATTCCTTCGCTAATGCACGGACGTCCGTTTTATACATATTTGCTTCTTGAAGCACACTTCGAATACCTTCTTCTGTTCTTGCTTTCAAACCAGGACGGAAATCTTCTTCGTCGTCCATGATCATACCATCTAAAACATATGGGAAATCCATTTCTTTCGCTAGTTTATTTAAATGCGTATACAATAATTTTTTACTGTAATACCAGCTATCTGGATTATTCGCAACAATTCGTGAATCTTCTAATTCCTTTATTTCTGTCTTATGAACACGAACACCCATATCCTCTGCAAATGCAACTGCAGCATCAAACTCTGAATCACGGAATAGCTCGGAATTTACCACAACTGCTAGTACATTGTCATTCCCAAGTTCTTGTTGAGCACGCTTTAAAACAACTGCACTATCAACACCACCAGAAAACGCAACCATTACACGGCCCATATTTTTTAATGTTTCACCTAAACGACGGTTTTTATCTAACATCTCAGTCACTCCATTCACCTCATTTTCCCTTTCAGGAGATTTAATCTTGTTGTAGTTTATTAAATAAGGTTATCTTTCACTACAATGATTTCCAAATCTAAAAACCTCTTAAACTTAACATACTTTCTTTTTGTTTAGTTGTCAAACAAAATGCTAGGTACGTACTTTCCATATTTTGTATTGAAATGAATCCCATATCATATCTATGTATATTCTTTTCCTTTCCTAAGTATGACTTTAGATGCCAGCAACCTCATAAAGTGGAACTTCAATTAGTGGGGGTCTTACAGCCGGTTAACCTGCGAAAAATTATGAAAAGAACGCATTCCTGTATAAGCGAACGCGTTCTTTTATTATAGAAAATTCAATTTCATTTAATGTAAAATAATAACGACCACCAAATCTACATTAATTTGATGGTCGTATAAAAACTATTTATTTCAATCTTTGTTCAAGCTGACTCATGATTTCACCGGCTTTTTGCCAGTCTCCGTCAGATAATGCTTTTTGATATTGATTGAATAGATCAGACACTTCGCCAAGTACTTCATCCGCATTTAGAATTGGATCCGTATCCGGCTGTCCCTGTTGCCCTTCCTCTGTAGCTCCTTCGTCTGTTCCCTCAGCTGTATCTTCAGCACCTGGAACTTCCTCTGGTTTAATTCCCTTTTCTACACGATCTAAAATTTTCTCTAATGCTTCATCAAACGTCGCTTCCATTGCAATATGATCACCATATGCGACAACGACTTGTTTTACTTCAGGAAGAGAAGTCTCGTTAGAAGATTCGATGTAGATTGGTTCGACATAAAGAATCGTATCCTCTAACGGTAACGCGAATAAGTTTCCGCGAATTACTGATGATCCACCTTGTGACCATAAGTTTAACTCCTGAGAGATGACACTATCTTGGTTTATTCGGTTTTCAATTTGTTGTGGTCCATAAACGTTTTCTTGTTTAGGGAACTTGTAAACAATTTTTTCACCGTAGTGCTCGCCATCATTTCGAACCCCCATCCAAGCAATCATATTTTGCCTGTTTCTTGGAGTATAAGGTACCATAAGGATGAATTCTTCCTCATCATATTCAGGGAGTTTCATTGTCGTATAGTAAGGTTCCATTTCGATATCTTCATTATAATATTTTTCAGTTGGAAACTGCCAATAATCTTCTCTATTATAGAATAGTTCAAGATTTGTCATATGATAGGTTCCATACATCGCAGATTCAATCTTAAATAGTTGCTCGGGATAACGGAAATGACTGCGTACATCTTCAGGTATTTCTGTAGTGAACAAGTTCGGGAACATATTTTGATAAGTCCGTACCAGTGGTTCCTCCGGATCGATGATATAAAAGTTTGTTTCTCCTGTGTAAGCATCTACTACAACTTTAACAGGGTTTTTAATGTAATTGTTTCTTCCATCAAAGTTCTCTGCATATGGATATCCTTCTTCTGTTAGATAGGCATCTAACATCCATGCAAGACTTCCATCATCACGTACGAAAACATATGGATCACTGTCATACTCGAAAAACGGAGCAATACGTTCTACACGTTCCATAATGTTACGTGTTTGTAGCAATTTACTATCACTATTAATTTGGCCAGATACAAGAATACGGATAGATCCTTCATCAATAGCAAATAGTAAACGATTTAGACCAGTTAATGGGATTCCCGCCTCTTCTTCATAGCGAGTGGATACATTCTCTTCACCGGCTGGATAATCGAATTCGTCTACTTCTGTATCGACTATAACACTCTTATAATCTTCTTCACCAAAATAAATTTGCGGTCTTTCAATATCTAACTCACCTTGAGGTGGTAAATTTCTAACTAAATACTGTGGTTGACCTTGAGAAGTTACATCATTCACTTGACTCATCGTAATCCCATAACCATGCGTATAACGTAGGTTTTGGTTCACCCAAGTTTGTGCTTGCTCTGGTAAATCAGCCGTATTCAATTCCCTAGCCCCGATGAATACTTGCTGATACTTTCCATCAATCTCATAACGGTCAATATCGACATCATTAAATTGGTAATACGTACGGAATGTTTGTAGTTGATTATAGACATCTAAAAGTGGTCTTGAATCATTAATTCTTACATTATCAATTGTAAGTTGGTTTCGCTCAATTAAATCTTTGCTTAATGATTCCACATTACCTGGGTGTTCTTTTTCTTCCATTCCTTCTAAGTCGTATGCCGCTCTAGTAAAATTCAGATTATGTTCCAAGTACGGCGCCTCTCTAGTAAACTCATTTGGAGAAACAACAAATTGCTGAACGACAAATGATGCAGCTTGCCCCAATAGAATGATTCCAAAATAGATAGCTATTGGCAAAATAACTTTTTGGATTCTTCCTTTACTTAAAGTAATAATAATCCAAATAGCAGCAATAACGGAAAATGCCGCAAGAATGTAAGAGACTGGAATATTAATCAAACGATCAGTAAAGCTAAGACCGTGTACAACACTATGCTGAAATAAATTGACTCGATTTGTTAGTAGCGTATCAAACGGTTCTAACAGATGAGTTAGTGCCAACAGCACCCCTACAATTAATACCGTTACAGATAAATGTGTCTGGGCAGATTTATTCATACGATAAATATGAAAAACTGAATAAGCACCGATTTCAACTATTAATACAAACATACTTAAACTTAATAACAGATTAACTACAAATTTCATGAATGGTAGGACGTACATATAAAATGAAATATCACGATTAAAGAATGGATCCGTCTCACCGAATGGTACAAAATTCATTATTTTAAGCGCTGGTTCCCAACCAAGTCCTTGTACCGTTGTACTTCCAATTAAGCCAACAAATAACGCACCTGCAAGAATAATTAAGTTTAATGTTTTCCCACTTTGTAAAAATGGTGGGAGCTGATGAACGGAAAAATGTGAAAAATAAGTTCGTCTTATCCAAAATAGGGTAATATAGGTAATAATTGCGAACAATACAAATCCTATAGCTCCAAGCATAACCTTAATACTTAATATAGTGGTAAACACAGAAGCGAAATCTAACGAATCCATCCATATGTATTCGGTAACCCAATTTAACCCAAGTCCAACAATAATGAGCAGCACAACTAAAAACCCGATAAAAATACCCGAGCGACTACCGAGTCTTTTCATCTTTTTTAACTGTTTTACATTTGGACCTCTTGGACCGTCTGTTCCTCCCGTAAAAGCCATCTCATACCTCCTAAGAAAAAAATGATAACTACTTATATCGTAACAGATATAGTATGTATTGTCGCTTAATTTGGAAGATTTTCGAAGTTGTTTTTTTAATAGATTGTACGTTAACTCGTTTCCCACTTTTTTATAGCTTTTTCCTTCTTGAGTGAATCCTCTATATATAAAATCTCCTGGATATAGTTTCTTATGGTTGGCTCAACGTACTTAATCCGTATCAAATCTTTTTCAAATTGTTCAATTCCATAAAAATAAATGAGATCTATTTTTTCATTACTATTCATCATAAATTTAATCATTTCCTGTAAAGCTGGGCGTTTTAAATTACTTGCGGGATAGCCAATGTCTGAAAACTTCTTAATGATTTGGATGTTGAACGTATTATTATATTCGTTCATCATCCACTCCTGCCTTGTAAATTGCTCATTAGGTTCCAACGGCCTTATCATGTAAAGAATAGCTTTTTTCAACGTTATCCATTCCTTTACCCTTAATCTAGTAATATCACATTTAATCACTAGTATGGACAAGAAAAATATTTTTAGACCATTAAGAGTGACAGTCGAATTAAGATGTAAAATAGATTAATATAATGTGAATGTTGATCAAGATGCGGACTAATAAGGAATGAATTTTGTCCATTGGTTTACATGAAATTTGATTGACCGATTATCATTCGGTGCCTTTTTATTCTCTAAATCTATATGGAATAGTCAATGGTCTTTAAGGGTATAGTGGGAAAATGTAGACGAATTCTTATTAGAGGGGAATTTTACTATGATTCAGATTTTGGCTGTAACTTCTGAAAATAAAAGAATTTTAGAAAGGGATTTAGATAACTTCGATTCCCATAAATATAAATGGTGGTGGATTGATTTTAATATGCCCTCTAAAGAGGAAATTGATAAATTAAAATCTGTACTTAATTTCCATCCACTTGCTATAGAAGATTGTATCCATGGCCAACAACGTTCCAAAATGGACTATTATGATGATTTTTCATTAGTCATCACCCATGCAGTTGGTGAAACGAAATTCAATCAACATGAAATTGACTTCTTTCTTGGTGAACACTTTATTGTAACCTTTCACTTATCTGATTTGGAAGAAGTTAATTTTGTCTGGAATAACTTAATTAAACAAGAAAAGCTTGATAATTGGGATGAATTCCGTATCTTTTACGAAATATTCGATAAGGTGGTAGATAACTTCTTCCCGATTATTTACCAATTAGAAGAAGAAATTAATGATGTGGAAGAAAATCCTCATAAACTGGGAATGGATATTTTATTAGATCGATTATTTGATTTAAGGCATGAACTCCTCAAATTACGGCATACAATTAATCCAATTCGTGATTTGCTATATCGTATATTAAATTCTCATCATCTTGAAGGTATTAAGAGTAGGAGAGAATACTTTATGGACATTTATGACCATTTACTCAAGCTCTCTGAAATGGTGGATTCAAATCGAGACGTTACGAACGATATTCGCGATAATTTTATTTCTATTAACTCCTATCAACAAAATCAAGTAATCCAAATCTTGACTGTCATCACTTCTATTTTTGCACCATTAACCTTTATCGCAGGAATTTATGGAATGAATTTTATAAATATGCCGGAACTTGAATGGAATTACGGCTATTTTATCGTTATCGGGGTAATGATAGCTTTAACCATTTTGATGATATTATGGTTTAGAAAAAAAGGGTGGTTTTAGGGAAAGATACAGGGAAAAAGTTTGAAGTGAGTAAATGTAATAAAAAAACGACTACAAATCGTTATGCAATTTGTAGTCGTTTTGCGATTTTTTAATGATTGCAATTGATAATCACAACATCCATTATAATATACGAATGTTACGTTGGAATAAACATCCTTTTTGAGGCAGTTACTGTAAATTAAAGAAAACATGTCCACCTAACATTTCTTCATAGCGAAGTTGTGCCTTTTCTCCAGATTTCACTAAACCGGATATATAACCTTCTTTTTCATTTCCTACGTACATTTCAAAGCTAAAATCAGGCTCTGTTGTTCCATATACATCCCCACTATAAATATCTCCACTTCCACTTACCATTTCAAAATTCATAATTCCATCTATATGAAAGGATAAGTCTTCTGTTTCAGATTCATTAAAATTCACTTTGGTTTTTGCTAATACCCATTCATATCCTTCTGGAGCTTTTTCATTAAATTCATTCATAGATACTAACTTTTGATAAGCTTCATCCCCACGAAGAACCTCTGTTACCGTTAAATCAAACTTAATTGCGTAAGCATTACCCTCATCATCATATAACTCATCGCTCACAGTTGCGGTTTTCTGCAAAGGTACAGGATTTGTTCTGGAACCAAGTTTAGATTGTGTCTCCTCTTCTAGTTCTTCAGGTTGAGCCGTTTCTTTTTGCTGTGTAGTTTCACCTTGCTGCTCCCCTTCCTCCTTCACTTCGATATCCTTCGTACCTTGTCCACATGCCACAAGAAAAACGACCGTTAATAATCCAAATACAAACAATTTGAAACCTTTTTTCAATTTGCTTCCTCCTTTTTAAAAAACACCAATCTTTCAATTTACTTTACTCTGCTGTTTCTTCAGTTTCTTCAGTTTCCTCCATTTCCTCTAAAGCATCAGGATAAACGACTTCAGAGAACACTTCTTGAGTTGCTTCATCTTTCACTGATATAGTTACCTGATAATTTTCCGGATTCGCACCGTTAAATAGTTGATACATCGAACCTTGTATACCTAGCCCAAATACAGCAAATCCGTCAAAACTATTTTCAAAGGATTCCTTATCCACAACCAATGTAAACTCTGAAAATGAATCATTATATGTAATCTCTTTTATGGATACATAATCTCCGCTATTTTTCATGTCTTCAATTGTTTTCGTGATAGAAGTTCCCATTTCACTTATCATTTTTTTGTGTTCGGATTTAGACATTTTATAAGTAAGTGAACCATCTTCATTTTTAGTGACTTCCTTTACTCCCTCTTCTTCAGCTTCAGCAATAACCTCTTCTATATCTTGTCCTTCAAAAAATGCTGCCGGTAAAGTTACTTCTACATTTAAAAGGCCTTTGTCAACATTAACTCCTTTTTCTTCCGTCTCGTCTTGCTTTTGTTCTATTGTTTTATTACTCTCATTAGTGTTATCTGCTGATCCATCTGATGAACATGCAGCAAGAAAAGTAATCAATAGTACAAGTAGCATGTAGGTTAATTTTTTCATAAATAGTCCTCCTATATTTTTAATCAAATAATTCAATAACCCGTTACTATTATACTATTTTACATGTATCCCTAAGTTTTTCCATATATTTGTTTTGGTAATAAAAGACCACATTCTTACGTAAATTCATAGAGGCTGGGACATAACTAAAGTGTTTAACCCTAAAGATGAACAATTCGACAATTCGCTATCTAAGCGCAGGAAATATACGTAGACCCCTTGAAATTCGCATTTTCTTCGTGCGAATGTATCGCTGACGTAGCTTTCCTTGTCCTGCGGGAGGAAAGGCCTAGGTGAGACACAGCAGTGCGATAGCGCAAGGAGGCTCACCAGCCACCCGCGGCAAGGTAGACACTGCGAGGTTTTTTTCGAGCAGGTGTCGCCCCTGTACTGAAGTGAAAGCGAAGTATATTTCCGGAGCCATTATTCGCTCAATCATGTCGGTTTTCAAGTGGTTAAAATACTTTTGTCCCAGCCCCTATGAAATATTTAATACTAAAACGTTAAAAACGTTTCTGTTTCTTTCTGGAAGAATCCGCCTTTTTCCTTCCAGTTTCCCTATTTGTTGTCCCTTGGCCTTCTACTTCTGGTGAACCTAAACCGTGTGTTAAAGGATTAACTTTCTTTTTCGACATAATAATCACCTCCATTGTTAGTGTTCCTTATAATTATTTTGTTATGTTACCAGTAAAAAACTTCCCATATAAAAAAGACAATCCACTTTTTTGGATCGTCTTGATAAAGAAGACTTGGTTCAGGTGGAGTTAACTCCACCTGAATCTTAGTCGCCCTTATTTCGAAGCTTGGCGGCACTTATCTCCCGCCTGTAGAGGAGGGAGTTTTAGTAACGCCGCGTAGATAAAATAATAATTGTATTAGACAGGCTTTAACCAGTTACTTTTCATTAGCCTTTTCAACAACGCGATACTTATGATGTGCCACTACTGTATTAGAATAACCATGATTTATTTCCTCTAATACCTTGAGGCTTGTTGAAGACAAATCAACGATGATACTATTTTCCGCATTAGAAGGTAATGTAATTCCTTCCAAAATAATATTATGTCGTAAAAACTGAACGATATCCCCAGGACTTGCTTTTTCTTTATCCCCCTGAAATACTTCTATCTTTCTCCTTTTTACTTTCTCCACATCATTCACCCTTTTTCCCTTTGTATTTTTTACCAAATCATCCCTTTGCAATAATGCCCTTTAATTGTTTTGTCTTTTACTCGCTTAATATTTTAACTGCACCTAAGTTTTCAATTTAAATTTCACACTAATGGGTACTATCATCCTATGAGAAAAACAGAACTTATATTCTTTTATTTCCACACGTATGGTGTTTGTTGGTATACATAGTAATTTAACCAATTAGAGAAAAGCAAATGACTATGTGACCTCCAAGTATGTAGTGGTCGTTCATTAACGTCATCGTTTGGAAAATAGTTGACAGGAATATCTATATCTTGTCCGCGTTCCAAGTCACGGTGATATTCGTCTAATAGCGTTGTTGCGTCATATTCCAAATGTCCCGTTATCATAATGTTTTTTGCATCTTTTGACATAATGATAAATGGTGCATCTTCCTCCGATTTCGAAAGTAAAAATAAATCCGGATGTGATTGTATCGCTACTTTCAAATTGCCTGTATGTCGAGAATGCGGAGCCTGAAATACTTCATCAAACCCTCTCACTAATTTTACAGTAGGATCTGCTATCGTATGTTCAAATATCCCGAAACATTTCTTAGGCAATTGATATTTCTCAATTCCGTAATGATAGTACAATGATGCCTGTGCTCCCCAACAAATATTCAATGTAGATGTAACATTTTCCTTTGCCCAATCCATAATTTGAGTTAGTTCATTCCAGTAGTTCACTTCTTCAAATTCCAGATGCTCAATTGGGGCACCGGTTATAATTAATCCGTCATATCGATTATTTTTTACCTTTTCAAATGTTGTATAAAAGGAATCCAAGTGATAACTACTCACATGTGTAGAGCGATGAGTCGCTGTCCTTAAAAAACTAATATTCACCTGTAAGGGCGTATTACCTAATAGTCGGAGTAACTGTAATTCTGTTTTTTCCTTTTCAGGCATTAAATTTAAAATTAATATATTAAGTGGTCGGATATCTTGCGTAAGCGCTCTATCCTCATCCATAACAAATATTTTTTCTTGGTTTAATAGTTCGCGGGCTGGCAATTCTTTTGGTATATTAATCGGCAACGAACATTTCTCCCTTCCCAAAGTTATCTGAATGTTATATACCATTATAAATTTAAAGTAGCTCCATGTCACCCTTCGAAAACTAAACATTTTTGTCGAAAAATATTTTCACATGTATTTAATAACAACAAATAAAAGTAAAGATGAAAAGTGCTAGCCAAATATTTACATCTCCTAAAACCTTTATCCCCTTTAGAAAACCTGAATATGCACTTTAGGAAAATAAATAGGAAAAACAATAGGTATTCGTAAATAAAGTGAACACTAGTAAATAAAACTTCTTCCATATATTTCTGAAAAATATTTTATTTATTTATGTATATTTATATATAAGGTTGTGATATACTAATATTAACTTATTGATGTTCGTGTGCAATATTTGAAAACTTGGCCTTCGCCAGGTGAAGGTCTTAGTTGCACTTATGCAGGAAGAAAGTTTATACTTTCCTTCTGCCAAGCACTAGTAATAACTTCTCTAAAGTAGTTATGGTCTTGGTTATCTAGAACAGAAATTAGTAATAAACGTGCCGTGAGCACATGGAGGAATTTTCTTATGAACAAAGGTTCAGTAAAATGGTTTAACGCAGAAAAAGGTTTTGGATTCATCGAAGTTGAAGGCGGAGACGACGTATTCGTACACTTCTCAGCAATCCAAGGCGAAGGTTTCAAAACTTTAGAAGAAGGTCAAGAAGTTTCTTTCGATATCGAAGAAGGTAACCGTGGACCACAAGCAGCTAACGTTGTAAAACTTTAAGTTGCCACCTGAAAGCTCTTCTCAATATTGAGAAGAGCTTTTTTTATTGTATAGAAGGTTATAAAGAATAACTAATAGTTAATAATTTTACAGTGAAATTAGCCACGTCCTACTCCAGAAATAAGGCAGCATAAGACTTCCTTCCTGCTTTTTTGCTCTTTTGTTCGACATTTACTTCTGTTCATATTATATTTTTAGTAACCAGCCATTCAGAGGAGGGTGAAAAATTGATAGAAATATATACGGACGGAGCATCTAGCGGGAATCCTGGACCTAGTGGGGCAGGAATTTATATAAAAGCAAATAAAAAGCAATTTGAATATGCAATACCGTTAGGGAATTTATCGAATCACGAGGCCGAGTTTTTTGCTGTTATAAAAGCTTTGGAAATCTGTAAGGATGAATATTCTGGTGAAATTTTATCCTTTCGGTCGGATTCCCAAATTGTTGTGAATGCCATTGACCGTGACTATACAAAAAACAAAACATTTCTACCCCTATTAGAAAAAGTTAGAGAATTATCCACTCATTTTCCTTATGTTTTTATTAAATGGATACCAGAAAAACAGAATGGAAATGCTGATAGGTTAGCTAGAAAAGCGATTCAGGATCAGAAGTAGGATGTTTCTTCTTTGACTATTTTTTTCTGTTAAGAATTACATCTCATCTTAATAAGGTTGGTTAAATTCTTTAAGGCAAAATTGGCAAAGATATAGATTCACCTAAACTACATGGCCATGCATATGAACGAAAATATTATTAAAAATTGTAAGAAAGAAAATATGTGGAAGTTTTTTCTTCTATATTTTAAGAATTTATGGGCAGCTCCTATATTTGGATACTGCCTATTAATCCTTAAAATCAATTATAGAGCGACTATCCTTATTGAATAATCACTCCTTTTTTATATTTTACAATCAAAATATCAATCTCTATCTCTTGCTCTCTGTGTATCTCTAATATTTTTTTGAACCGTAATAGCGGCAAATATGCTGAGAACAAATGCCATTCCGTAAAATCCCTTCTCACTTAAAACCATACTTCCTGCATTGAAGAGTCCAATACCAATTAATGCAATCGAGATAATGAGTGCCAACCAACTAATACCATAGTAAATAGTAGTAACTGGTATTCCCTCATCTTTATCCCTTACTGCTTTTTGTAAGGATACCGCTGCATAAAGTCCGAACACTAAAACTGCGAAGTAATAACCCTTTTCATTCAGTTGCATTGCCTCAGCATTGAATAAGCCAATTAGATAAGCTGCAACACCTATTAACAGTGCTGCCCAAGACGCTCCTTTGAACGCAGAGGTCGGTTCCCCTTCTCTTCTTTCCTCCTTTATCTTTGAAACGTTTTCTTTATTTAATAATTCTTCATTTTCCCTTTCCATTAAATAGCCACCTCCATTTTTTATATTTAATAAATGGTCGTTCTCATTCCACATTTTAATTAAACATCCAATATGCAAATATGGAATAGAATCGGAACACTACCTATACATTTTCGTGCTCCACCTAAAACCATTATATAGAAAATCAATACAAATATAAGATAATTTTATATTTAATTTTTATTATCCTTAATGCTTTAAACCAATTTTCTATTATAAAGTGCGCTTTTTCTTCCCATCCAAATACGAAAAGCCTGATAACTCACGTTTATCAGGCTTCTACAATGTTATGTTATTCTATTATTCATGCATTAAAAATTTAATTAATTATTGATTTCCATTTTTAACCCATTCTGCAATAGTAATAGTACGTTTAGCTTGATGTTTCACAGCCGCTTCCACATCTTCCACCATTTTACCATCTTGGTCTACTGTTACACTCGTTCCATATGGATTTCCACCTGCTCCAAATAGTACCGGATCTGTATACCCAGGAGTCGCGATAATCGCTCCCCAGTGCATCATGGAAGTGTATAGAGATAATAATGTTGCTTCTTGACCACCGTGTGGGTTTTGTGCCGAGGTCATTGCACTTACCACTTTATTTACTGTCTTACCAGTTGCCCAAAGTCCACCTTGAAGATCAAGGAACTGTTTCATTTGGGATGCCATATTTCCGAATCGTGTAGGTACACTAAAGATGATGGCATCTGCCCATTCCAAATCATCGGAAGTTGCTACTGGAACATCTTTTGTAGCATCTACTGTTGCTTTCCAACCTTCATTTGCTTCAACTACTGAATCCGGAGCTAACTCTTGAACTTTTAATAAGCGAACTTCCGCACCTGCTGCTTCTGCTCCTTCTTTTGCCCATTTAGACATTTGATAGTTTGTTCCACCCATTGAATAAAAAACTACTGCTAATTTAACATTTGACATATTTTCATTCTCCTTTGTTTTTCTAAATAATTTATCTAATCCAAACCCATACATCTCTTTTATTAAAAATTCCTATAAGAACCTCCTCCATTGAAATGTGTTCACAATGCTTTACTGTCCCATTATTCCCGATAGACAGAAATAATATATATCAAACTCATATTTCTAAGTTTTGTAATATTTGAGATGGATTTATATTGATTTTCAATGCTTATTTCTTTAATTAATAAATTACGAACATGAGATAATTGATAAAAAAATTAGACACCTTTAGCATAGTATCCTAATTTTTTTAATTGTTGGATCATGGTCTCTTTTTCATTGACATCTAAACCTGCTAGAATTTGTTGAATTGTAGTTTTATGTTTAGGAAAGATTTCATCCATTAAATCCTTACCATCTGGTGTTAATCCCGCATAGGTGATTCGACGATCTGTTGGACAAGGATTTCTCTTTATTAATCCTTTCTTCTCCAACTTATCTACTACATACGTAGTACTACTACTTGCAATTAATACCTTTTCACCAATTTTTTGTATTGGTTGATCACCTTTGTTGTATATTAATTCAAGGACAGCAAATTCAGTTGGGTTTAATCCTAAACATCTTATATCCTCTTCAACACGATTTTTGATTGAATCTAAAGTTCGATTTAAAACAACGAATAACTTTAGAGATAGATCTTCTTGTTGAAGGTTGTTCTGATCCTTCATGAGTAGTCATCTCCTACATATATCTCTAATTCGAAATAATTATATAATTAGTAACTTTGGTTTGTCAACTATGGTAAGACTATCGTACTCGGTATTACTTTATCCTACTTCACCAGCGTATTTCCTATCTTAATGATTTTATTTTTTATCTTTCTCCCATTCATAAGGTATCTTCGTCCAATTATAGAAAAGCATAAGCAGGAACATTATAAAGCAAACACCCATATTATCTAACCAATTAACTTTTTTATCAGTGATTAACTGCCAAACAGTATAAACTACGAAATAGACCAACGGATATCTGATGCTTTTTCTAATCATATTGGCATCTCCTACCTAATACATTATAATTCTGTAAAAATAATAAGCAGTCCGACTCAAATTGAATTGAACTGCTTAGATGTTCTTTATTTAAAATACAATCGTTTTATTCTCATGGACAATAATACGATCTTCCAAATGCCATTTTACCGCACTTGCTAATACACTTCGTTCAATCGATTGCCCAATTTTCTTCATATCGCTTGCATTATCACGATGATTGACTCGACCAATATTTTGCTCAATGATAGGCCCTTCGTCCAGATCACCTGTTACATAATGAGAAGTGGCACCAATCATCTTTACCCCTCGAGCATATGCACGTTCGTACGGTTTAGCACCAATAAATGCCGGTAAGAAGGAATGATGAATATTGATAATTTGGTTTTTAAAATCCTTCACAAAATCATCTGTTAGAATTTGCATGTAGCGAGCTAGAACGATTAAATCTACATTATACTCTTTTAATAATTGCTTCTGTTTTTCTTCTACCTCTTGTCGAATGTCTTTATTCGCAGGAATGTGGTAAAAAGGAATTCCAAGGGATTCCACCATTTCACGACATGTATCATGGTTACTAATTACTAACGAGATATTAGCCATTAAATCCCCACTTTGGTATTCCCATAATAATTCTAGTAAGCAATGTGGTTCCTTCGATACGAATATCGCCATATTCTTCAATTGACGGACATACATAATTCTCCAGTCCATATGAAATTTATCCGCAATTGGTTGAAAATCTTCTTCCAGTTTTTTTGCATTTTCCAAAAGGTTAGGACATTCAAATTCAATTCGCATGAAAAATTGCCCACCCTCTGGATCCATTGTATATTGATCGGATTCAATAATATTCGCTCCATGTTTAAATAAAAATTCCGAAACAGCGGAAACGATACCGGGCTGATCGGGACATTTAATTAAAAAGCGAGCTTTATTTTCATTTTTTTCTGTAAATCCTATAATTCTATCTTGCATATAACTATTCATACTAAATACCTCATCATTTTCCGAATACTCGATAGCGTTAGAAAACTTGTCATTCGCTCGCGATTAAGCTGGCGAATGGCTTAGTTATACTTATGAAGGAAAAAAGCTTTATACTTTCCTACTTAAAAAAACGCTTTCTACTACTACTTTAAGAAATTCTCGTTCTCCAGTCAAGACGCTGCTCTTTATATTTGTTATAATATTTATTAAATTGTTGTCAGTGATGGGAGTGCTAGAAGTGGATCCATTAGATATCATGATGAATTTAGACCATGTTATTCCATATTATCAACCTATTGTAAGTGCAGATACTCGTAAAGTAATTGGCTATGAACTAAAAGCTTATTACTTAACGGAGGAAGGTGAACAACAACGTTTAGATTGGTTTTTCAAAGATACTTCTATCCCAAATGATTTCCGATTAGAAGTGACTACTTGCATCCAACAAAAAGCACTAGATTATTATATAGAAACTGACAAAACTGTCCTTCTATTTTTAGGTTATGATGCACAACTACTCTATGAGGACGATGGTGAGACGATACTTTCACTCTTACAATCCTACGAAAGGAAAGGGCTTGATCTAAGGAACATTGTTCTGGAATTAAAGGAAAAACAAATAACAGAAGAAATATATTCTCTTAACTCATTATTTAAGTATATAAAAACATTAGGAATCCAAATCGCTTTTGATGATGTTGGAAAAACGAGTGGAAATTTGGATAAACTTACTTATATCGAACCAAATATAATTAAAATTGATGTCAGCTTTTTAAAGGACGATGCATTACCACATTTATATAACGATGTTCATTATTCCATCTCCATGTTAGCACATAAAATGGGAGCTACTTTACTTTTTAAAGGGATCACTACGTATAATCAATTTAATTATGCGTGGAGAAATGGTGGTAGATATTATCAAGGCCGTTACTTGGCAAATTCAAATCCACAATTTGTAGACATTGATACGTATAAGGATATAATAGAAAAAGATTTTCAGCTATTTGTTAAATATGAAAAGAAAAAAGTGAAAGCTCAATTACAACTTTCCAAAAACATTCAGCAATTATTCAAGCAAACCTTGCAGGATATAAATCCAAATGCGCCACATGATGAAATTATTTTTACCATTGGAAATTCTTGTAATCCTTTCGCTTTCCGTGTATATATTTGTAGTGATGAAGGAATCCAATTATCTTCTAACGCTGAAAAAAATCATGAAGGTGATTGGGAGTTAAATCCAGAAGGTAGACAGAAAAACTGGAGTTGGCGTCCTTACTTTTTTGAAAGTATTGCACGAATGAATGTAGAGAAAAAAGGAATCCTTTCCAACTTGTACACAGACATTAAACGAAATGAACAAATTCGGACCTATTCTTATCCGCTCTCCGAAAATAAATATATTTTTATAGATATACCGTATGATTATTTATTTGAACAAGAAGGGCTGTTGTAAGCACAAAGGCGTAAGCGCCCGTTTAGTGACGTATAGACTGCGCTTGGCCATGCCAGGTGGTCCGATGTTGCCGCGCAAAGCGGCGGTTTTAATCGGACATTCCTCTACCGTAGGAGATAAAGGAAACATGCCCCTTCATAGGGGTATGTCGACGTTGGCCGCAAAGGCCGGTTTTAGTCGACCTTCCTTAAGTTTGAGCGGATGTTGACTTTCACCGCAAGGGTATAAGTGCGACTAAGCCTCTGGTTTCACCAATCGGCAAGTCTCCTTTATCGTACGGAGGTGAAGGAAGTCTACTAGTCACTGGGCGCTGGAGCCGGACGAATCCTTTTCTCTTACTATATGTGAAAGGAGTTTATGGGATGGAGATAGAACGTTCAAAAAAACAGAACAATAAGGTGTATTCATTTTTACTAATTAGCGGAATCTTTTTAATCGCTTTCAATTTAAGACCTGCAATTACCTCTGTTGGACCCATTATCGGTTCTATTCAAGCAGATGTTGGATTATCAAGCTCTAGCGCTGGGTTATTAACTAGCTTACCAGTCATCGCATTTGCCATCATGTCACCGTTAGCACCAAGTCTAGCAAATCGACTATCTAATGAATGGGCAATGTTAATTGGATTACTCATGTTATTTATCGGAATTAGCATCCGTTCCAATTCTATCGTTTTCCTTCTTTTTTCAGGAACTTTGTTAGTAGGACTAGGAATAGCGATATTAAATGTATTACTACCCAGTTTTATAAAAGATAAGTTCCCTTATAAAATAGGATTAATGACTAGTTTATATACAACAGCTATGGGAATAATTGCTGCAGCTGCTTCTGGCCTAAGCGTTCCGATCGCGGATGGATTAGAACTTGGTTGGAAAGTAGCATTATTTATATGGGGAATACCTACGTTTCTTGCACTATTTGTGATTTTCTATTTGGCACGAAAGGGAAATACCGACCAGCATATGGAAAGAAAGTTTATCCGTACGAATAAAAAAATGTGGAAATCTCCCCTAGCTTGGCAAGTTGCTATTTTTATGGGTACTCAGTCTTTTTTATTTTACTCAACAATCTCATGGTTACCTACCATTTTAAATGATCAAGGAATTAGCATGGCTACAGCGGGGTGGATGTTATCTTTCACACAGTTTATTGGACTTCCTGCAAGTTTTCTCGTTCCAGTTATTGCTGAAAAGTTTCGCAATCAACAAGGAGTTGTTATTGCTTTAATTATTAGTTCGTTTCTTGGTTATGGTGGACTTTTATTAGGTACGACAACTACAATGATGGTTATTAGTTGTATTTTTATTGGATTTACGTTGGCTGGGGCCTTCTCACTAGCATTAACCTTAATCGGGCTCCGAGCTAGAACAGCATTAGAAGCAGCGGAATTGTCTGGAATGGCTCAAACACTTGGTTATCTACTTGCCGCGACGGGACCATTTTTAATCGGTTTTCTTCATGATATTTCTGATGGATGGACACTACCTTCAATTGTCATATTAATAGACGCTGTGATTGTTCTTATATTTGGACTTGGTGCTGGCCGCGATAAATATGTATAATTTTTTAATTGAAAGGAATCATCAGTTGATTCCTTTTTTATTATCTCTTTTTTAGATTCTTCTCTCACAGCCAGTGTAACATCTTAAACTATAATTCTACTTTTCAACCAATTTTTATACTAGATTCTCCTATGAAATTCTATTATTTTTAGAAAAAAATGGTATAATAGATTTAATATTGACAAGTTTAGTAGGAGGAAAGTGAACATTGGCGAATAAAAAAGTAATCATGTCGGTTACAGCAGGTGCAGCAATTGCATCGGCTTTGGTCGGAGCAGATCAAGTTGAAGCAGCATCATATAAGGTACAAAGCGGAGATTCACTTTGGAGTATTGCCCAAAAGCACAATACAACCGTAACGAATTTGAAAAAGATAAATAACTTAAACTCGGATTTGATTCATCCAAATCAAGTACTAGAAACAGGTTCAACCAGTACTGCAGCCAAGGAAAACACATCGAAAAAACAAGAAAAGCAAAATAACACATCTAATACATACACAGTTAAAGCTGGTGACACATTAAGTGGAATTGCGTCAAAACATAACATATCCCTTACCAACTTAATGAAGTGGAATGGATTAGATACTACTCTTATATTCCCTGGAAATGTGCTAACTGTAAGTAAACAAGCTTCTAATCAGTCGGTACAAGACACGAAAACAAGTGAGAAAAAAGAAACATCAGTCAGTTCTTCTACTGTTTATTCCGTTGTAGCTGGAGACTCGCTTTCTAAGATTGGCGCGAAATATAATGTTTCTGTTGCAAATTTAAAGAAATGGAATAATCTAAGTTCTGATTTAATCTATGTTGGTCAAAAATTAAACATAGCAGGTAAATCTAGTAACAGTAATTCTTCAAGTAGTACATCATCGACAAGTAAACAAGAAGTAAAAAACTCTACTGTATATACGGTTAAATCAGGAGATACTTTATCTAAAATTGGAAAGGCGCACGGAGTTAGTGTAGCCAATCTTAAGAAGTGGAATAGCTTATCATCTGATATGATTTACATTGGACAAAAATTAAGTATTGGTGCCACGAAAGAGAAGCCAACTGTTTCCACACAAAGTACGAATACAAGCTCTTCTGCAAAAGCAGATGTAGACTATGATGTTAGCAAACTAATTAGTGTTGGAAAAAGCTTAATTGGCATTCCTTACAAATGGGGCGGTACTACTACTAGTGGTTTTGACTGTAGTGGGTTCATTTATTACGTATACAATCAAGCTGGTAAAAAAATAAATCGTCTTTCAACGGATGGTTATTTCGAACGATCTTATTACGTAAATAACCCACAAGTTGGGGATCTAGTCTTTTTTGCTGGAACGTATCGTTCAGGTATTTCTCACATGGGAATCTACCTTGGTGATAATAAATTTCTTCAAGCTGGCACAAGTTCCGGTGTATCTATTGTTAGTTTAGATAATCCATACTGGAGTAAACATTTCGATAGCTTTAAACGTTTTTATTAAAAAAAGTGCAAGAACTGAAGTTTTCGAAAAACATAGTTTTATACTATTTGAATATTAAAAAGGCTGTCGGGAGGTCGACAGCCTTTTTTTATTTAATGAGGAGACAACAGTATGGTACTGCCGTCTTTTACACTTATGACTGGGGGCTTATGAGAGGATAAAAGGGGTAACTATCTAGGAACACTCTCAAACGCGGGTGAAGTTCGATTAAGGTAAACTAATAGGTACTTTTTATTGCATATTAATAACAACTAATTCAATAAGAATCAGCTAGTTAAATCCCTTTTTTCAAGGATTTATTAGATGGATAAGTATGATATGAAAATATTTAAGAATTATATTTATCAAACAGGTTCCTAGAAATAGTTAGATATAAGGTTAGGAAAGTAAAATGCTAAAAATATTATGACTGGAACTGTTCTAAGAAGACCAAGAATAAAGTGTTAAAGAGGAGTAAACGGTGGATTATTGGTAGAAAACTTTTATTCAGAGGTTTGACGGTTACAACAAGGTAACGTCATGATACTGAAATATTGTCCATTTACTCAACACAGTACTATACTGGCATTCAGGCAAATGAGGCAATACACTGTCCATTTCGTCAATTTTTTAATATACATCAGTAAAACATAGATCCATCTACTTATAATTAAGTTATTCCTCCTTCTTTTTACCTACTATCTTTATTATATTAAATAAAAGAAAATTGTCAATTGAATTCTAAAAATTAATTACTTTTATTATTTTTTTAACCTTTTCTCGACATATTGAATATTATTAATAGAAATTTGTCTATTTATCTGATAACGAAATTTCCTATTAACTATGTAATAGCAAAATAAAATAGAGAAAAGTACCCATGATCATATAAAAAAATAGCATATCAATGCCGATATGCTAAATCATTTGTTTATAGATTTTCTCCATCAAAAGTAACTACAAAAATAATTCGTTCTTTTCTATTGTTCCTTCACGAAGATTTGTTTTTCCTTTTCTTTCTCCGTGTGTTGCTTCCCTTTATAATTCACTATCATAATACCTACCGCGACTAGAGCTAGTGCGGCAACTGTATAAAAGTTTAGGTGTTCACCTGGTATGAAGATACTTGATAGGATTGCTCCTGACACTGGCACAATAAACTTGTACATACTGATTTCTCCAGCATTATTATATTTTAATATCGAATACCATAATGCGAAAGCGACGGATGAGAGCAATGCGGAGTAGATAAATAATCCCCAACCGAACGGAGTAAATACCATTGCCCCCTCACTTAGATTCGGAACCCCAACAAGGAGTAGAAATACCGCACCTAATGAAAGTTGCCAACCTGTAATAGCGAAAGGATGGATGCCTGTTGCAAGTTCTTTTGCCATTATGGTAGCAATAGCACTAGTAAGTCCAGACAAAATCATATACCCTTCGCCTGTGAAAGTAAAACTAAACTCAAATGCCTGTCCCCAGTTTGCAACTATAATTCCAAGAAAACCAGCTAGTAAACCAAACGCCTTTTTCCAGTTCATCCGATCATTTACGTAGAAAAAATGCGCAAGAATCACAGTTAAAAATGTCCCACTAGAATTTAAAATTGCCCCTTGCATCCCAGTTACTTTCGCAAGACCGTTATAAAAGAAAAAGTATTGTAATGCCGTCTGTATAATACCTAAAATCATTAATATGAAAAATTGTCTACGTGTAACGATGATACTTTTCGGCTTCATAAATAATAGAAATGCTAAAACAATCAGTCCCGCAAGTAAAAATCGCATTCCAGCAAATACTATTTTAGAAATCACATCATCCGGCGCCATCTGAAATTCTTCATAACTAACTTTTAGTACCGGAAACGCACTCCCCCATAAAATCGAACAAAAGATTGCTATACCAATAACAGCCCATCTATTTTGAAAAATACCTCTCATGATGTCATCTCCTAAGTCAAATATATCAATTATAGGACAAGAATAATCTTCTGGCAACTAAACCAAAGTTAATTACCTTGGCATATTCTCTCATCCATCTCCATAGAATTTATTAACAAAATGCTTACTATTATTTTTTGGGGACAAAGGATTTGTTTTTCAAAGGGGGCGCTTACGTTGGACGAACTAATCACAAAGGAAATGTTAGAAAGATATTATGAATTAAATCAGGTAAGGAAAAAAATCGAAGTAGAAATAAACCAATTAAAGAAGATTTTCCATACATATTTTGATAAAGAGTTTGGGGAAAATGAAAAAGGCGAGTTAGTCAGAGAACAGTTCAAACTACAAAGACAGGTTCGGAAAACGGAAAAATGGGTGGAGAAGGATACAGTGGAGAGACTAGAAGAATTAAAAATGAATGATTTAATTCAAATAATAAAAAAACCAGATAGTGAAAAAATTCATGCCGCTATTGAATTGGGTTTGATTAAAAGAAGTGATATAGAAGGATGTTTTACAAATAGTTATACGAAAGCAATCACGGTAAAAGAAGTTTTATAAAAGCTGCTTTGAAATAATGGAAGCAAGTGAAATTTCATTCCTATGAAATTCGCCGAATCCCCTTTCAGTCTCATACCGGGTTTTAGCAGTTATTAGTCCAAAAGTTTATCTTCCATTTATAATATTTACTCGGAGCATGCTGAATTAGACTACGGTTAAATGCTCATTCTAAAAATTGTGCAATTCTAGTTTATATGCGATTAAAGTAAAGAAGAGGATTCCGTCATCCTCTTCTTTACTCTATCCTATTAATCTACCAATTGTTTCACTCTATTAGAGGATCCGAATAATTGCATTTTTTCTTTTACCACTTCAGTTATAGCATCCATCGCAGGTATTAGGATAGATTGTGGGTTATATAGCTCTTTGTCATTTGTAAGTATTTGGCGTACCGTATCTGCCCATGCTACATTACATTCGGTATTTACGTTAATTTTAGCATGTCCTAATTCAATACATTTTTTAATTTGATAATCTGGAATACCAGAACCACCGTGCAGTACTAATGGAACATCCGTTAGCTCTGAGATTTCTCTCATCTCATCAAAACCTAGTTTAGGCTCTCCTTGATATGGACCATGTACAGACCCAAGTGCTGCAGCTAAAGCGTCTACTTTTGCTTCTTTCACTAAACGCTCGCATTCTAGTGGACTAGCATACTCTACCCCACCAGTCACACCATCTTCTGTTCCACCTACAGAACCTACTTCAGCTTCAACCGAAACACCTTTTTTACTTGCATATGCAACAACTTCACTTGTCATGACGATATTTTGCTCAATCGAATATTTAGAGCCATCAAACATAACAGAACTATATCCAGCATCGATTGCTTCTTTACATCTTTCCACACTTAAACCATGATCTAGATGCATCACAACTGGTACCGTAATATTCATTTCTTTCATCATCTTTTCAACAGTTGAAGCAACCAAGCGAAAACCACCTAAATAATCCACGATTCTATCTGAGGAAGCGATGATAACGGGTGATTTTTCTTCTTCTGCTGCTTTTAAAATAGCCTGAACCCATTGAAAATTATTCATATTAAATTGACCAATAGCATATTTATTTTTTGCTTCAATAAGAAGCTCTTTCATAGAAACAAACATTTATATCACTTCTCTCATTTACTAGATATTATTGATTAATTGGTTCCTCTATTTCATAGTGTTTAGAAATTACATCTACCATCGTTTCTTTCGAGGATTTAATCACTTCTTCGGGATTCATTTTATAATATTCCGGTCTAAACAGTTCGATGGAACAAACCTCGCCATGGAATCCAATTTCTTTTAGGGTAGAAAAAATTCCATCTAAATCAATTACACCATGCCCTGGCCAGCAACGATCTTCATCTCGTACAATCCCAATTGGATAATCATCAGCATCATCGATGTGTAGAAGGAAGATTTTTGAGCCATCCGCCTGTTTTA
The DNA here is from genome assembly GCF_001659985.1 of Oceanobacillus sp. Castelsardo. Taxonomy (GTDB): domain Bacteria; phylum Bacillota; class Bacilli; order Bacillales; family Amphibacillaceae; genus Oceanobacillus. The sequence goes on from NZ_LYCS01000002.1 coordinate 428,312, forward strand.
AATCTACTAATCTGGAACCCATACCATGGAAGTGGAAGCAATCTAGTACTAATCCAACATTGTCACGATTTACTTCCTGTACAATTTCATAACCTTGTTTAAACGTATTTACGGTAGCTTGTGGATGACCGATGAATTCAAAGGCTACTTTTATACCATATGGACGTGCTAAATCAGAGAACTCCCTTAACAGTTCAACACAACTATCCTTTATGTCTTTATGAAGGAATTTTTCTTCCGTAATGTTAGGAACCGCCACAATATACTGTGCACCTAATTTTTTCCCAATTTCGAGCCATTCTTTAAATGTTTGAATAATTTGTTCTTCGTCTTCTTTAGAACGATTGTTAAAAAACTCTAGTGCATTTAGTGAAAGTAATTTTAAATGATTTGTACGGAAAAACTCCGCTAAATCATCAAGGGTATGTTTTTCTAAATAAGCAGGTAACTTCCACATTTGGATTTCAACATAGTCAAATCCATGCTTTTCACAAAATTCCAAATCCTGTTCTAACGTTGCATTTTCTTTCGTTGTTGCAACATTGTAGGCTAATTTCATCTTCTCCACCTCTTCCTTATATTTCTAAATCCTAATTTGCATAATTTATTAGAAAACTACGTGCTTACTTATTAGGTAGGCGAATGCCTTTTATTAGTATTTCGATAGTTGAGGATTCTTGTAGATGTTCGGAACTTTCATTGTACATGTTTGGAAACCCAGATTTATAAATAAATCCCAGTGGAGTCATGATTTAAAACGATAACAACACCGGGAAAATGTAATGAAAAACGCCAAAAAGATGAATTTGTGATTAGTTAGTTACAACATTTTTTCGAAGTAATTTTTCATCAATATATTTTCTTGCCTTAAGTGCATATTCTAGCGGATGGGCTTTAGCCGGATCTTGTTCAGCTTCTATCACAATCCATCCTTTGTAATCGTTCTCAATCAAAAATTGATAAATTTTCGTAAAATCAATAATACCATCCCCTGGTACGGTGAACATTCCTTCCAAAAAAGAACCTAAGAAAGATTTACCATCTTCTTTACATTGTTTCATTATATTTTCTCTAACATCTTTAAAATGGACGTGCTTAATACGATCCATATATTTAGTCAATAGTGTCATATAATCACCATCTGAAACAAAAATATGACCAGCATCATATAATAGATGGACATGGTTAGGATCCGTATTCTCCATTAAACGATCTACTTCTTCTAATGTTTGTACTCCAGTTCCCATGTGATGATGATATACTAGTTTTAGGTTATATTGTTCGGCAATTTTTCCTAGTTCATTTAAACCTTCACATAATAGATCCCATTCTTTATCTGTAAAATATGGTTTATTAGCAAAAACATCTGTATCTCTTAGTCCTTGAACGCTATGTGTTTGTTCAGAAACAACTGCTGCATCCGCGTTCACTTTTTGCAAGTAATCACAGTGCTCATGAAATGCTTTTGATGCTTCTTCAATACCATCGCGAATAATATAACTAGAGAACCATTTACTTGCTATTTTAAGGTTACGTAAGCGAACTTCTTTGTTTAAAACATCAGGTTCAGGGAAAAAACCACCAACTTCTGTTCCTTCAAATCCACTAATTACAATATCCCCTAATAAATGCCCTAAAGTATTATCTTTACCAATTTCGGGAATATCATCGTTTCTCCAACCAATAGGTGCTATTCCCCAATGTATCTTGTTAGTCATCGTTCTTCGCCTCTTTACGTTAGATTTCTTAGCTAGTATAAAGTTTCCGACAACGAAGAATTCGTTGTCGGATGTATTATTATTTATTTAGTATTGCTTTGCCTTTTCAAGCATTTCCCGGTTTTCTTCATAGGCTTTTTGAACACTTTCAGATTCGGAAACTTCCGCATTACCTACGTGCCACCAGTTCTCGTAACCCTCTGTCATTGTCTTAGGCAATACCTTAATCTCAATTAAAGTGGAAACCGTTTGTTTTTTCGCATCTTCTATTGCAGCTTTAAGTTCTTCAACTGTATGGACACGATACACTTTGGCACCATAACCTTCTGCAACTTTTGCATAATCAATATTCATAATTTGATTATCATGGGTTCTAAATTCAGTGAAATAAGTTCCCATTCCATTCCCCATTTGCAAGTTATTAATGCATCCAAATCCAGAGTTATCAAATAACACGACATTAATCTTTTGGTTATATTGAATAGAAGTAACAAGCTCGGAATGAAGCATTAGGAAACTTCCATCTCCAACAAAGGAATATACTTCTTTATCAGGATCAGCCAGTTTAATTCCTAACGCACCTGAAACCTCATATCCCATACAAGAATAACCATACTCTACACTGTACGTATTAGGAACGGCTGGATTCCAAATTCGTTGCATATCTCCTGGCAATGATCCTGCAGATGTAATAACGTTACTATCAGGGTCTACCGTTTCATTTACAGCAAGTAATGCAGTTGTTTGTGCAAGTTCTGTACCTAGTGCATCCGCATAATCGTTAAGTATTTCTTGAGAGAAATGACCTTTAATTTCTGGGTCAAAAGATTCACGGTTAAATTCAACGGTTGCCAAACGACTGCGCTCTGTTAACCATTCTTCTTTAAGTTCTGCGGTGATGTCTCCAAACTCAGAAACATATCCTTCTAATAATGGCGCCAATTGTTCTAGGGCTATTTTCGCATCGGCTACTACTTGGAAGGCATCTAGTTTATAAGATTGCATGCGACTTACATTAATATTCAAGAATTTGGCACAATCAAAATCAAAGGCAGTCTTAGAAGATGTCGCAAAATCTGTATATCTCGTTCCAATACCAATAATTAAGTCAGCTTGTTTTGCAGCTTTATTTGCAGAAAGCGTACCAGTAACACCCATACCACCTAGATTATTCTTAAATGTTGCTTCAACCGTGGATTTACCTGCTTGTGTTTCTACTAATGGAATATGATGTTTTTCGGATAATTCCATTAGAATTTCACGAGCTCCAGAGTATTTTGCACCGCCACCAACTAAAATAAGTGGCTTTTTACTTTCTTTAATAAGTTCTACTGCACCCTCAAGCTCTCTTTCTACCGGAGCTTTGCGGTCTAAATAGTGTACACGTTTCTTAAAGAAAGCTTCGTCGTAATCGTATGCCTCTCCCTCTACGTCTTGGGAAATAGCGACTGTTACAGGACCAGCGGTTGCAGGATTTGTCATCACTTCAAACGCACGGATTAAACTAGACATAAGTTGTTCCGGTCTTGTAACACGATCCCAATACCTAGAAACTGGTTGTAGGGCATCATTTGTAGTAATTGCTGCACTGTATTCCTGTTCTACCTGTTGTAAAACCGGATCCGGTTGTCTTGTTGCAAATGTATCTCCCGGTAAGAATAGTACAGGAATATTGTTTGCTAAAGCTGTACCTGCTGCAGTTACTAAGTTAGCAGAGCCAGGGCCCACAGATGTAGTTACTGCATAGATTTTACGGCGCAACATTTGTTTACTATAAGCAACTGCTGCTAAGGCCATTCCTTGTTCATTTTTACCTTGGATTACTTTTAAGTGGCCAGCATCTTGTTCAAGAGCTTGCCCGATACCAAGTACATTACCATGTCCAAATATATTGAAGACTCCCTCTACGAAAGGATACTCTTCCCCATCAACATGGATATATTGTTGATTTAAAAATTTAACTAAAGCCTGAGCGGTTGTTAATCTAATTTTCTTACCCATTATTTAAAATCCAACCTTTCATTGTAGATTTAGCCTTGTTGTGCAATTAAGTTTTCGATTTCTTCAACGGTTGGCATTGCTTCTGAAGAGCTGTGTTTACTAACAACGATAGCTGCGGATGCACTACCAAATTTCAATGCAGTTTCAATGTCTTTTCCATTGACAATTGCGTATAAGAAAGCAGAAGCATAAGAATCCCCAGCACCGAAAGTTTTTAATACTTGAGTCTTATATGCAAGACCTCTGTACACGTCTCCAGCTTTTGTATATGCATAAGAACCATCTACTCCATGTTTAATGACAAGTAGCTCTGGAGTATGTTTAAATAGATTGTTTACAGTAGCTTCGTTATTCCCTTCGCCTTCTTCAAGGTTTTCCATCATGTCATACTCATCGCGAGTTCCGATTACAACATCGGATTGTTCAGCAATTAATGAGTAGTAGATAGCTGTTTCCTCTTTAGAAGCCCAAGTATATGGACGATAGTCTAACTCAAAAATAACTTTGACATCATTTTTTCTAGCTAAGCTAACTGCTTTAATAACTGCTTCACGGGAAGGACTTTTCGCTAGAGCTGTACCAGAAACAAGTAAAATTTTAGATTGTTTAATGTAATCTTCATTAACTTCATCTGGATTTAAATAAAGGTCAGCAACATCTTCACGATACATTAAAATACTGCATTCTTCTGGACTTAATATTTCTGTAAAAGTAAGGCCAGCTTTATGTCCTTCTTGATCCACAACCATATTGGAAGTATCAATTCCTACATCACTCATGTATTGCTTAATGAAATTACCATGTTGGTCATTAGGGATTTTTCCGATAAATCCAGCTTTTAGACCTAATTTAGAACTCCCTATTGCAATGTTAGCAGGTGATCCACCAACATATTTTGTGAAAGTCATTGTTTCTTCCATAGGACGGTTATATTCTGCAGCGTTAAGGTCGATACATGCACGACCAATCGCAATTATGTCATAGTTTCTATCTTGGTTGAATTCAATACTCATTATGTTTTCCCCTCTCGCAATCGAAAATCTTATTTACGGTCTAAAATCCATTCATGGTCTTTGTCATTGTGGAATTTCCAAATACGGGTCGGTCCAGCCATTACGTTTAAGTAATAAGATGTATAACCATCTGGTACACCTACTGGATGGTAACCAACCGGAACCTCAACAACGTCACCATTTTCCACAGTCATTGTTTCATCTAATGAACGATCGTCTGTATATACACGTTGGAAAACAAAACCTTGTGGTGGATCCATTTCATGATAGTAGCTTTCTTCTAAGAATGATTCTTCAGGTAGATTATCCTGATCGTGTTTATGTGGTGGATAACTTGAGAAGTTTCCGCCTTCTGTAAACACTTCTACTACTAATAAACTATTTGCAGACGGATCAGAATCAGGAAGAATATTATGAACATGACGTTTGTTTGCATATTTTCCTCGATCTTCTATACCGTTATCTTCGGCTTTGATTAATTTGGTTGGTAATTGTTTTTCAGATGGAGAATAACAAAGTGCAACTCTAGCTTTTGTTACAGCTTCCACTTCGTATGTGCGGTCATTAGAAACATATACGCTATCTGTCGGTTTCTTTTCAAATACACTTTCACGAGTACCGATGTTTTCAAATAATTCATTGCCTTCTTTTACGTTAATTTTTCCAGTTAACGCAACAATACAGCATTCTTCTTTTTCTAGGGTTTCTTTATATTTTGCACCTGGTTCCACATCGATGACTTTAAAACCAACATATCTTAAATCTGAGTTCTCTTTGTTCACATTATGAACTAAAGTAACACCTTCGGAAATTGTTTCTTGCATAGGTTTGTGGAGTAATTTACTCATTTGATTTTTCCTCCTCGAAGTATAGAAAGTACCTTTTTTAGAACAGACCCCTTTACTCTGTAAAGAGGTCTAGCCCTATTGTTTATAAAATTTACTGTTAATTGTATAGTTTCAGCGCTTTTCTTAGTTAAAATCAGGTGCTTCGTAACGAGCAGTTACAACTTTCTTACGAGTATAGAAGTCTACACTGTCTTTACCGTTAGCGTGTAGAGTACCGTAGAAAGAATCTTTCCATCCAGAGAATGGGAAGAATGCCATTGGTGCTGGAACTCCAAGGTTAACCCCAATCATACCTGCATCAATATTTTCACGGAAGTAACGTACGGATGAAGTGTTCGTTGTAAAGATACAAGCTCCGTTAGCAAAGTTAGATTTGTTTGCAGTATCAACTGCTTCTTTCAAGTTTTTAACACGGATAACTGATAATACTGGAGCAAAAATTTCATCTTTCCAGATAGTCATTTCTGGTGTTACACCTTCAAAGATAGTTGGTCCAACGAAATATCCACCTTCTAGATCATCTTTACGACCATCTCTAACTAATGTAGCTCCTTCTTCCACACCTTTTTCAATGTAGCTAATCGTACGTTTTTGGTTTTCTTCACGAATAACTGGTCCTAAGAATACACCATCGTCAAGTCCGTTACCCATTTTCACGTTATCTGCAGCTTCTTTAAGTTTTGCCATAAATTCATCTGCAATGTCTTCTTCTACTGTTACAACAGCACAAGCCATACAACGTTCACCAGCGGAACCGTACGCAGCAGCAATAATATCTCTAACCGCTCTATCCAAATCAGCATCTTTCAATACTGTAGTGTGGTTTTTCGCACCAGTTAATGCTTGAACACGTTTTAGATTCTCACTACCACGTTTAAATACATACTCACCTACTGGTTTAGAACCTACAAATGAAATAGCTTTAATTTGTGGATGATCAAGAATTCCATTAACAACATCGTGTGCACCGTGAACAATGTTGAATACGCCATCAGGAAGTCCGGCTTCTTTAAATAGTTCTGCTAATTTTTCAGTTAGTAGTGGAGTTCTTTCAGATGGTTTTAATACGAAAGAGTTACCCATTGCGATTGCCATTGGGAACATCCAGCAAGGAACCATCATTGGGAAGTTAAATGGTGTAATACCGCCGATAACTCCGATTGGGTAACGATAGTTTGCTGCTTCAACATCTGTAGCAATATTTGGCAGGGAATCACCCATCATTAATGTTGGTGCACCAGCTGCGAATTCAACGTTCTCAATACCACGTCCAACTTCACCTAATGCTTCTGTTGTGTTTTTTCCGTTTTCAATAGTAATTAAGCGAGCTAATTCATCTTTATTTTTTTCTAATAATTGTTGGTAAGCAAATAGAATTCTAGCACGTTTTTGAACTGGAACTTTACTCCATTTTTCAAAAGCCTTTTGAGCAACCTCTGCTGCGTAATCTACGTCTTCTTTAGTCGAGATAGGAACTAATGCAACGATTTCCTTTGTTGCTGGGTTATAAACTTCTTCATATTTAGTAGTTTTGCTTTCTACCCATTCCCCATTAATAAAGTTTTTTAGTTTTCTTGCTTCAGCCATGCTAAATTCCTCCTCATATATTTATCATTATAGAATACTAATCTACAACTCTCGCAAAACATAAGTGCCTTGCCTTGGTTAAATAACTTATGGTTATATAATAATACTGTTATCGCTTTCAGTCAAGAGTTATTATCACTTTTTGTTAACTTCTTTGTTAACTTTGTATGAACTTGGCCATAAATCAATAAAAATGTGAGATTTTAATTAGAATTTGATAGATTGGTTTTTTTATATTTTCTAGAAAACTAGAGCAGAAGATTATTAATAAAAAAACTGCACATAATTATAGTTGCTAGACTAATAATTGTATGTGCAGTTCATTAGTATTGATAGATTTAAAAACCAGCTGTCTTTGGATGTTCAACTTCATCATAGGATCTGAATTTTTGTTCTAGTTCTTCAAGTGATACACCTTTTGTTTCAGGTACATATTTTGCAACAAATAATACGGCAAAGACATTTAATACAGCAAATACAAAGAATGTAATAGATAATCCTACAAATTCTAGTAATATCGGGAATGAAAAGCTAATAGCAAAGTTGGTCATCCATAGTAAGAATACACTAACACCCATCCCAAGTCCTCGTAATCTTAACGGGAAAATCTCCGCTAACATTAACCATGTTACTGGTGCAATCGCCCCTTGCATAAATGCTAAAAATGTAACCGTTAATGATAAAACAACATATGGAAGTGCAGCAGTTCCCTCTAAGACATTTGAGAAAATAGCAATAAGTGTTAGGGAAATGATTACTCCAATCTGACCAGTAATTAACATTGGACGACGTCCGACCTTACCTAGTAATCCAATTCCTATTATTACTGCGATAACAGCAATTGCTCCGTTCGCAACATTACCAATTAATGCAGCTTGTGTTCCAAATCCTGCATCTCGTAGTATCTCTGTTCCATAATACATAATAGAGTTAACACCAGTAACCTGTTGGATAACTGCAAGACCAATCCCCAATAGGACAATTCTTCTAATCCAAGGTACTGCTAAGTCTTTCATAGATGCCTTTTCAATATTTTCTTCAAGTTCAATATTATCTTTAATCTCTTTTAATTCTGTGTTCGCTTCTTGAACATCTCGAATTTCTTTTAGTATCTTAAGGGCATCTCCCATTTTACCTTTTGCTGCATACCAGCGAGGGCTTTCTGGAACAGATAACATTCCAATCCATAAAACTACGGCTGGGAGCGTTGCAATAACAAGCATAATACGCCATACACCAGGGTCTGCTACCGTAGTACCTAATACAGCGTTTGTCACATACGCCAAAAGCTGCCCAGTAACAATCATCAATTCATTTTGTGTAACCATTCGACCACGACGTTCTTTTGGAGACATTTCTGATAAGAATGTTGGCACGGTAACCGAAGCACCACCAACTGCTAACCCTAGGAAAATACGCGAGATAACCATAATTGGCACGTTAGGTGCAAATGAAGTACCTAAGGTAGAAAAGAAAAATAATATTGCTAACCATAAAATTAATTTCCTGCGACCAATTTTATCAGAAAGTTGTCCCCCAAACACAGCACCAAAAGCAGCACCGAATATTAATGAGCTAGAAACAAGGCCTTCCGTGAAAGCGTTTAAGTTTAACTGGTCTGGTAATGACATAAATGGAAGTGCTCCATTTATTACCCCTGTGTCAAAACCAAATAGCAAACCACCAAAAGTTGCTATCCATGTAATCTTAGAAAGCCTTTTTTTCCGATCGATTGCTGACCAATCATTTGTTGTCATTCGTCTTCCTCCCTATTATTATTCTAATCGTATTAAATATAAGACTAGAATTTAATCTAGAATGATGAACCTTCTCCCACAAGATGCCAATACATTTAAAGCGGTTACAAAAAGAGATTGAAGAAAATTATTATATTTTCTCTCCTTTCTTCCACTAAATTTTTATATTATTGCGATAACACTTTTATTTTATTATACTATTAAAGAAAGGTCATTACTTAAAACTGCTATATTATTTAGAAATCTTGCTAAAGCAGGAAAGCGCTTACCTAATTTTGATAATCTTTAATTACACATGAGGCATCTATGCTGTCCATTTAATTAAATAATTATATGAAATATTGGAGGGTTTACTGTGTCAGAAAAAGGAGTATTACCTCAATCAAGAATATATTTTCATACAGCTAGTCCTTTTGCGAAAGAGGCATTATATTATCTTATAAGTGGAGGTAACTATACATGTTCCATCCCGTATGAAATTAATAGAGACAATCTTCCACAATATTTATTTATCTATGTAAAAAGTGGAAAAATGGAACTTCATTATAAAAATAATGTCAAAATAGTAAATGAGAACAACCTTATTCTTCTTGATTGTAATGAACATCATATATATCGTGCATTAGAACGAACAACTTTTGATTGGCTTCATTTTAAAGGTAATGCAAGCAGTGCTTATTTTGACCTATTATTTAAAAATAGTGAAAGTGTCATCTCTCTTGCAAACAATTGGACTATTACTAACTATATCAATCAACTTATTACTAGCATGAAACAAAATAATGTAGATGAACATTCAGCTTCTATTCTTTTACATAAAATCTTTTATGAGTTAGAAATCATCTCCAACCATAGTCAAGATTCACAAGATGAAGCGATTAAGCGCGTAATTCTATATATAGAAAACCACTTCATGGAACATATTACTATTGAAAATCTAGCAGAATATGCACAATTAAGCCCGTATCATTTTTCAAGAGTATTTAAAAAACATACGAATCTGTCACCACATCAATATTTGATTAATACTCGTATAACATATGCGAAAGAATTATTATATTTTACTACTATTTCCATAAATGAAATCGCATTCAACTGTGGTTTTAATAGCTCGGCGCATTTTATAACAACTTTTAAAAAACATACGAATCTTTCTCCTTCACAATTTAGAAAGATGAAGTTTTAGAAGGTACGAAATAAGCGAGTACCTGGTCAATAGAGCTGCAACAGGAAGTATGTTGCATAAATAAAAATAAGGTAGGTTTCATCCCATAGATAAAACCCACCTTATTTCTATACATTCTGGCTTACACTATTAATCATTCCAACACTTTCCAAATACTCTCTTGTTCGTTTTGCTATAGGTAGCGGTTTGTCTAAAGGCGCTGGATACATGTCTTGTTCAACGATCGCCCATCCATCAAAGTTTGTCTCTTTAAGAACCTCCATAATTGCCCGTACATCGACAACCCCTTGATCTGGTTCACAGAAAATATTTTCCTTCACGGCTTCCGCTAAAGACCAATTCTTCTCTTGTTTTTGGTTCTTAACTTTAGCATCACAGTTTTTAATATGCAAATAACCAATTCGGTCATGGTGTTTTTTAATAAATGAAAAGGGATCCCCACCACTGTACACATGGTGGCCTGTATCGAAACATAATTGAATATCCGTATCTTTAAGCAAACGCTCAATTTGCTCTTCTGTTTCCACATGAGTTTCTCCATGTGGATGATAAACTGTTTCTAGTCCGTATTTTTCTTTTGCATGATCTTTTATTCGATTAATATTACGAATAAAAGAATTCCACTCTTTGTCATTTAATTCTTTCGGACGAATTAATTCACCGGTAAATAAATCCGTGTAAGTTGCGTCAATTAATACAACATATTTAGCAGTAGAAAATTGAACTTGTAATTTTGCCATCTCATCCAATTGTTGAATCATTTTATCCACATTTTGATCCGATGTTAAATCATCCATTAAAGTGGTCGCAACTAAATCGATGTTTCTTTTTTCTAATTCTTCTTTTAACCGTTCAGATTGATTTGGTAAATATCCCCACGGCCCTAACTCAATGGCGTGGTATCCAGCTTGCTGAATTTCATCTAGACACTGATTCCATGGTGTTTGCTTTTCATCTTCTGGAAACCAAATTCCCCAAGAGCAAGGAGCAATCCCTAAATTCACACTCATGCTTTCACCGCCTTTTTCACGTTTACCCATTTACTTTCTTTAGCAGATTCTAAGATTGCATTAATTGTAGCATCTACTTTAGCACCAAAAGCAAAATCACAAATATAAGGTGTTCCGTTTTTTACAGCTGATAATAATTCATGAACTTCCAATATTTTAATATCGTTGAATCCGATACCAATTCCTTGGGCTGGATTTAATGCATCAAATCCTCTATGCTCTGGTCCAAGATAAACCGTACGATATCCTCGATCCACCTCTTCATCGGAGTGGAAGTACACATTTACTTCATTTAAACGCTCAAGGGAGTAATGGACAGACCCTTTTGTTCCTTGAATTTCATAGGATAGATAATTCTTCCTTCCTGTAGCCACACGACTAGTGGATATATTACCAACCGCACCATTTTCATAGTTTGCTAGCATCGTAATTAAATCATCATTTTCTACCTCTGCCATTTCAGAAGACCCCTCTGATTTTGGTCTTTCTTTAATAAATGTCTTCGCCAGTGCGTTTACATTTTCAATATCACCTAATAGATATTGGGAAACGCTTAATAAGTGTGATCCAAGGTCCCCTAATGCACCACTTCCTGAGAACTTATTAATATGGCGCCATGTAATCGGAAGTTCCTCATCTAATAACATATCTTGATCGTATGTACCCGAAAAGCGCATAATATCTCCTAGTTTTCCAGAGGTAATTAATTCCTTAATATAATGTGTAGCCGGATTCATGACATTATTAAACCCAACATAATTCACTACCCCTTTTTGTTCCGCTAACTCTGCTAGCTCTTGTGATTCTTCAGCCGAAAGGGTTAAAGGTTTCTCACAATATACATGTTTACCATTTTCTAGTGCAGCTTTTGCAATTTCATAATGTAAGAAGTTCGGTGTAGCAATATCAACTACATCCACATTGGGATCCGTTACAACTTCATTCCAATCCGTTGTATAACGACGAAACCCTAGTTTTTCTACAGCTATTTTTGCTGCATCTGCACTTACATCTGATACAAGTTCAAATACTGGTTTCCCACTCTCAGGTCCAAAAAGCAATAAAGCGTTTACAAAAGAGTTCGTATGAGATTTCCCCATCCATCCTGCACCAATTAAACCAATTCTAATATCCATATATTTATCTCTCCTTAATTCATATATTTTAAATTATATTGCTATCTGAGTTATATTTTAATATACTTATTTCACTTGGTCATTACGATAAATTGCTATTTTTATTGTAAAATTTTGCTCTTAGTTTTCTCAGCTTAATAAAGGAGGATTTCTTATGAAAGAAACGGGCGTCTTACCACCCTCTAAACTCTATTTCCATACCGCTAGTCCTTTTGCTAAAAATGCATTATATTATCTTTCTAATGGGGGGAGATATATTTGTTCAAATAAATACATTATAGAAAGAGACAATTATTTTCAATTCCTGTTCATCTATGTAAAGAAGGGAAAAATGGAGATAAGTTATAACAACCAAATTCACTATGCTGGCCCGCATTCATTCGTATTCCTAGATTGTTATAACCCCCATTTATACCGTTCCATAAGTGATCAAGTATCCTTTAGCTGGATGCATTTTACGGGAAATGCAAGCAGGGAGCATTATGAAGCATTATACAATTATAATGGTTGTGTTTTTCCACTAGAATCTAATTGGAGAGTACCCGATTATTTAGAACAGATTTTATCGATGATGGAAAATAATGAGGTAGATGAACAGTCGGCCTCCATTCTTATTCAGCGTATCTTTTATGAATTAGATTTTATTTCTAACCACTCCGAGAGCGATACGATTGATGAGAAAATTACCAAATCGATTTCTTTTATAGAAAATCATTACATGGATGATATTAGTTTAGAAGAAATAGCAAATCATGTTAATATAAGTCCCTATCATTTTTCAAGAGTGTTTAAGAAATATAAAAACTACTCCCCACATCAGTATTTGATTAGTTATCGGATTAATAAAGCTAAAGATTTACTCCATCATACAACAATATCTGTTAATGACATTGCATTTAAGTGTGGTTTTAATAGTGCATCCCATTTCGTAAATACATTTAAACGCCATACAAACCTATCACCAAACCAATTTAGGAAAATCAAATTTTAAAAATCTGAAACTGAAAAAAAGAAACCAGCACATTTACGTGCTGATTTCTTTTTTTGCTTTCGTTCTTATTGAGCAAGTACAAGCGGAGAAAATACAATATATGCAACAAGCATTGTCACTATAACTAATCCACTTACAAGATAACGATGTTTCCATTGGCTAAGTTCAACTTTGCTTTGCTCTTGGAAAGCAAATGGCTTATCTAGCGGTTTGATTCTTCCTATAACCCATAAAACAAATACATCAATTGGGAATAGAACACTTAAGATGTATAAATAATGAATATCGGTTAAGAATGCCTGCGCAAGTAAATAAGCTACAATATGGAATACAAATGTAATTTTAGCCCCTAGAGCTGTAACATATTTCGAATAGAAACCTAGTACAATAATGGCCAGAAGTGGCATACTATACAATCCATAGAATTGTTGAAGAAGTGCATACAATCCACCTGGAGCAAAGGAAATTAAAGGCGCAATAATAATGGATATCAATCCAACAATAATTGTTGTCATTTTACCTGCTCTTGCAACTTGGGCTGTTGAAGCATTTTTATTAAAAATGGGTTTGTAGAAGTCTAGGGTAAATAAAGTTGCTGTTGCGTTCAATGATCCAACAAACGAGCTTAAAATAGCCCCGAAGATAACTGCCCCAAAAATACCATAAGACCATTCAGGCAAAATAGCTGTAAGCAAACTTGGATAGGCGTTATCAGGATTTGCTAAAGAATCTCCAAACATAACAAAGGCGATAATACCTGGGAAAACTAAGAATAATGCGCCGAAGATTTTAAAGAAAGCTACATATAACGCACCTTTTTGACCTTCTTTTAAGTTTTTACCTGCAAGTGTTTTTTGAACAATCATTTGGTTTGTACACCAGAAATATAAATTATTGAAAAACATACCTAAAAACAAAGTTGGCCATGGAACAATCTCCGAATCAATTGCACCAATTGCATTTAATTTTTCTGGTGCCGTCTGCCTTACTACATCAAGTCCACCAAGGAAACTTCCATCTCCTATTATCATTAAAGCAATAACCGGTATAGATAACCCACCTATAATTAATCCAACACCATAAATCGTGTCACTGTGGGCAGCAAGCGAAAGCCCTCCAATAAGTAAGTATAAAAGACCAACAACACCAATAAGAGCAGAAATGAGCCCGACCGCAACTAACGGATCGACACCTAATAGTTCATCTACATTAAAGATTTTGTTAAAAACAAGTGATCCAGAGTATAACACAACCGGTAAGAAAGAAGTCATGTAGGTAAAAATGAATAGGAAAGAAAGAATCCTTTTCGTAGCTGTATCGTAACGAATTTCAACAAAATCCGTAATCGTATCTACACCATATTTCATATACTTTGGTAAGAAGACAAGTGCTAAAAATACTAATGCAATAGCAGCTGTAACCTCCCATGCCATTACTTCCATTCCCACCATATAACTTTGTCCATTTTGTCCAACGAGTTGTTCCGTTGACAAGTTCGTCATAATAACGGTTCCAGCAATTGTAATACCTGTTAAACTTCTACCCCCAAGGAAATACCCATCAGAAGTATCCATATTAACAGCTCTACTTTTTCTATATGCATAAAACCAAATCCCACCAATAATTAATACAAAACTAGCAAAAATAATACCATACATAATCAACCCATCCATTCTATGAAGTATACTATTAGTTAGTTAAGCATTGAATATTCCGATTATAGACACCGCTTTCAACATGCCCCAAAAATAATCAACTAGACATTACTTTTTAACCTTTTATATGCATATTTTTCTCTTTTCCACCACAACTTCACATAAAACTAATAATTATCAGTTTTAAAAACTAACAGATTACCAAGTTATGATTATATCATAATATTGAATGCGTTTTCAGTCAAGTATTTATTGTAGTTTTTTGTAGATTCTTGTTTTTCTGTGATTTATAAACCTCAACCAATCACCAACAATTAACAGAAATTTTATAATACTCTAAATAGTATTAAGGCAAGATGACATAAGAATGTAATCTATTGTTGACCTTTTTATAATTCAAAAAAGTTTGCAAGGAAAAGTACTTCTTTCCCTGCAAACTTACTACTTCTTCAACTTTTATTATTGAGCAAGAACTAATGGTGAGAACACAATATAAGTAACAATCATTGTAATAATAACTAATGCACTCACTGTATAACGATGTTTCCATTGATCCATGCCCACTTTGTTATGTGTTTTAAATTCGAATGGTTTATCCAACGGTTTAATTCTACCAACTAACCATAGAACAAGCACATCAAGGATGAACATATAACTAAAGATATATAAATAATGAACATCTAGGAAAGCTGTAGATAATAAGTATCCTACAATATGGAACACGAATGTAACTTTCGCACCAAGCGGTGTAACATATTTAGAATAGAAACCTAAAACAATAATCGCAAGTAATGGCATACTATAAAGTCCATTGAATTGTTGAATTACGTTATACAATCCACTTGGAGCAAACGCGATAAACGGAGCAATAATGATAGAAACGATACCAACAATAATCGTTGTTAATTTACCAGCTCTAGCAACCTTTTGATCAGATGCCCCTTTATTAAACATAGGTTTATAGAAATCTAGAGTAAATAAAGTAGCCGTCGCGTTTAATGCACCTACAAACGAACTTAAAATCGCACCAAAGATAACAGCCCCAAAAATACCATAAGACCACTCAGGCAGAATAGCTTGTAATAGTGCTGGGTAAGCGTTATCAGGATTTGCCAAAGAATCACCAAACATTACAAACGCGATGATACCTGGGAATACTAAGAATAATGCTCCAAAGATTTTGAAAAACGCTACATATAAAGCACCTTTTTGACCTTCTTTTAGGTTTTTCCCTGCAAGTGTTTTTTGTACAATCATTTGGTTTGTACACCAGAAGTATAAGTTATTAAAGAACATACCTAAAAATAAAGTTGGCCATGGAACAACTGGTGAATCAACTGCCCCAATTGCATTTAATTTTTCTGGTGCCGTATCTTTAACAATGTTTAGCCCATTCATAAAACTTCCATCACCTAACACGAATAACGCAATAACTGGAATGGATAGACCACCAACGATTAAACCAACACCATAAATTGTATCACTGTGCGCTGCTAGAGAAAGTCCTCCAACTAATAAATAAAATAAACCAATTATACCGATAATAGTGGATATAATAGCTATCGCAATCAATGGGTCTACACCTAATAACTCATCTACTGCAAAAATTTTATTAAACACTAGTGACCCAGAATAAAGTACAACTGGTAAGAAAGATGTCATGTAAGTGAATATAAATAGGAAAGAAAGAATTCTTTTCGTTGTCGTATCATAACGAATCTCCACGAAATCGGTTACAGTATCCACACCATATTTCATGTATTTAGGAAGAAAGACAAGTGCTAGGAATACAAGTGCAAATGCTGCTGTTACTTCCCATGCCATTACTTCCATTCCAGCCATATAACTTTGACCATTTTGTCCAACGAGTTGCTCTGTCGATAAGTTTGTCATGATAACGGTTCCTGCAATGGTAAACGCTGTCAAGCTACGCCCACCAAGGAAGAATCCATCTGAACTATCCATGTTCACAGCTCTACTTCTTTTATATGCATAAAACCAAATTCCACCTACGATTAATATAAACGTAGCAAATACTATACCCATCATAATTTATCCATCCTATCTTTTTCTGCCTTAGCTTTTCCCAAATGGAAAGTGAAGAATTATTTTCACCCAAGTGTGAAGGTCATGTCCCAACACACTCAGGAATTCCACAACATCAAGCGTTTTCAAAGTTAAACTAATTAATCACGAGTAATATCAATAAGTTCTTTTGTATCGATAGATTGTTGTAGAGCATAAGCGACTCTTGTTCCTTCTAGTCCATCACGCGCACTAACCCCTGGTTGGCGTTTTTCCCTAATACAAGATGCAAACTCTTTCATTTCATTTAAAAATGCATCTCTGAAACGTTCAGGGAAGTTTTGTGATGTTGGTCTCACGACACCGTTTTCATCAAAGACCGTAACTAAATTTTTGTCTGGTTGAGCACCAATACGAAGCATACCTTTTGTCCCAATTAATTCTGTTTCTACATGATATCCATGAACCGCATTACGTCCCGCTACAAGTAATGCCATCGTTTTATCTTCTAATTGCATCATTGCTGCACCAGTTTCCAGTTCCCCAACTTCATCTAATTCTGGATATGCCGCATTTTTACCAAGTGCCCAAACACGGTTTACTTCTTTACCAGAGAACCAACGAACTAAATCAATATCATGAATGGACATATCAGCGAAAAGCCCACCACTGTTACTTGCTCCAGCAAATTTCACGAAGCTTTCTAAACCGGAACTAGGATCAATACCGTAACAACGAATAACAGTTAGTTCACCTAAATCTCCACGTTCTACCATTTCTTTCGCATATTGATACGATTCATCATAACGTCTCATAAATCCAAGCTGGAAAACTTGATTAGGACGAGACTCAATAATTTCTACTGTTTTTTCAATTTCATCTAATTCTAATCCGATAGGCTTTTCACAGAAAACATGTAACCCTTTTTCCATCGCTAGGTTAATTTGTTCTGTATGAAATCCTGATGGTGATACAATTACAATTGCATCTAAATTTGGACTATTTACCATATCTTCATAAGAGGTATACGTTTCTGCTACACCAAGTTGCTCCCTAGCATACTCCAGTTCTGATTCTACTACACTACATGCAGCTGTTAATATCATTCCAGGTATATTGGAAGCAACATTATTTGCATGCGTTTTACCAAGTCTTCCTAAACCTACAATACCTACTTTTATATCCGCCATCTATAATTCCTCCATCCATAATCGTTTCAACACTTAATATCAACTTAACCATAAATTGTTGGTTAAACAATAAAACTATTAACTTATGATTATATATTAATAGTGGATACGTTTTCAGTCAAGTATTTTTTGTAGTTTTTTGTCAAATATTAAAATTTAATTAGTAAGTTTTGTATTACTTTTTACAAACAAATTTATAAACCAGGCATTTATAAACAGATTTAAGCAAAATTATGATGAAACGCTATAGGCATGATATCTACTGTGAAATGAGAATCATGTCTTATTCTTACCTCAATTAACATGTAATCGACCGTGTGAGAATCTATCTTGGCTTAGCACTTATCAAAATAAAAAACGCAGTGATTGTTTGAATATCACTGCGTTTCATTTGTAATAAATGGCTTTCTGAAAAACCCCTAAGATTTTACACAAACATACCACTTATTCATTATTGTTAAGCTAACATTATTCAAATTTCGGAGGTTGTGCTGTTGATTCTCTTACAATTAATTCAGGTACAAACAATGTCCTTTCTTTAGCCAAATCAGGCATTTTAATTTGTCTAATTAAAACATCAACTATTTTTTCTGCCATGTCTTTTATTGGTTGGGCAACAGTTGTTAATTCTGGAACTGTAGTCGTAGAAAGGATCATATTATCAAATCCAATTACTGATAAATCTCTTGGCACTTCAAGTCCTAAACTTCGTGCAGCTTTCATCGCCCCTACCGCTAATATATCATTCGCCGCAAATACTGCAGTTGGGCGAATCTCCTTTTGTAATAACTCAAGCATCGCTTTCTCCCCATTTTGTATCGATGCTGTCGTTCTTATTATGTTTTCTTCCTTTATCGGTATTCCATTCATTCCTAGTAAATCACGATAGGCATGTAACCTGAGAGTACTACTATGGACTCTTTCAGCGATTACTGCAATATTTTGGTGACCCAACGAAACAAGGTGATTAACAGCTAAAAAACCACCACGATAATCATCGACAGAAACAACATTAAAACTTTCAGTCAAATTATCTTGAGCAAGTAATGTGACTGGAATATTGTTTTGATGAAACTCTTCTACTAAATGAATATTTTGGAATCCAGATGCAATAATAAATCCATCCACCTGTTTACTTTGCAGTAACTCTATATATCGTCTTTCCTTCTCCTCATTATAATCCGTACTACAGATAAATAATGTTAATCCCATTTCATGTGCTTTATCCTCAATAAATCGCGAAATTTCAGAAAAAAACACATTAGAGATATCTGGAATGATTAATGCTAAAGTATCTGTTTGTTTTTTGGTTAAAGCTGAAGCGACTACATTTGGTTTATAGTTTAAGCGCTGGATCACTTTGTTTACCTTTTTTCTAGTTGGATCGCTTATACTCCCCGTTTTATTTATGACTTTGGATACAGTTGCTATGGAAACTTTTGCTTCCTTGGCAACATCATATATTGTCGGTTTAATCCTTTCCCCCTCCCCCATAATAAAAGAAACAAAACACATATGTACCATTTAAAAAGCTATAACTGTTAAATACAGCACGAAATTTTCTTAACCAGGTTATTAGTACTTTAAAAATTGATGTTTGCCATTAAGCACATATGTGCAGATAAGAAATTTATGCTTTCTTATCCGCCAGAATGGTTAAGCGCTTTCCGAAAAGATTTAAAAATTATTAATCTACTTTACGTACTTCCACTTCTGTTCCAGATTTTATAGAGGCAAAACAAGCGTCTAGTGCATTCATATTATGAATTGTATTCATACTATCATAACGAGGTTTTTCCTGATCCAAAATACATTCCGAAATATGCTCAATCGCTAATTTATATTCATCACCTTGGATAATTTCCTTCCTCACATCGCCATCGTTACTAATAACTTGAACAATTCCTTCCCCATTATATAAATCAGGACGATACGCTCTCGGAACTTGGATTATACCCTTTGTACCAACTACCTCATAACTCATATGTTGAGCCATATCCATACTACAATCAAAAACTCCTTTAACCCCGTTTTCAAATTCCATAACCCCAGTAGTGGAAATATCTACAGGATTTTCCTTATCATTGATTGCTTTTGCATATACACGAGTAGGCTCTAGTTTTAATACGTTACGGATCGTATGAATACAATAAACCCCCACATCGTATAGACTTCCTCCACCCGTTTCTGTAGTTAAACGGAAGTTACCGTCCTTATTTTCTAAGAAAAAGGAACAATGAGAGCGGACTAATTTCACATCACCAATTTCTCCAGTAGCAATAATATCTCTTACTCTCTTATTCTGTGGATGATACTGGTACATAAACGTTTCCATGAAAAGCACACCATTTTTCTCGCAAACTTCTATCATTTCCTTTGTATCTTCTACTGTTAGTGCAGCAGGCTTTTCACAAAGAACATGTTTGCCCATCTCAGCTGCTTTCTTAACCCACTCTGCATGCAAATGGTTTGGTAGTGGAATGTAAACGGCGTCAATTGATGGTTCACCTAATAATTCTTCAAAACTATGGTAAGCTTTTGGTATATTAAATTTCTTTGCTTGTACACTAGCACTCCCGCTTGCACTATGACTTGCAATTGCTACTAACTCTGCATTTTTAGCACGAAGCATAGCCGGGATGGTTAACTTTCTTGCAATATCTGCAGTACTCAAAATTCCCCAATTTACTTTACGCATTAAAGCACTTCCTTTCCCCATAATCTATCCTTTCATCTCACTTATCACCATACTCTTTTTACAAGACGATCTATGAAATAAAGGGCTACATTAGTATTATAAGCATAGATAAAGGGAGTTGTCACGGTCTATCATTTTGCTAAAAACTGTTTTTTTAAAATTTGAATTTTAATAGCGCCAAAGAAAAAGTTGTTATCTTTACCCCTTTACTGCCCCCATCGTCATTCCTCGTACCAGATGTTTTTGGGCAATAAATGAAAATATCAATACTGGAATGATAGAAACAGTTGCCGCTGCTGTCAATGCGCCCCAATTCGTTTCATACTGGGTAATGAATGTTTACTGATATGCCGTACAATGATTACTGATATATTTGTGCGTATGCTGATATAACGCGCATGATTACCGATATATTTGTGCGTATGCTGATATATCTTGCATGATTACCGATATATTTGTGCGTATACTGATATAACGCGCATGATTACCGATATATCTATGCATATGCTGATATATCAAGTACTACCAGTATACTATCCAGCCACTAAAAAAACCTCTTTTTAATAGAATAAAACTGTTCTATAAAAGAGGTTTTCACAAGCTATTTAAATTTATAATAAACCGTCTAATATTATTCAAATCATCGCTTTTGTTAATATAGCTACGTCTTTCTCTAGTAATGCTAGTGGATTATCGTTTTCATTCGATAATGGTTTTTGGTCATAATAATTCTCAATGAGAACCCAGCCTTGATACCCTTTTTCTTTCAATAATTCCATTGTCTCGTAAAAGTTCGAATCCCCTTCACCTAATAGCGCACCACTTATATGACCATTCCCATCTTTCACATGCACTTCGCAAATATAATCATAAAGTTCTCGAACCATTTCCGCTGCATTATAGTTTCTATTTAAATAGTAATTTTGCGTATCAAAGTATAATTTAAGATTATCTTTATTTACTACCTCAAAGAGTTTCTTGTTTTCTTCAATCGACAGTAAATTTTCTGTCGCAATAATAATGTTTTTCCCTTCAGCCATTTCACAAGCTTTTATTAAACATTCCACAGTACGCTCAAAATCTTCTTCGGTTTTAATTTCGCCATCTAAAAAACTTCCAAGCATGACAATCGGGATGTTCATGCTTTCCGCCGCCTGGATTGCTTTTTCAATACCTTCCATTACCATTTCTTTTTCAGGTGTTCCGTTTTCTCTTGTCATCCCATACCGATCAAATAGCCTTACAGAAATAGCGGTGAAAGTAATATCATATTCTTTGGCAAATTGTTTATAAGCTTCTTGTACATGAGGATAGGAGAGTTGGAACCCTCGTTCTGGCTCTCCTATATCTAGTTGCATTCCTTTAAATCCATAATCGGCTGCGACTTTTACACCGTATGGTCCGTCCATTGGAACAGACCATGCACAAATCCCCATTTTCAATAGAGTATTTCCTCCCTAGTTCTCTAAATTCACTACCACCGTTACTGTTTCAACAAGCTCTTGAATCGCATAAGCCGGTCCTTCTTTACCATTTCCACTTTCTTTCACACCGCCATACGGCATTTGGTCAGCACGGAAGCTAGACGTATCGTTCACGATAACACCACCAACTTCTAGTAAATGAGGAATCTTGTAAGATAAATTCAAGTCAGAAGTATAGATTCCAGCCTGTAGTCCATATTTAGAATCATTTACTAGTTCAATTGCTTCTTCTATCGTGTCGTATGAAGTAACGGAAACTACTGGAGCAAATGCTTCTTCATCCACTACTTTCATACCTTTTTTCACATTGGTTAATACAGTCGGATAATACACACTACCTTCACGTTTTCCGCCAGTTAAAATAGTAGCTCCATCTTGAACAGCTTCGTCAACCCACTCTTCAATACGGATGGCTTCTTTTTCACTAATCATCGGTCCCACATTCGTATCAGATTCTAATGGATTACCAACTTTAAGGTTATTCACTTCTTCTACTAATGTTTGGATAAACGCATCTTTTACAGAATCTTGAACCAATATACGTTGTACCGAAATACAAACTTGGCCAGCATTTGCAGTTGCCATTTTCGCTGCTTTTTGGGCTGCTTTTTGAACATCTGCATCATTATGAACGATCGTTGCTGAGTTAGAGCCTAATTCTAATGTCGCTTTTCTTAAACCAATAGTTCGGTTAATATGTTTTCCAACTGCAGGAGATCCGGTAAACGTATAGTGAGCAATTCGCTCATCATTTAAAAGTTGTTCTCCAACGGTACGTCCGCCGCCAACTACACATTGCACGTAACCTTTAGGTACACCGGCCTTTTCTAACAACTCACATAATTTCACAGTAGTAGTTGCTGTGTCTGATGCAGGTTTAATAATGATTGGGTTTCCAGCTGCTAAAGCGGGACCAACTTTATGAACCACTAAGTTTAATGGGAAGTTAAAAGGTGTAATTGCTGCAACCACACCAACTGGTTTTTTAATCGTATATAAGAAACGACCTGGTGCACTATGATTTGGAATCATTTCCCCAACTAGTTTCTTAGATTCAATTGCCGCTAGTTCTAGGGTGGAAACAGAACGACCAACTTCTACTCTTGCATCTGTGATTGGTTTTCCACCTTCAATGGCAATCATTTCTGCAATCTCTTCTTCATGTTCTTTTAACAATTCAGCAGTACGCATTAATACGTCATAACGTTGTTGTACTTGAAATTCAATTTCCTTATGAGCACGAACAGCGGATTCAATAGCAAAATCAACTGTTTTCTCATCTGCTAAAGCAATTTCTGAGAATAATTCCCCAGTATATTTGTTATACACTTTATGCGTATCTTCTGTTTCTATCCAATTTCCGTTAATTAATAATTTTTCTTTTACGATACTTTTTTGCAAAATCATCCACTCCTTCATAGTACGGGTGAAGGGACAGACTCTTAATATGGTGAAGCCTGCCCCTACTACTTATTTTTTCTTAAGAACTTCTTTTACCGCCTGTGCAACATGGTTAGAAGAAATTTCGTATTTCTCCAGCATTTGCTCGTTTGGACCAGATTCTGAATTGCGGTCTTTTACCCCAACACGAAGCATTGGAACTGGCTTCTCTTCCACTAACACTTCTGCAACAGCACTGCCTAACCCACCAATAATGCTATGTTCTTCTGCTGTCACAATTGCTCCTGTAGTTTCTGCAGCTTTTATGATTGCCTCTTTATCAATTGGTTTGATAGAAGGCATATGAACGACCGCTACAGAAATTCCTTCCGCTTCTAGTTTCTCAGCTGCTTCTAGAGAGCGACTAGTTTGTGTGCCAGTAGAAATGATGGTTACATCTGCACCTTCTTTTAAAGTAACCGCTTTACCTAGTTCGAAGTTGTAGTTATCAGAGAAGAGTGTTGGATACGCATCTCTTGCAAGTCGAATATATACAGGTCCTTCGTATTGATGAGCAAATTCCATTACTTTTTTAACTTCCGTTGCATCGGCTGGTGCTAATACAACCATGTTTGCTAAAGAACGGAAAATAGCAATGTCTTCCAATGCTTGGTGAGTTTTACCCGTTAATCCAGTTAGAAGACCACTATATCCACCTACCATTTTAACATTTAAATTTGGTTGTGCAATTTGCACTTGTATTTGGTCGATTGCGCGTTTTGCTAGAAATGCTGCAAATGTAAATGTCCATGGTTGAATACCAGTTGTTGCAAGACCAGCTGCAGCACTCATCATGTTTTGTTCTGCAATACCCATTTGTAAAAACTTATCAGGATTTTCATTCGCTACAATATCGATTTTAGTTGAAGTAGCTAAATCCCCATCCAAAACATATACGTTTTCATCTTCTTGAGTTAACTTTAGAATTGTTTCACTTAATGCATCTCTCATGGAAACCTTTTTATCAGATAATAATGTCCTCATTTTTATACCCCCGCTTCCAATTCTTGAACAGCATTGTCAAATTCTTCATCTGTCGGAACTCGTGAATGCCATCTATGCGTATTTTCCATAAAGGAAACACCTTTTCCTTTAACCGTATTCGCGACAATGATTGTCGGCTTACCAGATACAGTACGTGCTTCACTCAGAGCTTTTGTAATCTCCACATGATCATGACCATCGATTTCGATTACGTTCCAACCAAATGCTTTCCAGCGTTCGCCAGGATTTGCAACTGGTACTTCACGTTCATCATAGTTCTCTCCCCAACCGAACTGCTGTAATTTATTGTTATCTAAAATAACTACTAAATTATCTAACTTGTATTTAGAAGCTACATCTGCCGCTTCCCAAACTTGGCCTTCTTGTGATTCTCCATCACCAATCATGCAGTAAGTGCGGAAATCTAAGTTTTTAAGTTTTGCACCAAGTGCCATTCCTACTGCCGCGGAAATACCTTGACCTAATGAACCTGTTGACATATCAAGCCCAGGTAAAATATTCATATCTGGGTGCGCTTGAAGTCTAGAATCCATGGAATCGAATGTATCCAACTCTTTAATAGGGTAATATCCTTTAAGTGCCAAAACGGTATAAAGTGCTACTGCAGAATGTCCTTTAGATAAAACAAAACGATCTCGGTTTTCATCTCTTGCATCTTCTGGATTAACATTCATTTCATTAAAATATAAATTAATTAATACATCTACAGCTGACATTGGTCCACCAATGTGTCCAGCACCCGCGTTATGGACTGTATGAACAACTAGTTTTCTAGATTCTATTGATTTTTCTTTTAAAAGCTGTAACTTTTCTTCACTTAGCAAATTACTCAAACCAAACTCCTCCTTAATGATTAAGTTTTTTGATTAACCGCTTTACCAAAAGTGAAAAGAAAAATACTTGATACCATCTTTTATTATGGAGATTTTGAATAATCAACGATTTGATTAAGCGTTTTACCACGTTATATATCAAGTATATTTCTATTCTTTTAAAATGTCAACACGTAGGTTTTTTAAAAAGAAGACTTCCTTCTGGTACTTCTGTTATAACGGAATTGTTATACAACGATTCATAACTCTTTTGAATATAGCGGATCATTTCTATAGAATGGTCGGCATTGTATTTCGGTGATTTATTTTCTTTGATGCATTCCTGGAAATGTTCCACTTGTTCTAAATACTGATCTGATTGAAATGCTTCTTTATAAATAACATTATTTTGTATATCTTTCACGGTTACTTTACCACGTTGGTCTAATGATGATTGATCTGGACGGAAAGAACCATCAACGCGAATTGTACCTTCTGAACCAAAAATTTCATAATAATCGATGAAAGGTAATTCCATAGAAGAAGAAATTTCTGCTGTACGATTATCTTGATCAATTAATACACATGTTGAAGAAATATCAACCCCATACTCTGGATGAATATGACCGGTCATGGAAAACTTCACCGGTTTCATACCAACAATTTGGGTAATCGCATGCATTCCATAACATCCTACATCCCACATGGCTCCTCCACCAAGTTCTTTATCCAATCTAACGTTATTTGGATCATCTAATTGATAAGAGAAGTGTGCTTTCACATGTTGATAATCTCCAATAATTCCGGAATCTAATAATTCTTTTACCTTCGCATGTTGTTTATGGAATTGATACATAAATGCTTCCATAAATACAACGTTATTTCTTTCCACAGCTTCCTTAATTTCAATCATATCTTTCTCTTCTAACACAGCTGGCTTTTCTAATAATACGTGCTTACCAGCGTCCATTGCTTTAATGGCCCATTCTTTATGTAGTGAATTTGGTAGTGGAATATAAATAGCATCAATAGTTGGATCATGAACGAGTTCTTCATACGATTCATAGATGGTTGGAATCTTAAATTTTTCCGCTTTTTCTTTTGTTCTCGATGCAATGGCTGAAACGACTGCATTTTCAGACCGTCGTAATGCAGGTACCATTTGTTCATAAGCTATATTTGCTGCACTTAAAATTCCCCATCTCACTTTGGACATAGATTTCTTCCTCC
Source organism: Oceanobacillus sp. Castelsardo (assembly GCF_001659985.1). Lineage (GTDB taxonomy): Bacteria > Bacillota > Bacilli > Bacillales > Amphibacillaceae > Oceanobacillus. The sequence goes on from NZ_LYCS01000002.1 coordinate 455,098, forward strand.
TTAAATATTCTATAAATTAATCTGCGGTCCGATTATTCGATTAACGAATTCTCACCGCAAGTAACGGATTTCTGTTCTCAGATATTTGAGCAGCTAAGAGAGTGAAAAAGTAAAGTATTTTACACTCTCTGATAACACTATTATATTAAGCTCCCCTGATTCAATGATTTAACCTCTACCTTTTCCCCTGATAAGAAAGACTGGGTTGCCGCTGTTGCAATTTCAAGCGCTGCCTTTCCGTCCACCGCTGTACAAAGTGGTGTTTCCCCTTTTCGTACCGATTCGATAAACGCAATCATTTCAAGTAGATATGCATCTTGGAAACGGGATGGGAAGTCTTGAATTAAATCATGTGTACTTCCTTTTGATGTTAGAATGTTTACATCTGTATTGCGCATGGAACCAATTTGAATGGATCCTTCTGTCCCTACTACTTCCCCACGGATATCATAGGCATATGGAGCAACACGCATTGTTTCCACATCACCTGTCGCACCACCATCAAATGTTACATACGTTAAACCTTGGTCAACATCATTGTATTTTTTCATAAAACGATTGGATTCTAGTAAAATACTTCCTGTAGATTGCACGGATGTTACATCTTGGTTCATTAAAAAGCGTGCGATATCATAATCATGGATGGCGATATCTAGGAAAATACCACCACTATATTTAATAAATTCTTCATGTGGTACATTTCCGTCACGGCTAAGCCCTTTAAAGTATAATGGTTTCCCAATGTCTCCCGCTTCAATTCTTTTCTTCGCTTCACTATAGGCTGGGTCAAATCTTCTCATAAACCCAACTTGACAGTTCACTTTCTGTTCCTCGAGAACTTGAATCACTTCATCCGCATCAGCAAGTTCTTTAGTTAACGGTTTTTCCACAAAAATTTGTTTTCCATTTTTAGCCGCTTCTTTAATTAATTCTGCATGTGTTGAAGTAGGTGTAACAATAACAACAGCATCGATGGTGTCATCATGAAAAGCAGCATTAATATCTTGAGACCAATTTTTCACTCCTAATTCTCTTGCTACTTGTTCCGCACGACCTTCCATTGGGTCAATGACTGTAACAAGTTCCGCACCTTTTACTTTTTGTGCAAGATTTTCTGCATGCCAGTAACCCAATCTTCCAAGTCCTAAGACCGCTGTACGTACTACTTCTTTCATATGATAATCCCCTCTCTATTTCACCTCATTAGTTTTTGGTAATCGGATTTGCTTTTATTTTTTCAATGGTTCCTATAATGAATTCTTTTGATTTCTTCGCATATTGAAATGGATTGTGATCGATAGGGTCTTGTTCCCCTTCAATTAACGCCCATCCCGAATAATTGTTTTCCATTAAAATTCTAAAGACAGGTTCAAAATCAAGTACGCCATCTCCAGGTACGGTAAACATGCCACTACGAATACATTTCCTTATGCTGTAATGCTCTTTACGAGCCTGGTCTAGTACATTTTGTCTGACGTCTTTTAAATGAACATATTTCACTCGATCAATATATTTTTGTAAAAGTTGTACTGGATCATTTCCACCGTAATATCCATGTCCTGTATCATACAGCAAGGACACAAAGTTTTTATCGGTCATCTCCATTAATCGATCTATTTCTTCAGGTTGTTCCACAACGGTACCTGCATGATGGTGATACACTAAATCCATACCATTTTCCTTGGCAATTTCCCCAGCTTTATTTAGCCCTTCCACTAGGTACTTCCAACCTTCATCATCTAATCTTTCAACATATGTTTCATCGATACCACGGGTTGGATCTTGGTTAAGCATCGACCCTCCTATTTCAGCTGTACTTATTACTTTACAGCCGAATTCCTTTAAAAGTTCAACATGGGCGCGATACGCTTTTAATTCTGCTTCATGTCTCTTTGGGTCGGAGAAGAATACTGATTTCCATTGCGTTGTTAACTGTAAACCGAATCGATTTAATGCCTTTTTTAATTCTTCTTTATCTTTTGGAAATTTACGACTAATTTCCGTTCCTTTAAAACCGAGGGCTTGAATATCACCCATCACCTCTTCATATGTATAAAAATCACCATGTTCCAATACATCTTCCCCAACCCAGTTAATTGGGTGGATACCAAGACTGAATGGTACAGATTGTAAAGTCATTGTTTCCCCTCCTTAAGAATATATTAGATGTCCCACATAAATGGGACACCTAATAATAATTAATTTTTAGCCAGTAACCATTCATGGTCTTTATCATTCGTAAATTTCCATTCACGAACAGGACCAGCCATCACGTTTAAGTAATATAATTTATATCCTGGTGGGTTTGATACTGGATGATAGCCTTTTGGAACAAGAACCAAATCGCCATCTTTGACCACGATTGTTTCATCCAAAGATTTGTCATGTGTATACACACGCTGTATTGCGAATCCATTTTCTGGAGAACTCACTCTATGATAATAGGTTTCTTCTAAATAACTTTCTTGCGGCAAATTATCTTCATCATGTTTATGTGGTGGATAACTTGACCAGTTTCCTTCTGGTGTGAATACTTCAAAAATGAATAAGCTATCTGCCGGCTTATCAGCAGGAATTATATTATGAATCTCGCGTTCTAGGCTACCGTATCCGCGCTGTGCTACCACTACATCTTCTGGAGTAATGAGATGAGCTTCATATGTTCCTTTGCCAGGAGCAGTACAAACAGCAATTTCTAAGTCAGTAAGCGCTGTAAGTTCAACTCTATCATTGGATGATACATAAACGGTATATGCTGGTGAGTCATCGAATACACTCATTCTTTCCCCAATATTATCCCACGCTTGTGAGTTTGTTTTCGCATCCGCTTTTCCAGAAAGAAGAACGACTGCTACTTCTAAATCTTCTGTTTCCTTTTCAAACGTTTGTCCCGGTTGTAGGTGGTATACTTCAAAACCTACATATTTCCAACCAGCATCCTCAGGTGTTACTTTAATCACACTTCCATCTTGATTTGGTGTTGCTTTTGATTTAATACGTAATTCTGACATGATTAGCCTCCTAAATTGTTTTACATCAATCATCCTGTGATGAGAAACAAGTCCCCACAGACATCGAGGATATCTGTACTCTCTTTAGATATCAGCTCTCGCACCCTTGATATCAGCTCTCGCACCCTTGATATCAGCTCTCGCACCCTTGATATCAGCTCTCGCACCCTTGATATCAGCTCTCGCACCCTTGATATCAGCTCTCGCTCCCCAGATATCAGCACTCACACCCGAGATATCGGCACACGCGTCGTGAGGCTTGTTCTTCTCATTCTAAAACCCTACTTAATATTTTCTAGCTTGATTTAACTTTTCTTCCATATTTTCATAGGCATTATTTACTGTTTCACTGTTAGATACTTCAGCGACACCTAGGCGCCACCAAGATTCGTAGCCAGGTACTTTACTTGGAAGGGTCTTAACATGAATTAACGTAGATTTTGTTTCTTGTTTCGCTTTCGCTAGTGCATCACGAAGTTCTTCTACCGTGTTAGCAGTATATCCTTTAGCTCCCATACTTCTTGCATGTGCAGCAAAATCAAATTCCATATATTCTCCACTTAATTGATTCGTGCTTGCATCACGATAACGGAATTCGTTTCCAAACCCTTCACTACCCTGACCAACTTGTAGTCCATGGATACATTGGAAACCGTGGTTATCTAGTAAAATAATATTGATTTTCTTGTTTTCTTGTAAACTTGTTACAAGTTCAGAATGCAACATTAGGTAACTTCCATCCCCAACGATTGCATACGCCTCACGATCTGGCTCAGCCATTTTAATCCCAAGCGCTGCTTGCACTTCATAACCCATGGTAGAGAATCCGTATTCCATATGATATGTTTTCGGATGAGAGCTTCTCCATAGTTTCAATAGGTCCCCCGGTAAGCTTCCTGCCGCACAAGTAATAATATCTTTTTCATCAATGAATTTATTTAATTCACCAATTACTTGGGACTGTTCTAACCCTTCTTCATTTTGTAAATTGAATAGACGATCTACTTCTTTATCCCAATCTTCTTTTAAGGAAGATAATTCACTTGCTTCATAACCAGATTTATAGTTCTCATCTTTTAGACGTTCAGCCAATGCTGTTAAGGCAACTTTTGCATCAGCAATGACCATTTGTGATTCCATCTTCATCGCGTCCATGGAGCAAACATTAATACTTAAAAATTCAACTTCTGGGTTTTGGAAAGCTACTTTAGAAGCAGTAGAAAAGTCAGTTAGACGAGTACCAATACCGATAATTAAGTCCGCGTCTTTTGCAAGAACATTGGATGCTTTTGAACCATTTGCACCAGTTCCCCCCATATACATAGGATGATCCCAGGCAAGTGCACTCTTTCCAGCTTGTGTTTCACCAACTGGGATTTGGAAGTCTTCTATAAATTGTTTTAACTCATCTGTTGCTAGGGAATAATGTACCCCACCACCTGCAATAATGAATGGTTTCTTTTTCGATTTAATAAGTTCTACTGCACGATCCAGTGCAACTTCACTTGGAGTTCTTCTTTCCACTGTGTGCGTACGTTTTTTGAAAAATTCAACCGGATAATCGTATGCTTCTGCTTGCACATCTTGTGGAAGTGCTAATGTGACGGCACCAGTATCAACTGGATCTGTCAGTACACGCATCGCATTTAAACAAGCAGTCATTAATTGCTCAGGACGTACAATACGGTCCCAGTACTTACTAACAGGTTTGAATGCATCCGTTGCAGACATCGTGTAATCACTAGGATCTTCAATTTGTTGAAGAACCGGGTCAGGCTGACGAGTTGCAAAATTATCACTTGGCAGTAATAGTACAGGAATACGGTTAACTGTAGCAGTACCTGCCGCTGTTACCATGTTTAAAGCACCAGGTCCAATGGATGTCGTACAAGCATAAATTTCTTGGCGATTTTTTTGCTTTGCATAAGCTGTAGCTGTATGGACCATCCCTTGTTCGTTTTTCCCTTGAATAAGAGTCATATCACTTTCTTCTCTTTCAAGTGCTTCAGCTAAACCAGTTGCATTTCCATGACCGAAGATACCAAAAATCCCCTTCACGAATTTCTTTACTTCCCCATCTACTTCAATGTATTGATTGTCCAAGAATTTCAATAGTGCCTGTGACATGGTTAAACGAATCGTTTCATTTTGAACTGCCCTTTTTTCATTTGCAACACGAATAGCTTCCATTTTATTTCCTCCTCTTATCTTTAATTAAAGAAATACTTTTTCTTTTATCTTAAATGATTCCGTGGCAGCGACAGCAACCTCCAATGATTTCTTGCCATCCACTTCATCGACAATTGGCTTCTTATTATTCTGAATACAGTCAATGAAATGTTCTAATTCCGCAACGAAAGCATCTTCAAACTTGGTAAGAAAATCTGGAACATTATCATGGTAACTCCTGTTATTTTTTAGAATAATATTGTTATGGTATTGAAGAGACCCTATCTGAATAGAACCTTCTGTGCCAACCACCTCTCCACGAATATCGTAGCCAAAAGTGGAATTTCTGCTACCTTCAATACTCGCCGTAGCCCCGTTTTTGAATTTCAGTACCGTAATGGACTGATCGACATCCCCGTATTTTTCCATAAAAGGATGTACGAGTACATCTCCAAACGATTGAACAGATTCCACTTCATCCTCCATTAGATATCTTGCAATATCATACTCGTGAATATTTAAATCTAAGAAAATACCACCACTCGTTTTAATATAGGATTCCGGAGGTGAACCTGGGTCTCGGCTAACTCCTTTGAAATAAAGAGGTTCCCCTATATCACCATGTTCAATCCTTTTCTTAGCTCGAACATACGCAGGATCAAACCTGCGCATAAACCCTACTTGGCAGATGACCCCATTATTTGCGACTTCTTTAATTACCTTATCCGCTTCTTCCAGTGTTTCTGTAACCGGCTTATCTACAAAAATATGTTTCTTACTTCTTGCTGCTTGACTAATAAGTTCCGCATGGGTTTTTGTTGGTGTCACGATGATGACAGCATCAATGGACGGATCATCAAATATTTCTTGTGGATCAATCGACCACCTAGCTATCCCCAGTTCTACTGCTGCTCGCTTTGCACTTTCTTCCCTTGTAGCAACAACAGCAACAATTTCAGCACCTTTCACTCTAGTAGCAGCATTTTTGGCATGAAAGATACCTAATCTTCCGACACCAATTACTGCACAGCGAATCGTTCTCAAATGTATCACTACCTTTTATAAAAAAGTATTTATAGCCTTAAACTCCTAAGTTAAGCGCTTTCGTTGGTGTTAAAAAAATATATTAAATCACCCGCTGATAGATTGGTAGCCCATTTTCCATTGGCAGGACAATTTCCCCTTTAATCATTGGAAACGCATAATCTTTAAAATCCATTGTCATTGAATTTTCTTTAGTGTTATACCATTCCTTTGGGATAAATCTTTCCTTTCCAGCTACTTCATTTAACTGTATAGTTTCATAAGATATATGGTAATCCTCATCATGTAAATCTCTTTTCAGGCTGACCATGATACCAGTATGATTCAAATTTGCTAGGCGAACAGCATGTATTCCTAAATGATAAGCCTCTTCTACATCTGTTTTCGAAGCGAGAGTCATACTGCTTCTTTGCCAAACACTTAAGGTCATATACCGGGTTTTAATACCTGTTTCATTTTTAATTATATCTTTCAGATGGGATGAAACTCCGCCCAATTTTGGTCTTCCTAAAAAATCATATTCCGTATTCCTATTTAATAATTCACCATTTTTCTTCCTAATTCCTTCTGCAACGACAAGAATCGTATTTCTTTTTTCATGATGTGCCTTTTCCAACTTATCTAAGCACCCAGCAAAATCAAATGCAACTTCAGGAATATAAATAAGTAGTTGACTATTTCCAGTAAGGTAATCCTCAGATAATGAACATGCTCCAGCAAGCCAACCCGAGTTTCTTCCCATCGTCTCAATAATAGTTACACCATTGCTTTCTGGATAACTACCCATATCCATATCTACATCGATGACGGAAGTTGCTAAAAACTTGGCAGTGCTCCCATATCCTGGTGAATGATCAGTACCAACTACATCATTGTCAATTGATTTAGGAACACCAATAACAATAAGATTATATCCGGCATCCACGACACACTCATGAATCGCCTTTGCTACACTCATGGAACCATTTCCACCTATGTAGAAAAAATACCGAATGTCATTCTTAATTAGGATACGTACTATTTCTTCTATATCCCCTTTAGATAATTTATAACGCCATGTACCGAGAGCTGCACCAGGAGTCCATCGCAATCTATTTCGATCACTAATGGAAAGATTCTTTAGACTGACAAATTCTTCATGCAGTAAGCCATGAATCCCACCTACAGAACCATAAACTTCTCCATTAAATGGAGTTCTTGATATTCCATCAATGATCCCGATAAGAGAATTATTTATAACTGCTGTAGGTCCACCTGACTGGACAATCATACAATTCCCCTGCATTTCCCTACTCCCTTCTTCTTATTGGTTAAGCGCTTTATCTTTAAAGTAAAAATAACTTCAATCTACAGTTTATATTATATTCTTAAAGTTCTAGTTAGTCAATAATACTTTGATTTTTTTAATTTTATTTTTCTATAGTCGGGTATATCACTTCAAAAGTAAATAACGGAGTGGCTCAATTCCCGCTCCGTTATGCTTTCTTTATTATTTATTTAAATAACCATTCACTTTTTCAATTCTTTCTTCTACATTTTCTGATGTAATAACTTTAGCACCAGAGTCAATTCTCTCTTCCACTTCTTCTCCTTTCAGCGCACTCACAGCAGATTCAACTCCTGTGTTCCCCATATTATATGGGTCTTGCGCAATATTTGCCTGCATAAAGCCATCTTGAACCGCGTTTAATCCATCTGGTGTACCATCAAATCCAATTAAAGGGAGATCCGTTTTTTCACTATTCTCAAGCCCTTTATATGCTCCTAAAGCCATATCATCAGATGTAGCAAAAACTAGTTTTATCTCAGGAGTCGATGTAAGGATATTCTCCATTAGATTAACCGCTTTAACACGGTCACTTTGTGCATCCTGTATATTAAATTCTATATCTAAATCTTTTAGAGCATCTTGGAAACCACCAGCCCTTTCATCATGTACTTTAGCACCCAGTTGTCCTCTAATGATTGCAACCTTATCTCCATCTTGAAGATTAAATTGCTCTTTAGCATATTCACCTGCCAATTTACCCGCATCATAATTTTCCGTGCCAATAAATGTAACTTTATCTTCAAAGCTTTCTACATTAGCATCTATTAAAACCACCGGAATTTCCGCTTCTTTCGCTTTAGATAAGGCGGGTTGCATTGCTTCTGGTAGACTCGCTGCGATAACTAGTGCGTCTACCCCCTTAGAAATTTGGTCTTCTACTATTTTTACCTGTTCTTCAAATTTCGTTTCTTCAGTCGGACCTAAAACCTCTACATTTACACCCAGTTCTTCAGCTGCATCCTTGGCACCAGCCATTGTCATCTTCCAGTATTCAGAACTAACAGACATCAATACAACTCCAATATTATAGCTTGAATCCCCACTTGACTTTTCACTGTTTCCAGTTTCTTCTGTGCTCGTACTATCTGTGGAACATGCGGTAAGAAGCAAAGCCAAACTAAATAAAAGAAAAGCAAAGTTTTTTTTCATATCCTATTTCCCCCTTTATTGTCATTTACCTAATAGTTCGTTTACTCTATTTAATTCTTCTGCTGCGTTATCTTGTGTAATAACTTTCGATCCGCTATTGATCAATTCATCAATTTTTTCCCCATCTAACACTTTAAGCGCATTTTCCACACCTAAATATGCCATGTTAAATGGATCTTGGGATACGGTACCAGCCATTCCACCATTACTAATCGATTCCAATGCATCTGTTGTACCATCAATTCCAACTACTGGTAGGTCTAAACCTTTTCCTTGAACAGCCTCTAAGGCACCCATTCCCATTGCATCATTTGCGGTAAAAACACCATCAATATCAGGATTGGCCGTTAGAATATTTTCCATTACTGTAACTGCTTTTACTCGGTCAAAATCTGCCGATTGGGAAGCAACAATTTCTATCCCTAATTCTTCCAACTTATCTTTAACCCCTTGAACTCGATCTTCGTTAACTTTCGCCCCTGTTACTCCTTCTAAAATTGCGATTTGATCTCCTTCTGAAAGTAATGAAGCTAAATGTTCTGCTGCCGTTTGTCCAGCAGTATAGTTATCAGTACCAATGTAAGTATCTTTACCATCCCATTCAAGATTTGTATCAATTAGTAATACAGGAATTCCGTCATCATTATATCTTTGAAGAACTGGAATTTGCTCTTCTGTACTAGGCATGACTACTAAAGCATCCGGTTTTTCTATTAATTGGTCTTCTAAAATATTTATGATTTGTGTTGTATCTGTTTGAGTGGTTGCAGCCATATAAGTCCCATTAACATCAAAATCTTCAAATGCCTGTTTTGCCCCTTGTTCAGCTAATTTAAAGTACTCCTGGTCAGACCCTTTTAATACAACAGCTACTTTTGGCTTTCCATCCCCGTTATCACTACCACTTTCTGTTCCACTATCAGATCGGCTAGCATTTCCTTCCTCACTACATCCAGCTAATATAGTAAATGTAACTGTAATCAGGAACAAAAAATAATACATGCTCTTTTTCATCCTATTTCCCCCTCATAATTAATGATAAATAAATTAATTTTTCTTTTCTCTCCTTCTAAGAACATCAACATAAACTGCTAAAATAATAACTAAACCAATAACAACTGTTTGTAAATCGGAAGACACTCCAATTAAATTCAATCCATTACGCAATACAGCAATAATCATTGCCCCGATAATTGTTCCAGCTACGGTTCCTACTCCCCCCATAAAACTTGCGCCACCGATAATAACTGCGGCAATCGCATCCAATTCATACGTTAATCCAGCAATAGGGGAAGCTGAATTTGTCCTACCAATTAATACTAATCCACCTAACGCTGCCATAAATCCACTTATCGTATAAACAATAACCAATACCCGATCAACAGGGATACCTGACAGGCGAGCAGCCTCTTTATTCCCACCGATAGCATAAATATATCTACCTGTAGATGTTCTATTTAGGAAAATATGCATCATAATTGCTACTACAATAACTAACATAAAGCTTATCGGAATCCCAACTACACTTTCTTGTCCAATATAGTTAATCATTAATGGGAATCCAAAAATTGGAGAAGCTGCTGTAACAATTAACGCTAACCCACGGAATACATTCATTGTTCCTAATGTAGAAATAAATGGGTGAGGTAATCTAAGCTTCGTTAAAAGCAAACCATTTATCATCCCTGCTAATGCTCCTACTAGCAAAATAGTTGCTATTCCCAGTATTGGAGACAAACCTAATGTAACAGTAACAATACCACCAGTTACAATTGCAAAAGCTAAAATAGAACCAACTGACAAGTCAATACCTGCAGTAATAATAGTTAGTAGCATCCCCATCGCTAATAATGAGTTAATAGAAACCTGTCTCAAAATATTCATCAAGTTATCAACTGTCAGAAAACTTGGGGTGAGAACTGTTAATATTGTAGATAAAATCAATAACCCTAACAATGCACCAAATTTATTTAATAATTTTTTCGTATCCCATTCCTTTTTTTTCTTTGGCCCTTCCACTTGTGGCTCCAAATTTATTGCACGTTCTTCCATTTTCATCAACCTCCTATAGCTGCCTTCATAATATTTTCTTGATTTGCTTCATCACGCATCAAATCTCCAGTAATTTTTCCTTCATTCATTACTAAAATTCGATCGCACATTCCAAGAATCTCCGGTAACTCAGAAGAAATAATAATGACAATAGAACCTTGCTCAACTAAAGAATTGATTAAGTTGTATACTTCTACTTTCGCTCCTACATCAATACCTCTTGTCGGTTCATCAAATATAAACACTCTCGCTCCTGTAAATAGCCACTTCGCGATAACAACTTTTTGCTGATTTCCCCCACTGAGGTTTTTGGCCATCAACTCAATATTACTAGGTCTTATCTTTAAATCTTGTGTATACTTATTCGCAATATTTCTTTGAGATTTAACACTTATTAAGCCATTCTTTTTTACAAAATTTAATTTAGCAATCGTTTCGTTAAAATAAATAGATTGATCTAAAAACAAACCTTCTTCTTTTCTATCTTCCGTAATAAAAGCGAGCCCCTCTTGGATAGCTTTTCTCGGATTGTCGATGTTTTTCTTTTCACCAAATATGTAAACATCCCCTGAGATTACTGGATCAACACCGAATATCCCTCTCATCAATTCCGTTCTACCAGCGCCTACTAATCCTGAAATACCTAGAATTTCCCCTTGGTATGCTGAAAAATTAACGGCAGGCGAATCAGACGTTAACTTAAGATTCTCAACTCTTAAACCCTCTTTGCCTTTTTTAAACTGCTTTTTGGGAAATTTATTCTCCAGTACCCTACCAACCATTAACGTAACCATTTCATCAACAGAAGTATTTTTAGCGGAAACGGTTTGTATTTTTGTACCATCTCTTAATACAGTAATTCTGTCACCAATACGTTTAATTTCCTCTAGACGATGAGAGATATAAATGAATGTCATACCTTGGTTTCTTAGATTCTCAATTGTGGAGAGTAGTTGTTCCGCTTCCTTCCCACTAAGACTAGATGTTGGCTCGTCCAAGATTAGTAGTTTGGCATTAAGAGACAGAGCCTTAGCAATTTCAACCAATTGCTGCTGACCTACTCCAAGATTACCTACTATTTCATCAGGGTCTATATTTTGCCCCAATCGGGATAGTAATTCCTCCGCTTTTTTTCTCATGTTGTTTCGATCTAATAAAGAATACTTACCACGTACTTTTTCTTCATGACCTAAGAAAATATTTTCCATAACGGAAAGTTGGGGGATTAAATTAAGTTCTTGATATATAGTAGCTATCCCAGCATCAATAGCATCTTTTGGCTTTTCAACATCTAAAACTTTATTTTCCCATTTAACCACTCCAGTGTCCTTTGTATACGCACCGGTTAGAATCTTGATGATGGTTGATTTACCAGCCCCATTCTCCCCAAGTAATACATGTACTTCCCCTTTTTTTACTTCTAAGTTAATTCCATGTAATACTTGTATCCCTGAAAAAGATTTACTTACATTTTTCATTTCGAGAAGCAAAGAAATCCCTCCTTACCATTTTAAATTAATACAACAATAAAATCTGCATCGCAGTAAGCGCATACACTAAAACAATTTCGAAATTCGGTTAAGCGCTTTACTTATTTGTATTATATTTTAACAAGATTATGAAGTCAATAACTTTTCTGAATATTTATATGAAGAATAATACAATATCTAGAATTAATTCAAATATTGCATTCTTTTATAACGTATTTTAAATATTTAACCTATGAACCAAAAAAATCGTGATGGTTAAGCGCTTATGATATTATACAAGTAAAACCATTATGCTTCTTTAATATCTACTGCATCTTCCTTACCATAATTACGAAAACGTTGTTCCAATTCTTCTAGAGAAAGTCCTTTTGTTTCTGGTAAGTATTTCACAACAAAAGTAATAGCAAATATACCGACAACGGCAAACATAAAGAATGTAATACTTAGTCCAAATCTACTTAATAGTATTGGGAATGAGAAGCTAATTAAGAAGTTCGTCATCCAGCTGAAAAATACTGCTACTCCAAATCCCAGCCCACGTATGCGTAGTGGGAATATTTCTGCCAACATTAACCAAGTTACTGGAGAAATGGCTCCCTGTTGGAAAGCAAGGAATGTAACGGTTAACGTCAGTACTATATACGGAAGTGCTGCTGTTCCTGCAAATAAATTTGAAAATAATCCAATTAATGCTAGAGCACTAGTTGTACCAATGAGCCCGACTGCTAACATAGGGCGCCTTCCGACTTTACCAAGTAACCAAATACCAACAAAAGTCGCTAGTACGGATATGACACCATTTGCAATATTACCTATTAGTGCTGCCTGAGTTCCTAGACCAGCATCTCTTAAAATTTCCGTTCCATAATACATAATAGAGTTAACACCTGTAGCCTGTTGAACGACTCCAATACCAATACCAATGAGTACAACTCGTTTTATCCATGGTATTTTTAAATCCTTCATGGAAGCTTTACCAAGGTTTTGTTCCGATCTAATATTCCCTTGAATCTCATCTAGCTCTGTATTTGCAGTATTAATGTCTCGAACTTCTTTTAAAACCTTAAGTGCATCTCCCATTTTTCCTTTTGATGCATACCAACGGGGACTTTCCGGAACAATTAACATACCCAACCATAATACCACTGCTGGAAGGGTTGCAAGAACAAGCATGATTCTCCATACACCAGGGTCTGCAACAGTGTTACCAAGGATAGCGTTAGACACGTATGATAGAAGTTGACCTGTAACAATCATCAACTCATTTTGTGTAACCATACGACCACGACGCTCTTTTGGTGACATCTCAGATAAGAATGTCGGTACAGTTACAGAGGCACCACCAACAGCAAGTCCAAGAATAATACGTGAAATAACCATTACTGGAACGTTTGGCGCTAGAGCACATCCTAATGTTGAGAAAAAGAATATAATGGCAAGCCATAAGATTAACTTACGACGACCATATTTATCAGAAAGTTGGCCTCCAAAAAAGGCACCAAATGCAGCACCTAATATCAATGAACTAGAGACAAGACCTTCTGTAAAAGCATTTAGGTTTAGCTGACTTTCCATTGACATAAACGGTAAAGCACCATTAATAACCCCAGTATCAAAACCAAATAGCAGTCCACCAAATGTGGCAATAATCGCTATGACCTTCAGCCTTTTATCACGTTCTTTAATCGTCATCGTTTTATCCGTAGATAAATCATTTTTACTCATTTTGTATTTCCTCCCATTAATAGGGCGAGGATTCCTTGTACAAGATGTAGTATTTACTAGTGAGGTATGAACCCTATCCCTCTCCTATGTAATCGGATTCATTTATATCCTTATTTATCTAGTAACTTATTAAAACTTTATAACTTTTTTGTTATTTGAGGCTAAGCGTTTTAACTTCATTTCATTTATATTTGCAATTAGAATACATTTGACATTTTTCACCAAACATATCCTATTTGACCATCTTTATCTTTTTTTAACCATATATTCCATTATTCCGGATAAACAATAACCTTAATTGCTTCTCCACTTCGCATGACTTCCATTCCTTCATGTATTTTATCTAAAGTTATACGATGTGTTATGATTTCATCTAAATTTAAAAGATTCGTTTCCAAAATCTTAGTAACCTTCGGGAAATCAAAATTTTGTATATAAGTTCCTTGGATAGTTATTTCATTTCTAGTAATGTCATACTGTCGTACAGTGGTCTCAGCATGATCATTCATTCCTACTAATAAAATCTTTCCACCCTTTCTAACTAGTTCAAGTGATTGATTTAACAATACACCCACACAATCTATAACAACGTCTGCCCCTATTAACATCTCTTCTTTTACTATTTGGATAATATCTTCTTTGTTAGGATTAACCGTACGGGTAGCACCAGACTTTGTGGAATACTCCAATCGAAAATCAGAAAAATCAGTGCAGATGATTTTTCCTGCACCAGCAGCCTTAACCGCTTGTGTAAAAATTTGCCCAATCGGCCCAGAGCCTAATATAACTACATTATCACCTGGTTGGATGTTTATTTTTTCTATCCCATTTACGACAACGGACAAAGGTTCTGCCAGGCAAGCTACCTCTAGCGGTACATCTTTTGAAATCTTATGCACATTCATTGATGGAACCACACAATAGGATGTCCATCCTCCATCTTCAAATATCCCTATAGTGGAACTGTTTTCACACATATGGGCGTGACCGCTTTTACAATAGGAACAGTTACCACAAACAAGGGTTGGATCAATAACCACTCTATCTCCTATTTGTACTGTCGAAACTCCACTGCCAGTTTCTACTATTTCCCCAACAAATTCATGACCAAGTACAACTCCAGTAGTTGCAGGATGACCTGGTGGATCGGCTAAAATGTGAACATCTGTTCCACAAATACTAGCGGCTTCCACTTTTATTTTTACATCGTATTCAGAATTTAATGTTGGAATTTCTTTTTCCTTTAAGGTTAAGCTCCCTATCCTATCGAAAACTCCAGCTAACATAGGTTTTCCTCCTTTATGTTTTTGATTAAACGCTTTACCTAATGTGTATTATATTTGACAATAATTCACAGGTCAATAAGTTTTTAGAAATATTAGATTAAAAAAGGATTCAACTTTCCAGCTGAATCCTCTTTTTCACTTAAACCGTCTCCAATTCCTTCTTATATTCCGCTAGTGTTATCTTTTCACCAGTCTTAGCACTCTCATAAATAGCATCAATAAGTTTAGCAGTTTGATAACCATCTTCTGCTGTAACTGGTTGTTTAGATCCGCTAACTAAAGCATCAACAAATAGTCTATCTTCCTCAATATACCCCCATTTTTCAGCAAAAGATACATCAAAGAATTCTTCAATTTCAATCTTTTGATTTAAACCCGGAGAATACATCACATGATCCAAATCTTTTGTTGTGATAGTAGAGTGTTTTCCATAAACTTCTAAACTTTCAAATGGAAAACTCCAACCAGAGTGGGCATACGTAACAAACGTTGCTATTGTTCCAGATTCGTAAGTTAATAAAATTGTGAAACTATCAAATTCGCTTTCGGAAATACTTTGTCTTGCCTCACAGGTAACCGTAACCGCTTCCCCAAAGAGATATCGACTTAAATCTAGAAGGTGAATTGGTGTCTCAAAAAAGAAGCCGCCAGTAACTTCCGGATTACTTGTCCATGCTGGATTCAATAATTCTCCACGGTTCAATTTCATATGAGCAACATATGGATTAAGTTCTCCTTTTTCTATTAGACCCTTAACCTTTTTAAACACATGTGCATATCTTTGGTTCATTCCTAAATTATAAATTGCATCCGATTTTGCTGCTGCATCTTTAATTTTCTTCGCATCCGCTAAATTGGTTGCCATTGGTTTTTCCGAAAATACACTTACATTGTTTTCTAGACATGTTAATACAGCATCAACGTGTAACGTATTTGGTATCGTTACATAAACTGCATCAACACCTAATTCAAATAATTCTTCTAAGCTTCCAACAGGTTTTGCATGTTCTGTTTGTTTTGCTAGATTTTCTGCATTTTCTTTTTTAATATCGGCAATACCAATAATGTCTACACGTGGATCATTGCTTAGATTACTTACATGAGTTTGAGCAATTCCACCGGCTCCTAAAATCCCAACTTTTACTTTTGACATAAAACTCCCCCCAAAGACACGCATCGTTTATTTTATTGCTTCGAAAACCTTTCTTCTTACTTCGATTTCTTGATCTTTTTCGCAAGATTCAACAGCGGAAGCAGCCACTTCTAATGATCTTAAAGCAGAAACTGCTGTATTCACTGGTTCATTTTCATTATTTAGCACACCAACAAAATATTCCATTTCCTTCACAAAGGATTCACGGAATCTCGTTTGATATTCAGGTACAATTTCACTACTATTGCTACCATTTAAAGATAAGAACTGTACATCTTGATTACGCAAGCTTCCTAATTGAATCGTTCCCTCTGTCCCGATTACCTCTGAACGAATATCATAACCATAGCCCGCATTTCGGCTGGATTCAATATCTCCAAAAGCTCCTGTTTCAAAGGTGATTAAGGAATGAGCTTGATCGTAGTCATTGTATTTTTTCAAATATTCATCCATTAATACTTTGCCAACAGACCTAATAGATTTAATCTCTGAATCCATTAAATATCGTGCTGCATCGAAATCATGAATCGTAAAGTCATGGAATATACTTCCACTTGTTTTTACATAGGATTCAGGTGGAGAACCTGGGTCCCTTCCAACCGCTTTGAAGTAGATTGGTTGTCCTATATCCCCTTGTTCAATTCTTCTTTTCGCTTCTTGATATGTAGGATCGAATCTTCTCATAAAACCAACTTGACAGATGACATTATTTCTATCAATTGCATCAATTACTTCATGAGCTTCCTCAATCGTTTTTGTAATGGGTTTTTCAACAAAAATATGTTTACCACTTTCAGCAGCACGTTTAATTAAGTCTGCATGGGTATAATTCGGCGTTGTAATCACAACTGCATCAACATTATCATCCTCGAAAACTTCTGATAGATTCGTTGTCCAATTATGAATACCTAATTTATCCGCTGCACGTTTCGCACTTTCTTCTCGCGTTGCTGCAACCTTTTCAATTCTAGCATTCGGTACTCGATGCTGAATATTAGATGCATGTAAGAAACCTAAAGTACCGACTCCAATAGAAGCAATACGTATTTCCTTAGTCAAATGAATAGCCTCCTTTTATACTCTAACTAAAATAATAGAAGTTGATTTTCAATGATTTCCTTTTAAATTAAACGCTTACATTAAACAGTGATATGAGGGTAACCGCTTAACTTTAATCTAAGTATAGTTTAATATGATATTATAGTCAAACAATTATGTTATTTCCACCCTTTAAGTTAAGCGCTTTACTAATAGGTAAAACAGATGTCTGTTGCACCCGTTTTACCTATTTTTATACTTCTTTCGTTGATTTCCTTTTTACAAGATCCGGAACCAATGTGATACGTACTTCATCATCCCTCTCTCCTTTAAAAATAGAGATGATCAAATCCATTACTTCCCTCCCCATTCTCTGGATAGGTTGTGACATCGTTGTTAATGGAGGATCCACAATCGTTGCAATACTTGTATTATCAAATCCGACAATCGAGATATCGTCTGGTACATTTAGCCCTGCCTCTTTGATAGCTTGAATAGCTCCTATTGCTAGTAAATCATTACATGCAAACACGGCAGTTGGTATCTCTTCACTCTCAAGATATTCTATAGCACTGATGTTTCCTGCTTTTACAAGACTTTGCTTTTTATCTTCAATAAAATGAAGGTCTTTCCGAGGTTCAATATGATGCTCTCTTAAAGCATCTTTAAAACCACGTATTCGCTCTCTATTACTATAGACATCTAAAGCAATAAATCCGATATTTTTATGACCTAATTGAAGTAAATGATTGGCAGCTTGATAGCCTCCCATATAGTCATCTAACGCAACCGCATTGATAGAGAAATTAGGGTAATCTCTTGCAACAATAACTACTGGAATATCTTCTTTCATTAATTCTTGAACTCTTTCTAAGTTTTCAAAACCAGAAGCTAAAATGAAACCGTCTACTCTTTTTTGCTTAAGTAAACTTATGTATTTATTCTCTTTTTCCTCCTGATAGTCCGTGCTGCAAATGACGATATTATAACTTAGTTCATGTGCCCGATCCTCAATACTTCTTGCTAATTCAGAGAAAAATGGGTTAGCCAAATCTGGTATTATTAGTCCGATTGTTTTTGTCTGTTTCCCCGTTAAAGCAGATGCAAGCATATTCGGTTCATAATTTAACTTTTCCATCGCTTCATGTACCCGTTTTCTCGTTTTCTCACCAATCCTCCCCTTCTTATTAATCACATTTGAAACGGTAGCTATCGAAACATTTGCTTCTTTTGCTACATCATAAATGGTAACTTTCACTCCTAATCATCCCTTTTCGTACGCTATTCATTTTCTAATAATATTCTTTATGTAAACTTGAAGCAGTATATATATGTATTATTATACATGGTGAGGTACTTTGTACAATAATTTATGCGGTGAAGGTGAGGAGAAAACCAAAGTTTTAAAGTTACCTTTCCGCTTTATCAAATTTCTAAAGAAAATAGAGAGAAAAATTACTCTTTCTCTCTATTTCATCTTATTCAACTATTCTTTCCTTATATTCATTGGCTGAATCCTTACGCTTAACTTCCTGTCTACCCCAAATCACAATCAGCACTGTCGTGATAAGACTAACAACTCCAAGAAAATAAAAACCTGATTCCAGCCCAAATGAAGAATTAATGATTCCCGTCACGAATGGTCCAATAAATATACCAATAGCATAAATAGATTGATAGGCTCCCATTGCGGTAGCCCTTTTTTCCTGAGAAATCGATTGAATAGACATACTTAGTAATAATGGAAATACAAGTCCCAATGCAAATCCGGCGAATGCTTGCACGATAAGAAACAACACTTTAGATTCTGCAAAAGGCACTATAAAGGTAAATACCGCCGTTAGAAAAAATGCTGCTTTAAGTGCTGGCCATTCTCCTATACGTGGAACTAAAACATTCCCCATAAACAATGTTGCAATAGCATGAGGGATCATAAAAGCAAAAACAATCCACGTAATTTCACTCGGTTTAAACCCTACCTGTAATGCAAAAGTGGAGGTGAAACCAAACATCGTGGAGAACATAATACTATGAGCAATGATAGATAGAAAAGAGACTTTAAGAAGATTAGATTCCCGAATGACAGTTGCCAGCTCTTTAAATTGAATGGGTTGGGATACCTCTTTTTCTTTTGGCTCATAAATGAAAAAGGATAGAATTAGGCCGATTATACTAAAGAAAGTCCCAATCCAAAATGGCGATTTCCATCCCCATACCTCTACCATATACCCACTGAAGCTCATTCCAAGGAATTGAGCAAGTACAACGACGAAAGAAATACTTCCCATTGCAACATGTACTTTATCCTTAGAAAAATAAATTGGGTACAAAACAGTAAATGCTACCCAAGAGGCAGCTGCAAGTCCCGCAAATGAACGCGCGAGTAATAACCACCATGTGCCATCCATTGTAATAAAAATCAAGCAACTTAATAAACTCATTACCATTCCGGCAATAATGAACGGTTTTCTAAGTTTCATCATGTCTGATCTTATACCGATTGGCAAACGAAACAAAAGTTGCGTAATTCCATAACTTCCTAAAACAATTCCGATAAAAGTATACGGTGTACCTATCTCTTCCATGTAAGGAGAAAGGATTGGAACATATAGGAAATGAGGGAACCACAATAGAAAAGAAACAACAATAAAAAGAGCTTTATTTCGTGACATAGCTTTCGACATATGTAACCCCTTCCAACACTAAAAGTTAATAAAGCCGAGTGATAATCCTCGGCTTTGTTATTTTTATAATTTACCCGTTAGAAACTGTGCTTCACCGAAACCGAAGCTCCAGTCTGCAGCACCATTCGTCATAATATTAATCATAATATCGTTTGGTTCAATACCACATCTTTCCCCTAGTTCCTTCACAAGCATATCATAAAAGTCTTTTTTCTGTTTGTCACTTCTTTGAGTACTTCTCATGGAAATAACAACGACTTTATCACTTCTTTCAAAACCTAAACCAGTATCCTGAATAATCATTTCATTTGAACGATGTTGACTAACGATTTGATAACGATCTCCTTCAGGGACATTAAAAGCCCTCACAACCACATCATGAGTAGCATCTAATAATTCTTTTATTTCTTCATCCGTTCTTCCTTCAATTATATCAAACCTTAATAATGGCATAAATATCCCTCCATAAATGTTTTATTTTCCTGTTACCATCAATTTAATATTATGTTTCTTCATGAAATCTAAATATTGATTTGCTGGTTGTTTATCAGTTACAAGATGATCAATTTGTTCTAACCTACAGTAAGTTGTTAAAGAATACTTGTCGAATTTATGATGATCTACTAATAGGAACACATCATCACTTTTTTCCACAACACATGCCTTTAAATCACTTTCGACAGGGAGGGAATTCGTGACTCCATTTTTCAAAGATATACCAGAGGAAGCTAGAAATGCTTTATTAATGTTATATCCCCTAATTACTTCTTTGTTATGAATACTTGTTAAAGATTTAGTTTTACGTTCGAGCATTCCACCAGTAGAAAAAATATTTAAATTCTCAAATGGTAGTGCAGCAATAACAAACTCCATATTATTCGTTATAACCGTTACCTTTTTATGCTTAATAAAATGAAACATTTCTACTGTAGTTGTACCCGAATCGAGAAAAATGATATCACCATCTTCCACATAGGAAGCAGCTTGCTTAGCAATTTGTTGCTTTGCAGCCTGATTTTGAATACTTCTATCTTTATATGGAATAATAGTTGATCGATTTACGGATACACCGCCATATATCTTACTAAATTCCCCACTTTTTACTAATTCGTTCACATCTCTACGTATCGTGTTCTTTGAGACATCAAACACTTTAACCAATTCATCTAAAGAAACCGTTACATTATTTTTAATGTATTCATTGATTTCGTCCAATCTTTCAACTTTCAACACTTCTATTCCCTCCCTCCATAATGTAACCTTTTTCGTACCTTAGTTATATCATACCATAAAATAACCAAAAGTTAACCACTATTTACTATAAAACATAAATTACTATATTTTTTATTGATAAAACATAACCAAAATAGTAAAAAAAAACACAAAACCTAACTATTTAAAGATGAATGGAATAGAATTTTATTTAGGGGTGGTAACGAATGAATGAGCCTGATTATGGAATAAGAGGATACAAATATCGGATTAATTAATCAATAAACTTGAAATTAGCAAAAAAAGTAAGCATTTAAGCTTACTTTTTCGTCACAACAACTTCAATATTATTTTCTTTGGCATAACGAATATATTTATCGGGTATACTATCTGAAATTAAGTAGTTGATTTCATTTAATTGACAATATGTCGTTAACGCTGCTTTGTCGAATTTACTGGAATCCACCAATAAAAAACTTTCTGCACTTTCTTGAACAACCGTACTCTTTAGCCCACTTTCTAACGGAAGGGAATTCGTAACTCCATTCTTAATGGTGATTCCAGTAGACGCAATAAACGCCTTTGTAATATTATAAGAAGTAATTAATTCATCATTATGCGCACTAGTAAACGAATTTGTTTTACGTTCTAGCATCCCACCAGTAGAAAATACACTTAAATTATTATAAGGAAGCGCCTTAACAATAAAATCAACATTATTTGTAATAATCGTTAATTCCTTCTCTTTTATAAACTCTACCATTTCCACTGTAGTGGTACCAGAATCAATAAAAATAATGTCTCCATCTTGAACAAATTCAGCCGCAGCCTTTGCTATTACCTGCTTTTGCTTATGATTCCGAATTTGTCTATCTACATATGGAACCGTAGAGGTAGATTTGTCTACGGAAACACCACCGTAAACTTTCTTGAATTCTCCCCCCTCAATTAGATCATTCACATCTCTTCTGATTGTATTTTTGGATACATTAAATTTTTCAACTAATTCGTCCAGGGAAACACTGCCGCGCTCAACGATATATTCCTGAATCAAATCCAAACGTTTTGTTTTTAACACATACACTCATCCCTTTTTTATAATTATCATTATCATACACTATTTTTTAACAAGTAACCAAATAACATAAGAAGTTCATAACCTTAAATGTATATATATAATTTCTTTAAGAGAATAAGTTGGTTAACTTATGATTTCATTCTAACATTGATACCGCTTTCATTCAATGGATTTGTATAGGTTGATAAGTAAGACTATTTATTCCGTTTATAAATCTACAACTTTGTATATCTCCCTACGATTGCTTCCGTCACTATATAAAGTAAAGTTATTGACAAGTGTCAACCCGTCTTATTGCGCAACTAAAACAAGGATGTTCTTAAATCATATAATTACCTAAGAACATCCTTTCATTTAATTTTTATTCATTAGGCTCTAACAATACTTTAAACCCACCCTTATTCATCACAATATCAAAACCCTTTTCCCATTCTTCCAATGGTAGTTTATTAGAAATAAGAGGTTTCACATTTACTTTCTCAGATTCTAGTAATTGTAATGCCCTAACCCATGAAGTAGGTTCCGATGCATAACTATTCGTAATATTAATTTCCTTCATTAGTGCCAAGTCATGATCAAATAGAATTTTCTTACCAAACAAACCGACTTGAACGTATAAGCCCGTTTTCTTTAATAAATGTAAACAATTATCCGCAGATGGTGCTACTCCAGAACACTCAAAAGCTACATCAAATGTTCCCATAATAGATTGTAACTTTTCTTGTTCTCTCTCATCATCAACCACGATAATATCCATTGCACCCAATTCTTTAGCGAGCTCCAGTCTTGCTCGATCCTGTGAAGTACCAACTACCGTCACATTTCCACCGCTAGCTTGTACCACTTGTTGAGTAAGAAGACCTATCGTTCCTGGTCCAGAGACAATAACCGAATCACCCGCTTTTACTGTCGCTCTTTCAATTACACTTCGTACGATACATGCAAGGGGTTCACTGAGTGCGGCTTCATCCATACTTATATTTTCTGGAATTTTGTAAGTAAGCTCTGCTGGAACAACCACATATTCTGCAAATGCACCGTTCACACCAGATCCTATAGATTTTCTTTCTTCACATAACATAAGTAATCCATGCTTACAGTAGTAACAATTTCCACATGTTACTGCTGCTGTATGAGAAACAACTCTATCCCCTTTTTTGAAGTTAGTAATTTTGGAACCAACTTCTTCTATGTAGCCGGAATATTCATGGCCTAACGCAACTGGATAATTTGCTGGATACTCATCCTTAAGAATATGAACATCCGTACCGCAAATCCCTGTCGCATGAACCTTAACAAGAACTTCAGATTCTCCTGCTGAAGGTTTATCTAGTTGTTCCAGTCCAATATTTTCTTCACCTGGTCCCTTTTTTACTAATGCCTTCATGAGTTATCTCCCTTTGCTTAATTGCTTATTTGTTGTTATTTACAGAACTATTATTAACAATATCCACTTTCCCATCTTTCCCCACAAAAACTTTATCAGCCATATTAATAAACAATCCTGTCTCCACAACACCTACTATTCCAATTAGTTCATTATGTAGTTTCTCAGGTTCAGTAATCTTCTGGAAATCACAATCTAATATGTAGTTTCCATTATCTGTCATAAATACTTCTCCATCTTTTTTTCTTAATACTGGTTCACATCCAAACTTTTCAATTTTACTGAATGTTACTTCCCAACCAAAAGGGACTACTTCAATTGGTAGTTTGAATGCACCTAAATGATCCACCATTTTAGAATCATCGACTATGACATAAAATTCCTTAGCTGATGCAGCAACTACTTTTTCACGGAATAATGCACCGCCGCCACCTTTAATTAATTGAAAATTAGGATCCACTTCATCCGCTCCATCAATCGCGATATCAAGCTCCTGAACTTTTGAGAAATCTGTTAATGGTACACCAAATTCCTTCGCCCATTCCGCTGTTTTATTCGCTGAGGGTACGCCAACAATATGAAGTCCCTCTTCTTTCACACGTTCCCCCAATTTTTTCACCGCATAATACATGGTGGAACCATAACCTAATCCAACTTTCATTCCATCTTTTACATATTTAACCACTTCTTCACCAACTAATTGTTTCGTTTCATCGACTTGGTCCATTTCCAAAATCCTCCTATTCCTTATGTAAACCTTTTCTTCTATTCATTATAAACGAAAAACGACAAATTTACTTATAAAATAATAATATTTGTTTGTTTCCTAAACAATTTCTATTATACTAGGATATAGTAATACTATAAATATATTATATACTTATTCGGAAGGAGTTTGACAATGTCAAATAATGTAGAACAGCTATCAGTAAATACGATCCGTACTCTTTCAATTGATGCGATTGAAAAGGCTAACTCTGGTCACCCAGGTTTACCAATGGGGGCTGCACCAATGGCATACACTCTTTGGACTGACTTCATGAATCACAATCCAAAACATTCGAAATGGTTTAATCGTGACCGTTTTGTACTTTCTGCAGGTCATGGTTCCATGCTTTTATATAGTTTGCTTCATCTATCAGGCTACGATGTCTCCATGGATGATTTAAAATCATTCCGTCAGTGGGATTCTAAAACTCCTGGACATCCTGAAGTAAACCATACAGATGGTGTCGAAGCAACAACTGGTCCACTTGGACAAGGTATTTCAATGGCAGTTGGTATGGCGATGGCAGAAAGTCATTTAGCTGCTAAATATAATAAAGAAGATTTAAATGTGGTTGATCATTTCACTTACTCTCTTGTTGGTGATGGAGACTTAATGGAAGGTATCTCTCATGAAGCAGCTTCTTTAGCTGGTCACTTAGGCTTAGGTAAATTAATCGTTCTTTACGATTCGAATGATATTTCCTTAGATGGAGATTTAGATAAATCTTATTCTGACAATGCACAAGAACGTTTCAAAGCATACGGTTGGCAAGTTCTATATGTAGAAGATGGAAATAACCTAGATGAAATTAGAAATGCAATCAAAGCAGCACAAGAAAACACAGAACAACCTACGTTAATTGAAATTAAAACAGTAATCGGTTACGGATCACCAAATAAATCCGCTAAATCCGATTCCCACGGTGCTCCACTTGGTACAGACGAAGTGAAATTAACAAAAGAGTTCTATAACTGGGAGCATGAAGCTTTCCACGTACCAGAAGAAGTTTACGCTGACTTTAACGAAAAAATTGTAAAAGACGGTGCAGAAAAAGAAGCACAATGGAAAGATCTTTTCAACACATACAAAGAGAAATATCCTGAATTAGCAAATGAACTAGAATTAGCAATCCATAACAAACTTCCTGAAGGTTGGGAAAAAGCGCTACCACAATTTACTCCAGGTGAGGACACATTAGCAACTAGAGCGTCTTCTGGTAAAGTATTAAACGCTATTGCAGATGCTGTTCCAAACTTCTTTGGTGGAAGTGCGGACTTAGCTGGTTCTAACAAAACAATGATGAATAAAGAAGAAGACTATTCAAAAGAAAATTACGCAGGACGTAACATTTGGTTTGGTGTTCGTGAACATGCGATGGGTGCTGCATTAAACGGTATGGCACTTCATGGTGGACTAAAAGTGTATGGTGGTACATTCTTCGTATTTAATGACTACCTACGTCCATCTATTCGTCTAGCATCCATTATGAATCAACCGGTTACTTATGTATTAACTCACGATTCCATTGCTGTAGGAGAAGATGGCCCAACTCACGAACCAATCGAACATTTAGCAGCATTACGTGCAATGCCTGGTCTTTCTATTATCCGCCCTGCAGATGCAAACGAAACTTCTGCAGCATGGAGATTAGCGGTAGAATCTACTGACACGCCAACTGCACTTGTTTTAACTCGTCAAAACCTTCCAACATTAGAAGGTACTGGTTATGAAGGAGTACAAAAAGGTGGCTACGTACTAGTAGATTCTGAAAAAGAAACTCCAGATGCGCTTCTTTTAGCAACAGGCTCTGAAGTACAATTAGCTGTACAAGCTCAAGCTGAATTGAAAGCTAAAGGAATCGATGCCCGTGTAGTAAGCATGCCATCATGGGATCGTTTTGAAGCTCAAGACGAAGCATACAAACAAGCTGTTCTTCCATCTGAAGTAAGAGCTCGCGTAGCTATTGAAATGGGAGCAACTCTTGGATGGGGACGCTATGTAGGCCTAGATGGTAAAGTACTCGGAATCGATCGTTTTGGAGCATCTGCACCAGGAGATAAAGTGATTGAAGAATACGGATTTACAGTTGAAAATGTAGTGAAAGCTGTAGAAGAAGTATTAAATCCTACATTTGCTTAAATTTTTATATTGAGTTAGGTTTAACTAAAAATGCGGAACCTTTTTAAAGGTTCCGCATTCTTTATTTGATCGTTTAAATCACAAATAAAGTAAAAAACGGGTAGCTAAATTTCTAGCTACCCTAACACCGCTTCAGAGGAGGTAATAGTCTTTAGTAAAAGACGAGAGGAAAATTATTAAGAAAGGCTTGCTTCTTCCATTAAAAACTTAGCAATACCAAGCTGCGCCAACGATAATTAGAAGGATAAACAGAACAACGATTAGTGCGAAGTTGTTACCTCCACCATATCCTCCTCCGTATCCTGCTCCTGCTACACCGTATCCATATCCACCATAACCACAATTACCAAAACCGAATCCCATAATAACACTCCTTACCTTATTTTATATTAATAACCGAAACCAACGTACGCAGATCCAACAATAATTAACAAAATAAACAACACAACGATCAAAGCGAAACCTTCACCATATCCTGTTCCACCACTCATAACATTACACCCCCCTTAAGCCTTATATAGTTACTATATGCTCTCGGAATAAATGGCGACATGGATAAAATCCTAGTTTTAGACGTTTTACAGGATTCAAACAAAAAGCAGTAAGATGAGAAGGTAAATCCATAGGTAATTTGACTCCATATCGTTTTGCGGAATAAATAAGATCGAATACATAATTCAGCACAACTCAAAAGAGCAGCCCATTCACATGGACTGCTCCTGCAATATCATATTATTTATTTTATCTTCGTTTTAGATAATGCTGCTTCGTCTACTATAAGTGTTACATTTTCATGATTCTTTAAAATTGATACTGGTACTTGTTCGCTCACATCGCCTTCAATTAATTTAGCAACAGCATCTGCTTTATTTTCACCAGAAATGAGTAGCAATATTTCTTTACTTTGCATAATTGTTTCAGGCCCCATTGAAATAGCATGGGTTGGCACTTCATCTATAGATGCAAAATATCTTGAATTTGCCTTGCGAGTAGAATCCGTTAATTCTACAACATGAGTTTCCTTCGTAAATGGTGTTCCTGGTTCATTAAATCCAATATGACCGTTCACTCCGATACCTAACACCTGTAAATCGATACCACCAGCATCACGAATCATTTGCTCATATTCTTTACATTCTTTATCCATATCTTTTTCTAATCCACTTGGCAAATGAGAATTTTCTTCTTCTATATCGACATGATCTAAAAATTTATCATGCATAAAGTAATGATAGCTATTCGGATCTTCTTCAGCAATTCCAACATACTCGTCTAAATTGAATGTTGACGTATTTTTAAAGGAAACGTTCCCTTCTTTATTCTTTTTAATCAAGCATTCGTACATACCTTCTGGAGTAGAACCAGTTGCAAGTCCTAGTACTGGTTTTTCCAACTCTTGCATTCTCTCCACGATTATTTCACATGCTTTTTCGCTCATTGCTTGGTAATCTTTCACTTGAATTATTTTCATCTTCATTCTCCTTTGTATGAAACGACTCCGCAAGAAATAGTATACTTAATATGAAGCTGTTCATCAAGAAGTAATATATCTGCATCTTTCCCAATCTCAATGGTCCCTTTTCTGTCAAATACACCAATTTGCTTTGCTGGATTTTCCGAAGCCATTTTCACGATATCTTTTAGACCTACCCCGTCTAACTTCATCATGTTACGAGCTGACCCAATCATCGTTAACATACTTCCTGCAAGTGTACCGTCTTTTAGTGTTGCCTGGTCCTCCGATACTTTTACAGGCTGACCACCTAATTCATAAGCACCTGGAGGTAATCCCTTCGCCCGCATCCCGTCTGTAATTAAGATAAGCCTATCTCTACCAATCATATCGTAAATCAACTGAAGCATTTCTGGAACGATATGGATCCCGTCAGAAATTAATTCCGCATGCAATTCCTTTAAAAGAAAAGCCGCACCGACCGCTCCTACATCACGGTGATGAACCCCATTCATCGCATTACATAAATGAGTAAGTTGGCTCACACCGAACTTTACTGCTTGCTTCATTTTTGGAAATTGAATAGCGGTATGACCGGCCGAAACGTTTACACCGGATTTTGCTACTTCTTGGATAAAAATACCTTCTACATCATGTTCAGGTGCCATCGTTATCGTTTTAATTTTTCCACCCGATATTTGTTGCCATCTAAAAAAAAGTTCAACATTTGGTTTTTGAATAAATTCCTTCGGTTGCGCTCCTGCTTTAGATGGTTCAACAAATGGCCCCTCCAGATGAACGCCTAATAATTCGGCTTGCCCCTTCTTATTCTCATATGTAGCTATGTTTTTTAGTGCCTTTTCAATATTTTCGTTTGATTGTGTAATCGTCGTTGCTAAGAAACTTGTCGTTCCCTCTTTTGGTAAAAATTCAGTAATGGAATCTAAGGCCTCTTCTGTTGCATCCATCGTATCGGCTCCGTTTGCGCCGTGAATATGGGTGTCAATAAATCCAGGAATAGCTATTAAATGGGTAGCATCGATAACCTCTACTCCGATATCTTCTAATTTAGAGCTTCCCATTTCAATGTTTTTAATTCGGCCTTCTTCTATATATATATTCCCTTTGACATACATATCATTCATAACTATTTTTGCATCTTTTATACAAAGGTTGTTCATTCGTATCTTTCCCTTATTATTCCAAATTTTCCGCAGCCCGAATACACTTCGCTTTCCGCGGGCGGCTGTTGAGCCCTCCTTGAGCTATCGCTCTTCGGTGGTCTCACCTAGGCCTTTCCTCCCGCAGGAGTCTACGTGTATTCGGGCTGCTCCGTGCATATACAATGTTTTTTCTTTTGCATACTAATTTTAAAAAAGATTTTATTTATGTAAATCTATTTGTTATATCTATAAAAAGTCCCCGAAGTTTTACATAATAGGTCTCCTTCTTCATTATGTACTTCGCATTCCATGAAGCATACTTTATATCCTTCTTTCGTATATCTTGCTGTAGCAGTAATATTACCAGTGGTTGCTGCTTTAAAATAAGAAGTTTTCAATTCTAGCGAAACATATGGTGCATCCTTTAAGTGAAAATTCAAATGCCCCATTGCCGTATCTGTCATAAATGTGTAAACTCCCCCATGAACAATCCCACTTGGATTAAGCATCACTTCAGATATTGGACACGTAATTGTACATGTTCTATTTTCATCATCATAATTAAAATCAAATTGAAAAAGGTTAAACAGAAATATACTCTCACGATCAATCTTTCTTTCGTCGTAAGCCTTTTCAACTAAACTCATAAACTCTTTTTTCTCCATTACAATTCCCCCTACCCCTTTTGATTTTCTCTTTCATCATATCACAAAACTTTTAAACCCAAATAGTTTCCTAATCAGAATTTGCCATATAATTGTCAAAATTAACCCCCTTCATAAATTGCACTATTATTTAAAATGGAATATGATGAAAGAAAACAATAAAATAGGTAAAAAGTCTGAGTATTTAAGTCTAACAACCTCGAAAAGGAGTATTTCTATGTCAATTGTAATAGAAGAAAAAACACAGCATATCACCATGATGTTAAATAGTACGATTACATCCGTTAAAAATGTTATCCCAATTCCACATCAAGTTTCTGAACCTAGTATTCTACCAACCCCACTTAACATTCAATATGGGGTACTTATAGGTCTTACAGGTGATGTGAAAGGTAATCTCGTTCTAACTGGGAATCCAAAAATCTTCAGCGCAATCGGTGAGAGTTTATTTGGAATGCCAATTGAGGGTGACATGCTTAGTTCCTTTAGTGGTGAACTAGGGAATATGATTGCAGGTGGATTAGCAACTAGTATTTCTACCCAAGGGATAAATACAGATATTTCCGCACCGACTATTTTGCAAGGTAACACAAACTTAACTGGTTTCGGAAAGGCTATTCGTTTAACGATCCAGTTCGAATTAATGGGAAACCTAGATATTTGTCTGCTTTTAGATTAATATTCTAACACTTTACAAATAGGAATTTTGACCGATATAAATAATAGAATGCTCACCATTGAGCCTTCAATGTTTAGAACAAAGGTGCAAGCGCCCGTTTAGTGACGTATAGACTGGACTGAGCCGTAGGAGATAAAGGAAACACGGTGAGCGTAAGCGAGCCGATGTTGACTTATCGTACGGAGGTGAAGGAAGTCTACTAGTCACTGGGCGCTGGAGCCGGACGTGGCTATTTCGGTATCTAAGTTATCCACAGCCATACATGTTTTTTAATTTCCTAGAAAATTAAAAAACAAAGCGTTGCCCAAGCTCAGGCAATTACCTTAATCACACTTATGCAGGACATTCATATCTGCCAAAAAGAAGGGAGACTTATCATTGGTAAAGGTATTAATTACAGATGATGCAGCATTTATGAGAATGCAACTTAAAAATATGATTACAGAATTAGGTCATGAAGTAATTGGGGAAGCTGAAAACGGCCTCGATGCAGTAGAAAAGGCAAAACAACTAAATCCAGATTTAATTACGATGGATATTACAATGCCGGAAATGAACGGGGTTGATGCGGTGAAACAAATTAAGAGTGATAATCCTAATGTCAAAATCATTATGTGCTCCGCTATGGGACAACAAACTATGGTTGTCGATGCTATTAAAGCGGGTGCGAATGATTTTATCGTTAAACCATTTCAGAAAGAAAGAATACAAGAAGCGTTAGAAAAAATCCTTTAAAACACAAAATCGAGGTGTTCCTAATGAAAAATCTACTTAAATTTAAAAGTGTTCGTACAAAGATTGTATTTGGTTTTTCTATCGTTATCGTTCTTACACTTTTATCAAGCGTTCTAAATACTAACTCTATTATAAAGTCCAATAAGAAAGTTGAAAACTTAATCGATAATGAATTAGAGCTTTTATTATTGGATGAGCAGTTATCAGGAAATATGGCTAATCGAACTGGTTTAATTCGGGGTTACTTATTATATGGTGAGCAAGATTATATGGATAGGTTCCAAAACGGAACAAACAAAAGTACCGAATTAATAAATCAAGCTCGTGAACTAAGTGATTCCGAAAAATTGGATGAATTAGTAAATGAAAAAGTAGAATGGGAACAATTAGCAGATAAAGTTTTCTTAGAATATAGTAAAGGGAACAAAGAAGAAGCATTAGAAATAATGAAAACAACGGTAAATCCGCTAAGTAGACAATTAATGGACGGTTTTGATGAATTAGCAATAGAGAGAGAAGAAAAAATTGTAAAATTAGGAAATACCGTTCAAGAAAATGGTAAGCGAATTGTTACTACAGGTATCATTACGGCTATTATCGTACTTTTACTAGGGATAATAACAGCCTTGATTACATCTAAATCAATTGTGGACCCAATCAAAATCGTAATGGAAAAAATGAAAGAAATCGCAATGGGTAATTTAAATAATGAAGCAATACATACTGATTCTAGAGATGAGCTTGGACAGCTTATTAACGCCACTAATGATATGAATAATAGTATGCGCAATATCATGTTAACAATTAGTGAGGTTACAGCTACTGTTTCTTCTCATAGCGAAGAACTAACACAATCAGCAAATGAAGTACGTTCTGGAACCGAACAAATTTCTACTACTATGGAGGAATTAGCTTCTGGTTCCGAATCACAAGCAAATATGACGACGGATTTATCATCTATGATGAAAGATTATACGGAAAAAATCGAACAAACAACAGAAAATACAGAGCGAGCAACGAATGAATCCAATCAAGTGCTTGTATTGGCGAACGAAGGAACAGATTTAATGAATTCTTCTATGAGTCAAATGGAAAATATTGATTCAATCGTTCAGGATTCTGTGAAGAAAGTTCAAGGTCTCGACGAACAATCACGTGAAATCTCAAAATTAGTTGTCGTTATTCGAGATATTGCAGACCAAACGAATTTACTAGCTTTAAATGCAGCCATTGAAGCGGCACGTGCCGGTGAACAAGGTAGAGGTTTTGCCGTTGTGGCAGATGAAGTGAGAAAACTAGCAGAACAAGTTGGACATTCTGTATCCGATATTTCTAATATTGTTGGATCCATTCAAAATGAAATTAATCAAGTAACTACTTCCTTAAACAATGGATACCAAGAAGTGGAGTTAGGTACAAATCAAATCCGCTTAACAAATGAGAAATTCAATACAATCCAACATTCTATTTCAGAAGCAGTGAACAGCATTAATTTCATTAATACGAACATGTCAGACATTGCGGCGAGTAACCAGGAAATGAACAGTTCCATTTATGAAATTGCCGCTATCTCGGAACAATCTGCAGCCGGTATTGAAGAAACCTCTGCTTCATCTCAACAAACAAGTAGTGCGATGGAAGAAGTCGCAGGAAGTGCTAATGAATTAGCTAGATTAGCTGAAGATTTAAATGGATTGGTACGTAATTTTAAATTATAAAGAAGACTTGGTACAGGTGGAGTTTTAGTAACGCCGTGTAGATAAAAGTGAAGGATAGTTCAGAGCATGAACTATCCTTTTCTGTATTCTCGTTAGTCTATCTTCTAATCACAGTCTACCTTTAATGGCTTTGGCCTACCTAGATAATAACCTTGTCCAAATAGGATTCCTAACCTTTTAATGATATTTAATTCTTTTACATTCTCTACCCCTTCCTGAATTAAATACGTATTCATGCTTTCACAATAATTTACGAAGGATTTTAACATTTCTTGTTTGGATTCATTCGTTGAAATTTGCTCCACAAAATATTTATCTATCTTTACAATTTGTGGAGTTAAATCAACAAGGGCTCTCATGGATGCTGTTCCCTGACCGAAATCATCAATTGCGATGAAATAGCCCCGTTTCTTACACTCCAATACGTTGGATTGAAAGGATTTCATATCAACCACCACGTCACATTCATTTAACTCCAGAATAATCTGCTCTTTCCTTAACTTTGCTTCTAGTATGATTTTATCTAAAATTTCTAGAAAATCAGGCTGCATTATAGTAGAAGGAAAAATATTAAGAAAAAGCTTGATTTTGTCTGTCATCACTTCTGAATGAACGAGTGTATAAATGGCCTTCTTTATATTTTTTAATTCTAATTCATACAGTTGATTATTCTTTTTTGCGGCTTGAAATGCTTCTTGAGGATTGGAAAACAAGCTCGAACGAAACAACGCCTCATAACCAACAACTTGCTCTGTATTTATGTTATATAATGGTTGAAAAAAATGATAGAATTCCTCCTGTTTAATTAACTCATCAATATTATTAACTGTCATTTATTTATCTCCTTTACAAATTCTCAATAAATAAAATAGCGAATGGATAACTGGTAATACTTTGCTCTCATATAGATTGAAAAATATAATCTATCCAATACTATATTCACAGTTAAAATAACGAGGTAAACACAATATAATTACAAGTGCAGACAGGAAATTTGTCATTAGAGGGTGTTTAAGAACAAATTAAAATATCTGTTTCAGGTAGAAAAATAAAAAATTCTAGCTTTGAGGGGGAAATTGTATGGAATAAAACGGAGTTATCAGATAGTAGATACATTTAGGAACAGACCAAAGTTACTAACAATTGAGACGGTATCTTCTATTATGATTGGCCTTTGGCAAATAATCAAGGCAAAATTGAACAAAGTGAATTATCTTTATAAGATTGCTAACTGTTGGACAAAATGAAGTTTATTCAATCCTGTTGATATTACTGTTACTCGAGGAAAACGATTAGGAAAGGGCTGATGCATAATGGTATAGATTTCTTTAGTTTTCGCAGGGTTATGTGAAATATTTGGTGTAAGCAATAGGTCTAAAAACTTATTTCATAACTTTCGTGATTAAAGGCAGATATCCGACTTTTGAACTTTTAGTGTAGCATTTTTCTCATCAAATTCTAATCTTCCTCTCACCTCTCTATAAACTTAACTGGATATAGTGTAGATAAGATATTACAAGGAGGAAGAAGAATGAACAAAATGTTAGTAACTGGAATTGTAACGGCAGGAATTTTATTAGGTGGTTCAACAATAGTAGGAGCAGCTATGAATGATAATAATGAGGTAATTGTGAAAGATGAGGCTATTAAGTCAGAAGAAGTTGCGCAGTCAAAGAATGTTGCATCAGCGAAGGATTTTCTTTCAGTAGAAAAGGCTAAAGAAATTGCTTTATCCGAACAAAATGGCCGTATCGATAGTATCGATTTAGAAATGGATGATGATGGGTATTCTTATTATGAAGTAGAAATTGAAAACGGTGATGCAGAATATGACATCTACATCGAAGCTTATACTGGAGAAGTATTACATGTAGAGAAAGATGATCACGATGATATTGATTATAAACACAACAAAGCTCTAGAAAACATCATTTCTATTGAAGAGGCTAAGAAAATCGCGGTAGAAAAAGTCGGCGGTAAAGTATTCAAAATAGAATTAGATGAAGACGACAATCGTTATGAATACGAAATCGAACTAAAAACAAATAATGGCGAAGTGGATATGACAATAGATGCTGTTACAGGGAAAATATTAGAACAAGAACTAGATGATTAAAATAGAAAAGTTTCACGGGATTTTCACAACAAAAATCACATTATGAATGAAGGCTTAGAGAATTTTATCTCTAAGCCTTCATTGTATGGGCGATTACTACCATACTTGCGTTTGAAACCTAGCCTTCCTTTTTCTCAACGCGCTATTCATTGCTATTGGAAAACCGGACTATATCGGTTATTTTTCTATTGCATGATTGAAAGTGATTTTACACACACTAAGTTAGAAAACTTGGCATTCGCCAAGCCTTTGGGCGAATGACTTAGTTGCACTTATGCAGACGGGAAGGAATTTATACTTTCCTTACTGCCAAAAAAGGAGGATGATCATGAGTACAAATAAAGACAAAAAGAAAAAAAATAAAAGTAAAGAAGAATTAAATGCCATGAAAGGCGGAAAAGAAAGACATCGACGAAATAGATCTTAAGAAAAACATAGGGGGCAGAAGGTTGCCCCTTTTATTTTAAAGTTGAATTATTATAAATTAAAAATAATCCCCATAAGAGAATAGATAATGACCGTTGAAAAAAGAATGGTCATATGAATTAAAGAATAAATAAACATGGATTTAGCCCATTTCTCTGAATCCATCTTCTTGTAACCAACTATACTTAAAAGAAGCCAAACAACACTCAAAAGAAGCGCCACTAACATAAGTCCCATACTTAAGGAACTAAAAAGAAAACTTATTGCAATTAATACAATTAAATAAATGTTCGTTTGTATATATGTCCTCTTAATCCCTTTTACCACTGGCAACATAGGTACCTTTGCAGCCTTATATTCGTTATGTCTTCGAATAGCTATGGAATAAAAATGCGGCATTTGCCAAATAACGGCGATGATAAATAGACCAAGGGCCGCTGGATGTGTAATGTCTGGATAAATAGCAGCCCACCCAATTAGGGGCGGCATTGCTCCAGAAATACTTCCAATCTCCGTATTGAAAACCGTCCTTCTTTTACTCCACATCGTATATGGGACAACATAAAAGAATAAACCTAAAAACCCAAGAAGAGCCGCTAATGGAGTAGTTAATGCAAGAGATATGATTCCGAAAATAGACATGAAAATAGCAAGCCATAGTACTGTTTTAGGATTTATTTCTCCCGTTACAGTAGGTCTAATTTTAGTTCTCTCCATGATTGTATCTATGTCTCGATCATACAAATTATTAAAAGCCCCTGCTGCTCCTATAACTAATATAGTACCAATAAAAGCAAATATAATTTCAGGCCATTTCTCAAAAATACTGATTTGATAGGTATATAATGACAATGTCAATCCTGCAAACATTGGAATCAAATTTGATTTGATGATTCCTGTTTTAATAGTTTGAGCCAAAATTTTTGACAAAGGCAGATTTTCTACCTTCCCCATCTATGTTCACTTCCTTTTTTCTGGATGATTTCTTACTTCATCAAATAAAAGATGATAAAACTAAGCAGAATTAATATACCATATTGTATTTGTTAAAGTCATTGATTTTCCCACTTTATCTGAATTATGTCGTCTTCTATCTTCACACTTTTTTCACTATTACTTTTGTGGTTGTCTCTCGCAAATATGTAACTTTTCCTATATTATTTTAAGTAGAGTAGCTTTTACAAAAATCGGAGTGACCTATGATGAATACAAATAAAGCATTACCAATCTTGTTTGCTGTCATGTTTCTCGTAATGGTTGGTTTCGGAATTATTATCCCTGTCCTCCCCTTCTATGCGGAAGAACTGGGTGCATCGCCAACTGAATTAGGGTTATTAATGGCAGTTTATTCACTTATGCAATTGATTTTTGCTCCTATGTGGGGCAAGGTTTCTGACCGAATTGGGCGCAAACCCGTCATTATGATTGGAACATTAGGATTAGCTCTTTCGTTTTTCTTAATGGCAATTTCCTCACAATTATGGATGCTATTCGTAGCAAGAATTATAGGTGGGGTTTTATCTTCTGCCAATATGCCGACTGTCATGGCATATGCAGCAGATATCACATCTGAAGAAGATCGTGGAAAAGGAATGGGAATTGTTGGTGCTGCAATTGGACTAGGATTCATATTTGGTCCTGCAGTCGGCGGTATTTTCTCAAAATCAAGTTTAAGTACACCTTTTTTCTTAGCAGGAATCTTTTCTCTGTTCACTTTCTTCATGGTAATGTTCATTTTAAAAGAATCCTTATCTGTTGAAAACAGAAGAAAAAAATCCCCTGGAAAATCTGGAGGCTTATTAATAACGTTAAGTGGCCCAACATCTATCATGTATTTCCTATCATTCTTCGTTACCCTTTCTTTAGCTGGGTTAGAAGCAACTTTTGCCTACTTTGCTGCAGAAAAGGCTGATCTTGGTACAACGGAACTAGGGTATATTTTCATGATAATGGGGCTAGGTAGTGCCATTGTACAAGGTGGTATGGTTGGCGGATTAATTAAACGATTTGGGGAAGGTTTTGTTATTCAAATAGGAATCTTTGTTTCTGCCATTGGTTTTTTACTTATTTTATTTACCGAAAACTTTGTAACAGCAGCTATTTATTTAACTATCTTTGGTTTAGGAAATGGAGTCATCCGTCCAGCCGTTTCTTCTTTACTGACGAAGCGTTCTAGGAATGGACACGGCGGTGTAACAGGGATGATTTCGTCTTTCGATTCACTTGGTAGAATCATTGGTCCACCATTAGGCGGCTGGTTATTCTCGATTTCTATTGGATTACCCTATGTTTCCGGTATTTTACTATCGATTATTGCGTTTGTACTGTTTCGAGTATTTTCTGCATCAAAGTCGAAAGGGATTAGTCGTGGGAATTAGGGGTTGAATCTTATGGTGTAGAGTGGTTGATATTTGGATTTTGGAACGGATATCAGTATTCAAACTTAAATATCCAGCATTCAAACCCAGATATCAGCATGCAAACTCAGATATCAGCATTCAAACTCAGATATCAGCATGAAAACCCAGATATCAGCATTCAAACTCAGATATCGTACAGTAATTAAGATTAATAAAGAAGACTTGATTCAGGTGGAGTTTTACGCCACCTGAATCTTAGTCGCCCTTATTTCGAAGCTTGGCGTTACTAAAATCAAAAAATAACCGGAGGAAACATCATGAATAAGTGGATTATAACTTGTGCAATGGGTATTTTAACTATATTACTTTATCTTGACCTTCGTTTCCAAGGTCAAATTTATAAATGTTTACCTGAAAAATGGAAACAACGTATTTCTACTTTGGTTTGAAGAGATGAAAAAGGGAATCTTACTTGAATTTAAGATTTCCCCTTATTCCTCTTCAACTCTTTTTCATATTGTTCCCGCACCATTTCCGCAATATCGGTTTCAGACATCGATTCAATATCCGTTTGATAACTTAACTTTTCACAAACTTTTATATATGCAAATGCCAAGCTAGTTGTAATAGTGGAGGCAACCGCACCATTAATGAGCCCACCTGCCACTGTACCTACACCAGGAATAAACTTAAGTAACTGTCCGACCAATGCCCTTCCAGTAAGAGTCGCAACACTTGTCCCAGCCAATGCGGTAACAATTGTTTGTATTAGAGAACGTGATCGTGGAAAACCAAAAATATTAGTGATTTTTGTAATTAAGGTGACCTGTATCCCAGACAAAACTACAGCATCGGAAAACGGAATTGGGGTGAACCCGGCCCCAAACGAACTAGCAATGAAACCGGTCGACCACTTTTTTGCTTCTTTTACCTTCAAATCAATATTTGTTTTTTGCGCGTTAACAAAAGCCCTTTTCGTTGCATCTGGTAAGGCATCGAAAGTGACATCAACAAGGTTGTTTAGTCCATAAGCAGGAATTTCTATATTATTGATAATTCTTTTAGGAGCTGCTAGCAGGCGTACAATACTTTTTACTGGTAATTCCATTTTCTTTAATTGTTCATAAAAAGAGATATCATCACTAAAGCATTGTGTAAGTACAAGTACCACAGGCATTTTCTTGGAGAATAGCTCAATCCATTCGATTTCTTCCTTTTCAATCCGATACGATTCATAGGTGATACAATACCACATGAGATGAATATGGTCATTTATATCTTTACTTTTTTCCCGCTTCTCAATTTCGCTTACAATTTCATTCCGTACTTCTTTTCTAGCAATTTCAGTGAGCTCTAACCCTTTCGTATCAAATAAAGTGACAGGAACTGAATCCTTAGAAATTCTTTGTAAATGTTGTGTGACAGGCTTACCAGTACCTGTTTCGACCATCTTTTCCCGAAAAATAGCATTAATGAGTGTACTTTTACCAACACCCGTTTTTCCCGCTATCATGATGTTTGGCTTCACCATACTGTTATAGTCCGATTCCAGTTCTTTTACAATATCCTTCATATTAAAATTCATACCCGATGATTTTTTCATTTTCTTCTCCCCTTAAAATACCTATTTACTGCTAAAATAAAACGGACTTTTATCTTATTATACCCCAACAACCATAACCACTACTCTTCTGCTGGTTTAAAAATAAAAAAGCAGGGTAAATTAAAACTAAATTTACTAAAAAGGATGTTGACGCGATGGGATTAATTTGGAGTTTAATTGTAGGGGGAATTCTTGGTTGGATTGCAAGTCTCATTGTTGGCAAAGACATACCTGGTGGAATTATAGGTAATATCATTGCTGGTTTTATCGGGGCATGGTTAGGTTCTCTCATACTAGGAGATTGGGGACCTGAAATAGGAGACTTTTATATCATACCTGCACTTATTGGTGCGATTGTTCTTATTTTCATTGTCAGTCTAATTATGAAAGCTGCAAGAAAGTAATTTAAATAAAAAACGGTAATGTGGCAACTTTTCTTCCCATTACCGTTTTTATATTATCGTCCCTTTTCTTCGCGTACCGATACAATTTGAACCTCAGTCCCAAATTCATTACGAATCCTTTTCCTTGCTTCAGCAGGAGTCCTGGCGACTACCCGCTTCAGAAGTTTTTCTTCATCCTTATCTATTGTAACCTGAAAGCATTTTGCCCCACATCTCAATAAAAATCACTCCCTTGTCAAGAACATCTTCCGTTATCCGATAAAATTGGAATCACGCTCCACATTTACCTTCTTCCCATGTTGAATTAGCTATTTCTCCCTTTTCCTTTCATATCGCATAAGCAAAAAACTAAGTAAATACAAAACACTTGTAAAACCAAACAAAACAAATATTCCTGGAATAAAGGCTAAGTAAAAGCTGATTGGCAATGACCAGATAAATGCGATAAACATGAACGCGGGTTTATTTTTGATGGATCCTGAAATTGCTAAAAAGGCCGGTAAAGCTAACAAAAAGAATGTTCTAATTATTGGCTCTAATCCATTTACGTTAGAATAAGGATTGAAAAAATTCAATAAGAACCATAGACTAATGCTAGCAACACCCGAAACGATTCCTATACATACAGCAGCTTTTCTAACTTGAATCACCCTCCAATTTAGGTACTTTAGAATACATACAAATGGTTCCGAACCATGAAAGCACAGTTCACCAAGAGCTGCAATCTATTTTCGAGAACCAGTCCAGTGCGTTAGATGAATAGCGGAAATAAATGCTATTTTAAAAATGCCCATCCTTCAAACAATATTTTCCTTTAATCATATCGTAACCTAAACCAACCATCCAAACCAACTTGATTACATTTCCTGCGAATTCCCCAGAATATTGCCCCGAATCTCCTAATAGAATGTCGATATTTCCCAGGAAATGAAGAAGCCCCCCGAACATTTCCGGAAGGCTCACCATTATAGGTTATTTTTTTAGAATACCTAGTATTCGCTTTAAGGCTAGTGAATAACTTAGTTACTCTTATACAGGCCAACAAACAATTCCAAAAGCTCTGTTGCACTATATACAATTTTATCTGGTTTTACCGAGTTTTCATGAGCTTTCCTTCTTCGGTGGTTCATCCAAATAGCATTCCAGCCTGCTTGTTTAGCGCCAACCATATCATTGTCGAATGAATCCCCGACATAAACCGTCTTTTCTTTATCCAAATCTAGTTTTTCTTCTAATATTTGAAATGCTTTTCCCGTCGGTTTGGCATGACCAATCGCCCCGGAAATAAAGGTGTTTTCTTCAGGTATCCATCTTGCTACATTCAATTGTTTAATTTTCATGGATTGATGGCCTTCCGAACCGTTCGTTAAAATGGCTAACTGCTTTCCTTGCTCATGTAAATATTCTAGTAGTTTTTCAGATTCAGG
The DNA here is from genome assembly GCF_001659985.1 of Oceanobacillus sp. Castelsardo. Lineage (GTDB taxonomy): Bacteria > Bacillota > Bacilli > Bacillales > Amphibacillaceae > Oceanobacillus. The sequence goes on from NZ_LYCS01000002.1 coordinate 496,563, forward strand.
GAATAAGGTTATTTTTTGTTGTTCTTCGACATATGCTTCTTGAAAATCCAAAGATTCTTGATCTGATATTTCCATACCAATTTCCGCACAGGCATCTTTAATCCGCCGTATATGCATCTCCTTAACGGTCATTTCGCCAGCTTCACATCGGTTAAATAATGCATCACTATATTTTCGACTTATTATATAAAACTCATTTAATTCTTCTTCCGTAAATTCCCTATCAAACATTCTTCTACATGTATTTTTAAAAGACATCGCCTGATCATATAGTGTATCATCAACATCAAAAATAATTGTATCTATATTCATTATCATATCTCCTCCACTATCTATCTTACTAGTAAAAGAGGTTGGCGTATAGATGAAAAATGAAATCTACCTATTCACCTTCCACCTAAAATTCTAGCTATTTTTTGTGGAGGGAGTCCTCTTAGGTTTAATGATAGAGGATGATTTTAATTTTACTATAAATCATTTTTCCTGATAGTAATCTTTTATATAAACTACTCCAACTAAACCAATGACCGAAAATATAACCGGAGTAATAAAACCATAGAAATAACCAGCCCCTACATCACCTACACTTTGATACTGATCCAATATCTTACCAAAAATACCCGGTAACAAAACAGCACTTAGAAATCCACCTGTGTTCGCAAAACCGGAAACAATTCCTGATTCGTTTTCTGGAAAGGATATACGCACTAGAGCAAAGGTTAACGAATTGGATCCAAATGCAAAGCCGATGACAAACATAATAATGACCAAAAACATAAATGGTGGTTTTCCATGAAATAAAAGAATAGAAGACCAGCAGAATAACAAGATGAGATGGAAAACAACAAAAGGACGTTTAATCATTCCTATACGACTGGCAAGCCAACTAAGGAATGGGGCACCAATTAGTGCTCCGACTAAACTAATCATAATGAGTTGACTCGCATCTGTACGTGATAAGCCATATATCTCCATCCCATATGGTACTGCCCATGAACCAATTAGTCCTAAGTACGCTCCAACGACACCAAAATGAGATAGAAATATGGCCCAAGCTTGCCGGTTCGATAAGATTCTCTTTAATACGAGCCATGTATTTTCACATTGCATCCCTCTTTTTTCAAATAATGGTTTATTTGGTTTTTTCACAAGAACAAAATAAAGAAGAACTCCACATAAGCACAATAAAATTCCCGCTAAAAGAAACGTCTTTCTCCAACCAACGAAAACAATAAATGTGGAGAATGGAACGGTCGCTAGCAAGAAACCGAGACTTCCGGACATACCCGCCACACCAATTAGTCGAGTAAATTCCTTAGCATTGAACCATTGGCCTAAAATCAACACCAAATTCACCCAGACTGTCGCATCGCCTATCCCCGTCAATATTCTTGCAAAAAAAAGTGTAAACTCATGAGTACCTAAACTATATATAATAGTTCCCAAACCCGTCAGTATCGCACCGGCAATAAGAAAAAAATTCGGTCCATATCGATCCGCCAAAATACCCATAGGGATTTGTAGAGCTGTGTACACAAAAAACTGTATACTTGTTACCAACCCAATCGTTGTTGCCGTTACACTAAAATCAGCCATTAACTGGTCCGTAATTAATCCTGGGGCTGTTCGCTGACTAGACATTAATAAATAGGAACATAATACAGAAGCAAATACAATCCATCTAAATTCCCCATTTTGTTTATCCATTGATATCTACCCCTGTGCTTTTACACTATGTATATGGTTTTTCTTGATGGCGGGAACATTTTTTTCAAAAGAAGAAAAGTAAATATTATATAAAATCCTGTTATTATTACTGTGCTTTTAGAATAGCTGCTTTCTTCCTTTTTTCACATCTTCCTTTTCGAGGAATACAATATGTCAAAAAGGATGATAAAAATGCCTATACCTTTACCAGTAAATGTAAGACCCTATAAGATTCAAGATGGCCCAAAAATACAAGTAATCTATCCACAAGTTGATTACCCACGGGATAGAAATTTCGAATACTTGATGAATCAAACGTTTGTTCAAGAAACACAAAAGCTAATTAACGAACAGGTTGAAGAAATGTCAACAAAGGTTGTCGAAATGGATGGTGCTTTTGAAATAAAAAATAACCAACGAAATGTCCTAAGCATAACCCTCTCAAACTACACGTACCATCATCAGGCTGCAAATGGCCTTACTTTATTAAGGTCCGTAACATTTGATCTAGAAAAAAAGAAGCGCTGCAATTTAAAAGATCTTTTTAAACCTGGAAGTGATTATATTAATAAACTATCAAAAATCATTCATAAACAAATTAAGGAACGCGACATCCCAATTATTACTGAATTCACTAAAATTGAGCCTAATCAATATTTCTATATAGCTGACAAAACACTTGTTATCTACTTCCAGCAAATTGAGTTAACCCCGCATTATTTTGGTTTTCCAATGTTCCCAATTTCTGTATATGATATTCAAGATATTATTGATGAAAATGGTCCACTCGGAAGAATGGCTACGAATTCTTAAAAGACACCTCAACATCGTGGGAATAATATAGTTGATGATTATTTTTGATTGAAATGGAGGTATTATATGGTATGACAAATTTTATGTCTTTTCAGGGGACTGTAACGATGATCAATGACTTGTATACAGGTCAAAATGGAATGAATGAAGGTTGTTCTAAATTAATATCCGTTGAAAATAGTTCAGGTGCCATCGTAAATTTTGTCGTAACACCTACCACTTATTTTGTAGACCATGTAATGGTAACGATAGGTGATTGGGTGACTGGATATTATAACGGGGATGCACCTGCCATTCTTATTTATCCTCCACAATATAACGCACTTGTTATGGTAAAAAATAGCCCAAAACAGAATGTAAAAGTAGATTATTTTAATAGCCAGTTAATCAGTAGTGATGGACAATTACAATTAAATATCTCACCGTATACTCCTTTATTATTGACAAATGGACAATTATTTACCGGAAACCCGGGAAATCGTGATTTAATTGTAGTGTACGGACCCACCACTAAAAGTATCCCAGCCCAAACTACTCCTTATCAAATCATTGTTTTGTGTTAGGGTCTTAATAAAAACTTAAATAATTTAATATTAAAAAAACGTTCGCATGGAGACTTAACCGTTAGCAACGAGGTAGTTTCCATTTTGAACGTTTTTTTAATATTTGTTGTGATGCAATATTTCTCCTACTTATCGCGTCTTCTTAAATAATAAATATAAATGATTGGAAAAAGTCCACAAATAAATAGGATTGCACCTATCATAATGCCATTAACTGTGCTAAAGCCATCTGTGAGCACCACTAAAATCCCAACAACAATAGAGATAAGTAAAAGCACAACAAGTGAATTGATAAAACTCTTTTTTGGAGATTTCTCGCTCGCTTCGTAATCTATACTAATGCTCATGGATAAATATGCAGAAATTATTGTTGTCAAAATAAAAACAAACCATAAAGGATTTTCTGTCATTCCATCTATTCCTTTTGTTACGAAGTCATACCCTAATATCCCCAGAATGCCAATGGTTTGGATAATATATGCAATTCTAATGTTATTTAGATTTTTTAGAGCTAAGCGCTCATCCTTTATTTTTTTCACTTTTCATCGCTCCCCTTTTCCTTCCAAAATAGTTCATCTAATGTTTTATTAACGGCATAACAGATTTCAAGACATAATTTTAAAGATGGATTATATTTTCCTTTTTCAATAAGACTAATCGTTTGACGAGTGATACCAACTTTTTCCGCTAATTGTTGTTGAGTTAAGTCAACTTGAACACGGGCAATCTTTATTTTATTTTCCAATGATATAATCTACCTCCTCACAAGGATTGTAACATATAAATTACATAATTCAATATATATATTACATTGCGAATTTTATTTAATCAGTACTTTTAATAGATTAAGCTAATAAAAAAATAGAAAAGTAAATTTTTTAGTCATTATTTTTTAAAAAAGTGTTGAAAAACAACTTAACCATGTGTATATTGTACATAAAGTATATATACAATAATATTTTTATCCATAAGAGAGGTTTTTGCATGCAGATTATCATTTCGAATAATTCGAAAGGCCCCATCTATAAGCAAATTTATGCTCAAATAAAGAAACATATTTTAACGAATGAATTACAGCAAGGACAATCCCTTCCTTCCATGCGTCAATTAGCAAAGGATTTGGATATAAGTGTTATTACGACCAAGCGTGCCTATGAAGAACTAGAGAAGAATGGATTCATTTATTCAGTTGTGGGAAAAGGTTCTTTTGTATCGGAGCAAAATAATGAAATGATTAAAGAGAGGAAAAGGAAAGTAATAGAAGAGCAATTAGTTACCGCCATTCAAAATGGTAAAGAAATTGGGATCAATCTTAATGAATTAAAGGAATTGCTTACCATGTTATATAGGGAGGAAGAATGATGATGGAAAATGTAATTGAATTACAACATGTACATAAATCATTTGATGGCTTTCAACTAAATAATCTTTCCATGACTATTAAAAAAGGTTTTGTAACTGGGTTTATCGGTGGAAATGGTGCAGGGAAATCAACAACGATTAAACTGATGATGAATTTATTACAACCTGATAGAGGAACGATTTCGATATTTGGGTTGAATTATAAGGATCATGAAAAAGAAATAAAACAGCGGATTGGTTTTGTATTCGATGAAAATATTTTTTATGAAAATGTAACATTAGCGGAAATGAAAAAGATTATAAAACCAGCCTATGTCAATTGGGATGACAATCTATTCCATTATTATGTTAAAACATTTGAACTGCCACTAAATAAAAAGATTAAATCATTCTCCAAAGGAATGATGATGAAGGCTTCGCTAACCATAGCTTTATCACATCATGCGGAATTAATTATTATGGATGAACCTACGTCGGGGTTAGATCCAAGTTTTCGTCGAGAATTATTAGATATACTGCACAATCTCATGCAAGACGGAGAAAAAACAATCTTTTTTTCTACACACCTTACAACAGATTTAGACCGTATTGCAGATTATATTACGTTTATTCACAAGGGTAAACATATTTTCACAAAGGAAATTTACCAAATTGAAGAAGAGTATGCCATCGTTAAAGGAGGAATCGAGTTATTAGACAAAGATACGGAACGGGAATTTATATCGATTAGAAAATCCAATCATGGTTTTGAGGCATTAACAGCAAATAAAACACGTGCAGAAAATATATTTGGTGGAATGGCTTTGATTGAGAAGCCAACTCTTGAAGATATTATGTTCTATACAAAGAAAGGAGAGGAGCACTATGTTTAATTTAATACGGAAAGACATTGTATTACACAAAAAAACATTAATGATTTTGTTACCAATTTTACTTGTATATTTATTGCTAGGCACTTCATCCATCTGGGTAGGTATTGTATTTTGTATTGCAATCATAATGGGTGTTTTTTCAAGCGATGAAAAATCTACTATCCATATTTTACTAAATTCCCTACCCTATACCCGAAAACAAATTGTCAGTTCAAAGTACATAGGAGTATTTCTTTTTACTTTTATCGTTGTTTTTACCATTTTTATTGGAAATTTAATGATACATAGAGAAATAATACCATGGGAAGACTTATTATTTATTTTTGGTATTGTAATGGTTTTAACTGCACTGGCCTTTCCATTCTCTTATAAATTTAAAAGTCAGTACTTGTTAGTAGCTTCTCTCGTTTTATTTGCAATTTATATGATCATTGTAAATCTTTTTATCAAAAACTTGAATGATAGAATTCGAGAATTTGTGCAAGCATTACTAAATTTACAAAGTCATCAATTATATTTGTCGATTGGATTTTCGGTTATTGCTTTATATGTATGTTCATGGCTTCTGTCGATTCGTATATATAAAAATAAAGTGTTTTAAGAGATAAATCATTTAGTAAAAAATAAAAGGAGAACTGTCTTATGCCAGAAAAACGTAAAATTAGTCGTCCTGTTCGAATGTGTAGTTGGATTCTTCCCCTTGGGATATTTCTCGGTTTACAATTAATTATTCTCCTCATAGATAGTTCACCGTGGATACTCCATTTTCGAGATGGGACATTATTTGATAGACTATTAAATTCTAAATTTTTCACGGAATGGTTTACTCCATATAATACACCGGAGTGTAATGTACTTACCATATTGTTTGCCATAATTTTACTCCCGGAAACTCTAATCAATGCAATCGAAGACATTAAATCCAGAAGACAAACCAATTAACTTAAATTAAATTAATCTTCTTAGTGGATTAGAGGAGTTTCTCTTGGGAAAACTATAACTCTACATAATAATTTCCGATAAAATGGTGTCTTAATTGATGAGCTTTACAGAAATAATCAAACTTGTTTATAAAAGGATGATCCATTAAGAGCATGTTTTAAAGGCAAACTTTTTCCAAACATGCTCTTTCTCCCTAACATTACCTGTTACTACCTCCCCTATATCAGGTCGTGTGTTGTCATTTTATCTAATTCTCTTTTTCTTTTCTCATGGAGAGACTTTCTACCGCGACTCCATTCTGCTATAAGGAAAAGCATTCCGATTAGTAGAATAAGGATATAACCAATCGTACTTTCAAGACGGTTTGTTACAAATGTCCATGTTAAATACACAAAATAAGCTACCGGCATAATTGCCCCCCAAAAAATACTATTCCTAGTCGAAAAAAAGTAATGAACTGCCAATACACCTACAATAATAAAAATTCTATAAAAATCAGCCATTATTTCTCGTCCCTTTCTTGTTTATATTTTTCGATAATCATTTTTGCATCCTCAAGACTTATACGATCATCAATCGAAAGACTTTTAATAAATTTGATAAATCCCTCATTCTCTACCGCATCATTAATTTTTATTTTCTCGATTAATCGATCCAGTTTTATTCTTACGGTTGGATATGAAACTTCATAAATCTTTGCGATTTCTTTCAAAGAACCAGAATTTAGAATAAACTTTTTAATGAATTCCAGATCTTCATTTTCCAAAGACAGAATCCAGTTTGGTACATCTTTGATATCCACATAATTCACTCCTTTCCCTATTTCAATATTAGCTTAACATAATTCTTAATAATATGAAACAAAAACTAAATTTTATTAAAAATATTTTATAAATTTTTTTAACTTTTATAAGAATACTTGTTAAGACAACTTCATCTTGACTTTAAGTTTCAGCAAAATTATAAGTAAAAAAAACAAAGTGCACCCTTAAATAAGGTGCACTTTGATTGAAGAAAAATAGCTCAATCTAATTTCGAGCTATTTCCTGTGTTTAATTATAAAGTGAAACTTCATTCTGTGGGGTTTCAACGCACAGGACGTGCTAGTACCGTCGCCTGAGAGAAACCTTTCCGGTGGTGCGTGGATCTCATCCGTTAAACTAACTTATATATCAATCTCTTTAATCACTTTAGCCGGATTACCACCAACTACAACATTGTCCTGTACATTTTTAGTAACTACTGCACCGGCTGCAACAACAACATTATTACCTATCGTTACTCCTGGACAAATTACCGCACTACCACCTATCCATACATTGTTCCCGATAGTAATCGGTTTTGCATATTCTATACCTGAGTTACGTTCGGTTGGATGAAGAGGATGTGTTGCAGTGTAAATTTGTACACTAGGTCCAAGCATGCAATTATCCCCAAACCGTACTTCACATACATCTAGAATGGTGCAGTCAAAGTTTGCATAAAAGTTTTCACCTACGTGAATGTTATAACCATAATCAAATCTTATATTGGGCTCCATATATAGGTTTTCTCCCGTTGAGCCAAGTAATTCCTTTAATAGAGTTGTTCGTTTTTCCCCTTCTGTTTCTAACGTTTGATTGTATATTCTAACTTTGCACCTTGCATCCTTACGTTCCTTTAATAAAATTGGGTCAGCAGGATTATACATTTCACCAGCTATCATTTTTTCTTTTTCCGTTTTCATTTTTTAAAATCCCCTTCTTTCATACATCAATAGCTTGATTAAATAATATCATGAGATGAACTTGTTTTAATAGTTAATGAGGTACACTTTTATAAGTAAGCTGACATTGTGTTTTTTGCCAGTTAATCCTTCTTTGGTTTCTTTACTCCACACCTCCCCAATGATAAAGTAGAGAGTGGCATCTTGATGGAAGGGAAATTAATTATGAATACGTTAAAATGGAATAAAACAGTTACTGAATACCTTTATATTCTTATTGGCGCTACGATTGTTGGCTTAGCCTATAATATATTCTTTCTCCCCTCGAAACTTGCAGCCGGAGGAATATCTGGGGTTAGTACCATTCTTTTTGAAATGTATGCCTGGAGCCCAGCCATGACACAAGCGCTCATTAATATTCCCATCTTTTTTATCGGTTGGATTGCAATTGGAAAGGACTTTAGTTTGAAATCATTGGTTGGAACGTTTTGGGTTCCTTTTATTATCTTTCTTTCAACGGATATCCCGCTAACGGTTACCAACCCATTTCTGGGAGCTTTATATGGTGGGATTATACTTGGCGTGGGACTAGGAATCGTTTATAAGGGCAATGGCTCAACGGGTGGCACAGCTGCAATTGCGCAAATCGTGAAAAAGTTCACTGGGATTTCAAGCGGGTATTCTCAATTTATCGTGGATGGGCTTGTCGTAATTGGATCCATAATTGTTTTTAACCTGGAGCTAACATTATTTGCCCTGTTAACGATTTACATTTGCGGAAAAGCAATTGATTTCGTACAATTACGCACATCCGCTACAAAATTAATTCTAATTATTACAGAAGAAGAGGAAAAAATCCAAAACCTTATCCATAAAAGTATTGACCGTGGATTAACAAAGGTACGTTCTGTAGGGGGCTATACAAATCAAGATAAAACGATGATTCTCTGTGTTACAGAACAACAGGAAGCAGTCCAGCTCAAAAAGCTACTACAAAAAGAGGTACCATCCACATTCGTCATTTTCGTAAATGCATCTGAAATTTTGGGTCGTGGATTCTCACTCGATAAGTATTATGGTCAGAAGCTGTAGAATCTAATTTAAAATAACTGGATTTCGCTTTGGGAGATAAGGTGAAACTTCAATCAGTGGGGGGTTTTCTTTTCATCCCCCACTGAACGGATTTCACTTTATTATATTACTTTCTGACCTTTTCATTTTTCTCCCTATATGAACTAACATATATTCCGCCATATCTTCTCTTTCGTTGCCGATATTCTTCCAATGCTTGTAGAAATTCCTTCTCTGAAAAGTCTGGCCATAGTATATCAGTGAACCAGAACTCCGTATAAGCCAACTGCCATAGAAGGAAATTACTCAAGCGTTTTTCCCCGCCAGTGCGAATAAGCAGATCAGGCTCTGGCATACCAGCCGTGTATAAGTATCCTGAAAGTTGCTGTTCATCCAGTTCATCACAGGACAATTTCCCAGCATTTACATCCACAAGAATTTCTTTCACGGCATTCAGAATCTCATTTCTACTTCCATAGTTGATCGCAATATTCAGTTGAAGCCCATCATTGTCCCGGGTACGGTCGATTGCATACTGGATGGCTTCACGTGTAGAGTCTGGAAGATTTCCTATATCCCCAATCGCCACCATACGCACATTATTGGATATAAGGTCAGACAAATAATGATGGAGAAACTCCTTAGGAAGTCTTAATAAAAAGTCTATCTCAATCTTAGGACGCTTCCAGTTTTCCGTAGAAAATGTATAGAGTGTTAGAACCTTCACCTTGTATTTGACTGCTGCCTTGACAGCTTTTACAACGGCAGCTACCCCTTCATTGTGACCAGCAACTCTCGGCATGCCCCGCTTCTGGGCCCAGCGACCATTTCCATCCATAATGATAGCGACATGATCAGGCATTTTACCTTCCGTATAATGGGAGGATTCTTTTGGTTTTATATTGAAAAAAGGAATTTTCATAAACATGTTTTTTCCCTTCATAATATTGTTTTCTCTAACTACTCTCAGCATTGTCCGGGAATGAAGACAGAATGGAACATTATTAGATCACTTATCATCCCTATGAGTGCCGGTACGAAGATAGTTCCACTTCATTCCGCTACTCATCATGTCTATGAGTGGCGGTATAAAGATAGTTCCACCTCATTCCGCTACTCATCATGTCTATGAGTGGCGGTATAAAGATAGTTCCACCTCATTCCGCAACTCATCATGCCTATGAGTGCCGGTACGAAAATAATTCCACTTCATTCCGCTACTCATCATGTCTATGAGTGGCGGTATAAAGATAGTTCCACCTCATTCCGCAACTCATCATGCCTATGAGTGCCGGTACGAAAATAATTCCACTTCATTCTGCTACTCATCATGTCTATGAGTGGCGGTACGAAAATAATTCCACTTCACTCCGCTACTCATCATGACTATGAGTGCCGGTACGAGGATAAACCCAGCCCATTCCGTCACTCACCAAGGCTAACAGAGAAGAATCCGCATCATTTGAGCATTCATCAAGGAGTTTTTGAATAGAATCATTTGTCGCCTTCTGAACTCCATATTGCAATTAAAATGGACCAGTCTCTACCCTCGAAGAATTTTCCCTTTCACCTGTTTCAAGGTTGCCACAATAAGAAAGCTAACAATCACTAATAAGACCCATGAACTCACCTTTCCTAAATGAACGAGACTCCAAGCATCCGCTTGGTTTGGATATTCCCATGCACCAAAGAATGTTGCGATATTTTCGGCTATCCAAATAAAAAATCCGATGAGAACAAAAGAAAGTGCGATGGGCATACGATAACAAGTCCCACCAACCTCGTAGGTGACCCAAGATTTCCAAAAAACAATCATGACAAGTCCGGCTAACCAATAACGGATATCTATCCAATAATGATGGGTGAAAAAGTTTAAGTAAATCGCAGCTGCAAGAGGAACAACCATAAAAAAAGGTGGCCACTTAACCAGATCAATTTTTAATCTTCTCCATGCCTGACAAAGATAACTCACAACACTTGCATACATGAATCCGCTGTATAATGGAACTCCGAAAACTTTGAAATACCCTTCCTCGGGATAAGCCCAGGAGCCCATATGTACTTTGAATATTTCTAGTGCAAGTCCGATCAAGTGAAACAAGGTAATAACCTTTAATTCATCACGTGTCTCCAGTCCAGAACGCACCATCCAAATTTGCATCAAAAGAAAAATAAGGAGTAACCAATCATAACGGGGTAAAAATGGTAATGGAATCATTTGTGTAATCGCCAAAGAAGAAAATATAACAACAGGAAACAAACACGATAAGGCCTGCTCCCAACCAAATCGAACGAGTTGTTGGAATGCTCCAAGGATTTGTGCCTTGAACGTTTTTTTCTGAGTATTATTTTGAATGGTTATATTCATAGGTAACTCCCCTCCTTTTCCTTTCCGGTGACTGATCTATTATCCTTCTGTTTCTTCATCACTTTTGTATTCTAAAATATCCCCTGGTTGGCAATCCAATGCCCTACAAATTGCCTCCAAAGTGGAAAAACGAACCGCTTTTGCCTTGCCATTTTTCAATATTGAAAGGTTTGCCATTGTTATTCCGACTTTCTCCGATAGTTCTGTGACGCTCATTTTCCTTTTTGCTAACATTACATCAATATTAATTATTATCGCCATACTACTCACCTCAAACCGTTAATTCATTTTCAGATTGGATATCAATTGCTTCTTTTAATAGTTTTTGAAGAACAGCAGCGAATACAGCGATTACTACGGAAGCAAAAATAGGGAGCATCCCAATAATGATAAGACCTGGAGCATCATCTAGCTCTGCTACGACATAAACAAAAGGCAAAATGACCACATATAAACCACTAATTGTAATTGCACAGAATTTGATGTTTTTTAAAGCCTTAACAGACAGTTCAGAGAAGGCTTGGCTCCTATCAATATAGCTTAAAAGTTTAAAAGCCTGAGACAATGCAATGAAATATGGTATGACCGTTACATATATACAAATTACAATCGGATATAGTATATGGGCATAATCGGGATTGGCCGGATTATTAGTTAACCAAGTTAGACCAAATATGCCCAAAGCTAGAACTGGTATTCCCAGAAGAAAAACAGCTATTTTTAAAAAGAATGTTGAAACTTGCTTCATAATAAACACCTCGCTAAATTATTTCCAAATTGATATTAACACGTTATTTATCGTTTTACAATAAATAATTATTGAATAAAATTATATTTATATTGTAATTAGATTACTTTTTTATTTTGAGTGAAAGACATTCCTTCTTATTACGATGTAGTTATTCTTAGTGCACGAGAAAAAGCCCTACAGTTCATAACCACTGTACGGCTTATAATTATTGTTGGTGGGCCAAATTCTAGAAATGAGGGCGATGCTCCATCTCTAGGTTAATTCTTTTATATACCACGAATCCATAGCACCATGCTCAGAACCATCTAAAGGTTTTTCCAGTTGTTTAAAACCTAACTTACTGTAAAGAAGATTAGCTGTTTTGAGTTTCTCTAATGTTTCTAAGTAACAGTACGAATAGTGCTCTTTAGCAAAATTAAGTGCTACTTTCATCAGTTCCTTCGATAATCCTTTTCCTTGTGCTTCAGGTGTAATGTATAGTTTTTGTAGCTCACATATCCCTTCCTTTTGGCCAAATGGTGCGATACCGACACCACCTACCACTTCATCCTGTTCATTTACCACTACCCAATAGTTCGCATTGGCTTGATTTTTGTAAAACTGTGCTAACCTACTCAGTTCGGGGTCAAAATACGCTGTTCCAGGAATGTTTAATTCAAATGATTCCAAGGAGCGTTTAATAATATGCTCCATTGTTTGATTATCCTTTTCTTCGATTTCGCGAATATACACGGTATTATCCTCCCTATCACATACCTTTATACAAGTAATAGTAGCATATTGGAAAAGGTATTTTAACAGAATCCTCTACAATTCTAATCAAAAAGTACTGGATAATTTGTATGAAAATTCTTTATAAACGATTAACTTTCTATTAACTCTCTATCAATATTTGTCTATTAAACTATAAATGTAATAGATTTTGGAAAAGGAGAGATAAAAAATGTTTAAAAAACTAGGCACTATAGCATTAAGTGGGGCTCTTGTATTTTCCGGTCTAAGCTTGGGGACAGCAGATGCCGCAAAACCAGAAAATGCTGGGAAAGGGAAAGGAAATGGAGATAATGGAAAAGTAGAAAATGTGATATATATGATTCCAGATGGTTTTAGTAGTGATTATGCTGCGAATTATCGTGTGTTCAAAGGCGAAGATGCCATTTGGGATAGCCATTTAAAAGGGATGTATACAACGAATTCAGCGAACTCTGACATTACTGATTCTGCAGCTGCTGGTACAGCGATGGCAACGGGGACCAAAACAAATAATGGTGTAATTGGACTTGATACGGATGGTAATAAAATTGAATCGATTCTAGAAGCCGCTGAAAAAGATGGCAGATCATCAGGATTAGTAGCCACTTCAACGGTTACCCATGCTACTCCTGCCTCATTTGCTGCACATGTGGATGACAGGAATAAGGAAACAGAAATTGCAAAACAATTTATTGAAAGTGATGTAGATGTCATCCTTGGTGGCGGAAAAAATAACTTTCTACCAGCCTCTGAAGGGGGAAAACAAGAAGAACTTAATCTACTAGCTCAAGCGGAAGAACAAGGTTTTCAATTGGTAGAGACTCGTGATGAATTAACAAATGTAAAAGATTTAAATGTGGAAGATGGAGATAGATTACTAGGTTTATTTGCCGATGAGGCTCTTGCACCTGAATTACATCGCGGTGATACAAATGAACCTAGTATTGCGGAAATGACAGAGAAAGCAATAGATGTTTTAGATGAAGATAAAGATGGCTTTTTCCTAGTTGTGGAAGGTAGCCAAATTGACTGGGCAGGACATGCTAATGATTCTGCTTGGGCTATGTCAGATGTAGCAGCTTTTGAAGAAGCGGTTGAAAAAGCAATCGAATTTGCTAAAAAGGATGGAAAGACTTTAGTTGTAGTTGGTGGTGACCATGATACAGGTGGAATGACTACTGGAGCAAATGGATCTATGGACTTGAATGCCGATGTATTAAAAAATGTGAAAGCTACAGGAGATTCCATGGCTAGTCAGTTAAACGAAGAACGCTCGAATATTCGTGAAGTAGTAGAAGGGCATACTGGACTTACTTTATCCGAACAACAAGTCCAAACTATTCAAGATGCAGAGGATACTGCCCTAGCAATTAATACTGTCATAAGTGAACATGCAAGTGTTGGTTGGACAAGCACCAATCATACTGGTGTAGATATCCCGCTTTATGTATATGGACCTCAATCACAAAAATTTGTAGGATTCCATGATAATACGGATTTACCAAAAATGATTGCAGAAACGATGAAATTAAAATAGGAAGAATTCCATAAACAGCGCCCCACATGTTAGATGATATCTATCATGTGGGGCGCTGTTACCATATCACTTATCCTATCATTCGTTAATTGTACCGCTTCATTTAATACTTGTTGGACTAAATCCATTAATCACATCACTTAATTCGATACTATAATCTATTAATCCAGTATTAATGCAACTTGCTAAACCTCTCGTACATTCCTTAAAATAATAAACAGGGAAACGGAAATTTAACTCTAACTCTCTGCTTTCCTATCTTTTTTTACTATTTTTCAAAATCCTCATCTACTAAAGGTTTCCCATCTTGGTCCACCATAACGGTTAACCCACTTCCAGCACCGGTATGATTTAACATATACAGGACACCTGTCTCATTATCACGAATAATTCTAAATTGCTCTAGCGTTCCCTGAGTATAAATAACTTCAAAACGTTTTTTATTCATTATTCTACTCCCCCTCTATACTTCTTATATACAAATCGAATTGATAAACAATGCATTACAAAGAAGAATTACTTATCTTCCATTTTTAATTTATCGATATAGTTCTTTCCTTCAATCAATGAAAGACCTAAACTTTCCCTTGCTTTTTTAACAGCTTTTACATCTTTTCCTTCTCTAATTAGTTTACGCAAATCATCATTTACTGGAGGTTCAGATCCTTCCGATAAATTTGCTAATTGATCTAAACTGTATTGTATAGTCTTTATACGACCTTCTAACCGAACTACCTTCATCAACAAAGAAATGACTATAAATACTATTAGAAAAGTTATACTTAATATCGTGTACTCCATTTATTTACATCCTTCCTTTTTACTACTACTTTTTATACGAATACTTGATGAAAAAGTTTCACCTTCACCTCTCCCTTCTGTTACAAATATTACTTAGTGTTTACTTACGAAAGGAACCAAAAAAGAAGATGCGGAAGATATCATTCACAACACCTTTTACAAAGTGTACACACTGCTAGACAATCTGACAGATAGTAACATACGTCCATGGTTCTTTAGTTACCGGAGAATGTTTGAAAACTATCTCTTAAAACACAATATCGACGTCTTTCAAACTATGGAATTATGGAGTATAGAAGCAATCAAAAAGATTGTAATGAATAGAGTGGTTATCACCAGCAGTAGAAACTTGTGTTGAATACGACTAGTGGGCTAAATAAAATAATAGAATCAGCCAGTCAAAACTAAAAGCCAAATTCACTAAATTTGACTTTTTTCAAATTGCTTATTCAAACTCTCATTATAACAATTCCTTATTTTTATGATAGGAACGCCTTAACGAAATGTAATTAGTGATAAACGATATAAAACCAACACTTATTAATAATCCTAACATTCCTGTCCAATCACTTCGATCACCTGGTATACCTACAAAAATTAGGTAAAGCAGCAAATAAATAAAAGCAAAACTACATGTTCTACTATAGATATTTTTTATCTCTTTCTTGTAAGAATGTTCTGTTGCAATATCTGTATATTCCATGCCAGATATTACATACCTTCCCGTTACATAAAAGAGAAATATAGCTATTGCCAGTAATAGTGCAGTTCCAACGTTAATAGTAAAAAAATAAGTACAGATTATCATGATAAGGAGAGAAAGGAAAAGAATTATCGCTCCTTCTGAAAAAAAATACAACATCTTTTTTTCCTTATACTCATCATCTGGCAATAAAAAGGATATCCAAGATTTCATAACAAATTCTCCTCCCAAAATAAATCATCTAACGTTTTATTTAACTCTTTGGCAATTGCTACGCATAGCTGAAGACTTGGATTATATTCTCCTTTCTCAATTAGTCCAATCGTTTGCCTCGTAGCTCCCACTCGTTTGGCTAATTGTTCTTGTGTCATCGACATTTTCATTCGCATTATTTTCACGTTATTTTTCATAAACTCACCTGTTTTATGCAATATATATCTTACTTATGCAATTTATATCTTACATTAACTTTAGAGAAAAGTCAAACTAGTGATATTATAAAAACAGGCCATCGAGGATTACTCAATGGCCAAACTTATATTTATTTTAGATAGTATATAGATTCGTACCCCTTCCCAAATAATGAAACTAGTAGGAATAATCATCCCTATACTCATTTTATTTTACAAACTAATTACTTTCCCTATCCCACTTTTCGCACTTACTTTAGGGAGTTAAGTGCTATCTTGGCAGCTTGTGCAATCAGTGCATCATCATATTCGGCATCTTCCGTTTCATGGCGGGACATAATCGCAATGACGATTATTATGGCTTATACCGTAATAGTTCCCTCTATGGAATAACTTATATTTATATAACACCTGTTATCGCTACAAAAAACTGATAAACAAAATAACCTGCAAAACCCATTAATACTAATCCTGCTATGATAGAAAAACCTTTAATCATGGAATGGCTCATTACTTTTCTAGTTGTCGCCACAATGGTTAATAATCCTATATCATGTAATAAAATTCCTGTTAAAACTCCTGCTGCGATAACTAAAAAGTTGGTTGGTTCAGCTGCATTATACGAGTTAGTTAATACTGCCCCAAATACACTTAACCAGAAAACAATATTCCCTGGTGAAATGGCAACAAGAAACCCATTACGATAAGTAGACCATAATGATTTATTCGGTTTTTCCCCGGACAATGTAATATCTTTGTCCGCATTCTTAATCGAATCATATCCGATTAGTAACAAGAATACCGCACCAATTAACCACATAGGAATTTGAATAAAAGGTAGTTGGAGAATAGAGGCTAGTCCCAAATAGAGCGCTAAAATCAAAAAGAAGTCAATGGTCATTCCTCCTAATCCAACAACCCAGCCGTGCATAAATCCATTTTTAAGACCTTGTTTTGTCATTTCTACTGTAATTGCCCCAACTGGCATTGCAACAGCAAGCCCAGCTATGATATATGTAAAAAACAGTGTCATAAACCTCACACCTTCGTAAAAGAGTAGGTTCTATCATATCATAAAAATGTGAATATTTATACAAATATCATTATAATTATTAGTTAATCTTTTTTTGTTTTTACAATAAAGAGTTCATGTTTTAAAAGATGCATTCCTTATTTAGAAGCGTATTAGTTAGTTGTATATAGTAATTTTCTGAAAGGCGGGGTACAAAAAAAGATCGTATGTAAACGATCCTTTTATACTAGTTCAATTAGTATCTAATATGCTATTACCTCTTCTTAAGTTACATAAATCAACACGTCATTATTTGAAAGTCTCAATTGTAGAAACCCATTCCATAAATTGTTTATATGAATAATAATTTGTTCCATTTAACTCTATTTTCGGCGCATTCGGATACTTTCTCAATAATTCTTCAATCTCATTTTTATTTAGGTTTAGATAAAATTCCAAATCACTTTCTTTTATTAAAAGATTATATTTATAACCTTTTTCTGGATGGCCAACATTCTGCAATCCTTTTCCGACAAAATATCCCATAAGAGCTAATCCTATGGCTAAAAAGATTAAACCGTTACCTAAACCAGATACCTCAATTTCCATATGATCTCCTCCATTTATTACTTGTTCGACTCTCTCCCTGTTAATTTAACTCAATACCTTGTCTACTTTACCCTCGTCTTCCCCCGACTTTATGATAAATAGACATGACGACCCAAATAGCAGTTGGAAGTGCAATCGCTCCAATCATCCCAGAAGTTAAGATACTAACTGTATTCCCCGTCCCATAAACAAATAACAAAATGATAACCACAACTAATAAGAGAAGAAATAGTATCATCTTCACTAGATTGACTAATCCTCTTCTTCCTTCTACCTTCCACTGGTTATTGTATGTTGCGATTACAGTCATGGCTGTTGGGATGGCAAATATACTAAGAATAGCAGCTACTGAGAGAAGGATTGTTTTTAAGCTACCAGAACTTATTATTGCTCCAAGCCATAGGAGTATTGTTATGAAAACAAATGGAATTGCCAATTTTTTCATGGAATCACTTGAATTTTTATACTTTTCAACCGTTGTCTCCCGGTCCGTATAAATTGGTTTTGTATTAGGGAGTGCCCGAAATAAATGAATATTTCCTTCTGAGGTAACATGCGACCACCCAGAAGATGAAAAGAAGTCAAAGTATTCTTCTTCTTCCCCTTCTTTTAATAAACGATAATCTATACTGTAGATATAATCTGAACTTTCCCCTTTTTCAAGTGTATATCCCATAAACTTAAAATCACTGACATGCCAGCCTTTCAAAGAATAGCGGCGTAACTTTTCCATGTCCTTCTCCTCAGAAAAAGCTAACCCACCTGAGGTAATATACTTTGTTTGTCTCATTGTTCACCCTCCTCGAGTCCAGTCTCTGCTAATTGAATCATTAATTTCCTTATAATTAATTCCTCTTCTAACACTTCTTTCCCCTTTTCAGTAAGCAGATATGTTTTGCGTCTTGAATCAGATTCATCAAATAAATAAATCAACTCTTGTTTTAATAACTTTTTAATAATCGTGTACATGGAAGCAGGACCTACACTAATTGCTCGATTTGTTGTTTCTTCAATTAAGTTCATAATAGCGTAACCATGCCTTGGTTTAGTTAAAGCAGCCATGATATAAAACATTGAATCTGTCAATTGCTCCGTTTTCTTCAACCCATCACCCTCTATTTTTAAGGTATATCATAAAGTGATATATATCTAAAAACAATATATCATGATGTGATATATATGTCTATAGTTATATCATAATTTGATATATTAATATGTGATATTTTTTAAATAAAAAAAGACCTACAATGGGCCTTTCCCTAAATCTAAGTATACAGAACAGAACACTCTTGCTTTAGCTAACAGGATACCCCTCGCCATAACGAGAGGTATCAACTTTAAATACGGAACCGGAATACTTTGTTAATAAGTGGATACAGAAATTTAACCCCTCTTTTCGTTAGCATATCACCGACAATATGTGAAAGATAAGCTATCGTAGAAATAAGAGCCAAACCATCGACTTCGATGTTAACTTCTAATAAATAGGACATATACCACCAGTAAATTAATGCCCAAATGGTATGTGTTGGGCCACGGTGTGCAAACCACCCAACAACCCCAATGTATAAGGCAAACATCACTAACCAGCCCAACTCATTTGTTGTGGCATAGTATAGAAGGAGCAAACCTATGATGCTCATCAGGATATTTTTCAAAGTTTCTTGACTCCTTAGGGAAAATCCTAAAATAACCGCTCCCCATCCCAAAAGAAGGAGTTTATTTTGTTGATTAAACCAGCTTTCATCTAGGTAATACAAGGAATTTATGTCTAAAAGAAGGGTTAGCAAAGACAATACCATCAATATTCCAGCAAGAAATACTCCACCCTTTTTAATTTGTTTAGCTGTCTTCGTTACTCCTTTATTTAACAGATTATTGCCATCTAAATCAGGAGCAAGAGAAGCAACACCTGACGCTACTAAAATGACAGGTATTGTATCAATTGTATGACTAATGGATGCTACTGCTCCTATTCCTAACCCGACCGTTAAATGTGTTCGACCTTTCATGTTGTCACCTCTCTTGTTGCTGTTAAAAATTTAGTCATCAAAGCACATTTCTCTCAGCAGCTGTTTTCATAAATAACTTTCAGCTTTATAACTTCAAAACACCAATTACATCTAAAAATACAATAATAATTGCAACAGGTGCGACGTATCGGATAATTAAAAACCAAACTGCAAACAATTTTTTACCAAATTTAGACCCTGAACTTATTTCCTCCAATAAAACCTTCTTTGGAATTTTAAACGAAACAAAAATCGAAATGAATAAAGCGCCTAATGGCATTAATATATTGGATACGAGGTAATCGGATAAATCAAACATTGTTTTACCAAAAAGTGTAAACTCACTTAATACCCCAGAAGATAATGCAGCTGGGATACCTACGATAAAAATGAGTATACCCGTAATCCAAGTTACTCTCCTTCGTTTGGCTAACTTTCCTTTTGTAACGGCTGCAACAATAATCTCTAACATAGAAAATGCTGAGGTTAACGTTGCAAATAAGAACAGTAAAAGGAAGACAAATAGAAAAAATGCTCCAAATGGCATTTTGTCGAATACAGCAGGTAGAACGACAAACAATAACCCCGGACCTTCTGCAGGTTCAAATCCGAAAGAAAATACGGCAGGGAAGATTGCTAAACCAGCCAAAAGTGAGATAAAGATATTCATCATAACAATCATAAATGCAGATTTAGGTAAATCTTCCTTTTTGGGTAGATAAGAACTGTATGTCACCATGACGGAAACCCCTACACTAATAGAGAAGAAAGATTGTCCTAATGCAAATAAAATTGTTTTTGAATTTAAATTAGAAAAATCAGGATAAAGAAAAAAAGAAATTCCTTCACTCACATTATCCAGTGTTAAGGAACGAATAATTAAAATAATAAATGCAATAAATAATGCTGGCATCATAATTTTACTTGTACGTTCAATCCCTTTTTGAATCCCTTTTGATACAACGATAATGGTGATTGCCATAAAAATGAATTGAGCAACCATTGCAAATAAAGGATCGGCTATAAAGTCATTAAATAATGCCCCATACTTGTTATCAGGGTGTCCAGATAAATTACCTACTAACGTTTGAACAAGATAGAGAAGAATCCACCCGCCAACAACGCTATAAAAAGAGAGAAGAATAAAACAGGTGACCATTCCTAATATACCGATAAAATGCCAATTCGTATTCGGTGCAAAGGTAGTATACGCTCTTACCGCATCCTTCTGTGAACCCCGCCCAATAATGAATTCCGCCAGTAAGATTGGCATTCCAACAAATAACGTAAAAATTAAAAAGATGAAAAAGAATGCTCCGCCACCAGAAACTCCTGCCATATAAGGGAATTTCCAGATAGCTCCTAGACCAATTGCTGAACCAGCAGTTGCTAATATAAATCCAAGTTTTGAAGTCCATTGTTCGTGATTTTGTTTCATTATTTTCTCCTTGTTATGAAAGTTATGTCCGTTTATTGAAACGAATCAAAGAAAGCATATACTATGTATTTCATTTGTTATGATAGCAATTTTTTACGTGATGCTGCTCTATTTTAAAGCTTAGAAAATTGCTTTCTTAGATTTTCAGGAGTAAATGGTAATTCATCTGGTTCATCCGTCTCCCAAACTTCATAAGTCTCATCATTCAACTTTTTCCTAATTTGATCTGCATCATAGATTTGTAGATTGTATATCCAGTTGGCCATCATTAAAACAGAAGCCATGTGAGCTCCTTCTGACGTTGTTCCACAAATATCCCTCACTAAATTCACCTGGTAATCCCGATAATATGCATCCATTACGGTTGACATAACACAACAATCTGTCAGAACGCCACCAATGATTAAATGCTTAATATGAAGATTTTTAAGCACCAATTCTAAATTAGATTCATAAAACCCGCTATAGCGGTATTTATCAATAATAATATCGCCCTGTTCAGGTTTAATCTCATCTGCAATTTCAATCGAACTAGAATGAGAATGGTAATAAATTGGTTCACCATTTTCGTCTAACGGTTCACCAGCAGCCAGTCCAACTGCATCCGCTCGATTAATATGTCGTGTATAGATAATCGGCACCCCTTTTTCTCTACATTCCTCAATCAGATTAGATGCTCGATCAAGAATTCCATCCATATCTTCAATTTCTGAAGTGCCCTCTTCTTTTTGAAGATCAATTAATAAAAGTGCAGTCTTGGCAAGATCCAAACGGTCTTCCCCCTTCCCCATTTTTGATCCTACATTCATTGTACCGGATTTATCCGCTAGATTAAAATAATGAGATATAGAGACTTTCCCTTTCCTTACTAGTCGCTTCCCTTTTACACCTAAACATTTTTTCTTGTTTGACCTCCGAATCCATCATTCCTAAAGAACTTCAAAATAATGGAAAGGGATTGAATGATTAATAGCCTGCTAGTAAATATCATATCAAAAACGCCCAGATTTTTCTGAGCGTTTTTATCCGTTATTCATTAGGTACTCCCTTAAAAAACAGGTTGTTCCTGTCTTATTTTCCCTAAAAAATATTTAAGTTGTTTATTCGTACGATTTAGCATATCCTCGTCAACAATCGGATTGTCCGTTGACATATCTAACTGGCTATCCTGAAAATAAAGCCCTTTTAAGCTTTGACCTTTTACAGATGCCAGTAGGGGTTTCAAGGCATATTCCAATGCTAGTAGATGGGATGGGCTCCCACCTGTCATCACTGGAAGTACTGGAGTGTCTTGTAATACATCTTGCGGAAGTATGTCAAATAATGCTTTTAACACACCTGAGTAAGAAGCTTTGTACACTGGGGACCCAACGATAACACCTTTAGCTAGCTCTAATCGCCTTGCAATTTCCTTAATTTCTGGACTTTCAAAGTTTCCAAAAAGTAAGTCTTTCGCATCGACACCTTTTACCGATATTTGTTTAATCGAAAATCCTTCCCGTTTCACTAAGTCCCCTAGATAATAAAGAATCCGTTCCGATTTTGATATCGAAGAAGGACTTCCTGAAATAATGACAATATCACTCACGCCCATTCCCCTCTCTTTTTAATAATTGTTATCCCTAACAAAGAGGGATAACACGTTTAGTAGTTTTCTAAAGCTTTTTCCAAATACTCAATGCCGACTTCCGTTACTGCTCTAAATGCATTCCCTTGGCCAATTTCCACAACCGGAACATGACGCACCCCATATTTTGCTTCTAAAATATCTCTTCTATCATCATGTTCCGTTACGTCAATATTTTGATAAGGAAGATTTTTTTCCTCTAAATACGTTTTTACCTCATTACAAAAACTACATCCTTGCTTAGACCATACTACAATAGATACATCTTTTGCCATTATTTTCATCTCCTATATTAATTTAATTTTTAATAGATTGTTTTACATAACGATTTTCTGGTATTGGTAGCCCTAAATTTCCTCGTAATGTGTCACTTTCGTAGTTTCGATTATAGTAACCTTTGTTTTCTAAGATTGGAATAACGTTTCCGATAAAATCATCATATTGCTTACCGATTACTGGCATACTTAGGACAAATCCATCTGCAGCATGATTCTCCACCCACTCAATCATTTTGGTAGCTACTTGTTCATACGTGCCGAAGAAATCACCTTTTGGCGTTGCTACTCGTAAAGCCACTTCCCGTAATGTTAAGTTTTCTTTTTTAGCCATTCTCTTAATTTCATCTGTAGTTGATTGGAAACTATTTTTCCCGACGTCGCCAATTTCTGGGAAAGGGGCATCAAGTGAATAGGCACTGAAATCAAAGTGATCAAAGTAACGCCCTAGATAATTCAATGCTTCCTCAATACGTAATAAGTTTTTAATTTCATTATACTTCTGTAAAGCTTCTTCTTCCGTCGCTCCGACGATTGGTGATAATGCCGGTAATATCAGAACCTCTTCTGCTTTTCTACCATTTTGTACAACTTGGGCTTTCACATCCCGGTAATATTCCTGCCCAGCTTCTAATGTAGTAGAATGTGTAAAAATAGCTTCTCCGTGTTTTGCGGCAAAGGCTCTACCTGTTTTCGATGCACCAGCCTGGAAAACAACTGGCTGCCCTTGTGCGGAGCGATCAATATTCAATGGCCCTTGTGCCGTAAAAAATTCCCCTTTATGATTTAATCGATGCATCTTATCTTGCCTGAAGAATTCACCTGTTTCGCGATTTCTTACAAATGCATCATCTTCCCAAGAATCCCATAACCCTTTTGCGACTTCCAAATATTCATCCGCCATTTTATAACGTAAAGAATGCTCTGGATGATTTCCTTTATTAAAATTGGATGCACTGCCTTCCAGTGGAGACGTTACAACATTCCATCCAGCACGGCCACCTGAAATTTTATCCAATGAAGCGAATTGACGCGCAATATTAAATGGTTCACTGTACGTTGTCGAGACCGTCCCAACCAATCCAATTTTTTCCGTGACCGCTGCAAGTCCGGATAACAACGTCAATGGTTCAAATCGATTTAAAAAATGAGGAATCGATTTTTCATTAATGTGTAATCCATCCGCAATAAACACAAAGCCAAATCCCGCTTCCTCTGCCTTCTTTGTAATAGATACATAATGGTTAAAGTTAATACTCCCATCAACAGGGACATCCTCAGATTTCCATGAATTCATATGGCCGCCCGGACCTTGAATCAAGATCCCAAGTTTAATATTTTTTTTAGACATGTTACCCACTTCCTTCTTTTATGTTACTTCTCTAGTAAATCCATCCCATACCATTTCTCAGAGAGTTCAGATATCGTTCCGTCTTCTTTAAGCTCCTCTAACGCTTGATTAATCTCTAAAATGAAAGCATCGTTTTCTTCTGTCTTTTTAAAAGGTAGTGCAACAGGCTGATCCCCAAACGGCTCTCCAACAACCTCTAAAGGGATGCCCTTTTCGTTAATTTGTGCTAGCAAAATCTCTCTTCCGGATACAAAAGCATCTATTTTCCCATTGGCAACTTCGGTAAAAATAACATCGTTAGACTCATACGTAACGATTTCATAATGATCATCTGGGTATGTTTCTTTTAAAACATTTTCATAGTTTGATCCCAATACATTGGCTACTTGTTTTCCATTTAGATCATCCAACGACTGAATACTATTGTTTTCTTTACCAGTAGCGATTACTGTCTTTGAGCTATAATAAGGGTCCGTGAAATGATACTTCTGTCCTCTTTCTTCAGTTGCAGCAAAATTGGCCACTGTTTCCACTTTACCGGACTCCAAATTCGCTAATATTCCATTCCAATCGGTTAACACCCACTCTATTTCATAACCGATATGGTCAAAAATTGCTGTAATAACATCTACACTAAAACCTTTTAACTCACCATCTTCTTTGAAATACTGTGGATAACCGTCTGGCCCCGCTCCTATTTTTATAACCTTTTCGCCGGATGACTGGGCCCCTCCACTACTTGCGCAACCTACTAAAAAGAACACGAGTATCGTACTAATCAATATCGTTAATTTTTTCATCTATTTTTCTCCCTTAAATCATGAATTAGTGACACGATGCTTTATATAGTTTACTTTTTAATCTTCTAACAAATCCACATCAAACCATTTCATAGATATCTCGGAAAATGTCCCATCCTCTATAAGCTCTTCTATCGTTTGATTAATTTCTAAAATCAATGCATCATTTTCCTCCGTTTTTTGAAATGGTAAAGCAACTGGTTGATCCCCGAATGGCTCTCCTACAATTTGAAGCGGAATGTCTTTTTGACTAATTTGCGCCAGCAATTGTTCTCTTCCGTAGATAAATCCATCTACCTTTCCTGATGTAACATCTGTCAAAACAACATCATTCGATTCATAAATAATAAGTTCGTAATTTTCTTCTGGATAATTTTCTTTTAACACATTTTCAAAGTTTGTTCCCATAATACTTGCCAATTGCTTCCCCTTTAAATCATCTAATGACTGAATCTTAGGGTTATCTTTCGCTGTAGCAACGACTGCTTTCGAGTTATAATAAGGATCTGTGAAATGATACTCTTCTGCTCTTTCTTTTGTTGCGGCAAAGTTAATGGCCGTATCCACTTTTCCAGATTGCAGGTTAGCTAAAACTCCATTCCAATCCGTTAACACCCATTCCACTTCATAGCCCATTTTTTCAAAAATAGCATAGAAAACATCCACAATAAAACCCTTAATCTCTTCATCTTCCTTAAAAGTATGTGGAAAACCATCAGGTACTGCCCCTACCTTAATGACTTTATCCTCAGATGCACTGCCGGATTCTTCGGTACTAGCACTTTCTCCACATCCCGTTACCAAAAACAGAAATAATGCCGAAAAGAATATCAATTTTTTCATTTATTTATCCCCTTTGAATCATGAATGAATGACATTATACTTGATACGGTTTACTAATTCGCTGTTCATACCATCCCTGCAACTGACTGTATAAGAAGGTAATGATCCAATAGATAAGTCCCACCGCCAAATATGCTTCAAAAAACCTCAAGTTCGCCGATGCAAGCAATTTCCCTTGTGCTAATAATTCTGTAACCCCAATCGTAAAGGCTAAGGATGAATTTTTAATGAGACCAATGAACATATTTCCTGTAGCTGGTAACGCATTTCGGACGGCCTGTGGTAAAATGATTCCCCTCATCGCTTGGGCATAACTCATCCCTACTGATGTGGCAGCTTCTGCCTGCCCCCTATCTACAGACTCTAACCCAGCCCGGAAAATCTCAGCTAAATATGCTGATGTATTTAAACTAAAAGCAGCAATCGCCGCAGCTCCAGCCCCCAATTCATTAAAAATCGGGAATATCTGTGGAAGTCCAAAATAAATCATTAATAGCTGAACAAGGATGGGCGTCCCTCTGAAAAAGGATATATATATTTTTGCTAAATGCAAAACAACTGGCACTTTATTTACGAGGATGATAGAAAGAATAACACCAATAATAACCGCAATCATCATAGAAATAATCGTTATATATAATGTGATTGGCAAATATTTAAGTAACTCTGGAATAATTTCAATTACATAACCGAGATCAATATTCAATAGAAACACCTCCTTCATCCATTACAACTATTCAACACTTTGCAAACTCAAATGACCTAACAACTCAAATGACTTCAAACGTTTTTCTTCATTTAAAATTGGCGTATGCAAGATGAACTCATCAATCTGATAAGCATCCGCTAACCAATCTAACTCTTCTTTTACAAACGTAGGGGTTCCAGCAATCATTTCCACTTCTCGTTCTGTTACTTCAAACGGCTCATCTGTTTGTTTCCGGAATTCTTCAACTTGCTCAGGCGATTGCACAGAAACGGAACGACCACTGCTAAGCGTAATTTTAAATATCTTATAATTGCGAGCCTCTTCCTCTGCCTCATCCTGTGAAGCCGCGGCAAATGTAGCGACAGAAACGATAAACTTCCCTTTAGGATGAATATCACGATAAACTTTAACAGCTTCATCTAAGATAGAGTCGCTTCCATTCAAAAATCTTGCAAACACAAAATTCATACCTAATTCCGCTGCAAGTTTCGCACTGTTTGTACTGGCACCTAAAAGAAAGGTAGGCAATACTTCTTTTGGTCTTGGTAATGCTTTTACGCCAAATAACGGATGGGTTTCATCTAACGAATTATGGACCAATTTCTGTAACGTAAGTAATCTTTCGTCAAAATCAATGTCACTCCCAGTAGCTCCGTAACGTAATGCTTTCGTGGATAGTGAAAATCCACCTGGCGCTTTTCCTAACCCAAGCTCTACTCTCCCTGGTTCGAGTGTTGCTAAAAGGTGGAAGTTTTCAACAACTTTATATGGACTATAATGTTGCAGCATGACACCGCCTGAACCAAGTTTGATAGATGACGTTTTGGCTAGTAAATGTGAAATCAACACTTCAGGTGAAACTCCCGCTACATCGTCAGATTGATGATGTTCCGAAACCCAGAAACGATGATATCCCCATTTCTCTGCATGTTGTGCAAGATTAATTGAACTTTGTAAAGCATCCACAGCTGACTTCCCCGGAAAAATTGGACTTTGATCAAGTATGCCTAATTTGTAATCCATTTCTATTTCCCCTCTTTTCCTCTAAAAAATCACATAAGCATTGCCTTAGTATTTTCCCCATAAAATTCATGATGAACTTCCGTTTGTCTATGAAAATCCTTTAAAAATTGCTTCGTTCGTTCCATTGTTGGATGATCAAATATTTCCTTTGGCGTCCCCTGTTCCACAATCACTCCATCTGCCATAAAAATGACCTTATCCGCTATTTCACGAGCAAAGTTCATTTCATGCGTAACAATAATCATTGTCTTTTGTTTGTTGGCAATTCCTGAAATGACCCGAAGTACTTCTCCCACCCATTCCGGATCAAGAGAAGAAGTCGGTTCATCGAAGAGAATGGCATACGGGTTCACAGCAAGTGCTCTTGCTATCCCAACCCTTTGTTGCTGTCCACCAGATAAGGAAATCGGATATTGATTTTCCTTTTCTAATATTCCGACTTGCTTTAGTAAATCCCTTCCCATTTGTTTAGCATCATCTTTCTTCATCTTTTTTGCTACAACTAAAGGATGGGTCACATTCTCTAATGCCGTTTTATTTTTAAATAGATTGTAATGCTGAAAAACCATAGATGTTTGCATTCGTAGTTTGCTGACTGCTGCTCGATTTGCCTGCTTTACATCTACCGCAACATCACCTATTTCAATTTTTCCACCATCAGCCTTTTCTAAAAAATTTAAACAACGTAAAAGTGTAGATTTCCCAGAACCAGAGGGCCCTATAATGACGACCACTTCTCCTTTGTTTACATTAAAACTAATGTCCTTCAATACGACGTTATCCTTAAAACTCTTCCGTATATTTGATACTTTTATCATAGACATCCACCTTTTTATTGTTGTGAATTCTTTCATGAGTATACCAACCGATTTACTTGGTTTTATAAGTTGAATATTAGTATAGCATTCTTTTAAACTGCCAACAATAGGCTGAGTTATAGATATTTATCCCTTTACTTATAGAAAAGTTCTATATAGGTTAGTCTAATCATTAAATACCATTTCCCCTTGAGCCTTTGATAGTTGGAATAGTTCATCATAATATACCGGCTTTTCCTGACGATAAAAAATCATTTGCGTTTTCAAACATACATTAGATACAACTGGTAAATTAATCATTACTAGTTTTCCAGATACAACTTCTTTACGAACACAAATCTCCGGTAAAAAACCTACTCCAGCATGATTTAAAATTAACCCTTTTGCCGTTTCTAAACTATCCACTTCATAAGCAATGTTTGGCTTGTGATGAAGGTTTTTAAATAAGTTTGTAATCATCGTCCAATCTAGTGAACCACATTCATAAAATACAATTGGCTGTTCCGCCAGTTCATCTACATGTATACTTTCCATTTGAGCAAATGGGTGCGTCGGTTGAACAAATAAGCAAATCGGGCTTTCAAGTACCTTTGTTTTATGGATGGAAATATGCGAGCTGGAGCGAACAAAACCAATATCTACCTCACAATTTAATACTTTATTTTCTATTACCTCGGTCGTACCTGTAATCAATTTAATCTGTACATTTGGGTGTTGTTGTTTAAATTTCGGTAACACATGAGGTATTAAATAATTCGCAATAAGCCCTGTACAGCCAATCACTAATTGATCCGTGGTCGCATTATCCTTTAATCGTTTTTTTCCATTTTTATAGGATTGAATAATCAACTCTGCATATGGTAAAAATTCCTTACCTTCATTCGTTAATATAAGTCTTTTACCAACCCGTTCAAAAAGTTTCACGTCCAACTCCCGCTCCAACGATTGAATACGTGAAGAAACAGATGGCTGAGACAGAAATAATGTCTTCGCAGCCTTATTTACACTCCCAAAATGATTGACAAAAACAAAAGCCTCTAGGTTTTGAATATTCATCTAAATTCTCCCCCCGTGAATAAATAATATTAATTATATCAATTTACTATGGTTAATTCTCGTGTTAAGTTTCTTGAGGCACTTGGAACTCGAAGACAACAAAAAGCTCTACTCCCTTATTCACTAAGAGGTAGAGCTACTTTTTAATCCACTTCATGTTGAGTACTTTTCTTTTCTTTCCGTTAATGATACGATGCCATACATTACAGCTGTTAGCAAAATTGTAGGATAGACCGCACCAATATAATCCGTAAATAAAGGCAATTTCATGATGGAAAGATAAAAAATGACTCCCACGACCCACACTAGAATTGCTTTTAAGTTTACCCCTTTATAATACCAATATAGTCCGCCTTCTTTTTCTAAACTTGCCACATCATATTGGCGTTTTCGAATGAAGAAATAATCAGCCACTAGAATCCCCAACAAGGCACTTAGCGCCATCCCAACAAAATTTAGAAATCCCATGAACGTATCCAGGAAACTATTCATATAAAGAGGTACAAGCATAAGAATTCCTGATAAAATTGTGACAGCCCAAATCGAATGCAATGGTTGAATTTTCTTAGTCATATTTGTAATGGAAATACCTGCTGCAGTTAGATTAACCACGTTTGTTGTAACACTTGCAACAATAATGAGCAACAACGCAATCCAACCAAGCCCCATTCCACTGACAAGGGAGCTTGGGTCAGCGTTATCTGGATTGAATTCTCCAGTGGACAACACCATGCCAATCGTTGCGACCACACCAACAAAAATAAACCACACAAGAGAAGAGGTTGCACCTAATAACGGTGCGACTGTTGCTGCTTTTGGAGTTCGCGTATACCTTGTAAATTCCGCAATTCCGAGTACCCATGCTAAACTAAATGCAGCCATTGTATCAACAGCGATACCAATTGGCATCGCATTTTCAGGGGAAGGTCTCCAGCTTATCACATCCGAAAACGAATGCTCCTGAAAAACAATAATCGTAACGAGAATACCTAAAGCAAGGACAACGACAAAGCCAATTCTCTCGGCAATTTTAACCGATTTCCTTCCAAGAGAAACCGCAAGAAGATTCAATACAGTCATTATAAAGATTCCTAGAATCATAGATTTGGCGCCGCCAGATTCCCCGTAAGTAGGCCAGCCAAAAAGATCATGTAAAATAAAACTCATCGAGATAACAGCAATAAATGTATTTACAACTGTCCAACCAGCAAACACCAATGTATTCAAAATGGTCGGTAATCCGCTTCCCTTAATACCAAATGCTGGGCGAGTCAGTGCCATTGTTGAAACACCAATTTTATAACCCATATACCCAATTAATGCTAAAATTACATAGGCAATTGGATTAGCAATTAGTCCTACAAGAATGGCACCGCCAAATGCCGCTCCAGCAACAGATCCACCAAGATACCAGGAGGCATTATTCGTGTTCGCACCAACCCAAAGAAATACCATATCCCAAAACCCCATATTTCTCTGTCCACGAGGAACACTTTCTGTGGCATAATACTCTACAGATTCCTCATCTAACTTTATCTCTTTTTTATTATATAACTGCTTATCCTCATTAGCTTCCACGCCTTCACTTCTCTTTCATTTTAGTATTTTAATTTCAGGAATAAATGGTGATTATCTGGTTCATTGGACTTCCGAACATGGTAAGATTTCTCAACGATAATGAGTTCCAAGATTCAGATAAAGCTTAAAATAAAATTCTATCCTATAAGTATATTCCCTTTTTCCATCCTCTTTAAACCTTAAAAATATAATGAATTATTTCAAATGTGACGATTGTAAAAATTTATACTTAGATTAACAGTGCGGTTTAGTTGCTGAAATTCAGGATATATAGAGAGAATTTTTAATAGACTATAATAATTAAGTAAGAATAAGTATTACCTTTTTAATCAGGACATTCAATTATTACCTGAAAGGAGTTACTCATGAATATTGTGAATAAAGATGTTGTAATCGATATACAACCCAAAAACTCTTCTATTGTTGAGAGCTTGTCTATGAAAATATATACAAATAATCCTTCAATGAAATATAGAATTGTAACAACAACCAAAGATGACCAAAATAAATTATTCAGTTCATCTGCTACGTTTATTACAGATGAACATGGTGTAATTGATTTGGCGAGTCAATCTCCAGTTGAAGGAGATTATAACGGAGTTGATCCCATTGGGTTGATGTGGTCGATGAAATGTAAAAATAAGAAAGAGGGTATGTATGTTAAACACACGTCCAAACCAGTAGAGGTTGAATTTCAAATGTATAAGGGTGAACAATTCATTACTTCTAAATCCATGACGCGTACGTTTTATTCAGAGGATGTTGAAAAAGAAGTCATAGAGGAAAACTCTATTGTTGGTACTGTTTATTACCCTAAAAGGGCCGGACATTACCCTGCCATCCTAATTGTGGGAGGATCTGATGCTTCAGTGCATGAATCAGCAGCAGCAATGTTGGCTTCTAAAGGCTATGTCGTTTTAGCTCTTGCTTACTTTGGAAGAACAGGATTACCTAAAGGGATTGAAAACATTCCACTTGAGTATGTCGATCGATCAATTCAATACTTAATAAGCAGGTCAATGGTTGATAAGAATAAGGTTGGAATTATCGGACATTCTCGTGGTTCAGAATTGGCATTGCTCTATGCTCTTCATTTTCAAAAAGTGAAAGCCGTGATTGCGGTTGCACCAAGTGCTGTGGTATTTCCTGGTGTGGTTAATTATCAACCCGTTATGAAACCAGCTTGGACAGTGCAAGGTTCACCAATAGCTTATTTTAAAGCAAAACGAACAGTTGGAGATACATGTTCTTTCTTTTATCACTGGATCTTTAGAAAGCCGTATTCTGGTTTGCAGCCAATTAAACGAAACTTACAAGATGAAAAGCAATTTGAAGCAAATGCGATACCTGTACAAGACATTCAAGCCCCGATGATGTTTTTTGCTGGAACCGATGATCATATTCAACCAGCTGCTTTTTTCACGAAAAGAATGGAAGAACAGTTGCAACATCATCCTTTTAAACAACGAAACAGGTTTATTTATCATGAGAATGCTGGACATTTTTCTGCATTCCCGAGTGCGTTGCCTAACCTTCCTCAAACAACGGGAGATACCAACTATAACATGACGATGGTTTTTGGAGGAACAAAAAAAGTTAATGCTAAAACAGCTCAAGATTCTTGGGAACAGACATTAGATTTTTTAAAGGAAAATTTAAAGTAAGGGTTGTATTTAAAAGTATGTATTTTTTATTATTCTTATTGTGCTAACTGGTGGAAGGGGATATCTGGAAAACAAATGGGGACAAAAAAAATTGAGAAAATTTTTAATCGAGCTATAAAATCAAAGCAAGTACATGAGTGCATTCTATTTGTAGAAAACATGAATGGAGATTTTTCATATAAAAATGAGTATAGGGGCAAGAATATAGACGTACCGTTACTTATGGCAAGCATCACAAAATTGTTTACAACTGCTTGTATTTTAATATTGCGGGAACAAGGTAAGCTGTCACTAGATGATGAGGTAAAAGAATATTTCGATAGCAGCACACTCAGTGGACTTCATATTTACAATGGGCAGAAATATTCTTCAAAATTAACAATCTCTAGTTTATTGTTTCAAACAAGCGGACTGCCGGATGCCTTTGAAGAAGGTAAAAATAACCTTAAAAAACGTGTTCTTCGTAAAGATATGCACTTCAACTTTGATGAGATGATAACACTGACCAAAGAGTTGGAATCGCACTTTCCACCTGAAACAATGAAAAGAGCCCATTATGCAGATATTAACTTTGATATGCTGGGAGAGATAATCGAAACCATTACTAATTCCCCATTAGAAGATGTATATAAGACTTTCATTTTCCAACCTTTGGGGCTTGAGAAAACATATTTACCTAAAAGTGAGCATGACATTGTTCCAAGTATTTATTATAAAGAAACCGCCATTTCCCGCCCGAAGTTCATCAAAAGTTGTCGTGCTAGTGGTGGCGGTATTAGCACAGCTCGTGAATTGATGATATTTATTAAAGCCTTCTTTGGTGGGAAATTGTTTAAAAAGGATGTTTTTCATCAACTAGAAAAATATAATAGGTTACAAACTTCCATGTATCCCATTCAGTATGGCGGTGGCTACATGCGATTACCATTAAATGGTCTTGCAACACTTTATATGGGCAAAGGAGGGCTACTTGGACATTCGGGCTCAACGGGTTCATTTGCATTTTATTTTCCTGAAAAAGATTTGTTTTTAGTAGGGGATGTAAATCAGTTGGCGAATCCAGCATTACCAATACGACTTGCGTTGCGGATTGCTATATCAATCAAATGATATCATAGTTAAAATACTATTATGAATGAAATAAAGCCTAATTTCTCAATTTTAGGTCTGAGAAATTAGGCTTTTATATTAGAATTACTTTAACGTTATAGATTCGATTTCCTAATGATACCTATGTGAAACTAGCTTGCTTTTAAGTTGAACATACAGGTTATCATGGGAGGGTGGCAATACCTAGAAGCATTAAGGATATAAGCATTTGAACCCTCTCGCTTCTTAGCGTCTTAAATACTTCTTTGAATATAAAAATGGCTCCACAGGTAGGATTCGAACCTACGACCGATCGGTTAACAGCCGATTGCTCTACCACTGAGCTACTGTGGAATAATCAATACGCGCCCTAGAGGATTCGAACCTCTGACCCACAGCTTAGAAGGCTGTTGCTCTATCCTGCTGAGCTAAGGGCGCAAAATGAAATTATATAATAACATACATTATTGTATGGAATATGAACCAACAAAGAAGAAATTTATAGGAATGGGCCTGAGTGGACTCGAACCACCGACCTCACGCTTATCAGGCGTGCGCTCTAACCAGCTGAGCTACAGGCCCATTTTAATAATGGAGCGGGTGATGGGAATCGAACCCACGACATCAGCTTGGAAGGCTGAGGTTATACCATTTAACTACACCCGCATTTATAATATAATTCTTACTCTAATTTTATTCCCGACCATATGACTCTACATCTGCTAGCATACTCAAGGTAGTGTATGCTTCGAGGCAACTCGTTGCGGATTCGGTAGATGTAACGCTCGTGGCTGAGGTTATACCATTTAACTACACCCGCATAGTTTTAAAATCATTTTATATTAAATGGAGGAGGTAGAGGGATTCGAACCCCCGCGCGGTTTGACCCGCCTGTCGGTTTTCAAGACCGATCCCTTCAGCCAGACTTGGGTATACCTCCATATTATTATGTATTCTTCAAATGGACCCTGCAGGACTCGAACCTGCGACCGATCGGTTATGAGCCGATAGCTCTAACCAACTGAGCTAAGGGTCCAGATTTATAATCATTTTATATGGGGCGATCGGTGGGAATCGAACCCACGGATGCCGGAGCCACAATCCGGTGCGTTAACCACTTCGCCACGACCGCCATCCTATTATTTTTATGGTAGCGGCGGAGGGGATCGAACCCACGACCTCACGGGTATGAACCGTACGCTCTCGCCAGCTGAGCTACACCGCCAAAATAAAAAATGGAGCCTAGCGGGATCGAACCGCTGACCTCCTGCGTGCAAAGCAGGCGCTCTCCCAGCTGAGCTAAGGCCCCGTATAATGGTCGGGAAGACAGGATTTGAACCTGCGACCCCATGGTCCCAAACCATGTGCTCTACCAAGCTGAGCTACTTCCCGAGTTATTGGCTGGGCTACTAGGATTCGAACCTAGGATACACGGGATCAAAACCCGATGCCTTACCGCTTGGCTATAGCCCAATAATTTATGGCATACATAAGAAGGTTTCAGCGGACACGCTAGTTACCTATCGTTGTATCATAAAAGTGATGAGCCATGAAGGATTCGAACCTTCGACCCTCTGATTAAAAGTCAGATGCTCTACCGACTGAGCTAATGGCTCGTATTAAATACTCTTAGCTACTAATTCAAGTTAATATGTTAATGACCCCTACATCTACTAGCTTATTCAAGGAAGCTAAATGCTTCGGGGTTACTCGAAGCAAATTCGGTAGAAGTGTTGCTCGTTGCTCTACCGACTGAGCTAATGGCTCATACTGTAATTTAATGGTGCCGGCCAGAGGACTTGAACCCCCAACCTACTGATTACAAGTCAGTTGCTCTACCAATTGAGCTAGGCCGGCATATGGCGGTCCGGACGGGACTCGAACCCGCGACCTCCTGCGTGACAGGCAGGCATTCTAACCAACTGAACTACCGGACCATAATTTGGTTGCACTTTACACCACTACTGATTTCCAATTAACTTATGATGAGTATTCAACGAAGCGAATTGGAACATTTTGGTTGCGGGGACAAGATTTGAACTTGCGACCTTCGGGTTATGAGCCCGACGAGCTACCAGACTGCTCCACCCCGCGATATGAGATAATATTTTTTTTCAACATACATCTTGATTAATTAATCCCTCAAGACGCAACCTCTCATCTACTAGCATAATCGATGGTGTTAAATGCTTCGAGGTTACTCGCAGTTTATTCGATAGAAGTAACGCTCGTTGCTCCACCCCGCGATGTGAGATGATATTAAATTAAGATGTAAATGGTGGAGGATACAGGGCTCGAACCTGTGACCCCCTGCTTGTAAGGCAGGTGCTCTCCCAGCTGAGCTAATCCTCCGACACATAGGATAGTGCATGTGTTGCGACAAATCTTTACTGTGGGACGAGTAATCAAAGTCTCAGGACATCGCGTACCTAACATGGCTTCCTTGAATATGGTGACCCGTACGGGATTCGAACCCGTGTTACCGCCGTGAAAGGGCGGTGTCTTAACCGCTTGACCAACGGGCCAGTTAAATTTTTCCAGTTTTTGACAAATAAATAATTCCACAGGTAGATTCAAATAGTTAAACTTCAAATCTACGACCAATCAACTAATAGTCGTTGTTCTACCATTCAGGTACTGTGAAACAAATTTATTGCCTGGCAACATCCTACTCTCGCAGGGGGAACCCCCAACTACCATCGGCGCTGGAGAGCTTAACTTCTGTGTTCGGTATGGGAACAGGTGTGACCTCTCCGCCATTATCACCAGACAATAATATTAAATTAAGGTTTATACCTTAAAAACTAAATAAGAGTAAATTAGACATCTAAAGAAGTTAGTTAAGTCCTCGATCGATTAGTATTTGTCAGCTCCACGTGTCGCCACGCTTCCACCTCAAACCTATTAACCTCATCGTCTCTGAGGGATCTTACTCATTTAAAATGATGGGAAGTCTCATCTTGAGGGGGGCTTCATGCTTAGATGCTTTCAGCACTTATCCTTTCCACACGTAGCTACCCAGCC